>DATGGT010000038.1:0-72150 GCA_035308395.1 Terriglobales bacterium
TTCGACGGGCCATGTTGAAGTGGTACGCATCACCTTCGACCCGGACCTCGCGTCCTACCGTGACATCCTCGAAGTCTTCTTCGCCATGCACGATCCCACCACGCGCGACCGGCAGGGCAACGACACCGGCCCGCAATACCGATCCGCCATCTTCTATCACAGCGAGGAGCAGAAGGCGACCGCGCAGGAGATGATCCGCGAGCTCGGACCGGCGGTTGTCACCGAGGTCCGGCCGGCGGAGAAATTCTACGTCGCGGAGGATTATCACCAGGAGTATTTCCGCAAGAATCCGAACCAGGGCTACTGCGCGTACGTGGTGGCGTCGAAGGTGAAGAAGTTCCGGACTCACTTCCCGGATAAGCGGAGTGTGGCGACGTAAACCATTAATTTGCCGTTCGGCAAGGAAAGATCGATCGCGAGACCAGCATAAGCCCACTCAGTCAATCGAGGCACATTGGGAATCAGAAGGCCCACGCCGCCGAGGATGTGGGTCACGCCAATCAGAGGGATGATATAGAGCGGGTATCCGAGCTGTTGATTGGCTATCCTCCATTCGCCGGGATCGTGAATTAGATATAACCTTCCGAAGTACACCCAGATGAAAGCGACGAGGCTGGTTATTAGCATCGCGGCTATTTGAGTTGCTCGACGTGCCCGTGCTGGTTTATCGATTGTGCGTTCAGCTTTCATAGTAAAAAGAATCCTCTTCTTGCAGTCCCAATGGAATGGCCTTTCGGCTGCGCGGTACCGGACGGTCAGCCGTCCGGTCCGCCCGTCGCGCCTAAACAAGAACTTTCATGTTTGGGGCTCAATTCGTCTTGATGCGAGAGGTGTTTGATCCTCGCGGAGGCCTTGCTATGTGGTCGTCACTGTCACGGCCTGACGCACATACCGGCTGCTTTCGAGTTGCTGCACCATGAAGGCTGCCAGATCGGCCCGCCCGATCTTGTGCGCCTTCTCGCCGCCCTCCGTGCTCAGCACCCTGGCAACGCCGGTCTTCTCGCCGTCGGTCAACATCGGCGGCCGCACGAGTGTCCAGTCCAAGTTGCTGCCTTCGATCTCGGCCTCCATGCCCGCCTTGTCTACCAGCAGACCGCGCAGAAACGTCCTCATGAGGAGATGCTCGTTGAAAAATCCGGCGTTCTTGACGCTCTCGCCCGCACCAACCACTGAAATCTTCAGCAATCGCCGCACGCCATTGCGCCGCATCGCGTCCACAATATTGTGTGCCGCGCTCGTTTCCATCGTCGTCACTTTCCACGGTGTCTTGCCGCCCAGCGCGTCGATCACCGCATCCTGTCCGGCGACCGCAACGTCGACCGCGGCCGCGTCCAGCACGTCGCCCGCAACAACTCTGACATTCACCTTCTTGTACTGCGCGGCTCCGCGCACGAAAGCCGTCACCTTATGCCCGGCCGCCAGCGCCTCATTTACCAGCGCTTCTCCGCTCTTGCCCGCTGCTCCGATCACTAGAACTTTCATCGCATTCTCCTTTGCCTCGTATTTGGCCGCCCATCCCAAATGAGCGACCTGACTATTAGAGGCTCGCAGAAACCATTGGTCGCAAATTAATCAGTGGTTAATGACCAATGGTTATAAATAAACACGTGGTCGCAAAAACCGTCAAAAGAGACTAAGCTATTGAAGTGACATCCACATCACCAAGTCGCCGGGCAGAGCGCAAGGAGAGGTTGCGGGCCGAAATCCTCGCGGCCGCCAGCAAAATGTTTGCCGATCGCGGCTACGAAGCCGTTACGCTTCGCGCGATCGCTAAAGAGATCGGCTATACGCACGCCGTGATTTATCAGTATTTTCCCGACAAATGGCACATTCTTGCCGAGTTGAGCAGGGAGACGATCCGGCGGCTGATTCAGAACTTCGACGCGATTGTCGCTGAACATCGTGCACCGAAAGAGCGTCTTTTTGCGACTTCACGCGGCTTGATTCAATTCTGCACTGCCCATCCACAGCAGTTCCGTAACGCCTTCTTCGGGCCTGAGAACCGCAACGGCATCCGCGCTGGACAATATATCGACGACATCGGCAAGCCTTTGTTCCAACGTTTCGTGCAGCTCTTTTTCGATGTTGCGAAGGATGAAGGATTCCCAAGTGGGGATGACATAGTGGTAGCCCACACCTGGTGGTACACGATCTTCGGGCTCGCGACGCTCATGGTCATCCAAGGGGTTGTGCCTGACCGACCCGACCAGACTCTCGTAGTCGAGCAAACGATCGCAACGCTTTGGGCGGGCGTTAAGGCTGTTCCGCGATTGCCAAAGAGTGCAATCATTAAGCGATCCGGCCGAACCCGTGCCTCAAAGCAATAGCAATAACAGCTCTATCTACTCAGGAGTCGTTGTAGGTATGCCCGTGGCGTACCAGGGTGTCAACCGTTTTTCCAATGCCGTAGCCCTTCTGGTGGCCGGGAGAGTTCTCGTTTTTACGCCAAATCGCCAATGCGTTCAACAACTGGCGCTATCTTCATTCTCAACTCCGCATACACTGTTCATCGAAACCATTCTGCGCGGTTGTTCGAAAAAAGCCCTTTCTCGAAATAGCGTGAGAAAGGGCCCCTCAGTTTTGCTTCTCCGCCCGAGAATTAGAAAATGCTCTGTTCTTTGGTGTACACGCCGATCCGAGTTCCAGTGATATTTCCCTGGACGTGGGCCAGGTTATTGCCGGATTCGTCGTACTGATCGATAGTAAAGGTGCCGGAGAATTTGCTTCCGTTCGGCGCCAGGGTGATGGACTCCTTGATATTGGCGGGACCGACTAAGTTGCTTCCAGTTGAATCCCAGGCTGCGGCAAAGTGGTTCAATTTATATTTGCTATTTCCCAAACTCTTCCACACACCCAAACAGAAATCGCCGGTGATCGGCGAACGTCCACCGGAGTTCATGATCTCAGTGCCGTCGCTGTGCCACTGAGCATATCCAGCGTCGATTTCGGTACCGTCGGGAATACCCTGACTGCCCTCGGATACGAACTTGACGTGCCAGAAGCCTACAATACCGGTTCCGTCGTCGTTGGAATCACTCACTGTCACAAATCCAGCTTGCATAAAGTGCGCACCGACGGGTTGACTTTGCCCATTTCCGGGTGTCGTCATCGGCTGGTGCCGCTGGAGTTGGCGGACACCGCCGCATTGTGCGATCGAACTGGGGACGAACAAGAGCGCCATTGCCAGCGCTGTGAATGTGCCTGCTGATTTTCCATAAAGTGCTTTCATAGATTTTCTCCTTGTGAGCCACCGTGGCCAGCTGCGACCCAGATAACCTCGATCCCGCGTGGAGCGCAATGCAGAGGTGGTGAAGGCGAGGTGAAGATTAGGTGAACCGGCAACTCACTGAAAATAGGTTGGATCGCTGCTGCCTCCCGGCGTCGCGCTGATATACTTCGTCAACGCAGGAGGTCTCCGGTAGTGGTTACGGTGTTTGAGTTCGGTGACTTCAAGCTGGACTGTGACCGTTTTGAGTTGTACCGTGAGGGACGCAGTGTCAAGTTAGAACGGAAGCCGATGGAGCTACTCGTTCTGTTGGCGGCCAGCAATGGTCATCTCGTTACCAGAACTGAAATCGCGGAGCGTCTCTGGGGACGGGAAGTGTTTGTCGACACCGAACACGGCATCAACACCGCCATCCGCAAAATCCGCCTGGCCCTACGGGACGATCACGACCACCCCCGATTCGTGCAAACTGTTCCCGGCAAGGGGTACCGCTTCGTTTGTGAGAACAACGACAAGAAGAACGGGACGGAGCCGAACCGCGATTCGCCTTCCGCCGCGCCCGTTCCGGCTCGACATGCTGCTGGCGTCAATGCCATAGGGGCTCCCGCCACAGCTCCGGCCGCCGCAAAAACGTACCGAGCTCTGACCCTAGCTTCCCCACTCGTTATTCTTGCGCTGGCGGGGACTCTGGTCGCCCTCAATGTTGGCGGGGTTCGCGATCGCCTCTTCCCAGGAGACCGGGCGCGGCAGATTCATTCCATCGCCGTCCTCCCGCTGGCCAATCTTTCTGGTGATGCGTCGCAGGACTACTTCGCGGACGGCATGACGGACGAACTGATCACTTCGCTCGCCAAGAATCACTCGCTGCGAGTCGTCTCCCGCACTTCCGCTATGCAATATAAAGGAGTGAAACGCCCTGTTCGGGAAATCGCGCGTGAATTAGGAGTCGATGGCATCCTCGAAGGTTCCATCGAACGCACCGCCAATCGCGTCCACCTGACTGTGCAGTTGATCCATGCGCCCACCGATACACACGTGTGGGCTGAGAGCTACAACCGTGACTTCGGCCAGGCCTTCTCGCTGCCCGAAGAACTCTCCCAGACCGTGGCCAAAGAGGTAAAGGCCGCGACCTCGTCCGGCCCCGCGCAGAAACGCTACATCAGTCCTGAGGCCCACGACGCCTATCTCCACGGACGCTATTTCTGGTTTACCTTCGACGTTGCACAAACGCTGCCTTACTTCGAAAAAGCGATTCAGGTTCAACCCGACTATGCCGCCGCGTGGAGCGGTCTCGCCGATACCTACGCACTGGGCGGAATGATCAGCTTCCTCAAACCGCTTGATGCGGGGCCTAAGATAGAAGCCGCCGCCCGAAAAGCCGTAGAACTCGACGACTCCCTACCCGAGGCCCACAATTCCATTGCGGCCTGGTATCTGTTCTATGCTTGGGACCCGCTGCGGGCCGACGAGGAATGCAAACGCGCCATCGCGCTGAACCCCAACTACGCAGAGGTGCACTACGTGCGCCATTATGTTCTGCTCGCGCTGAATAGGCCCGACGAAGCAATGGTAGAAGAGAAGCGCGCCGTCGAACTCGATCAATACTCGCGGCCGTGGGGTTTGGCAGGTCTCTATATGGATCTGCGAGAATACGATGCCGCCATCGACGAATTGCGTCTGCAAACGCAAGCACGCCCGGGTGACCCTTGGCAGCATCTGTTCTTGTCAGAGGCGTATTGGTTGAAGGGAATGTATGCCCAATCAGAACAGGAGTTGGAGAAGTCATACGATCTCCGAGCTCTTCCGAAAATGGCCGATGCCGCCCGCAAAGCGTGGTCAAGAGGTGGCGAAAAAGCAGTCGAGCAGTGGGCCGCCAACAATTTAGAGACTGAGGCCCGCCGGCACTACGTTTCCTCTTGGAACCTGGCAGAGGTTCTAGCCCACACGGGCGAGCGAGATGAAACCTTGCGATATCTCGAAGCTGCCTACCGCGAGCGCGATCCAAACCTAATCACCGTGCGGTACGAACCGATATTCGACTTCGTGCACGACGATCCACGCTACCAGGCAATCCTCAAAAAGATAGAATTACCCGCTCTATCAAGTTCCAAACAATAGTCGTTATGCCGACTATTATTTTAGGACGAAACCAGGGCGCGCCGGAGAAAGTGGGGCGGGGTGACGTTCTCACTCAAGCTCAAGTTCTGGGCGGTTGCTTTCTCCTGACCTGGATCGCTTCGTTGCTGTTTGTAACGGAGATCGAGGCCTGATCCACAGAATGGCATGCGGAAACTTCCGTTCGATTGGGAATTCGAAGTCGTTTCACACGCAACTCGCGGGCCGGGACTATCGGGAGACTAAGTCAAGTCGCGTTGGCGACGCCATCGATTTGTGATCGCATTGCATTCGCCCGAAGGAGTCGTGGAAACCGGACTGCTCCGCTGCCCTCCGGAGAAAATGGCGACAAAGCTCGCCATCAGTAACCAGTAGAAAACTTTCTCCAGTCCCGTTCGCGAGCAAGTATCGCGAAATTGCGCCCATTTCCCACAAATTCCAGAGCCACCCGACCAGTTTTCTCTGTATTGCAGATTGTATGGCGGAGAGAGAGGGATTCGAACCCTCGGTACAGCTTTGGGCCCCTAAATCCCCGCGTGTCCGTAAGTTGCAGATAGCAAAAGCCGAGCAGAGAATTTTGCCGCGAAACGCCCCGTGCGAACTTCGCGTTCGGTCCGGTTTCCATTCGCTATTCGATCGACTCCAAAGGCGAAGCGACGGCGATTGTGTGGCTGAAAGTGGTCACCATGGGGGTCTCATATCCCTGAGCAGATTTGCATATGACTGCGTGCCGAGCGGGCAGTCAGAAGATTGAAAAGGTTCTCTGGGGAAACGAACTACATTGGGATGGGATTTCTGATAATTCTCCGATTTTCTGCCGTGTGATTTCTCACCCAACAGCCAGAAGAATTTGCAGCTTCCGGCTGGCCGACAATACTTCCCACAAGCGCGTTTATCGTTACCGGTGTGGTGAAACTTCCTACAAGCCGACTTCCGGGCCGCGTTGCGGCTCGGATATTTCATTACGGCCCGTACTGCCTTACGAAACCTAGAGGTCCCGCGCTGCGGTGTTCCTTCTCCTCGTCAGTGACGAACTGACAATACTTTCGAGCTAGCCGAAATATGCTTAGCCGGTGATGGCCACTTGCTGAAACGTTTCGACTCGCTGGAGCACTATCGTTGTGACGGGGAAGAACCCGCAACGTTCACCTTCCCCCGCGTGGCCTCGGTCTTGTCGGCCAATTGAGACGGAAGTTGTTTTGAAGTTACTGCGTAGATGATCGAACGAACTGGGTCTTCCCCCACGGGAAATCGGATTCATAACTCCGACTAAAGGAGCACATGTCTCCCGGTCGGAAGTGGAAACCTAAGAGGAGGATCCATGAACAGGACAGTGCGACTATGGTTGCTGTGTGTTGGGTTAGCGTGTATCGCCTGTGTTCCAATCTGGGCGCAGGCGCCCTCGAATGAGAATCTGTCGCCGGAGGAGTTGCGACTCCGTGACGACTGGCGCGTGTCGTTGGCGCAGGTTCCGCTGCCGAAGAAGGGATGTTTCCAGGCCTCGTATCCCGGCAAGGAGTGGCGGGAGGTTGCATGTAAGGCTGCGCCACACCGTCCTATGCCGCCGAAGAGAGGAGCCCGGCCTCTGGTAGTGGGCAACAGCAACGACATCTCGGCCCAGGCGCCGACGGGGTTCATTTCGACGGCAATCGGCTCTTTCGACACGGTCACCGATGTGACCAGCGAGAGTGGGCCGATTGGCAACTCTGGACCATCCATCGCCAACGCCTATACGCTCCAGCTCAATATGAACTTCTTCAACGGGACGGTGTGCAGCGGGGCGGCGGTCCCGGCTAACTGTTCCACGTGGCAACAGTTTGTGTTCGAGAACGATGGCACGGCGGGAGGCGCTTTCATTCAGTACTGGATTCTGAAGTACAACAATCCTTGCCCTCCCGGGCAAAATTGGAACCAGTTTTCGTTCACCGGCTCGACCGACATCTACTGCTGGAAGAACGACAGCATGGGGGCAGCGCCCGTGCCCAACCAGCCGATTACTAACCTCGGACAGATGAGCCTGAGCGGCGTGGTCAGTACGACCGGAGATTCCGTGTCGTTTACGAGCGGCGGCATCGGCTACGGAGTCAATGGTGACAATGCCGTCGATGCGGCGGCAGGATGGACGATCGCCGAATTCAACATATTCGGCGATGGCGGTAATAGCAACGGCGGCGGAACTGCCAGCTTCAATAGCGGAGCCAACATCGTCACCCGAAACAGGATCATCTATGGAGGCACTGCTCCTCCGACCTGCGTGGCGCAAGGTTTCACCGCCGAGATGAATAACCTGAGTTTCGGACCGACTGCTCCTGCCGCAACTGTGCCCGGACCGGCTGTCATCTTCGACGAGAGCACGGCCGGCGGCGCGACCTCCGACTGCGCGGCGGCGACCACCATTGGCGACACTCACCTGGATACGTTCCACGGCTTGTTGTATGACTTCCAAGCGTCAGGCGATTTTGTAGTAGCACAAGCGGACCCCGACTTCCTGGTTGTGGCGCGGCAGGTGTCGGGAGCACCGACATGGCCGAACGCTGATGTGAACCATGCCATTGCGACGCGAATGGGCAAAGACAGAGTCGCTGTGTGCCTGACCCCCGCCAGGCTCAATGTTAATGGCGAGAACACGGAACTGGGTGACGGCAAGGTCTTTTCCACGCCTGACGGTGTCGACATCTGGCGAATCGGCAACGTCTACCTCATCACGAGTGCGAACGGCAATTCCGTACGCGCCGAAGTCAACCCGACCTGGATTAACGTCTCGGTAGGCCTCGGGAAGTGGCCGAACAAGGTCAGTGGTCTCCTTGCCAACGCCGGCGGAAACGTCTACCAGATTGCTTCTCGGGACGGAGGGGTGTTGACGGCTCCCTTCGCGTTCCAGGAGTTTTATCAGCAGTATGGCCAGAGCTGGCGCGTCGTACAAGAAGAAGAGTCACTCTTGTCGGCATGCGGCGAAAAGAGTGTTGCAACCGGCAATCCCAAAAGGACGTTCTACGCCGGCGATCTCGACAAGGAACTGTACAAGCGAACGCGAGGCGTTTGCACAGCTGCGGGCGTGAAAGGTGACGCCCTTCTCGATGCCTGTACCCTCGACGTTGCAGTCATTGGTAGTGATGCCGCAGCGACAGTTTTCGTCAACGCACGTCAACCGGTCGCGGTAGGCGCCATTGCCGGCGGAGGGTCAGAATTTCCGTGGTGGCTGTGGCTCCTGCTGCTGTTAATCGTGATTCTCTTTCTGCTCTGGCTACTACTGAGGCGAAAGAAGCCGTGACGATCCGAAGGGGACGTCAGTGCAGATTACAACTAGGCGTCACGGCGCTTGAGTTCGCAAACGCCGTGCCGCCTTGCTCATGTCAGGTTCGCGGGCGGGGGTTGACGTCGTGAGGCTAGGGGGCATGGATGTGATGCGATCAACGAAGCGCGCACCGGGCTTAGCGCTGGATCAATTTCGTCAGACAGTCCAATTTTGCGGGCGCATTGCATTCGCCTCAGGAGTCGGTGAAGTTCTCGAAGAATTGTCAGATTTCTGCTCCCGCTTTCTCCGGGAACGCGCCGAACTTGGGCCCGTAAACGGGTGGCTCAATGCTTGGTCAACTGGCTCGATTTCCCAGTTAACAGTAATCACCTGTTTTCAACAGTCATGAGCCGACGGCCTTACCTACAATCGGTCCGGAGGGCTTCATGATACGGGCGTTCGGCAATTCAGCGTCGGACCGCTTGATCGGCTTAAGCGCGCCTCGCGCTTGCCTGCGCACGAGACGCTGATTTTCCTTTACATCAAGATCCAGCGACCGTTAGGTGCAGGCGTAAATCCAAGGCATCGGCTAGTGCGCGCTCACGATAACTGGCTTCGACTTTGAGTCCGAATAGTTCGAGTCGCCAGGATATTTCGCAACGACGTTCTGCTGCTGACCCGACGAGCCCGGAACGGTCACGTTCTTCAAGGTAGCCGTGGCCAAGGTCTCATTCAGAAAAATGCTGATCGATGCATTAAGGTCGCTGCTGATCATGTCAAGAGCGCCATCGCCATTTAGGTCGGCTATGGTTATTCCGTAACCTTGGGATTGACCGGTCTTGTAGGCACTTGTGCTCTCGAACGTGCCGTCGCCCTTGCCTGCCAGCACCTCAACTTTTTCAGGATGGAAAAGGGAAACCGCCAGATCTGGCTTTCCATCTCCGTTCAAATCTCCGATGGCTACCGAGGAACCATTTCCGCTGATGTGATAGGCAACCTGTGGCTGAAAAGTACCGTCGCCGTTACCGATGAGAATCCCTATGGTTTTTTCTCCATAATTCGAGACCACCATGTCTGGCTTTCCATCAAGATTCAGGTCCCCAGCTGTCACGAATTCGGGATAGAAGCCGATGGGATAAACCTGCTGCGTCTGGAAAGTGCCATCGCTATTGCCCAAAAGGACGCCTACTGTGTCATCGCCGTTGTTGATGATGGCGAGATCCGCATTGCCATCGCCGTTAAAATCGGCGCTGGCGAGAGAATATGGAGAGTTGCCGACTGCATAGCTCACAGCTGGTTGGAAGGTACCATCGCCGTTCCCCAACGAAATCAAAACTGAATTCGCGAAGTAATCGACGGTCGCGAAGTCCAAAAAGCCGTCGTGATTGTAATCGCCCGCCACAATCGCAACCGGCAATTCCCCAATACCGTTGACGACCAGCGCCGGTTGGAAGGTGCCGTCACCTTTGCCAAGATATACATCTACGGTGGTGTCCTGGTTCATCACCAGCAAATCAATGATGCCGTCATTGTTGAAATCACCTGCAACCAAACCGCTCGCGAAGTAGCCAGCCGGATAAGAGACGGGCGACTCAAACGTGCCGTCGCCCTTTCCCAAGAATACCGCTAGCGTACTCGGACCGAAGACCGCGTTCGGCGTGGCGAGATCTGGTATACCGTCGCCGTTGAAGTCAGCGACGACCGAAAGCGTCGGCGAGCCACTCGCATTCTCCACCTTTGCCGCGCCAAAACCGTGGCGCACGGTCGATGGAGCAAACGCCGTACTCCCCAAATCCACGACAGCGGTGAGATCGAAGAAGTCCACCGGAGCAGTTGGTTTCGCGAGTCCAGAAAATTGCGCAGTCGCGGCGAAATCATAATTGTTGGGATTCTGACCGTCGGGTTGCGCCGTCAGTTCGATTTGGCTGGGCAACGTTCCAGTAACTTGCACCAATGTGTTTGTGGTGGCGATGACTGGTGCGGCCGCAATCCCGGTGTAAACAGCCGTCACGGAGTGAATGCCGGGAGCAAAAATGCAGGTTAGGACTGCGGTGCCCGTCACGGCTCCATTCGCTGGACTGTTGCCGACAATTTGCGCACTGCCGATAGGCGTTTTGCCGTCGAGGAAATTGACTGTTCCGGCGGTAGCAGGAATATTGTTGGTAACAACCGTCGCCGTCAATGTGACCTTTTGTTTTGTCTGTACAACGTTAGGAGACGCGATCAATGCAATCGCATTGCGTGGCGCGACGCTGCTATAGCCGATGGTGATTGCTGACGACTTCGACGAACTGTAGTTGGGGTCCCCTCCATAGGACGCGGTCAAACTGTTGCTACCCAATGCGAGCATCGCAGCCGTCACTTGGAACGTCGCCGACCCGATGGAGGTGCCGTTGTATGGATCAGTCGCAGCCTGCACCGCCACAGAACCCAACCGCTTTGATCCAACATAGAAAGTCAGAGTTCCAGTCGGATTCGTGAGGAAGCTATCGTCGGCGACCGTGGCTGTGAGCGTAGCGGTGCCGGAGCCAGAGCCAGAGACGAACGTTGCACTCGTTCGCAACTTCACGTTTGTTTGTGCTCGAACGATCCTGAAGGAGGAACTGCCACTCGTGCTCGGTTTGTAGTTATTGTCACCGGAGTAGGCAGCACGCCAACTGTAGGTACCCAAGGCATAGCCGCCCGAACTAAAGGTGGCATTGCCGCTGAGATCGACAACCGCCGTATCTAAAACCGTGGCCGCCTGCTGGAACTGAACGCTACCGGTTGGAATTGCCAAGCCGGTAACTCCTTGAATCGTCGCGTTCGCAGCTATGTTGCTCCCATACGGGGCAGCGCTGCTTGGAACCACGGCCTTTGTAACCGGATCCGTCGCCGTATACGTAAGAGCAGCCGCACTACTCGTCGGACTCACATTGATGTTGACACCTGTCGATGTGCTGCTCGAATAGACGCCGTCCCCGCTGTATCGTGCGAATACGGAGTAGCTGCCACCAGGCAAGGTTCCGATTGGTCCGTTGAATGTGCCGTTGGCGAGCTGAAGCGCGCCAATTCCCTGATCATCCGGGGTTCCGCTGCTGGTGAGAATACTGACACTGCCGGTAGGAGTACCGTTACCGCTGGTCGAAGTCACACTCCCTGCAATGTTCACAGGTTGACCGTAAACCGAGCGCGTGGCGCCCAAGGTTAGAGTGGTGGCCGTCCCCGTTTGCGTCACGGTGCTCCAGCTATTAACGAGATTCGCGATGTTCAGGGCACCGAGTCCAGTGGTTTGATCGTAGCCTGCACTCGCTTTGTAAGCAGTTAGCTTTCCGAAGGACCCGGGCTTGGTCGCCGAACAATTCAACGATCCCGCTGCGCAGGGAACTTCATTGTTCCCTTTTGTGACATCCACAAAAATACACGAAGCACCAATGGCATTTCCGCGCGAAGAATTACAAGCTGCCAATTCCTGCTTGTTCGGCAAAGCGGTACTGCCGTATTCGTTTGCTGCAAGTTGATAAAGGATGTAGTTCGCCTGCCCCTGCCGCGAGTTCGTCTTTTGATTCACTAGCGCCATCACGCCAGTAAAAGCTGGCGATGATGCCGATGTGCCTCCTACCGAATAAAAACCTCCGCCCTGGCAGCTCTCATTGAAACAGACGATATAGCCGTCGTGACCAGCTGCGGTAAAGGCAACATCGGGCAGATCGCGCACTCCATCATTTGGAATTCCGAAAACGCCCGCTTGCCATGAAGGCTTGGCATAGGCGCCCTGGCACTCGGTCAGATTGCCGTTCTGATCAAACGTCGGATTGAGACAACCGCTTGCTCCACCGGATCCAGACCACAGACTGGCACTGGCGGGGCCTCCGCAGGCAGAATTTGTGGGCGAACAACTCTCATTCCACACCGCTTCAGGGATGTAGCTAAGAGCCGACGTATATGGCCCAGGCTTCTTTCTGTTCGGCCCCCAGTACGCGGAGGAGTCATTCGTCAACTCATTTCCGCCTACAGAAACGTTATAAGGAGTTGATGACAGCCCATTGACTTGCAACCCGTTGCGAGCGACTGATGGGTTGTTGGGATCTCCGGAAGCGTTTTGGTCATCGCAGCCCGCCGCCCCATTGTCTCCCGCCGCAACCATCGAAGTGATTCCTTGCGCCGCGGCTTGCTCCCACAGGTTCGAGAGAAACTGATTTTCCGTCGTGCCTAAATAAGCTTCGCACAAACTGTAGCTACTGCTCATCACCGGGGCCAGGTTGTTATCCACGATGTATTCGGCAGAGAGATCTACGCCGTCAGTCGTAGCCGTGCTTGCCGAAACAACGAGGTCGATCGTAGCAGCGGGAGCTAGAGCGCTAGACCACTCGACATCAAGCGTATTCTCGATGTTATCTCCGTCGACCGAACCCGGATCGGGCCCGTTGTTGATCTGATTGAACGGTGTGGTGCCTGAGTAAGGAGCAGGCAAAAGAACGGATCGAAAACCGGTGATATCGTCCGCAAGAATATCGCTTCGTCCGACAATGGCAATGGTCTGACCTGCCCCGTCGATTGGGTTGGTGTCCGAGATAAGAGGAGTGGCGTTATAGATCGTCCAGAAGTCTCCCGGGGCGATGAAGTTCGACCCGTTAAAAGTGGCGTCTGGATTTATTGGAACCAGCTTGCTTTCGCCGCCCTCGTTGACGAACTTGCCTCTGCCCATGACGTGTGATGTTGGACGCTTGAAGAAATTATTGAGAGAGGCGACTCCAGCCACAATCCCGGATAACGCTGCGGGGACTTCGGGAGAGCTCGAGTTGGCCCAGTGTTGCTGCCCTCGAACTTCGTATTGATGAATCGACGTCCGAAATGCCTGTTGCACCTGCGATGCGGTTCCCGAAAATTCAATGACGGTTCGGCCGCGTGAAATCTTTCCCACCTGAAAACCACTCAACTGGAGCCATCCCACAATCTGGTCAAGGTCAGATTGCGCTGCGCCAAATCTCTTGCCGAATTGATCGGGCGAGAGCCACTTATGAAAATTAGGTGACTTCGGATCATGCTGCGAAGCGACAAACAGTTGCAGTGACTTCTCTTGCTCAGGGCTCCGTTGAAGGGTCAGTAGCATACGCTGCATAGGCAACGATGAAGGTGCCATGCCGCGATCGTATTGTGGCTGCGCAAGCGGATGCACATTTCCTGGGAGGGTTACCGTCTTGGTGGCGTCAATCGGCTCGGCTATCCGCGCTGGTGTTTGTGCCGCAACGCCAATCGCCAGCAAAATCAAAGCGGTTGTTAGTCCAATGAAAACACTCGGTTTCAATTTTTTGGATTGCATACGACAAAACTCCCTGGGAAATTCAAATTTCTTCTTCATCTGCCTGCAACAGAAGATTGATTTGACCGATCCGAACTCTCCAACGCTAGGCGTGTAGAAGAGAAATCCAGGAAGGTCGGCAGAATGGTTCCTGAAGCGGCAGAGGGCCACTCTCTCGGTGGCCTTTGGTCCGCAAATCCTAACTGACCACACGCATAAGCACAAGACGACTTCATAGCCAATTGCCTCATCTTAATATCCGGCTGAAACCAGCGCGGAATCAGTGATTTGGAGGCTGGTGTCCGCGCAGGTCTGAGGCGATATTTGAATTACAAAACCGCTGCAGGGTAGAATTTTTGCCGGATTATTGCTGGCGACTCGACTAGTATATTTCCTGCGGAACGCGGGCTACTTCCATGGGGCGGAGATTTGTATTTTCGGCGCTGGTTTTTGACGCCGAGAGCGGTGAACTGACTCGTAACGGTTCCAAACTGCGCCTGCCCGGCCAGGCGGCCCGCATACTTGCCATTCTGCTGGAGTATTCTGGTCAACTTGTTACTCGAGAGGATCTGCGACGATCTCTCTGGCCCGCCGACGAGTTCCTCGATTACGACCACTCCATCAACAACTCCGTTAGCCAGCTACGTGATGCGTTGCGGGACGATTCACGAACACCGCGGTTTATTGAGACGATTCCCAAACGAGGCTATCGATTCCTAGCTGATGTGAAAATCGTGCCAGACCTCGCTAACGATTCGAATCCGGCCGTTGAAAAAATCGAAGCATCGAAGCCGGATCATCCTGTCGAGATCCTGGACAGGCGTCCTTGGAGACGGAAATGGTTGCCGGCAGTAGCTGCCGCAGTCGTAATAGTCTTGGCAGTTGTTGCCTTGGTGATCAGCCATAAGGCACCGTCAACTCAACGTCAAGATGCCTATATCGGAATCGCTCCGTTCGAAGTGTCGGGAGAGGATGCTGAGCAATTAGCGGAGAGCTTTCGCCTCGACCTCACGGATGCCGTCTCCCAATTACCTGCCGTGCAAGTTCGCGCGGCTCACTCTTTCCCCAAAGGCCAGCGCGACGACACGCGCATTCCGGCACTAGCGCGAAATTTGCAGATCGACACTTTGCTGTTCGGGAAATTCACGGTTCAAGGCGATGACTGCCTGCTTCAATTCGAACTGGTCCGCGGACGCGACGCAATCCATCTTGCGTCTTTGCAGTACCGGGGAACCAAGAGCGAACTTGCTGCCATACGCGACAAGGCCCAGCGCGACATTTTCACCCACTTAGCCTTGGCACCGAATACGGAGCGGGCTGTTCGCGGGAACACCGAGAATCCGCGGGCTTACGAGGCTTATCTTCGTGCTCGCTATCACTTGTCACAATGGACCGACGACTCAGTGGCCAAGTCATTGAGCGAATTTGAGAGCGCCATCTCTGAGGATCCTGCCTTCGCTAAAGCCTACTCCGGCATGGCTAGCGCGCACTTTGTACTGGCACAACATGAAGCTGAACCAAAGAAAGAGAGTTTTCGTCGAGCGAAGGAACTCGCGGCGAAGGCGATTGCTCTGGACCCGTCCGTCGCCGAAGCGCATGCCATGCTCGGACAGATCGCATTAAATCAGGATTGGAACTTTTCCCTGGCGGAGAAAGAGTTACGTCAGGCAGTCGAACTCGATCCCAATCAGGCCATCTATCACTTGTGGTTTTCGATTCTGCTGTGCGTGGAGAACCGTTTCGAAGAGAGCCTTCAGCAGATTGATCTCGCGCATTCCGCCGATTCTTTCTGGCCCCCCGTATACATGACGGAAGTTTTTCTCGCGGGTGCTGCTCGACAGTATGAGAGATCGATCGACTCCGGCAAGAAACTGATCGCCCTTATGCCTGACTGGTCGCTTGCGTATGATCAGCTGGGTCTGACTCTGTGGTACGCCGGTCGGCAAGAAGAGGCCATCGATTCCTGGCGCAAGATGGCGATTCTCGAGAAGGACACTGCTCGCATAAAGCTTGAAGACCGCGGTCTACAGGCGTTTCGGCGTGGTGGAGTACCCGCGTACGCTCAAGTCCGCATTGACGCTGCCAAAAGCGGAACACACTGGGCTCACTCCGAAAACGATTTCGATCTCGCTGAGTGGTACGTGTACGCCGGATCGCGGGAGCAGTCCATTCAGGCCCTTGAAGCCAAAGTTGCGCGTCACGACCCCGGCGCCTTGCAGATCGCCATCAACCCATCCTACGAAGATCTACACCAGGATCCACGATTCCTCGCGCTGCTTACTCGCATCGGTATTGCGCTTCCACGAACTTATCCGAAACCTCTGCTGAACGCTTCATTAAAGTAACGGGTGAGCTGAATGAGCATCCCCCTGATCCGAAAATTCTTATCATGACGCGGACCGAAGTCAAGCTCGCTTCGCCACATCATCGATTTGTGATCGCATTGCATTTGCTTGTCTGCTCGCGGAAACCGGACTGCTCGAATGCCCTGCGGAGAAAAAGCCGGCAAAACTGGCCGACACACTTAACCATCACATTTTCTCTGGTCCAGTTTCAAAGGAAGAATCGCCGAATAGCACCGAGTTTTCGCTATTTCCAGAGCAATCCAGGCGGATTTCTCTGCACTGCAGACTGTATGGCGGAGAGGGAGGGATTCGAACCCTCGATACAGCTTTGGGCCCCTAAATCCCCGCGTGTCCGTAAGTTGCAGATAGCAAAAGCAGAGCAGAGAATTTCGCGGCGAAACGCGCCCTGCGAACTTCGCGTTTGGTCCGGTTTCCTTTCGCTATTCGATGGACTGCAAAGGCGAAGCGACGGCGATGGTGTGGCTGAAAGTGGTCACCATCGGAGGTCTCATATCCCTGTGTAGATTTGCATATGACTGTGTGCCGAGCAGGCAGTCAGAAGACTGAAAAGGTTCCCTGGCGGAAACGAACTATATTGGGGTGGATTTCCGATAATTCTCCGATTTTCTGCCATTTGATTTCTCCACCCAACAGCCAGAAGAATTTGAAGCGTCCGGCTGCCCGACAATACTTCCCACAAGAGCGACTACATTGAGTGCTCTAAACGCGCTTAGCTGTCGCTGTCGCGGCCGTCATGTATGACTGACAAAGGAGCACGAGTTGCTCTCGCGCTTTGCGAACCGTCGCAGGCGATGGTCCAGTCTCCAGTAAGGAACGCATTGCGCCCGCCATGGCTGAAAGCATTATGTCGATGGCGAATTTGTCGGGAGGCGACGTGATGTCGGACGCTGTCTCCAGCATCGCCTCAACAGTTTTCCGCGACCGCTGATTGATCCGTTTGATCAAGGCGGGGCCGCCCACGTCGGCAGCGACCTGGTAGAGGGCCACAGAAATGTCTGCGCGGTCCATCTTGGCGTCGACGAACGCCTCCACCATTTCTCGGATCATCTCGGCTAACGGTTTACGACATGCGCTCTCACAAGCGGCCTCAACCGTTGCCACTACGTTAGTGAGATGATTTTCCAGCACTGCAAACAGCAGCGATTGCTTATTCGGATAGTACTGATAGAGTGTGCCCACCGAAACGCCCGCACGCTGGGCGACCCGTGTCGTGGTCAATCGCTCTGCCCCGTGACTGAGCAAAACCTGAATAGCCGCCTCAGAAATCGCCTCAACCGTGACGGTTGACCTCGCTTGAACGGGCGTCTTTCTTGGCACGAATGCAACGATGGCGTCAGCCGGCATATGCGAACTCCGAACCTGAAGAATCCTTCATCAAATGATTGTAGCAAGGAGGAACCCAATGATTGAACAGACCGATCTTGCTGGAAACTTCGCGCTTTCTGGTACACCGATAACCTTGAATCGCATGGGATACGGCGCCATGCAGCTCGCCGGACCCGGCGTCTGGGGACCACCACGGAACGTCGATGCCGCCATTGCTGTTCTTCGCGAGGCGGTAGAGTCCGGCGTGAATCACATTGATACCAGCGACTACTACGGACCGCATGTGACCAATCAAATCATTAAGCAGGCTCTCCATCCGTACACTGATAGTCTCGTGATCGTTACCAAACTGGGCGCTCGGCGCGGTCCTGACAAGTCCTGGATTCATGCTCTCTCCCGCCAGGAGCTCGTCGACGGCGTCCATGACAATCTGAAAAACCTGGGTCTCGATGCGCTAGATATCGTCAATCTTCGGGTTGGAGGAATCATGGAACCCGGCGAGGGATCCATCGAGGAACCGCTGACCACGCTTGCCGAATTGAAGCGTCAGGGCCTGATTCGTCATATCGGACTAAGCAACATAACTCCTAGGCAACTCTCGGAGGCTCAAACCATTACCGAGATCGTGTGCGTGCAGAATTTCTACAACGAGGCCCGCAGGAACGATGACGCCTTCATTGATGATCTGGCTGCTCAAGGGATCGCGTACGTTCCGTTTTTCCCGCTGGGAGGCTTCACGCCGTTACAGTCTTCGGCACTCGACGCGTCTGCAGCATCACTCGAAGCCACGCCCATGCAGGTTGCGTTAGCCTGGCTTCTCCATCGCTCCTCCAACATCTTATTGATCCCGGGAACATCTTCCGTGGCACATCTCCGCGAGAATTTGAACGCCGCGACGCTTCAGATCCCGGCTGAAGTACTTAGGGATCTCGACGCAATCGGTCGAGGTCAAGGGGATCAGTAGCCCTGAACCTCACACGGAGATATCTATGCAGAGCAAACGCGTTGCCCTGGTCAGCGGGGCCAATCAAGGAGTCGGGTTTCAGGTGGCAAAGGAACTTGTGGCGAACGGTCTCACCGTGCTGGTCGGTTCGCGCAATTTCGAGCGTGGCGAGGCCGCGGCCAAGGAGATCGGACAAGGCGCCATCGCCCTTCAGCTCGACGTAACGGATCGGCCTTCGATCGCCGCCGCGGCGGAACGCATCCGCAAGGAGTTTGGCCATCTCGACCTGCTTGTCAATAACGCGGCTATCTCGAATACGAAAAAGGGCAACTTATCTCTCCGGGAGTACGCAAAGACAACCCTCGCGAGCAACGCATCCCTCGATGAAATACGCGCAGTTTGGGAAACCAACGTATTCGGTGTCCTCGCCGTTTTCCAGGCAATGCTGCCGCTTCTCAGTGAGTCCTCGGATGCCCGTATCGTCAACGTCTCGAGCGCGGTGGGCTCCCTGACGCTGAACGCCGATCCGGCCTTTCCCTACCACGCGATGTTCAGTCCCGTTTATCCTGCGTCCAAGACGGCTCTCAACGCGATAACGCTGGCCATGATGATCGAGCTGGAGTCGACTGGGATCAAAGTCAACCTAGTAACCCCGGGCTTTACTAAGACGAACCTCAACGGATATGAGGGAACGGCCTCTGTCGAAGATGGCTCTCGGGAGGTGGTGCGCGTTGCGCTGTTCGGCCCGGACGGTCCTAATGGTACGTTCACGCGCTGGGAAAACGAAACCATTCTATGGTGATGTAGGAGGAGAACATGAATCAATCTCCCCCATCTTTCCCGATGATCTGGACCGCGGTGTCCGGCATGCGCGAATGAAAGGTCGCAAAGACAGCGCCGGCTTGGATCCTCGCTGACAAACAAAGGAACTTGAGTATTATACTCAGCTCGTGCGCGAGGCCGACCTGTTTGTTTATGGGCGCAAAACTTATCAACTGATGGTTCCTTATTGGCCGGATGTCGCAAGAGACCCGTCTGCAACCAAAGCGGATCAAAGCGGATCGCGATTGTGCTCAGGCATTCGGCTCTGCCAACAAAGTTGTTTTTTCGCGATCGCTAGACAGCGCTGAAGCTAAGAAAGGCGACAAAAACGCGAGGGTTGTCCACACAAATCTTCGCGACTAAATACTCAAATTAAAGCAAGAGCCGGGCAAGAATATTATCGCCGGCGGTGTAGATATTCCTTCGCAACTGATCGAGCTCGGTCTAGTGGATGAATATCACTTTGGCATTTCGCCAGTCATTGCTGGAGCAGGCAGGCGGCTGATGGAAGGCATCAATCTGCCTGAGAAATTGGGGTTGAAGCTTGTCGTTTCAAAAACTCTTCCGTCAGGATGGGTTACGCTTCGCTACCTGAGACAGTGACAAAGAATTCTGCAAGGCTCCCCACTCAGGGCCCGGCGTCGATCCGCAGTCAGGCGGAAACAGGTTACTTACGAGATGCCTTCTCTAGTGTGTCTTTCATAATTATTGCGGCGGAATCCATTTGTGTCTTGATGTAACTCTCGGAACTATTCGGAAGCAAATCAACGATCCAAACCAACAAACAGCCGTGCTTGCCTTCCGGGAATGCTTGAACCGAAGCGTTGTAGGTTGTGAAGTGACCATCTGCAATCGCGTAAACCAGCCTTCGCAAATTGTCATCGGTGCTAACCAGAAGCTCCTTTGCTTTCGCGCCGTTCGCAAAAGTCACGACCCGCCCACCGTCCCCAGCTTGCACTTCTACGACAAAACCGGGGACGAGACGTTTGTCAACGTTATTAAAATCGCGTACCGCATCCCAGACCGCGGCGGATTCGACATTGATGTGAATCTCCTTTCGAATCGTTGCAGCGGTGCTCAGTGAACTGCACGCCAGGATGAGTAACCCGATGCTCTGAAACCTCATAAACGTCCTTTCTAATCGAATTCGACGGTTTCTTTCTATCCGCGCGACGCTGGGGGAACGATTTCGTTCAGCCGCGCATACACCACGAGCTGACCATAGTGCTCCGAGTTATGCTCGATAAAAGTGACAACCGTTTCGGCTGTCTGCAAACTCAGTCCGGATGGGTTCTTTTTCAGCGCTACCAAAGCACGCGCCGCGCTTGTCTTTAGCGCATCGATGACCTGTGCCTTCGTCGAGCATCTGTCTTTCGGCATTTCATTGGCCGTATCATCACCCTTCTTACCGAGCGCCAAATCCGCTACATAGCCATTCCAAAAGGCCACATGTCTTAGCACCTCGTCAAAGGTTCGAACGCCTTCTGTTGGCCGGTATTCGAACTTGTTAGCCGGAATCTCTTCCGCCAGCGCAGTAAGCTTTCGACACATCTGCTCCCATCGTGCGATCAGCTTGTCAGAAACCGACTCTGGTGGAGCGACTTTCTGTGGCGTCTCTAATTTCCTCCGTTATGGACTTAGGGGGCTCTAACGGCAGGTTCCTTAAATCCGCTTTCCGCGATAATAGACTGTTGTATCGTTGTTGCGAGGCAACATTCTTGGCGAAAATTGCGGTCGCATCTGGGGCAATTCCTGCACTGCGGACGCTGGCGCAGGGCGATGGTGGATCGTTTCTGACGTGGTCTGCCGCGCGGGCCCTCACGACCGCCCATGTGAGGAGCAGCATCGTCAGACCTCCATCGCGCTTGTTGTCCAGGGCACATTTCAGTATCAATCGAGCGCGGGACGAGAATTAATGACTCCGGGCTCGCTTCTTCTCGGAAATGCTGGACAGTATTTCAAGTGTGGGCATGAACACGGCGTTGGGGATCGCTGTATTTCGTTCGCCTACGATTCGGAGTACTTTGAAGGCCTCGCAATGGAAGCCCGTAGCCCGGGGATTTCAACCCGTTTCTCCGCACTTCGTGTGCCGCCGGTACGGGAATTATCGGCGTTGGTCGCACGAGCATGTGCCAGCCTCGCGGTATCGAACACAGCTTTCGAAAATGAACAAAAGTCATCCACGACGGCGCCGGTCAAGCCTACCAGTGATTCCATTCATTCCAGCGCAGACTGGGAGGAGATCAGTTTTGAACTAGCAGCGCGAACGCTCGAAATTGCCAGTGGCAAATCAGGCTGGAGGAGTTCGCCCGCTGCAGAATCGCGCGTTACACGTAGCCTTCGAATGATTGAGAGCCAGCCTGATGGCGACCACAGCCTTGGATCGCTTGCCCGGGAGGCCAAACTTAGCCGCTATCATTTTCTTCGCACTTTTCGGCATCTTACCGGACTCACGCCCCACCGATATGTGCTTCGTGCCAGACTGCGGAAGGCTGCGACCCGACTGATGTTGCAAATCGAGCGGCGGGTAGTCGATGTAGCCCTGGATTCCGGTTTCGGAGATATCTCCAACTTCAATCACGCATTTCATGCGGAGTTTGGCGCGAACCCAAGGTCGTTTCGAAGAAGTCTGCGCCGCTCAAGTCGCACCTAACCGCAGTAGCGCCGAGATATCCCTTATTCCAAATAATTCAGATTGGGATATGCGAATCGGTACCGGCAAGTCGGTTAGGCTGGAGACAAAACCCTGGACGCTTGCGCGTTTCCCGGTACTGATCTGGTGAAACTTCCTACAAGAAGACTGCTGGCAAGAGCCGTTGAGAGTCTGTCCCGGCCATGGCTTCCGACTTGCCTCTCAACCAGAACGATCGCAATCACTTCCTATCAGCCAACTTGAGCTAAGCCGCTAGCGCGGCGGACGCTTTCGCGGGTTTGCTGTGTGAACTGTCGAGGTGATCGGAGCTGGTTTTTGTCAAAGAACTCTGGCGAATCTAATCAGGTTTAAAATCTATTGAGAATCAAACTGTCCCAAAACTGCCGCTGCCGACGATTCCGGAAGCGCCGCTGTCAAGTTCCTGATTAAATTAAAGTGCATTGGCGTATCGAATCGAGAGTTCGGACCATGGCGCTTGGAGATCGCATGAATATGTCCGCCGGTGCCGGCAGCGAACGCTTTCAAAGCGGCGCGAACAAATATGCTGCCTACCTGCAGACGCCCGAGGGACGGTTGCGGTCGGACTTGGCCTTCGCCAACCTGCACGATTTTCTTCCGCACGAGGCCGAACAACCTTTGCGCGCGCTGGATCTCGGGTGTGGCACAGGAGCGACGGCGGTTCGCCTGGCACGACTTGGCATTCATGTCACGGCTGTGGATTGTTCTGCGGAGATGCTGGATATCGCGCAACGCGCAGCCTACGAAGGCGGAGTCGCGGAGAAGATAGTGGTAAAACACGGGGAGGCAGCGCAGCTTGCCAGCTTGTTTCCTGCTCGCTCGTTCGATGTAATTCTCTGCCATAACATTCTGGAATATGTCGACGATCCGGGAGCTGTGTTGCATGATGCGGCTCGTGCCTTGCGAGGCTCGTCCGCGATAGTCTCGGTGCTCGTGCGCAGCCAGGCAGGCGAGGTATTAAAAGCTGCAATCCGAAATGGCGATTTGGATGAGGCGAAAAATGGTCTTACGGCTGAGTGGGGAGAAGAATCTCTCTACGGAGGGAGAGTACGACTCTTCAGCAACGACTACCTGCGGCGTCTGCTGAAAGCAGCATCGCTGAGATTAATCGTGGAGCGTGGTGTGCGCGTGGTTGCGGATTATTTGCCGCCGGTGATATCTCGCGACACCGAGTATCAGCGCATTCTAGAACTGGAACGTAAACTGGGTATGCGACCAGAGTTTGCCGCAGTAGCGCGCTATAGGCAATGTCTGGTTCGGCTTAATCCGGTGAAGGAGGAGCGCGAGTGAATGACGTGCGAGCGGAATCTTCACTCTCCACAACCGGCGGGAAGACTCCTGACGCTGGTATTTCGCTCGGGCTTGGGCTCACGAACGAGTGCAATCTTTCATGCGCCTTTTGTTACCGGGATCCGGCCCGCACTGATCGCCTCTCTCTGGATCAAGTGAAATCGGTCATGGAACGACTGCCGATCCGTTCGGTGAATCTTGGCACCGGTGAGAACGGCATGCATCCGGAGTTCAAAGCGATATTAAGTTACCTGCGAACCCAACCCATCAAACTCACCATCACCTCCAACGGCCACAGTGTTGCAGTCTTGGAGGAAAAAGAACTGCTCGCTTTTCACGACATCGAGTTTTCTCTCGACTACCCTACCCAAGCCGAACAAGATGCCCAACGCGGAAACGGCAATTGGGAACTGATCCACCATCAAGCAGAACGCTGCGTGACGCTCGGTGTGCCGGTCACCATCATCGCGGTCATGATGAAAGCGAACTACTTGCGTCTGGCGGAGGTGGCTCGGGTGGCCAAACGCTTTGCCGCGCCTTTGCGAGTGAATGTGTATCAGGCGGTGCGATCCGACATGTATGCACTCTCATATGAGGAATACTGGGAGGGGTTCCGCCGCCTCTTTGCTGAAGCCGATGTGATCGCAATTGGAGAGCCACTGGTGCGAGCCTTGGCCGGACTACCGCCACTCCGAGGAGGATGTGGGGTTAGCACCGTGAGGGTGACTCCGCGCGCCACGACACAGCCCTGCGTCTATTGGCCTGGATCGGGCGAGCCACTCGTGAATTTGATTTCGGCGGGCGTCGAGATTCTAGACTCCCTGCCCTTCAGTCAGGCCCGGACGATTCCCAATGCGTGCCGGCCTTGCGAATTTCGGGAGACTTGCCATGGCGGCTGTGCCGGACGCCGGCGTCTGCAGGGAGCTCTGCTGGAGCCTGACTATTACTGCCCGATCATTCGCGGAGAGCGGCCGCGCCTCGAAATCCGCATGGCCGCCAGCCGTGACTTGCCCAAGATGAGCAGTTCCTGCACTACGGTAGTAATCGCCCGATAAGACTTGTCTCTTATTTCGCGTCCATCCAGGTGTCGGAACCCGTCAGCTTGACGGCCACATTTGTGATGGAGATGTGCAGCGGCTTGCCATCGGCGGTGCCGCGATGCTCGGTTGAGACGAGGAGAGGACCGGCCTTTTTGTACCCCGTCCATGATGCCTTGACGAGGCTCGGCTTTTTTTCCCCGCCGTGGTGGAAGACCAAGTACTCGACGCGCTTGTCTTTGCCGACGTAGAGTTCCCAGGTGTCGCCTGGCGTGTAGCCGCCGAGTTCCGGGGCATACTTTACTGCGACGAGATCGGCCGAGCCGACGCCCGTCGGGAGTTTTTTCATACCCTCATCGGTCACCGTGGCACTGGTGTCCCAGTAGGCATGGAAGGGAAACAGGAGCCAATAGTTGTCGTTGACGAAGGCCGGCTCAACTTGGGTCTTCACGTTGTCCGGCTGGCTGCTCAACGCGGAGCGCATGTAGGTGACTTTCACCGGCTTACCGTCTTTGTCTGTGCTCTCAAAGGAGACCTTGCCGGTCTTGGGCTCCCACTCCCACACGTGAGAGGCTTTGAAGAGTCCGGTGATTTCCCCGTTCCAGGTGTAACGGATGGCCTCGATTTGGGAATAGGAATCAAGGCCGTAGGTCTTGGCAATCTGTTCGAGAATGGGCGGGCGCTGTTGTGCCCAAGAGTTTGGAACAAGGACCAGCACTCCGCAAAGCAGAAGACCCATCGTGGCTAAACGGCGGGCATTTTTCATAAGTTTGCTCCTCGGTGAATTAAACGGAAGCGGTGATGGATGACGGTGCAAGTTTCTGGATACGCGAGTCACTGAGCACAGTCGTTCTTCGCCCGTCCCATGCATTCACAGCGCTTGCCGCGGATTATACAACGGGTCCGGTTCTTGGCGGTCTGGCGAACGAGTGGGCATCTATTCAATTGACGATCGTGGCGCCGACCGTCGTCTCAATCGCCGAAATTCGATAGTCGCGACAGCCAGTGCCACAGATCCATATTCGAGAACCATGATCCACGCCGGAACCAGCCAAGCACGGCCAAGCGCGCGCAAGTGCCAGACGTAGTAAGTTGGGATGATGCTGACCGTCCAGATGATGAGCGGGACCGTCGAAGCCGAGCGGACAAACGGCAGGAGCCAGAGAAGGTACCAGGGGTACACGACCGGCGCACAGAGAAGCGATGCTGCCATCGGCCACGCGAACATATCCGGCGACCACTCGGTGGCCTTGCTTCTCAGCCAGAGCGCGACAAGAAATCCCGCAACCACGGCCACCCCAACTGCAAACTGCGGAGCGGCAACTTGCTCGAGGGCGGCGAACACCGGGTCATTGAAGCGGAAACTCCGCACGTACGTTCCGAGTGAACCGATGGGAATTCGTCCATGGTTTAAGAACGGTATAAAGAGGAGTCCAACGACAGTGGCCGCCAATATGGCGTCTCGGATACGAACACGTTTCCAGTAGACCGGCAGGAGTACGATCGGGAGAAACTTCACAGCGACAGCCAGCCCAAATGCGGCTGCCGCGACCGCGCGCCACTGCCGCCCGAGCGCGGCGGCGGAAACCAACAGCAGCAACACGCCGACAATATCGATGTGACCGCTGCCCGCGACGTCGGTTGTCAGTAGCGGATGCCAGGCATAGGCCAGCACCCAGTGCGATCCTTGCCCGCTTCTGCGCAAGATCTCGAGCAAAACAAGAATAATTGCCAAATCGCAAAATACAAACGCTACTTTTAGGGAAAAAAGAGACTCATGAATTGCGGTGACTGCGCGGAAGAAAAGCTCGGCGCCCGGCGGGTATGGGCTCGGTAGATCCGGATTGTTGAGGCCGCGCGTCTCGGGCGTGTGCAAGCTGGCTAGTGCAGGATCGCTCGGAACAATGAGGTAAGGGTTATATCCGAGCCTCTGGACTCGGCCATCCCAAAGGTATCGATGAATGTCATCGTCGGGACCCGGCAGGGACACAAGAAATGGAATACGCCAGAGGCCGGCCAACACCAGCAGCATCACGATGACGCGCCGGGGAAGTGTTGGAGTCGAGAAAAGCTCGCGAATGGCAAGGAGGTACGCAATGCCGGCAACGGCCAGCGGAATGATGAAGGACGGATCCCCGATGCTGCTGACCTTGCGCGAGCAGATGCTCAGCGCCACAAGTAAGATGGCGCCAAGCCCGTACAGTCTGCGGGCTGGCGTGAGTTTCACAGGACTACCGTGCCCGTCCGCAACTGTGTAATAGTCGACGCCCACAGTTTCAACCAGACCGCCGTTCGTGGCGCCCTAGCGGGAGCGAGTTCCAGTTCCGTGGCGAGTCGGGTCAAATCGACAGCCACGTCGATGTCGTAGAAGGGATCAGTGAATCCGACGGAGAGCTGGAGTGCGCGAGCGCGCGCCAATAAAGCCTCAAGCGCGCTTTTCGTTCCCATGCTGTCGCCGTCGAAAAGCCCGGGGTGAGAAGCCTTGGCTCCTACGAGGTAATAACCGCCGTCGTACGTCGGTCCCACAACCACGTCATGGTCGGCAAGCGCGTCAAACGCGTTTTCAAGAATCGACGCCGGCAGATGCGGGCTGTCGCTGTTGAAGGCAACGACGCGTTGGTGGCCAACCGTCGCGAAGTGCGCAAATGCCGAGATGAGGCCTGCCGCAAGGCCTTGTCCTTGCTGGCCCAATACGCCCGATACATTTGGAGCCAACTGCCTCAGTTCTTCGACGTCGGAAGCCGGGCACATAATGGCTACGTCTACCATTTCCAGCGAGTGCGCCAGCGCGATGGTGTCGTTCAAAAGGCAGCGATAGAGTTCAGTGACCGCCTCGACCGGAAGGCTCGGAGACAGACGAGTTTTGACCATACCCGGCTTGGGTGCTTTTGCCATGACGACTAGCGTGCGGCTATCGTTTGGCGAATATGCGGTATTTTCGCGGGACGAGTCCATAGAGGAGCGAGGGGCCAACATTCACGCTGGCCGCGGATTTCTGGCTTTTCGATGCCGGAAATAATAGCGCATTATCAGCGAGAGGATGAACCACGCCGCTCCAACTGTGCCTCGCAGTGTACCGCTAATCTTGGATTTTCCTATGCGCGGATGGTAGCTCACCGGCACCTCAACGACGCGGAACCCCGCAAGCGTACCCTTGAGAATCATTTCAACCGCCCAGCCGTAAGTGGTTTCTTCGAGCGCGAGCGCGCGTAGTACATCTGCGCGGCCCGCGCGAAAGGGACCGAGATCACTGATGTCTAGTCGATACAGAATCCTGATCAAGCCAGCGGCGAGACGATTACCAAACATCTGATGCCAAGGCAACGCACCCGCAGAACGCGGTTCGTGAAGGCGCGAACCGAGCGTGATATCCGCGCGTCCGTCAAGGATGGGAGCGAGGAGAAGCTGCAACTCAGCCGGCCGATCGCTGTAATCGCCGTCGAGGAACACCACAATGTCAGGGCTGCTGGCTTCAGCAAGTCCGGTCAAGCAAGCGCGACCGTATCCGCGGCGAGGTTCGTGCAGGATCCGGGCTCCCATCTTTGAGGCGATTTCGGGAGTCCCGTCGGTTGAATTGCTGTCGACGACTAAGACCTCCGTAACAGTGTCCGAAGGGAGATCAGCTAAGACGCAGCCGATGGACTGCGCTTCGTTGTGTGTAGGAATGACAACCGACACTCGCACTTGAGCTTTGTTCAAGTAAGCACGCTCAACTCACCACCATGGAGAGGATGGCCAGCGCCGCGCGAGCAAGGCGTCGACACCCCATGCACGACCGGCCCGCCCAACCACGAGCGAAAGCGAGGCGAGCACTGAAACCAGCAATTCCCAGATCCACGACGTGCCCCATTCAGATACCCAAAGGCTGCCCAAGTACAGAAAAGCCACAAACGCGGCAGGGCGCGTCAGCAGACCGATGACCAGCAGGATTCCGAGACCGATCTCAGTCACGGCCTGCATCGGAGCGGCCATTGCGGCGTGGCTCGCCGCAAAACTCATCACTGCCTTCCACGCGGCCGGCGAGTGACTCGCCTTTATGTAGTAGTTGATCAGACCTGCGTAGCCCGCTGGCGTGTAGAGACCTTTCCCCAGATTCTCGAAGAAGACCCACACCAGCATTGCGCCAATCGTGACACGAACTATTGCGAGCCCATTTGCTGCGGGCGCTTGGTTCGCAGTTTGCGTCGGGCCTGCATTCGTCATCGTGTACACCTCGTACCCAACAAACGCCGCGAGTTTTGCGGCGCGAAACAGAGAGGAGCCGACATTCTAAACGGTTCCTCTTGTCCCTGCCAGTGGAGCCAGATCGACGTCGTCAGTGCGCGATACGCTCAATCGAGAGCGGGATTTGACAGGACCCTAGCGCAACATGCAGACTGCGAACGTGTGCTTCGAACTGTGCCTCGAACTATGCGATGCACACACCCCGACCGCGCGGCTGCGGTTTCGCTTCGCGACAGCCCCGCCTGAGACGTCCGCTGCCGTTGCCGGTCACAGAGGGCTTGAACAAAAGCGATCCTCCTCGAAAGGATACATCATGCTGCCTCGAGCTCTGCTTTTCCTGATTCTTCTGTTCTCGTCTTTGCCGTCTCTCGCGCAGAACGAACGCCATTTCACCTTTCACTACGCATTCACGGTGAAGGATGTCAAACCCGGCGACGCGGTACGCATCTGGATTCCTCTGGCCCACTCCGACGCCTTCCAGGAGGTGAAAGTGACTTCCAAGAGTGGAGACTTGCCGCTGAAGCAGGTTCGGCAACCGGAATACGGGAACGAGGTGCTATACGCGGAAGCTTCGAAGGCTGATAAGGACGAGTACAAGTTTTCGGTGGACTATGACATTGTTCGAAAAGAACATGTCGTGCTGCTCAACGGTAAACCCGCGGGAACCGCGCCATCCGCGAAGGTGCCCCACGTCGAATTAGCGCGCTTCCTCGAGCCGGACCGACTGGTGCCCGTCACCGGCGTTCCTGCGCAACTAGCCGAACAGGAAACGAAAGGCGCGACCACGCCCCTCGAAAAGGCGAAGGATATTTACGAGTATGTTTTTCGCACGATGAAATATGACAAGAGCGGTATTGGCTGGGGACACGGCGACACGCTCTGGGCCTGCGATGCGAAGCACGGCAATTGCACGGACTTCCACTCCGTGTTCATCTCGATGGCGCGTGCGGAGAAGATTCCAGCGCGCTTTCAGATAGGCTTCCCGCTGCCGGCCGACAAGCATTCCGCCGAGATTCCCGGGTACCACTGCTGGGCCGAGTTCTATCTTGATTCATTGGGATGGGTGCCGGTCGATATTTCGGAGGCGTGGAAGCACCAGGAGAAACACGATTATTTTTTTGGCGCACATGACGTGAACCGGGTGCAGTTCACGCAAGGACGGGATCTCGAACTCGCCCCCGCCCAAGAAGGCCCCCCGCTGAACTATTTTGTCTATCCATACGTGGAAATCAGCGGAAAAGAACATCCCAATGTCGCGATCGCATTTTCCTTTGAGGACGCTGGCTCGACGCCCACAACAGTCAGCGCCTTACATTAGAGGTTTGTACCGAATCGTTCGAGAATTTCGCTCCCATGACTATCCCGAACGCGGTCAGCTTCAACCACGGCTGGCGGAGAATTGGAAGTTCCTTCATGGGACGCCCGTCAGGAACTGGTCGGTCCCCGCAACGGTCACACCGCACTCAGGTTTGCCAACGGAATCCTATTGAAGTATCCGGATGGAGGGAATGACCGGGAACTTCTTCAAGAGTCGGCCCTGAGAGCGAACGATTCTATTTCTCTCCGATCTTCAGGGAGCTTTAAGCTTGGCATGGTAGCCTCCAAGTTCACGAGTGGGCGCAGCGAAATCTTCGTCTCCGCTTTTTTCGTCGCCTCCCATCAGTCTTGAAATGAGGTGATCAGAACGCGACGCCAAGAGAGCAGTCAGTGCTTGTCGATGTACTCCTAATAGTTGACTTTGAGCGCGATGGTGACGAAATTTGGGGCTCCGAGATGACGAAGACGTAGAAACCGCAGCCAGGGCGGATGGGAAAACCCCACTCGGGAAAGCAATTTGGCAATGGCTACCGACTGCGTCTGTTCGACGTAACGGGTCATCTCGACATGCTCCTCATTAGGATTTGAAGGAAGGCCGAATGCGCAGGAGTCTGAGCTCCGCCGACAACAATCATGAGCGACGGATCTTCGTTTCCTTTGGGTTTGCCCTCGCGGTGACTGCTGTTTTTGCGCTGATCTGCCCTGCGGTACTAGTTCTAATTGTGATGGCCTACGCTCGGTTCGTGATTCATAGGTCGGTCGAGATCGAATGGGGCGTGCTGGGCATGCTCGAAGATCCCCTGGGAGCGGTGGCATGTGGTGTGGTCTTCATAGCCTTGTTCGTGTGGAGAATCCGACGCTAGATTCGGTTTCGCCCTAACCCTGTGATTGACAGCATCGTCAAGGCAAATCCGATGTCAAAACCGTGCAGAAACCCCGAGGATTTCATTCTCGTCCTCATTGCGCGCTTCAGTGAGTCTTAAGGTTGCGCCCCTAATCTGCAGAGTATGAGCCGGATCGATCGAAATCTGCTTAACCTTGTCGCAGGGGCGCTCGCGTTAATAAGCGCCGCCGGTTTCGCTGCGACATCCTTCGCGCAAGGTGTGACGGGCAGTCCGGCCGTTATCTCGCTTGCGGAAGCGATTCACCGGGCACAACAAAATGAGCCAGCCTTCGCCAGCGCACTGGCGGCGCAGAAATCGGCGGCCATCGATCGTTATCTAGGCAGAGCTGCTCTGCTGCCCTCGGTCGTGTATCACAACCAAGTGCTCTATACGCAGCCGAACGGACAAACCAATCAAATCGTCCCTGGCGGGACGCAGCCCTCCCCGATCTTTATCGCGAACAATGCGGTCCACGAATACATCAGTCAGGCTTCCATTAATGAAACTGTCGGGCTGAAGCAGTTTGCGGATGCGCAAGTTGCGGCTGCCAACGCGGCGCGGGCTTCTGCGGAGTTGGAAGTTGCGCGCCGGGGGCTGATTTTGAGTGTAGTCAGCTTGTACTACTCGGTCTCTGCTTTTGAAACAAAACAGCATGTTCTGGAGCAGGCCTTGCGAGACGCGCAATCGTTCACGGATCTGACCGAGAAACGCGAGGCTGCGCGTGAAGGCGCGCATGCCGATGTTGTGAAGGCGCAACTGCAGCAGCAGCAGCGCCAACGCGATTTGAGCGACGGCACCCTGGCGGCGGATAAGGCGCGGCTCGAGCTCGCAGTGCTTCTGTTTCCCGACCCGCGGACGCCTTTCTCCACAGAGGCGCCAGGCTCACCTGCGGATCTTCCCAATCGTGAGGACGTGAACCGGCTGGCTTCCGCCAACAGTCCCGAAATACGAAGCGCGCTGGCTGGAGTGCGGGCCGGCAATGCCGGAGTGACATCCGCACGGGCCGCCTATCTGCCCGATCTTGGATTGAACTTCAGCTACGGGATCGATGCGGCACAGTTTGCCAAGCGCGGCCCCGACGACGTGAGCAACCTGGGATACTCGATCAGTGCGACGCTCGACATTCCCGTGTGGGACTGGTTCTCGACGCAGAAGCGTATCAAGCAGAGCGAGATCAGGCGCGATGTTGCACGAGTAACGGCGACGGCGGCGCAGAGAAGAGTGATTGCGGCACTGGAAGAGGTGTATGCCGAGGCAGTGGCAGCGCGAGATCAAATGGTTCTCCTCGATCTGAGTGTGCGCACAGCAGAGGAGAGCCTGCGGCTCACCAAGCTTCGTTACTCGTCCGGCGAGGCAACTGTATTTGAAGTGGTCGACGCCGAGACTGCATATCTTTCGGTGGAAACCGCACAGGCGGAGGGAGTGGTCCGGTACCAGACCGCCCTGGCCGGACTGCAAGTGCTGACAGGAACCCTGTGAACGCAAACCTGAATTCTTTTCCGCGACCGGCGCTCCGGCTGCAGGCCATTCTGCTGGCAGGGATATCGCTTTGTGCGGTATTTCTGCAGGCCTGCAAGAAAACAGGCGACGCCGATGCGGCTGCGGTTGCGACGGTGCAGGCGGAGCATCCAGAGATTGGCGAGATTTCTGAGCGCATCGTGGCCGACGCGACTCTTTCCCCTATAGCGCAGGCCGCCATCTCACCGAAGATCACCGCACCAGTGCGTGAATTTTATGTGCAGCGCGGCTCGAAAGTGAAAGCCGGACAACTGCTGGCCGTTCTGGAAAATCGCGACCTCAGCGCGCAAGCGCTGGATAACAAGGGACAGTATGCGGCGGCGCAGGCGTCGTTCGATATGCAAACGAAGGCGCAAGTGCCGGAGGACTACCGCAAGGCTGAGTTGGATGTGGCCCAGGCCAAAGCGCAGCTTGAATTGCAGAAGCAGATTGTTGCCGCGCGCAAGAGACTTCTCGCCGAAGGCGCGATCCCCGGTAGGGACTATGACACGGCGGCTGCGGCTCTGGTCCAGGCGCAGTCGGCCTATGATGTAGCGCAGAACCATCTGGACTCGCTGAAAGCCGTAAGCCGCGCGGCTTCGCTCCAACAGGCGGAGGGTCAACTCTCATCCGCCAAAGCAAAATATCTGGCCGCACAGGCTCAAGTCTCGTACTCCGAGGTGCGCAGCCCGATCACAGGGGTCGTAACCGACCGTCCGCTTTTTCCTGGCGAAACCGCGAACTCCGGCAGCCCGCTCGTTACCGTGATGGACACATCTTCGCTGCTCGCGAAAGTTCATCTGTCGCAGACGGTGGCGCAGCGGTTGAAAGTTGGCGATGCTGCTTCGATTGTGATTCCAGGTACGGATGGGCCGGTGTCGGCGAAAGTCTTTCTGATCAGTCCCGCACTCGATCCCGGTAGCACAACGGTGGAGGTCTGGATTCGCTTAGATAACCGTAAGGGGACGTATAAGGCCGGGACCCCGGCGGCGATCTCGATTAAGGGAACAGCGGTTGCGAAGGCTGTGAAGGTGCCGCTCTCCGCGGTGCTCACCGCTGCGGATGGCGCAAAGTCCGTGATGTTGGTCGGGTCCGATGGCGTAGCGCACAAACAGGTTGTGCAACTCGGCTTGAATGACGGTGAGGACGTTCAGGTGACCGATGGACTGAGTGGATCGGAGACGGTCATCACCAGGGGCGCCTACGGTCTCGATGACGGAACAAAAGTGAAGGTCGGCAAGGCGGGCGAAGATGAGGATAAGGCAGGCGGAGAAGCGAAGTGACGGAACCATCTCAACCGCCCCGCGCCGGGGAAACCTTCTGGCTCGTCCGCTATCGCGGTTCGATTTTCTTTTTCCTTATCGTGTTCTCGCTGGCAGGGATTTATGCGGCGGAGCAGGTTCCCATCTCAGTCTTTCCCGAGACAAATTTTCCGCGCGTGGTGATCGGCATCGACAACGGAGTGATGCCGGTCGAGCAGATGCAAGTGACGATTACCAAACCGATCGAAGATGCGGTCAATTCGGTTCCCGGCCTGGTTACGGTTCGTTCCACCACCAGCCGCGGGTCTGCGGAAGTGAGCCTGTTCTTCGACTGGAACGTCGATATGTTCCGCACGCTTCAACTGGTGGACGCAGCCATCAGCAAGGCGCGGCAGACCCTTCCAGCCACTGCCATCATCACGACCAATCGTCTTACGTTCGCGACTTTTCCCATTCTTGGTTACAGCCTTACGTCCGACCGGCTCTCGCAAACCCAGCTCTGGGAGTTGGCCACGTATGAGCTCAAGCCGCCGCTAAACCGAGTTGCGGGAGTCAGCACGATCACGGTGCAGGGCGGCAAAGTTCCAGAGTTTCACATCGTGCCTAACATGGCGCGGATGCAGACCGCCGGAGTGACGATTCTCGACCTGGTAAACGCCGTCCAAGCATCAAACATCATCGACTCGCCGGGCCTCTACGAAGCCAATCACCAGTTGATTCTTGGCCTGGTCGGAGCGCAAGCGCATGACGCCGATCAGTTGGGCCGGCTGGTCGTGAAGATGACGGCGGCCGGAGTTGCGGTCCGGGTCGCTGATGTGGCAACGGTGCAGAACGGTGTGTTGCCTGTCTATACTGCCGTCACCGCAAACGACAGTCCAGCTGTTCTTTTGAATGTCGCGCGGCAGCCTTCCAGCAACACCGTGGCCGTAGCCGACGCAATCGCGGAAAAAGTTCAGCAACTCCGCAAGACGCTGCCGGCGGGCGTACGTCTCGAACCTTATTACGATCAGTCGGAGTTGGTGCGGGAGAGTATTCGCAGCGTCCGCGATGCCATCCTCATCGGACTTCTGCTGGCATGCGTCATCCTGTTTCTTTTCCTGAGCGATTGGACGTCGTCGCTGGTCGCGGGCCTGGTGATTCCTGTCACGGTGGCGATCACCATCCTGTTTCTGTGGGCGATCGGACAAAGCTTCAACCTGATGACGCTTGGCGGACTGGCGGCCGCGATTGGATTGGTGATGGACGATGCGATTGTGGTGGTGGAAAATATCGTCTCGCACCGCGACCGGGGCGAGTCACGCGCCCGCGCGGCCCGACTTGCCTTGCGCGAGATCGCCGTGCCTCTTGTGGGATCGACCGTCACACCCGTCGTTGTCTTTCTGCCTCTGGTCTCGGTCACAGGCGTGACGGGAAGTTTCTTCCGCGCCCTCGCGATCACGATGACAGTGGCGCTTCTTACATCGCTGCTTCTGGCCGTCACCTGGACTCCGGCGCTTAGCCTCGTGTTCCTGCGGGAGCGGCGCGAAGCGACGGATGACGAGACAGATGACGTGATGGACAAGCATCGCGATGAGCACGGACGCGTCATGCGCACCGTGCTGCAGTGGCATGAGCGTGGCCTGGGTTGGGCGCTGAGCCGTCCGTTGATGCTGTTGGGCCTGTGCGCAGTTCTCGCGATTGGCAGTTTACTTTGCTATCGCTGGCTTGGGTCCGATCTTCTGCCCGAGATGGATGAAGGCGGATTCATTCTCGACTACATCATGCCCGCGGGAAGCTCACTGTCGGAAACCAATCGAGTGCTTGAGCACGTCGATCGAATTCTTCGCCGCAAGCCGGAGGTCGAAAGCACTTCGCGGCGCACCGGCCTGCAGATGGGGTTCGCCGCCGTCACGGAAGCTAACACCGGCGACGTTACGGTGAAGTTGAAGAGCAAGCGCGACCGCGGCATCGACGAAGTCATCGCGGACGTGCGCGCCGAGATCAAGAAGACCGAACCGGAGCTTGACGTGGAGTTCACGCAGGTTCTGCAGGACATGATCGGCGATTTATCGAACGCCCCGGAGCCCATTCAGATTAAGGTGTTCGCGAGCGATCCGGCGCTGTTGGCGGACCTGGGCCCGCGGATTGGCGATGCTCTCGGCAAAATCGGCGGCGTCGTGGATATCCAGAACGGAATCGAGAATACGATCAGCGGCCCCGCGACCAACTTTCAGATCAATCCCATCGTCGCCGGGCGCATGGGCTTCACGCCGGTAGAGATTGCCGAAGATGCGACTTCGATCCTGGACGGAGTAACCACGACCGATCCGCTGATTGCGAATGGGCGGCCTTACACGGTGCGCGTCCGCCTGGGAGATGAGACGCGCCAATCGCTGGATACGATCCAGAACACGGTCTTCAATAGTTCGACCGGCAAACTCGCAACGCTGGGATCGTTAGCGCAGGTGGAGCAGTTGCCTCCGCAAAACGAAATCAAACGCGAGAACCTGCAACAGCTCATCATCGTGACGGCCAGGCTGGAAGGTTCCGATCTTGGAACCGCGATCGCGAAGGTGCAACGCACCATCACCGCGATGCACCTGCCGCCCACGGTGAGAATCGAGTATGGCGGAACTTATCAGGAACAACAGCAGTCCTTTCACGAACTGTTGCGAGTGCTCGTTCTGTCTCTGGCGCTGGTGTTCGGAGTGTTGATGGTTGAGTTCCGCAACTTTTCTGCGCCGATCGCGATCCTCGCGTCGTCGGTGCTTTCCATCGCAGGTGTGGTCTTCGCATTGCTGGTCACGGGCACGACCTTCAACGTCGCATCTTTTATGGGACTGATCATGGTGATCGGCATCGTCGCGAAGAACGGCATCCTGCTGTTGGACGCAGATGAGCGCTACCGTCATGAAGGCGTGTCCGCGCGCGAAGCCATGATTCATGCCGCGCAACGCCGTCTGCGGCCTATTCTCATGACGGCGGCGGCGGCGATCTGTGGAATGCTGCCGCTCGCATTTGCGCTGGGCTCCGGATCTCAGATGCTGCAACCGCTGGCCATTGCCGTGATCGGTGGCCTGGCGATCTCGATGGTGTTAAGCCTGATTGTCACGCCGGTGGTTTACTACTTGCTGACTCGAGGCGAACATCAGACGTCATAGGCTAGCGAGCGTAGAAAAGGCCTGCGCTTGCAACTCGCAGGCCTGGTTAATTCATGGTGCCGAAGGATCTCCCCTTCGCTACGGCTGAACGACAATGATCTCGAAGCTGTCTGGCACGACGCTCCGTCGGGGATGTGGCATGGCTTCGGTTGGCGCTGGCGGTGGCCCGAACTGCGCCGTTACCAGGTAGACGCGGCCGGTGGAGGCATCGAAGGCCATCGTACGCGCGCCTTTTTCTGTCTTCACATTCTGGAGCGCGGGAAAACCCGGCTTCCCGGAATCCACAACGGTGAGAGTGCCATCGCCCCCATTCGAGGAGAACGCCAATCCATGTTTGGGATCAAAACTAGCGGCATCGGGCCCGTCGCCAATCGCAGCCAGCCCCAGAACCTTGCCAGAGTCATAATCGACGATCGCCATCTTTCCCCCGTCGCAGACCGAGAAGAGACGATGCTTGTCGCGGTCAATGGCCATCCCGGAAGGTGATTCGCAGCCCGGCAGTGGCCATGTGGCAATGAGTTTTCGGTTGGCCGCATCGAGCTTCACGATCTCATTCTTATCCTCGATATTCGCGAACACCGATCCCTGCCCATCGGCCTGCGGAAACTCCGGCTTGCCGGGCAGCGGTACCGTGGCGACGACCTTGTTGGAAGCCGAGTCCAGCACCGAAATGTTGTTGCTGCGCCCGTTGAAAGCCCACACGGTTTTCGTCACCGGCTCAAATGTGATGCCGTCGGGATTCGTGCCAGCCGGCACGTTTGCAAGGACGGAGAAATCGGCGCGATTGAATACGACGACGGCGTTTCCCGCGCCGTCGCTGATGTACCCCGTCTTTCCATCCGGGTTCAGCGCGACCCCGTGCGTGCTCTTCAAACCGGTGATCGCGCCAATCGGCTTGCCGGTGGTGCTATCCACAACTTCGACTCGCGAGTTGTGCGTGATGTAAAGACGATGCGCGGCATCGTCGCTCAGCAGATAGTCCCAGCTTCCCTGCCCGCCAACCTTCCAGTGTTCGCTAACGTGATAATTCTGCGATGCGCATAGCGTAGCCAGGGAAACGACGGCGGACGCGACTACTCCTCGATAAAAGTGCATTCGGAACTCCTAGTGGAGAGGACTCGGCATTGCTGCCGGCGCTGCAAGTATCGCTACTCCGCCTTAAGCGAAGCTGAAAGTGTAGGAGATTCCACCACCTTCGCCGGGAGAGTCACGCTAACCAAAGCGCCACCCGCAACGTCGTTCGCGATTTCGATCGACCCTCCGGCACGCTCACAAATTGCCTTACAGATCGATAGTCCGAGGCCGGTGCCCCCGCTCGTTCGGCTGCGCGACGGGTCACCGCGATAGAAGGGCTCGAAGACATGATCGCGATCTTCATCGGAGATACCTTCTCCCTGGTCACGAACGGTCAGCCGGGCTGTGTTTTCGTTGGCGGTCACCGCAATGCGCACGGTGGCGCCGTCGGGGCTATGCTGCAGAGCGTTCAACAGAATGTTCGAGCACAATAAAAGCGCGTCGCGACTGTCGATCGGTAGCCTGACATCAGTATGAGCATTGATTTCGACCGCAACTTCGATGGATTTCAACTGAGCGAAGGGCTTGCTCTGATGCACTGCGTCCTCGATGACATCGCGAAGAGAACAAGAAAGAGAACAAGTCTGAGACGCCGCTGATGAACTGTAACTCTCCGCTGGCTGTTCGAGTCGCGCCAAGGTGAGCATCTTCTCCACGGTGGACTCGAGTCGGGTAATGTCCTCCAGACTCACCGCCAACCCCTGGCCGTACTCGTCGAGAGTGCGCTTCCGCATGGAAAGCAGTTGCAGCGAGGACTTCACGATGGCCACATCGGTCTTGAGTTCGTGCGCGGCATCCCTGGTGAATCGCTTCTGCTGCTCAAATGAACGTTGCAGACGCGCCAGGGCGGCTTCGAGAGCGGCAGCCAGAGGACGCAGCTCCGCTGTCTCTTTCGCGCTCACAGGCGCGTGGAATTGCCAATTGCCCGGACTGATGCGCTCCGCTTCACGAGCCAGTTCATGAACAGGTGACAATCCCTTGCGCACCAGCCACGCCATAACCACTGCGGTGATGCCCAGAAGGAAAGCAGTCGCAATGGCAAAGAAGCGAACCGCCTCCCGGACCTCGTGCCAAACGTGGCGCAAGGGAGTTCCGTAAATGATGGTGACGCCGTGTCGAACTCCGCCGTTGGCTTTACCCGGATCAACGATCCGAGTGCCGTTCAGAACCAGGAATCGGTAATCGCGACCACTCACAGTCGTGTTGCGAAAGAGCGGCGCGGCGGATGTGGCTGTCTCCAGAGACGGCGCCTCACCGGCGGAACCGAGAATCTTGCCGCGCTCGTCCTCGACGCGAAAGACTGCATCTTTGGCGACCCGCACTCCGCGCATGTCGAGCATGACGTTGTCGCCTTCATCTTCTGTGTCCTGGACCGCGCCAAGCAACGACTCGGCAGTCGCGACCAGAGAGGCGTCGAAAATTTCCAGCTGCACGCTCCACTCGTGAACCGTGATGGCGGCAATCAGGGCGGCTGCAGACACGAGTTCAAGAATAAGAACCGTGCTGACGAGTCGGCGCGTGATGGAGAAGGAGGCGAAGCTCTTCATTGCGAGCCCTCCTCGCGGAGACGGTATCCGCGATGCCGCAGAGTCTCAATCAACGGTTCCGTGCCCGCGACGTTCAGTTTTCTTCTCAGATTCGAGATATGAGCTTCGATCACATTGGAATGATGTTCCCAATCGAAATCGTACAAGTGCTCCAGCAGTTCCTGCTGTGATACCACGGCGCGGGGTCGATGAATCAGGTATTCAAGAATTCGGTATTCCGTGGGCGAGAGATCGAGAGACTGACCTCGCCGGCGAACCGTCTGCTGCACAGTATTCAATTCCAGATCCGAAACCGCCAGCACCGGAGTAGAGACACCCTTCGCGCGGCGGATCAGCGCTTTGATCCGCGCAAGAAGTTCTCCCAAGTCAAATGGTTTGCTGAGATAGTCGTCGGCCCCAGCGTTTAGCAGATTGACGACCGAATCTTTGCTTTCCTGCGCGGTGAGAATGAGGACCGGGGTATGAAGTTTTCTTCGCCGCAGATCCTGGAGCACGCGCTGACCGCTCTTGCAGGGAAGCATAAGGTCGAGGACGATGGCATCGTAGACATCCTGTTCGGCGAGGAGCGAACCGGCTTCGCCGTCGGCGGCATGATCTACCGCCAGCCCGGTCTCGCGCAAGGCAGCAACAATATTCTCCGCAAGCCGCTGCTCGTCTTCAACCAGGAGTACGCGCATGATGTGGCAAACCTGAGATTATTGTCTCAAAGCTTGCTTAAATCTGGCTGAACTCCTTTGGTCGCAATCTCATACCCGCTCGGTCGCGTGTCGGCTAAAATCCCTAGCTCATCGCGTTTTGGAACTTCGGGGCCAAGACAGAAACATTCCATTTTTCGGCCAAGCCGCATCAATTCGAACTACGGGACGCACGTCCTGCGCACGCCTGAGAGCAGCAACAGGACGCCGCCAATCAGAAATAGCGGGCCAGTGATTGCACAATGAAATCAGCGATTTCTAAAAGCAGCTGGCGAGACGGCCTGTCTCTAATGTCCTTGGGCCACAGCCTTGGCCGCGGGAGCAGAAATCGTAACCGAGTCCGGCTCCGTCCAGACGGGGGCACCACTCGTAAGGTCGAGGCGGTGCATCGTGACTTTGAGGCTGCCGTGATCGACATCCACGTTCAGATAGTGATAGTTCACTTCCTTACTCTGAAAGGGATCGTCCTTCGCGCGTTCAATCGGATACGCGTGCGCGCCGGCGCCACCGGTCACAAAGTAAGTGATGCCTCCGTGTTCGTGGCGCTCATAGTTGTGAACGTGCCCGGAAAAAACGACGATGCGGGCGCGCATATTAATCTGCCGAGCTTCCAGCAGGTCCGCCATTTTTTTCTCTGGCGAGCGGGCAGAGTGGCCTCCGCCGAACATTTTGGAGTCTGACGAACTGGTGTAAGGAGGATGGTGCAGGATAATGAAGACGAAGTCCACGTCGCTCGGAAGATTGGATAGCTTCTGCGCGAGCCAATCGCCTTGCGGGCCGGAGGTCTCGTCCAACGAACTATCCAGAGCCAGCATCAATGTGTTGGCGACGCGTACCGAGTAATAGCGGCTGTTTTTTAGATCAGGAAAGCGCTCGAAATAGTTTGCGAGGGCAACTTTTTCGTCGCCGTGAAGATCGTGGTTGCCGAGCGCGGGGTAAACCGGAATCTTTTTGTCGCGCCATATCGCAGTTTCGGTGTCCCAGACCTTCCAGTCATCCTTGTCGAAGCCGTTGTAGACGATGTCGCCTCCGAAGGAGATGAACGCAGGATTCGTCTGTGCGATCGCTTGTACCAGGGCCTGGCGCACCGGGGGGTTGGCGGCTTCCGTGTCTTTCGGATTATGGAAGCGCGAATCTCCGTAAACGACGAAGTGGAAGGGGATGCCGACCTGCAACTGCAATTCCGCCGGTTGGGTTGGGGCGGCAGCCCGCGAGTGCGAACGGGAGCAGGCCGCGCAGCTGAGAAAAAGAAGAACGATCGGTAGTTTCTGAAAAACTTTCATCTATTGGCCCACCACCAGTACTTCAAATTGTCCGCCTTCCGCCGTCGACAGAAATAGTTGGTGCGTCTTCGGATCGAGTGCCATGGTCTTCGCCCTGGGCAAGGTCTTCACCGTTTCGGCGATCGAATATTTGTCAGGGCCGTCCTGACGGATGACTGTGATTGTGCCTTCTCCGTTGGAATTGAAGATCAGCCGGGACGCGGGATCGAACGCCGTCGCATCCACGTGGTCGCCGATCGGCAGTGTCGCGATTACCTTTCCCGTGTCGGCGTTCATCACGGCCATGACCTTGCTGCGGCAGCCGAGAAACAAGCGGCGGTTCGGACGGTCGATGGCCATGCTCGAGGGCGAGGAGCAAGGAGCGGTCGGCCAGCGTTCTTCGACCTTCAACGATTTGGCGTTGATTTTCAGGACCAGGCTCTCATCTTCAAGATTATCGTAAACGTATCCTGCGGCGTCGGACACGGCATATTCGGGGCCGCCCCCTAGATCGACCGTGCCAGCCACGGATCCGTCTGCCGCATGGATTGCGGTGGCACTGTTGCCGCCGCCGTTGAATGCGAAGACGCGCGATGTGGCTGGATCATAGATGATCGCATCGGGCTTCTGGCCGGTCGGGACGTCAGAGATCCTCTTCAGTGTCTTCAAGTCGAAGATCGTGATCGTCGAGGCCTGACCATTACTGACGAAACCGCGTCCGAGTTCCGGAGCGATGGCAATTCCGTGCACGCCGGGAGTGTTTTCGATTTTGCCGACGATTGTGCCGGAATCGATGTCGACCACCTCGACTTCGGATCCGTGGGAGACGTATAAGCGGCGGGCGGCCTCATCGACCGCGAGGTAGTCCCAACCACCTTGACCTGGGATGGGGATTTTTTTGGTAACGTGATAGCTGCCTGGTGTCTGGGCGGATGCGGCAAGCAGGGTCAAGGACGACAGCAAAATGATAACGAGTGTTTTCAAGAGCTCCTCCAGAAATGTGTGACCGAGAATGTGTGGCCCTATTTGCGCTGATCTGACCAATGTTTGGGCGTTGGACTGAGCGGGCTGGCGTGCGCCCGCTCGTCCGCCAGCTAGAACTTGAGACGCACCATGAACTGAAGCGCCCGTGGAGTGCCGGTTCCCGTGTTCCCGGCGGCGGCGTTGTCGTTGTTACTGTTGAAGTTTACCGACGAGTCAATGAAACCGAAATCGCTCGGAACCGAAAGGTTCGCGGAGTTCACTCCAGGAGAGTATGCCAGCGTCAGATCCAAGGGATCGGCTAGCTGGACGTGATTGAAAATGTTAAACGCTTGCACCGCGAATTCCATCGACAGACGCTCGGTGAGCTTTGTCTCTTTTGTAAGCGCCACATCGACCTGCCAGACATTGGGAGCACGGACAATGCCGTTCGGTGCGTTGCCGAAGCGCGTGAAATTCCCGTTCGCATCGACAGGCGGCGCCTGAAACGCTGCTGCGTTGACCAAGGGTGAGCCACCACCGCCTGGACCGGCAGGGTGAGGGTGGGACAAAATCACCGGCACACCGGGGATGAGGTCGGGCCGCTGGTTAGTCTGGTCATTGCCGTCGGGCAGGAGGTAGGTAAAAGGAAAGCCGTTGAATGGGGAGGATGGATTGTTGATTGATCCGCTAAGATCCATCGTGACCGTCAACGGATGTCCGCTGTGCCAAAGTCCGATGCTGCTCAGGGTCCATCCGCCGACGATTTTGCCCAGCACACCAGATTCATTCATGAACGGTTTACCGGGCCCAAACGGAAGCTCGTACTCAGTGTTGACCGTGACGTTGTTCCGGATGTCATAAACACTGGGACCCTTGTCGCATTCCAGGCAATTCACATTCTCCGGTCCGTTCGATTCGCCTCCTCCGACGGATCCATCATTGATGGAATGCGACCAGGTGTAACGCGCCTGAAGGGAGAGTCCATTGGTTAGCCGCCGTTCCAGGGACGCGCCGAGGGCATGATAGGTGCTGGCTCCGATGTCGCGCTTGATGTCGACCGAACCAAAGGGATTTCCACCGGGATAGTAGGGATCCAATGTCCGGAAACAATCACCATCAACCGGATTGAACGTGACCGGCTCAGTGCACAGGTTGACACCTCCGCGCGAGAACAGGTGCACACCGCGGCTGCCGATGTATTGCATCGTGTAGGTGAAGTTTGCCGGCAGTTGCTGTTCAATCGTCGCTCCCCATGTTTCCACATACAAATCGCGGCGCCCCTGGCGTTGCAGCGCCCGCGGGTGGTTTGCTTGTTTGCTTGTTCCTGGTGCTGCTGAAAGGTCAGGATCCTGTTGCGCATATTGGGGTAGCAAGTTAGCGCAGTCGATACTTCCTGGCGGTGGGCAGTTAGGTGGGCTGGGATTATTTACGAGAAGACGAAACGTGTCACTCTCCAGCCCAGCGTTCAAGTCGTCATTTTGCGCTGCGCCGTGATAGATGCCATATCCGGCGCGAAATACGGTTCTGCCATGATACTTATCAGGCGCCCAGGCGAGCGAAAACCGCGGGTCAAAGTTGCGGTAGGTTGGGTTGTATAGAGTCGGATTTTTCGGACACTGCGGAGTGTTGATCGGACCGGGGCTGGGTGCCACGTTGAAGGAACCCGATCCCAGACAGACGCCGTGGAATTGATTCAGGTCAAACACGGTGGTCCGGTCGGTTGCTTCATCGGCAGCGCCGTAGTAATCCCAGCGAACGCCTGCCGTGAATGTAAACGTCGGCGTGACCTTAAATTGGTCCTGAACATAGGGCATGTAGAAAGTCCGGCGCAGCCGGTGACAACACCATGGCGCGATGTAGTTGATGCTGCTCAAACTTGCCGCCGCCAGCGAGTAGTCGTCGCCGAAGCTCAGCGCGTTATTCGAAGTTTGCCCTTGATTGAGGCGGACGCGGCGAATCTCGATACCCGCCTTGAATGCATGCCGCCCATGGACCCAGGTCAGATTGTCGATGCCACCGTACGTCGTGCCCACCTCGATATCGGCGCTGGTGTTGTTCAGTGAGACGAAAGTGTTGGTGTTGACGGCGTAGGGTAACGCGCTTCCTCCCGGATTGTGGAAGGGCGAGCGATTCACATAGACCTTCGCCTCGTTGAATAGGGTGGGACTGAAGGTATGTTGCAGCGCCAGCATGTAGTTTGCCGGATGATTAATGGTTGCCTGATTGTCGCCAGGAACGCTCGTCCCGTTAGCCGGCGCGTTCCAAAGGCTGATGTCGCGTTGGGCGCGGCCGTAAAGGAGGGTTTTGTCGCTGATCTTCTGGTCGATCCGTACGAGCCAGGTATCTTCGTGGATGGTCGTCTGCCTGCCAACCGTTAGGAGATCTTGATTGCCGCCTTGATATGAAAATGCGCCGTCGGGAATGGCGAAATGCGGAGAACAACCATCGATCGTCCCAACGGAAGTGCGCCAAGGAAACGCCTGCATGATCTGGCAGACAGTTGGCCCGAGGCCAAGACTCTGGGCCTGATCCAACACATACTGCTGATAGGGTACGGTGATGCCTTGCGGTTCCCCTGTCGGAAAACTCGCGCAGCAAACGCCTGCGGGAACAACCATTTGCTGCCCGTTGAGCTGCAGCTGCCTGATTCCTTCGTAATTGATGAAATAGAATGTCTTGTTCTTTACGATCGATCCGCCAAGCGTCATCCCGTATTGGCCCATCCGGAATGGGGAGACTTCGGGATTGCCGTTGATGTCGAAATCAAGGAAACTGCGGGCGTCGAAATACGAATTTCTGAGATAACCGAAGGCGCTGCCGTGGAGATCGTTCGTGCCGGACTTGGTTTCGGCGTCGATCTGGCCGCCTGACTGCGTGCCATATTCGACGTCGTATAAGGCGCTGCTGACACGGTACTCTTCAATAGCGTCCTGTGAAATCTGTAGACGCGTCGTCGACTTCTGTGACTGTTCCTGGATTCCGCCCGCGTCGACGCCGTCGATCTGGAAGTTGTTGTCGTCGCGTGCGCGGCCGGCGAAGCGGATCGTTCTCTGATCGCCCCCGCCATCATCCTGGGCAAACGGAGCCAGCAACGATAAGGTAGTCCAATCCCGCCCATTGTTCGCCAGATCAGCAATTTGGTCCGGGCGAATTACCGTCCCGGCTTCGGCCGATGTGCGGTTGGAAGGTTCGTTGGGGGCATTGACTTCAACCTTCTCCGTAGTCGCCCCAACTGGAAGCTTGATGTCGAGCGTGCGCGTCTCGCCCACTTCCAGGATCACATCTTTGACCACGGTAGTCTTAAAACCGTTGCTCGAAACCGTGACCGTGTAGCGACCGATCGCCAAGCCCGGAAGCCGATAATAGCCGTTCGGGCTCGCCTTCTGCTCCTGCGCGAGGCCGGTTCCCAGCGCCATGACATTCACGTTGGCCCCGGCGATAACGGCTCCCGAAGTGTCGGTCACCGTGCCTTCGAGTTCAGCGCGATCGATCTGGGCGTATACGCTAGTGCCCAAAATCAGGGCGAGCATCAAAACGAACGCTGATCGCACAAACACTGATCGCACGAACACTGATCGCGAGGCGAAGGCAATTGTGGGGGAGTGCTTCGGCTTCATAAACTCAGCTCCTTAGATCGTTGTCACGAGATCGTGGTCACGCCAAAAGGGCAGATGCCAGGACAACTGGGTTCGAGCAATACGGGAATACATTTGGTTCCGATGAGTGAGGATTCTAGGAAGGGGCTATGACGGCGATGTTAAAGGACAGTTAATACTTTTTCAGACTCTGTTCGCTGAGCCGGTTGCGGTCTACGCTAGTGTGAGACTCAACCGATCACCCCACTGCCAAGGGGTCGATTTCTATGAAACTGCTTGTGGTAGAAGACGAGCGGCGCATGTTGGAACTGTTGCACCGCGGCCTGAGCGAGGAGGGCCACACTGTCGTCTGCGCCGAGGACGGCAGCCAAGGCTTGCAGATGGTCCGTAACCACGATTTCGATGCGGTGATTCTCGATGTGATGATGCCTCGGATGGATGGATTCGAAATGGCCAGGCGCATGCGGACCGAGAACAACCTGACGCCTGTCGTGATGCTGACCGCAAAGGATTCTGTCCCCGATGTAGTGCATGGTCTCGACTTGGGAGCCGATGATTACATCACCAAGCCGTTTTCGTTTAATGAACTCTTGGTGCGGCTGCGCGCGGTGAACCGGTGGGCGACTCGGCCGCCGGTAAGGCAACTGCGGGAGGGCGACCTGGTGCTGGATCTGACCGCCCGAGAGGTTTATCGCAATGGCTTGCGCATCGGCCTGACTCGCACTGAATATTGCCTGCTAGAGCGACTCATGCGCAATGCCGGGGAGGTTGTTCCACGGGAGACGTTGATTGCGTCCCTGGGCCGCGAGGTGGGTGGGAACACGCTCGAAGCGTTCGTGCGGTTGCTGCGCAACAAGATCGATGTCGGAGAACGGCGGAAGCTAATTCACACGGTGCGCGGCGTGGGTTATGTGATTGGTTCGGAATGGCAATCATGAAGAAGCTTTCGATCGGCTTTCGGCTCACCCTCTGGTACGTGGCTATCCTGGCCGCGGCCCAGCTCCTGTTCGGCGCTGCGATGTGGCTTGGTCTCCGGCAAAGTCTTTACAGCATTGCCGATGATGCACTGACGGCCCAGATCGAGGACCTGACGAATTTTCTGAAGGCGCAGAAGAAGAACGCGACTGTGGCGAAGCTTCAGGAAGAAGTCTCGGAGGCTTATGTTCTGGAACACTCCGGCGACTTCCTGCAAATTTATGATGGTGACGGAGATTGGATCTACCGCGCGCCTTCGTTGCGTCAGAATTCGTTTCCGCCGCTGGCACCTGCAGCCGTCAAAGCGAGGTCGTTCCAGAGCATCTGGCTCGGAAACAAACCCTATCGTTTCATTACACAAAGAATCGATGTGAACGGCCGCTCATTCACAGTGCAGACGGGTATTCCCACCGAGCAGATCCTGGCGACGTTGTCTTTATTTCGACGTTACCTGCTGATGCTGGCGCCGATTTTGTTGCTCGGGGCTGCGTCGGGCGGCTACTGGTTGAGTCGCCGGGCATTGTCCCCAGTAGATGTCATCACACGCACGGCCAGAAGCATCAGCGGCAACAACTTGAGTGACCGACTGGAGAAGCTGACCACTGGCGACGAGCTTCAGCGCTTGTCTGACACGTTAAACGAAATGCTGGCGCGCATTGAAGCTACTTTTCTGCGCATAACTCAGTTCACCGCCGACGCTTCGCATGAATTGCGGACACCAATCTCGTTGATTCGCACGGAAGCGGAAATCGCGCTGCGGAAGTCGAGAGGCACCGAGGAGTATCGGGAAGCATTGCGCCACATTTTGCTCGAGGCAGAAAGGACCTCGTCCCTGGTGGAGGAGCTGCTTGCGCTTGCACGCGCCGATAGCGGCCGCGAGAGACTGCGCCTGGCACCAATGGAACTACGTTCAGTAATTCTCGAAACTACGAACGAATGGCGCCCGCTGGTGGAGACCCGGAACTTACAGTTCGCTCTGACGGTCACGGATTGCGAAGTGCCGGTCCTCGCCGATTACAGAGCCGTGCAGCGATTGCTGGCCATCCTGCTCGACAACGCCGTCAAATACACTCCGCCACCTGGAGTCGTCGAGGTGCAGCTCGAAAGTCGAGAAGGAAAGGCCGTTATTGTCGTGCTCGACACGGGGATTGGAATCGCCGATCAGGATCGGGGCAGAATCTTCGAACGTTTCTATCGCGCTGACAAGGCGAGAAGCCGCGAGCTTGGCGGAGCCGGAATCGGCCTCGCAATCGCCGATTGGATCGTGCGACAGCATCGCGGATCGATCACCGTAAGAAGCTCCCTCAATCATGGGTCAACATTCCTGGTCGAGTTGCCGATGCAGTCGGCTCCCACGCTTCCTGATGCATTTCAGGAGAAAACGTTGACAGACTAGTATTCCGCGTATTTCCAGCACCCCTCAGATTTGACGGGAAAGTTGAGCTTGTATCAAGACGCGAAACTGCTCGTGCGAGTGAGATGCAATTACGAGTTGCTCCGCTAATGTGAACGCAAGTTCCCCCCGGACTTCGCGACGCCCGCGTTTCGTGCATCGCCGGTCCCTGCCCGTTTACCAAGATTGATACGGATCACTTTTCGGATGGCGGGCAAACGATCTCGGTATCGGCTCGGGCATGGTCTGACACAGCCACGTTTCTGCTGGAGGCTGAGGTGTTTCGACACATGGTGACGCAAAAGGAGTACTGGTCGTATCCGGTCATCTTCGGACAAGGCCTGAGTTTCACCCTGCCTTCGACGGCTGGAAGCGAAAGCATCGAGGCGGAGCTCGACGGCCAGACCATTATTTTCCCGCTTGGGCCAGCGCTTTTTCTAAGCTGGGCCACCTGCGATGCAGAAACCAAGCCGGACAAACCGCGCGTGTACCGCTGCGCGGCCAAACCGGGATATCGGTTTCAATAGATCGCTGGCATGGGGTTAAAGGCTTGAAATTTCTCGTAGAAATCCAACCTCTCCGCCGCAGGTCGGCCACAGATTCATGAAACGGACTCGGGCGCGCTTCATTTCAGGGGCCCAATACAAAAGTATCGCCGATACCATCATCCAATTGATCTAGGGCAGCACCTCGGGTGTGTAATCGCCCCATCCCGGGCGGTGTGGTTGGAAGACGACGCTTAGAAAAGCCGGGGTTGCCGTACGCTCGACATCCGGGCAGATTGCGGAACGGTCAGTTCGGGTTCTTGCTTAGTAAGGCCTTCGCCTTTTGAGCGATGAGGCCGAATCCTCTTCCGGTTGCATCTGTCCTCAGCGTCGCGAGTTCGGCGCGAGCCGTAGGGGCTCTTCCGGAATTGAGTTCGATATCCGCGTGGGCAAGGCGCGCCTCCAACTGATCACCGACGAAGCCGTATTTTGACGCATCATGAGCGGTGGTTGACAGGCTCTGAATAGCGTTAGCGTGGTCGCCCGAAACAGCTTGGATTTGAGCACTGATAATCTTCATCCCGAGGCGATTGGGAACATTTTGGGACTTGGCCACCAGCAATTGGGCATCGCCGGCTTCTTTCGCTGCTTCGTCAAATTTGTTTTCTGCGTACAAGGCCTTCAGCAGGATGATATCCGCACCAATCTCATCGTCCGGGTGCCCCTCTTTTCGGTATTCATCTCGGACCTCGCGGGCCACGTGCTCGGCATCGGCAGCATGTCCTTCTTCGATCGACAGGTCGGCAAGCTGTAGTCGCGTCCCAACAACATTGCTAGTCTCGGCCACTTCGGTGCGGATCTGCACTGATTGTTCCAGGTTCTTGCGTGCTCCGGAAAGATCCCCCTGGGCCATCAGTACCTCTCCCCAGTTGGCCAAGGTCCTCGCGGCGTGGCTTTTGTCATTGGTTTGGCGAGTAATATCAAGCGCTTCATCGATCGCTTGCTTCGCACTTCGAAGATCGCCGTGTAGATATAGAGCGCGAGATATGTGGGCCTGCGCCGTTGCCAGGGTTCGTCGGTCGCCGTTCTCCCGTGCCAGATCGATCGCCTCGCGGTAGTTAGCGATGGCTCCCGCAACATCTCCCATGTCAAGCTGGACATCGCTGAGTTCGACTAGCATGAGCGCATCCGTGCCTCCAAGTTCGCGGGAGATCGCGAGTACATCCAAAAACATCTGCTTCGCCCCAGCGAGATCGCCTTCATCGACGTGGAGATTCGCCAAGTTAGCCAGCGCAGTTCCTTCGCCGGCCTTGTTTCCCGAGGTTCTCCAAATCGAAAGCGCTTCCTCGTAATGCTTCCTAGCCTCTGGCAGATTGCCCATCTGATATAAGACCAGACCGGTGTTGTTGACTGTTTTGGCAACTTCGCCGCTGTAGCCGGCGGAGGCCCATATTTGGCGCGACTGTTCCCACGCAGCCAGGGCCTTCTCGTTTTCTCCGAGGTTGTAATGCGCGGTTCCTGCCGAAAGTTTTGCATTTGCCTCCACGAATTTTGAATCTTGGGCCGCTGCTTGCTTCGCCGCTGTTTCAGCTGCTGCCAGCTGGCCTTTGGTGTCTCCCAAAGCCGTCTTTGTTCGAGATTCCTGGAGGCTTATGCGAGGGTCGTCGCTCTGAGGTGGAGGTAAGGACTTCAACGCCGCGATTGTTCCCAATGCATCTTTTGCCTTCCCGCCGCGCGTTTGCGCATTGGCGAGTTTCAAACCGTACTCTGCGTTGTCTGGGAAGAAGCCGACCAAAGTCCGATAGATCTCAATCCCGACTTGCCATTGCCGCGCCATTGTCCGGTACTGGCCTTCCACCAGGAGACGATCCTCGCGGCTCAAACTGCCCGATAGGTCGAACGCGAGTTTCGCTTCATCCCGCGCTTTCTCGTCGTAGCCCTGCGCTGACAATGCGAGCGCGAGGGCAGAGTGAGCGAGCGGAAATTTTGGATCTGCCGAAATCGCTTTGTTCAAAGCGGCGCTAGCATCGCGCGAGTTCAAGAGCCGCAGCTTCGAAAGGCCCTCCGCGTACAAGCGAGCCGCCTCCGGAGTAGTTGGATAGCTGGCTTGTGCTTCCGAGGCGTCTGCCGCAGCCAACTCTCCAACCCCAAGTTTGTGCCGCAGATCTGAGCCAACACGGGAAACCAAATCGAAAAGATTGATCTCGCTGCCTGCCTCCGCAACAGACGCGACGGTGTCGCCCGTTGCGGCGTTCTGCAGTTGTACATCGAGCCGAAGTTGTCCTCCAGAGTTCTTGCCGAGAGTGGTGTATCCACCCACAAGCACCAGGTCGCTCCCGAGATAGTCATGCACTCGCCTTAGAGTGTCGCTGGCGAGCGTATTCGTGTCCGCCAACGAGAGGTCGCGTTCCATACGTGCAATGTTCTCTGCCGGAACAACGCGCAATTTCTCTCCAGCCGAAAGCTCGGTGGCGAGCATCTCTGAGAGTGCTGTAGAAAGCCATGCAGATTCCTCCCGCTTCGACGAATTTTGGAAGCCGAGGACGGCTAAAGACTTGCGCTGTGTTTTCAAGGGCACGGAGACTTGCGCACTAGACTTGTTCTCGCGATGGATCAGCCAGCCTTGCACACGCGACCAGTTAAAGGCGAGCAATACGGCGATGACAAGTACCGGCACGAGGAGCGCGACCAAGCCGGCCTTGTGAAATGTTGTCCTATCGCGCTGCCGAGAGAGGACGGCTTGGGATCCCTGCAGAGCTTCCAGTGCCGACCGCGCCTCGCTCGCTCTCTGGTAACGCTCGCCCGGCGATTTCTCAAGACAGTGCATGATGACTGCGCGAAGACCGGGAGGCACACTCGCAGGCAGGGGCGCCGGAGCCGTCGCCATAATTGCGGAGCTGAGTTCAAAGGCTGTCCGCCCATGAAAGGGATGGGATCCGCTCGCCATTTCGTAGAGCAGAACACCCAGTGACCAGGTGTCTGTCCTTGCATCCGCCGGATCGCCGCGCAGCACTTCCGGAGCGAGGTAGGGCAACGTCCCAACAATCGTTCTTGATTCTGTCAGTGGAACTTTCGACGCCGTCGCTTCTTGCAGTTCCGCATCTTTCAATCGCGCGGCTAAACCGAAATCCAGCACTTTCACCCGGCCTTCGGGTGTGACCACGGCATTGGTACTTTTCAAATCGCGATGGATCACGCCGTGATCGTGAGCGTGGGCGAGTGCATCGGCAATCTGCACTCCATAACGAATCACAGAATCCGCAGGCAGACCGGTGCTCCCTAAGAGGGAACTAAGCGGCTGACCCTCCACCTGTTCCATGACGATGTAGGCTTCTCCGTCGGAGTCGCCGACTTCGTGGATGGTGCAAACATTGGGATGGTTCAGAGACGAGGCCGCCCTGGCTTCGTGGAGGAGAAGATCGCGTGCACTCTTGTCTGCAAGCACACGATTGCCTACCACTTTGATCGCGACTTTTCGCTCCAGGACGGAATCGTAGGCGGAATAAACGACGCCCATCCCGCCAGCTCCGAGTTGTCCCTGGATTCGATAGTGGCCGAAGGATTTGCCCTCGGGTAGAGAGCCGTCTGCCATTGCGAGGCATCTTAGAACCGCCGACGTGGCAAGTCAATTTGGCAGGGTAACTGACCTAACATCAATCCGACTATCATCTCTCTCCGTCTTGAATGGGATGACAATAGACTAATGATGCCCGGACTTTACAACGGGGTATCTTGGTCCGGAGGAATTTGAAGTCGCTGGAGCTTGGTCCGCAGCCCTTCGCGGCTGATCCCAAGAATCTCGGCGGCGTGGGTGCGGTTTCCTCTCGTATGTTCCAGCACGGACGAGATCAGCTGCTTTTCCATTTCCTGCAGCGACATCGGAACCACGGTCGTGGTTTGCGAAGACGTGATCGGCTTGCCGTGACGAGCATTGCGAATTCTCTCATTCAATAAGTCAGGGCCGCATGGAAGGTCAGGCGAAGCTAGCGCAGCAAATCTGGACATTTCACTCTCCAGTTCCCGAACATTTCCCGGAAAACTGTAAGCTGTCAGCGCGGCCAGACAATCCTCGGTCAAGCGCGGCACCGGCCTTCCGTAACGCGCTGCCGCCGCTCGAATAAAGTGGTCCGCGAGCAGCCTTGTATCGTGTGGCCGTTCCCGCAGGGGCGGCAAATGAAGCGTGATTGCGGACAGGCGGAAAAACAGATCGGCTCGGAATCGACCGGCCTGCACTTCACTCTCCAGGTCGCGATTGGTCGCGGCGATGAAGCGGACGTCCACCTGCTCAGTACGGGAGTTGCCTAGGCGCGTAAATTCGCCCGACTGGAGAACGCGAAGCAGGTGAGGCTGCAAATCGAGCGGGAGGTCGCCGATCTCATCGAGAAAGAAGGTTCCACGGTGGGCGGCTCCGATAAACCCGACACGATCGCGATTCGCGCCCGTGAATGCGCCTTGCACGAAGCCAAAAAGTTCAGAACCAATTAGAGTCGCCGGGATGGCGGCGCAATTCAGCGCGATAAACGGCCCCTTTACACGCGTGCTATGACGATAGATAGCCCGAGCGATTAGTTCCTTCCCTGTGCCGGTTTCCCCCTGAATCAAAACAGGGAGATCCGTGACTGCGATCTGGTGTACGGTTTGCAGAACCTTGGCCATTCCTGGGTCAGCGGTCAGGATTCCGTCGGACTGGCTGTGGGTTTGTTCCAAAATTTCCGCGCGGCGCTGCGCCTGACTCATTGCTACTGCACCACGCAACCTCGGTGCGGCCAACCCACAAACCTCGTCCAGCAAGTCTCGCTGCGCTTCCGTAAAACGATTGCTGACCTCGCGATTTTCCAGATAAATCAGTGCGAAAGCTTCATCGCTTGCCACCAAGGGCGCGCACAAAACAGACCGAAGCGAGAGTTCCTGTATGCTCGGCTGCCGGCTGTAGGGTTCAGTCATGGAGGCGTCGCCGATCAGAACCGCTTTACCGCTTTCCATGACGGTGCGGGCAATCGATCGACTGACGGCTTCTTCTGCCCGCGACAGTGCCTCGCTGCGAAAGTTCCGCGAGGCGGTCGCCTGGAACTCACCCGCCTCACGCACCACCACGAATCCACGATCGGCTCCCAAGCCGTCGATCAGCGTGTCGAGAAGCCCGGAAAGGAGTTCGCCATACTCACCTTCCTTCAGCAGCGTTCGCGACACTTGATAGAGCAGCCCCAGGTGTTCGGCGGGTGGATTGTTGCGTTGCAGAGTCATTCCCACTCTTTCCCCCGGCGAATATAGCACCATTCTGCATTCCACCGATGCGCGCTTGCCGTTCCAACTTTCAGGATCAATTCTCGGGATCAACTCTCCGGATCAATGGCCGTCGATCTGCATTACTAACTGCGAAGGCGCCGTGACGGCTGATTCCTGGGAAGGAAGACACAATGAAAACTAAGACGGTTGCGATTGAATCGGTCTTGGAGACGACAGAAACCTGGGCCAATTGGTGCCAGCTTTCCTGCCACCCTCCATCGTCGAATGCACGATTAAAGATGAGGCTCACCGCTTTGTGGCCCTACTCGATTCTGATTGTCTTCCTCGGGATCTCCTCGATTCTGTTCGCTCAAAAGCAGGACTCATGGACGAGGCTAAATGCTCTGAAGGCTGGCCAAGGAATCGAAGTGATCGATTCCGGCATGAAACGCTACGACGGTGAATTTGTCATGGTCACCGACGAACTGCTCACGCTGAAGGAAAACAGCTCTGACGTTTCAATAAAGCGCGAAAACGTAGCCCGCGTTTCGACATCGTCCGGACCCAAGCGCGGGGCCCACGCTGCGATCGGTCTGGTGGCCGGGGCAGCCATCGGGGCCGGCATCGGCGCGGCCTCCGGGTCGAGTCACGGATTCCTGGGCGGGTCTTCGCGCGGAATTGCCGCGCTGGTTGGACTGGCGATTGGTGGCGTGAGTGGAGCCGCGGTCGGAGCCTTGGTTCCTGCCCACACCACCGTTTATCGTGTGGTTCCTTCTGCCGCGCAACGGCCGACATCGCCTCAAACTGCGCGATCCAACGAGTGACACTTCTTAGCTTAGGTTCAAAACGAAAAATAAGGAGAACTCTCATGAAACGCAACATTGCACGAACGACGCTTCTACTCGTTTTCGCCACGGCGATCTGGGCAGCCATGGTGGTTCCCGCCCCTGCCCAACGTATCCCCGGTATTGGCAACGTGATGACTTACAACGTCAATGAAGGCACCGATTTCCAGCAGGTTGTCGGCGCTCAAAATCTGCAACAATTCCTCCTCGGAGTTGGCGAGATCATTACCCAGGTCCAAGGCACCAATCCTCCAGAGCGGATGCGGGCGGTCGCCCGTCAAATCCTAACCGTTCGGCCGGAGCTGATCAGCATTCAGGAAGTGGACCAGTGGTACACGGGAACATTCGATCCGGTTGCAGGCACATGCGGAACCATGACGCTCCAGTACGACATGTTGCAGGAGCTTCTTAGTAAATTGTCCGCTCAAGGCGGACATTATGAGGTCGCAGCGCAAGTCATCCAATATGCGTTTCCCCCCACCCCTGGACTGATTCCCCCGGCTGACTACATCTGCGTTTCGGTGAATGACTACAACGTTATCCTCGCGCGGACCGATCTCCCGTCCAGTGTCTTCCAGTGGAGCAATCCGCAAACCGGAACATTTGTGAATGAGGTCGTTCTGCCAACTCCACTCGGCCCAGTGCCGCTGCCGAGGTCGTGGGCTTCCGTGGACGCGGAGTTTTTTGGCCACTCTTTCCTTTATATCAACACGCATCTAGAGTCCTTCGACTCGACCATTCGCGAATTGCAAGGGGGTGAGTTGCGAGCAGGTCCGGCGAACAGCACTTTGCCGGTGATTATCGCGATGGATTCCAATGCGCAGGCATACCCTTTGCCACAAGATCCCACCTATACGGATTTCATCTCTGCTGGTTACAACGATGTTTGGTCAGAGTCCTTCCCCAATCTTCCTGGATTAACCTGCTGTCAGGATGAATCAGACAACAATCCAATTTCCGAGCTCTATCAACGAATCGATCTGGTTCTGACACACGGGAAAGTAGTTCCCTGGGGAGCCGCTTTGATTGGAACCAATTCGCGAACCCGGCTGCGCGACGGACTCTGGCCATCGGATCACGCCGCTCTCGTGGCGGGCGTGATTGTGGGGAACAACTAAGCAAACCTGCCAACAGCTAAGCTCGGTACGCAGGCTTGCTGACGCCAGAACGTGCAGAATTTACTGTGCGATCCGAAGCAACATTGCTTCTACAATCGGAATCGGTGTTGCTTCTACAATTTCGCGCCACACTTGGGAATGGAAAAGTGAGAATCGTGGCCAAACCGCGCAGTTGCGGAGAGTGTTATGAGCGTTGGCGTGCCAGGGCTAAACCAGCTCCTCAATCGAGTTTCGTTGCCGCTCGCGCTGCTTTTCTTCCTGGCGCAGGAAACATCGTGACCGCGCGGGAGGTCACTGGCAGATCACTTTTTGCTGATTGAGGCCGATGATCGCATTCTCGGGAAGGCCGGGCTGAAAGCGAGCGTAGACCACCGAGTAGGTCTCGGTGTTCTCGTCGGATTTTCCCGAGCTTCCCGTCACAGAAATGGCCAAGGTCGTTTCACTGTTGTAGAACGTATCTTGGGAGCGGTTGGCGACGTAAGCGTGCGTTTTCTTGAAGCCCGGAAGGTGAGCACCATACCATGCCAGCGTGGCGTCCACCTTGGAATCATAGACCGAATAGAAGTCGGCTTGCATTTTGCTCCCGCAGACGTTCGATTCGGGCAAACGGGTGGGTTCGTTGCCTAGATGGAGTCGAGAATCCGTGGCTGGATAGAGAGGAAGATTGGTGAGTGGGTCAACCGTCAGGAGTTTCGTGTTGCCACCCGCAAGCGCCACGAGACGAAGGGCGAGCGTGATTGCGAGAATTATCGAAGGTTTCATATTTCTACTCTGCATTCGCCGCGAGAACCAGCTTTGGCCGCTCGCCATGGATTGCATCGAAGCCTCGGTCATTATCTGGTTCTTAGGGGCGACACTTGATTTCAATACGAAGGTCGGGCGGCCCATTGGAATCCGGCGCCTCCAGAATTTCAACCTCGTGCATGGGTTCGGGCTTCATCCACTTCACATTCCATGCGCCGGGATGAGTTGTCTGGTTCGTGCTGGGAATATCCCGAACGCTGCCATCCGGTCGACGGTAGTGGATGTGGGGCGACTTGCCGCCTGTGTCCCAACTGAGAAGGAGACTTGGCCAACGGTGGTGATGCATCGGCACCGTTGTACCGGGCGAAACACTGACTTCGAGCACGCGTACGAAGGCGTTTTCAAAAACTACTCTGTGACTCTTGGGCGCGGCCTGGACAGCGTCGAAGCCGTTGGGAAAATCCGATTTCTCTTGTGCATAGGCATAGAAATGCCTGGCGAAGAGAACAAGGCAACCGACGGCTAATGCAGCGCATAGTGCCCGTCTACGGGTATAGACGGGGCTTTTCTGCTTTGTCATTCTCTAAGTGCTCCTGTTGCTCCTGTCCACTAGCAGAAGAACCGCTATTGAGCAATGCATCGACGGCTGCTACAACCTTCTCGAAAGGCTGGTCCGGACCCGGCGCCGGCTGCAGTCGTCCCTGGCGATCGATTAGAAAAATCGCCGGATAGCGCACGATTTGTCGATACAACTGTGGAACGCCCCCACGGACGGTCAACAGGGGATAAGTCACCGGAACCTGTCCCAGATATTTTCGTTGTACATCGACGTCCTCATCCGACATTCCGAACACAACGAATCCCTGATCTTTCCGCTCGCGGTACAGTTTGTCGAGGCGAGGCATCTCCGCACGGCAAGGCCCGCACCAGGTTGCCCAAAGATTCACCAGCACTACCTCTCCGTTGTGATCTGCCAGGCGTTGACGTTTTCCGAAAGTGTCGAGGGTATCAAAGGCGGGCGCTGCGACGTCCCGCAAGGCCTGGTTTCGGGACTGCTTCGAGCGGAGGACGCCGTCGTTAACAGGTTTCCACGTGAGCCCGAGTGAGAGGGTCGCGATCGCCACACCCACTTTCGCGGATAGGGAAAGCGCATGCTGGCGGCGATCCTCTACGGCGAGAGCCAAGGTGACGAAAAACGGCAAGGTCATCGCCAGAGTCGACAAAGAGAGACGAAAGAGCCAGTCCTTTTCGTGATTGGCGCTAATCGCTGTCAGTGTTGTATAGACCAGCACATACAACAGAAGTGCCGCCAGCGGCGAGGCAATACCGGCGATGAGGACGCGGTAGTTGGAGAATTTTGTCATTCGAATGTCTTCCCGTTTGGCCCCCTTGAAGGATCTCCGGAATCTTATGTTTCGAGACGTGTCAGCTACGGCTCGACCTTGTAGAACGCCATCATCCCGGCTTCCATGTGGTCATCAAGATGGCAGTGGAACATCCAAGTACCTGGGTCATCGGGGACCATGTCTACTGTGACCATCTGTGCTTGCATCAGGGAAACCACGTCCGTACGCTTGCCATCCTGCAGCACGACATTTCCGTGCCAATGCGGGGTGTGAAAACTAAACCCCTCGCCGAGACCGACGAGATACCAGCGAACGCGCTCTCCTTTTTTCATAGTCATGAGCGGCCCGGTTCCGTAGATGTATCCGTTAATCGCGAACTTTCCATTGGCGACCGAAAAGCCATTGCCCGCGGCTGCCAGATTTCCGTCGGCGTCGACCGGAATGAACTCACTCTTATTCACACCCTTAGGATCGCCGGTGTAAGTCTGAATGTTGTGGTCCAGATACCAGCTCTGGTTTTCATCGAACAGCATGAATAAGCAGACGAACTCTCTGTCGACATCTTTGGGTTTTCCGGCAGCATCGGCGGCACCGCGACGCGAGATAATGATTGCACCGACCAGTCCGCTGTGGACGTCTCTCATTTCGTAAGAATGCGAGTGGTAGAGCCACACGATCGAGCTAGGATCATTCGGTCCAGGCCCGGCCCGCTCCGGTACTTCCCACGTGTAAACGTGAGTTTTGCCGGGGGGCACGGCGCTACCGAATTTATCCGAACCGGACGTGCCATCGTCGTAGAGTGCGCCCTCTGAGTCTTTCTTATAGAAGACGCCGTGAGGATGCATGCTATAGGGATGCGTGGCGTTGTTCTTGAAGACCACGCGAATCGTATCGCCGACCTCGGCCCGCAGAATCGGACCGAGAATTCCGGAGGACTCCCACTCTGCCGGCCGTGGTTTAAGGTGGGCAAAGCTTTCGTCGGTATATTCACGATATATCGCCTTGCGATAGACACTCCCAATGCGATGCGGGCCGCGCTCGACGAAGACTTTCGAGTAGCCATCGAACTTCATGCCCATCATTTTGTTGACGCCGCCGGGGGCATAGTCCCAGTCGACCTCGTCGGCCGCGACATAATAGGTGCGGACCTTTGACCCCGACACCGTTTGCAATGGCTGGGCTGTGACTTCAGAGCTGTACATCGCGCCAACGGCTAGTACCGTAGCGGCCAAGAATCTGAACATGTTGGAATTCCCCTTTGTCCCGCGGGTCTCAAATTTGCTTACGTATGTGCACGATCACTGTTTGCGTACTCGATTCTCGAAAGTTCTGGGAGCCTGCCTGTTCCGCAGACTCCCCACGCCGCTACCGCCTTCCCCGGGCCGTGACGGCGATCTCGGCACAACTTCAGCCTTGCCCAGGCGTCCATTGCTTAAATTTGAGTTTGCAGCAATCCCCGGCTGCATTCATTGCCCCGTCCCTGCCAACACCACGAGCTGCGGGCTTCCCGGAACACTGTCGGTAATCTTGAGCGTCGCATCTCTGACGCCGGTTGTTTTTGGCGTGAACGTGACGACGACCGAACAACTCGAACCTGGAGCCAGCGTGGCGGGTGCCAGCGGACAAGTGGTGCTTTGAGCAAAGTCAGCGGCATCCGCTCCACTGATCGTCGGCTTCTTGACCGTGATCGGAGCTCCGCTGGGGTTGCCGATGGTGATGGTTAGCGGATTGCTTTTGTTCCCGACTTTCTCGGTGCCAAAGTTCAGCGCGTTGGGAAAGATTCCGATGACGGGAAGATTGAGCATGATGGAGACCGTGCCGGAAGAAGCGTTGGGGACCGCTAGATCAGCCCCACCGTCGCCATTCAGGTCAGATGCTGCAAGGGACGTTGGGAACAGACCCACTGGATATCCGCCGACAGGAGATTGGAATGTGCCATCGCCATTACCGAAAAGAAGTGAAACGGTGCCGGGGCAATATGACGCGAGCACGGAGCATTCGCTGTTCGTAACGGCAAGGTCTAAGACGCCGTCGCCGTTGAAGTCGTCAATGACGACTCCGAACGGATAACTGCCAGCCGGATAGTCGACAGCGGTCTGGAGAGTACCGTCGCCGTTACCGAGCAGGATGGATATCGTGTTCGAGTAGGTATTAAGAGCGGCGACATCAGGTTTGCCGTCGTGATTGAAGTCTCCGGCTACGACCACGATCGGGTCATCCGATGCGGGCAGTGCATAGGTAGTCGCGAGCTGAAAAGTACCATCCCCATTGCCCAGCAATACGGAGATCGTGTCAGCTCCGGTGTTGGCGCTCACCAGATCGAGTTTGCCGTCGAGGTTGAGGTCTACGGCGAAAACGGAATCCGGGAACAACCCTGCCAAATAGTCCACATGGGAGGAGAATCCGCCTCTTCCATCGCCCAAAGAAACGGAGAGGGAGAAGGCATTGTCGTTCGCGGTCACCAAGTCCAGGTTGCCATCACCGTTGAAGTCGCCGGTGGCAACTCCGTAAGGATAGGGCCCCACGGCCACACCAGGTGCGGACTCGAAGGTGCCGTCGCTTTTGTCGAGCAGAATGGAAACAAGATCCGAGCCGGCATCGGCCAGGGCCAAGTCGGGGAGACCATCTCCATTGAAATCGCCGATACTTAAACTGAGTGGACCGAACGCGGTGGCATAGGCGACCGGGGGCCCGAATTTGCCTGCCCCCTTGCCGAGCAAAATCGAGGCGGTGTTCGTTGCGAAATCAGAAACCGCCAGATCGGGGATGTGGTCGCCGTTGAAATCAGCAATGGCTAATCCGAAGGGCACGGTTGATGCACCGAGTTTGAGGTCGGCGTGCGTCTGGAATTTACCTCCCGTCTCCCCCGCCAGAATGGTGACGCTATTCGACCCGTAATTGGCGACCAGAAAGTCAGGTTTGCCATCACCGTTCAGATCGGAAACGACCAGTCCCCAAGGATTCACGCCCACTCCGTAGGTCTTTCTCGTCTGGAAGGTTCCATTGCCGTTGCCCAATAAAACCGAGACCGTGTTGTCGCTGAAAGAAGAGATCGCCAAATCCTGCTTGCCATCGCCGTTAAGGTCGACCACCGCCAGACCATAGGGATTGTTTCCGCCGGGGTAGTCGACGTGCGATTGAAACGTGCCGTCGCCTTTGCCGAGCAGGATCGAAACCGTGTTGCTGGTAGCGTTGGTAGTCGCCAGATCGAGTTTGTTGTCGCCGTTGAAGTCGCCGGCCACGATGGAGACAGGAATGGCTCCTGTCGCATATTGCACCGGAGGCTTGAAAGTCCCGTCGCCGTTGCCGAGCAGAATTGCGACTTCATCGGAAGCTCCCGCGACAGCCAGGTCAAGGCGGTTGTCGCCGTTGAAATCACCCGCGACAATAGCTCCCGCGTCATTTCCGGTGGGGTAAGCGACCGCTGGCTGAAGAGTACCGTCGCCGTTACCGAGCAAAATGACGACGGATTCATTGACTCCGACAACCGCTGCCACATCCATTTTGCCGTCGTGGTTGAAGTCGACTGCAATCACTTGAGAAACAAAACCGTTCACGTAATAATCGACGTGCGTTTGAAACGTGCCGTCGCCCTTGCCTAGCAGGATCGACACTGTGCCGCTCGACCAGTTTGCGACCGCCAAGTCCAGATTGTGGTCGCCATTGAAGTCGGCGACGCAGAGACCGTCGGGCAACAAGCCAGCCGTGTAATCGACGCGAGGCTGGAAGGTTCCGTCGTTGTTTGCCAGGTAGATCGAGACCGAGCCAGGGTAACTGTAGTTGGCCACAGCGATGCTTTGAGGGCCTCCAGTCTGAAAAGCGCCGACTGCGACGACACTCGGAGACTCGCCAGTGGCGAGATCCATTCTGCCGAAGACATAGCGACCGCCGGATATGGGAGCGCTGGGCAATCGGACAGGTGGTAGCGAGGATGCTCGATGAGTCTCTGTAAGTAAGTGAGGATCAAGCATTGCAGGCGCGGAGGATGTTTCGGTCGACGCCGGGGGGATTTGTCCGGCGTGCTGCTGAAGCTGCTCCAGTCGCTGCTTGACCGAGCGACTGGGCGAGGATACGGCGGAAGGAGCCACTCCCTCGCTTTGCGCGACCATGAGCGCGGGGATAAACAACGCAAGAACCAGTGAGAGCGAACTTCGAAAGCGCAATTCTCTGCTGCTGTGCATGACATTCTCCTGCGGAATTTGACTTTCTATTTTGCGGCCCCAATCTAGTACCAAGGAGCGCACCGCCTAGTGGCGGCGGCTCCTCAAACACGCTTCCACTTCAGTTCGCCACGTAGTAAACGTATTGGAGGTTTTGGAGCGAGTAACCAGCCATGCCTGCGTTCGTATTCATCGTCCCGCCGCCATACTCAGCGGTCAGATTCTCGAATTGCCACTTCGTCGCGGGAGCGGGCAAGAAAAGCTGATTCAGGTCGTCATTGGAGCTATAGAAAACGTGGATTTGGTTGTTAGGGGTGGTGGCGAAGGCGACCAGCCCAGGCCCCGCCGTGGCTGAAGGCGCTTTCGCTTTTTTGCACAAATCTGAACTGGTCCACGTCTTGCCGTTGCCCGAAGCAAGCTGCAAGATGTCGTTGTGGTTGGCGATGACATAGACACGCAGCTTTTTCGTGCCAGGAATCACCAGCGCGGCAACTCCGCTCCCTCCGACCGCCGGACTCGAATTGGAGAGGGTGGTTAGGTCTTCATCGCTCCAACTCGCATTGTTATAGAGGAACTGGTGAACGTGATTCGTATTGGCGATGAAATAGACATATTGAAAGTTTCCAATGTTGAATCCAGCCATCCACCCGCTACCCCCGAAAGTGCCGCCGGTGAGGGAGGTCAGGTCCTGATCCTGCCAGTTGGTGCCTGTGGTGGTGAAGGTCTGATGAATGTGCCCACTCGATGCAGTGAAGTAAACGTGCACGGCGGGCGACCCGGTCGTGAATGCAATGAGTTGGGTCGTATTGCTGCTGAGCGGCCCCGAGGTAATGACGGTGAGGTCCGAATCAGCCCAAATCGAATTGTTGTAGAGAAGTTGGTGAAGATGCAGATCGACACTGATGTAGTAGACGTATTGGAAGTTTTCGACCGAAAAACCGCTGATCGCGCTGCCGAAGAGGCCGGCGGGCGCGCCCGTTTCGGAAGTCAGATCTTCGTCGGTCCAACTGGTTCCGTTGTTATAGAGCTGGTGGACGTGATCATCACTTGCCAAATAGAAAGCGTGCGGACCGTCGTTCGGAGTCGTAACAAAAGCGGCGACGCCTGTCTGTGAATTGGTCACCGCTCCGAAGAGGTTCTGGTCTACCCAGCTTGAGTTGTTATAGGAAAATTGATGAAGTGTCTGCCCAGGGGCGGGCAGGGCGGCGAGTGAAATCAGAAGCCCGAAAGCACAGAGAGCATGAAACAGGCGGTTCAGGTTGTCTTTGCAGGTGGCCTTGCGATTCATATTGTTCTCCTTGGCTTCGCGTTATATCGCGGCTTTGAATGGTGACGGATGGTCAATGGCCACTGTTCGCAACTAGGTTTCAATCGCCCAGATAAAACACATGCGGCAAGTTCTGCAGAGAAAGCACAGAGATCCCGCCATACGGGGTCACGCCCGCGCCTCCGCTCTCGGCGGTCAGATCGATGTTTTGCCAGGTGGTTGCGCCGGAGGGAAGTAGAAACTGTTCGACGTGACTTTGCCCCGAAATGTAGTAGACCTGGAGTTGCTTGTTTGCAGTGTCGACGGCCGCAATCGACGTGCCAGGGAACGTTGGTGGAGTTTTGGTTTTCTTCGTCAAATCGGAGCTGATCCACTTCACGTTGTTAGTGGAAGCCAGCTGCAAGATGTGATTGTTTTCATCCTGGACATAGACTCTCAACTTCTTGGTAGCAGGTATTACAAACGCATTGAGGTTATTCCCGAAGACTGAGGGAACACTGTTGGTTAGGGCCGTCAGATCTTCGTCGGACCAGTTCGAGTTGTTGTAAAGATATTGATGAACGTGACCGGAGAGATCGAGGAAGTAAATGTATTGATAGTTGCCGATGTTGAATCCGGTCAATGGGTTTCCGTCTGCCGAAGCGCCACCCGTTATCACCGTGAGATCCTGGTCCTGCCAGTTGGTGCCGTTGGTATTAAATGTCTGGTGGATGTGTCCGGAGTTGACGTCTGTATAGAAGACGTGAATCGCGGGCGACGTGGTGAAGGCCACCAATTGCCCGGATGCTTGCGGACCTCCGACTATTTTCGTCAGGTCGGTATCAGTCCAGTTGCTGTTGTTGTATAGCAGCTGATGAAGATCGTAATTAAGGTCGATGTAGTAGACGTACTGGTAGTTTCCAATCGAGAAGGCGGAAACCGCGTACGCGTTAGGCGCCGGCGCACCCGTCTCCGCCGTCAGATCTTCATCAGCCCAGTTTGTGCCGTTATAGAAAAGTTGATGCAGATGGAAGGGGTTGCCCCCAAAGTAGTAGACATGCTCCTGATTGTTAGGCGTAGTCAGAATGGAAGAGATTTGGGTGAAGACGTAGGTTTGGGCTCCGCCAAGGCTCTGGTCTTCCCACGTAGAGCCGTTGTAGGAAAGTTGATGAACGTGCTGCCCGTAGGCGGGCAGCACGACGAGTGAAAGAAAAATCGACAAAATACATAGTCCAAACAACAAGCGATGTCCGATTCCTGAATAGGTAACTACGCTGGTCATGAATTCCTCCACGGTTCTCACCCAAGTTCTCAAACGTTAAGATCCGAACGCGCCGCGGTGCCGGGGAGTTACTTCGCCAGGTAGTAGACGTATTGTTCGTTTCCAATTGAAAAGCCAGCCATTTCGCCCGAATAGACAACCTGACCGCCATGGGTCAGCGCGGTGAGATCAGTGTTCTGCCACGTCGTGGCTGGAGTCGGCAGAAAAAGTTGATTCACATGACCGCCCGAGGCGTAGTACACATGGATCTGTTTATTGGGAGTGGTGGCAAAGGCAACTGCGCCGTTAGTCGGATCCGCCAGCGGGCCCTTGGTTTTCTTCGTCAGATCGGAACCCGTCCACTTAACGTTGTTAGTAGAGGCGAGCTGGATGACGTGATTGTTGGTTCCAATGTAATAAACGCGCATCTTTTTGGTGCCAGGAACCACCATCGCCGTGATGGCCCCGGCCGGGTACTCCGGTGAAGGCACCATCTTGGTCAAGGCCGTCAGATCTTCATCGGTCCAACTGGAGTTGTTGTAGTAGAGCTGGTGGACGTCGCCGCCAAAGGCAACGTAGTAGACGTACTGGAGATTGCCGATGCTGAAGCCGGTTAGCGTGCGTCCCTCGGGTTGGCCGCCATCTGTTATTCCCGTCAGATCCTGAAATTCCCAACCGTTGCCGACGTTGTATGCCCCGATAACACGCGGTCCGGGCTCGACATAATACACATGCAGAGCGTTGTTTGGAGTGGTGACGAAGGCCGCCACTTCAACGCCGTCACTCATCGGAATCCCCCAAAAATTGAGGTTTGTATCCGTCCAAACCGAGTTGTTATAGAGAAGCTGATGGATCTCGAAGTCATCGCCAACGTAGAAGACATACTGGAGATTCCCAACCGAGAAGCCCACAACGTTAGAACCGTCATTGGCTGCTGGCCCGTGCGTTTCCGCCGTGAGGTTCTCGTCCTGCCAGCCATTGCCGACGTTGTAGGCCTGGTGGACCTCGTCAGTGCTGGACAGGTAATACACGTGCAATCCGTTATTGGGGGTCGTCGCAAGAGCGCCGATCCCGCTGACTGGCGTCGCGGGCCCATCCAGATTGGAGTCTCCCCAGCCGTTGTCGTAGAGAAGTTGGTGCACTTGCTGTCCGTGAGCTGGCACTGCGGCGAATGAAGTCAGAAAACAGAACGCAAAGGCGGCCCGAAGCAGGCGGCTTAAGGTCTCTCTCAATGTAGTTTGGCGCATCATCATTGTTCTCCTTGACTAGGTATCGAATAAGTTCCAAAAGCCGACCCGTCTTCCCCCGTCCTGGAAATCTCTTCCTGAACGCGACATCCGGCCCCGGCGGACGCGAATGTGATTCAATTCCGCCGAGCGGTCAATGAAATTGGGTTTTAAGTCTCCCTTAACAAGAAAGTGCTTACCCGACATCGACTTACGGGCTAACTTTAACTGGAGTTCTATCGCTAACCGGTGTGCTACCATCTTCCGACTTGGGGGAAGTGCATGCCGGGCCTGGCGCCAAAGGGGACTCGTTACCGGTTCGGTCCGTTCGAACTGAACACCGGAGAGGAGTCACTGGCAAGGAATGGCGCGCGCGTGAAAGTCCAGGATCTTCCTTACCGACTGCTCGCGATGCTGGTGGAACGGCCCGGGGAGATTGTCACCCGCGACGAAGTTCGACAACGGTTATGGCCAGGCAACACGTTTGTTGAGTTCGATAACAGCCTGGGCGTGGCAATCCGGAAAGTGCGCGACGCGCTCAACGATGACGTCGAGGCACCCCGCTACGTGGAAACCATTCCGCGACGCGGCTACCGGTTCGTGTCTCCGGTCACGGTTTTGAGGTCCGAGGCTGCGGCTCAACCAGCAGGAATGCTCACGCCGGCTGCCGTCGTCGGGATTGGAAACACTTCAACTCCTACAGCACTCAACCCCCGTGGTCAGCGCCGCTACTGGGTTATTGCGGCATCGGCGCTCGCCTTGATTGGGGTTGCCGTTTATGGTTTCCGTTTCCTGCCACGGCGCGCGTCTCCAAAGGCCGAGACATCATTGACGCCGCCGATTCGCACGCGGCGCTCGGTCGCGGTGCTCGGTTTCCGAAACCTGCCGGGGCGTCCGGACGACAATTGGCTGTCGCCCGCCTTCGCTGAAATGCTCACGACTGAACTGGCTTCCGATGGCCTATTAAGGATAGTGCCGGGCGAGGACGTTGCCCGCGTCAAACGCGAATTGCCCCTCGCCGACGAAGATAGCCTCGGTAGATCAACTCTTGAGCGGTTGCATATCAACTCGGGCGCCGATTTCGTCGTACTAGGCTCCTACACAGCCCTTACCGGTCCCGGGGACAAACGCATCCGGCTGGATGTACGAGTGCAGGATACGGTCCGCGGCGAAACCATTTCGGAGCAATCCTTCACCGGCAGCGAGGGCAACCTGTTTGAACTCGCTACACAGGCCGGTGCAGCGCTTCGCCAGAGATTGGGAGTCGGCGCGGCATCGACCCAAGCCAGCGTTCAAGCTCGGGCCGCTCTTCCTTCCAATCAAGAGGCGGTACGGTTTTACACGGCGGGACAGGAGCGATTATGGGCATTCGACTATGGACATGCTCGCGATCTGCTGACGAAGGCCGTCGCCGCCGACCCCGGCTATCCCCTCGCGCACGCTGCGCTGGCAGATGCATGGAGTCATCTGGGCTACGCGACGAAGGCCCGCGATGAAATCCAGCGGGCACGAGTTCTCTCCGAGCACTTGGGGCCGGAAGATCGTCTGCTGATCGACGGCCAATTCTATGCCACGAACCAGGATCGTACCCGAGCCATCGATGCGTTTCGGCAACTGTTTACACAGTTCCCCGACAATTTGGACTACGGCCTTCGACTCGCGGATGAGCAGCGATGGGTGAGTCCCACAGATGCGTTGCATACCCTGGATACTCTTCGTCGCCTGCCGCTTCCTTCGAGCGATGATCCTCGCATCGACTACATCGAGGCCCGTTCTTGGGTGAATAACGATGTCGCCAAGGCGCAGGCTGCCGCGCGGCGCACGGTAGAAAAGGGGACGGCTCAGGGTTCGCGACTGCTCGTTGCGCACGGGTATGCCATCGTCTGTCAGACGATCACCAATGGCGGTCCCACCGCAGAAGTCGTTCAAGCGTGTCAGAAGGCGCGTGAAAGTTTTGCCGCAGCTGGCGATCGCGACAACGCAGCTCGCGCTACTAGCGATTTCGCCGACTTCTACTATCAACAGGGGGACTTGGACCGAGCGGAAGCTATGTACCGGGAAGCGGTAAAAGTGTTTCGTCAGGTCGGCGATATTGAGGGCCGCACGGCCGCCTCCAGTAACCTGGGCGATGTTTTTCTGGCTCGCGGGAATCTGACGGATGCAGCGCGGTCTCTCTCAGACGCGATTCCGGGTTACAAGGAAATGGGAGACAAGGACGGCGTTGCGCTCACGCTGTCTGACCTTGGCGAAGTGGCGCGAAGGCGTGGCGATCTCGAAGCGGCGCTTGCTAGTTATCATGAGGCGAGTGCGATCGCAAATGAAATTGACGACAAACGCGCTATTGCGTTCGTACTAGCTGGAATCGGCGACGTGCTTATGGATCGCGGGGATTCTGCGGCTGCGCGCAAGTCTTACGAAGAATCACTGGCCCTGCGCAAACAGATGGGAGAAAAGCAAACCGTGGCGGAAACCGAACTCGCCTTGGCGCGGCTCTCGGTTGCGGAAGGGCATGCGGCCGACGCCGAAACTGTAATCCGAAAGTGCAAAGAGCAGTTTCATCAGGACGGTCAAGCCGACGATGAGCTGGCCGCCAGCGTCACCTTGATGGAGGGGCTGCTGGAGGAGCACAAGCCCGTGGAAGCAGCCAAGGAAGAGCAAACGAGTCGGGTGTTGGCCGGCAAGAGTACAAATCAATTCAACCGTCTTCAGTTCGACCTCGCCTCTGCTCGTGTCGAACTGGCGACGGGTAATCTGGCGACGGCGCGCCCCAAGCTGCAGCGGATCCTCGAGAGCGCTCGCGCTCATCTTCTCCTCGGAATTGAACTCGAAACGCGGCTCACGCTTGCAGAACTGAAAGAGAAGTTAGGACAGAAAGTCGAGGCACAAGCTGATCTAGTCGCATTGGAGAAACTCGCGCGCGGCAACGGATTCGGCCTGATCGCCGGCAAAGCGTTGTCGGCGCGCAACGGCAGCACGAAAGAAATCTCTGCAAATTAGTTGTTTCTTCGAAAACACGACAGGCAGAGGTCCAAAGGGGGACGCGAGCTCATCAGGAAAACTGCACTCCCTACTAATGGAAAAAGCGAGCGGGTGCTCTTTTGCAAACGCTTATTTTTCTTGGCGTAGGAAGAGAGCGAAACATGGAGAGGAGATCGGACTTTCATCCGTCGGAGCGGTGCCGCGTGTTTGAGTCCCGCTCCAAGGTACAGTCGTGCGACTGAGGGCATATTGTCGGCAATACGAAAGTAATCAAGGTCGGGACATGCGCATAGGTAAAGAGAAGTCGGCATGTGCCTACCGATGGAACAACGTGGCGGTTGTTGGTTCAGTCTGAGTCAGGGTCGAACCAGAAATTATTCCGGGCCAGAAGTCGGCATGTAGGAAGTTTTAGCGGGAGCCACTTTCTGGAAGGAACGAGCAGCTTTCCGAGCACGCCAAGAGTCAAGTTCACTTTCCCCACATCATCGGTTTATGAACGCATTGCATTCGCCTGTCTGCTTCGCGGAAACCGGACTGCTCCCCCTCCGGAGAAAAAGGCAGCAAAACTGGCGTACACATTTAATCATCACACTTTCTCTGGTCCAGTTTCAAAGGAAGAATCGCCGAATAACGCCGATTTTTCGCAATTTCCAGAGCAATCCAGGCGGATTTCTCTGCACTGCAGACTGTATGGCGGAGAGAGAGGGATTCGAACCCTCGGTACAGTTTTGGGGCCCCTAAATCCCCGCGTGTGCGTGGTTGCAGATAGCAAAAACAGAGCAGAGAATTTTGTGGCGAATGGCCAGCGATTGTGGCCGAAAAAAATAGAAATGTAGACTTCCCCCACTTTGGAAGCGGTTGGCAAAGACTGCGTCCCCACCGAGGAGTCAGGAATCGAAACATTCTCCGGAACTGGCTGACAAGAAAACCATTTTTCGAGCTCTTTGTCCCGCCAAGTCCGAGACCCTTTTGGAACTCTCCTCCAGGATCACTTCGCTGCCGGCTCCACTTGGCCTGGTTACTCCGTTCCAAGCATTCGGTGGGATTTTGTGTTGAGTCTACCGGGATACCCTCGTGTGGACATATCGCGTTGGAAAGTGACTCACAGCTTCATGACGATATGCAGCTTGCGGGATCGCTTAACCTTAGTGGTCAGCTGAAGCTGCGAGAATCATGGAATCCCCTACCCTTTTCTGCGGAGCATGCAAGTAGCGCGTTCGCGAGCATTACTCCACACGCGGCAAGCACTAAGCCATTTTAGGCAAAGCAGGTCGTTGGATTAGCAATTCGCCGATGACATGGGAGAGCCGGTCATACTACGCGTCTTCGCTCTTGCCCCGAAATTCCACTCCAAAATAAATCGAACGCTATCGGAATATCGCTCCACAAGAACGGCTCTCCGCGACCAAACTTGGAACCGTTTTTGGAACCGTTTATCACCGAAAGCACGCCAAGAACGTCGACGTGCTCCGTCTAAGTCATTGAGAGTGCGTATACTCCAGCATATGCTTCCCGGCTGTTAACCGGAGGGTTGTAGGTTCGAGTCCTACCTGAGGAACCATTCTTTGTCCCGCCCTTTCATTAGGTTACGCGATGTTCCTTCGTCGCCCATTGCAATGATCGACGCCGGCGCCGGTCCGGTCGGTCCGGTCTATTTGAGCGATCCTAACGGGATCGTTTGCGAAGTAAGCGCCGCGCGCGACGTTAACGACCGCCCAGGGGGATCGCGTCAGTTCCAAGAATAAGTATCCATGCGGAATTGAACGCGATCGAGAGCCAGCGTCGCGCGGAAGCCTTCGACGATGAGGTCCCTCAGCGACCACTGTTTGGCGGCTTCGGCGTTTCCTTTGATCTCTCGGAGCTCAGGATCCTGATTAGGGTGTGTGGTGACTGAAAAATCGGTCAAGGGAAAAGAAAGTCCGTGTCCGGTTGCCTTCAGGAACGCTTCTTTGCGCGTCCAGCATGCAAAGAAACCTGCCACGCGGAGCTGTTCCGACAGTGCGTGAAGTTCGGCACGCTCGCGAAGTGAGAAAAATCGTTCGGCGAGCGAACTGGTATCGACATCGCCTCGGATCCTTTCGAGGTCGACACCCAGCCGGTGATCACTGCCAACTGCGATCAAAGCCATATTAGCGGAGTGCGATACGTTGAACTGCAGCGCACGAGGATTCTGGTCGGCTGCCAGCTGGGGTTTACCACTGGCGTGATACTCAAAACGTACTTCGGGGGCAGGAATTGCCAGGTAGTCTCCAAGCAGGCTCCGAAGCGCAGCCCGACATCGGGTGAAGTGAACCCGGTCCTTGTCGAAGTGGAAGCGGCTGGAGCGAGCGATTTCATCGGCGGATAGAGAGTCAGTCCTCGATCCCGCTCTCGGAAGCTCGTCAAGACGCACTCTCCAGACATCGACGCGTCCGGTAGGATATGCCAGCGTTGACGGGGGTTGCGACCACTCATTGACGGAACGTTGCTTAGACCTGCCCTCTAAGGCATCACCGTGTTTCGTCATGCTCGGTGCTGCACTGCTCTTCCCCTCGTCGAGGTTCATGGAGATCCGTGTCTCCGAGGTTGCTGCCTGCATGTGGCAAAGCGCATCGCGCCGCCCCGCAAAATCGTACTCATTACCAAGAATTCTCACCCTGACCATGAAAATGTGATCTTACGACTTTTTCGTCATGGGGTTTTCCGCGCAATGATTTCTTCAAGAGAATCTGCGCTTCCTCCTTCGAGAGCTTGTCCAGTTGAGCGAGGAGGGCCTCGCGACTGGCGGTGGCAGTGGGCGTCAGGCGAACTCGCCGTTCCAGAATCGGCGTGTGCGCCTTCAGTCCTTGCGCCTCCGCTTGTTCCACCGCCGTCGCCAGTCCCGCGATGGTCGGTTCCTCGAACACCGTCCGCACCGGCAACTCCACTCCAAACCTCCGCCGGATCCGCGCCATCACCTGCAGCACCAGCAACGAATGCCCCCCCAGCTCAAAAAAGTTCTGCTCCACTCCCACCTCTTCCACTTTCAGCAACTCCTTCCAGATCTCCGCCAACCCCCACTCCGTCTCGCTTCGCGGCTCTGCCGTGCCCTGTTCCGATAACACCCTCCCCGCTTCACTCCCCAGCAACCCCCGGTTCACCTTCCCACTTGGCAGCTGCGGAAACCGCTCCAACACCACATACCGCGACGGCACCATATGCTCCGGCAATTTCGCCCGCAGATGTCGTCGCAACTCCCGCACACTCGGCGTTCCCCCTTCCCCCGCTACCACGTACGCCACCAGCCGCGCCTCTTCGCCTTCCTCTTCCACCCGTTCCACCGCCGCTTCCCGCACCCCACCGTGCGCCACCAGCACCGTCTCGATCTCGCCCAGATCAATCCGCATCCCGCGCA
>DATGGT010000039.1:0-2115 GCA_035308395.1 Terriglobales bacterium
AGCACTTTGACGCCACCCAATTCGGCCGTCTACAGCGGAACGAAAGCAGCCGTCGAGGCCGCCACGAAAGTTCTCGCGAAAGAGCTTGGCCCGCGACAAATTCGCGTCAACGCGGTGAGCCCGGGCATGGTCGATACCGAAGGATACCGTGCTGCCGGACTCAGTGAGGGCGAATGGCGCAAGACGGTGGAAGCGCAGACCCCGCTCGGCCGCATTGGTAAACCGGAAGATATTGCCCCGGCCGTCGCGTTCTTTGCGTCGCCGGATTCGTCATGGATCACCGGCGAAACCCTCGTCATCGCCGGCGGCTTCCGCTAATCGGTCCGTTTTATCCACGCACTCCGAGCGCGCGGCCGACCATCACGGCCGCGCGCCGTTTCTGAGGCGCTGGCAGGGGTCTCGCTCGCAGAACTGTCAAAGACCCCAACTCGTTTGCGGGATGTTCACTGCCCCGGTCAGCCGTGTGTAACCCTTACCCGAAAAAGTCAACTACTCCCGTTTCGAGGTTATACATCGAGCCTGCAATCTTGATACTGCCGCTCGATTCGAGCTCCCGCAGCACCGGGCTCTGTTCCCGAATCTTGGCGATAGTCAATTCCACGTTCTTTCGCGCCACAGCGTCTACGAAGGCATAGTTCTTCGCAGTCCGCTCTCCGCTGTATTGAGTCGCTTCCACAGCGGGACGGATCTTCGCTAGCAAAGCTGTGAGATTGCCAAGCTTCACATCGTCAATCGCGCCTTTGATGGCGCCGCAGGCGGTGTGTCCCATCACTAGCACCACTTTTGAACCCGTCACCTTGCACGCGAATTCCATGCTGCCCATGATGTCCTCATCAGCAATGTTGCCGGCCACTCGGCCGCTGAAAATATCCCCAATACCATAGTCGAGAATTAACTCTGCCGGTGCGCGCGAATCGACACAGCCGAAGACAATCGCCGCAGGATACTGCCCCTTGGATGTCGCCCTGGCTTCGCGCATCAGATCGCGATGTTGCGGTTTCCCCGAACGGAACCGCTCGTTGCCGGCTTTCATCTGCTGAATGACTTCGTCCGGCGTCATCTTATCGCGCTGTTCTTTGGTCAGGTCCGCGTGCGTCGGCACGCTTCCCACACTTGCCCCTGCTGCTCCGAAAGCGGCCGCAATCCCCGCGGTCTTGCAAAAGGCTCGGCGGCTGAATCGACCTCTCTCATCGCTTGATTTTGAAGGCGGCATTGTCGCGCTCCATCGATCTAGATTTAGCCTAACTTCATGTTGAAAGCGCGGGCATTGTACCCCTAATCTCTCCGCGGCTACTTCAGTGATTTTCTATTCAAGGGCGTTTCCCAAGTCGCCCTTGGTACCACGCTTTTCACCCTCGGTAGAGATTTCTCCCCATAGCCCGTTTTACACCGCTCCGTCTTCACAATTTCCCCAAGAATTAGCAGACGAATCAAGACGTCAAACAATTCGATACCGCCCAGCAGTGGGCAACACCAAGGCGCACTAGAAAGCCTTGAAAAATGCGGGATCAACCCGGTTCTCCGACGTTCAAAAATTCGGAGAGCAGTGATTCTATATTTCGGACAAAGTTGCGAGCGCGCCCAAACCGATTTAGTGGAACTTCCTGGCGACGTCAGCATCAATAGTTCTTGAGTGGTAAATTTATAAAGGCGGCTAGGGCTGCCAGAAGGTAGGTAATACGTGAGTATTCGTCAGTCTATCGGCGTCGTTGCCGGAATTCTGCTGGGAGTGATCGTGCTAACGCCGCGAGCGCAAGCTCAGGCAATCAACCAATCAACTCAAGTGACATTACGAACGGCAATACGGGTTCCAGGCCATGTACTACCGGCTGGATCGTATATCTTTGAGCGAGCAAACCACGGAGATGGGCCGAATGTGAATTTAATTCAAATCTACAATGAAGATCACACTCGCTTGATCGCAACCGTTCAAACAGTTACGACAGAAAGGCTATCTACATCCGGGGAGACCGTGATGAAGTTTGCCGAAGGATCGAACGGACAGCCTCCAGCATTACTGGCGTGGTTCTATCCGGGAATGCAGGATGGATATGGGTTCATCTACTCGCGAAAGACGGAACAGAAGCTCGAAGCGTCTAAGGCCGATTTTGTGGC
>DATGGT010000040.1:0-1913 GCA_035308395.1 Terriglobales bacterium
TACCGACTACGTCGACACCAATAGAATTCACGTCACAATTCCGTGGTCGTACCTGGCATCACCGCGCAAGCTCGTTCTGTGGCCGTTTAACCTTGACGAAGTCGAGGCGGCTCAAGGCAATGGCTTGCCTCTGAACGGCACGGAGCAGAAAACTCCCGTCGGCGGAGGAACTCAGGAAATCGTCTATGTTGCCAGTGATGCAAGCCCCGTACTGACCCGTCTCGATCCACCGCAATTGTCCGCTGACGCTTCGGAGCGAGCCGAGGCCAAGGTGGTCCTTCATGGAAGCGGCTTTACCCGTGCGAGCGTGGTGCTAGTCGGACCAGATCCCTTCGAAGAAAACGTCTTGCGGAAACCGCCACTGGTGATATCGCCGAAATATCTATCGCCTGAAGCGCTTGAGATCCATATACCAGCCTCGCAACTCAGATTCTCAGACGTCGCCTATAGTGAGCGTGGACCAATCCGAATCTGGGTTCGAAACGCAGGAAGCGGTTTCCAAGTATCAGAAAGCCGCGACGTTCAGATTCTCCCTACCCCCAAGCTTCCGCCCGCCCCACCACGCGGAACCATCCTCGCAATCTCACCAAGCCCTTTGCCTTTCATGCGTGCTGGCGGTGCGTCGACCGAAGAAGTCACGGTAGTCGGCACAAATTTTCGGCCCAATGATTCAATCGTCGCAAGTGCCGACCAGGGCGAAAAGACCAGGCTTCCGACTCAGTTCATCTCTTCCACTGAACTACGCGTCTCTCTTCCGCGCCAACTCTGGCGCGAGCATCGCCTGAGCTATCGCTTCATAATTGTCACGCCTCAGGGCGAGAGAGCCACTGAACTTTACGAAGACGAGGACGCGCCCGAAAACGAATCACCGCCGCCAAAATAAAAAGGGAGGCGATCGCTCGCCTCCCGAATCCAAACTAACCGGTTGAAACCGACTAGCCGGCGGCCTCCGACTTCTGTTGCGGCTGTTGCTTGTCACGCTGTTCGCGCAACACCGCCTTGCGGCTCAATCGTATCTTGTTGCCTTCGATTGCCAGAACCTTGACAAGAATCTGATCGCCTTCCTTCAACTCATCGCGCACGGAACGAATCCGCGCTTCCGCGATTTCGCTGATGTGCAACAAGCCGTCAGTTCCCGGGAAAATCTCGACGAATGCGCCGAATTCGGCGATGCGCACCACCTTGCCAAGGTAGGTCTTGCCGATTTCGGCCGTGGCGGTCACGTCACGAATCATCTTAAGCGCATCTTCTGCCGCGGGTCCGTTCGCTGCGAACACGTGCACCTTCCCGTCATCCATCACGTCGATCTTCACGCCCGTCGCTTCGATGATCGACCGGATCTTCTTGCCGCCAGGTCCGATCAAATCACGGATCTTATCGGTTGGAATGCTCAGCATGTAGAGGTGCGGTGCGTATGTCGAAATCTCTGCGCGCCCAGTTGAAATTGTTTGGTCCATGATATCGAGAATCTCCAGGCGGGCCTTCTTCGCCTGAGCCAGCGCTTCGCGCATCATCGCAACGCTCACGCCCGACACTTTTATATCCATCTGAAGCGCCGTGATTCCCTGTCGCGTACCGGCAACCTTGAAGTCCATGTCGCCGTAGTGATCCTCCGCTCCGGCGATGTCGGTAAGGATGGCGTACTTATCCTCTTCCACAACTAAACCCATCGCGATGCCCGCGCAGGCGGATTTGAGCGGTACGCCTGCATCCATTAGAGCCAACGACCCGCCGCAAACCGTTGCCATTGAGGAAGATCCGTTGGATTCCATAATGTCCGACACGACTCGCATCGCATATGGAAAGTCAGCTTCCGGGGGAAGCAGATTTGCAAGCGCGCGCTCGGCCAAAGCACCATGTCCGATTTCTCTGCGTCCGGGCCCGCGTAGGAACTTCACTTCGCCCACTGAAAA
>DATGGT010000041.1:0-2419 GCA_035308395.1 Terriglobales bacterium
GTCGAAGCCGGATGTTTTACGGGGTGCGAACCCACCTCCATATTCCTCGCCTGAACCCGGCAATCCTTCGCGCGGATCGGAGGTTTACGCCAACTACTGCTCTTCGTGTCATGGTGCTGGGGGCCGAGGCGGACAAAAGGCCAGCTCGATCGTGGATGGCTCATTTCTTGCCCTGCTGAACGACCAAGAACTGCGGACGATCGTGATTGTGGGACGCCCTGAGCTCGGCGCTCCCGATTGGCGAAACAACGTGCCTGGCAAGCCGATGTCAGCCCAGGATGTTTCGGATGTTGTTGCCTGGCTCGCCTCCCAGCGGCCGAAATTCCCCGGTCAACCCTATCCAAGTGTCGCAAAGACGGCAGGAGAAGCTCGATGACGCTCCCAGGCGGCTTTACCAGACGCGACGTGCTGATGAAGATCGGAATCCTGCTCAATGGAATCGTTGCCGCTGTTCTTGCCGTTCCGCTTCTGCGCTACCTCCTCTCTCCTATTGCCCGCGGACGCAAGGGGGGCTACGAGTCGTGGGTCCCACTTGGTAACCTCGAACAGTTCCCTTCCGGCCAGACTCGCCTCGCCACTTATCGTAATCCCGTGGTGAATCCCACCGATGGAGATACCGCGGACATCGCGTGCTGGGTTCGCAATGTGGACGGCCAAAACTTCCAGGTCTTCGCCATCAACTGCGCGCACCTCGGATGTCCCGTTCGCTGGTTCCCGCAATCGAGCCTGTTTATGTGCCCGTGTCATGGCGGCGCTTACTATCAAGACGGTTCGCGCGCCTCCGGCCCTCCAGAACGCGGATTGTTCGAATATCACTATAGGATCGAAAACGGGCGGTTGTTCATCAATGCTGGCGAAATGCCCACGCCAGGCAGTCCCACTGCTTCAAATATCGTCACCGAGATACGACCATGCGTTTGATCGAGTCCATTGGCGAGTGGCTGGACGCGCGCCTTCAGGTTGGTACGTCTATCCGCGAGACGATGGAGCATCGGATACCTCGCGAAACCTCCAGCTGGTTTTACGTATTCGGCAGCGCAGCCTTCGTCGTGTTCATACTTCAAATCGTTACCGGCATCATGCTGGCTCTCATCTATGTGCCTTCTGCCGGTGAAGCTTGGAATAGCCTTCAGGCTCTCAATCATAACGTTGCGCTCGGTTGGTACATTCGAGCTCTTCACGGTTGGGGCTCGAACTTCATGGTGGCGATCGTTCTGATCCACATGGTTCAGGTCTTTTTATTTGGCGCCTACAAATACCCGCGCGAACTCACTTGGGTGGTGGGCGTCCTCCTCTTGCTCGTCACTCTCGGTATGGCTTTCACCGGGCAAGTGTTGAGGTTTGACCAGGACGCCTACTGGGGTCTCGGGATCGGGGCGTCGATCGCAAGCCGTGTGCCCGGGATCGGACCGTGGGCCGTCAACTTGATGCTCGGCGGCCCGATTATCGCTGGTGCGACACTCTCACGATTCTTCGCGCTTCACGTCTTCGTCATCCCCGGACTTCTCATCGCTTTTGTGTCCATTCATCTTCTGATGGTTTTGAAACTCGGCATCAACGAGTGGCCGATGCCGGGTCGCGTGGTTCGAAAGGCTACCTATATCAAGGAGTACCACGCGCTCACAAAAACCGACGGGATTCCGTTCGTTCCCGACGCGATCTGGAAGGATATGTTCTTCGCCGCCCTCATTTTGCTTTCGGTCGCTGTCTGCGCTGCGTGGTTTGGCCCTTACGGCCCGTCGGGTCCCCCTGATCCAACGATTATTCAAACCTCGCCGCGCCCGGACTTCTTTTTCCTTTGGCTTTATGCAGTACTCTCGTTCTTGCCGCCCTCCATGGAAACTCCTGCCCTGCTCATCGGTCCCGTGGTTGGGATTCTCGCGTTGGTTCTTCTGCCATTTCTTTTCGGCGAAGGCGAGAAAAGCTGGCGGCGCAGACCTGTCGCGGTGCTCACGATTCTGTTGGCGGCGGTTGCATTGGGAACATTCACGCATTTGGCGGAACATACGCCGTGGAGTCCCATCATGGACGCCTGGAGCGGCGACCCGATCCCGCCCGAATTTCTCGACAGTCGCTCGGCTCTCGAGCGGCAAGGCGCTCTTGTGTTTCAGGTGAAGCAGTGCCACAACTGCCATTCGCTGGGCGACCAAGGCGGAAAGCGTGGTCCGGCTCTAGACGCCGTGGCCGTGCGACTGACGCAAGATCAGCTCATCCGGCAGGTGATCCAAGGGGGCGGCAATATGCCTGCGTATGGAAAAAACCTGAGCCCGGCGGAGACCACCGCGCTGGTCGCATTCCTCGAAACCTTGCATCCCGCTGGGCAACAGCCTGCACGGAACGCCTCGCGTGCCCTAGCAATCGAACCGGGTACGCCTGCACCGTCTTCGAGCCATCAATGAAATTGCTATGACCTCTCACG
>DATGGT010000042.1:0-2160 GCA_035308395.1 Terriglobales bacterium
ATGAAGAAAATCCTACTTCTATCTTCAATGTTATTGTTCTTGGCAGTCGCTGGGACCGCGAGTGCGGACCCCAGGCCTGTGAAGTTGTTTTTGTCTCCGGCGTCCACAATTTCGAACGCCGATCTGATGAAGCACATCGTAGAGAAGTGCCCCAACGTTGCTATGACGCTCGATTCGAAGAAGTCTGATTTCATGCTGGAAGCAGGCGGGTGGTCTGGCAACTACAAATTCACCGTGTATCAGCATGGCGGAGTGGCCGTCTACAGCACCACCACTCGCATGCTCGGCAATGCGGTGAAAGACGTCTGCAAGTACGTGAATCTGCCGACCAGCAGTGCCAGCGTGAAATAAAGTCTCGGCGGGTTCTTTCCTCGTCATTCGTTCCAGAGCGGGAGCGTGTGTCTCCTGTGGTATCGTTTTGCGACCACAGGAGACTTGGATGGCATCGAGCGGATTCGATACCACTCGGTTGGAAGCCACAAGAGAGTTCGCGCAGAAATTGGACAGTAAGGATCCGCTCGCGCGTTACCGCGAACGCTTTCATATTCCTCATGGAACGGGTGGCCGTGATTGGGTGTATCTCACAGGCCATTCGCTGGGCCTTCAGCCGAAATCCGCCCGCGGATATGTTGAGCGCGACCTGCAGCTGTGGCAGGACCTCGCGGTCGAGGGCCATTTTCATGGTCCGCAGCCGTGGGTTCCCTACATCGAGCTGCTCACCGAGCCGACGGCCCGACTGGTCGGTGCGTTGCCTTCCGAAGTGGTGGTGATGAATACACTCACCGTAAATCTTCATTGCATGATGGTTTCGTTCTATCGCCCCACGCGCGAACGAAACAAGATCGTGATTGAGTCAAACGCGTTTCCATCCGATCAGTACGCGGTCAAATCCCAGCTTGAATTTCACGGCTACGATCCCGCGTCCTCTCTAATTGAGCTCAGTCCGCGAACGGGGGAGACCACGATCCGCACCGAAGACATAGAGAGCCTCATCGGGCGCGAAGGTGACACGATTGCGCTCTTCATGCTCGCCGGTGTGAATTATTACAGCGGCCAGTTTTTTGATTACTCGCGCATCACCGCAGCCGCGCGAGCGAAAGGCTGCGTCGTCGGCTGGGATATGGCCCACGGTGCGGGGAACGTGCCGCTCGCGTTGCACGATTCAGGTTGCGATTTCGCCGTATGGTGCACCTACAAATATATGAATGGCGGTCCGGGCTGCGTCGGCGGATGCTTCGTCCACGAACGCCACGCGCGCGAAGTTAATCTGCCGCGCTTCGCAGGCTGGTGGGGACACGACAAGCCAACCCGCTTCCAAATGGGACCGGATTTTCATCCGATTCCCGGCGCCGAGGGTTGGCAACTTGGGAATCCGCCCGTTCTGGCGATGGCGGCATTGCGCGCGTCACTCGAGATTTTCGACGAGACCGGAATTGCGACGCTGCGGGAGAAGAGCATGGCCCTGACTGCCTATCTCGAATTTCTGATCGACCAACACCGTTCGCGCTCTTTCTCGATCATCACACCTCGCGATCCGGGCCAGCGCGGGGCACAGCTGTCCTTACGCCTTCACGGCAAAAGACGTGCCGTTTGCGACGCGCTAAAAGAGCGGGGTGTGATTTGCGACTGGCGGGAGCCGGACATTCTGCGAGTAGCCCCTGTACCGCTCTACAATTCGTTCTCGGATGTATACAACTTCGTGGAAGAATTCGTCCCTATTGTCGAAGCCTAATTCCGCCAACCAACATCTGATAGGTGGTGCAGCAAAATCACATGCTATATTGCTGTTTCAGACCAAACGCCGATGATTTGACGGCCCGTCGTCACCTTTGTAGGGCATCTTTATAACTCCACTCGTCCATATCCTGGCTGGGAGGCAAGAATGAGAATTGCGGTGTTAGGCGGAGATGGATATTGCGGTTGGGCCACGGCCCTGCATCTCTCGCAAAAGGGCCACGAAGTGGCCATTATCGATAATTTCCTGCGCCGCCAGTGGGACGATGAGCTTGGCGTACAAACGCTTACCCCGATTCGTCCGCTCTCCGAGAGACTTCGCGTCTGGCAAATGCGTTCAGGAAAAACGATCGACCTTTTTGTCGGCGACGTCGCCGATTTCGATTTCCTCTCGTCGATGATGAAGCAGTTCAAGCCGGAAGCGAT
>DATGGT010000043.1:0-1544 GCA_035308395.1 Terriglobales bacterium
TCCGGCAGATCTTTGTGGATCAGCTGAGCGGCTTGCAGGCCGTTGAGATTGGGCATGGAGACGTCCAAGAGGATTACGTCGGGAGCGAGGGCCAACGCTTTTTCGACGGCGTCCTTACCATCTGTAGCTTCTCCGCATACGCTCCAACCTTTGTGCATTTCGAGCAGCATTTTCAGGCCGGCGCGAACCATCGGCACGTCGTCTGCGATGAGAATTCTTAGCATTGCGTTACCTCCGTTGTTGCTCTGCACTGACAGGAAGGAGCGCGATCGTGAGAGGAACGCGGGGCCGGGGAATGAGCTCGTCTTCTGCTACCAAGATAAGATGCGGGTTAGGGTTTACGAATCGGGTAATTCGTGTATTCGATGGCGTTTCGCGTGACTTAATGGACACATAGTCACAGGGGTTTTCCTCAAACTGTGTAAAAAGCTGAAGAAGCGGAAGCGTCCTGGTCGGAAGTACTAATCCAGAAGATTGCCGGCGTCGCAGATGCGGATTGAGTGCGGGGATTTGATAGACTCGTGCGCAAGAGGAGAAAGCTATGCTGCGGACTATCGGCAACGCGTTCTTGTGTTCCCTTTTCACTCTCGGCCTGGCAAATCCAACTGCGCCGACAACCTATGAAAATCTGAACGCCGTTCTGTGGATGCAGACGGCTGTGGAGTATAAGGCGGCCACTGTGCAGACCTACCGGGTGGCGCAAGCGGCGCTGCTGCAAGGGCTTCGCGATCCTCATTGGACGGCGGCCCTCGAACAAGGCGGCGATTTTGCGAATCTGCCTCCGGCTGTTATCTTGGATTTGGATGAGACTGTGCTCGACAATTCCACGTTTGATGCGCGCCTAGTGGCGTCTCCGGTGCCGCAGAATGAAATCGGCGCGGAGTGGACAAAATGGGCTAACGAAGTAGGGGCGGGTCTAGTTCCGGGAGCGATCGATTTTTTGCAGTTCGCGCATGCCAACGGCGTGACGCCGATTTACATTACGAACCGGAAGTGCGACTCGTCGAAAGATGACGATCCGACGGTGCAGGTGCTGCGTAAGCTTCAAGTGCCACTGGATTCTCCGGTGGATCGATTATTTTGCGCGAAGGACAGCAAGGATACTGACAAGACTCCGCGGCGAAGGTTGGTTGCGGGGAAGTTCCGTATTCTTTTGCTATTTGGGGATCAACTCGGAGATTTTCTGACGATTCCGCCGGGCGAGGCAAACCTCGCGGGTCGCGAGAAACTTTTCGTCGCTCACCAGAGCTTGTGGGGCGAGCGGTGGTTTCAATTGCCCAATCCGATGTATGGATCGTGGGAAGCGGCGGTCGGCTATACGGTGCCGGAAAAACTGAAACATCTGAGGCAGTGACACGCCCTTGAGAGCTCACGCGACCAAGACCCAGGTCACCGCTTGTTTAAAGCGGCGACCTCGGGCTATGGCGGAGCGATGAAATTAAGTGAAAAATCTCATGACGCGGAAACGGTTTTCTCCATTTGACGAGCCAAATGAAGATGTTCTTTCAGAGTTGGCAGTGTTTCCTGCGCGAACGATTTAATCG
>DATGGT010000044.1:0-90936 GCA_035308395.1 Terriglobales bacterium
TGAGTCGAACAGTTGCGTCATGCCGACCTTTTTTCCCAGAATGCCTGCTATCTTCGTTGCCATTTCCAATCTCCATCCAGCTTGGCTCTTCGCTATTGGCTGGGAAGCTTTGCTGAAAGCTGGTAGCTCACAGCTGAAAGCTTATTTATGCTCTTTGCCGAACGCCTTGATCTCCACGTCGACCCCTGCGGGCAGGTCAAGCTTCATCAGCGCGTCCACGGTCTGTTGCGTGGGTTCGAGGATGTCGAGCAACCGCTTGTGCGTGCGGATCTCGAACTGCTCCCGCGATTTCTTGTCCACGTGCGGCGAACGCAGCACCGTGTATTTGTTCTTCATCGTGGGCAACGGGATGGGCCCTGCGATCTGCGCACCGGTGCGCCGCGCCGTATCGACAATCTCGCCGGTCGACTGATCCAGAATGCGATAGTCGTAGGCTTTCAACCTGATGCGAATTCTTTCTTGTCCAGTCACTGTTTCATCTCGCTAACCCCTTCCGGCGTCTCCGGAAGGAAAGAACTGGCAGCGTGTAGCAAGCTGCTTATCAACTGGTTGTCATTCCGAACTCGCGCATAGCGCGGGTGAGGAACCTGCTTCTTCCTATCTGTATGCAATCGCGGACGAAGGCGTCCGCGGCTCCACTTCCTTACTGCACAATCTCGGCAATGGTTCCTGCGCCGACCGTATGCCCGCCTTCACGAATGGCGAAGCGCAAGCCCTTCTCCATCGCCACCGGTGTGATCAACTCGATCACCAGGCTGACGTTGTCCCCCGGCATCACCATCTCGGTGCCTGCGGGCAACTCCGCCACTCCGGTCACGTCGGTCGTTCGCAAATAAAATTGCGGACGATATCCCTTGAAGAACGGTGTATGACGCCCGCCTTCTTCCTTCGTGAGGATATACACCTCAGCTTTGAATTTGGTGTGCGGAGTAATCGATCCGCCCTTCGCCAGAACCATCCCGCGCTCGACATCCTCTTTCGCAATGCCGCGCAGCAGGAGTCCAGCATTGTCGCCCGCCATGCCTTCGTCCAACTGCTTCTTGAACATCTCGACGCCGGTCACTACCGTCTTACGCGTCTCGCGGAAGCCGACAATCTCCGACTCCTCGCCGACTTTCACCTTGCCACGCTCGATACGGCCCGTCACCACCGTGCCACGGCCTTGAATCGAGAAAATATCTTCGATCGGCATCAGGAACGGCTTATCCAGATCGCGCACCGGCTGCGGAATGCTCTTGTCAACCGCCTCCATCAACGCGTCCACCTGCTTCTCCCACTTCGCTTCGCCGTTCAACGCCCCGAGAGCCGACAACCGAACCACCGGTACGTCGTCGCCCGGATACTGATAGGCCTTCAACAGTTCGCGAACTTCGAGTTCGACCAGATCGAGCAACTCCGGATCATCCACCGCATCGCACTTGTTCAGCGCAACAACGATGTAAGGCACACCGACCTGACGTGCCAAAAGCACGTGCTCGCGCGTCTGCGGCATCGGACCATCCGTCGCCGCGACCACCAGAATCGCGCCATCCATCTGCGCCGCGCCCGTGATCATGTTCTTGATGTAGTCGGCGTGACCGGGGCAATCCACGTGTGCGTAGTGCCTGTTCGCCGTCTCATACTCGACGTGCGCCGTCGCGATCGTTATGCCGCGAGCCTTTTCTTCCGGAGCGTTATCGATCGAATCAAACGACCGAAACGCGTTCTTCGGATTGTGCTTCGACAATACCTTCGTGATCGCCGCCGTCAACGTCGTCTTGCCATGGTCGATGTGACCAATCGTCCCTACGTTGCAATGCGGCTTATTCCGATCAAATTTTTCTTTCGCCATAACTCAGCTCTTAGCTCCTAGCCTTTAGCTTCTAGCTCAAAACCAAACCTTCAAATCTTACGTAGCACCGAAACGGCGACAAACAACTACTTCGCTGCTGGCTTCCCACCCTGCGTCTTGGCGATGATTTCTTCCGCCACTGACCGCGGGGCTTCTTCATAGCGCGCAAAATGCATTGAATATTCCGCACGCCCCTGCGTCGAAGACCGCATGTGCGTCGCATACCCAAACATCTCCGCCAGCGGCACAATCGCCTTGATCACCTGCGAACCGGCACGATGCTCCATGCCTTCGATACGTCCGCGGCGTGAGCTCAAATCGCCCATGATCGTTCCGGCGTAATCTTCCGGGGTCACGACTTCGACCGCCATCACCGGCTCGAGCAGCACTGGAGAAGCCTTGCGGGCCGCTTCCTTGAACGCCATCGATCCCGCGATTTTGAACGCCATTTCGTTCGAATCGACATCGTGATAGCTGCCGTCGTAGAGAGTCGCCTTCACGTCCACCATCGGGTAGCCGGCGAGAATGCCGCCTTCGAGCGCTTCGCGAATGCCCTGATCGATCGGCTTGATAAATTCCTTCGGCACCGATCCGCCCGTGATGTCGTTGACAAACTCGTATCCCAGGCCCGGCGGCTGCGGATCGAGATAAATCTTCGCGTGACCGTACTGACCCTTGCCACCCGTCTGCCGGATGTACTTGCCTTCGGCTTCGGCGTGCTTGCGAATCGTCTCGCGATACGCTACCTGCGGCTTGCCGACGTTCGCTTCCACTTTGTATTCGCGCATCATGCGGTCGACGATGATTTCCAGATGCAATTCGCCCATGCCGCTGATGATCGTCTGCCCGCTATCCGGATCGGTGTGAACTTTGAAGGTGGGATCTTCCTGGGCAAGCCGGTTCAGCGCTACGCCCATTTTTTCCTGGTCGGCTTTTGTCTTCGGCTCCACTGCAACCGAGATGACCGGCACCGCAAACGTGATTGATTCGAGAGTAATCGGATGCTTCTCGTCGCAAATCGTATCGCCCGTGCTGACGTTTCTGAGACCAACCGCCGCACAGATGTCGCCCGCCAGAATTTCCTGAATGTCTTCGCGCTTGTTGGCATGCATCTTCAGCAGACGCCCAATGCGCTCGGTCTTCTGCGTCCGCGAATTCAGCACCGATTCGCTCGATTTCAATTGTCCGGAGTAAACGCGGATAAACGTAAGCTGCCCGACGAACGGGTCGGCCATGATTTTGAAAGCTAGACCTGAAAACGGCTCCTTATCGTCGGCCTTGCGCGTGAGCTCTTTGCCGTTATCCGGATCCAGCCCATGCGTCTCTTTGGTATCGAGCGGCGACGGCAGATAATCGACCACCGCATCCAGCAGCGGCTGCACGCCTTTATTCTTAAACGCCGTCCCCACCACCACCGGAAACAGCTTCAAGTCAATGGTTGACTTGCGCAGCGACTTCTTCAGCTCTTCCGCCGAGATGGTTTCGCCTTCCAGAAACTTGTGTAGAATTTCGTCGTCGTTCTCGGCAACCGTCTCGACCAGCTGGGTATGGAATGCTTCCGCCTTCTTCTGCAGGTCGGCAGGAATCGGCTCGACCTCATACTCCGCGCCCATGGTCTCGTCATTCCAGATGATCGCCTTCATCTCGATCAGATCGACGACGCCTTTGAACTTGTCTTCTTGTCCGATGGGAATTTGAATCGCGACGGGCTTTGCGTTGAGGCGCTTGCGGAGAGTATCGATGGCATGCTCGAAATCGGCACCCATCTTGTCAATTTTGTTAATGAAGCAAATACGCGGGACACCGTATTTATCGGCTTGCCGCCAGACTTTTTCCGACTGCGGCTGGACGCCATGCACCGCGTCAAACACCGCGACCGCGCCATCGAGCACGCGCAGCGATCGCTCGACCTCAGCCGTAAAGTCAACGTGGCCGGGCGTATCAATAATATTGATGCGGATGTCGCGCCAGGTGCAGGTCGTCGCCGCGGACGTAATCGTGATGCCGCGCTCCTGCTCCTGCTCCATCCAGTCCATGGTCGCAGTGCCTTCGTGGACCTCGCCGATGCGATGCGTCTTCCCCGTATAAAACAGGATGCGCTCCGTCGTCGTGGTCTTCCCGGCATCGATGTGGGCCATGATGCCGATGTTCCTGCAACGCTCTAATGGGACTGTTCTGGGCACTGTCTTTCTCTATTCTTTCTGGGGCTCTGGAAATCTAGCTTTTAGCTCTTAGCCTTTAGCCGACCATTGCGCCCTAGGGTTCAAGCTAAGAGCTAACGGCTAAAAGCTGCCTTTTTTACCAGCGGTAATGCGCGAACGCCTTATTCGCTTCCGCCATTCTGTGAACGTCTTCTTTTTTCTTGATGGCGGCGCCTTTGCCGTTCGAGGCATCGAGCAACTCGTTCGTCAATTTGTCGATCATTCCTTTTTCGCCGCGGCCGCGCGCATAACTCACAAGCCAGCGAATCGCAAGCGACGTTCTCCGGTCCGGAGCAACTTCGATCGGCACCTGATAGTTCGCGCCGCCGACGCGCCGCGTCTTCACTTCGAGCAGCGGCTTCGCATTCTCGACCGCCTTGGTGAACAACTTCAAGGCCTCGTCGCCGCCCTTTTCTTGCAACTTCTCCAGGGACTTATAAAAAATTCCCTCGGCAGTCGACTTCTTACCCTGCCACATCATCGAGTTGATGAATTTCGTCACCAGGTCCGATCCATAGATCGGATCCGCGTCAACCGTGCGTTTCGGTGTATGTCCTTTTCTAGGCATGCTGTTCGGCTCTCATCTCAAATCTCTCAGCAAGTCATTGGCAACCGGCCACCGACCGCTGGCAACTGTCTTAAGCTTTTTTCGCCCGCTTCGTGCCGTACTTCGACCGTCCCTGATTCCGGCCCGCAACGCCCGTCGCGTCCAGCGTTCCGCGCACCACGTGATAACGCACTCCCGGCAAATCCTTCACACGGCCGCCGCGGATCAGCACAATCGAGTGCTCCTGCAGGTTATGGCCAACGCCTGGGATGTAGGTCGTCACTTCAATGCCATTGGTCAGGCGAACACGCGCCACTTTCCGCAGTGCCGAGTTCGGCTTCTTCGGCGTCTGGGTATACACGCGCGTGCAAACTCCGCGCTTCTGCGGACACGACTGCAAAGCCGGACTCGCCGTCTTATACATCGTGCGCTCGCGTCCGAATTTCACCAGCTGATTAAAAGTAGGCACTCAAAGCTCCTCAAGTCTGATCGCGAACGACCAACGACTAGCGACTGACGACGCTCGCACCAAGACAGGGCTCCACCCCATCCCAGTTCTGGCACAGGCCTGTTACGCCCAGCCATACTCTCCGCCGCGCACGAATGCCGGTGAGAATTCGTTCAATTTCCCGCTCAGACTAATTTGCCGACGACGGTGACGCCACGCCTTGCCTCGATTTCAGGTTCGGAGGCGCTCCGTTTCGTCTGCTTTCCGCCTGCATAGCCTCGCGTGATCCGGGCTCTACTTCACTCAGCCACGGCGCAAAGGTTTTCGCAGGCGTTTCAGCGAGGGCGTTTCCGGTCCAGCTTTCAACCGGATACGTATTTCTTCAAAGCTCAGCCAAACAGATTTCGGCGCCCATCTCGATCGCAGGTTGCGTATCCGACGGGACCACCGTATACAGGCAAGCCAGACTAAACTCGCGGAACTGTTTGATAATAACAACTACCCTGCACATCGTCAACCACTCCCGGAGGCATCGAAGGAAAAGAGCGCCGAAGGACCGGGGGAATCGAGCCATCGCGGCGAGCGCGTCATCGAAAGCAAAAGTGTTAAAGAAGCAAAAGCGAAAAGCAAGGGTACACATTTAAAGGGTCCAGATATATTGGTATTGGCTTTTCACTCCCGATGACTCAATCGCTTTCGAACATTGCCAACTTCGCGCCCAACCTTCTACACTGACAGTTTTCCGCTTCACCGTATTTCGCTCGCGTCTGGCAAACGGACGCGAGGAGGGTTCATGCAGCGTTGTAGTTCCGTGTTTCTTTCTATCGCGACAATCGCGTCCGTTCTCGCCCTCGCCGGCTGCCTCGGCAAGAGCAGCCCCAATCCCGGGGGAGGAGGCGTACAAAGCGTCACGCTGAGCCCCAGCAACTTCATTTCAATCGAGACCGGCGCTACACAGGTCTTCAGCGCTTCAGCAAGAAATGCCACCGGTGGCACCATCCTGGGCCTCGATATTCAATTCATCGTGCAGAGCGGTGATACCAACCCCGCTCCACTCTCGGTCGCAAGTAACGGCAACGCGTGCGCCGGCACCTGGGATATCACTGTCACCATCTGCACTGCCGGCACTCCCGGAATCGCCATTGTGACTGCGACCACCAACGGCTTCCGCAGCGCGCCCACCACGGTTTACGTTCACCAGCACATCGATAGCGTCCAGATCTCTTCGGCCGATGCGACGCCGCCCCTCTACGATTGTTTCAGTCAGGGACAAGCCGCGCTGTTTCAGGCCAAGGCTTACAGCAACAATACCGAAATCACCGACACCGTCGGTCCTTTCAACTGGTCGTCGAGCAACAACGGCGTCGTCACCATCAACACGGCAGCGTCCTCCCTGCTTCCGAACCAGATCCAGACCACCGCCAAGTCCCCCGGCATCACGCAGCTGTCGGCCACAGTTTCTGGAGCTACCAGCCAGCCCTTCCCATTCACCACTTGCCTGATCAGCGCCGTCTACCTCCAGATCAACGGACAGCCCCAGGCCGGAAACTCGGTCATCGTGAACAACGGCGGCAGTGTTATCGTCACCGCCACAGCCGTCGATACTCTTTTCGGCGTTGCTCCGGGCGACAACGCCCCGTTGGCCAATCCTCCTCTTACTTGGAGCACCACCAATCCCGAGGTCATCGCCTTCGGCACCCTCACTAATACCACCGGAACCAACACCGCCGCTGCGCGTGCCAACCTGGGCGGGGCCACCCTCACCGCGTCCTGCTCTCCGCCGTCCTGCAATATCGGGTTGCCGGGCCTTACGCCAACATCTCCACCCCAGACCGTACCCGGGCTGCCCATCTACGCCAGCAACGGAACGCTACCCAATGGGTCGGCCGGTTTCGGATCAATCTCGGTGCAGGTAGCCGCCAGCGCCAATACCAAACCACCCACTTACACCGCGTGGGCGACAACGGGAATAACTCCCGCCAACCCAAACGGCGGATGCAACGACGCTCCGGGCTGTGTAACTGCTCTGTTCTCGGTGAGCCCCACGAACCCTGGAACCAATCCCATCGGCAACATCGTCGGTCTGCCTCGCACGCCCAATTCCATGCTCGTTAACCATTCGACAACGCCGCGCATCTACTTCGGCAGCGATCAGGGACTGATGTACGTGGACGTCTCCTCCGCGAGTCCCAGCGCCACGCTCATCTCTGGTTCTTCGACGCCCTGTAACGTCGCCCTCTGCGGCAAGGCTCTGGCGGTTTCTAACAACGGCTCGCTGGTCGCCGTCGCCGACAATACGACCATCCCTCATCAGGTCTACATCTTCAACGGAGGCAGCAACGCCACCGCTCCAGTCGACCTCGTGATCCCCAACGACACCGTCACTGCGGCAGCATTTTCTCCCGATCAACTGAAACTTTTCCTCCTCACAGATACCGGCCACATGTATATCTATTCCACCGTCGACGCCCTCACCTCGGTGCCTCTTGCGACCACCGCCACCGACGTCAAGTTTTCAGCCGACGGCAGCTTCGCCTACATCGCCGGAGCTCCGGCCAGCTCGGTCTCCTCTTACTCGACCTGCTCAGAACCTGGCGTTGGGAGCGTGGAGATACCGAACGGAACAGTCACCACGTCGAGCACGCCTGTCGAGATCTTTCCGTCTTCGGTCCTTCCTTTGCCTTTCGAGCACGCAGGCCCACCACCCTTCGTGACGGACAATTTCTTTTGGACCACACAAACCATCCTCGCCCTCGAACCGCCGAACATCGAGTTCTTAAAGGCGGAATGGGCGCAGATCCCCTTACCGCCGACGCCTCTGCTGCCGCAATTTAGCCAATACACGTGCGATCCAATTACCGCAGCCTCGCCGGGAGCCATGCCAATGTTCCTGGGTTTCACGAGAGGCAACTCCTACAACCTCGGACTGGGCGCATTCACCCCCGTCTACGCGCAACTGGTCGACGCCGGCAACGAGATGATCGTCGTTGGTCGCCATATCCCCGCCGTACTCTTGTTCAACGTAAGCGACGGCACAACCTCATCCATCACTCTCACTGGCACCACCCCCGACCCGCTCGCTGCTTCCGCGTCTACCGACGGGAGCCAGGTATACGTCGCCGTCTGCGATGCCTACCCCAACAACGACCCGTCTCAGCCCTGCGCGGCCGCCTCCGTCCATATCGTCATCACCAATAGTCAAACGCAATTCCCGCAAGGTGACTATCTCGATGTCCCCTACATCAACGTCAACGACAATAACAATATGAACATGTGCAACAACCAGGGCCCCAATGGAGCCCTCTGTCTGCCGAACATGATCGCAATTAGACCGCAGTGATTGATGGCTAGTGCTTGTTCATAAATCGGTTTTGGGAAGGGCACGGCTTCAGCCGTGCCGCTTAGGGCCTAGAAGAATGCGGGCTTTAGCCCCTGAGGGACCTGCTCCCCAGGCCGAAAGGACACTTATGAAACACGCTCTGGTATTAGAAGCAGGTGATTAGTGGTTAGCAATTGCTCTTCGCAACCCGATGGGAGTCGTGCCAGATAGAGTTTTGTGCGACCCAAGCGAAAACTCCAGGCTGGGTTCTCGCTGAATGCCGAATTCTGAAGCCGACCGCCAGCTTCCTACGTTCCCACTTCTTTCCCAACGCTGTCCAGCACGCCATTGATAAACTGCACCGATTCCGGAGAAGAAAATTTCCGCGCAATCTCCAGCGCCTCGTTGATCACCACTGCACGCGGCGTCGCCGGATACGCCAGAAATTCCGCCACCGCCGACCGCAGCACATTCCGATCCACCGTCGCCATACGATCCATGCGCCAGTGCTCGGTGTGCTTGCCGATCAAGCCGTCAATCTCTTCCGTTCTGTCGCTCGCCACGCGAAACAAATCGTCGGCAAACCCACGCACATCTTCCTCGACGTTGCTCCGCTCCGCCCAAAATGTTTTTCGGACGTTCTCCGCCGTCTGTTTCCCCATATCGGCCTGAAACAGCATCTGCAAAACCAGTTCGCGTGATTTTCGGCGAGTGCCCATGGGAGTCGTCAGTCGCTGGTCGTTGGTCGTTAGCGGTTCGCTTCTAGTGTATACAGCAGGATTGCAACGCGGAAGAAAGTTAACGCTTCGATTTCTTGGTCTTGCTTTTGCTGTTGTTCTTGCGAACGACCGACGACGAACGCCCAGCGACGGTTTTCTTCAGATTCGCCATCTCCACCGCCGCCAGTGCCGCTTCGAATCCCTTGTTCCCCATTTTCAGCCCAGCCCGATCGACCGCCTGCTCCAGCGTATCGCAGGTCAGCACACCAAACGCGTGAGGAACGCCCGTCTCCTGCGCCGATTGCCCGATTCCGCGCGTGACTTCATTCACGATCACGTCATAGTGCGCGGTATCGCCGCGCAACAGGCAGCCAATACAAATTATCGCGTCGTACTTCCCGGTCAAGGCCAGCATCCGCGAAGCCGATGGAATCTCGAACGCGCCGGGCACACGCACCAGCACAACATCCTTTTTTCGAGCGCCGGAACGCACCAAGCCGTCGTAAGCACTCTGGAGGAGTCTCTCAGTAACAAAAGAATTAAAGCGGGAAACAACAATAGCAAACCGCTTTCCCTCCGCGGAAAGGCCGCCTTCGACAGCAGGAATAGTTGGTTCTGGAGGCCGCTCGACTTTCAGTTTTTCTTTCGTGACTTTTTCTCCGTGCCTCTGTGTCTCCGTGGTAAACCCTCGACGTCACTTCCCCTCAAACTTCGCCGCTCTCTTCTCCAAAAACGCCGCCGTCCCTTCCTTCTTATCCTCGGTCGCGCAACAAACTCCAAACAGCGTCGCCTCTAGAAACAGTCCTTCAGCCAGCGTCATCTCCACACCTTTATTCACCGCCTCCATCGCATACTGCACAGCCAGAGGACCATTCGCAATAATCTTCGCCGCGATCGCCTCTGCCCGCGGAATCAGATCCGTCGCCGCCGTCACTTCATTCACCAGGCCAATGCGGAGCGCTTCCTGCGCCGTTATCATCTCGCCCGTCAGAATATGCTGCATCGCCACGCCCTTGCCCACCAGCCGCGGCAGCCGCTGCGAACCGCCATAGCCCGGAAGAATTCCCAGCTTCACCTCCGGCTGCCCCAGCTTCGCGTTCTCGCTCGCCAGCCGCATCGTGCATGCCAGCGCCAATTCGCATCCTCCGCCCAGCGCAAATCCATTAATGCACGCAATCACCGGCTTGCCCAGATTCTCAATCAGGTTAAAAACGTTCTGCCCGCGCAGCGCATATTTTTTCCCGCTCACCGCGTCCTGCGTCGCCAGTTCGTTGATATCGGCGCCGGCAACAAACGCCTTCTCACCCGCTCCCGTCAGGATGACGACACGCACGCTGTCATCACTTTTGACTTCATGAAAAACCGACCGCAGCTCTTCGATCGTGGCCGAATTCAGCGCATTCAACACCTTCGGACGGTTGATGGTGACGTAGGCAATCCAGTTTTTCTTTTCGAGGAGAATGTTTTCGTAGGTCATATGGTCGTTCAATGCTGTCGCTATTTAGAAAAATAAGTTACGTCTACGCTTCCGACCCGCTTCTCCTGTTTGAACACTCGGGCGTTGCTTGGATAGGTAATCCGTACAGCATTGTTGGATGTCCAGTCAACGTATATGTATTGCAGGGCAGAAGCGCCATGGTTGCTGTCGATCACAAGAGTGTTCCCGCTTTCATGTGGCAATGGCTTGGACGATGGCAGTAGCGACACCTGAAGGTTCGGTCCGACCGTCGCGCCGCAGCCTCGTTCGAACGTAACGACCTTCCACGCACCGTCTGGAGATTTATACTCAGCTGATTTTTCATTCTTGCAGGGACTGCAGGCAGCAACCGTCAAGAAACTTACTGCGAGGATAAAAGCACCCCAATTCTTCATGCGATCAACTCTAAAAACTCTCTGCGATTCCGAGCGAAGCGATAAACCTATATATTTTGCTGGCCGTGGAGGAATGCAGAGGTCATTCACTGCGCTCAGGATGACAGCACCTATGTAATGAATTAAGAGTTATAGTTTATTCGCCACCGGCTTCTCCGGGTTCGCGTAATCATAAAACCCTCTGCCCGTCTTCCGTCCATACCACCCCGCCATCACCAGCCTCTTCAGCAGCGGAGGCGACGCGAACCGCCGCTCCTTAAACTCGTCAAACATCACATGCGTGATGTAGTAAGTCGTATCCAGCCCGACAAAATCGAGCAGCGTGAACGGACCCATCGGATATCCACAGCCCAGCTTCATCGCGTTATCGATATCTTCGATCGATCCCACGCCCTCTTCGTAAGCGCGCACCGCGTCCAGCATGTAGGGCACCAAGAGGCGATTCACGATGAATCCCGTCTTGTCCGAAGTCCGCACCGGGACCTTGCCCAGCTTTTTCCCAAACTCATACACCGTCTCGAAAACTTCGGGAGCAGTCGCAATGGTCTTCGCCACCTCGACCAGCTTCATCAGCGGCACGGGATTAAAAAAGTGCAGCCCAACAAATCTCTCCGGACGCTTCACCGCCGTGAGCAACTCAGTCACCGAAATCGAAGAAGTATTCGAGGCAAAGATCGCTTCACTTTTGACTATAGGATCTAACGACGCCCACATCTTCTTCTTCTCGTCCACGTTCTCAATGATCGCCTCGACAATGATGTCGCAGTCGGCCAGATCCAACTTGTTCGTCGTCCCCTTCAGCCGGGCCATCGTCGCGTCTTTCTGCTGCGCCGTGATCCCGCCCTTTTCCACCGGACGCGTCGCAAACTTCCCAAGCGATTTCTCAATCCCGGCAAACCCCTTGTCGAGATACTTCTGCTCAACTTCAAGCACAGTAACGTCAAAGCCCGACATCGCCGCCACCTGCGCAATGCCGGAACCCATTAGTCCGCAACCTAGAACGCCAACTTTTTTGATTTCCATTTACGTTTCTCGCTCAATTCTTAATCGAATTTTCTAGCCCAAAATGACCATACAAGCTCACTGCATCCAAAAGTAGATCATACCGCCAGACGATTTTCCCTGTTTGACCGCGGCAGACGAATCGCTACAATCAGATGGAGAACGGCCCACATGACGATTGACCTGAAACCCGAACAGCAGCGTGTGATCGATTTGGCCGTCCAGTCAGGCGCGTATATGGATCCCGGTGAAGTCCTGGACCAAGCTTTCGAAATCATCCGGGAGCAGCTTGACCTCGAAGACTGGATGCTAGGAAAACGGGAGGAAGTGGCCGCCCACATCGCTGCCGGCTTCGCGCAAGCTGAGCGTGGCGAACTGATCGACGGCGACGCGGCAGTAGAACGATTGCGGCGGCGGCGCGCCGAGCGACTCAATCCTCAGGGATAAGCCTAGTCGCAGAGGCAGTGACCAATACGAACGCGCCATTTCAATTAACGCCGCAGGCTGCCGAAGACCTCGATGCTCTGTGGTGGTTTATCGCGGAAGACAACCAGGATGCCGCCGAAAGGGTCGAGGGCGAGATTCTCGCCACTTGCCGCCGTCTCGCGAAATATCCCCGCATGGGGATCAAACGGCAAGATATCACCGCACTGCCGGTACGGTTCTGGACCATCACCAAGTTTCCCAACTATGTGATCGTCTACCGCCCAGAACCCGTCCCATTACAGGTAGTCGCCATTCTGCACGGAAAGCGCGACCTGAAGGAAGTGCTGGAGAAGCGGTCGTGAATCTGCTCGCCATTGGCGGGGAGCATCACGGCTTCTTAAACAGGCGCGCCTTGACTTGCTCCCACGGAATGACATCGGAGGGGTTTTGCTCGTGCCGGGCGATTCGGTAATCCAGCTCCGTTCGTTGTGCATCCGTCAGCGATACTGCGTCCGCTTCCAAACTTTCCCAGACTGTATCCAGAAGCTCCGCTTTCTCCGCAGCGGATAAGCTATCGATCTGGCTTCGCAAATCGTTCATACGCTACAACCCTAGCGCGGTTTCTGGGCACTGGCAAGCGCGAGGCCACCTACGGCACCCAACCATCACTGAAACCCCTCCACCACCATCGCAATCCCCTGTCCGCCCCCAACACACGCCGCCGCCAGCCCATACTTCTTCTTCCGCCGCCGCAACTCATACAACAGCGTGATCACCAGCCTCGTCCCAGTCGCTCCCAGCGGATGCCCCAGCGCGATCGCTCCGCCATTCACATTCACTTTTTCGCGATCGAGGCCCAATTCTTTCTCCACCGCCAAGTACTGCGCCGCAAACGCTTCGTTCACTTCAATCAAATCGATGTAATCCAAAGTCAGCCCAGCCCGTTGCAGCGCAATCTTCGTCGCCGGCACTGGACCGCTCCCCATAATCTTCGGATCAACCCCCGCAATCCCCCAATTCACAATCCGCCCCAGCGGAGTCAGATTCCTTTTCTGCGCCTGCTCCAGCGACATCACCACAACTGCCGCGCCGCCATCGACAATGCCGCTCGCGTTGCCGGCCGTCACCGTCCCATTTTTCCCAAACGCCGCTCGCAGCTTCGCCAGTCCCTCCATGGTCGTCTGCGGACGCCGGTGATCGTCCTCGGTCAACTGCTCACCCGTCGCTTCGCCTTTCGAATTCCGCAGCGGAACCGGCGTCAACTCCTCCTGCACCCGCCCCGCCTTGTACGCCTCGTCGGCCTTCTGCTGCGAACGCAGCGCGAATTCATCCTGCGCCTGCCGCGTAATTCCCTGCTGCTCGCCATAGAGCTCCGCCGTGTTCGCCATATAAAGCCCGCAATACGAATCCAGCAATGCCACCATCAGCGAATCTTCGAGCTTCCCGCCCGGCGCCAGCGTAAACCCGTCCCGCCCCCTGATCGAGAACGGCGCCTGCGACATCGACTCCATCCCGCCCGCCAGCACCACTTTCGCTTCCTCTGTCTGGATCATCTGCGCCGCGCTGATAATCGCCTGCATGCCCGACCCGCACAACCGGTTCACCGTCAGCGCCGGACTCTCAATCGGCAATCCCGCCCGCAGCGCCGCGTGCCGCGCTCCATAGATCGCGTCGCCTGAAGTCTGCTGCGCGTTGCCAAACACCGCATGATCGAAATCCTTCGGATCAACCCCCGCCCGCTGCATCGCCGCCACAGCCGCCGCCGCGCCCAATTCCTGCGCCGTATAGTCCTTAATTTTTCCGCAATAGCGTCCAAAGGGCGTGCGTGCCCCACTGACAATCGCAATGTCTCCAGGTTTCAACATGAGTCCTGCTTGTGCCTTGCTGGAATATGAAGAGTGCGCCGGCCGAAGCCAACCTGTGAGTTTAACAGTTGGGCAAGAACCAGTGTTTAGTGATTAGTGGTTGGTGGTTAGCAGTTCAAGATTCGAGGAGGGAAAGCGATTGGCGTGAGGCGGTTCTTCTAACCACTAATCACTTTCTTCTACGCGACCGCCGCTGACGCCGCAAACTGTGGTGCCTGCGTCACCACGCTCGCTCCGCCCTGCGCTAACGCCAACTCGAGCGCGTGGTCGGCGCGGTTGGCGACTTCCGTAACAATATCCACCGGATCAAAATGCTGCTTCATCACCGCCTGCGCCAGGCCCGCACAAAATTCAACGGCTTTGTCCTTACCCGGAAACCGCACTTCGCCGAGCAATCGCCGCAATTTCTCGACCGCCAGAATCGCTTCTTTCTCACCCGTGTCGCCAAGCACGAGCGCAACCGTCGTCGTTTCGTAGCGGAACGCCAGATCGTTCGATCGGATGTTGCCCGAAAATAGCTGCCCAATCTGCTCCATGACCGCCGTCACGGCCTGTTCGCCATGTTCTTTGATGAGCACGCCGCGTCGCCCAAACTGCATCAGCAGTATGGTCACCGCCGTCCCCTGCTGCAATCCGCGCCGCGTCTCCGCCTGCAAAAGGTCAAGATACGAAGCGCGTTTGAGCAGTCCCGATTTCTCGTCCGTCACCGAGAGATTCTTGACCAGCCGCCGCAGCCCGGCGTTGTTGAGCGCAATCAGCACCTGATCGCTCAGTGTCCTGATCACGAGCACTTCCGCCGCCTGCCATACCCGGCCCGTATTCTGCGTCAGGATCAACACTCCGATCTGATCATTGCCTTCCGTCAGCGGCAGCGCCAACAGCGATTCCACCTGCAACTCTTCAATCGCCGTTCGAACGTCGATCAACTCCGGAGCATTCTTTGCATCCCCAATCGTCACCGTTCCGCGAGCTACGGCCAGGTCCTGTACCGCTTCCACCAGACTGACAAGCGACGCCGAACTCGCGGGAATTAGCCCCTCCATGTGATATTCCTGCACGCTCGATGGCGGCAGCCCAGGCTTGCGCAATGCCGCGATACAACGTCCCGTACGCCAGTTCGCGCCAATTTCATTCGCTGCCGCTTTCAAAACTCCTTCGGCATTTCCCTGGTGATAAAGCTTGCGCGTAATCTCCGCGACTTTTGCCAGACTGCTGACGTCCGCCACGTGGTTCGCTTCCGCCGTAGCAGCCGCGGTTACAGGCGCAGCCTGCTCAACAAGCGGTGGAGCACTGGCCGGCGGCGCTGAAGAAGCCGACTTTGCATATGCCGGCTCGATTCCCGCAGCCATATAGAGCTTCTGCAAATCCGGGTTCCGCTCTTCCTCCCGCGGAAACAATTCCTGAATGCGCTGCAATCGCTCAATCGCCTTCGAACGCATTCCGTACTGAACAAGAATCTCAGCCTGCAACATCAAATCTTGGAGCGCCGCCGCCCCAAGCGTCGGCTCGGGAACCTTCGCTGCCGCCGCCTGTTGTTCCTTCTTGACAGTCGCAAATCGCGAGGCGATCACATTGAAGCGCTGATCGTCGATTTTTCCCCGCAGAGTTTCCAAGCGCTTCTGATGTCCCGGTTCATACGGATCCACTTCCGCCGCCCGATCCAGGCATTCTCCAGCCTTCTGGTAATCGTGTTTCGTACAGTAGAGATCGAAGAGTTTCACCAACGCCTGCGCGTAATCGCTTTCGCGGTTCGAGGCGTTGAACAATTCCGCCAGAAATTCCAGCATCTCCGCCGATGGACGATGCGATGCCAGCAACTCCTGCATCGTCGTAATAAACGACCGCCGCTCCCCGCGCCGCCGCTGAAACGACTCCAGCTTCCGCGCCAGCGCGACTGCCTCCGTATCCAGGGTAGAGTCGATCATCTTGCCGATCAGACTCACCACCTGATGCATCCGCGCCGGATTCTGCTCAAAAATCGACCAGAGCAGGGGCTCCGCTTCCACGCACCGGTCTGCCGACAACAGTGCCTGCGCATACAGATCGCGCAACTCAAGCGAAGCGTCGCCGGAATGCACCAACGGCTCAAAAATGAATATCGCCGCGCCCGCTTCACCGCGCCCGAGCAGACTCTTGCCATACGCCATCGCCGTCTTCGGATCAGTCGGATTCTCCGTATAGGCGCGCTCAAAATAATTGCCCGCATTCCCGCCAGAACTCTCCGCCAGTTCCGCCAATTGCAGGAAAGACTGCGACGCCATCACATGCTCGCCCAGCTCCGCCGACAATTCCGCGACCCGCAAATGATTCTGTTGCGATGGATCGAGAGCTACAATCCGCCGCAACACCAGCAGTCCTTCTTCTTTCTTTCCTTGTCGTTGCAGGTCTTCTAACGCGTTTTCGTAGGTCCCAATTGCCAGCTTCTTATTCGAATGCTCCAGCAACTGCCCGAACCGGACCTTCTGTTCCCACGTCGGATTGGTATAGCGCGCAAGCTTCTTATAGGTCAGGCTGGCCCGTGTAGCATCCGTTGCGGCCACCTGACGCTCAAACAGTTCCCCGAGCAGGCGCACCGCCTGCGGCCCCTTGTTTACGGAGAGGCATAGATCCGCCGCCATCTGCCGTACATTGTCGTTATTCGGGTCAGCTTCGAGGATGAGAAGGTATTCCGCCAGCGCATCAGCCGTCTTACCCTTCTGCAATAGCTTTTCCGCTTTTTCGACGCGGCGGGCGATCTCGGCACGATTGGGAGTTTCTGGCATGGACAGTTCTATTTCTGAGACAGAGAGTTCCGCCTTGATTCTAGGATTCGCCCCTGACCCCAGCAACGCGCAACGCCCCCAACCCGATTACGAAGGTCATGTAAAGGTGTGTTGTCAGGTGACAGTGCCCCAGGTTCGCGCACGTTCTTTGTGCGCTAACCTGGGCTCCCTATCCACGACGTCAAACGTGTCCGCTACCGTCAATTCCATCCACGAAACGCCGCGCATTCTGATACTCATTCTGATATACGAGTACGAGCCCTCGAATGCCCACTCCCTCCGAATCCGCCGAGTCCGGTCTACGACACCAACTCACGGCCGGACAAATCACCATGGTCGCCGTCGGCGGTTCCATCGGCACCGGACTCCTCCTCGGCACCGCCGCTGCCATCGAACTCGCCGGCCCCGCCGTCATCCTGAGCTTCATCCTCGCCGCCTTCATCAGTTGGACTGTCGCCCTTGCCTTAGGAGAACTAGCCAGCTCCCACCCCGCCGCCGGTTCCTTCGGCGTCTATGGAGACCTCTACCTCAACGACTGGGCCGGATTCATCTCCCGCGCCGGATACTGGCTCGGCATCGCCGTCTCCATCGGCGCCGAAATGGTTGCCTCCGCAACCTACATGCAGCTCTGGTTTCCGAAAGTCCCGGCCATCGTCTGGGTCGTCGTCTTTTCCGCTTTCCTGCTGGCCATCAACTTACTGGCTGTGAAAAGCTACGGCCGCTTCGAATTCTGGTTCGCGATGATCAAAGTCGCGGTCATTGCGACTTTCATCGTGCTCGGCGCCGTACTACTGCTCACCGGACGAACCGTCCCGCAATACACCAGCCATGGCGGTTTCTTCCCACTCGGCCCTGCCGCCCCGCTGCTCGCCCTCACCTTCGCCATGTACACCTTTGGAGGCGTGGAATTCGTAGCCGTTGCCTCCGGTGAATCCAGTTCCGCGAAGGCGATCGCAAAGGCCGTCCGCATGACTTTCCTCACCCTGACCTTTCTTTATTTGGGAGCAATCGCCATCCTGGTCGGCATCATGCCCTGGAACCGCGCCGGCGTAACCGAAAGCCCTTTCGTCACCGTCTTCCGCTCCGTCAACTTCCCCGGCGCAGGACACTTCATGAATTTCGTAGTCCTGACCGCTGCTCTCTCCGGAGCCAACGCGGCACTCTACATCTCCTCGCGCATGCTGTTCTCCTTAGCCCGCACCGGATGGGCCCCCTCGGCGCTGGGCCGCCTAAGTAAGAACGGCACTCCAACCCTCGCGCTCCTGGCCTCGTCCTACGGAATCGTCGTTGCCCTGGTCCTCGAACGCTGGGCTCCCGCCAAAGCCTTCGAACACATCCTGCGCGGCGCTTTCTTCGGCATGATGCTCTCCTGGATCATCTCCCTCGCCGCCCACATCAGCTTCCGCCGCCGTCTCCCCGAGTCCGAACTCGCCCAAATCCCCGCCCGCTCCCCGCTAGGCCAATGGGGATCGATCATCGGCCTCACCGTAGTCCTCCTCTGCGTAGCCAAAACCTGGTGGGACTCCCGTGTCAACCTGATCGCCGGCGTAACCTTCCTTGTCGGCCTCACTGTCGCTTATGCGTTGATCAAGCGGATTCGACAACCGCGCCAAGAGTAAAGGAAACGTGCGCTTACCTCCCAAAACGGGAAACCCCCACCGCACTTCCTACTAAATCTCCCCTAATTCTCGATTGAAAATCCGCATCTTTTTCGCTAAGCTCAGCTTGTTTCGGGTCCCATCTCAACGGCGGGGCGAACCTGGACTTCCCTACCTGTGCGACTCCTGTCGCGACGAGTCCTTAGCCGTTCTGTTCCCCCGAAACCTTAGGAGCGTCAGTGAATTCCAACAAGAAATTTACCGTCCTTGCAGGCAGTGAACGTCAGCCCGTCCGCGGTGCCCGCCTGATTCATAATTCGCATCCGGATCAAACCATCGAAGTCTCCATCCGCCTTCGCCGAAAGTCAGACATCGCCAAACCAGGAGAGTTAAAGGCCGTGCTGGCCAATCCTGGCTTTAAACACATGTCTCGCGCCGATTTCGAAAACACACACGGTGCCGATCCGGCCGACGTCGAGAAGATCAAGAAATTTGCTCAGGATTACGGCTTGCACGTCCGCGAAACCGGCACCGAAATCGCGCGCCGTACCGTAATGGTGTCAGGAACCGTCGCCAACCTCCAGAAAGCATTCGGCATTGAGCTGAAAGAGTATAGCCATCCGAATGGGAACTACCGCGGCCGCGTCGGCAACATCAACGTGCCGACCGAATACGCGGACATCATCAAGGGCGTCTTCGGACTCGACAACCGCCCTCAGGCCGAACCGCATTTTCGCCGCCTCCCGCAAACTCCCGGAATCAAAGCTCACACCGCCACCGCGTCCCACGATCCAAGCGATGTCGCCAAGATCTACGACTTCCCCGCTGGAGACGGAACCGGGCAATGCGTTGGGATCATTGAACTCGGCGGCGGGTTCAAGCTCGACGACATCACCAACTACTTCAACTCGCTCAACCTCGACGTCCCGCAAGTCATCTCGTCCTCGGTCGATGGCGGCACCAACAGCCCAAGCACACCCGACAGTGCCGACGGCGAAGTGATGCTCGACATCGAAGTGGTCGGCGCAATCGTCCCCAAGGCAAAGATCGTCGTCTATTTCGCCCCCAACACCGATCAGGGATTTCTCGACGCGGTCACGACCGCGGTCCACGACAGCGTCAATCAACCGTCCGTCATTTCGATCAGCTGGGGCTCGGCCGAGTCGAACTGGACCCAACAGGCCCTCACCAACTTCGACGACGCCTTCCAGTCTGCCGCAGCCTTGGGAGTCAGCGTCACCGTCGCCTCTGGCGATAACGGCTCTTCCGACGGAGTCAACGATGGCAACGATCACGTAGATTTCCCGGCGTCCGATCCCTACGTTCTCGGTTGCGGAGGCACCACCCTGCAAGCCTCCAACGATCAGATCGTCAACGAGGTAGTCTGGAATAACCTGTCGGCTGGAGGAGGAGCGGGCGGCGGCGGAGTCAGCGATGTTTTCTCACTTCCCACCTACCAGGACGGATTCAATGTTCCCGCGCCCTCGGGTCAAGCGGGCGGAAGGGGCGTTCCCGACGTCGCCGGCGATGCCGATCCGAGCACTGGCTACAACGTTCTCGTCGATGGCGAGAGCGCCGTATTCGGAGGCACCAGCGCAGTTGCACCCCTGTTCGCCGGATTGATCGCGCGCATCAATCAATCCACAGGAAAGCCGGTCGGATTCCTCAACCCGCTGATCTACTCTCAAGCCGTCGAGTCGTCAGGTTTCCATGACGTCACAGACGGCAACAATGGCGACTTCAGCGCCGCCACAGGATGGGATCCCTGCACCGGACTCGGCAGTCCCGACGGAGCGCGGCTCTTAGGGGCCCTGACCGGAAAACCGTCACCCCAGTCGTCTAGAACCGGCCGAAATAAGCAGTCCTCCGCGGCAGACTAGGGAAAAAAGAAACTCATTCTTGAGGGCGAGTTTCCCGCTCGCCCTCTTTTTGCAATGACGCAGCTACAATATTCCGGATGGCCGAAGTCCTCCTAGCCGACGACCTGCTGCGCTTCCGCTCCGAGTTTCCTATCCTCGAGCGCACCAACTACATGATCTCGAATTCCCTCGGAGCCATGCCTCGCGCCGTTTACGACGCACTCCGCGCCTATGCCGATGTCTGGGCGACTCGCGGCGTCCGCGCCTGGGAAGAACGCTGGTGGATGCTGGCCCTCGAAGTCGGCAACGAAGTCGGAGCCTTGATGAACGCCCCGAAGGATTCCGTCTCGCTTCACCAGAACGTTACGACCTGCCAGGCCGTCGTCGCTTCCTGCTTCGACTTCACCGGAAGGCGCAACAAAGTCGTCTACAGCGACATGAACTTCCCTTCCGTCATGTATTTCTGGGAAGCCCAGCGCCAATACGGCGCACAAGTTCACATGGTCAAAACGGACGACGGCATCACCGTCCCGACCGACCGCCTGCTCGACGCCATCGACGAACAAACTTTGGTCGTCCCTATCTCTCACGTAATTTTCCGCAGCTCATACATCAACGATGCCAAAGCCATCATCGACAAAGCGCACAAAGTCGGAGCCCACGTCGTACTCGACACATTCCAGTCGCTCGGCACCGTGCCGGTTGACATTCAATCGCTCAACGCCGACTTCGCCTGCGGAGGCGTTCTCAAATGGCTCTGTGGAGGCCCGGGCATGGCGTATCTCTACGTCCGCCCCGATCTCGGCAAGAAACTAGAACCCAAATTCACCGGATGGTTCGCCCACGAAAATTCCTTCGAGTTCGCGACCGGCCCCACGCGCTACGCCGATCCGCCCTACCGCTTCATGAACGGGACGTCTCACATTCCAGCGATCGAAGCCGCCAGACCCGGCCTGAAAATCATTCAGGAAGTTGGCATCGGTAAAATTCGCGAGAAGTCCCAACGCCAGACCGCGCGCCTGATCGAATTCGCCGACCGCCAGGGCTGGCGTATCAACTCCCCGCGCAATCCCGCGCATCGCGGAGGCACTGTCTCCATCGACATGCCCGATTCGCAGGCAGTCAGCCGCGAACTCCTGGCGCGCGACATCATGGTCGACTGGCGTCCCAAAGCCGGAGTCCGCTTCTCCCCGCATTTCTACAACACCGACGCCGAAGTCGACGCCGCCATGAAAGCCGTCGTAGAAATTCTCAAATCCCGCGCCGTCCCCGTGTCCTAGTGTGCTGTCCCGGAAATTCGCGACATAACTTCGACTTGTCATCCTGAACGAAGTGAAGGACCTATGCACTATGTTTGCAGCACCGGCGCTCTGGCAACGCCATACTGAAGTATCGCCCGATTTTTGCCACGAATTTCCGGGACACCACACTAGAGACGCAAGCGTTTCCCGCCGCCTCAGTAACCTTCCGGCATTACCTCCGTAAGCCGCTCCCAGCGCTTTGTCCGTGTCGTTCTCGCAATCTTTTCTTATCCTCAAAACAGCATCCCGGCGCACCGTAGAAAACCCCGTGAACGCATTCTTTATCCCGCTCAATCAATTTACGATTCTCCTGGCGACCGCACTCCTGTCGGCTGCTCTCGTCGTCGGCCTGTACGTTTGCTTTCGAGGACTGAAACGCCTCGCGAGCACCGAACGCCAACCAGACGCGCCCGCCACCGCTGCGGACGATTCCCCCTCCACGCCGCAGCCGGTACCACAACCACAAAACCCGCCCCAGCCGACAAACCCCAAAATCATCCGGCTTTCGAGTAACGTCCCAGCGCCATCCTCCGCGCAGGAGATGAGCCAGCAAGGCAAAATCGCTGCCGCTCTGACGCGCGCCGGACTCACCGAGCCAGCCGCCCGTCCCGAACACCCGGACCACCACACCGATTAACCTCAATCCGCGAATCCGGCCTAACTCCTTTACTCAAAAGGACGCCAACCCTCGACTGACCCCGTAACTAACTCCGCAATAACAACTGAGGACCGCTAATTTAGAATATTCGTTGTGAGCGACCCCGTTCGGATCGGCATTCTCGGTGACTTCAATCCCGAATTCCGTTCCCATCACGCGACCAACGACGCTCTACAGCACGCGGCTCGAAGACTCCAGGTCGAGCTCGAATCTACCTGGCTCCCGACGCCCCCGCTCCTCGAACCAGGAGCTGCCGCCGTTCTCGATTCCTTCGATGGCCTCTGGGCCTCGCCCGGCAGTCCCTATAAGAGTTTCGACGGCATGCTCAAAGGCATCGAATTCGCCCGCGTCCACGACCGCCCGTTTCTCGGCACCTGCGGAGGCTTCCAGTACACGCTCATCGAATGCGCCCGCAACGTGCTCGGCATAGCCGACGCCACTACTGCCGAAGAAGATCCCAAGGCCAAGAACATCGTCATCTATCCCGTCGCCTGCGCCGTCCCGAACCGCGATCCGAAGGCGCCTAAACTTTCCGGAAAAGTGAACGAGATCACCCTCCGTCCCGGCTCGTATCTGGCTGCCTTTTACGGCAAAGAAACCATCGAAGAGGAATTCTTCTGTAACTACGAAATGAATCCCGAATTCGAATGGATGGCCATGGAAGCCGGCTTCCCCGTCGTAGCTCGCGGATCAAAAGAAGAGTGCCGCGCCATCGAGTCTCCCTCACACCTGTTCTTCGTAGCCACGTTGTTCCAGCCGCAACTCTCGTCTCGCGAAGACAACCCCCACCCGCTAATCATGGCCTTCGTCCAACACGTAGCCGACTTCCGCCGCAAGCGCCTCGACGACTCCATCCTCACATAAGATTAAGTTTCCGAGAAATATCTGACTTCTTCGGGAACTTTCCCGCGACTTGCGACATTACAGCTTATGAAAAGCACTTCAGATGCTGAGGGTCGGGAAGACTGAAGACTGTGGCTACCGACGTGGATGAAATAAGCGTGGGTGAAATAAGAGTGGGTGAAATAAAAACGATTAGCGACGAATCGTTAATGCTGGAGTTCCAGGGCGGCTCGCGCCCGGCGTTCGAGGAACTTTTCGCGCGCTACCGTGGCCCGCTTTATGGGTTCTTCAGGCGTCGGTTGAACGGCGACCAGCGCGCCGAGGATCTGACTCAGGAGACATTCCTCGCTGTGATTCGTGCCGCGGATCGCTATCAGCCTCTGGCTCTCGTTCGCACTTATCTCTATGGCATCGCGCTGAAGCTGCTCGCCGCGGAACGGCGCAAGAGAGCGCAGGATTCACCGGCAAATGAAGCCACCGAACCTTCCACACGGCAAGCCACTGATTCCGTGCTGTGGATTCGGCAAGCTCTCGAAAAATTGGACGAATCAGACCGCGAGATTCTGATGCTGCGCGAGTATGAGCAACTGAGTTATGCGGAGATCGCATTTCTCCAAAGTCTTCCCGTAAATACCGTGCGTTCGCGCCTGTTCCGCGCACGCATGGCGTTGAAGGCGCTTCTTGAACCGGGACGAACGCTATCTGAAACAGCGGCGGCCAGCGAGTCGCAAGAAATCGCAAAACTAACGCGGGCAGAAGGCGAGGCCATATGAACAAGATCATGCATACGATCGAACCCGAAGAACTCATGGCCTACCTGGATGGCGAACTGACCGCCGATCGCGCAGCCGATACCGCAAGTCATATGAAGGAGTGTGCCGGGTGCCAGGAAATTGTTGCTGGGTTACAGAGCGTTTCCCGAGAATTGAAGGCTTGGAAGGTCGAAGATTCGCAGACCTCGATACCACCGGTAATTACCACAGCCCTTGCGGACAACTCGGAGAAATCCCAAAAGACCTTTTTCGTGCTTCGGCAGACGACGTGGCTAGGTCGGCACAAGACGTTCCTCGCGTGGGCGGGAGGTGCAGCGGCGATCTTGTTGGTCAGTTTCGGCACGGTGAGTCTCGGGGGCAGAAACGAAAACAATGTGTTCTCGTCAGTCGGGCTGGATTTGAATGCTTCTGATCGCCGCGAGTCGAAAGTGCTCTCGGCTCCAATGTCCGTATCCAAACCGACGCACGACAAGCAGTCCGCGGAACTGCAAACATATCTCGTCCCTCAGCACGATCAATCCGCAGCGGAACGTGGGGTAACCGCAAATGCCCCCATGATCATCCGCACCGCCGATCTCACCCTGATCACGAAGGAGTTCGACAAAACGCGGACCAATCTCGAAGCCATCCTGAAGCGCCACCGTGGTTACATTGGCGAACTCAAAGTCGGGGGGTCGACTGGTAGCGGACGTACGCTCATCGCAACCCTGCGCGTGCCCGCCGATCAACTTGATGTCACCCTGGCCGAAGTCAAGTCGCTGGGCCGCGTCGAGTCCGAGAATCAGGGAGGGCAAGACGTCACTTCCCAATATGTCGACCTGCAAGCGCGCCTCGCCAATGCCCGCAACACTGAACAGCGACTAACCGATTTGCTCCGCAATCGGACCGGCAAATTGTCCGATGTTCTGGAAGTCGAGCAGGAACTCGACCGTGTCAGAGGCGAGATCGAGCAAATGGAAGCTGAGAGAAAAACCATGGCGAACCAGGTGAGCTTCGCCACTCTGAACGCGACCATCACCGAGGACTATCAAGCCCAACTGCAAGTCGTGCCGCCGTCGACCTCCACTCGTCTCGGCAACGCCGCAGTCGAGGGCTACCGCAGCATGGTCGACGGAGTAGTAAGCCTTGCCTTATTCCTGCTTTCGAATGGACCGAGCCTGCTCCTGTGGGGCGCGGTCCTGTTCTTCCCTGCACGCATGCTCTGGAAGAAACTGCGGCGCAGCTTCGCGCCATAGAAATCGTGCACAGGTCCTTGGCCCGAAGCTCTGCTTGACCGCGCCCCATCCCCTGGCGTAGCCTTCGCCTGCAAATTAGCGCCATTCTTTTGCGTTCTCCTCAGGAGGTTGCATGGTTCCACTCACCGCTCTCTGGCTCCCGATCGTGCTCTCCGCCGTCATCGTCTTCGTCGCCAGCTCCGTCATCCACATGCTGCTGCCCTATCATCGCGGCGACTATCGGCAACTCCCCGACGAAGACAAAATTCTCGGCGTCCTGCGCACGGTTACCCCCACACGCGGCCTCTATGTCTTCCCCTATTGCACGCACAAGGATATGAATTCCCCCGCGGTGGCTGAAAAGCGGAAGCTCGGCCCGGTCGGATTCATGACCATCCTCCCGAGCGGCCCGCCGGTCATGGCAAAGTTTCTCGGCCAGTGGTTCGTCTTTTGCCTGCTCATCGGATTCTTCGTTGCCTATCTCACCGGACACACCGTTCCGCCCGGCGCGCCCTGTCCCGCCGTCTTTCGCGTCGCCGGAACCGCAGCCTTTCTCGCCTACGGTCTCGGAAATCTGAGCAATGGCATCTGGAAAGGCCAGACCTGGTCCTCAACGCTCAAAGAAGTATTCGACGGGCTCGTCTACGGACTGCTAACCGCCGGAACCTTCGGCTGGCTCTGGCCGCGTTAGCATCTCAGCAAGAGCATGCAAGACGCGAAACCGCCCATCGAATCTGTTGCACCATCCGTCGAACCATATCTCGAGCCCTGGTTGCGCGGCACCAACCAGGACGTGCCCGCGGTCGGCCGCGCCGTCCTCCACGCCCTGCAATTGGCCGGAGAAGATTTGCGAAAGTGGTGCACGAGTCTTTCCGATGCATCTCTCAACGCGAGGCCCGCGGGAACTGCGCCGGTAGCATTTCACATCCGCCACATCGCGCGCAGCCTCGATCGTCTGTTGACGTATGCCGAAGGCAGAAATCTGAATGAATCACAACTAGCCGCTCTGCGGAAAGAACTCGATCCCGGAGCAAAACGCGACGAACTGTTTGCGGAGTTAGCCGCCGCACTGGCAGATGGCGCAACCAGAGTCCGAGCACTCGCAAACGCGAATCTGGAAGAACCGCGAACGGTAGGAAAGAAGCGACTGCCAACGACCGTGGGAGGCTTACTCGTCCACGTCGCCGATCACACGCAACGGCACGTCGGGCAAGTGATCACTACAGCGAAAATCGTGACGGGCAACAATCAGTAGTCCTGTGGTCAGTAACCCAGCAGTCAACGACTCTGTCGCGTCACAACCCGATCCCCGCCCCCAGCAAGCTATAAAGCAGAATCGCCAGCACCACCACTGTGAATCCCACATACAACTTATCGCGTTCGATCGCGAATCCCACGATCGACAATGCCACGCGGACGATCGGCGTCGCGATCAGCAGCAACAGCCCAAGCTGAATCAACCCTCGCCCGCGGCCCTGGTCCTTGAAAACGCTGTGAATCACTCCGGGGATGGTTCGATACTCCGGCGGTTCGCTATGAAACGCGCGGTAATTCGCCGGCTCATGCGCATGCCGCGAGAGATAAATCACCGCCCCGCAGAGAACGATTCCCGCCGACATCATCACGCCCGCTCGCAGCAAATTTCCCAGAATGTAAGCCAGCCGCTTGTCTCTCCACGGCTGCGGCTTGAATTCATGAGCATGGCTCACGGACGTAGAGGAGGAAGAAGGAGAGGAGGGAGGAGTAGCGGTCGCCATCAGATCGTCCCCCAGATCCCTTTGTAGAGCATCTGCAAGCCAAGAACGAGAATGACGACGCTGAAAACAAGCCGCAACGATTTCGTTTCCGCCTTGATCAAAATGCGGCTGCCAAGCAACGATCCCACCAGTACTCCCAACATCACCGGCATCGAGAGTCCTGGATCGACATATCCGCGGCTCAGGTAAACTCCCGCGCTCGCCGCTGCTGTCACTCCAATCATGAAGTTGCTGGTCGTCGTCGAAACCTTAAACGGAATCTGCATCGCCTGGTCCATCGCCAGCACCTTGACGGCTCCCGACCCAATCCCAAGCAATCCCGAAAGCGCGCCCGCGCCAAACATCAGACTGAACCCGGCCGGCACGCGCTGGACGTTGTAACTGCGCATGCCTTCGAGATCCGGGAAAGTGCCATTCAACCGCAACCGCGTCGCCAGCGGATCGGGCGGCAAATTGCGTTGCGCCTGCGTCCGCGTCTTACGCGAAAGAAACGCCGAGTAAAGCAGCACGGTTCCGAAGATGACCGCCAACGCGCTCGTCGGCATCCACGTCGCAAGAAACGCGCCGAGCAGCGCGCCGAGCGTCGTCGCAATTTCCAAAAACATCCCGATGCGAATGTTGGTGAATCCTTCTTTCACATACGAAGCCGCCGCGCCCGAAGAGGTCGCAATCACCGACACCAGCGACGCACCAATGGCGTAGCGAATATCGACATGAAAAAAGATGGTGAGCAGCGGGACGAGCACGACGCCACCGCCGAGGCCAGTGAGCGAGCCTAGAAGTCCGGCGGCGAAAGACACAATCGCGACGACGGCCGTGAATATCAGGATGGTCATGTCAGGACAGTCATTAAAGCAGTCAGCGAATGATGGCCATTGAATTTCTCATAGAGTAACATTTCCTTTCCCAGAGACCTCCGAGCCGAATTGTGAGGAGCAGTAGATTCATATGACGACGACAATATCAACGAAAACGCAACGGACAATTTTCGCGGCCCTTATCGCCTCCGGCATAGTAACCATGCCCGTCGCCAGCCAGGAGCCCGCAGCCGAAAGCTCGTACAGCATCGAAGTCAGTGGCGCCAAGCAATGGATTGACACCAACATCGACCTCCGCGCCGGCGAGAGGTTGCGCTTCACCGCCTCAGGAACCATCACTTACTCCAACGCCAAAGCAAATCGATTCGGCCCTGAAGGAATTCCGCGCAGCCTCGCCGACGTCATCCATCAATACGCAGTCACCAACGGAGCCCACGGAGAATTAATCGGACGCCTCGGCTCCGGCGACGTTGCCGAAGCATTTGAAATCGGGCCGAGCGGCACCTACACCGCTCCGGTGGCAGGCCGCCTGTTTCTCGGAATCAACCAGAGCATGCGCGACGCTGAAGGCGCCACCGGAAGCTTCGAGGTCAAGATCACTGTGCTCGACCCTGGCTTGAACTCCGCGGATGCGGCGCTGGTCGGCGGCCCAGCCGAAACCGAAATCTCCGCAATCACTCCCCGGCTTTTGCAATCGATTCCGCGCCGGAATTCCGACCAGAATCAAAACCCCGGAGACATGGTCAACATTCTCATTGTGGGCAGCGAACAGGAAATGGTGAACGCCTTCACCACCGCGCAATGGGTGAAAGTCGACAAGTCTGTGCAAGACACGGTGATCACCGGCCTGCTCGACACGTTCGAGAAAAAGGACTATCTCACCATGCCGATGAGCACGCTGTACTTATTCGGACGTCCCCAGGATTACGGTTTCGCTCACGGAGAAGCCGTGCGCGTCGTGATGTCGCGAAATCATTTGCGCGTGTGGAAGTCGCCCTTCAAGGTAGATGGCCGCCCGCTCTGGTGCGTCGCCGCGACTCACGATGTTGGATTTGAACGCGATCAACGAAACAACGGAGTGACCCACAAAATCGATCCGGCGATCGATGGCGAACGCGAATTCGTGAACCAGACACTTTCCGGCACCGGACTCGTCTCCGCCCGCGGACACGTCGTCCCTGCCGATCCGCTCCTCACCGCAAAGACGGCAACAGGCGGCGAGTTTCACTCCGATGGCAGGATTCTGGTACTGGTGCTGGCAGCGAGAGGCGGCGAATCGGGGAGTCATTGATCGTCAATTTCGACGATCGTCAACCACGACCGCCTGCCGCGATCGCCAACCACGAATTACTGGTTGACCCAAACAATAGCGGACTTCTTCGCCGGCTCGTGCTGCTTCTTCAGTTCGCGCGCGGCCGCGCCCAGCGAAACCTCAGCAGGTTGCGGAAAATCGGAGAATGGCCGTTCCCCCTGGGCCAGTGAAACGCCCGCCGTACCGAGCACACTCTGTTCCGAGGCCATAGGCGCATAGCTGGCGTGCGCCGGGTGGCTCGCCACATACGGAATATTCTGCTGGCTGTTCAGTGAGCCGATCCCACCGAAACTCTGGGCAAAGGCCCCAGTGGCCGAGAGTAAAACAAGCACAAACAGGGTCTTCTTCATTGCCTAATCTCCTGGCGGAAAAACGCTGTGCAGCCCTATGAATGCTGGCTACAGTTCAGCTTCTCCATACTCACTAATAGCAAGCCCCTTACCAAACCTTACCGACGTGAAAATCGAGGCTTGCGGGCTGTCCGCAATCCGAAATTGCAATTCTTTGCACATTTTTGAAGCGCACATTCTGGCCCCATCCGGCCCCCTGCATTTAAGCCCTCGGAGTACAATCTCGGTCTACTCCAAAGCATCCCCCGGAAAGGAAGGCACACCATGCGCATTCACAAACTCACAACTCGGACATTTTCATTCTTAATCCTGATCGCGGCTTTCGCCGTCAGCGCGCTGGGCCAGCAATATCAGATACAAAGAGCGGATTACGGCATCGGTCGCCAGCGTGTCGACGTTACCCAGCGGCTCCGCGAATTGGCGCGCAGCAACGCCACTTTCAGAATGGGTAACAGTACCTTCGGCGTCGATCCCGCTCCCGGCCAGGTGAAGACGTTGCGTATTTTCGCGAACAGCCCCCGGGGAGGCTCCCGCACCTTCGAATACCGCGAAGGCAGCATCGTCGATGGCTCGCAGTTCAGCGGATGGGGTGGCGGCGGTTGGGGTAACAACGCCCAATACCAGATTCTCGGCGCATGGTACGGCGTCGCCGGCAGGAATGTTGACGTGACTCAGCGTCTGCGCGAACTGGCTCGCACCAACACGTTCTTTCGCATGGGCAACAGCACCTTCGGCGTCGACCCGGCGCGTGGCGTAGTCAAGACCCTGCGCATCTGGGCCCGCGGTCCCCGTGGACACGAAAAAATGTTCGAATACACCGAAGGCAGCATCGTCGATGGCTCCCAATTCACCGGCTGGGGTGGAGGCAATTGGGGCAACGGATGGAAAGGTGGCTGGGCCGGCAGCGGCGGCCCCCGATAATACTCGATAAGAATCAATGGCATACATCGCCATATCACTTTAGTAACCATGCCGTTCATGACCATTTAACAGTTCGCCAGTACACTAGTACTAGACAGCTGATCAAGTGGAGTGTTAGGTGGACAGCCTTACCAGAAATCGTGAACGGCAAAAACTGATGTTAGAAATGCTGGAGCGAAAGATCCGTCTGCGCGCCCAGCAGCTTTTTGACGAGCGCGGCCAGGTCGAAGGCCAGGCCCTTGAAGACTGGGTCCGTGCCGAATCCGAAGTTGTAAAATCCCCGCTCGCCCCCCTGTGGAGCAAGCGACGGGATCGCGAATTCGACAGCGAATTAGTCGCGAATTAGTCGAAGCATAAATCAGCGGTCCTCACCGCGAAGTGCCCCGCATCGCCACCTTTTATACTTAGACTTTTATACTCAAGACATGGCCGACGCGTCGCCCGTACGCAGCTCAAGCAAGACAGCTCTCGGCGTCGCCGCGTTGCGAGCCGCCCATCAACTTCTGGACGGCGAACCCAAAATACTTCGCGATCCGATATCCGAGCGTTTGCTCGACGCGGATGTGCTGCAACGCCTTCAGTCGAATCCAGCGCGCATTCACGAACCTTTGACGATGGGACTGCGTTCCCACGTCGTGCTACGCAGCCGCTATGCTGAAGATCGATTGCAACAGGCAGCCCTCCGAGGCGGGCGACAATTTGTGATCCTCGGCGCTGGCTTCGACACCTTCGCTTACCGGCAGCCCGATTGGGCGCGCAACCTTCGAATCTACGAAGTCGATCACCCCGCCACTCAAGCCGAGAAACGCGAGAGATTGAAATCGGCTGGCATTCCTATCCCCGAAAATCTCGAATTTGTGGCCATCGACTTCGAGTCGGTTGCGTTACAACCTGGTCTCCAAACCAGCACTCTCGATTTTTCTCAACCGACATTTTTCTCCTGCCTCGGCGTTTTGGTGTACTTGACTCCAGAAGCGGCGAATGCGGTCTTCCAACTCGCTGCGTCTTTTCCTGCGGGAAGCGAGATTGTTTTTACTTTTTCCACGCCGCCGTCTTCTCTCTCCCGCGATCAAGCTGAAAATCAGGCCGCGCTGGCGGAACTGGCGGCTGGGATGGGAGAACGCTGGCAGACGCACTTCGATCCTGAAAAACTCACGCGCGATCTTCGCGCATTATTCTCAACCGTCTCATTCTTGAACTCCGAAGACGCTGAACGGACTTATTTCCAGGGCCGCAGTGATGGTCTACATGCCCCTCGTCGTGGAGGCCTTTGCGCCGCCATCGTCGGGAACGACGTCGGAAACGAAGTCGGGACCGAAGCCGGCAACCCGCAACAAAAATAGCGCCGACGAAAGACTAAGCATCGGCCCCGCGACACTGAACAGTGCTCTGCCCACCGTCCCCGGCGCTCCGCCATAATAAGCGTCCAAAACAAAGGCCATAACCGAAGTCGCGCCCACCGGAACCAGCCACGATTTCGGCAGTCTCTTCAGATTCGGAATCGCCGTCGGCAGCAGCCACAAAAAGACATACCAAAGATTCCGATCGTAAAGCGACTGAATGAAGTGCCCTGCGTAGTCGTGTCCGCGATGAAGATCGAGACCAAAACGCAGCGGACTCTCGAACGTCCCGCTCACCGACCACTGCAATCCCACCATCGCAATCAGCCCGACCACCCAGCTTCCGACGATCCACGCTAGATCCGGCAAGACTCGGCCTCTTCCACGATCCACCCGAGCCACAAACCACCAGGCAACGGTAAGCACAACACTGAATGGAAAGAACGATTCCTTCGACAGTGCTCCGAACACCGCAATCACCGGCAAAGCCCACAATTCCAACTCCGTTAAACTCCAAACCAGCGCCAGCAGAAAAAATCCTTCGCCCGCATCGACCAGCCCCACCAGCCGCAGGTTCGGAACCGCAAAATTAACCAGATACAACAAACTGCCAACCACTCCCGCTGCTGGATTGCCGAGCTGACGATTGCCGAGCTGACGACTTCCCAAAACCCGACTTCCCAGAACGACTATAAGAACAGCTGTTCCCGCAACAAACAGAGAATCAGCCATCAGCAGTCCAAACATCACCGGATCCCAACTCGCAAATCTCTCGCGCGCAAACCTGTAAAAAGTTTTCGCAACCCATGGCACGAGCACGCGGAAGCGAACGTGCCCAGCCTCGGCACCCGCCTCTCCAGTCACCATCGCCGCGTAAATCTTCACGTCCGACAGCCCCGGCGTCTGCCGCGGATCGAATCGATTCAGCACCGGATAACCCAGCCCGCAAGCAATCAGAAAAAAAATCGCAAACAGCAGCAGCACTTTCGCCGCAGCGATCTTCACCGGATTAGCAAACCGTCCCGCCATAAGCATTGCCGAAGGTAGCGTTCGGTTTTGGAGATTGCAACCCCAATCGCACTTGGCTTTTGCCGAACGAATCTGTTAGCGTTCAACCTCAGCAGCCATCAAACAAACTCACAGCAATTTGTTCCGGAGGTAGGGCTTGGTTTTCAGGAAACGCTTCATCGGTGCGGTGTTATGTCTATCATTCTCAGTGTTATCGATTCACGCCCAGCAGCCGTCCTCGACCCCGGCTGATGAAGCCACCCGTAAGATGGCGGTCGAGATTTTCAAGCAGCTCATCGAGATCAACACCACCGATTCCGTAGGCAGCGTGACCGCCGCCGCCGAGGCCATGGCCAAACGCTTTCGCGACGCCGGATTTCCCGACAGCGACATCCACGTGCTCGGTCCAAACACTAATGACCGCAAGAAAAATGTCGTCGTCCGCCTCCACGGATCCGGCAAGCACAAGCCCGTTCTCCTCATCGGTCACCTCGACGTCGTCGAGGCCCGTCGCGAAGACTGGACCACCGACCCATTTCAATTTATCGAAAAAGATGGCTACTACTACGGACGCGGCACGAGCGACATGAAAGATGGTGACGCCATCATGTCCGCCACGCTGATTCGCATGAAAAAGGAAGGCTATGTCCCCAACCGTGACATCATCCTGGCTCTGACCGCCGATGAGGAAGGCGGCACCTCCAATGGAGTGGACTGGCTCCTCAAGAACCATCGCGAGTTGATCGACGCCGAGTTCGTGCTCAACCACGATGGCGGCGGCGTTCCCGCCGACCACGGCAAACCGGTACTGGTGGAAGTCGACGCCACCGAAAAACTCTACGGCGACTTCGTTCTCACCGCGACCAACCCCGGTGGCCACAGCTCACTGCCTCGCCCTGATAACGCCATCTACGAACTCGCCAACGCCTTGACGCGCATCGAGCGTTACCAGTTCCCCTTCGAACTCAACAACATCACTCGTGCCTATTACGAGCGCCAAGTAAAATTGGCGCCGCCCGCGCGCGCCGCCGATCTCAAAGCGATGCTCAACAATCCTCCTGACATGGACGCCGTGGCGCGCTTATCGAAAGACCCCACCGATAACTCCACTCTGCATACCACTTGCGTCGCCACACGTCTAAGCGGAGGTCATGCCAACAACGCACTCCCGCAAATGGCGCAGGCAAACGTGAACTGCCGCATTGAGCCGGGACATTCGCTCGAGGAAATCCGTCTGAAACTGGCAGAGGTGGTCGCCGATCCCAAAGTGAAAGTGCAGTTCCGCGAAAATAGCAACGTCCTCATGGATCACGGCTCCGATCGCCACAGTTTCGTTCCGCCCGCTCCCAGGAAAGAAGTCTTCGATCCCCTGGAAAAAATCGCGGCACAAATGTGGCCCGGAGTTCCCGTGCTCCCGAACATGAGCACCGGAGCCTCCGACGGCGTCTACACCAATGCCGCCGGCATACCGACCTATGGCATCTCTGGCGAACAATACGACCGCGACGACATCCGCGCCCACGGAAAAGACGAGCGCATCGGAGTCGCAGCCTTCGCCAAAGCTGTCGACTTCTATTACGTCTTTCTAAAAGGAGTCACCACCGATTAACGGGTTTCGCTATATGAAAACAAAATCTCTTTTCACGTCTCTCTCGATGATGGCTCTTTTGACGACGGCTCTCATTCAGATCGCCCTCGTCTCGTCTACGTTCGCCACTGCGGCCGAAAACAAAATTCCCGACGACCAGTCAAACTGGCAACGCGATCTCCTCGCCTGGCGCGCCAAACGCGCGACCGCCCTCCAGGCCCCCGAAGGCTGGCTCTCGCTAGTCGCCCTGGGCTGGCTCAAAGAAGGAGACAACACCTTCGGATCCGCCGAAGATAGCCGCGTCCAGGTCTCGGCCAAGGCCCCCGCTCACATTGCGGTCGTCCACCTCGAAAAAAACACGCTGCGCCTCCTGGCCCCCGCCGGAGGTTTTCCAAAAGATCTGCTCCTCGACGGCAAGCCGGCAAAAGAACAAGCTCTGATAGCCGACGACGCCGAGAATCCATCGAAACTCTCGATCGGCACCCTGACCATCATCGTGATCCATCGTGATGACCAATTCGCCCTGCGCGTCAAAGACCTGGAAGCCCCGACCCGCACCGGGTTCCACGGATTACGCTGGTACGCTCCCGACACCGCCTATCGTGTGCACGCCCGCTGGATCCCCTACAATCCGCCGAAGATGCTCGACATCCCGACCGTCCTCGGCACCACAACCCATCTCCCCGCGCCCGGCGCCGCCGAATTCACCATCGACGGACAAGTCGTCCGCGTCGAACCTGTCCTCGAAGACCCGCAATCGACTGATCTCTTCTTCATCATGCGCGACGCCACCAGCAAATCCACAACCTACGGCGCCGGACGCTTTCTCTACACCGAACTCCCCGACCACGGCGTCACCCAACCCGGTGAAGTCTGGCTCGATCTCAACAAACTGGTGAATCCCCCGTGCGCCTTCACCGCCTATGCAACGTGCCCGCTTCCGCCACCACAGAATCGCCTGAGCGTTCCAATCCCAGCCGGCGAGCAGCGCTACCACGATTGATCGATCATGAACCATTCCGCGGAAATCGCTGCAGCGGCCTCTTCCCAGGATGAACTCTCGAAAACCGCAGTGGAGAGATGGATTGAGTTAACGACAGACCTGCCGTCACTTGCCAAACTTTATAAAATTACAGGTGAAGGCTATTACCGAATCAAGCCGGAGCTCGGCAGGGAACTCGAATGCAAGTCGATTCGGAATTACTTGCTCGAGTGCATGCGCCAAGATGTAAGAGATGACGATGAGATTGAGAGCCGCTACGGTGCCGCAGAAATTCTCCATGGCTGGCTTCGCCAACTCCTCGAAGGTGGGGATTGCGATGATGTGATCCGCGATGTCGCTTCCTCCGTCACACAATTGTTTTTGAATAGCGGAGAAGACATCCGCGATGCAATCGAAACCGGATTTCTAGAGCATGCACTGGAAAGCGCAGGCCTAAGACCATACTTCGAGCATTGGTCAAAAGACACTCGCCTGCGAGAAGCATGGGACCGAGCATCGGAGTGGGGTAAGGCTCATCCTGACCGCTCTTGGAATACACTACAGAAATTGCGACGACTTACAGAGCAAGAAGGAGAACAAGAATAGTCTCGCGCCACCTACCCTGCTTTTCTCCAGCTTGGACCACGTATCTTTCAACGCCTCTGTGCGAACCAGGGCCTTCAGCCTGGGCGATGTGCGACTTCAGATAAAATGTACTGGGAGTCCCGCATGAAATGGCTGTTAATTATTCTCGCGCTCGCAGGAATCGTCGCCTCGTCCCTCGCCCTGCGCGAGCACTACCGTACCGACGCGTCCCCGTGCAGCATCAACGAAAAATGGGACTGCGGCATCGTCAATCACAGTCCCTACGCCATGTTTCACGGAGTTCCCGTCGCCGTCATCGGCATCGCAGGATATTTATTGTTGGGAGTTCTTGCCTACCGCAGAGCCTACGCGTGGATGCTGCCGTTCGTGACCATCGCTTTCGCCTTCGCCGTCCACCTCGCCGACGTAGAGGCATTGGTCCTCGGTGTCTGGTGCATCTACTGCGCCATATCCCTGGGTGTGATTTCTTTGATCACACTCCTAACGATGGGCGCGGTGATCGCAGGTTCAACGCGCCCCAAAAAGACAGTCTAATCCGTTCCCCCGTTCAACTTTGCTTCGCTACATTCCTACTTAAACAAGTCGCTTAGATCGGCAGTTCCGTCGTCACCGGCAGCACCGAGCAGCGGCCCGACCTGGAATATTTCCTGCAGTGTCTTCAGCGTGGAGCTATGGTCGTAGTGAACGCTGTTACTGTAGGCCGTTTTGCCTCCGCCCTTCGCGAACGGCGACAGCAGGAACATACCAATCGGTCCATCGCTGAAAGCGCCGCTGTCTTCGGCCTCATCCCAAATGATGAAAACCGCGCCACCCTTCTTGTATTCCGCCGAGTTCAAAATGACCGGTACATTCTGCTTCAGCCACGTATCTCCTCGCAGCGTGTTATCCGCAGGCTCTGACAAGTCGCACGGAGAAATAAACTCGTGCCCTTGATGACACAAATTTGGCATGACGAAGTTGTACTGCGCCGACGTCTGGTTCGTGAGATCGGTGGCCATCTGGTAAAACGGCTTCACGTGCTCGATACATTTCGGCGAACTCGGACTCAACCCTTCATTCACATCGCTGAAATACACAAACGACAGATGTTCGACATCGAAGTAGCTGAAATCAAGAGGACACTTGTCGAACACCGGGCTGCCAAAGTCTGGCTCCGCGTATGCTCTCCACGAAATGCCGGCATCCTCAAGCAGCCTCACCAGATGCATGTGCGTCGTCAACTGCGGCTGGCCCGGTTGTGTGTCAGCAAGCACTCCAAAATTTGTCCCCGCTTCGAGCCACAAATAATTCGGCTGGCTGGGGTGGTTGCCCGGAGGATTAAAATACTGCTCCGCGTGCGCTGACGTGTTCAACAACTGACCGTTGGCATACGGAGCCAGCGGACTGCCCTTGATATCCGGATCGTTGAATTTAGCTCCAGTATTGTTCCCCGTCCAATTATGGTTCTCCATCAGAATGACCCACACCGTCTTCACTTTGCTCATCTGAGCATTCGCGACCACGGGTGCGACAACGAGCAGAGACAGGATCACTGCGCTGTATGTGAAAGCCTTCGCCGAATTTTTCAAGGGACCCTCCAGACGCGGCATTCGCCGCATCCGAAAGCATCCGCGATCTTTATGAAGGGAATGTGAGAGAAGTTTAAAACTTAGATGAATCCAGTTTGGCGCTGGCGTGGCAGCCCCGGGAACGTCACTCGCCTACTCGTCGCCTACTCGTACCGCAAGCTCTCAATCGGATCCAACCGCGCCGCCCGAATCGCAGGCACCATCCCGCTCAACACGCCCACGACACACAAAATCGCAGTTGACACCATCAGGCTGCCGACGTTGATATGGAGATTGATGTCGCCAGCCTGCGAATTCTCGCCCAACGCGCTCATCAGCGGCAATCCGCCCACGCACCACGAAATCAGATACGCGATCCCGATCCCAGCCACGCCGCCGGCAAACGTAATCGCCAGCGCCTCCGCCAGAAACTGAAACAGGATGTGGCTCCGCTGCGCGCCCAGCGCCTTCTCCACGCCAATCTCGCGCGTTCGCTGCTGCACTGAAACCAGCATGATGTTCATCAACCCGATACCGCCGATCCCAAGCGTCAACGCCCCGATAAACGCCAGCAACACCTTCAGCGCAGTCGTCACAATCGCGAACTCGTCATAATCCTGCTTGAAATCGGCGATGAAGACAGCGCGGTGATCGTCCGGCCGAAAATTATGGTGCCCCGCCAGCACATTCCGCACCACGCGTGATAGTTGCTGATGATCCTGCCCTTCGTAATCCATGAAAATACCGGTGATGTACTGCGTGTCGTAGAGATCGCCCATCGTGCTGAATGGAATCACCACCATACTGTTGTCGTTGTTGTCGCCCCCCTGCACTTTATGCTGATAAATTCCGATCACCTGAAAACTCATCCCGTTAATACGAATGCTCTGCCCCAGAGCTTGTTCGCCGGAGAAAAGTTTCCGCTTAGCCTCGTCGCCAATCACGACAACACGCGCGTGCTCGACCTCGTCCTGGTCCCCCATGGCACGGCCGCTGTCGATGTCGAAGCCTCGAATGCGCTGATACACCGGGTAAACGCCGGTGAAATTCAGATTGGTGAACGTGCGCGTGTCGTGCTGGATCGTCACCCCGTTCTTGTCGAAAACCGGCGTCACGCCTTTCACCATCGGCACTTCGTTGCGGATGTAGTCCACGTCCGCGATCTTCAACCGCACTTCACTTCCAGCCTTGGCACCGCCTGCCTGTAACGATGTCCGCCCGGGGAACGCTCCAATCACGTCCGTCCCCCACGAACTGAAAATCATCCCAATCGCCCGCTCAAACCCTGACCCAAACGCCAGCAGGATCACGACCGTAGCAATTCCCCAGGCCATCCCCAGCATGGTCAAAGTCGTGCGGCGCCGATTGTGCCGCATCGCCCCATAAGCCTCTCGAAGCAGATCGTTGGTCATAAAATTTCCATGGGGTTCCAATTACAAATCACAAATTACCAATTACAAATCCGTCTTCACTCCTGCCGCAACGCCTCCACCGGCTCGAGCATCGCCGCCTTCCGCGCCGGATACAGCCCTGCCGTGATTCCCGCCAGCGCCAACGACAACACCGCGCCAATCGCCGACACCGGCACGATCCTCGGAGTATCGAACCCCTGCGGCAGCCGCACTCCCGCAAGCAAATGAATGACGAGCATCGCCGCACCCACTCCAATCGCCCCGCTCATCAACGTCAGAAACGCGCCCTCCAAAAAAAATTGAAACAGGATGCTGCGGTGAGTTGCGCCCAGTGCCTTGCGCAACCCGATCTCGCGCGTCCGCTCCGTCACTGCCACCAGCATGATGTTCACAATCCCAATCGCACCGAGCGCCAGCGTCACCATCCCCACTCCGCCCAGGAACCAATCCATCGCAGTAAAAATCTTGCCCATGGTCTTCTGATTCTTGATCGTGTCCCACTCTTCCCAGGTGTCGGCTCCCTTAGGATCGAACCCTCCATGATTGCGCGCGACTATCCGGTGCAACTCGTCTTTGGCGTCTTCGTTCTCATCGAAGCTGCGCGGCTGATAGTTGATGAACGAAATTGCATTGCCTTCTTTGGAATTGTCGCCCGTCAGCGGAAACAACTCGCGCATGGTATTGAAGGGGATAAAAATTCGAATATTGGTGGCGTTGTGCTCCTCATGCCCGATCATCGACAGCACACCGATCACTTCAAACCGAACGCCATTCAGCAACACCGTGTTCCCCACCGCCGGGCGCCCCGGAAACATGTTCCGCGTCATCTCCCGCCCCAGCACGCAGACGCGACGCCGCTGATCGTTGTCGTCGTCATTGATCCAACGCCCCACCGCCAGCGGAATCGTCCGCACCTGGCTATAAATCGCCGGCACGCCCGAAACCTGCCCGTTCGTGCTCGTGTAATCGCTCACCGCCCGGATATCGTCCCGCGCAATCAACGGCGAAACATTGATCGCCAGCTTCGACTGGCTCTTGATGGCCAGGTAATCGTCATAAGTAAGGTTGAACCACTTCGCCGAACTCAAACTCCCCTCGACCGCCGGGGCATGTCCGCCAAAAAAGAAAATGATGTTCTTGCCGAAAGTTTCCAGCTGTTTGCGATTGCCGTTGCGAAACCCTTCCCCCACCCCCGCCAGCAAAAGCAGCGAACCCACTCCCCAAGCAATCCCAAACATGGTCAAAAACGACCGCAGCTTATGCGCCCAGAGTGTCCGTAAAGTTTGCGCGAAGGTATCGAGCATCATGCGCATAAGCCACCTCAAGGCCAGGCAAAAATCGGACTGGCCGTCGCCGCAAAGCGACGCCCCAGCCACTCTCATTCGACTCGGAAAAGTAGCAACCGTTAGCGTGCTACTCGTCCCACGGAGAACCCAAGGGTCGTAGAGGAATTACCGGTGTTGATAAGATTCTTACCGCCGGAAAGAAAACAAGCTCTCAGCGTTCAGATTGAGACGAGGTTTAACTGAAAGCTGACAGCTGAGAGCTGACAGCTATCCCCCGATCTTCCAAGCAATCTGCCGCATCATCCCCAGCAGCACTTCCGCATCATTCGAGTTCAACTTCGCCCGCCGGATCAGTCTCCGCAACTTCTCTTCCGCATCCACCGCCTGCGGCTTCACATACCCACTCGTCACCAGCACTTCCAGTAACTTTTGCGTCAGCCGCTCGATCTCACCCGAAGTCGCCGCCGGGATCTCTTTCTTTCCCGATGTCCTTCCCAACGTCTTTTTCGCCGCCGTCTTCCGCCCGCGAACCAATTCGTAAAGACAGACCGCAACCGCCTGCCCCAGATTCATCGACCCATGTTCTTCCCGCGTCGGAGCGCGCATCAGCCAATGGCAATGACTCAGTTCCTCATTCGACAACCCGTACCGCTCCGACCCAAAAAGTATCGCGACTGGCCCAGTCTTTAGTCGACGCTTGATCGCGCGCGCCCCATCCTCAAGGCTCACGAGGTTATGCTGCAAATCGCGAACCACCGCCGCCGCGGTCGTTCCTACGACCAGCTTGCAATCCGCGATCGCCTCGGCCACGTCGTCAAATTTTTCCGCCTTCGCCAGCAACTCCGCCGCGCCCACCGCCGACCGCGCCTCACGAAACGCCTTCTCATACGGATTCACCACCCGCAGCCGCATCACTCCAAAATTACTCATGGCGCGCGCCGCCGCTCCAATATTCAGCGGATTCCGCGTCGCCACCAGCACCACTCGCAGATTGTCGAGACCGTTAGTCATGAGTTCGAAAATTCCATTCGAAGTTTCACCCCTGCAACCCTAACAAAACCAATCGACTGCATGCCATTCCGCTTGCCATTCTACGGTCCTGCCGGCCGTCACACCCCTGTGCGACTTCCGCCCTTGCATAGCATCTAATCCGCAGTGCTACGATAGATGTCCCGCTGGAAAGCGGAACACACAAACCGCCTGGCGGGAAGTAGTTAACTCTGGAGGATCAATGGCAAGCAACGCCATCACCGAAGTCACCGATGCAAATTTTGATTCTGATGTATTGAAGCACGACAAACCCGTGCTCATCGATTTCTGGGCCGCCTGGTGTGGCCCCTGCCGCGCGATCGCGCCCATCGTCGAGGAACTAGCCGGCGAATATCAGGGACGAGTCAAGGTCGGCAAAATGGATGTGGACCGCAACGGCGCCACTCCCATGCGCTACAAGGTCACCGGCATTCCCACTCTGCTGGTTTTCAAAAACGGACAAGTGGTCGAACAACTGGTAGGCTACCGCTCAAAAGACGACATCCAAAAAGCGCTCGATCGCCACATCACCTAAGCGTGAGCTGTCAGCTCTCAGCCGTCAGCTTTCAGTCAATCTCAGATCTAAGAAGTTTGCATTCGAGGCAAGGCCCGTGCGTAGCGCGGGCCAGCGCCTTGACTGAAAGCTGAGAGCTGATAGCTGACAGCCGCAGTTCAGTACTTCCGCAGCACCCCAATCACCCGCCCCTGAATCTCCACGGTCGCCGCCGGAACAATAATCGGCTTCATCGCCGCATTCGACGGCTGCAACCGAATGTTGTCGCCTTCGCGAAAGAACCGCTTCAAGGTCGCGTCTGAAGACTCCAGCAACGCGACAACAATATCCCCGTTGTGCGCCGTCTTCGTCTTTTCGACCAGCACATAGTCGCCGTCCAGGATCGCTTCGTCCTGCATCGACTCACCCCGCACCTCGAGCACAAACACTTCTTTCGACCGCACAAAATCCGCCAGCGAGATCGTCTCGTTGCTCTGCACCGCCTCAATCGGACGCCCCGCCGCGATCCGCCCCAGCAGCGGCAGAACCATCGCCGTATTCACCGCCATCGACTGCTTCAACTTCCCCTTGGGAGGCAACAAGTCGATCGACCGGCTGCGGTTGTAGTCGCGCGTCAGCAGCCCTTTTTTCTCCAGGTTCGTGACGTGTTTGTGGACCGTCGCCAGAGAACTCAGCCCCATCCCTTCCTTAATCTCTTCAAACGAAGGGGAGTACTGCTTCTCCGCGACAAAGCGCGAAATGAAATCGTAAAGCTCGTGTTGACGCCGAGTAATCGCCATGCGCCGAGCATAGGCGAAGGTAAAGCGAATGTCAATATCCGCTCACAGTCCTCTCTGACGGCGCTCTCGAGGCACTTTGGAAAGTGGTCCGGCGTCGCACTGATTGGAACCTACGTTCTCGCCATCATCGCAGGCGGTCTTATCGGATCGGAGTTCGGATTTTTGCTGACTCGAAAACTGCTGCCGAGCAGACAACTAGCATAGTCAGGTCTCACTCACTATCGCCTGTGAACAAGCCATCGGGAAATAGCGTTCCGGCACCCTTACCATCTCTCTGAAAAATTACCAACCATTGAAATGGCATCGCCACCTGCGAGAGGGCTGTCAAGACTTTGTCCTTCAACCTCTGCACTTGAGAGTCAGACGTGTCAGTCTTGAGCGCAACAGTGATGCCCAGCTCGTCGAAATATCCAGCGAAGTGTGCGGAAACTTGCACGGCATGTTCGGTGGTTACTGCGCGGACGGCTGACACAACCTCTTCAACTTTTGATCGGTCGTACATTTTCATTAAGGATAGCGGCCTGCGCCCGCTTACCGCAGAAAAAGGACTAGCTGAACCGTGGCTGACGGAATCAGATTTATCGTCAACAATCCAGTAAAACGGATGAACCTTGAGCCCCACGAACCCTATCGGGACTTTCTGCTGTGGACAGGTAAGCGCGGGCAAGCCACTGGCGCATTCCATTCCCGCATCACGGAAAAGAGTATCGCTGCAGCAAAGAGCACAAACGCAAGTAGTCGTGTTCGAGATTCAGACATCGCGTTCAGCGGCCTTGATTAGGGCATTTTAGGCCAATGGGGAGACGAAATCCATCACTCACAACCCCGGTCAATGCGTGTAATCGCGATATTTCGCGAATTGACGCTCACAGTAGTTCCTCTCATCTGCGGTTGAACACCAGCTCTCCGTTTGCGATACAGTCAACCAGAGGATTCCACGAAAGGGGTGCGCATGAATCGGGCTCGCATGGTGATTGTGCTAATCATTCTGGTTGTGCTGGCCGTCACCCTGACAGGTGCAATTCTGACGCAGGGGGTGATGGAATATCTTCCGTTCTTGCAAGCCAGGAAGGGGAACTGGACGGGAGCCTACGTTCCGCGCGGAGTTGTCGATCAACGGCCGTGGCAGACAGCGGCAACTCTGGCGGCTCTGGCAGAGTCGGCGGAGGAGAAGGAACTCGCCCGGGACGCTGAGCGCCTTGCGGATCACGAAGTCGATCAGGCGTTCTCGCAATCACTCAGACAGGCAAGCCTTTCGAAACCGAATCTAAGCGGTAAAGCATTGGCATTGCAGCAAAGGGTCGACGAGCTCGAGGAGACCATTAAGAACGACCAGGCTCGGATTGCATCACTCAGCGCAGGTGCGGGTACGAGGCCAGCAGGTACAGTTTCCGATGACAGCGACTTGGAGATTGCGAAGGCGCAGCTTGGCCTCGACCAAAACGAGCTGTCCGATTCGATCGAAGACCTCGCGCGCGAAAGCGGAGATCAGCGAGTAAAACTTCAGCAGGAGCTAGCGGCGCGAGAAGCCGCCGTGAAGCAGTACAGGGACAGTGCCTCTAAGGATGATGGTCAAACTGCCGTCGTCTCCGCCGAACAGTACAAGACATTAGCGCAGCGGCTCTCAGCGTGGCGATCCCTACGCAACAGGAAACAACTGATTGCGCAGGCTGAGCAGTTGGCCAGGGCCGACGTGGCCGCGCTGACAGGCGATCAGGCAAGTCTGAAGACAGAAGTCGCTGCTCTTGGTGCTAAAGCCGTTGGAGAATCAAGCTCCCAGCGAATCGACCGGCTGCGACAGATAAGCGCCCAACAGAACATCTTGAGCATTCTCAACGATCGTCTGGGAGCGCAACAGCAACTGGTGACACTCTACGGGCGATGGGGCGAGCAAGTGGAGATCCAGCGAAGGATCGTAGTTCACCTGATATTGCGATCTCTTGCTTTGATCGCAGCGATCTGCCTGCTGGTGATTTTGACGGGATGGGCTCTCCAACTGGCATTGGAGAAGATGGTTCACGATCCTCGCCAAAAGCAGACGTTGAAAACAGTTGTAAATCTGGCAACGCAACTGGTCGGCCTCTTACTGATCCTGCTGGCCATTTTCGGAGTACCACAGCAGATGCCAACGATCTTAGGTTTAGCGACCGCTGGACTGACCGTGGTCTTTCAGGATTTCATCCTGGCATTCTGCGGCTGGTTTGTGCTGATGGGACCAAACGGAGTCAGAATCAGGGACTGGGTAGAGATCGATGGTGTCGGCGGCGAGGTGGTACATCTCGGTCTGTTCCGAACCTGGCTTCTGGAGACGGGAAACTGGACTGCCAATGGCCATCCTACGGGAAGAAAAGTCTCGTTCTTAAACGGCTATGCCATACGCGGCAAATATTTCAATTTTTCCACCGTCGGACAGTGGATGTGGGATGAGATTAAGGTAACCGTTCCTCCCGGCACGGATATTCATCCTCTCATCAAGGGAATTTACGAAGCGACGATGAAGGCAACGGAAACCGATGCGAAAATGGCCGAAGCGGAATGGAAGAGGGTGACCAGCGAAGAAGGGTCCCCACAGTTTAGCGCCATGCCATCGGTCAATCTCAGGCCGGCGGGCGTTGGCGTCGACATCGTGATTCGCTATATCACTCGCGCCGGAGTGAGAGTTGAGACCCGGAATCATCTCTTTGCGATGATCGTTGAGCTGATGCAGGGCGTGCCGAAAGAGGATGAGAATCCTGGCCCACTTCCACCACATGGAAACTGAAAAGGCTGACGACCAGGGGTCGCGGGTAGCGTCCCAGCCCCTCCACTGCGGCGCAACCCTTCTAGGAATCTTGGGGTAGAGAATACACAAGAAACATCCGGACTGATAACTCTCGAAATCAGGCGATTTCACTAACTGAGAATTCCCCAAAGGCTGAACGACGCAGATTGTTAGTGCTATCGCGATATTACGACAACGATGTATTCGGTTCGCGAGTTGCGCCCAAGTATGCAGCGCGGATGGCCAGAACCATATAAGACCATGCGAAGAACACAGGGGTTACTTCTCCTGCATCCTCCGTTAAGGCCCAGATTGCCGCCGCGCCACACGATATAGCAAAAATCACCCCAATCACACCGACGAGCTGTTTCCCAGTCCCCACGCCTTTGCCGGAGGCACCGAGAGAAACTCGTCCTGGATACCTTCTAAGCAAAAACCACCAAGCGAAGTTCAAGGGCAGCAGAAGCGCAATTACCCACATTGCTATCCCGACGATTGGGAGACCGATTGAATCAGCATCCACCGGATACGCACCGCTGCGCTGTTGGCGTTCGTAGTACAGAGCGGCGGCTGGCACGACCGCAACCCAAGTGATGTTCGCAAGAACCCATAAGGTCGCGCGATGCTTTGGTGTTGTTAGCGCCATATTCCAGTCGAAGGCTAAACCGTCGCTTTGGCGGTGTCCATATTACCTTCGATCTTGCTCCACGAGACTGGTGTTTAAATCGGGCGTTTACACTAACTGAGATTTTCAGCCAGATAGTTGGTGTAATCGGGATATTTCAACACTTGCTAGTATCAGTACAGAGTTGCTTCGACTTTACCCAACCGAAATAGATACTTGCAAAGTTGGGAATAGCGATTATCGTTTGGCGACCACCTGTCCACGACGTGGTATTCTCCGCCTCGGAGACCTTCCAATATCCACCGAGACCCGTCCATCCCAACAAGCCGTAGCATGCGTCCGCTGGAATCCGCTTCCACAGCTTGAGGAGCCTGCTCAGCTTCGGTTGGCATCGACCAGAAGTCGAGACGCTGTAGCTGCCCCAACACGTCCTTGACCTGCACCTGATCAATGCCACTCGTCGCATCTTGTATAAGCTTCCCGGTATCAGACGCGGGTTTTGTGAGCAAACCAGCGTGACTGTCAACGCTTCGCGTGACGATTGAGCCAGTGCCATCGGCATTCACGGTCAGGCGTACAGAAATCGGTCGGTGGAAACTCGGCAACCACAGAAAGCGATAGACCTGAATTGACTTGTCATTTCGCAAAGCGAACAACGATGACTCTTGCAGGGCACTCAAGGTGCCCGAGTACCACCTATCGCTGAAACTGCGCGGGGCTGTGCCAAAAACCCTCGTGGGAAAATACTGCGGACTCGGATTCGGGGACGGCGCGACGGTCTGGGACTGACTTAATACTGTCCCAGCTAGGACGCAACCGAAGAGGGCTAGCGTTTTCATCGTCGACTTCTTGCCATTGATTCTACCGCCAGCTACAACACTTCAACGGCAACTGTCGAAAATCAGGCGTTTGCACCAACAAGCCCCAGCCGTAATCGCCGGCAGAGCGCACCGAATCCCAAGTGCCACCAATACACTCCAAGTGATGTAAACACCAACCTCAAAGGGAACTGCCGCCCCTAACCACCGCCCTCCAATCCATGAAACTCCCGCAGGCGAAGAAAAAGCTTGACATTGATCTAGTGTTGTAGTTAACTACAACACTAGACGGCACAGCGACCTTCTTCTTGAGTCGACTGCCACCCCAAGGAGAATTCTTATGAAAACAAACAGCAATCGCTTCTTTCAACCCGCGTTCGCCGCAGCTTTGGCCGTGGCTCTCTCGCTCTCGGCGGCCGCCCAAACCCATGAAATGAAGCCCGTTACCCTGAAATCAGACGCTCCAGCCTCCGCCTCGCCCTCAGATGCTCAAAAATCGTTCGACGCATTGAAGACCCTCGCCGGCAACTGGAAAGCCGCCGTCACCACCGACCCGCCGATGCCTGGCATGGAGAATGGCACAACCACCGATGTCTGGCTTCGCGTCACCTCGCGCGGCAACGCCCTCGTCCACGAGATGAAGGGGTCGGGAACTCCCGACGACCCGGCGCGTTACGACCATCCCGTGACCATGGTCTATCTCGACGGCGATCGCCTTATTCTCACTCACTATTGCGATGCCGGAAACCGTCCGCGCATGGCTGCTCGCACATCGCCTGACGGCAAGACTGTCGAATTCGATTTTCTTGACGTCGCCGGCAGTACCCAATACGGACACATGCAACACGCCGTCTTCACTCTGGTCGACGCCAATCACCACACCGAGGACTGGACCTATCTGATGCCCGGCGACAAACCCATGCACGCGCACTTCGAGCTGAAGCGCTCCCAGTAAGCCGAATCAAAAAAAGCGCGTAATCTGGTACGCACAGCTCAGCCAGAAGTCAGAACCAGCAGAAGTGAGAACTACCAGCAGTTAGAAATACAGCAGTTAGAAATAAAGAAAAGCCATGGATCAATGGAACGACAGTCAGCCGATTTACCGCCAGCTTCGCGACCGCGTGGTCGCCATGATTCTCGACCGCGTGCTCAAGGAAGGCGATCCGCTTCCGTCCGTGCGCACGGTCGCGGCTGAATACCGGGTAAATCCGCTGACTGTCCTGAAGGGCTATCAACAACTCGTGGACGAGAAATTAGTCGAAAGTAGAAGAGGCCTTGGCATGTTCATCAACGACGGCGCGCGCAACCTGCTGTTGCAGGGCGAACGCCAGAAGTTTCTCGAAGAGGAATGGCCGAGAGTCTCCGCAACCATCCAGCGCCTCGGCCTCACGCCTGAAGAATTGCTCAACGGCTCAAAGGAGAAGCCGAAATCATGACCGTCATCGAAGCTCGCGGCTTGCGCAAATCCTTCGGCGCGACCATCGCACTCGACAGCATCGACCTCCGCGTCGAAGAGGGTCGCATTCTCGGACTCATCGGCCCGAACGGCGCCGGCAAGACCACTGCGCTCAACGCCATTCTCGGCCTCACTCCCTACGAGGGATCTCTGAAAGTTCTCGGACGTGATCCCTGGACCGATCGCGATCAGCTCATGCGCGATGTCTGCTTCATCGCCGACGTCGCCGTGCTGCCCCGCTGGATCAGGGTTTCGCAAGCCCTCGAATATGTGGCCGGAGTCCATCCGCGGTTCGATCGTGCCAAGGCCGAAGCTCTTCTGGCCAAGACCACCATCCACCCCGACCGCAAAGTCCGGGAGCTATCCAAGGGCATGGTCGCGCAACTGCACCTCGCTCTAGTCATGGCCATTGACGCAAGATTGTTGGTCCTGGACGAACCCACGCTCGGCCTCGACATCCTTTATCGCAAGCAGTTCTACGACTCCCTGCTCAACGACTACTTCGATCGCACTCGCACCATCATCGTGACCACGCATCAGGTCGAGGAGGTCCAGCACGTCCTCACCGATCTCATGTTCATCGACCGCGGCCGCATCGTCTTAAACTCAAGCATGGAAGAAATCGAGTCGCGATATTTGGAGGTCACCGTAAACCCCGAGAACCTCGCCGCCGCCAGAGCGCTCCACCCTGTGCACGAGCGTCCCGCGATCGGACGCAGCGTGTTGCTCTTCGACAAGGCCGACCGCCAGCAGCTCGCCGCACTCGGCGAAGTCCACACGCCCGGCATCTCCGACCTGTTCGTCGCCGTCATTGGTGGTCAGAACAACTCAGTCGCAGCAGGAGTAACTCGATGACCAGTCCATCCAACGCCGTTCCAGTATCCTTCGGTTCCAATTCCAAAGCCCAGGCGACCGCAGTCACCTCGCCCAATCAGACCCTGTACTGGTCGATCCGCCGCGAATTCTGGGAATACCGTTCCCTCTACATCGCGCCGCTCGCCATCGCCAGCCTCTATCTCTTCGGCTTCCTGATCGGACTGATTCATCTCCCGGCAAGGACGCGTGCCGCCTCGGCACTCAGCCCCATGCAGATGCAAATGGCGATCGCGCGCCCCTACGATTTCGCCGCACTCATGCTGATGGGGACCACCCTCCTCGTCGCCATCTTCTATTGTCTAGACGCACTCCACGGCGAACGTCGCGACCGCAGCATCCTCTTCTGGAAGTCGCTGCCTGTCTCCGATCTCACCACCGTTCTCTCCAAGGCCGCCGTTCCCATCGTCGTGCTGCCCCTGCTCACGTTTGTCATCACCATCGCCACGCAGTGGATCATGCTCCTGCTAAACACAATGGCGCTGTTAGGCAGCGGCATCAGCCCCGCGCTCTTGTGGAACAACTTCCCGTGGTTCCAGATGTCGTTGGCGCTCTTCCTCCATCTTCTGCTGATGCATGGCCTGTTCTACGCCCCGTTCTACGGATGGTTCTTACTGGTCTCAGCCTGGGCTCGTCGCGCAACATTTCTGTGGGCCATCCTGCCAGCCGTCGCAATCGGAGTCTTCGAAAAGCTAGCCTTCAACACCTCATATTTCCTGAGCATCCTATCGTCCCACTTCGCCGGAGGCCCCGACATTGTGCCGTTCCCCACGCCCGGTGAAATGCCCGTCCATTCCATGCCGCTCATGACTCTAGGAAAGTTCCTGATCAGCCCCAGCCTCTGGCTAGGCCTCGCCCTCACCGCTGCATTCCTGGCAGGAGCCGTCCGCCTCCGTCGCAATCAAGGGCCGATCTGAGACTTGAGGCGATCGAACACCGGTGTGTTCGTTTATCATCGATCCCATGCCCAGAACACGCGAACAGGTTCGGGAAGAACGTCGCCAACTAAGAGCGGAATATGGCGACCTGTTCAATTCTGTCGCTATGCTGCTCTTTCGTCACGACCCGATTGGAATCGCGTTGGATAACCCGAATACCGATGAATATGAACCTGAGGCTGGAACCATTTTGCCCCGACTCCGAACCTGTGAATCTGCCAGCGATGTGAGCCGCGTCGTGCATGAAGAGTTTGTCCGGTGGTTCGAGGAAGAAAACGCTGGGCCTGTGGGAGGGTACGCGCAGATTGGTTTGGAGATTTGGGAGTTGTGGCAACCGTATCGTCATCGCCCGTCTGATGTGGCGTCGCGCGGTTGAAGTTACACCCCTGTTTTAGACAAGGTCGATTGCGCCCGGCGTGCGACCCGTGCGTTTCTGTATCTGCCTAAGATATCCGCCCAGGAGAGCAAGAACGGGAGCGGCTGCCAAGAGGAATATCTGTACGATCAGCGATTCGGATCCTTTGCCTGACATCACGGAATAGATCCCGATGGCTGTGCACAGAAATGACGAGAGTAATCCGTTGAGCAGTTCGTCGTGCTTGGCCAACCGGGCAGCAACGTATCCTCCGAGGGCAGAACAGCCGAGGCCAATCCCCAATTGCAGCCCATACAGCCACCCGCTTGAGCGAATCAAGGAAGGGAGTGCGGTGGGACCGGTCGCCGAATGGAAGAGGTCATGCTTCACCATCACGTAAATGGTTACGGGTAACGCAAGAATACTTGTCGAGACAACGTCGGTGATTCCGCCGATCACTACGGGGATAATCGACACTCTCACACCCGGTCGACGTTGAATACGTTTGTCCAACCATCGCGCCAAAAGAATAACGAGAAGAAGCGGTATGCCGAAAATGATCAGGGCCACGAGAAGCAGTATCAGCAGGTGCAGCGGACTAAACAATCCCTCACCCATCTCGTCTCCCCGAAATAAATCGCTACTCCTAGTCCTGCGCCTCGTATCTTACTATTTCTTCAAAGCATTGGATCGCTGAGGCAGGTCACCGATGGGTCTATTAGCCTGACATCCCATCACACTAACTAAGCAACCGGACATGATTTTCATTGCTGCGGGCTGCTCGATTTCCACGGTGGTGGTTGGACAGTTATTAAGTTCGTTCAATTCCCCACAGGCGCATTCAGCAAGATAGTCAACGGCGGGACATGTTCCGGCTTCACGTAGCGATTCACCAGAAATCGCTGACCATCTTTGGCCACGTCATACGTAAAAACGTCGGTCGAGGAAATCGGGGCGCGGCCATGAATCTGAAACAACGGCATCGGCGTGCCTGTCGCAAACTCACTTTGAGCATTCACCGGCACCGCCGTCAACATGCCGCTCGGAGCGATGTAGAAAAGTTCTTTGCCGTCTCCGCGCCAGCGCGGCTCCGTTCCGCCGCCGCGCGACACTTGCCATTTTCCCGCGGCCCCCGGAAACGACGTAACGTAAATCTCCCAATTCCCCGACTCATCCGACGCGTACGCCACCCATTTTCCATCGGGAGAAATCTGTCCGTTCGTCTCGCTGCCCTTGCTGCTTAAGAAACGCTTCGGATCTCCGCCCGCTGCCGGCAGCAATTCCAGATGGTTACCCGACGGAGTCTGGCGCGTAATCAGAATCTGCTGGTCGTCCAGCGACCACGAATTCGGAATTACGTCATCCATCGCCGTCGTCGAAACCGTGTATTTCTTGCTCTCACGTTCCAGTCCGCTCGATCGTTTTACAAACAGACTCGATCCGCCGACATCGGCCATGCGATAAGCCAGCAGGTTCCCGTCGCGCGACCACACGCCCGCCACTTCTTCCGATGGGTCGAAAGTAAATCTTGAATTTCCCGCTCCCGTTGCGCTCTCGATCCAGATGTCGACGTTGTTTGCCTTCTCATCGCTCACATCGACCGCAACGCGGCTGCCGTCGGGCGACAACGTGGGATTGTCCATGATCGCCGGCTCGCCCACGTGGCCCAGTTCCTTGCCTGCCCGGTCGATCCATGTTAGTGCCGACTCCGCCGCCCCCACGTTCGTGTTGTAGATCAACGTCCCGTTCGGCGCGACAGCGAATGCCGACCAATACGTCGACGGTTGGAATCCAACCAGATTCGTGACCACTGTCGTGCTCCCTGAAACCGCGCCCGACGACAGGTCAAAGCCAACACTTACCAATTGGTGCTGATCGTCGGCATAAAACAAATTGTGCGCATCGTATCCGAAACTCGAATGGCAAAGCGCCACCAGCTTTCTCTCCTTGCCCGCAAGAGAAGTCAGGTAGATACCGCTCGTACGGTCTTCCTTCAGGTTTCCAAAGTTGCCAGCCCAGAAAAGGAAATGATCTCCATCCGGCAGAAAGAGCGGCCAGCGATGAGACTGATCCTGAGTAGTCCTGATCGCCTGCGTGACCGGCGCCATCCCCGTTCCGTCCGCGTTGATGCGCGTCACTGGACTCTCCGAATCTGGAGAGTAGATAATCACGCCCTTGCTTCCCCAGTTCCCGCCGCGTCCCGCCAAAGCCACTGCCAGCACCTGCGGAGTGCCTCCCGAGATCGCGATCTTCAGCAGCTTTCCGTTGGCAAAATAACCGACATAAGCATTGTCAGGCGACCAGAAAGGATAGCTGGCCCCTTGCGTGCCAGCGAGCGCCGCAATGTTCGGAGATCCCACGCGCTGCACAAAGAGCATGGGCAACGCCGAACTCTCTTCAGGAGAAACAAACACCAGCATCGAGCCATCGCTTGATAACGCCATGTGGCTGATGCTCATCTCGTCCGGAACCGCCAGCGCAAACTCCATGCGGGTTGTCGGCTGCGGACGCCGCGCCACGTACCAGGTGATGGCAGCCACCGCCAACAACGCCAGCAGCGCTCCGAGGCCCGTGACCAGCCCTGCCAGCCCTGATAGCGCGGCGGGCCTTCCACCAACCGGCTCCAACGGCCGGCTGATCGCGCTTGCCTCCGTCCCGGAAAGCGAACTCAGCGCAAACGATAGATCGCGTGCCGACTGGAATCGTTGCTCGGGACTCTTCTCCAAACAACGCCGCACAATACGTTCGAGCGCGGGAGACACCACACGGCTCGCTTGTGAAATCTCCGGCGGATCATCCTTCAACACCGCCGTCATCGTCTCAGCCGCGGTGTCGCGTCGAAACGCGCGCAGGCCAGAGAGCATCTCGTAGAGCACAGTCCCAAACGAGAAGATGTCCGTGCGAGCGTCGGCGACCTCGCCGCGCACCTGCTCCGGAGCCATGTAACTCGCGGTGCCCATCACCACCCCGACCGCTGTGTGCGGACTGGTGAGTGTCACTTCGTCAGGCTCTGCCCCCGCAGGCTGCGCCAGTTTGGCCAAGCCAAAATCGAGAATCTTGATGCGCCCGTCTTTGGTGACAAAGATATTTTCCGGCTTCAGATCGCGATGGACGATCCCTTTTTCGTGCGCCGCCGCCAGTCCATGCGCAATCTGCACTCCATATTCAAGCGTCTTGCGCTGCGGCAAAGGCCCGCGATCAAGCGCCGCGCGCAGGCTTTCGCCCTCCAACAACTCCGAGACCAGGAACGGCGATCCGGCTTGCTCTCCAATATCGTGAATCGCCAGAATGTTCGGATGATTCAGCGCAGCCACCGCCCGCGCTTCCTGCTCGAATCGCCGCAATCGATCGAGATCGCGAGCAAACGACTCCGGAAGAATCTTCAACGCAACATCCCGCCCCAGACGAGTGTCCCTGGCGCGATACACCTCGCCCATGCCACCAGCACCGACCGGAGCGATGATTTCGTAGGGACCGAGTTTAGTGCCAGGAGTGAGCGACATGCTTGGCGGCAATTATAGCCGCAGCTAGAACATTCGGATCAGTGCGCATTCAGATCAACGCGCGTTCAAATCAAAAGGATAAGCGCTCGGAACCTACCGCAGCGTGTCGCTGCGGTAAAGCTGCCCAAGTTGCGTGCGGTATGCATAAGCGATCCATCGGCCATCGGGCGTAATCGACGACGGTATTACCATTGGCCTCAGACCAACCGCATTCTTCGGCGTGATCGTCTGCCACAGCTCCCGTCGGCCCGAGACTACATCCTCTTTGTAGATGTTGATGCCGGTAGCAGTGGTCGTCTGCACAAATACACTCTTCGAGTCCGCGGACCAGCCGATCGTATCTTCCCCAGGCTGAGAACCAGGGAGCGGCCTCGAGCTGCCGTTTGACCCGTCGTCCGACAACGAATGGATCACCACAGCTCCTCCCTTTCGCTGCCCTTGCACGAAGAGTAGGACTGATTTCCCGTCCCGCGCGACTGCCCCCCACGGCGCATCCCCGCGCGCAATCAGTTTCGGCGTTGCGCCGTTCACATCCGTGACGAACACACCCTCACCCTTGCTGCCCTCGTTGGCTAACAGCAGAATGTGCTGGCCATCGGGGAACCACTGTGACCACTGCGGTTGCAGTCCGTCCCAGTGCAGCGATCGCGCCTGCCCCGGACCCACTGGCACCACTTGCATGCGCGCGGCCTGATCACCCGAGAACTGTACCAGCGCCCATTTTCCATCGGGACTCACATCCGAAACATATCCGCCGCCCGTCAGCCGAACTGCTGGAGAACCATCCGTCTTCCGCACATACACCGAATAATCGTTCCCCGATTGTTCCGATAAATCCGTGAACAATACCTCGCTGCCGTCCCACGACACCCTCGGACCAAAGCTGTAAGAGAGCCAGCTGAGGTCGCGTTCCTGATTAGAGCCGTGCTCCACAACCGCCATCGATCCTTGTGTCTCTTCCGTTGAAACCAGCACTCGGCCCGACGATGCGATGTCGAGAATGCGCGTAGCTGCCGTGCCGCAATACACCGTCCGTTGCTTGCCCGCCAGGCTGACCGCATGGATGCAATACTGCTCTCCGGAATCCGCCGCCGAGAACCACACCTCTTTGCCTGACGGCGACCACGCCAATCCCTCGAGCGATTCCCATCCCGTCGAAAGCGTTCGCACCTGTCCAGACCGGTCGACCAGCAGCACATCGCCTCGATCATCAATCGTCGGCGGATGACGAAACACAGCGATCTGATTCCCATCGGGAGAGACCCGCAGGTCGCTCATCCAGGCGTCGCCTTCGAGCAGCACCTTCCCGATCGGATATTGCAACCGCCACTTGTCGTTGCTTTGGTCGAGGACGGCAAGCTCATTCCCATCCGGACTCCAGTCCGCGTCCGCCACTTTCTCCAACAATTCGCGCGGCGCACTGCCGCCCAAAGGAGAAGTGGCGAGAGTGCCTATCCATTGATAGTGGGCGAAGTACCGCGGATGCACGAGAAGCGCCATCTGGCCCTGGCGGGAAATGGCCAGCACCGTCGCTCCATTCATCCCCGCCGGATTCGATGCGGGATAGTCTTCGCGAACGCTGTATGTGTCGGGCGCGGCGCCGCCGAGCTTCCCGCTGTAAAGTACAGTTTTCCCATCCGGCGCAAATCGCCCGCGAATGACTTCGCCGTGATGGTACGAAACCCGCGTGAAAGTCGGTGGAGGCGCAGGAGCCGGATGCAATTGCCATGCAATCACCGCCCCTAGACCAAGGCCGACAACCGCCGCCGCGGACGCGTATCCCAGCCATCCAAGCTTAGAGCTATGTTTAGAGCCGCCGCCCGCGATCGCCGCGTTGGCGGATGTCTTCGAACTCGCTCCCGTCGTACCCGTGAGCGCTTCGAGCGCGAACGCAAGATCTTTTGCCGACTGGAACCGCTGTTCTGGTTGCTTCTCCAGGCAGCGGCGCACGATACGCTCGAGTCCCGGCGGAACTGGCTGCCCGAGTTCGCTCAGTTCCGACGGATCTTCTTTCAGAATCGCCGTCATGGTTTCCGCTGGCGTTTCGCGCCGGAAGGCGCGCTCTCCGGAAACCATCTCGTACAACACCGCGCCGAAAGCGAAGATGTCCGTTCGCGAATCGACGGCCGATCCACGAATCTGTTCCGGCGCCATGTAGCCGGCCGTGCCCATCACCACGCCAGCCTCGGTCGGAGAACTGGTCAGCGTCAAGCCATCGGATTCTTTCGAGCCGCGAGCACTCGGAGCAAGTTTTGCCAGCCCGAAATCCAGAATCTTCACTCGGCCTTCGCGCGTGATGAAAACGTTCTCTGGCTTCAAATCGCGGTGGACTAGATTTTTGTCATGAGCAGCAGCGAGTCCCTGGGCGATCTGCGTCGCGTAATCCGCCGCCTTGCGCGCAGGCAATGCACCACTCTCAAGTTCCACGCGCAGGCTGTTGCCTTCCAAGAGTTCAGAAACAATGAACGGAGCGCCGCCCTGCTCTCCAATATCGTGAATCGCCAGGATGTTCGGATGATTCAGCGCTGCAACCGCCCGCGCCTCCTGCTCGAAGCGCCGCAGGCGATCGGTGTCACGGGCAAATGATTCGGGAAGAATCTTGATCGCAACCTCGCGTCCCAGGCGCGTGTCCTTGGCGCGATACACTTCGCCCATACCTCCGGCGCCGATGGGCGCGCCGATTTCGTAAGGCCCGAGTTTGGTTCCCGCGGGTAGCGTCATTTCGCCTTCTTCACTTTTTCTTTAATTCCGCCGTCCAGTTTTGCACCAGCGTCAGCGACTGCGAGGCCGCTTCGTTGGGAGCGATGGCAATGAAGCGCTGGCCATCGTGAGTCGGAGCATATTCACGGCTCAATCCCCGCGCCACCAGGTGGAACAGAGGCTTCGTGCCACCAACTTTGAATTCGGCTCCCGAGCCGTCCACTTCCGTAGCCGCCAGGCCTGAGAAATCAAAGAAATAGATTTCCTTTCCGTCGGCACGCCAGCGGGCGTCGGCGCCTCCACCACTGGTGTTGGAAATTTGCCACTTCGCGCCAGTCCACGGAAACGGCGCCACAAAAATTTCCGGATGTCCCGTTTCATCGGTCATATAAGCCACCCAGCGGCCGTCGGGCGAGAATACGCCTCCGCGCTCCTGCAAGGTCGTCTTTGAGTAGGGAAACGGTTTGTGGTCGCCGAACATCGGAACCACCCAAAGTTGCTCGTTGACTCCCGGACCCTGTTCAATCATCAGATAGCGGCCGTCGCGAGACCAGTCCGTCACGCCCTGATACATCGGCGTCGGCGAGGACAGCAACGTTCTTTCCGGTTCGTTGCCGGCCAGAGTCTTCAGCGAAATCTCGCTATTTTGTTTGGAAGTAAAGGCGATCTCGCGTCCATCGGGAGACCAGATCGGGTTCCGATGCGTTCCTCCCGCGAACGTGAGCCTCGTCTTCAGCCCGTTCTGGAGGTCGTGAATAAAAATGGTCGCGTTCGATGTGTTGGAATCGACGACAGCAAGTTTCTTCTCGTCGGGCGCAAGATCCAAATCGTAAAACCCACCCGGCTCTCCAATCGTACTCAGCCTCTTCCCTGTGCGGTCGAACCAGGCCAGAGTCTCGAGCCCCGCGGTAGGTCCGGTCGCGTAGACGATCGTGCCCACCGTGGACGCGCTCAGGTTGGCTCGCCACAGTGCGGCGTCGTATTGCACGTTTTCGCTGAGCGTCACCGGATCACCGGTGAATTTCTCGCTGCCTGCGTCAAAGCGCTGCGCCACCAGCGAGTTCTCGCGCTGGAACAGCAAATATCCCGAGGCGTAGATCGCGCTCGACAGGTTGTGGAACAAAAGACGATTCTCCTTGCCGTCCGTTGAAGCAATGAATATCGCGGTGTCGGCGCTAGCCGGCGCGTTGTGGTTGATCGCGATATAGAGAAAATGCTTGCCATCAGGCAAGAACCAGGGCCAGCGGTGCGACGAATAAGTTACGTTGTCGACGGTCGTGAGCGGTACGGGAACTCCCCCGGATGCAGGTACGCGCCAGATGCCCGCGTTGTATGCAAGTGCAGCCACAATCACGCCATCCGGACCCCAGCTCCCCCCGCGGCCGAGATCGGAATCGCAAATCGAGACCGGATTCGCACTCCCCAGGTCGATCCGCTTCAGCTTTTGATCGGCGAAGAACGCGATGGCGTTGCTGTCGGGAGACCAGAAGGGGTACGTCGCATTTGCCGTACCCGGAAGCGGCTGCGCATCTACCGAATCGAGCGCTCGCAAGTAAAGCTGAGTGCCATTCGCGCCACTAGCCGAGAACACGACGTAGCGTCCATCGGGCGAAATCATCGCAGGACCGGCATTGTCGCCCGAGAGGTTGAACTGCATTTTTTCCGGAGGGTCAATCTCCAGCCGCAACACCGGCAATGGCTTCTGATACGCCAGATATGCAAGCGCGAGTGCCGAAGCCGCGACCGCTCCAAGAAACGCCGCTACGCCCCAAGCCCATCGGCCGCCCTGTTTCCGTTGCGGTATCGCCAGCGCCGGCGCGGCAGCACCCGCCTGTGATGCGCCTTCAGCAATCTGCTTCAGCTGCAACTTAACGTCGTGCGCCGTTTGCCAGCGTTCGTCCGGATCCTTTGCCAGACAGATCTTGACCAAACGCTCGAACGTCGCGGGAATCGCCGGCTGCACCGAAGAAATCGGAGCCGGATCGCGCTCCAGCACCGCCGCCATCGCGCTCGCGGCCGTCTTCCCTTCGAACGCCCGCTTGCCCGTCGCCATTTCGTACAGCACCGCGCCCAGCGCGAAAATGTCAGAACGCGCGTCCGCTTCTTTCCCCTCCACCTGTTCCGGCGACATGTATTGGAACGTCCCCACGACCGTCCCCTGCGCCGTCAGAGGATGGCTCCCCGGCGGCGTTGTCAGCGTTGCTGTCAGTCCAGAAACGGCAGCGGAATTCGCGCCAGCGTTCGCCAACGCAGATTTCGCCAGCCCGAAATCCATCAGCTTCGCTCCGCCCTTGGTCAGCATGACATTGCCAGGCTTCAGATCGCGATGCACCACCGCACTGCGATGAGCCTTGTCGAGCCCTTCGCAGATTTCAATCCCATATCTGAAGACCTGCTCAATCGGCAGCGGCCCCTTGCGCAATCGATCCGCCAGGGTCTCGCCTTCCAGGTACTCCATCACCAGGTAATCGATCCCGTCCTGATGCCCAACGTCGTACAACGTACAAATGCTCGGATGATTCACGGACGAGATCGTCCGCGCTTCCCGATCGAAGCGCTGCCGTGCCTCAGGATTTTCGGAGAGATGCGAAGGCAGAATTTTTACCGCAACCGTGCGGTCAAGCCGTGTATCGCGTGCGCGATACACCTCGCCCATGCCGCCGGCGCCAAGTGGGGCGAGAATCTCGTAAGGACCTAGCTTTGTTCCCGAGGAAAGAGACATCCGTTCGCGCGATCATTATATGCCCCTCACGCCCGCGCCTTCTCGATCATCTCTTCCCATATCCCTTTTGACTTCAGAATCAGTTCCACCGCCTCGCGAACTGCACCGTGCCCCGCGAGCGCCTTCGTCGTATAGTGCGCCGCGTCTTTGACCTCGGGAACCGCATCCCCCACTGCAACTCCCAGGCCGACCCTCCGAATCAACGGAAGATCCGGCAGATCGTCACCGATAAACGCAACCGCTGCATCCGAGACCCCGGCTCTCTCGAGGATCTGTTCGTATGCCGGCATCTTCACCGCCCGCTTCATGTAGATGAATTCCATCTTCATCTCGGTGGCGCGACGCATGAGCGCCGCACTCTCACGGCCCGTAATACATCCCGTTCGCAGCCCGGCAGTATGCGCCAGCGTCAACCCCTGACCGTCGTGCGCGTCAAACGTCTTGATTTCAAGCGCAGTGCCGTCGCTCTGCGACAGCAGCGTGACGCCGCCATCGGTCATAGTGCCGTCCACATCCATCAGGAGTACCTGAATCTGAGCCGCGCGCTTCTTAAGCGCCGAAGAAATTTTGCGCAATCGCTCCAACGAACCCTCCACTTGAAGAAGAATGATCGTACTCGTTGCGCTCGGCCCCGCTGGCCAAACTTTCCCGAACGGCCCCGCCTTCGAGGCTTTGCCTGAATATTGTTAGTGTAATAGCGATTTATCGACAACAATCGCTCGTCCACTTTGGAATACATGCAAAGCCCGCACAATCAATGGTTACCGAAGTGAATGGCTTCTCCGACGCATGACGGTGTCAAATAAGAATATGGCGTCGGTTGGTGCAGAAAACTGTGGAATGAAGGCCAAGATCATTGCCGCCGTCCTCTTCGTCAGTTCGTCAATCGTCATCACCTATTTGCTTTTAATTCTCCCACGCGACAATCGCCCTGTTGCTTTCCCCATGGTAGCAAGTGCATTCGGATTCATGGCTGCTGCCTCGCTGATTGTTGTAAAGCCGAGAGTCGGTTATTTCGCCGGGTTGCTTGCAGGATCAGTGGCCCTGCACTGGTTTTCGCGAATCGAATTTTGGGACTTCCCTCTGCTAAATTCTTGGGTTCTGCTCAATCTGCCCGATGGCAATCCCGCAGTCTCTGAAGCAGGGGTAAGAATTTTTTTTGTCGGTGCGGTTGTAGCCTCGGTAGCATGCGCCCTTACACGCCTTCTTCCCGTTCACTGGACACTACGGAAGGCACCCATTCGTGACCAAGTATGGCCAGCACTCGTCGTATGTTTTGGGGTCCTCGTTTCGTGGTACGGAGTTTCTGTGAAACCCTTTCGCATTCCCTACATCGTAGATGCTGTAGCACCGGAACTGACGATATTGCATGTCCAAAAGAACGGTTTTCAGTTTCGCGAGTCCGCCGTTACCGTTTACAGGGATGGAAGGTTCTACGCTAATCGAAACGACAGGCGCTTGTTCCAGTACCGATTTGAAGTGCGGGAAGCACAAGGCGTGCTGCCGCAGACGATCACTCTGCAAGTGCATCAGCTAGTGGAATCCGCGCACGTCAGAGATTTGCGCACGTTACCCGCCGCCGCTCTCAGGACATGGACGGCAGAGGGCTGGTACGTCCGTACAAGGCAAGGCGTCGCGGCCTTTACAAGTGAATTCGGGACACAACCTCCGACGGAGATAATCGATCTATTCCGTAATTTGGAGTCCTCCAAACCAGCAGGGACAAATCTCGGTACGTTGAAGGATGTCTGTTTCGGCTTTTGTTACGATCCTCTGGCGGGATTGGGTTTTCTCTATATGAACGAACGCTGCAAAGCGCAAGATGGGACGCGCTGTCAGTGACTGTTGCATCCGGACGACCACACTAACAACCTTCGCCTTGGAAACCTCAATGACAGTCGTCCCCCTAAGTCTCATTTGTGTTTTAACCTGAACTGGGTTGGCCATCCAGTAGCACTGCCCGCCGTCCGCAAGACGACCCAAAGGAAGAATTTAATACTGGAGGCGCGGGCCAGAATCGAACTGGCGAATAAAGGTTTTGCGGACCTCTCCCTTACCACTTGGGTACCGCGCCCGACGAGAACACCGTAGAGCCTTTGCCTCGTTCTTGTCCACAACTTCCGCCGTCGCACCAATGTCGCACGAATGTTGCACCACGGAACACACTCCGTTCAGCCAGTCTTAGCTTCTTCGACTGATCGAATCTGTGCTACAACTCCGTAAATGGATTCACCCGCAAAACCAATCTCCTCGGCAGCGCCGACTGCATCCGCATCACCCAATTCCGCCGCCGGAGTCCCGGTGCCGGTCCTAGCCATGAAGGCCAAGACAGATGCGTCCACGATCTGCCCCAACTGCTCGACGGAGTTGAGCGGACACCGCTGCAAGGTCGTGTGCAAGAAATGCGGCTTCTACTTGAGCTGTTCCGATTTCTACTAGACTCCGCGGATCGATCCGGCGCTTCGACGACGCATCGACAATCATCTCGACCGTCAGCGCCGCCCATCGCCTGTCAATTTCCCTCTCTCCTTCTACAATAGCTAAACTGTCGTTTTCATCCCTATTCAGGAGACGTTATGGAACGCAAAGCCAGTGCTGTTTGGAAGGGTGGTCTCAAAGACGGGCAGGGGACAGTCTCCTCCGCCAGCGGAATTCTTTCCGACACCAAATACTCGTTCAAAACCAGATTTGAGGATTCGCCGGGGACCAATCCCGAAGAGTTGATCGCCGCCGCCCATGCCGCCTGTTTTTCGATGGCCTTGTCCGCCCAGCTTGGAGGTGCGAACCTCATTCCCGAAAGCATCAACACCTCAGTGACGCTCACCATGGAAAAACTCGACTCGGGCTGGGCGATTACCGCCTCGCATCTTGATGTCGTGGCCAAGGTCCCCGGCGCAACCCCCGAATCCTTCAGCAAAGCCGCACAAGATGCCAAAGCCGGTTGCCCCGTCTCAAAAGTACTGAACGCGAAAATCACAATGGATGCAAAGCTGGCTTAGAAGAAGCTCGCAGTCGGCCGTCAGTACTCAGCCAAACGCAGATTCGGTTTGCTGGCTGAGAGCTGACGGCTGAGAGCTGAGAGCTATTCTCTCCGCAGCACTTCGCGCAGCTTGAGGTTGATCTTCACAGCATCGCGCGAGGCCTGATCGATCATCTCGATCCACCGGCGGGATTTCTCCGGCCTATCCTCTTGCGCAAGCAGGTAGCAGGCTTGAATGATCGTCTCGAGCGAATTGCTCAGATCGTGCGCGATCACGCGCAGCTCTTTCGCGGTTTCTGGCGGGATTTTCTCCGAGGCTTTTTCCATGGCATCGCGCCGCCGGCGCAGCATCCCCGTTTGACAGCCCCGCGCCAGCCAGTAGAATAGTACTGTAGTTGCCCCGTGTGGGCCCTGCCGATTTTTTCTCAGAATGCGGATATGGCGGAACTGGCAGACGCGCTAGGTTCAGGTCCTAGTGATCGCAAGGTCGTGGAGGTTCGAGTCCTCTTATCCGCACCAAAAATCAGGTCTAAGGTGTCAGGTCTTAGCTCTCAGGAATTGCCCCGCAAGCGCGAAGTTCTTTGCCGCGCTGACTTCCTAACACCTGACACCTAAGACGTGAGACCTGGTTTTACGCCCCTGCCGACAGCCGATGCGTACTCCTGCTCTGCGCAATCCCGTATTGCCGGATTTTATACAGCAGGGCTTTATAGCTGATCTTCAGCAGCGCCGCCGCTTGTTTTCGATTCCAGTTTGTCTCTTCGAGGGCGCGCGAAATCGCTTCCGCTTCCGCTTCATCTTTCGCGTTGCGCGACAACGACTTCAAACCGCCGGCCGCGTCTGCGTGTGCGGCCGCGCTCCTGCCTTCGACGTGCGCTCCGCCGCCGCTGTCAGGGCGCGGTTGTAATTCGGACGCAGCCAGCGTCGCGTCTCCTAGAACCAGGTAGCGTTTTATGAAATTGCTCAGCTCCCGCAGGTTGCCCGGCCAGGAGTGTTGCAGACACGCGTCCATCAACGGAGGCGCCAGCGGCAACGACGGCCGTGCATACGATTCCGACATGCGCGACATGAAATGCTTCAGCAGGATCGGAATCTCTTCCTTGCGTTCGCGCAGCGGCGGCAATGAAAGCGTGAAAGCGTTGAGACGGTAATAAAGATCTTCGCGCAGCCGCTTCGTGGCCAGCGCTTCTGGGATGTCGATGTTCGTAGCCGCCAGAATACGCACGTCAACTTTCACCACCGTCCGACTGCCCAGCCGCGAAAATGTCTGGTCCTGCAGCACATGCAACAACTTCGCCTGCAGCAGAGGCGGCATTTCGCCAATTTCGTCCAGCAGGATCGTGCCCTTGTTACACAATTCGAACTTGCCCGGCTTGGCGTGATTCGCGCCGGTAAACGCGCCCGCTTCATATCCAAACAGCTCGCTCTCGAGCAGATCGGCCGGAACCGCCGCACAATTCACTTTCAAGAAAGTTCTATGCGCCCGCGGAGAAAGCTTGTGGATCAACCGTGCCAGCACTTCTTTTCCCGTCCCGCTCTCGCCGAGCAGCAGTACCGGTATATCGACGTTTGCAACCAGCGCCGCTTGCGAACGGATCTTTTTCATCGCCGGGCTCGCTGCCACGAAGAACACGTCGTCGCAAAGTTCTTCGACTTCCCCGGCGTAGCTCTCGCCCTTGGCCGTTCCCAGACACATGTTGATGACAGCGTCAATTTCGGCTTTTTGAAAAGGCTTGGTCAGATAATCGACTGCGCCGAGGCGCATCGCCTGCACAACCTTGCGCGTGTCGTTGACGCACGAGAGCATCACCACTTTCAATCCGGGCTTGAGGTGCCGCAGCTTTTCGAGCGTTTCCAGACCGTCGATCCCAGGCATCAGCAAATCGAGCAACACCAGGTCAGGGTGCAATCCTTTTTCGACGTGCGCGACTGCTTCTTCGCCCGTGCTTGCGGTCTGAACTTTATGCTCATCCACCTCAAGCAGCGTGCGGATATAACGCAGCATTCCCGGTTCGTCATCCACCAGCAAAATGTTGGCGGTTTCGCTCATTTGGTTCCTCGTCGTTCGCTGTTCGGTTGGCTTCCTAAAATCGGTTTTAGCGGGACCAGAAAAGAGAACTTGCACCCTTGGCCGGGCTCGCTCTCAACCCAGATCTTCCCGTTCATCCCCTGCAGAAGCCGGCGCGCAATCGCCAGCCCCAGCCCCATGCCTTCCGCCATTTCACTGCCAGGCAGACGGAAAAAATCGTCGAAAATCTCCATGTGAAACTCCGGACGAATTCCAGGCCCCGTGTCGGCAACGCTCACTCGCACCGAGTTCGGAACGTTCGTCGCTTGCCTGCGGCGTTCCCCGCCCGCTCCCGACTTGCTTACAGCCCGGCGTTCCCACATATGTGGTTCCGCATGCAACCAGACCGTTCCGCCCTGGGGAGTGTACTTGCACGCATTCTCCAGAAGATTCGAGATCACGCGCTGGATCTTCGGCCCATCGAACGCAAATGGTGTCAGCTTGTCGTTCGCGAGAAAATAGAGCGCCAGTCCGCGCTCCTGAAAGCGTCCCGACCACAGCCGGCAAACTTCTGAAAGGCACGCATTCATGTCCCCTTCGATGTATTGCATGCGCAGCTCGCCGGTTTCGAGCACGCTAAAAGTTAGAAAATCTTGAATGAATTGCTGCAGGCGTTGGCCGCTTGAAAACATGTCGCCCATCACTTCACGCTGGCGCTCGTTCAGCGGTCCGAGCTTCTGGCTCTGCAACAGTTCGATATAGCCATTCAAAATCGCGAGCGGAGTCTTCAGATCGTGAGCCGCGGAAGCCAACGCATTCGTGGTTTTGCGGAAACGATCGCGCAGTTGCTCGAGATCGCGCACCACGTCGTCCCCGTTGCCCGCACCCGAAGACATCGCTGCCGCTAACGGCAATCCCTCATTCTGAGACGAGCCAGCGGAAGCCATGTTTGGGCCTTTTTCAGACGTAGAAGCCATGAGCTAGTTGGGGAGGAAGAATCACTACCGTCAGAACAGCGGGGGTTAACGTCATCCTATGTTAGGTGCAATACGCTGTCAATTGGAAACAGCCCCAAACTAGCTCCCAAAGCGAAAAATGTTGCACTTTTATGCTATGACCGATGGACACAACTCTAGTGCTTGGGGACCGTGATCTCTACGTAAATTACCCTATGGTCGGGAGTTCTAGGGCCCTATCCTGACAGCCTCCGGCCATGCCGACGTTTGGCCCCTAAGGTGCGGTATTCGACTGGTTACTACCTCTTTTTGCCGGATCAACGCGTGCCAATTCGATTATCTAAAAAGGATCAGCGGAAGTGGGCCCGGTTACAGCTCGCCATACCGGTCTTCATCCGCACGCGTGACGGCAACGGCAAGGATTTGCTGGAGTTTGCCACGGCCGTGAACATCTCTCCGGGGGGTGCTTTGGTCGTGGTTAGGCGTTCTTTGCCAAAATTGGCGCTGGTTTCACTCGAAATTCCAAGCGCCCCACTCGGACCGATCAACGGTCTAAAGACAACATCCCGTGTCATGCAGGCGAAGGCCGTTTGGGTCACTCATCGCGACGACTGTCACCTTCTTGGTCTGAAATTCACCCGTCCGCTCGGCACCGACGAGCCGGCAATCTCGGGTCGCCAATTGAGAAAAGCAAGCTCCGCAATGTGAACTATTTTTCCCTTCCCTGGCCCGTCTCATAATGGCACTTTCGTGCTATGCCAGTGACCTCCGGTCTCGCGATATGATGCCTCTAAGCTCTTCTGAGTCGAGCATTTAGCCGGACTCCTCCCAGCCACTCTCCTCCCTCCTCCGGTTTGGTGCTCGGGATGCACTTTTAGTGCATGCGGTTGGTCACTCACCGCAAATGGGGTAATCAGTTTTATGACGACACTTTCGGTAAGCACTCTTGCTCAGTCGCTCGGCGAGGTTCCCCCCGACAACATAATTTTTGGTCACTCGGAAGCCATGCAGTCGGTTCGCTCGCGACTGTCAAAAGTGGCCGCCGCCAATGTTCCGGTCCTTATTACTGGTGAAAGTGGCACGGGCAAAGACATCATCGCCCGCCTCATCCACGGACTTTCTCCCTGGAAGTCCGGTCCTTACGTGAAGGTCAATTGCCCGGCGATCCCCGGGACACTGCTCGAAAGCGAACTCTTCGGCTACGAAAAAGGAGCTTTCACCGGCGCTTTCGGCTCCAAGCCCGGACGCGTCGAAATGGCGCACCGTGGCACGCTGTTCCTCGACGAAATCTCTGAACTCGATCCCTCACTGCAATCGAAGCTGCTCCAACTCTTGCAAGACGGACAGTTCTGCCGCATCGGCGCTCAGGAAGATAAGAAAGTCGAAGTGCGCGTCGTCTGCGCCACCAATCGCCGGCTCGAAGCTGAAATCGAATCCGGAACCTTCCGCCAGGATCTCTACTACCGCATCAACGTCGTGAACATCGCGATGCCGTCACTGCGCGAGCGCCGCGGCGATATCGAAGACCTGTGCGCCTATTTCCTGGAATACTACAACCGAAAATTCAACTGCCGCGCGCGCCCCTTGTCGGGAGAAGTCCTGGCGGTGTTGCAGAAATATCACTGGCCGGGAAACATCCGCGAACTGGAAAACCTGATCAAGCGCTACGTGATCCTCGGCCAGGAAGAAGTCATTACCAACGATCTGGTCGCTCGCGAGCCGGACTTCTTTAATCCCGAGATGATCTCGCTCGACGGCCCCATCTCGCTGAAGAAGTTGACCCGTCAGTGCGTCCGTGAACTGGAACGCAAGGTGATCCTGAAAGTTCTGCAACAGCACCACTGGAATCGCAAACAAGCCGCTCGCACTCTTGGCATCAGCTATCGCGCCCTGCTCTATAAGATTCGCGACGCCGGATTGCCCTCGAACCGTGCTCTGCGTTTGCGCCAGGCCGAGAAGAACGCCGCCAACCTCCCCAACACCGGCGCGGCCGCCGACTAAGAAAAGCGCGTCATAAACTTAGTGTGTCGTCCTGAGCGGAGCGAAGGACCTCGTTCTTCTCGACTGCTGCGGTCTGCTGAACGAGCGCCTGGGACGACGAATGCTCTACACGATCACCCAGCGAGTCTCTCCTCCAAGTCGCGGAGCACGGCGCTCCAGTCATTGAGACCATCCGCTTCGTGCCAAAGATCCTTAAGCTCTGAATTGAGCCGCACCTTGTTCACCACCCGCCCTGCCAGTTCACTCATTTCCGCGCTCGGAGCACCCTCGAACTTGCCGACCCACTCTGAAATCTGGCTTGGCACGACTTGCGGAGGCGCGCCTTTCGCCGTAGCGACCACCTCGGCCGCCGCGATCACAACGCTGCCATCGGGCGCCTCGAGATATTCCACCTGATCGGCGCGGACCAGTATCTCCTTCAGATCGTCGGGTTGTTTCGCATTCAGCTCGCCAAGAAATTTCTGCGCATCGTCATTCTCGAAGCTGCCAGTTCCCCAACCAGGCATGAACCCTCCCGCTGAATTATAGAATGCGCGGTAAGTCTCGCTTCCTGCTCGTCAGAACTCTATTTCGGCAATCAATGGTAAGAGCCGCAGAAGCGTCGCGCGATCCTCCGCCGTGATCGCTTTCCGCACTCTATCATCGGCCTCCATCCTCGCTTTGATCAGACGTTTCCTGTAACCGTGGCCTTTCGGCGTCAACGCGACATGAATGGCCCTGCCCGTCTTCGCCTTCCTCTCCGACACCAATCCTTCCTGCACCATTGACTTGATCGCCCGATGCACCACCGTTCGGTCGAGACCAAGAAGCGTGGCGATTTGGTTCTGATTGAGCGTGGCATCGCCCCGCAGCGTCGACAGGATGAATCCGCGAGTCGCCGAACACCGCGTTTTTTTTTCCAGCTTCTTCCCAACCGAGAAGTAGGCCGCCGCAATATGCGCCAGCACCGAATCGCGCAGAATGTCTTCGGGAACGTCTTTCTTTGTAAGAATGACTTTTGGAGAGACGCCGGTCGGCTCTTTACTCATAGGATGGTTACCGTCGCCTCCAGAGGCCTTCGCCACTGCGGCGGTTCCACATAGCTCCGGGATTTCTTTCCGATCGCAATCACCATCACAATCTCATGACAGCGGGCTGAGAGCCCGAGAAGTCTGGACAGTCTCCGCCCATCAAAACCTTCCATCGGACATGTGTTCAGCCCTAACGCTTCGGCGGCAATCATCAGGTTCTCGCAGGCCAGCGATGTACTCTTCGTCGCCCACTTGAAAATGCTCTGTCGCGACAGAGGAGGCATCCCCATGATCTTCCAGAAATTCACCAGCCGAAATACTGACCATTTGAGTGCGCCGAAAATACCGAGCGGCCCAGGCATGAAAATGATTCGGCCGAGTTTCGCCGTGCGCTCGTAGTCGCGCAGGTTTTCGTCGCTGAAACCGTTGCTGCGCATCCACTCCAACTGACTTTGTGATGTTGCCGACAAGGACCCGATATCTGCCACCGCCACCACCAGTGCCGAAGCGGTTTGCGCAGGCATCTGGCCGAGACAGAGCTCCGCCGCAGCCGCCTTACCGGCCGGTGATTCCACCCAAAAGAACCGGTATGGCTGTGTGTTGAAACTGGAGGGAGCATGCCGAGCCGCATTCAGAATTTGCTCGCGCAGCCCTGGCGTGATTTCCATGGGTTCAAAGGCTTTTACTGCTCTTCGGCGGAAGATCGCTGCGAGAATGTCGTTCATGACGCCCTCCATGTTGCTATTACAACATAGACATGTTGCATGTGCAACATCGAGCGAACGAAGAACTCGCGGCCCAGCCGGCCCCGCATTTATTGAGTCAGACGAAACTCCTGATGAAGCGTCGCCCTCGAATCCGCCCCTGCCCAGACGTCGAATTGCTCAGCCTCGACCACCCATTTCTTCGCCGCCGGGCTCCAGAACTGTAATTCGTCCGGTCCAAGCGTGAAATGAACTGTCTCTTTTGCGCCCGCCGCCAAGGTCAACCGTCGAAACCCTTTTAATTGTCTTACCGGCCGCGAAGCGCTTCCAGCTCTCTGATGAATGTATAGTTGCACCACCGTATCTCCCGAGCGGCTGCCGGTATTGGTGACATCCACCGAGACATCCACACTGGTCCCGACCTTAGCCTCCGGCTGGCCCAACTTCAGATTGTCAAAAGAAAATGTCGTGTAACTTAACCCGTAGCCGAACGGGTACAACGGACTGCTCGATAGATCCCAGTAGCGAGACTTGAAGTTCGCACCGTCCTCGGGATCCTGCGTGCGATTGTGGTTGTAATAAAGCGGGACTTGCCCGGTGCTGCGAGGCCAACTCACCGGTAAGTGTCCGGCAGGGGTTGCATCGCCAAACAGCACGTCGGCGATACCGTTCCCGCCCTGACTTCCCGGGTACCACGCCTCTACAATCGCGGGCACATGTTCCGCCGCCCATGAGATGTCCAGCGGGCGCCCGTTCACGAGCACCAGCACCACCGGCTTACCGGTCGCCGCGACAGCTTCGAGCAATTCCTGTTGACCTCCCGAGAGTCTGAGCGATGACCTCGATGCATACTCGCCGCTCATCAGATCAATCTCGCCCAGCGCCAGCACGGCAACATCGCAGCGTTTGGCGACGGCAACCGCATCATCAAACGCTTTTTTCGCTTCGTCCGCGGTCTGATTCGGCTGTTCCTTCATTTTGATCATCGCGTAATTCTCGAAGGGAGAGGCGATGTCGCGTCTAAGATTGGGCCCATGCGCGAACTCAACGTGAATCGCGCCGCCCAACTTGTTTTTGATGCCCTGCACGATCGTAACCGTGGGACCGGGCTCCGTGACCGTGCCCCACATTCCAAGAAGGTCCAGCTCGGCGTCGGCCAGAGGACCAATCACGGCAATCGACTTTATGGGCTGACCACTCTTATCCAGCGGCAGAAAGTTTTTTTCATTTCGCAGCAGCACCACCGAGCGCTGCACAGCCTTGCGCGCCTCTTGCTGGTGTTCCGGCGCGTTTAATATCTGTTGCATGTGCGACGGGTCCGAATATGGATGTTCGAACAAGCCCATACGAATCTTGGTCTCGAGAATCGCCAGCACCGAGTCGTCGATCTGCTGCATCGAAATTCTGCCTTGCTTCACTTCATCCGCCAGATACTTCAGATAAGTGCCGCTGGCCATGTCCATGTCCAGTCCGGCGGAAAACGCCTTGTTTGCGGCATCCTGCCCATCGCGCGCGTAGCCGTGCGTGATCAGACTGTGAACGGCAACCGCATCGCTGACTACAAAACCCTTAAAGTCCCAGGTTTGGCGGAGCACATCATGCAGCAGCCAGCGATTGCCGCTCGCCGGAACGTCATTGAAATCCATGTAAGCGCTCATCACCGTTCCTACGCCCGCATCGACCGCCGCTTTGAACGGCGGCAAATATACGTTCCACATCAGTTCTTCCGGAATGTACGACGAATCGTAGTCGCGTCCGCCATCGGCTGCTCCGTATCCTGCGAAGTGTTTCACGCAGGCAAGAACGTGGTCGGCCGCGCCTGCCTGAGTGCCTTGAAATCCATGGACCTGAGCGCGCGCCATGGCCGCGCCAAGATAAGGATCTTCTCCCGCGCCTTCCACCATGCGGCCCCAGCGCGCATCGCGAGCAATATCCACCATGGGAGCGAAGGTCCACTCAATCCCGGCCGATCGCGCTTCTTGAGCGGCGATGCTCTGCGCCGTCTCCACCATCTTCGGGTCCCATGACGAAGCCATGGCGATCGGCGCGGGAAAAATCGTGTGATAGCCGTGGATCACGTCCAGTCCGAAAAGCACCGGGATGTGCAGACGCGATTCATCCACAGCGATGTGCTGCCAGCGATTGATCTCGCTCGGATCGGAAATCCATAAGACGGAACCCGCTCCGTACTTTCTGAGGATCTCTTCGGCGGGCACTCCAACCTGCTCTTTGAATTCGGCAGGAGTCAACGATCCCGGCAGTTGCGACAGCTGGGCAACTTTCTCCTCCAGCGTCATTTGGCTCAGCAGACCCTGAGCCGTTGGAGGTGTCTGCGCAGGTGACGCGGTGAGATAAAGGAAGACGAGTGATGTTAGCGCAGCCAGGCGCCTGCAAAGAGAGTTGACGGACATGGTCTTCTCCAGGTATTCGTCACCGAGATCTTCGTAACCAAGATCTTCGTCAATGACGAACCGCCCGCAATTCTACTCGCCTGATTGGGATTTATCGCGCGACTCTCTCAATTTCTTTCATGCCCAGAACGTCCGATCCAGCGTCCGGTACTGGATCGCCTCGGCAATATGCTTGGGCTCAAGCTGCGGAACGCCGTCCAGATCAGCAATCGTCCGCGCGACTTTCAAGATGCGGTCATGAGCCCGAGCGCTTAGCCCCTGCTGCGCCATCGCGCGTTCCAGCAACCTCTCACAGTCCGCCGACAACTCGCAGAACTTGCGAATCGCCTGACTCGGCATCTGCGCATTGCAGTAGAATTTTTGCCGCTCCGCAGCAAAGCGCGCCAGCTGAATGTCGCGCGCCCTGATCACCCGATCCAAAATCTTGGTCGAACTCTCCGGCTCCGACGTGCTTCGCATTTCTTTGTAATTCACCGCCGGAACATCGATGTGAATGTCGATTCGGTCCAGCAACGGTCCCGAGATTTTCGAAATATAGCGCTGGATCATCTGCGGCGTGCAATGGCACTCCCGCGTGCGGTCGTTATGAAAGCCGCATGGGCATGGGTTCATCGCCGCGGCCAGCATAAAGCGCGCCGGAAAGGTCAGCGACATCGCCGCCCGCGCAATACAAACCGTGCCGTCTTCCAGGGGCTGGCGCATAACCTCAAGCACGTTGCGTGGAAACTCCGGCAATTCGTCGAGGAACAAAACGCCGTTGTGCGCCAGCGACACTTCGCCTGGCCGCGGAATCGCTCCTCCGCCAATTAACCCCGCGTCCGAAATCGTGTGATGCGGAGCGCGAAATGGCCGCAGCCCAACCAGTCCAGCACGCGCATCAAGTACACCCGCAACGCTGTGAATCTTTGTGGTCTCGAGCGCCTCTTCGAACGTGAACGGTGGCAGGATCGTCGGCATCCGCTTCGCCAGCATCGTCTTCCCCGATCCCGGAGGCCCAATCATCAGAATGTTGTGTCCGCCCGCGCAAGCCACTTCGAGCGCGCGCTTCGCCGAGTGCTGCCCGCGAACATCTTTGAAGTCCACATGAAACTGCTGCGCCTGGGTCAGCAATTGATCGGTATCGACCAGCATCCGCGTGACGCCATTCCCCGAGTTGATGTAATGAATCACCTCGGTCAGAGACTTCACCGGATACACCTCAACCCCGCCCACCATCGCCGCCTCGCGAGCATTCACCTCGGGTACCACGAGCCGCTTCACCTTCATCCGCCGCGCCTCGATCGCGATCGGTAAGGCACCGCGGATGCCGCGCAACCCTCCATCCAGCGAAAGCTCGCCCACAAACAATGCGTCGGGCAACTCCTTTTTATTTAACCCGCCATACGCTCCCAGGATTCCCAGGGCCATCGGCAGATCGAAACCCGAGCCTTCCTTTCGAATGTCCGCCGGTGCGAGGTTGATCGTGATATGCGCCGTAGGAATGTCGTACCCGGAGTTCCTCAATGCGGAACGCACCCGATCCCGGCTTTCCCGCACCGCTGCGTCGGGCAGGCCGACGGTATGAAACTGGTCTTCCTGCGCCTTGATGGCCGATACATCGACTTCCACTTCGATAATGTTCGCGTCGATCCCGTAAACCGCGGCACTCAGAGCTTTATAGAGCATAAAGACACCTGCGGACACACGACCCCCATGGCGCGGATCGAAGGTCCCATCCGGCATCATAGCCATCGTCCATGCGCCCCGATGTGACGGTCGTCACCTCTCGATAGTGATGAACCCTCTAAGTTGTGTCGCCGACAACCGTTTCGGTGCTAGGCTAGGAAAACCCTGACCCAGATGCCAGACCAAGAAAAAGGACCGGCTCCAAATCGCCCCACTCCAAGCTCAAACGTGTTGGAGCGCGAGGAGGGTCAACTGTGGCGCTGGGCGCTGGGCCTGCTGATTTTGTTGGCCGCCGCCGTTGCCGCATTGTCGTGGGAACAACTCAAAGATTTGCCCTACCGCCTCTGGGCAATTCCCGCTGGACTTTTCCTTCTCGCCATCCTGTTCGCCACCTATGCATTCGGCCGCAAGCGCGAGGTTTCGGAACTCAAGCAGATACTCAAGGGCTTTCAAGACCGCGGCGGCGCCACTCCCTCCGAAGAGCAACTCGATCAGCTCAGCCAGTTAATCGTTCGCTCGCAGCGAAACTTCAAAGAACTCATCGACTCCCTCGACGAAGTGGCCTTGGCCATCTCTCTCGACGGCACACTGCGTACCGTCAACCGCCGCACTGCCGAGCTTCTCAGCATGCCCTACGCCGACCTCGTCGGTCACAAGCTCGAAGATTTCCTCGGTGCTCCGTTGCGCACCGAGACCCCGGGCACGCTCTCACGATTTTTAGAAAAGAGAACCTGGTCGGGAGTTGTCGAAGTTCATCTGAAAAACGACGATCGCCGCCTTTATTACGACTGCGTGGTCAATGCCATCGTCAAAGGCGACGACGTCACCGGAGCCAGCGTCCTCGCCCGCGACATCACCGGACAGCGCGAAAAAGAACAGCGCTTCACGCAGTTGTTCGAGTCGCTGCAAGAAGGCGTCTACATCAGCAATCCTGACGGAAAATTGCTCGAAGTCAATCCCGCGCTGGTCAAGATTTTGGGATACGACACGAAGGACGACCTGCTGAACCTTCCGCCCGAACAGTTGGGCGTCGACAGCGGCGGCGAGCCCATCCTCAGCGTGCGAGGCAGTCAGAGCGGGCGCACCCGCACCCGGGAAATCCGCCTCAAACGCAAAGACGGCGGAGTCGCTGTCTGCGTCGATACCTCAACCGGCGTCATCGAAGACGGCAAGGTGGTCCGCTACCAGGGGACGCTCGTCGATGTCACAGAAAAGCGTGCCTTGGAACGCCAGTTGCGCCATCAGGAAGAATTCCGTCAGCATCTGCTCGAAAGCTTTCCCGATCTCATTCTGGTGCTCGACCTGAAAGGCAGATACACCTTCGTCAGCGCCCGCATCGGCGAACTCCTCGGCTACGGTCCCGAACAACTCATCGGCAAGAATGTCGATGACGTCGAAGGCACATCTCCCGAACTGGCATCGCTCTATCGCACCGTGGCCACCGGCGAGAGCTTGCTGACCTCCTGCGAATACGGATCCCGTCACCGCGACGGCAGCTGGCGCACCATGTTAGGCATGGCCAGTCCGCTGCTCGAAGCCGAACGCAAACTCGCGGGCGTCATCATTTCCGTCCGTGACGTAACCACCGAGAAAAAACTCGAGCAGCAGATCATTCAAAGCGAACGCCTCGCCGCCATGGGACAAATGATTGGCGGCTTCGCCCACGAACTCAACAATCCCCTCACCAGCATTCTCGGTATGGCCGAACTGCTACAGGAAAGCAACACGACCGAAGGCGCTCGCAAACAGCTCGTTATTCTGCACCAGCAGGCGAGGCGCGCCGCCGAAATCGTGCAGAACCTGCAATACTTCGCCCGCCCTCCCGCTCCCGGACGCAGCCAGGTAGATCTGAACGAACTCGTGCAGCGCACCGTTCAGATGCAGGCCTATCCCCTGCGCAAAAGCAACATCACGGTTGACTTTCTGCCCGATCCGGCCATCCCCGCAATCATGGCCGATCCCAATCAGTTGATGCAGGTGTTTTTGAATCTGCTGCTGAATGCAGAACAGGCGATCCGCGAGAGTCGCGAAAAAGGCACCATCCGCGTCCGCATCGGACGCAAGCCCGATTCCGTCTGGATCGTCTTCCAGGACGACGGCCCCGGCATCGCCGACGAGAACCTCGCCCACATCTTCGATCCGTTCTTCACCACAAAACGTCCAGGCCGCGGCACCGGCCTCGGCCTAAGCATCTGCAAAACCGTCCTACGCGAACACGGAGGCAACATCGAAGCCGCAACCGCCACCGATGGCGGCGCAGTTTTCACGATCACGCTGCCGGTCGGAAGCCAACCTGCGACGACCGTGAACTGAGTGACGGCATTTAAGCCGCGTCAGTGTGTAGGAACCTGCGCGACCGTGAGCCAAAGAACTCCGTTGTTGTTGTGAAATCCCGGTCCTTGACTCAGCGCGCCGGTCGTCGGATTGATGTTAAAGCCCTGAACCCCTCGCTCCATGCTGAGATATAGATACTTCCCCGTAAAATCGATCGTTATCAACGCGCCATCTGTCCCAAAGGGCGAACCGGGTACCACTGTGAGTGCGCCGCTGTTACCGTCAATGCTGTAGCCGGAAATCGTGCCATCTAACTGATTCACCGTGTACAAGAAATTTCCGCTCCATGCCAGTGGACCCGGACCGTTCCCCGTAGAAAACAAGCTAGGCAAGGGCGTGAGAGCGCCAGTCTCCGCGTTAACGGAGAATCCCGCAATCTCGTTGGTCGCGCTCAAAGCCGTGTAGACATATTTCCCGGTGTCCACAATGCCAAATGGCTGGTAATTGGAAACTGTCTTCCCCGGAATCAGAAACGGAGAACCCGGCACGCGAGTCAATCTGCCTCCCGCTCCGATCGAGAAAGCCAGAACGCCACCCGAAAATGCGTCGTCCGACGCGTACAAGTATTTGCCCGAGGGATCGATCACGAGCTGCGAATTGGCGCCCGATTTAAACGGCGAACCATGAATCTCCTTCAGCTCACCCGTCGTACTGTCGACTGCGAAAGCCGCAATACTGCCGCTCGCATCAGCTACATAAAGGAGATTACCGTTCGGCAGCGCCGCCATTCCTGAAGGAATCGAACCCGCTCGCATCGGAAAGGGAGAGCCGTTGAGCGCCACCGGCGCACCCGTGTGCGGCTGTAGCGAGTATCCAATGATTTCGCTGCTCGTATTCTGGCAACCCGGTGGCAGCGAAACATAGAGAAACTGCATCCCGACAGCCGCCGCGCCACCGCTACAAAGAAAAGGAGGAGGGGCATTCACATTAAAAACGTTGGCAAACCCTCCCGTAGCGCGATCGATGTCCATCACCGGAAAAGTATTAATGCGAGTATCAGCAGGCGCGCCATAAAGAACTTCACGCGTCGCCCTCTTTTTCTTAACTTGCCCAGAGGCACGGGAACTCCCCAGAACTAACGAGAACATCACCAACAACCCGACTGCCATCAGACTGGTGGAGACAGCCCGAAGAGAGCCCGACCGAGGGGAGAAAGATCGAAGAGAGAAAAACCGAAGAGACTTGATAAGGCACCCCTGTTCAGGGTTGGTAGTTTGTCAGCTTGGGAACACGCATGTCAACGACAACATCAATGCAGCAAGGTGGAAGAATTTTTCATTAAACACAAAACAGAAGTAGTGTTCCAGCGTCAGTGGAAGCTCGATTTATTCTGGGCGGCGGTGACATTTCGGTAGCCCCTTCGCATCATAGAGGAGGTCGCCATGATCGTTCGAGCGATGCCGCTTCTTCAGACGCGGCGCGCAGTCCCGACCGATTTCAAGCAGTCGGTCGGAGAGCTTGACCGCATGTTTGCCCCGCACCTGCTGCTGTCGTTCGCGGACCGCCTCTGTAACCGCTTGCGTCAAGCTCTCTCCCGTAAGCCGCGCCAACTGCCGGACCAGCTTGTGGGCATCTTTATTTTTGATGTGCATGCCCATGTGGTAGCCTTCTACCTTCTAATTATTGCTTTCTACCACATCCTCCAATCTCGCACACAAGCGGGACCCTAAGCTCTTACCTCTGCAATCTGACCTCTGACCTCTAACCTGCCCCTACCGCTCCACCGCCATCGCCACCGCGTTCCCCCCGCCCAAACAAAGCGCCGCAATCCCGCGATGCACATCGCGCCGAATCATTTCGTAAATCAGCGTCACCAGTACGCGCGCCCCGCTCGCTCCAATCGGATGCCCCAGCGCCACCGCGCCGCCATTGACGTTGACCCGATTCATGTCGAGACCCAACTCGCGAATCACTCCCAGCGCCTGTACGGAGAACGCTTCGTTCAGCTCGTAGAGATCGACCTCATCCTTCTTCCACCCAGTCTTCTGCCAGATTTTCTGCACAGCGCCCACCGGAGCCATCATCACCCACTTCGGCTCGACTCCGCTCGTAGCCTGCGCGACGATCCGAACCATCGGCGCGGCGCCCAGCTCCTTGGCGCGTGCCGCGCTGGTCACAACCAGCGCCGCCGCTCCATCATTCACTCCCGGAGCATTGCCCGCCGTAACCGTGCCATCCTTCTTGAATGCAGGTTTCAGCGCGCGCAGCGCCTCGATGGTCGTGTCCTCGCGCGGACCTTCGTCCTTGTCGAAGATCACCGCCGCCTGCCCTTTTTTCTTCGCCGGAAGCTCGACCGGCACAATCTGCGACTTGAACCGGCATTCTTTTTGCGCGGCGATCGCCTTGCGATGCGAATTCACCGCGAACTCATCCTGCTCCTCGCGCGTGATGCCGTATTTCTCCGCAACGTTCTCCCCCGTCAGCCCCATGTGGTGGTCGTTGTAAATATCCCACAGCCCATCATGCACCATCGAATCGACCAGCTGTCCGTTGCCCAGGCGGTAGCCCTTGCGCGCATTCGGCAATAAATATGGAGCGTTCGTCATCGACTCCATCCCGCCCGCGACCACAATCGAACTGTTGCCCGTCTCAATCGCCTGCGCCGCCAACGCGACCGCTTTCAATCCCGAGCCGCACACTTTGTTGATCGTCATGGCTCCCACCTCCGGAGCCAGTCCGCCGAACAACGCCGCCTGACGCGCCGGATTCTGCCCGATCCCTGCCGACACAACATTGCCCATGATGCACTCGTCAATCTGTGCAGGCTCGAGATGCGCCCGTTTTACAGCTTCACGCACCGCGACCGCTCCGATCTGCGGAGCCGTCATGTCGCTGAGGCTTCCCTGAAATTTTCCAATCGGTGTGCGGCATCCCGAGATGATCACCACATCCTTCGTATCAGCCATGATTGCGCTCCTTGCAGCACTTCACTCCACAAACGTCTTTCATTATAGATGGCGATCTGCGTCGAGAAGCTTCGCGCAGCAAAGCAGGTCGTTGGTCGATAGTCGATGGTCGCTATTCGTCGCTCTCAATCCCTAATCGTCCGAAAGATTTTGCCAACGACCATCGACCCTCGACCAACGACAGCGCACCTCAGCGAAATTTTCCGACGCGCTCATCACTCCAGTGACTTCCGACATCATCACACACACTCCACACAATCATTTTTCTCTTGACTTCGTTCTGCGTTAACTCATACATTCAATCAGTTGCAACAACACATCGTTGCGTAATTCCATGAACAATGGAAAGGGAGAATAGAACCATGGCAACCAAAAAGAAAGCAAAGAAGAAAAGCGCCAAGAAGCACTAAACCAACTGCAACGGGCAACGTTGCATAAAGCAACAACAAAGGGGACGCGATGAGCGTCCCCAAAGTTTTTTATACCCTCCAGCTACATCAGCGCCTAATTCGCGCGCATCGACTTTTTCTGCGCCGCCACCACTCTCTCCGTCGCCGGACAAAGATTGCGATACGGGCAAAACGTGCACTGGTAGCCGGGTTTGGCGCCAAACTCTCCCGCAGCGATTTCTTTAGCCACCTTCTCCACCCGCAGCTTCGCCGCTTCCAGTTCACCCTCGCACCGCGTCGTCGACACCGCTACATTGTTTTCGATGTTGTGGAGAACCAACCGATCCGCGACTTTCCCCAGGGTCTCTCTCGCGGCCAGCGCATACAACGAAAGTTGTAAACTCCCGTCGGCGTCGTCCTGCGACTTCGGCTTCCCCGTCTTGTAATCGACAATTGCAACCGTGTCGGCCCCGGTGCGATCGATGCGGTCCACTCGGCCCGAAACTTTTGCCCCACCCACGTTTAGTTCAAATCGATGTTCCGTCTCCAGCACCTCCGGCATCGGAGCGCTGCGAGCGCAATCGAGAAACTGCCGCAGTTGCTCCAATCCCTGCCGCAAATACAACTCGTACTGATAGCGATCGGCGATGCTCGATCCCGCGAGCGAGGCTCGAAACTGCTCCATCAAATCCTCGTCGCCGATCTCGCGCCCAAAGCGTTGCGCGTCATAAAACGTACGCAAGACCTCATGCATCGCTTTTCCATAGTGCAGCGACGCCGACACATCCCGCGGCAAGTTCCATTCCCTCTCCAGCTTGAAGCGCAGCGGACACTGCTCATAGATCTCAATCGCCGAAGCGCTCAGCCCGCTCACAAATCCAGCCATTGGCGGCATCAGCAGCCATCCCGCAACATTCGACTGCTGCAATGCGATCCTCTGCTCCTCTTCTGCGAACAAAGAATCCTGCACCGCCGCCGCCGAATGCGTAGTCCAGAATTGTTTGTAAGCGGAAAGCAACATGAACTCGCGCAGAAACTTCGTCGGCTTCGGATCCTTCTTGCTCTGGCCCTGATTCGCATAGATCGCCAGCGTATCCTTGGCGCGCGTCATGGCAACGTAGAAGAGCCGCCGTTCTTCCTCCTCGTGCAGAATCTTCTCGCTCGTCGTCGACGCTCCCGGCAACGACGCGCCCGACCGCCGCAGCTCTACAGGGAATGCGACCAGCGGCTCCCTATACGAGCACGGGAACGAGGTCGACGAGCCACGCACAATTGCGACATGCCGGAACTCCAGCCCCTTGGCCGCATGCGCCGTCAAAAGCTGCACCGCATCGTCGGTCGAGCGCGGAAGCGCAATCGCCCCATTTGCCTGGACAAAGTAGTCCAGATAGTCCAGAAATTCCGCCGGACTTCCCGTCTCGACAATCGCTTTGCCATGCCATGCCTCGACGAACTTCACCAACGCGGCGACCAGCGGCGACCGCGCCAACTCAAAGTGCCTGATCACAGCATTCACCGCATCATCCGCGCGCACTCCCTCTGATTCGACCAGACGATGAGCCTTCGCCACGCTCTGCAAAAGCGCCGGACCGCCCGCGAGCTTCGCCAACACCGCGGGTAGATCCAACTCCTGCCGCCGCACCGCCCGCATCGCAGCCCGCAATTCCGTCGCGTTGATGCCAAACTGCGGCAATGCCGCCACGCGAAACAAGCTGGACGCATCACTCGGCGAAACCGCCGCCGTCAAACAAGCAATGACATCACGAACCTCGGGCGTGTCGAGGACATCGAGGCCTTCGATCGAGAACGGAATCCCCCGCTCCGCCAGTTCCGTAACCAGCTCATCGCGATTTTTGTGTTGCCGGTAAAGTACAGCGAAATCTCGCCACGAAGATCGCTCCGAAGATCGCTCAGCCTTGCGTTTCCTCTGGATGCGCCGCGCGAGATCGGCGGCCTCGACTTCCTTATCTCTCCAGGTAACGATTTCGACGAGGGGGTCGGCCGTGGTTTCCCCTTTTTGCCTCGCCTCTGCGTCGCGCAGAGATTCGAGCGCCGCCCGCTGGTATGAAATCGCGGACCCTTTTCCCGCAAATACCGGTGGGTTGTCATTCACAATCCCAAACGCACACCGCAGAATCGGAGAGAGCGAGCGCCGGTTCTTTTCCAGCGCGACCACTGTCGAAGCCGGAAAAATCTTCGCGAATAACGTGAACGCCTCGCTCGAAGCTCCGCGAAACTGATAAATCGCCTGATCCGGATCGCCGACGGCAAACACATTAGCCTCCCGCCCAGCCAGCAGCGAGAGCATTTCCACCTGCGCAAAATTCGCGTCCTGAAACTCGTCGACCAGCACAAAGCGCGTTCTGAGGCGTTCCTCCTCCAGCAACCGAGGATCACCCTTGAGCAACCAGTAGGCCTTCGTGATCATGTGGCCAAAGGTGCCCAGGTTTTTTTCCGCCAGCATCTCCTCAACCGTCGCGAAGACGCGCGCAATTTCCTGGCACCTCGCCAGAATCTCCTCGTCGTCCATTTCTTCTTGCTTTTTTGAGCTGGCCACGCGAGGCGGAACAACCTCGCCGTTTTCGATGCGCTTCACGTATGCCGCATAATCCGTCGGACCGACCAGTTCGTCCTGGCACCGTCGCATGAACTCCGTAAGGCTGCTGAGAAATTGACCCACATTCGCCGCACGCACAAAATGCTTCAGCCGCAGATCGCGAATACGTTTCCGCAGAAATATCCACAAGTCCTGATCGTCGAGCACGCGAAATCCAACGCCGTGCCGATGCAGTAGCCCATTACACCAGGCGTGAAAAGTTGTGGCCTGCAGCCCTTCAATCCCCCTCCCCTTCAATTCCTCGCGCACCCGCCCCATCATTTCCGCCGCGGAATTGTCGGTATAGGTAAGTGCCAGAATTTCGTCAGGACGAGCATGCCCTTCGCGGATCAGGTTGGCCACCCGCTGCGTCAGGACGGTAGTCTTCCCCGTCCCCGCGCCCGCAATCACCAGCATCGGCCCATGAACATGCTCAATAGCCTGCCGTTGCCGCTCATCGGGAACGATGGGAACGACCTTCTTCGCTGTCGTTGTCGGAGGTAAGACGGTTGAAACCACGAGTAACTCTCTAGCCGGAGAATATCAGAGGAGCTTGTGAATTATCAGTACCTGGCAATCAATGGGAACGCCACCATCCCGGGGGGCCTTAAATCAATCACCAAAACGCTGCCACCACCGAAACGCCGCCATCGCCGAAATACTCGCATCACCAAAATGCCGCCACCACCGTGGAAGAGCGGCCCTTCAGGGCCGCGTCAACGCTCCCCATGCCGTGGGCTTTAGCCCCGGAGGATCACCGCACCATCTCGAACGCAATCGCCGTAGCCACAATCGCCGCCGTCTCCGCCCTCAAAATCGTATTTCCGGGCGAAGCCGCAATCCATCCCGATTCCTGAAACCAAGCCAACTCCTCATCCGCCCACCCACCCTCGGGTCCAACTGCGAGCGCAACGTCGCTCGTCGCGGATTCAAAAACATCCCCCAACCTCACGCTCTCGGGAGACCCCGCAAGCGACTCCGCCAACACAACGCGCGTCCCACTCGGCACCGCACTGCCAAGCTCCTTGAGCTTCACCGGCTCACTAATCTCGGGAGGCCCAGCCCTCCGCGCCTGTTCACTCGACTGAAGCGCAATACGCAACCATCTCTCATGACGCTTGATCGCTGCGGCCGCCAGGTGCGCATCCGTTCTCCGCGCGATTACCGGAACAATCCGCCCCACGCCAATCTCAGTGCACTTCTCAATCGCCCACTCCATGCGATCAAACTTGAAGATGGCCAGCGCCAGCGCAATTCTCGGAAGCGGTTTCACTTCGAGTACACTGCCCAGCGCAAACTCAACCCGCCCGTCCGAAATCGAACTGATCGTCCCCCGCCTGACTTCACCGCCCGCAGCAATATCAAACTCCTGCCCGACCTCGGCCCGAAGCACGCGCACCAAATGACCCGCATGCTCACCGACCAAAGCGGCGGTATCACCGAGAACCTCGTCAGCAATCCACCGTCGGCGTGTCATGGAATAGTGCCCAGCTCTCAGCTCTCAGCTCTCAGCTCTCAGCTCTCAGCGAGAGCAAATCAGCAACCGCAAATCGGTACAAGCGTTAAGTTTGAAGAATAGTTTGAAGAATAGAAAATGATAGGCGAGAGGCAAGTCTTAACTGAAAGCTGAGAGCTGACAGCTGACAGCTGACAGCTAAACAAACATATCCTTCACCCGTCCCAACAGCGACCGCCGCTGCGGCTTGTTCTCAATCGGAGTCAACTCTCCCAACTCCATCAACAATTCGCGCTGCCGCTTATTCAATTTCCCGGGAGTTTGTATCCGCACCTCAACATAGAGGTCGCCCTTGCCGTGCCCGTTCAGCACCGGCACGCCCTTGTTCTTGATCCGAAACGATGTCCCCGACTGACTTCCCTCTGGAACCTTGAGCTTGTGATCTCCCTCAAGCGTCGGCACAACAATCTCTGTCCCCAACGCAGCCTGCGGAAACGAAACCGGGACCACGCAGTGCAGGTCATTCCCTTCGCGCTCAAAAAACGCGTGCTCTTTCACGTGCAGCACTATATAAAGGTCGCCCGCCGGACCGCCAAACGCTCCCGCCTCCCCATACCCCGTGAAGCGAATCCGCGTTCCGTCCTCCACTCCTGCCGGAACCTTCGCCTCGACCACACGCTCCCGCAGCAGTCGCCCCTCGCCCTTGCACTTCGGGCAAGGATCGGTAATCACGCTCCCCGCTCCCTGGCACGTCGGGCAAGTCCGCGCAATACTGAAAAATCCCTGCTGATACCGCACCTGCCCGCGCCCATTGCAAGCGCGGCACGGCACCGGAGCTTTCCCCGGAGCCGTCCCCGCCCCACGGCACGCATCGCAACTCTCATGCCGACGGACGTTGACCTGCTTCTCCGTCCCAAACACCGCCTCTTCGAATTCAAGATTCAAATCTTCGCGGAGATCGGCCCCGCGTTGCGCCCGGCTCCGCCGTCGCTGACCCTGCCCAAACACGTCGCCAAACAAATCCCCAAAAATATCTCCGAAGTCCTGGAAAATCGCCGGATCAAATCCTGCCGGACCCGCACCACCGCCGAGCCCCGCATGCCCAAAGCGGTCATAGAGCGATCGCTTCTCGCCATCGGCAAGAATCGCGTACGCCTCGGTCAGCTCCTTAAACTTCTCTTCCGCTTCAGGATTATTCGGATTCCGGTCCGGATGATACGTCATCGCCAGCTTGCGATAAGCGCTCTTTATCTCAACCTCAGTAGCCGCCCGCGTGACGCCCAGGACCTCGTAAAAATCTCTCTTAGTATTAGCCGCCAGAAACTCCCCCGTTCTAATCTTGCAGATCGAAGCCTAACGTTCCTATACCGTTTGTCATCCCGTATAGCTTGTCGTCCTATATATATGGTTTGTCATCCCGAGCGAAGCGAGGGACCTGCATTTTGCAGCGGACCGCACACCGCCGTGCGCATCACCGAAACACCCGAGGGCTTTAGCCCCCGCCCGCCCTCACCCCCGCGCGTTCCGCGCCACCCGCACCATCGCCGGACGCAACAACCTCTCCTTATACTTATACCCGCGCTGAAATTCCTCCATCACCTGATGATCCGGAACCTCCGTCGTATCCACCATCTCCACCGCCTCATGCACCCGCGGATCAAACATCTGCCCCACCGCCGCAATCGGCTGCACGCCAGTCTTTAACAGCGCATCCTGAAACTGCCGATAAATCAGTTCAACCCCGTTGCGGAACTCGCCCGAGTCCCCGCCCACCTTCAACGCCCGCTCGAAGCTATCCAAAATCGGCAGGAAATTCCGAATCGCATCCGCCGCCGCAAATTCCCGGAACTCCTGCTGCTCCCGCACCGCCCGCTTCCGCGCGTTATCGAATTCCGCCTGCAACCGCGCCAGCCGGTCCAGCAGCGCATCGCGCTCCGCCTTCAGCTTTTCCATTTCCGAAGGCCCCGCATCCGCAGCCTTCCCCGCAATCGGCACCGGTCCCGTTTCGTCCTCAGGACCAGCCGCCGGCAACTCGTGCTCCAAATCCAGATTCACTTCCGTTTTTCCATTTCCCTTCGCCATACCGCTCTTACTCCGATTCATTCAAAAGTTTGTCAAACAGCCGCGCGATATACGAGACGGCCGACATCGTATGCTGATAATCCAATCTCGTAGGCCCAATCACCGCCAGCGATCCCATCACCTCGCCGCCTACCCGCGCCGGAGCCCCAATCAGCACAAAATTCTGCAACGACGAAGCCGACGACGGCAGCGCCTCATCCAGCCCAATCACCACCCGCACCGCTTCCTGCCGCGTATCGAGATAAGCCCCCAGCAGCTTCACAACTTTTTCTTTCTCTTCCAGCGTCCGCAACATATCCTGCAACCGCGATCGATCTTCATCCCCAGTCACCGGACCCGTAACCAGATTCGCCGCGCCTTCCACAAACACCGCCTGCGTCTCCCCCGTCGAAGCCAGCGCCCCTTGCTGATAAAGCTGCGCAATCGATGTCATCAGCCGGTCGTACTCGCTGCGTTCTTTCTCAATACGCCGCGCCAGTTCCGCGCGCATATCGTCCATCGTCCAGCCGCGAAAATTTTCGTTGATATACCGCGCCGCCAGATCCAAATCCGACTGCGGAATATCCAGCCGCAGCAGCCGATCCCGCACCACTCCCGACCGCGTCACCACCACCGCCAAAACTTTCTGTTCGCCCAGCCGCGAAAAATAAACATGATCCAAAGCGTTGCGCGGCCCCGTCGTCGCCACCGTCACGCCAACGCTATGCGAGATCAATGACAGCACATGCGAAGTCCGCTCCATGAACTCCGCCACATCCGTCACTCCCGTCAACGTGTCCTGGATAATGCTCTGATTTTCGTGCGACATCTGCGAAAGATGCGCCTCGCCGCTCAGTTGCTCGACGTAATAACGATAGGCCTCCGCCGTAGGCACCCGCCCAGCCGAAGCATGCGGCTGCTCCAAAAATCCCGCCTCCGCCAAATCCGCCATCACATTCCGGATCGTCGCCGCACTCAACCCCTCCCGCGAAGCCCGCGCAAGCGTCCGCGACCCCACCGGCTCCCCGCTGGCAATGAACGTCTCAACAATCGCCGTCAGGATTTCCCGTTCCCGACCGCCCGCTGGCACTGGTGGCATAAGCTATCGATCCAACAAAAACTAAAATCTCATTTCGTATCCGCTATCGATGACCACAACAATTCGCATCATCGATATGACTATGACAGTGTGGCGCGGGCGCCCCCGCCCGCGTTCAATCTTGAAAAAACTCACCTGAAGCAAACATCAAAGGTTTGGCAAAAGCGGACAAGCTTCCCGCCCCACACCAGTTCAACGCAAACACCGCCGTGAAAGAGCGGCTCCTGCGTCGAGAGCAGCCCTTCATGAAAGACTGCCTCTTCATAGAGAGCAGCCCTTCGTGGAGCAGCAGCCCTTCGTGGAGCAGCAGCCCTTCGCAGAACAGCAGCCCTTCATCAAAGAGCACCTCTTTATGGAGAGCAGCCCTCCGCATGGAGAGCAGCCCTCCGCATGGAGAGCGGCCCTCCGCATGGGGAGCAGCCCTTCCCGAAAGAGTGGCTCTTCACGAAGAGCGGCTGTTCGCGAAAGAGTGGCTGTTCGCGAAAGAGAGTCCCTTCGTGAAAGCATGGCCCTCCGTGAAACCATGGCCCTCCGTGGAAGAGCGGCCCTTCAGGGCCGCGTAAGCCCGCGAATAAACCCGGGCTTTAGCCCCTGGGGCCCCGTTTAAATACTTTAGATGCAGTGGCTTAGATTAAAGATTCCACCGCCGCCCTATGCGATTCTAGGGAGCACCGCCGCACAGTGTCAAGGAACAACGGGGGTAAGCTATTAGAGAAGAAAAATTCGTACGCCCCCACCCTGGGGCTGGAACCCTAGAGGCCCGGGCGCGATGGGCAGGGTCGCTAGTGGCGTTCGATGAGCGAGTGGCGCAACGCTCATTGAGTGTGATCTGCGGCCCTTGAAAAACTCACTCTTCGTCCCAAGCAGGGGGAATTTTCGTCACTCTACGTTTCGTACTCTTGTGTGCCAACATACCGACCAGTATGTACGTTGAATTGCGTAATTTCTTGCTCATTGCGTATGAGAAGTTGGAGAAATAGTTGCTGTAGCCGTTTTGGGATCGTCCCGTGGGGTTGTTAGTCGGCCACTCGTTTTCGAACTCTGAAGTGTTGGGCCTGTTGTCTCACGTAATTGTTCTGAGCGTGGAAGACCAGATGCTCGCTCAAATGTCACTCAGCAGGAGTGTGTGAAGTTGTGAGCCAATTCCGCTTTTCAATTGCACGCTGACTGTTCGAGCGCCGAGTGAACCTGACAGTCAATCGCCAGTCACCCCGGCACCACGACTCTACCGGAGGAAAGACGAGACATGAGCACACTACGGCGGTTGCGGAGTTCTTGGATACTGCAGGTTACGACGATTGTTTTGTTTTGTTTTGGCAATGCCTTCTCACAAGCGAGCTACAAAGTTACCGATTTAGGCGCTCTCGGGAATGACAATTTATCTTGTGCTATGTCCATCAATAAGGAAGGCTGGGTGGTAATTCAGGATGCGAGAATGGTACCGGGGGAACAGGATAACGCGGGTGGAACAATTCTAAAGGCAAGGGATGCGATAGAGATCAATGGATCGCAGTTCGACCTCGGCACGCTCGGAGGAAAGAACAGTTGGATGAACTGGGGTGAGATCAACGACTTCGGCCAGATCGTGGGTGATTCAGAAACGGCTGCCCTAGACCCGAACGGCGAAGACGTTTGCACTTTCGGCACGCACCATGTTTGTCTCCCGTTTATTTGGCAATTCTTCCAGATGAGCGCTCTACCGACACTCGGTGGAAATAACGGACAGGCCAGCGCCATCAACAACCATGGACAAATCGTAGGATTTGCAGAAGACGGTACCGTGGACTCCTCATGCACTGCTGGCACAACGAATAATCGGACCCAGCTGCCGGTGTTGTGGGAAAACGGCAACGCCAAGGCCAAAGCTCTTCCTACAGGTAGCGATCCAAGCGGGAACGCACTTTGGATCAATGATAAAGGCCAAATCGTAGGCTTCACGGGAGCCTGCCATGCGACGAGTCACGCCGTTGTGTGGGATCACGAGAATATAAGCACGCTTGCTGACAACAAAACTGGCGCTGAGGCTTTTGGCAATAACAACCGGGGCCAAATTGTTGGATTCGTCGGCGCACCCGACAGCGGAATTCCGAATGCCGCGCTTTGGCAGAATGACACGCTCATCAACCTCGGTCTTCTGTCGGGTGATCTTGGCGGCATAGCCAGCGGCATCAACAACAAGGGCCAAGTCGTGGGAAGCAACTTCGACTCGAACGCCAACTGGAACCACGCTTTCATCTGGCAGAACAATGTCATGACAGACCTCAACACGCTGCTCCCTAAGAATTCCAACCTCTTCGCGGTGATGGCGAACAAGATCAACGAACACGGACAAATCTCGGGCATGGCAATCGTCCTTAGCGGACCGGAGAAGAACAAAATCCACGCCTTTATCGCGACCCCTGTAAGGCAAAGCCTAGGCAAGTCGGTTGCAGATGACACACCCACACGTCCGCAATCCAATGTGCCCGTGAAGGTCGGCAACCTCCATTTGCAGGGATTCGGACTCGCCCACCTCGAGCAGTAAAAGCCTATTTTTTCGGAGCATCATGGGTCACGGGCGAATATCGACGTGACCCAGATTGTTTTCGGCGTGTTGCACCGACGATAAGGGCGGATGTAGCATCAATGCATGGCAAGGGTTCGTCCCATCGCTGTCCTGAGTTTGTTAGCTCTGTGGATGGCCGTCCCTGCTCTCGCCTGCCTGCCGACTCAACAGATGACGCAGGCAGAGATGGCCTGCTGCAAGAAGATGGCAGGCGACTGCCACATGGGAACCGGGGAACATCCTTGCTGTAAGACTGCCGCAAATGCTCCGGCCTCCGTCTCTACCGTTCAGCCGATTTCGCATGTTTATCCCAGCGTTGCAGTGATTGCTCAAGCGGTAGATGTGCGTATCCCTTCGCTATTTCAGGCTCGATCAGAGCAAACAAATCTCGGTCTACCTCCACCCGCTCCACCCGGCCAAAACTCAATTCTTAGAATCTGAACTCCGCGTTGTCTGCTTAACACACAAGGCGTTGCCTACGTGTGTTCAAAATCGCGGAGGGAAAAATGATGAGATGTGCAGTAGTGCTGCTCGTTGTTCTTGCACTACCCTTGTTTGCCGTTGCTGCGGCTCACGGGCCAGTCTTCGGGCTTGCCACACCTACAAATTCGCAGGGTGAGTGGAGCTTTGACGAAGGGATATTCGGTCGTAGCACCAGTCTCGGGTCACAAGCATCGGTTCGAGAGCTTATCGCTTACGGCTTTACGCCACACTTGACACTTTCTCTAACGCTGCCTGCGGTCGTGGGAAACACGATGCTTCCGCCCACACGAATCCAACCAGGCGACGATTTCGACACCACTGTGGCTTGGCGATTCCAGCACCGGGCAACGAAGGTTGGCACCCGCTTTGAGAGCACTGCCTTCGCTGGTCTGGCTGTACCCGGTCCGCAGTCCGGATTCAAGGGCATCGCTCATACTACCAACGCCCCCGGCACGATGTTCGGCGTAGTCAGTGGAATGGCATCCCGTAGCAACTATCTTTGGCTCGGGAGCACATACACGAAGTTCTACGAACACAACGGGGACAAGCGTCCAGATGTGCTCGACTACAGTCTGGTGTACGGGTATCGCCCTCCGAAGTGGCGCAGACCGCCCGACAAATGGGATTGGAGACTCTTTGGTGAGCTAGTCGGTGAACGCTCCGACAGATTCCTGCAAACCAATTTCGTCGTGCCGGACACACAAGCACATCAAGTCTTCCTTGGGCCTACCGCACTCGGGATTTTTCACAACTACACCGTGAGCTTTGGCGCTCAGTTCCCTGTTTATCAGAATGTCGGAACAGCATTTCCGAAGGAACGCGTTCGTTTCGCGGTGAACTTCAGCTACCTACTTTTTCAGCACGGACATTCACACTAGGAGGCTCACATGAGAAAACCATTTGCTTTACTCGCGTCGTTCCTATTACTCGCAGCGTCTGCGTCGGCGGAAATCAAGTCGATAGACATCAAGATTTTCGGCATGGATTGAGAGGTCTGTGCCCACGCCGTGCGCGTGTCTCTGAAATCACTATCTGGTGTGGACTCGGTTGATGTCAGTCTCGAAAAAGGACTGGCCGTCGTGAAGATGAAACCGGGCAACACAACCACGCTCAAACAATTGAACGAAGCGATCACCAAGAATGGATTCACTATGAAGGATTCGGCGGCGATGGTCGCGGGGACAGTCGTGACCACGGATGGTAAGACGACACTGCGGATTTCAGGTTCTAGCGACGTGCTGCAACTGGTGCCTGAATCCGCTTCAGGGCCGAACATTGCGCCACTGATCGGAAAGGCTGTTGTAGTCGAAGGCACAATTCCTGAGGCAGGGAAAGGTAGGGCCTCGGATTCTATTCGGTACCGATCCGCCAAGGAAGAAGGATCACAGTGAACACTGTTGGAACGACGCGCAAACGCTCCGCCCTGCTCAATTACTTCTCCCTGTTCACATCGCTCAGCACTCTGCTGTGCTGCGCCTTACCCTCGTTGTTGGTGCTTTTCGGCTTGGGAGCATCAGTCGCGTCTATGCTTTCGTTCATGCCGTGGTTGGTCACGCTCTCGCGTCACAAAGTGGTGACATTCAGCATTTCGGGAGTCCTGATCGCATGCAGCTTCGTGAACACTTACTACGTCCTTCCGCGCCTCACCAAGCGGGAATGCAGCCCCGACAATCCAAATGTATGCGCGGAAGCAAGCAGGCTCAGCAGGACTCTACTGTGGGTGTCGGCGGCGGTTTACGGGGTCGGCTTGTTCGTCGCATTTGTGTTGGGACCAATTTTGTCTATCATCGACAATGCCTGACACCTGCAAGGGCGCGACGCGACGACCGCCGGCGGAGCATTTTCTTGACACTGCTGTTAGTCTGGATATAGACGCTCAGGCGCAGTAAGTAAGTTCCTTACCAACTCATCGCAGCCAACGAAAGCCGGGCATGTCACCGCGGCCCAAATCTTCATTCATCTACTCTGAAAACTCCGACGATAAAGTCTTCAAATTGAGTGCTTTGCGCGGCCCGACCCCAAAAACACTGGTGAATCGCTTAACTCCATTGTTTTCAAGATTTTGACCCAAAATTGGGGGGGGGGGGGGGGGGG
>DATGGT010000045.1:0-1679 GCA_035308395.1 Terriglobales bacterium
AATCATCACCATCGAAGATCCAGTCGAATATCAAGTACGCGGCATCACTCAGATTCCGGTGAACGAAAAAAAGGGACTCACCTTCGCGCGCGGACTGCGCTCCATCCTCCGCCATGACCCCGACAAAATCATGGTTGGTGAAATTCGTGACCAGGAAACCGCCCAGATCGCCATCAACTCCGCCCTCACCGGCCACTTGGTTTTCACTACCGTTCACGCCAACAACGTCACCGACGTCATCGGCCGCTTCATCAACATGGGCGTCGAGCCTTATAATTTCGTCTCCGCCCTCAATTGCATCATGGCCCAGCGCCTGGTCCGCGTAATTTGCGACCACTGCAAAAAGCGTGTCCAATACGCTCCGGAAGTTTTAAAAGAATCGGGTCTCGATCCCGCGGAGTGGAGTAGCATCCCTTTTTACGAAGGAACCGGGTGCTTGGAATGTTCCGGCAGCGGCTATCGTGGCCGGAGCGCCATCACCGAATTGCTCGACCTGTCGGACAATATTCGCGAGATGATTATCAATCGCCGCCCGACTTCGGAAATCAAGCGCGCCGCAAAAGCGGAAGGCATGACCTTTTTGCGCGACTCCGGCCTTGAAAAAATCCGAAAGGGCGTAACCACTCTGCGCGAAATCAATAAGGTGACTTTCCTTGACTAGCGCCGCGCCAAATCTAGAGGCCAAGCTCTATCAACTCGGCCCCATGCGGCGTTTGGATCGCTGGCTCAACGCCATGCCGCATCCGTCGCTGGTTGCCGAGATCACACCCAACCGCGTTGCGCTGGCGCGCTGGGGCAAAACGCGTGGCACGCTCGAATCCTACGCCGTCGAACCCGTGCCGTTTGGAGCAATCGTTCCTTCTCCGGTCGAGGTCAATATCGCGCAGCCCGACGCCGTCCGGGGCGCGTTGCGGCGCGTTTTCAGTCGCGTCACCGGGCACGGAACCGATCTGACGCTGCTGATTCCCGATCCCGTGGTTCGTGTTTTCATCCTTCCTTTTGAGACGTTTCCACGCCGCGCTGACGAAGCGCGCCCGCTGCTTCGTTGGCGGCTCAAGAAAAGCGTTCCATTCGACGTGGAAGAAACGGTCGTCTCCTGGATGCGCCAGCACGGACGCGACGGCAATCTTGAAATTGTGGCCGCTGTCGCTCGCGAGAGCATCGTCCGGCAATATGAAGAGCTGGTTTCCTCGCTCAATGCGCACGCGGTTGTCGTCTTGGGCTCTACCCTTGCCACCCTGCCTCTGCTCGAAGAGCGCGGTGCCACGCTGCTTGTTCGCATCAGCGGACGCACTCTCACCACCGTCATCGTTCAGGGAGGAAATCTCGCGGTCTACCGTTCGGGCGAGATGCCGTCCGACGTAGGCTCCCTTGAGCCTCAAATAATTCTCGACGAAATATTCCCAGCCATTGCCTACTATCAGGACACTTGGGAAGCGATGGTCGATCGCGTCAGGCTTTCCGGCTTCGGCACGCGCGAGGATATTTTCAGGCAGGCTCTCGCGGACGAATTGAAGATACCCGTAGGCCCCTTGGCCGCGTCCGACCAGGCTCTATGGCTTCCTTCCACCGCCAGGGACCTGATGAGCGAAGATCTCGATTCCGTAGTTGGCTGGATGATGAACGGAGGTTCCTGAGCGCTCCGGCGCCACAAATTTACTATGGAACTGCGACTTAAT
>DATGGT010000046.1:0-2679 GCA_035308395.1 Terriglobales bacterium
ATCCCAGCTGTGGGGCCGGCGGTGAGCAGAAATTGAGAGGCGTTTTGCGCGCCGATGGCTAATGCGGCTTGATATGCCTGGATTGAGGGGAAGATGTACTCGCCATTGAAACCGGTTGTGGAGAAGTTCGAATCGGTGACGCCGCGCAGCCGCACGCCGAATTTGATGAAATGAGTGCCGTGCGAGATTGACGTGTAGTTCTGCAGCTCGTAGCGATTGGAAGTATCGAGGATGGTTCCGTCATTGCTGCCGCCGCCGACGAACGCTCCTTGGACCAACAGAGTGGTTGCGGTGTTCTGCGGGACCTGGCTGCTGGTCTGGTGGAGATATTGGAAACGGGTTTCGTTGACGACGTTTGGTCCGAGCGTCTGTGTATCGCTTACCTGCAGAGTGTGTTCTGTTGTGAGAAGGTTGAAAGCTTGGGTTGGAAGGGAAAATGCGGTTATCCCGTCGTTCTGGATATTGTCTCGATAGTATTGATAGCGAACCGAGAGTGTATTCGTGCCGGAGATCTGGTAGTCGAGACGCGGACCGAGGTTGTAGCGTCTCTTCGGAGTGGGCACAGCATCAGAAAATGGAACGATTGGAAAATTGGGCGAGGTGGTATCCACGATTTGCGCGTTGACGATGGAGAGATCGTTGATGTCGCGAATATCTGTGGTGAAAAAGAACGAGGCTTTCTTGCTCAACGGACCGCCGATGTTTCCGCTGTACTGCACCGAGTAGTAGGGGGGAAAGGGGGTTGCCGAGCTGTCCTGACGAAAGAAGGGGTTCTTCGAGTTGAAGGAGGAGTCGTTGCCGTTCACGGAAATTTGGCCGTGCCATTTATCGGCGCCCGGCTTGGTGAAAATTTCGATTCGGCCGTAGCCGACTTTGTCGTATTGCGCTGAGAACGGGTTCTGATTGATGCGGATTTCGCGGATGGCGGATTTTGGTGGCAGCTGACCAGCCGTAAAGCCGTCGATGTAGAACTGGCCGCCGTTTGGACCTGCGGAAGGGCCGGCGAGAGCGGTCAAGTCGCTTTGTAATTCGTCGGGATCGTCCGGGAGCGCTTCGAGCTCTTTGCCCGAAATGATGATTGCTCCTGCGTTGTTCGCTGGATTTACGTCCACGGTGGGAGCTTCGTCGGATACCACGACTTTCTCTTGCTGCTGCTCGATTTCCAGCGCCACCCTGAGCTGCTGAACTTTATCGGCGGTGATTTCAACGTCGTCGTTTTTATAAATCGCGAACCCTTTCGCGATGACCTGAACTGAATATTTCCCTGGTGCCAGGCCCTTTCGGTCGAAGACTCCTTGCTGGTCCGTAGTGGCAACCAGAGTGTCACCACTGGGTGTGGTCAAGACGACGGATGCTCCTACTACGGCGCCGCCTGAAGGATCGAGCACCTGACCGTGCAATGCACCAGCGCCAGTTTGGGCATTTACGGTGCGCGGACTGGCCGCAAAGGTCAGTAATATCAAGATTGAGAATGAAGCCAAGATTCGATGGCGAGATTTCATTGTGTCCCTGGTTTGGATTTGGGTGTGGCGCGGGCGCATGAGTTTATGGACTATCGCCGGCCACGGCAGGAGCGCCGCCCAGGCTCCAAGGCGACAGAGTCATTGCTTGGCCTCCGGTCGGTGTGGCGGCGAGAATCGGTTCGACGCCGCCAAGAACCGTGATTGCGGTTGCCTGGCCAGTAGTTGTTCCCTCGGTGGCGACGATCATTACCGCTTCATCTTTCTTGAAATCTGCAAGCGTAGCCGCGGGCATACGGTTCACAATCTGTTGAAAGTCGGCTTGTCCCGCGCCGGGGCGGTTGCCGCCCGGACCACCTTCGGGATGCTGCGACCCGCCACTCGCCATTGGGGCTTGTCCCGAAGCGCCAGCAGCACCGTTGCCAGCGTGATCGCCGGTCGCGCCCGCACCTTTCAAACGGAAGGCAATGCGTTGGGCGATTTCTGGCGGCAAACGGCGTAACTGTGATTGGCTCGTAATTTTCACCGCAAACGACTTCTTGGTGATGAGATCCATTACGGTCATCGTATTTGCATTAGCGTCGATCGTGGAAATGGTTCCAGCAATATTGCGAAAACTCCCTGAAACGACTTCCTCTGCCGCGAATTCGCTTCCATCCGCGCTGCGCGTGCCGCGCGCTCGAAGCTGGTCGCCGGGCTTGATCAGGTCGATTGGCGCCGGCTTGGCTTCATCGAATGAAACGGAGTCCGGGGCGTAGCGGCGCAGGATCGAGGCGCTCGTCGTGTGTATAGCAATTGTCTTCTTTCCGCCTGCAGCCGTCACGGAGATGGTGATGGTGCCCGTGGCGGGATCGACGGAACTTACCAGGCCGCCTATTCCGCGCTTTTGCCAGTCTTCGCGGTCGCTTTGGTGCTTCGCTTCCACGTCGGAACGGCTCATCGCAATTACGCCAACAGCGACAAAAGATTTTCCATCGCTCGATGGCTGCCCACGTACGAGGATTCGATCGCCGGCATGGACGTCCGAGAGTTGGATTGGGGCGGCGCTCTTCAGATCTGTTTGTCCTGGTGCTACGCGAACCATTTTCGCGTTGCTTACGACTTGAACTGTAAGGTCTGTGCCGGAATCCGTGGTGAGCGTGAGCGCGTTTCCGCTAATGCTTTTGACTACGCCTACTTGTTTTGCCACGGGAGTCTGGGCTGCGGCCTGCGCAATTTC
>DATGGT010000047.1:0-2141 GCA_035308395.1 Terriglobales bacterium
GAGGAGATGGATCGCGAAGGCGTCGACGCACGCTGGATCATAGCGCCGGGCTGCATGAGCCAGTCAGCCTTTATTTTGATTGACGAGAAGTCCGGCGAACGCACGGTTCTCTGGAAACGCGACTCGCGAATTGCACTACGCCCCGAAGACCTGTGCGCCGATTGGATTGCAGGCGCGCGCGTCCTCCTCATCGACGGACACGACACCGCAGCTTCCACACAAGCGGCAAAGTGGGCGCGCGAAGCCGGCACGTTGGTGCTTGGAGATTTTGACAATCGATATTCAGGAGTTGAGGAATTACTTGAATACGTTGATTTCGCGATCACCTCGAAAGATTTCCCCGGCCGTCTTACTGGTGAGCATGACTTATTGAAGTCCCTTCCGAGAATGCATGCGCAATTCAAGTGCTGCTTGACGGGTGCGACCATCGGGCGTCTCGGTGTACTGGTGTGGAACGGCGTGAGGTTCCATCTCTGCCCCGGCTTTCGAGTGCGCACTGTCGACACTACCGGCGCCGGAGATATTTTCCACGGCGCCTTCGCCTATGGCATCGTGCGCGGATGGCCCGTCGACGAGATACTCGCGTTCAGCTGCGCGGCTGCCGGCCTTAACTGTGAAGGGCATGGCGCACGCGGTGGGATCGCGACGCTTATCGAAATCGACAGGCTGCGCCGCCGCGGTGAGCGCTCCGAACGTGCTTATTCGAATGAAGAATTGGCCGAGGCGTCTCGCGCCGCCGTGTCGTCTAATCTGGGAATGGAAGTATGATACCGCTCAAAAACATGATGGTACGGCGCTCGGTACCGGCAGTCACGATCCTCTTGATCATCGTGAATGTATTGGTCTTCTGCTATCAACTCAGCCTGTCGAATGCGGCCAACGATGCTTTCATCAGAGCCTTCGGGATGGTTCCGCTGAAAATGAAGCTGGCTCTGGCTGGTAATCACTACACCCTGCTAGAAGCCTTCTTGCCGCTCATTACCTGCATGTTTCTGCACGGCGGATTCCTGCACATTCTCGGCAATATGTGGTTTCTTTGGATTTTCGGTGGAGCAGTAGAAGACAGGCTGGGGCCTGTTTCATACTTACTCTTCTACTTCATCTGCGGTATCGGTTCTGGACTGGCCCAGGCCCTTTTTAGTTGGGGCTCGAGCCTGCCTTCCATCGGAGCGAGCGGAGCCATCTCCGGAGTACTCGGCGCCTACGTAGTCTTCTTCCCCTCATCGAGAATTTTGACTCTCGTCCCACTTTTCGTCTTTTTCTTCACCGCACAAATTCCGGCAATCATTTTCATCGGGCTCTGGTTCGCAATCCAATTCTTAAGCGGAGTGAGCGCGCTGAATGCTGCGCATGGGGCGAGCATGGGAGGAGTAGCATGGTGGGCCCATGTCGGCGGCTTCGTGTTGGGAGCGCTCCTGGCGAAGGTTTTTGAAGGCGGGCGTCGACGTGCCGACAGCTATACCTACAGTTGAAGTTTCTCCCGGTCGCGATCAGGAACAAAATCTTAAGAATTTTTCGCAGTCAAATTAGAGAGCTTGCACTGAATGCATTACTTTAGTTCTGCGCGAGACGAATTCTCAATCTCTTTCCGAAATAGTTTCAGCTTCCGACCTCATTTCCCTTTGCTTGCCACCCGCGAAACTTATTGAAGAAAGACATGAGATCACTCGAATCGAACGAATGGCAAAAGTTTATAACAAGACTCGTCCCTTCAAGTAGACCTTCCACAGTCACACGTGAGCGATCCCGGTCTTCAAAACTTGGTTGGCGACCCAGTCTCCCGTTTCGCGCGTACCAAGCGACCCGCCGAGTTCGGCGGGCGTCTTCGATTCGGCCAGCGCCGCTCGCACTGCAGCTTCTATCGCCCGAGATTCGACGCTCCAGCCAAGGTAATCGAGCATCATTCCAACTGTGAGGATGGCACCCATCGGATTCGCAATATTCTTGCCCGCAATATTTGGTGCCGATCCGTGCACCGGCTCAAACAGCGACACTTGCCCCGGATGAATATTGCCGGAAGGTGCCAGCCCCAAGCCTCCCGCAAGCTGCGCCCCCAAGTCGCTCGCGATGTCGCCGAACAGATTCGAAGTCACAATCACCTGAAACTGGGACGGGTCGCGAACCATCTGCATCAGCAAATT
>DATGGT010000048.1:0-1792 GCA_035308395.1 Terriglobales bacterium
TCGACTACGACGATCTTCGCGTTGCGATTGCGTTTCGCTTCAACAACCCACTTGAATCCACATGGATGGTTTTCCGCAGGATTGCCACCCATGATCAACATCATGTCGGTGTTCTTGATGTCCACCCATCCATTCGTCATCGCCCCGCGTCCGAACGTTGGTCCCAAACTTGAGACCGTTGGGCCGTGTCAAACACGGGCCTGGTTTTCCAGGTAGCAGACCCCCAGGCTGCGCATGCTCTTCACCACGAGATAATTGAATTCGTTGGTGTCCGTGCAGCCGCCGGTAAACGCGATACCTTCGCAGCGGTTTACCGTCTTCCCGTTCGCATCCTTCTCAACGAAAGTCTCATCGCGCGTCTTCTTGGTCCACCCCGCCACTTCGTCGAGCGCCTGGTCCCAGGAAATATCCTCCCAGTCCGTCCCGCCCGGACGTCTCACCTGCGGCTTCAGCAGCCGCCGTTCATTCAATATGTCCTGTTCGAGCGAAGCACCCTTGGGGCAGAGCGTACCGCGGTTGATCGGATGGTCGGGATCACCTTCCACGTGAATCACCTGCGCCGTCACGTTTTTGGCTTTGTCGCCCAGCGTGTAGATAAGCACACCGCAGCTCACCGAGCAGTAGGGGCAAGTCGAACGCGTCTCCGTGGCGCGCGAAATCTTCAGCTCGCGAACCGCCGCGTACACGGGTTTCAAGTCGAAGCCGAACATCGTCGCCGCAGCTCCGCCCAGCCCCGCCACCTTCAGGAAGTTTCGACGACTCGTCTCCATATCTTCGATCCTCCGGTTAATCGCCCTTCAGTGGCTCGACAAGCAGTCTTCAAGTGGCCTGAGACTCATCTCCAACCCAAGTAGATGTCCGCCGGCGAAATCAAGTGACATGAAAATCGCGAAGGATCTGAAATTACAGGATTCTTGGTAGGAATAAATTGCAGGAACCGCCACGCGGAAATTTCGAATTCAGCGAGGCTCTCGGAGCGGGTGCCGGAATTGAGAACCGCGGGAATGGTTGGCTCCAGAGCAAACCAAACGCGTCAACGAGCGTATTATCTGCACGCGCCGCCAGCGTTGTCAATTCTAATTCTCTCCTAATCGCACCCTCATAGTTGGCGTGACCGTTTATCGCTCGCTCTGCATCAAGTCCAGCGTATCTCATGGTTCATCTTGACTTTCGCAGTCGCCAAGGATATATGACCGCGCAGACCGCGTGCTCGTGTGCACGCACTCGCCCGGAGGAGCACCTCATGAACTGGACCCAGGTCTACGATCCCCTCGGCCATTGGTGGCTCTCGACGCTCGTTGCCGCGCTGCCCATCATCGTGCTCTTCACCTTGCTCGCCGGACTGAAAGTTAAGCCCCACTGGTGCGCGATCGCTGGCGCCCTCACAGCCATCGTCGTCGGAATTCTCGTTTTTCACATGCCGGCGGCTCTCGCTACCTCGGCCTTTGCCTACGGGGTCGCGTACGGCGTTTTGAAAATTGCCTGGATCGTCCTCGCCGCCGTGTTTCTCTATGACATCTCCGTCGAAACCGGCCAGTTCGAAATCATGAAGGAATCCATCGCCGGAATCACGCCAGATCGCCGCTTGCAAGTTCTTCTCGTAGCGTTCTGCTTCGGCGCGTTTATCGAAGGCTGCGCCGGATTCGGAGCACCCGTCGCCATCGCCGGCGCTTTCATGATTGGCCTCGGCTTCCGCCCGTTCCACGCCGCCGCGCTCAACCTCATTGCCAACACGGCGCCCGTCGCCTGGGGCGCAATCGGCACTCCGGTCCACGCGCTCGCCGCCGTTTCC
>DATGGT010000049.1:0-2164 GCA_035308395.1 Terriglobales bacterium
GCAACCGGAGATCTCTACCTCAGCGCGCTGATCGAACTCGGTCTCGTTCTGTTCCTGATGACGTTCATCCTGAATGGCCTCGCTCGAATTCTGATCGTCGCAACTGAGCGCGGCGGAGGACGTCCCGCATGAACCGCGCGCTCTTAATTTGGCGGAAATCGCTTAACGTTGTAATGCTCACCCTGACGGGTGTGGCCGCTTTATCGGTCGTCTCCGTCTTGTTCCTGATTCTCGGATATCTGATCTGGCACGGTGGTACGTCTCTCAGTTGGAACTTCTTCACGCAATTGCCAAAACCGGTCGGCGAGACGGGCGGAGGGATGGCTAACGCCATCGTCGGCAGCTTGAAGCTCTTGCTGCTGGCTGCCGTTATTGGTTTGCCGGTCGGTCTGATGGCCGGCGTGTACCTTGCGGAGTTCGGCGGCCAGACTTTTTCCTTCGTGATTCGCTACACCACAGACCTGCTCAACGGTGTGCCGTCTATCGTCATCGGCATATTCGCGTACTCACTGGTCGTACTTCCGGTGAAACACTTCTCAACTCTAGCCGGCGGTTTCGCTTTGGGAATGATGGTGATTCCGATCACCGTCCGTAGCACGGAAGAGTTTCTGCGCGCGATTCCGGGAACTCTGCGCGAAGGAGCAATGGCTCTGGGCGCGAGCAAGTGGAAGACGATCGCGACCGTCGTGCTGCCTGCTGCCAGTGGCGGAATTCTTACCGGCATGCTGCTGGCTTTGGCGCGCGTAGCCGGGGAAACGGCTCCTTTGCTGTTCACCGCCTTCAGCAATCGCTATTGGAGTCCGGGATGGTCCCAGCCAATCGCTTCGCTTCCGGTGATGATTTACACCTATGCGATTGCACCTTATGATGATTGGCACCGCCAAGCTTGGGCCGCTGGCCTGGTGCTCCTGGGACTCGTCCTCCTCGCAAATCTTGGTTGCCGTCTTGTCTTGAATCGCGGTGGCAATGCTCGGAGCGTATGACATGGCATCAGCAACTCAAGGAAAGAATCCCGCCGCTGAGCGGATTGCGACGGAGGTCCGGATGACCGAGCCCACACCAGCGGGTTCCGAAAAGAGCTCACCGTTGCGTTTCAAGATTTCGAACCTCGACGTTTTCTATGGACCCAAACAAGCGGTATTCGGTCTCAATCTGAATATTCCCACCAATAAGATCACAGCATTGATTGGACCTTCGGGATGCGGTAAGTCCACTTTTCTGCGCACTTTAAACCGCATGAACGAAACGATCCGTAACACGCGCGTCCAAGGCGAAATCCTACTCGATCAGCAAGACATTCACGGAATAGATGTGGTGGGACTGCGGCGCCGGGTTGGGATGGTGTTCCAGCGGCCGAATCCATTTCCCAAATCCATCTACGAAAATGTGGCCTACGGCTTGCGAGTCAACGGGTTCAAAGGACGCCTCGACGATCTTGTGGAGAAAAGCTTGCGCCGCGCCGCTCTGTGGGAAGAGGTGAAGGACTATCTCAAGAAGTCGGCTTTCGCGCTCTCTGGCGGACAGCAGCAGCGCCTCTGCATCGCGCGGGCGCTCGCGGTTGATCCCGAGGTTCTTCTGCTTGACGAGCCGTGCTCTGCTCTCGATCCCGTCACCACTGCGAAAATTGAAGAACTGATGTTCCAGCTCAAAGACAGCTGCACGATGGCTATCGTGACGCACAATATGCAGCAGGCGGCACGCGCCAGCGATTTCACCGCTTTCATGCTCGACGGGAAGTTGATCGAACACAGTGAGACTTCGAAATTGTTCACAACGCCGACTGACCCGCGCACGGAGGCTTACATTACCGGTCGTTTCGGATGATTCTCCGCACAGCTGTGGGCCCGGGTTCTGGTTTTTCGAATGAGGGGACTGAGATTACATGGAACGCCATTTTGAACGCGATCTCGAAGAACTGAAGCAACGCCTGCTGTGGATGGGAAGCCTGGCGGAACGTGCCGTGCATCAGGCTGTGCACGCCGTGTTGGACGCCGAAGAGCACCTTGCTGAAATTGTGCTTAGTGAAGAAGATGCTATCAATGAAATGCAAATCGAAATTGACGAGCGCGTGCAGCGGCTACTCGCATTGCAACAACCGATGGCCGCCGATCTTCGTTTTCTCTTAGCGGTTTCGCGTATCAACGGCGACCTCGAACGAATCGGC
>DATGGT010000050.1:0-2516 GCA_035308395.1 Terriglobales bacterium
GCGGCCACTTACATCCTTGGGCCGGTTCTAGGGCTGCTCCTGCGCTTTCGGGGCATTACTTGCCTGCACGCAAGCGCCGTGGCGATTGGCGGCTCGGCGATTTCGTTCGTAGGCGCGGAAGGAGCCGGGAAATCCACCACGGCCGCTGCCTTCGCCCGGGCCGGTTTTGCCGCGGTTTCCGACGATGTTGTGGCATTGGTTGAGCGCGACGGCGACTTCTTCGTTTCGCCCTCCTACCCGCATCTTTGCCTGTGGCCGGAGTCGGTAGAAATGCTGTACGGAACCAAGGATGCCCTCCCTCCCTTCGTTTCAAATTGGGAAAAACGCCGCCTTTCTGCTGCAAACGGCGGCGCACGCTTCGAGGACGGCGCCCTGCCTCTTCGAGCGATTTATCTCCTGGATGAGATTCGCGGAGAACCAGGCGCCTATGTCGAAGCCGTCACTGGTCAGACGGGCCTTCTGTCATTGGTCACCAACAGCTTCGCGACAAACATGTTGGATAGTGAAATGCGCGCGAATGAATTCAGGATTCTTTCCGCCCTGGTTGCGAAGGTTCCATTGCGGCGTCTATTCACAAGCAAAGGCCATCTGGCGCCTGCGGATCTATGCCAGGCAGTGCTTCGTGACCTTGTTTCTCTGACCCCCCAACCATGATTCCCGCTTGATACCTCAGCGCCTCAGGTTGAATTAGCTGGAGTTCCTCGCTCTGCGCCCTGCGAGTGCCAGATTGGAACAGGAGAGTGATTACGCTCGGACAGTACGTAGCTATTGTGGAAACTTTGGGGAGAAGTCGTGCTGTGTACCGATTTGAAACCAGCTAACATTTGCGCCCGGGACGGGGCGAGGCGTCGTCCGCTGCGAAGAATCGCAAAGGCTCGGAGGGGGCGTCCAATGAAAATGGGGATTCGATCAGCAAGGCTGGCAGTACTTACCACAGCGGGTGCAGTACTTCTCTCATTCCTATACATCACAACTACTGCCCGTAAAAATACTTCCAACTCACGTGAAAATGCGACTGCTCCGGTTCTCAGTAAGGGTGTTGATACGCCGCGATGGGAGAATGCGTTTGCTCAACTTCCCTTGGGATTCGAGGAGAACCGCGGGCAAACGGTCCGCGATATAAAATTCGTTTCGCACGGAAGCGGGTACGCTCTTTCGCTCGCGCCTCAGGAAGTTGACATCGCGGTCCTTCGCCGCCGGGCGATCACCGCAACTCCGCTCCACCGTCCGGGCGCACTACGCGCGCTCCGCGAGGCGCGCAAAGCGATGAAGACCACTGTGATTCGCATGCAACTGCAGGGCGCAAATCCTGCCCCGGCGATCGCAGCGAATGAACTACTGCCTGGGCGGTCCAACTATTTCATCGGCAGCAATCGCGACAAATGGGTCACCGACGTGCCATCTTACGGACGGGTGAAATATTCCGGAATCTATCCCGGGGTGGATTTGGAGTTTTACGGCAATCAGCGGCATCTTGAATACGATTTCACGGTAGCTCCCGGCGTCGATCCAAAAATCATATCGTTGAAAATCGACGGAGCGCAAAAGCTTGCGATCAATTCGCATGGCGACTTGATCCTCCACACTCCTGACAGCGATTCGAAATTCCAGAAACCGTTCGTGTATCAAATGGTCGGAGCAGAACGCCGCGAAGTGGCTGGAAATTACGCGCTCGCTTCCGGCAATCGAGTCACCTTCGCAATCGCGAAGTATGACCGATCGCTGCCGCTCGTAATCGATCCGCTATTCCATCCGCTACTCACCTATTCCACGTTCCTCGGCGGAACTGGCGACGAGAACGGCCAGGGTATCGCAGTAGATGGCAACGGAGACGCCTTTATCGCTGGTTTGACAACCTCGACTGACTTTCCGCCAACAACGAACGTTGCTCCCGTATCGGGTTGCGGATTCGTCACCGAACTCAACCCCGCGGGCACGCAGCAGCTTTATTCCAACTACCTCTGTGGAACAACGTCAGGCATGGATGAGGCGTTCGCCATTGCTCTGGATCCGAACGGCAAGATTTATGTGGCAGGATTCACCGCTTCCACCGACTTTCCAACTACAGCGAACGCTTTGATTCAGTCCCCTCTCACGACGAACCCGAAGGGAACCGCGTTCCTCACCAAGATTGACCCCACCTTGAGCGGCACGGCGTCGCTACTCTATTCGTCCTACATCGGAGGCACGAACGGAGACCTCGCCAATGCGGTTGCCGCAGACGCAAATGGCAACGCCTACATCGGTGGCCTGACGTTCTCGAGCCCAGGAGCGCCGGGCTCCGGTAATTTTACGGTGACGCCGGGGGCCATTCAGCTAACTCCCGGCAACAACGTTGGTACAGGCTTCTTGACCAGGATCGACACGACGCAATCCGGAACTGGGAGCCTGATCTACTCCACGTACCTTGGTGGAAACGCCGTAAACATCGCTAACTTCCTTCAAGATTTTGGCGACGCCGTCGAGGGAGTCGCCGTTGATGGAGCGAACAACGCCTACTTAACCGGAGTAACCAG
>DATGGT010000051.1:0-420311 GCA_035308395.1 Terriglobales bacterium
GAGAAATGTCATCCGGATCCGCTCCAAGGAGTGTGGCGAGTGAGCCGCGCACACTGGCGGCCGGCCCAAAAAATTCCGCATCGCCGACTAGGTGCGGCGATTGCTTGGCGCGAATCGACAACTGCGCGGCGTCGAGCGCAACACTCGGGATCGCGGCATTGAACGCAAAATTCAGGTATGTCACACCATCCATCGGATGCCATGCATCTCGGAACGGAACAGATTCGGCAGCTACTTTTCTCGTTTTCACGGCTAGCCTCTTTTGGTAAATCAGAGCACTGTTTACACAATCATTCCGGCAGACTATAGTTCGTCGTATTACTAAATGTCAATATGAACCACAGGCCACATGGCGTCGCATAGTGCGGTTCGTGGCTTCTCGTGCGGGACTGTGTGCGATTTTCTCGTTCTGTTCACGGAGGGTGGACGGTTAGCAACACCAATCGCACATGCAATCGCCACAGGCTCTGGAGCGTAAGATCGGTGACGACCATTCACTTAGACGTCGACCCACTCACGACCGAGGACTTGGGCCCTTCCGCGAATCGCGATTCTCGTGACCTTTCCGTCAGCACATTCGATAAATGTTTCGATCAGGCTGGGAGTCTGCATGGCGTACCCTTGGGCGACGTGGAATTCGTACCGGCCCGTCTGGCATTTGTGATCATAGGTTGCAAGATAGGCGCCCAGTGCAGCGGCAGCAACGCCAGTCGCCGCATCTTCGGGAAATCCGGCGCGCTGTGGAAACTGTCGAGCTTCTACTTGCGCATTTGTCTTGTCTGTTTGTCGCGTGAAGGGATAAAGTCCGGTTACTCGAAACTGATCGCAAAGTCTCCAGAGTGCCTCATAGTCGGGCGTCAAACTATTAAGCACCCTGGAGTCTTCGAGGGGTATCACTAGTTTTGCTCGCGAGACCGAAACCGACTGAATCGGACTGCCGGTTAGCACAATTCGCTTGGGGTCGATAGCCAGCGCCCGCGCTACGAGGTCGGGAGCCACAGCGCTACCGAAGACTGGTTTGTTCTGCGCCAGAGTCACGATGATGCCGTCCTCGCTCCGGGTGGACTCGACTTCGAATAGGCCCGTCATGGTCTCAACCGTAATGCGGTCGCACTTCAGTCGGTTCTTCAGCAGCGCGATCGTGATGGCCGCAATGGTCGCGTGCCCGGACACCCCCATCTCGTGGTCTGGCACGAAGTAGCGGACCCGAATGTCCGCACTTTTCGTCCGAGGGTACAGAATGAAAGCAGTGTCGAACCCGAACTTCCGCGCGAGACGTTGCATCTGGTGGTCGGTGAGGTTGTCGCCGAAGGGTATGACCGGGCACGGATTGCCGCCATCCTGACTGGCGGCGAACACTCGGGTATGGACGACCTCAACCCCTTTCACAAGTTCCTCTCTGCCAGTTTTCGTCTTGGCCGTCTCCGACCAATGCTCGAAGTATGAGATCAACTATGACACCAACAATCATATAGACACTTAGCCAATAAGCGTATTATAGTACACGCGACGGCCCCAGCGATGGCTTGATCGAAGTAAGTCGCAAACTGGTTGAATTCAGTCTCATCGCGGGCACAAGGGCGCGCTGGAAGGGAATCCTATGACCACATTATTGCAGGATGTGCGGTATGGCCTGCGGGTGTTTTTGAAGAGTCCCGGTTTTACCATCGTAGCGATGCTTTCCCTGGCTTTGGGCGTGGGCGCGAACACGGCCATTTTTAGCATCGTGAATGCGGTTTTGTTGCGTTCGCTTCCTTTTTCGCACCCGGACCGGTTGGTGAAGATCGTGGCCAACAATCGCGGGGTGGGGGCACAGGATATTGGACTCTCCGTTCCTGAGCTGGACGATCTCAGAACAAGGGCGGGCGTCTTTGACCAGGTGACGGTCACCTGGCCAACGGACACTAATTTGACCGGCGCAGAACGTCCGCAACGTCTCGAAGCGCAGGGCGTCAGTCCTAACTATTTCTCCATACTAGGTACCTCAGCGCATATGGGGCGGGTGTTTGGCCCGGGCGACGAGGCGCAGGGTTTCGCCGAAGCGGTCGTGATCAGCGATAGTCTGTGGGCTAGAGGGTTCGGCAGAGATCCCGGAATTCTGGGGCGAAGGGTGCAACTCGACAATGATCCCTATACGATTGTCGGCGTTCTTCCGCCGGGATTCCGACATCCCGGCAGCACGCGTGCCACGGATGTCGAAATATGGATAACAGCGGGATTCAAGGCCGACCCCTTCCCGAAACCTGATCGCAGCCTGCGGTTCTTGCCTGGAGCGATCGGACTCTTGAAGCCTGGAATCAGCCGGGAGCAGGCGCAATCCAGGTTGGACGCGTTCGCGTCCCAGCTACGGGCGGAATACGCCACCGACTATCCGGCGGGATCCGACTGGTCGATTGAGGCTGAACCGCTGCAGGAATCGCTGGTCGGCAATGTCCGGCCGATGTTGTTGGTGTTGATGGGCGCGGTCGTGCTCATCATTCTACTGGCCTCGGTAAACGTTGCGAATCTGCTCCTGGCCCGGGCTTCGGGAAGGCAACGGGAAATGGCAGTGCGGCTGGCGATGGGTGCAAGCCGCTCGCGCATGATTCGGCAGTTGCTCACCGAGTCGGTGATTCTGTCTCTCATCTCCGGTATCGTCGGAGTGCTGACCGCCATGGCAGCGTTGCATTTTGTGCAGTTCTTGCCCGCCCGAATTCCTCGGCTGGCCGAAGTTCAGATGGACTGGACAGTGCTCGGCTTCGCTCTGTTAGTTTCCCTTCTCGCCGGGCTGGGGTTCGGCTTGGTTCCGGCCCTTCAATCCTCGAAAGCCGAAATTGCATTGGCCATTCGGGAAGGAGCCCGAGGCTCAGGCACCAGTGGTAAAACCAGCCGCTCGCGCGGTCTGCTGATCGCCTCAGAATCTGCTCTGGCGGTGGTCCTCATGGTGGGAGCGGGTCTGCTCTTGCGCACGTTCTGGGGACTGTTGCAGGAAAATCCCGGATTCAATCCCTCAAGAATTGTTGCCGCTAATATATGGCTTCCGGTGCCCAACCATCCTGACATGGATCGCTACGCCAAGCCTGAAATTTTGAATGCTTTTGTGCGGGAATCTTTGCGCCGCGTGAGTGCCATCCCGGGAGTTGATCTCGCTTCCATGACCACTGATTTACCAGTCACCCACTTGGCGCGGCGACGCCTCGTCAGTATTGAGGATCGCCCGGAGGAATCCGGCAAAGGTGTGTTTTCTGAAATCACCATTGTGACTCCTGAGTATTTCAAGGTGTTGCAGGCTTCGCTGGCACGCGGACGTTATTTCGCGGAAGACGATGAGCCCGGCAAACAACCAGTAGTCATCGTCGATGAAACTACGGCTCGTACTTTCTGGCCGGACCACGATCCGATTGGCCGCCGCTTGAGCGTTGACCGTTTGAGCATTAGGGGCGGAGCCGCCAACCCGCCGTGGTCTACCGTAGTGGGAGTGATCAACGACATCAAGAATGACGGTCTCGACCAATCCGGAGGCCCCCACATCTATTTACCGATCTACCAGGTGCCAAGAATCCGGACTTTAAGCGTGACGGTCCGGACCTCTTTATCTGCAACCAGCCTGGAGCCGCAGATACGCCGTGAGATACAGGCGGTCGATCCAGATCTGCCGGTATTCAACGTACGTACGATGAATGAGGTCATCGACGGTTCGCTGGCCTCGCGCCGTTTCTCGGCCGAATTAGTGGGAGTGTTCGCAATCGTCGCGCTTCTGTTGGCGTCGGTGGGAATTTACGGCCTGTTGGCATACATGGTGGGTCAGAGGGCGCACGAAATTGGAGTGCGCATGGCGTTGGGCGCCATGCCCTCGACCATTGGGAAAATGATTGTGAGCCGGGGCGCGGGTCTGGCTGGCATTGGAGTGGTGGTTGGCCTGATCTCATCGGGAATCATGGCTCCTCTGATTTCCACCGTGTTGTACGGAGTTCGGCCGATTGATGCGGAAGTGTTTATCGCCGTGCCATTGATCCTCATGGTGGTGGTACTTCTGGCTAGCTATCTCCCAGCACGCCGCGCGACGAAAGTAAACCCGATCGTCGCCTTGCGCGAGAGTTGAGGCAGCCGGATTTGCGGACTTTGCAAGCGGATAGGTCTGTGATATTATACTTCGTCAGTTAGCTAATAGTAGATTAGACTGCAATCGAATGGACATCGCTCGGCCCGAGTTCAAGACTCAAAAGCGTCGTCGCCAGCTGTTTATCCTGGTAGCGGTAATCCTAGGCGTGGCTGCAGCCTCAGTTGGAGTTTCACGCCTAAAGCCGGCGGCACCTGCGGTCGAGCGCGGAACCGTGTGGACCGACACAGTCAAGCGCGGTCCCATGCTGCGCCAGGTGCGCGGGTTGGGGACGCTGGTACCCACCCAAGAGGCGGTACGTCAGATTCCCGCGGAAACCGAGGCCACCGTCGTTCGCATTGATCTGTTGCCGGGCTCGCAGATCAAAGCCGACACGATCCTGCTGCAGATGACCAACCCTCAGACGGAACAAGCTGCGGTTGACGCGCAGCTTCAATTGAAGGCCGCCGAAGCCGAATACCAGAGCCTTCGGGTGAAGCTGGAAAGCGATTTGATGAACCAGAAAGCCGGCGCCGCTACCGTGCACGCGGACGATGCACAGGCACAACGGCAGGCCGACACAGACAAGGCACTGTACGAACTGGGCGTTATCTCAGGTTTGGCCTACAAGTCTTCCAGGGGCAAGGCGGACGAATTCACCACGAGAAACGACCTTGAAACGCAGCGGCTCACCGCCAATCAGCGAGCGATCGAGTCGCAGATGGCGCAAGAGCAAGCCAAAGTCGACGAGATGCGGACATTGGCTCAGCTCAAACAAAAGCAGTTGGACGCATTGAAAGTGCGGGCGGGAATTGCTGGCGTGTTGGTGGATCTCCCGCTCCAGGTCGGCCAGCACGCACTGCCTGGAACCATGCTGGCAAAGGTGGTCGAGCCCGAGCATCTGATGGCTACTCTGAAGGTCGCTGAGACCCAGGCGCGCGACGTGCAGATTGGCGAACCTGCATCGATCGATACTCACAACGGTTTGATTACCGGCACAGTGATGCGAGTCGATCCTGGCGTACAAAACGGAACGGTGACGGTCGACGTCAAACTCACCGGAGAACTCCCTAAGGGCGCGCGGCCTGACTTGAGCGTGGATGGAACCATCGACCTGGAGCGGATGGACAACGTGCTCTATGTAGGCCGGCCTGCGTTCGGGCAAGAGAACAGCACCATCAGCTTGTTCAAGCTCAGCCCTGACGGGCAGGGAGCCTTGCGCGTGCCAGTAAAAGTTGGGCGAGCTTCGGTGAATTCGATCCAGATCATCGAAGGCTTGCGCGAAGGCGACGCCGTCATTTTGTCCGATATGTCGCGCTGGGATAACACTGATCGCGTCCGGATTAATTAATCGAAACAATCGAGGCAGACATCATGACTGACGCAGGACAACCGCTACTTCAGGTCGAAGATCTGAAGAAAGTTTTCTACACCGATGAGGTCGAAACGCACGCGCTCTCCGGAGTGCATTTGTCCATTCGCAAAGGGGAGTACGTTGCCATGTCGGGGCCTTCGGGCTGCGGCAAATCCACGCTGCTGTCGATTCTCGGTTTGCTCGATACTCCGACGGCAGGCAAATATCAACTGAATGGCCAACCCGTCGAGAGCCTCGACTTCGCGGACCGGTCGCGCATTCGCAATCAAGAGATTGGTTTTATCTTTCAGAGTTTCAATCTGATCGGCGATCTCACAATTTACGAAAACGTGGAGTTGCCGCTCACCTACCGCCAAAAAATGCCCGCCGCCGATCGCAAAGAGCGAGTGATGGAGTCGCTGGAACGCGTAGGAATGGCGCACCGCGTGCGTCACTATCCTTCTCAGCTCTCCGGCGGGCAGCAACAGCGTGTCGCCGTGGCGCGCGCGCTGGGCGGGAAGCCTTCCATCCTGCTCGCCGACGAACCCACCGGAAATCTCGATTCTCACAATGGTGAAGCGGTCATGGAGTTGCTGCAGAACCTGCACCGCGAGGGCGCGACCATCTGCATGGTGACGCACGATGTGCGATTTGCCAAGCACGCCCAGCGCGAAATCCACCTATTCGACGGCAAGGTGGTGGCAGAAGAAGAACTGAAGAAGCTCATGGCGGATGTGCATGCATGATTCGCCTTGCAATCTGGAGAGCAGTTACAGCACTCCCGCTAGGCAAACATGGGTGCTTCGCCGCATCAGCCTGGAAATTCGCGAAGGCGAGTTCATCACCATCATGGGGCCGTCCGGAGCAGGAAACCTTCTTTATTAAATGTGCTAGCGCTGCTCGACGATAACTGGCAAGGCGAACACTGGTTTCGGGTGAGTGACACCTCGAACCCTGAGCTACAGCCGCATGCGACGGTGAAGCAATGAGAATGAGCACTAACGCGAGACAGTTCACACGGCTGCTGGCTTGGTCTCTCATGAGCCTCACTGCAATTGCATCGCCGCAGACAAACGCATCCGTATCCTCTGAGATGCCGAAGTCTCACAACCCCTTCAGTGCTTATTTGCCGAACGAAGTACCTGAACCGGGGCTGACGAATTCTCCCCTGCTGGGCCAATTGATCCGCGACGACAAGCTGTATCTGTCGCTGAAAGACGCGATCCGGCTGGCGCTCGAGAACAACCTCGACCTGGCGATCGCTCGCTATAATCTGCCGATCGCCAACACGGACATATTGCGCACAAGGGCTGGTGGAGTTTTTCGAGGCGTGAATGCCGGAGTCGTGCAAGGGACCCCTGGCGGTGGAGTGGGCGGCTTTGGGGCGGGAGCTCCTGGCGGCGGCGCTGGCGGCACAACCGGCGGCGCAGGTGGCGCGGGCGCGGGCGCGTCAGGATTGGTGCAATCTACCCTGGGTGTAGGAACTCCAGTGGCATCGTACGATCCCGCGATTACAGCTTCCGTTGGCGCCGAGCATCAAACCAGTCCTCAGACCAATAAGCAGATTTACGGCGTGTCTTCGCTACAGCTCAATACCGGACAAATCAATGTTGGTTATTCGCAGGCTTTTGCGACCGGCACCAGCTTTTCAGTACAGTTCAACAACAACAGCCAAACCAACAACAGCCCTTTCTACAATCTGTCTCCTACCCTCACCTCGATGTACCAGTTTTCATTCCAGCAGCAATTGCTTGCAGGATTTGGCTTCGGTCCTAATCTTCGCTATCTCCGGATCGCAAATAACAACAAAAAGATTTCTGAAATCGCCTTCAAAGATCAAGTGATCGTCACAGTCACACAGATCGAGAACATTTATTGGGACCTGGTCAATGCTTATGAACAGGCGCAAGTCAGCGAACAATCATTGGCATTCGCCCAGCAGTCGCTGGATACGGCAAAGAAACAGCTTCAGCTGGACAGCATTCCCGAGATGGATGTAATGCGCGCGGAAGCCGAAGTCTCAAGGCGCGATCAGGATTTGACCGTCGCACGAACCACGCTGCAATTGCAGGAATTGCTGATTAAGAACGCTCTGACCAGGAGGCTCGACGATCCGGTGCTGGAAGCTATGCCGGTAGTTCCTACGGACCGTCTGGAATCGACACATCCAGCGGCAAGTCAAGCCGTTCAGGACCTTATCGCCCAGGCGTTGCAGGACCGGACCGAACTCGCAGAGTCTGACATCGATCTTGTGAACCGCCAGATCAGCCGCAAAGCCGTGACGAACGCGTTGTTGCCCTCGCTCTCTTTGGTGGGATTCTACGGAGGATCAGGACTGGCTGGGCCTCTGAATCCGGCTTACAATCCAGTTCTAGCCGGACCTCCGGATATGTCCCTCCCCACGAACTTCGCCGGCGCTCTGGGGAACGCATTCAACAATTCTTCTCCGGACTACTACATCGGACTCAATCTCAACATTCCAATTCGAAATCGTGTTGCCAAGGCCGACCAGTATCGCTCCGAGCTCGAATACCGCCAAGCCGAACTGCGCCGCGAGCAGTTGAAAAAGCAAATTCGGATCGAAGTGCGGAACGGGCAGTATGCCCTGGAACAATCTCGCGCCAGGGTGGAATCAGCCCGCAAGGCAAGAGATTTGGCCGAGCGTACATTCGAGATCACAAGAAAAGAGCAGGACCTGGGAGCAGGCTCGAGTTACCAAACCATGACAGCCCAGCGCGACCTTTCAGTAGCCGAGCTGGATTTGGTTACAGCACGAACTATCTACGAGAAAGCCCAAGTAGAACTTGATCGCGCCACCGGGGCAACGTTGGAACGTAACGGAGTGCTGATTCAGGATGCGATCACCGGGACGATTACCTCGTTATCTCAACAACTCATGCCGAGTTCGGCCAAACCGCAAGACCCACGTTGCGTGGCGCCTTCAGGAGTCGAACGAGCTACTCTACACGAGGTCGATAAGTGAAACCAACGCCTGACCAATATCATCAGGGATCTAAATTCCCTGAGACCTTCTAATTGCTACGGGACAGCTTGGCAGCCTTTTCCCCAGAGAGCATCTGAGCAGTCCGGTTTCAAAAACTCCAAGTGGCGAATGCAATGCGATCACAAATCGATGATCTGGCGAAGGCGGCCTTGACTTTTCTCTGCCGTCAGGCCAAAGAACGTGCGAATCATGAGCTGACCTCTATCTCTGGTATTTACACTCCATCCGGGCTCCTCGCGCCCAAGCAACCGAATGTCCCCAACCGCATTCGAAAACGAAGGTGGTCAGCGACAACCGTGATGTCCGTCTGCATTTCAGCGCGAACGGGCATTGGCTACATGACGATGAACGCACGCGAGTTCATGGTTTCGGCAACGATCAGGATCACCCACATCAGCCCGAGCGAGAAGGGCACGCCTACAAGAATGGAGGGCAACGCTCCGGGCAGAATAATCTCGCGGTATAGCGGCCAGCCAGACAGGCCATATGTTCGCCCCATCTCCAGAAGTCCGCGATCGACGCAACGAATCCCGTGAAAGATTCCCATCCCTGGCCACCATTATTCAAGGGATTGCGCCCTGAATGCACTAAATGAAGAGATTCCCTTTGTCGTTTCTACGTGGATGCCGGCAGGAGTGCTGGCGGCTAAAATTTTCCACTGGTTTCCCGTCCTCATCAATAATTCGAGGCTGCCGCTCGGGCAGGAACGGAATATCGCTCGGATGGGCCGAGCCGAAGCGAGTTCTTTGATTTTCCTATACCCCAAGCGCTCGCAACCGGCCTCAAACTCGGTACCACATCCATCGGTCAAGGCCGGTCGCGGGGCGACTAAACGCCAACGTGATCTGGGTTTCCTCCTAGAATTTCCAATTCATGCCGGCGGACACTCCCATGAGGTTGCCTCCCGTCCAGCAATGAGGGTCGGAACCGACGAGCCCGCCGGTCGCGTCTGACGCGTCATGGCAGTCGGTTGTAACCGAACGCCCGCCGGCACCTAGGTCAAAGTGCGCTGCCGGGCCGTTGGCCGTGAGTGCCCAATCCACATAGGCGAGCAAATTCTTGCTGAGCTGGTGTTTGACGGCGACAGTGAACATGTTGGCGGTGTTGTTGGCGTGCGCGCCTGCGGTGGCATCGGTTGCCGGATCTCCGCCCGGAGGCACGACGTTCGAATCGTTGTGTTGCCCGGGATCACCCGGCGTACGGAACGCGTGCGCCCATCCGAAGTGCGCGCTCGTACCGTGGCCCAGGTCCCGGCTGGCGACAAGCCAGGTGCCCATGCGCTGACGCTCATTCTGGAATTGCAGATCTTCTCCCACGTAGCGATGGAGAGTTTCCACGATGGCTCCGACGCTGGTCTTGTTCGGAAAGGTGTACATCAGGCCAATCTTGCCCGCGTCTTCGGCGGCCACGTCCTGGGCCTCCAGCATTTGCGAGTAAGCATTGCCGGAACCGTAGATGCCGGTGATGTCACTGGACCGGTTCACGTTTTCGTGACGCTCATAGGCAGTCGCGATATAGAGTCCGCCCTTCGAGTAGGTAAGGCTGGCGCTGGTGGCCAGACCGAAAGAACCGTCACTACATGTCAGGGGGGTGATGCCGCCGCTGCCCGGTATATTGCCGCCGGTGCAATCGGATTCCCCTGCGGCAATATTGTCGCTATTGTCAGCCCGGTTTTGCCCGGGAGACACCAACGCGTCGATGACAAATCCGTTCCAGTTAGGGGATTCGTACCAGACGGAGTGATCGAGCCGGGTGCCAAATTCGACGCGGTTGTCGCCCCCCGTGTTGGCCATGATGACTTGATAGTCTCCGATCATCGCAAAGAATGGATTCATCCTTGCTGTCGAGTTCTTGTAGGGTGCGTCGGTCTTGCCAAGCATCAATGACCCATATTTCGGATTCGCTATACCGAGAAAAGTGTTGCGGCTGGTGAGGCCTCCTTTGACGACGTTGCTTTCGTTGCTGTTGGTCTCGGCGGTACCGGAGGTTGATGAGATGTCGATCTGGGTTTCGAACTGGTAAATGAAATTAAATGGCAGTCCCTTGAGAGACTGGAATCCACGTATACCGATATAAGAAATATTTGTAGAAAGGGCCGGTTGCCACCCCATATTGCCGACGGGCGGATTGCCGTCCGGCCCCAGCTTTCCAGCGAGGCCTTTGGTTTCCGCTTCCACGGATACATCGAAATTCCCGTACGTCGTGAGCTCGCCGCCGGGAGTGTAAAAAGTCAGGTGGTCGCCGGGCTTCCGCTCGAAGAATCCGTGAGTTGAACTCGCTTCAGGCTGCACCAGACTGGATGCCGGGGCCGAAGCCGCCGGTGGCTGCGGCCGGTCGGAAACCTTATCGATTTTCTGCTGAAGGAGTTGTATCTGTTGTTGCAGGGCCACCGACTGTTGCTGAAGAGCCTGGACCTCTGCCTTCAGGTCTGAAGCATCGTCGGCTCTGGAGCTTGTGGACGTAATCATTGCGCACAAAAATACTAATGCAATCGAGCGGTACATTCTCATGAACTGAATCCTTATGTTTTTTATTTGAAGTACAACTGAATGCCTGGTGGAGTGAGAAGCCGATGACTCAATCCCGTCAAGGATTTCGCAACCTTCCGCGCGCGCTTCAGAGCAGAACTAAAAAGAAATGCTCCTTAGCTTCGCTGCGCCGCAGACTGATATTCAGCGAGTGGTTCGCTTGTCCGCCTGGCAGCTCGGGGAGGGATTTTGTACCACATAGCATGTAATACATCGTCACGTCATGGGATAGTAAGTGATGACAATCGCGAGCACACCTTACGTAGGTAATTGATGATCGTCTATTGGATTCGTAAGCCGTGCCCAGGCGTCTTGCTGTCAACACGGCGTTGACCCTTCTTTGGACGTGATGACTGTCCATCTCTTTGCAAACCAAACTAACTACCAAAATAACTATAGGGGAGGTCCACAGAGACATGACTGTCTGTGCGACGGAACAATCACGTCGAACGCCGCTGGCATTGTTGCGTGAGCCTCAATTGCGCAGCAAGATCCAAGATGGAGCTGTTTCAAAATCGAATCGTTCTGCATTACCGACGTAATGCCAGTTTGTGATCGATCTTACTCGGCGTTTGGCGCGCGCGATGTTATTTTGAATAAAAGCATTTCAGCAAGTGTCCCGAAACGGAAAGCGTTCGCCCTCGGGAAAGACACGCGGACGGAACGGCTGAAGCGCGGTTGGCACCCAGGGCATGAGAGCGAAGTCCACTCTTTCCAAATATTGAACGCTAAGCACTCCGAAGTTCAAGGGAGAAGTATGGCCAAAAAGGTTCTCGTTGTTGACGACTCGAAGACAGCTCTCATGATGGAATGCAAGATTTTGGAAAAGCGCACGACCTACCAGTGTGTGACCGCGGCCGACGGGCAGGAGGCGGTGGAAAAAGCTGAGCGCGAGCGTCCCGACTTGATCTTGATGGACGTCGTGATGCCACGGATGAATGGGTTTGAAGCCTGTAAACAAATGCGTCAGCAACTAAGCACACGGGAGATACCCATCGTTCTGGTCACAACCCGTGGTGAAGAGTCCTACATGGAAGCTGGATTTCAGAGCGGCTGCAACGATTACATTACCAAGCCTGTGGACGGAACGGAGTTAGTGGCGCTGTTACAAAGCTATCTCGGAGAATAGCGCGGCAGTTTCGTTTTCTTGGCCGGATCGACAAGGACTCCATGAACAGTGAGAACAAATACGGACTAACAACCGTGTCACACGATGCCGACGCGAAAGTCGATTTTCGGCTTGCGGCGGCGCGAAGAAGGTTGGCGGAGAGCTGCGGGAAAGAGGACGCCATCGAAGCGTTGCGAGAGATCGCCGGTAATTTTCTTGGTTCGGAGGAAATTTGCCTCTTCCTGCTCAATGTCCGAACGAAGGAAATCGAAATCGTGTGGTCGTTTGGAATCGACCCCGCGAACTGTGACTTGCTCGGGTGTCTGAGTGACGTGGGTGTTCGCCGCATCGCCGAGGGTGAGTGCCATGTGGAACTTGCATCCGATGGCTCGGTGGCCGGCACCAAGGCGTTCGTACCCATCCGCGTGGCGAACGATACGGTAGCTGTTGTGGCGATTCTGCGGTTACTCCCGCAGAAGCTCGGTTTTGACAGAACCGACATGGACCTTCTGGCGCTTCTTTCCGAAGAAGCCGGCGGCGCCATCTTTGGCCCTACTTTGAAAACGCCGACCCGAGAAACAATGACGGATAGACCAGAAAGACAACATGAGCGATAACTCCCCAAAATTTAATCCCGCGACTCTACCCGCCGAGTTCATGAAGAAGTTTGAACCTGCGGAATCCAAGACATCTAAGCATTTCCTGTACCCGGGGCAGTTGTTCGTGTCGTCGGAGCCGATCGTGATCTCAACGATTCTGGGATCGTGCGCCGCCGTTTGCCTTTGGGATCGGCATCGGAAGGCCGGAGGTATGAACCACTATCTCCTACCTGAGGGAGCAGACGAGGGAGCGAATAGACTCCGCTATGGCAGTGTGGCGAACGCCGAACTTCTGAAACAAGTCTTGGCGTTGGGATGTCAGGTCCGAAACCTGGAGGCCAAGATTTTCGGTGGGTCCTCCGCGTTTGGTGGCGACCCCGCGCAGTCCTTGGGCTCGAGGAATGTGCAACTGGCCGAGACCTTTCTTCGCTCCGCTGGCATTCCGGTCGTCGCCACCGATGTCTCCGGGAAACGTGGCCGCAGGCTGCTGTTCCAGATAGCTGACGGTGTCACAACTGTCAAGAATTTTGAGCAAGTGTAAGTCAGGAGCTTGCCGGCAAAGCAGCATTTTGGGAAGGAATAGTAAATCCGATGGATTTTGACCGAGAAGCAGTCCTGGCGTCATTCCTCATTGAAACTGAGGAGGGACTGGATCTGATGGAGCAGTCGTTGCTGGAGATGGAGTCGAATCCCAACGATGCAGAACTCCTGCCCAACGTGTTTCGTGTTGCACACACGCTCAAGGGGAACGCGACTTCGCTGGGTTACAAAGAGCTGGCTGGGTTTGCCCACGTCGTCGAAGATTTGTTGGATGTGTTTCGCCAGCAACAGGCGATGCCAGGCCCTGATGTGCTCTCCGTGCTTTTGAGAGTCGTGGACGAATTGCGCGCGATGGTGCCAGCAGTCGCAGCGGGGACTCGGGAGCTAACTCCGAAACAACAGGAACTTCGAAAACAAATCGCGCAAGAGGTGGGAACGCGATCCAAGAGAGTCGTGACTCCCTCAGCGACGTCGAGCGAAAATTCCTCCACGCCGCGCGCCGATTCGCTTCCGGGCAGCAACCACCGTACGCTACGCGCCGATGTCGACAAACTCGATCGCATATTGAACTTGACCGGAGAAATCGTGATCGCGCAAGGCCGGCTGCGCCAAATGATTGAGAAGCTCGGCACCGAAGAGGGTCGCGCCCTCCTGGAGATGCATCGCGAGGCGGAGCGCCTTTACATGGATCTTCAGGGCGAAGTGATGGGTATACGCCTGGTTCCGGTTGGTCCTTTGTTCCGGCAATTTGTGCGCTCGGTGCGCGACCTGGCGCGGAGTCAGGGCAAGCTGGCACGTTTGGAAGTGGTGGGGGCCGACGTGGAGGTTGACACCACCGTCCTCGAGCATCTGAAGGACCCCCTGCTGCACCTGGTTCGCAATGCCATCGACCACGGACTCGAAGAGCCCTCGTTGCGTGAAAGCCACGGGAAGAAGGCGTGCGGTGTGATCCGCTTGTCGGCGACCCATAGCGGCGGAAACGTCATCGTCCAACTCCAGGACGATGGAGCGGGCTTCAACCGCGTGCAGATCCTGGAAAAAGCAAAACGCATGGGAGTGCTGTCTGGCAAGAACGATCTGAGTAACCACGATCTTTACGACCTCGTGTTTCAGCCTGGGTTTTCAACCGCGGAGTCGGTGACGGAAATTTCTGGACGGGGCGTTGGTCTGGACGTGGTCCGGCGCAATATCGACGCCATGCGCGGGACGGTAGAGATATCGAGCGAGGAAGGTAAGGGCACGACAATTACGGTGACGTTGCCTTTGACCCTCACCATCATTCGAGGCTTCTCCGTCACGGTCAGCGACGAGACTTTTGTAGTCCCGCTGGAATATGTGACCGAGTGTACGGAGCTGCCTGCTGAACAGCGCAGTTCGGAAGCTTACGGAATATTGAATCTCCGGGGCAAAGCGCTGCCATATGTGCGACTGCGCGACCTGTTCGACATTTCCGGCGAGTTACCGAAAAGAGAACACATTGTGGTCGTGAAGATGAATCAGTTCCACGCGGGAATCGCAGTGGACCAATTGCTCGGCGACGCTCAAACGGTGGTAAAGCCGCTCGGGCGCGCGCTTCGGGGAGTCGCAGGAGTCGCGGGCTCGACGGTGCTTGGGGATGGGCGGGTTGGATTAATTGTCGATGTTCCGAGTCTGCTGCGTGGACTCTCGCGATCGAATTTGCAACTACAAAGTAATTAGACAGCTGACATTTAGCGGGTAAACGGAGAGGCGAAACATCATGAGGAATTGGAACGATTGGAAAATCGGCGCGCGGTTGACCCTTTCATTTGGGGCGATTCTGCTGTGCCTGATTGCGGTTGGCGGCTTTGGACTGAGCTGGTTTGGACGTCTGAACTCGAGTATGTCGGCTTCTCTTCTGAAGCGGTACAACACGGTCGAGTTAACGCATCGGACAATCGAAAACTCAATCACCAACGCGCGGATCACATTTCAGTTGTTCCAGGTGACTGACCGCGACGAGGAAAAGAAGCTGAATCAGGAGAACGATGCGATCAGCCAGGAGATCAGCGGACAAGTTAAGGAGATCGAACAGAGCCTCAGCTCGGACCAGGAACGAAGTCTGTTCGAGGTCGTTACGCAGAATCGGGACGCTTACAAAGCCGCTCGGCAGAAGGCGAAGACTTTGTTGGCTGACGGGAAACGCGACCAGTCGCAGGCAGCGCTCGCCCACGAAGTGGTCCCCGCGCTTGCGGTCTATCGCGCCTCGTGGGAGAAGTTTATCGATCTTCAGACCGATGCCATGCAGCAGAGTATGCGGCAGAGCCAGGAGGCCTATGCCACCGGGCGCCGGGTCGCAGTCGTCATCATGTTCCTCACATTGGGTCTGGCCACTCTGGCATCGATCACGGTGACCCGGGGCATCACCATCCCGATTCAGCGGGCGGTTGAGCACGCAGAGCGCATCGCAGCTGGCGATTTGACGAAAGAGATCGAGGTCTCAAACCTCTCCGAGACTGGGAAATTGCAGCAGGCAATGCAAGCCATGAGTACCAAACTCTCGGGAATCATTCGGGAAGTGAGAGAAGGGTCCTCGGCGGTTGCCTCGGCTGCATCGCAGGTGTCGGCATCGTCGCAAAGCTTGTCGCAGGGAACCAGCGAACAAGCTGCTTCGGTAGAGGAGATGAGCGCCAGTCTCGAAGAGATGAACGCGTCCATCACACAGAATGCGGACAATAGCCGCCAAGTGGAACAGGTGGCGGCAAAGGGTGCTACTGCGGCGGACGAGAGCGGCAATGCAGTCAAGCAGACTGTGGAGGCCATGAAACAAATCGCCGCCAAGATTTCGGTCATCGAAGACATCGCCTACCAGACCAATCTTCTGGCACTCAACGCTGCCATCGAAGCCGCTCGCGCCGGTGATCAGGGCAGAGGCTTCGCAGTAGTGGCAGTGGAGGTTCGCAAACTGGCCGAGCGGAGCCAGGTAGCGGCGCAAGAGATTGGTGGTCTCGCCGCTAATAGCGTCAGCGTTGCCGAACGGTCGGGGCAATTATTGTCGGATCTCGTGCCCGCGATCAAGAAGACGGCGGAGCTAGTGCAAGACGTAGCTGCGGCATCGACCGAGCAATCCAGTGGCGTTACACAAATCAACAAAGCCATGTCGCAGGTCGATACGGTCACGCAGCGCAACGCATCGTCCGCCGAAGAACTCTCGAGCACGGCCGAAGAACTGGCAGCGCAGTCCGAGCAACTCGAACAACTCATGATGTTCTTCCGCCTCGCAGGGGGAAAGTCCAACGGCACCGCCGGCAAACCCCGCCCGGCAACTCAGACACCCATGCCAAAAGTCGTCACCACCGAACTTACATATACCCGTCCGGTTAATGGCAAAGGCACCGAGGAGCCCAATTTTGTTCCGTTCTAAGAAACCGGATTCTCTGCGGCCTGATGCTGTTTCCACTGAAGGAGAGGCCGAGGCCAGTCGACGAAACATGCTGCAGAAACACAAGGAGTCAGACATGAAAGCTTCGAAACAAGAGAAGGAGCAGCCCTCACTGCCTGCGGTGCAGTATCTGACGTTCCTGACGGCGGGCGAAGAATACGCCGTCAATATTGGAAAGGTGAAGGAGATCGTCAAATACGACGCCGTCACTACAGTGCCTAACACGCCAAGCTGGATACGGGGTGTGACCAACTTGCGCGGGGCGGTCGTCCCGGTGGTCGATCTCGCGGTGAAATTCGGATTTACAGACAGCCGCATCTCTAAATTTTCCTGCATCATCATCGTCGAGGTCTTGTTTCAGGGTGAAAAACTGACGATGGGTGTGTTGTCTGATTCCGTCAGCCAGGTCATCGAATTGTCGGCTGACGACATCGAGGAAACTCCTCCTTTCGGCACTCGCGTGAAGACCGAGTATTTGCTCGGCATGGGGCCGCTCGGCAAGAAGTTTTGCCTGATTCTCGACATCGACAAAGTTCTATCTGCCGACGAAATTCTGGCCGTGACGGAATCTGCGAACAATGAGGCTCCCATTCCAGACACGATGAATGCGCCACAGTCCGCACAACGACGCCAGGCCGGAATAGGAAGCTAACTGTGCCTTCAGGGGCAGGCGACGGAAAGCGTTCAGTTTCTCCGCCTCCGGCGGAGCCGCGCTTGGAATCGCCGCCGCTCTCTGTGAGTCCTGCCGTATTTCAGAAATTCCAGAAATTGATCTACGGCGAGACAGGCATCTGGCTGGGAACTTCAAAAACTGCACTGTTGTGCGGACGCCTCTATCGTCGGCTCGTGGCGCTGGGGATCCCCTCCCTCGAAAGTTACTACGATTGTGTTTCCAGCCCCGACGGGCACGAGGAACGGGCCCGGATGATCGACGCCATCACCACCAATGAGACTCGGTTTTTCCGCGAGCCCAGACAGTTCGAATTCATAGTTCAGCAAGTGCTTCCCCGATTACGGGCGGAGGCAGAACAAGGCTTGCGACCAAAGCGAGTGCGCATATGGAGTGCGGGGTGTTCCTCCGGGGAAGAGCCCTACACTTTGGCCATGCTGTTGGCAGAGCATCTCCCCGCAGAAAATGGGTGGGACACACGAATTCTGGCGACAGACATTTCCAATCGGATGCTCGAGAAGGCGCGCAGCGGAGTTTACGATCTCGCAAGGTCGGTGGAGATTCCGAAACACCTGCTGCGCCGCTTCGTGTTACGAGGATGCGCCGATCGCCAGGGGCAGATGAAGGTGAGAGTCGAGATACAGCAAACGGTCGACTTCAGAAGATTGAACCTGAACCAGGAGCCTTACCTCATCGACGGCCCGTTTGACGCCATTCTTTGCCGCAATGTTCTGATCTACTTCGACGCTGACTCGAAACGACGAGTGATCGCCAACCTTCTGTCTGACCTTGCAGTCAACGGGTACTTGTTCGTGGGACACGCTGAGAACTTGACCAGCATATCCCCGCAATTGCGCAGCGTCGAGCCTACAATCTACACGCGGACGCAGAACGAAGCGGACCGCGCGGCTGGCCATTCAGGGTCTTCCTCGGCCTCGAGCGACCCAGAAAGGCCAAAAGCGAATGCCGCAAGTACGGCGAGATAGCTTGCGGGTCCTGGTCGTCGACGACTCCGCGATGGTGCGTCAAGTGATGCAGGCCATTTTGTGTACTGACCGCAAGATTCTGGTCAGTGCGGCATCCGACCCCCTGATCGCGTGGATGAAGATGCAAAAGGAACCTCCCGACGTTGTCATTACCGACCTCGAAATGCCGCGCATGGACGGGCTGACCTTCATCCGCAAGATCATGGCCGAGTCGCCCACGCCTGTCGTGGTTTGTTCGGGCCTCGCGGCGCGCGGCACGGAAATGGCGCTGCGTGCGCTGGAGGAAGGCGCGGTGGAAGTGATCACCAAGCCGAAAGTCGGCGTGCGCGACTTTCTTCACGAATCGGCGGTGACCCTACTGGATGCGGTTTGGAGCGCGGCGGCAGCGCAGGTGACCCGCCGGGCGATGCCTGCCGCTTTGCCCATCACTCGTCTCACCGCTGACGCTGTTCTTCCGCGCAGAGTGAAGCCTTATGGTGCAGGCCCATCAGGGAGAGTCATTGCAGTGGGCGCTTCGACCGGTGGAACCGAAGCCCTGCGCGTTTTTCTTACGGCCATGCCCGTCGATTGTCCACCGATCGTGATCGTGCAGCACATGCCCGAAGGTTTCACTCGGGCCTTCGCTGAGCGTCTGAATAACGAATGCGCCATTGACGTGAAAGAAGCGAAACATGGCGACCGGTTGCACGCAGGCCAGGCTTCTATTGCGCCGGGAAATTTCCACATGCTGGTCGAGCGAGCTGGCACGGAACTTGCCCTCCAGGTGGTCGACGGTCCGCTGGTCTCGCGGCACCGACCAAGTGTAGATGTGCTTTTCCGTTCGGTGGCGATGTCGGTCGGCTCGAAAGCGATTGGAGTGATCATGACCGGTATGGGCGACGACGGCGCACAAGGAATGTTGGAGATGAAAGAAGCCGGAGCCACCAATATCGCGCAAGATGATGCCAGCTGCGTCGTCTTCGGTATGCCGAAAGAGGCGATCGCGCGCGGAGGTGTGGACGTCATCTTGCCCTTAGCGTCAATCGCCACGGCAGCACTGCACCAGCCCACGGCAATCGCTGAACAATAAAGGGCTGATTCGGATGATGTGCCCCTCGATCATGGGAAAAACTGGTATTCGCGACATCTGTATTGACTCGCGGACGCCAGATCATCAAGTACTTGAAGCCGGTTATCTCTTCCCGCGCCTTCTGCACCTTTGATTTTGCGATTCTCCGCCTCCAGTCCGGCGAATCGGCGAGGTGCGGTAAGAATCGGTTTCGTTCCAGGAATACACCGCGTAGCAGCTCCGAAATATGGCAGGGTATCGCTACTCAGAAGAGAACTGCTGCCTAAGCCGGGTATGACTCTGCAAGGTCAACTTAACACTGCGAAGTTTGAGGGACTCGACGAGATAAAGAATTCCGCGGGCATGAATCACTCCCCGCGGCTCTCATGCGCAGAATCTCGGTGCGTCGAAAACCACAATTTACTCGTCGGCTAGTCCTGGTCGTCCGCAACCGCGGTTGTTGTGCTACCCGCCTTCACTTCGTCAGCATTCATGGCTGTCTTGAAGCCGCGGATGCTCTCTCCAATTCCTTTGCCGAGTGCGGGAAGTTTCTTGGGGCCGAAAATGAGCAGGGCAATTCCGAAAATCACAAGTAAGTGGGTCGGTTGAAACAATCCTTCGAACATGAGCGCTCCTTGGTTCAGACGAAAGAGAAATAAGTTGGCATGTCGTTATTAAAATGCGGATGCCGTCCGAAAGGCTCGTGAACAGCATCCGGCAGGGGAGAGATCACGGGTACAAGATCCTATCAACTGCGTTTTGCTGCGTCCGCGGCCGCCGCGAGATTGAGTAACAGCTCGGAAAACTCCGCTGGTTGACCGAGGAAAAGGCCATCGCTGATGAAGCCGTTGATCGCACCCACTGCATCGATCTGGCCGGGAGATGTTGGGCGAATCACCGCGCATGCGGGGAGATCAGGACTGATGAACTCGCACGGTACGGGGAAGATCAGATTCGTTTGAATCAAGGGATTCGCCGGTTTATTAAAATTGGGGAACGTCAGCCCATTCGTTGGATCAGTCAAAGGAGCAACCGGGGGCTGCACACCGTTCCCCGCGAAGTCCACCCATTCCAAAAAGTGGCAAATCTCATCTCCGCCAATACTGAGCGTGATCTTCAACACTTCCGCGCTCGATACTTGCTGACTAAGGGTGGCGTAGAGGCTTGAGCCGGCCTGCTCGATAAACCCGAAGTGGAATGCCGCAGTGTTAGCGATTGCCTGGACATGGTGTTTCGGACCGAAGTCACCGTTGTTTCTGGGGATGGCCGGAAACTGCCCGGCAGCTAGCGCACTCAATGCCTGTTCGAAGGTTGCTCCAAAATCGGGGTTGGTAGCGCTGCGATAGCGAACAAACCAACTCGTATCGACACTAAGCTGCATAAGGTTCGTGAGCCGCCCAATTTGCTGCGCTCCCGTCGCCTGGCTGCTCGGCAGAGTGCGGAATCGATCGAGGTCCACCGGTTCTTCGCCCTTGGAAATCAAATATGCATTCAAGAAAGCGGCGTGGCTCTGTTCATCCAGAGTATTACTGGAAATGTATTGCGATCCATCGCCATCCAGATTTTGGAACGCGAGTTGGTAAGGGTTTTGAACTCCGGCGGTAACCCCACCCAGTTCCGCATATTGCTGCCAAAGATCGGCTTCGACAAGCTCTGCCGCCGCCAAAAGCTTGAGGATCGCGACGTCGCCTTTGCTGAGCTTCTTGCTGCTTTCGCCGGACGTTGCCGCTCTGGCGCGGGTCGGTAGCAGACCGCCAGCGGACAATGTCAGCCCGGCAATTCCGAGACCCTTCAGAAACGACCGTCTCTCAACCAACGTCTGCGGATCACCCTGAATACCTTTTCCCGTCGACGAAGCTGTGGTTTCCGATGACACTGTTTCAGACGTCACCGTGGATTCGAGAATTTCTTCTTTAGTATTCATGCTCCAATTCCTTTTTGCTCACGATTTTGTTCCAACCGCACTGGAGCATAGACTCGGCGGCCTGACGACAAGATGCGGTATGAATGTCATTTAATTGTCAACTCTTACGTGCACATGCTAGAAGACCATCAATGCAATATTCGAAAGGAACAGTCAGTTCATAACTGGTGCGATAGGTCCAATACTTATTGCATGCAACTCGCTTCACCAGCATGTATGCTCTCCACGCCGCTCCGAACCTCTCAGCGCAAGTCCAGGCAGAGCGCTACGATCAACATCGCGGCCAGTCCAGTAAGCCCATAACAAACCAGTTCCGACACTCTTAGACTCCTCTTTGTATCGCTAGTCAGCTGCAGCCGGACGCGTGCCAAATATCGTGACGCGCGCGGCCTCAGCGGAAAGGCGCTACATACCAAGTGCAGTACGTCGCCACGCCACTAATCAGAACAATTGTCCAAAGCACCAATTCAGCGCGCATCCACCACTTCCAATGTCTAAACCGCATCCACTGTGGAAGAAGGTTCGTGCCGGCCACAATGACGATATAGAGTCCCAGAAGCTCAGCCGTTATCCCGAGAAGCGCGTGCGTTGCCGCGACCTCGTAATACCGCTTGTGGATAACCTTAGATAGCGACGGCTCCACCTGTTGCCGGAACGATGGCCACATAATCAGTCCGATCAGTAACAAGTTGAATAGAAGCACGGTCGTCTGACAGATACCGTGAGCGCGATAGCGCTTGCATTTCGCGAGAAGAGCGCCCGCCAGCAGGGCCAACCCCATGATCAGCTGCACGACGAGGTTGAGATCCGCTCCGAAGGTGGCGCCAGTGCCGAGGAAGCCCTTCGTTGGTAAAGAAGCTATCACCGCTAATCACCCGCTCTCCCGATTCACTATTCAATAGCCGCCAAACTCTTCCGTACGGATATCATCTTCATCTACACCTGCCTCAGTGAGGGTTCGGCGCGCCGCTGCAACCATAGTTGGAGGACCAGCGATGTAATAGATTGGACCTCTCAAGATGCCCACGTACTGAAGGAGCATTTCCGAACTGATGTGACCGGTCTTCCCCTTCCAACCGTTGTTAGTTGCCGCGCGCGTGAGGGTCGGAACAAAACGGAATCTCGGATTTTCACGTTCCAACCTCCAGAGCGCGTCGATGAACGCCGCATCCTGCAGGTAGCGATTCGCGTAGAACAGAACAATACGATGGCGAAGCTTCTCCTCTGTGGCATAGGTGAGCATGCTGAGGAACGGAGCGATGCCGATCCCGCCGGCGAGGAAGACGGCTGGCCTGGCAGTGTTGTTATGGAGGCCGAAAGAGCCCATTGGCCCCTCAATCATTGCTGGACTGCCGATCGCCACGGTGGATATGGCCTGCTTGAAAACCGTATTTCTCATACGGGTCGTGACTACGAGCTCTTCGTCGAACGGAGAGCTTGCGATGGAAAAGGTGTGAGTCAGTGAGTGTGAGGGTCCGAGGGAGGAATCCGAGAGACTTAAGTCGATATACTGTCCGGCCTTGAATACAAACTTGTTTGGCCTTTCGAACTGAAATGCCATTGTGCCTTCGGCAATCTCAGTTCGACCTAACAGTGTGCTCTTGTAACCAATCATTGCGATCATCCTTGTCGATCATTGTTAATCGTCTCTGTTGAACCTTGGTTCCGAAGCAAATCCCATCTCAATTCCCGACGCTGGGTTGTGGGCTTCCGCCGCGGGTATCACATCACTGGGGAAGGCTCGACACCCGCGGCCTCAGCGCTTCTTCCGTCTCCACATCAGTTCCGCGAATGCTGACGTATGGCCGGAACCTCATGCCATGTCGGAAGGTTTATGTCCGGAGCACATGGCTGCAATGATCGAGTTATCTTTCTTTCGAGAGAGATAACAAGTATGTGTGCCCTTTTATTCCACAAATCTCAGGAATTAATGTGGAAAGCTGTCTTAGGCCCACAAATCGAGAAATTCTCTGAGAAAAGGGTTACGGAGGTTTCCAAACTTGTAGCGGGAGCAATGGGTTACTGCTTCTAATCTGAGCATTGTGGTCAGAAACCATTGCCCTTGAGGAAGGGCGCACCGAAGTGCGCCCTTTTCTGCTCGGGCTATCTGCTTTAGTTGACCGTGATGGTTACGGCCTCCGCGTGGCTTAGCGCACCAGAAGTACCCGTCACCATTACAGTGGTCTGCGATGGGGGAGTTTGTCCTTTTGAACCACCGCCGCATCCGATAGCAAACAGCGATACCAGAAGCAACAACCCCAGGACGGTCGTCCACCCGACGGCCTTTCGCGTAAACAACTTCCGTTTGCGCGTGGCAAGAACGGTTCCGAATAGCCCCAGACCAGGCAGGATGGCCATGCCCATGGCACCGTAGCCGCCGCCTCCTCCCGGTGGAATCACCGCGGCAGAGACGGTCAAGGTGGAGGATGACACGCTTGAACCAGGAGAGATCGTCGTCGGACTGAAAGCGCAGCTCAGACCGCTGGGTGCGGTGCAGGAGAGTGCGATCTGTCCGCTGAATCCTCCAACCCCGTTCGCACTAATCGTCAGATTTGCCGAACCGCCCGGTGTAACGGTTATGCTCTGCGTCGAGAGACTCAAGGAAAAGTCTGGGTTGCCGACCCCGGCCGCGGGAGCAAGGCTAGCGAACACGCTGGTTGTGCTGCCTCCGGCCGGAAAATTCGGCTGGTTACTACCTCCCGCCGTGAGATAAAGTGTGCCCGGGTCACCGGAAGGACCGCCTCCGCCAAACGCCATGTCCCACAGCCCGGGATTCACCAACGTTTTGTTCGAAGAGTCGGTGAGTTGCCCGAGAAACTTCCCGGTAGTATCGAACGCATCGATCGTGCCATCGCCGAAATTTCCCACCAGAATTGCGTTGGGGAACGTGCCAAAAGTAGACGGAGTCTCCACTACACCCCAAGGCGCGTTAAGTTGGCTTCCAGCAGCGACGAAGGTGCTGACGAAATTGCCATTCGCGTCGAAGATATCGACCTGCCCTAATCCGGCGCCTGGCTGGGCGTCGTGTTTGGCAGCATCCTGCATCGCATAGGCGACATAAATCTGACTACCGATTACGTGGATGCCGTGGGGAGCGAAGCCAGCAGGAAGTTTTGGATCGGTGAACGAGCCGCTCAATGAAGTGGGAGTGAAGTTACGATCATAGACATCCACTTTGCCGCTATTGAAGTTCGCTGCCAACAGGAAGGTGCTGTTGAGCAACGCGAGACCCTTATAAACGGCACCGCTGGCGGAGTTGTCAAATGCCACTACTGCGCTGGTGCCGCCGTTCCAGTTGGCGATAATGCCATCTTCCGTGTCAAAGATGAACGATCCGCCTCCGAAGTAAGTGCCGTTTCCGTTGGAAACAGTGCCCGTAGGGCAGCCAGGGCTGCAATTACCGTTCGGATTTTTTGTGGCCCCGGGTATGGTAACGACCAGCGAGTTCTTGTTGCCCTGTGCGTCATAGAGCGTCGAGGTGCCACCGTTGTTGTTGGCGATCCAGAAATCTTGCCCAGGCAGAATTGAGATACCCCAGGGGTTCACAAGTTGAGTGTCTGTAGTGTTGGCTACGCCGGCAGTATTGGAGACCAGGTTGGTCTCAAAATAGCCGGCCTGCTGAGCGAGCAGCCCCGAAGGAATTGCCAGCGTCATGAGCAGGCCGCATATGAAAAGTGCGTGTTTCACTTTATCCTCCATACACTTATTGTGTGGTTTGTACGATTGTTATGCCGGCTGCCCCGTTTGTTGAGAAGCCATTGACTGATGGGTGGATAGGAAGGTCAGGCGTTGATACTACTACTTATCGACCTGAACTCCTTGCCCCACCGTTTCGGAAACATTTATTTAGTTACCAGATGACACAACCGTGCTGTGATCTTTCAGCTCCGCTAACTTGGTGATCGCTCGTGCAGTCTCGATGGTATAGACACCTGCTGGTGTCCCGACCTTAGTGAGAAAGTACTGGTCGCCCACACGTTCAAAACTGAGTTTTTCCTGCCCCTCAGAAGCTTCGTCGACAGCCACTGGAAGCAGCAGCGCGCTGGTGCCATGGGTGTAAATGATCAAGCCTGGGCCTGCCTGAGGAAAGACGCGGCCAATCTTGTATGTGCCAGCAGGCATGGTCTTGGATCCATCGACGACAAACGCGAACGGAACTGTCACGCTAACTCCCCTGGCGTCCTGGGCGTGGGCACTTATACCCATCCCGAGCAGGCAAGTCACAGTAATGGCAAACGTTAAATACGACTTCTTCATGATGTCTCCTTGGTTAAATGTGAATTCATGTCCGATAACTACGCTCACTGCGTTTTATTCCACAGGTGGGCCTTTGAGCGTCGCGTTATAAAATGCTTTTCCTAGCGCATACAGGTTAGACGCTGCAGTGCAAGAAACAATGCGGACTGGATGTCACTTGATTGTCAAATCCTTGTCGGAGGGTGGTTACACACTCGCCGCTGCATCAGCAGTGGCATGGCCGGTGGGCGTTGTCGTATTGGATGTTCCCGAGAACTCGGCAGCATTCGTAGAACATCTTTGAAATGCCGGCCGTGCCAGACACTCGATAAACAGACTGAGAATCAGCCCAGTCCTTTTATTTAGTAGGACGAGCTGAGTTAGCGCAGAGTCCGGTTGTTTGCCGAAATACTTGTTTAGGCTTTCGCGGAGTTGCAGTCGAACTCGCCACAGGCGGGCTTTCACCGCGCTTTCGCTCAAGTTCAGCGCCTCGGCTGTCTGATTTATTGATAGACCTTCGATATCTCGCAGCACGAAGACTGCTCGCAAGATTGGCCGCAACTCTTTTAGGGCCTTGATTAGGATTTCTCGTAATTCAGTCGACCAGTAGAGTTGTTCAGGGTTCGGAGCCCAATCGATGACCTCCAATGGGAGCACGTTTTCCTCCTGACAATCCTCATCCAGGGATACTTCCCTTGTCTTGCGCTGCTTCCGCAACTTCATGAGCGACTGGTTCAGAGTGATGCGAATGAGCCAGGTCGAGAATTGGGACTCCTCTCGGAATTGGTGCAAGTTTTGGTAGGCCTTAAGAAAGGCCTCCTGCAACGCATCTTGCGCATCCTCTAAGTTATGCGTCACGCTTTGAGCGATTCGGAGGAGTTTGCGATCGTATCGCTTGACGAGTTGCTCGAAAGCAGCAACATCTCCATCCTTGCTTGCATGGACCAGTGCCATGTCGTTACTGGTAGACGTTATCTCTGCCGATTGTTTCGACTCTGAAGTCATATTGTGGTTGCCTTCATCATCCATGCGAACTCCGACGGCTACAGCCCTCTCAGCCATTTGCGTTGTATTCTTGTTAACGGCATCGGTCACGATTTATTCCGGAACTCGATAGCTTTATTTCTGGCTCCATACGTTGCGTTTAGACCATGCGCAAAAAGGCCGTCCCGGTGATCAGGACGGCCTTCAGGTGTTTCGAGATTTGTCTCGTTATTACATGCAGCGATGCCGAGTTTTGTCTTCGAACCTCACTGCACAACGACCTTGCCAGTCATCTTCGGGTGGATCGTACAGTAGTAGGGATATGTTCCAGGTTTGGTAAACGTATAGGAGAATTTCTCGTCCGTATCCAGCACCTTGGATTTGAACACGCCATCCGTACTGACCGACGTATGAGGAATGTCATCACTGTTTGTCCACGTAACTGTCGTTCCGACCGGTACCGTGATCGTCTGCGGCCCGAAAACGAAGTTATCGATTTTCACCGCTGCGCTTGCTGCGGCTTGGTCACTCGCCCTGACGCTCGGTGATCCCGCTAACAATACCAGCGCCGCAATTAATACAGGCGTCGCGATGCCTGTGATCCACAAAGTTTTCCTCGTCATTTGTTTACTTCCTCTCTAAATTTGATTTGTTGCCGGATCTTCATTTGTTTGTTTGGACCACATCCTCGAGGGCTACCCGCGGACGGGGTCACCGAGAGCCAAGCCGCCGCCATTCTGTGATGCCGCAGTTCCCGAGTCCGCGAGAGGCGAATCGACGACTGCTAGGCTGCGCCCGCTGACCACATAGTTCACGTCCGTGATCCCCAACACCCGCTGCAACTGATCGGCTGGCACCTTCATGGGTCCGGCTGAGGGAGCTGTTCCCGGTGCAGGTTGAGGGAAAGCGGTCGACATCGCGGTGTGGAACGAAACCTTGCCTTCGACCTTTTGCATGATCTGGTGAATATGGCCGTTTAACACAGTCACGGATCCGAACTTCTTGACGTACGACAAAGCTTGTTCGCTGTCGTCGGTTCCCCATCCCCACTCCGGATAGATCGTCCAAAGTGGAATGTGGGCGAAGAGCACAATGGGAGTGCTGGCAGACCGGCCCTTAAGATCGCTCTCAAGCCACTCCAGCTGTTCGTGACCGAGCGACCCCATTCCTCCAGCTTTCAAATTGGCGACATTTACGAGACCAACGAAATGCACACCCTTGTGATCGAAGCTGTAATAGCCGGTGCCCTTGGTACCTTTTCCATAGCGCTCCAGATATTGTTCACCGTTGTCACTCAGCATGTCGTGCTCGCCGGGCACAAAGTAGATTTGCTTTGCAGACGCTCCCTTTAATGCCTGGTCGAGCGTGTCGAATTCGCTGGGCTTCGAGAGTTGACTCAGGTCACCGGTGTGAATGATGAAATCCGGCGTGTGGGGCATTGCGTTGATCTTGTTGATTGCCGTCTGCAGGGTGGCAGTGACATCCGGGTTGGCTGGCTTGTTGAACCCGATGTGGCTGTCGCTGATCTGCACGAAGGTGAAATCCGCTCCTTTGCCAGCATCTTTGCCGTAGCCTTTGGCGAATGCCCGCGAAACCGGGATGCCGCCGCTCATTGTCCAGACCAGGCCTGTCCCCGCCCACGCCATGCACTTCAGGAACCCGCGACGATCCACCCCGTCGTTGTTGAGGTCTTGTAACTGCTGATCGATAAAATCCTGCTTTTTGTTCGGCATCTGCCCTCCGTGGTTTCTAGCCTTCGTAGGTGATAACTGACGCACGCTACTTTTATTCCCACAAAAATCGGCCAGGCGTTCCGTCTGGCCCTCACTGAAATCTACGGCTGAGAAGCACCCTTCGGGGTCGTCGTCCCAATCGCGCCCAGGATCGCATCGTTGATGGCGTAAACGGTTCCATCGGCGCCGATTAGCGTCGGCGTGTATGCCTCTGCCTTACCCGTCGACAAAGTGACTACCTCTGACAAGCTGTTGGTGGTCAGGTTCCAGCGATAGACTTTGCCGTCTTCGCTGTTGGCGATTACCGACGTGGTGAAGGGATCAATCGCAGCCGTATTGATGCACCATTCTTTAACCGCTTCCGGAAAACCAGTTCCAGGGTCGGGTGTGACACCCAGCATCGTGATCACTTCTTTCATGACCAGTGTGCCCGGAAGGATTGGGTCCTTTTCGGTGGCGTTAGGGTCGAGGATCGCGATTCTGTTTTTCCCATTTCCGGTGCCAATACCCGCATAGTTGTTGTACTTCGTCATGAGGAGGTAGTTCGAAGTCCCCTTGTACCTCTGGACCAGTGAGGCGGGAACGATGGAAGCCGTATCGTCCCAGCCAAAGCTGCCGGGAATCTTGGTCTGCGTCAGATCGCTGTTGAAGTGGAGCAGCCAGCCGCGGTCATTGTGGTTGGGAAACGGATTTTCCAGCACTCCGAAATACACGTCGCCATCGGGTCCCACAGTAGGAGTAGCGGAGGAACCGTCGAAGAGCATGGCGTCCATGCCCGACGACGGATCGGTCAGACGCACCCGGCCCACTGGCGCCAGCGTAGTGCTATTGAGGGCCAGCAGGTATCCAAAGTTTTCGTTATCCACTGCCACATACAAGAGACTGCCGTCCGGCGAGAGAGCGGGCGCGCAACTGATGGCGACTTGGGTAATTAAAGGATCCCCGCTAGCGGCCGCCGCAGAAACCCAGGTTCCGGTGCCGTCGGGAGCAATGCGTGCGAGGCCGCTCTGTAGGTTGATCGGTGTGGGGCCGGACACGAGGAATCCAAAGTAGAGATTGCCATTGGCGTCGATTGAGAGCGGCGTATCGATCTGCACGTTCTGCTCGTAAGCGGTGGGGTTCTTGCGAAAGTTCTCTAGGCCATAGAAGTAAAGATGAGTTACAGTGCCCAGGGCTTGGTCGGGATTCGACCGAACCAGCACGCGGCCGGCAATGTCGGGAACAAAGAGCGAGTTATTCGAAAGCACAGGTCCAAGCCCGGGGGTGAAGGTTGCCAGCGTCGACGTCTGCCAGCCGGTCTTCTGCGCCCAGAGCCGTTTGCCGGTGGTGCCGTCATGGGCCTCGACACGAAAACTGTTTAAGCCTGTCTTCACCGGGACGATCACCGTGTTTGCGGCGGTGACCAGCGGGGAACCGTAGTGGATAGTAATCTCACCCTGCGGAGGGCTCAGGTCCACGGGAACATGCCAATGAATCGTGTCGAGCGCCTGGGATTGGACGGTAGAAAGTCCGCTGTGCTGCTCGTCATGCGAGGGCATGAGCCAGGCGCCGGTTTGAGCCGCCACAGTCATAGACAACATTGCGGCGCAGACGGCTAACCAGAGAATCGAGTGAATCAGTGGGGATGATGACCTTTTGATCGAATGCTTCATGCTTTTTAGAAACCCGTAATGATCCACACCATCGCTGTTGAGGTCTTGTAACTGCTGATCGATTAGCTTTTGCTTCTTGGCCGGCATCTGCCCTCCGTGGTTTGTAGCGCTCCGAGTTGATAACCGAAGCGTGCCGCTTTTATTCCCGAAGTTCACTACGGCCAAAAATTATTGTGGTGTCTGTATTTTCATGACTTCCTCAGAACCAACCCACAAGTCGCAATCACCGGGATACGCCCTTATCCTTTTGCCTGGATAAATCGGGGACTAGCCAGGAACGTTGACACCACTCAGAAAGCCACCCAAATGCCCAGTCACGGCGATCAGGACCACTCCCAGAACTTCAAGCGCCAGACGGTATTTCGGCAAGATTCTCGCTCGCCGCCGCGCGAGGAATTGCACACACCAGACCATCCAGATCATCAGTGTCGAAACACACGCCAGAACGAGATGCATTAACAGGATCCCCTTAAGCTTCCGGCCTTCGAGTTGCAACTGCCATGCAAGTATCCCAGTCACGAGGACTGGGATGGTTGAAATCGCGGCCACTATCAGGTTGTAGTAGGCTGCATCCGCCAGGCCACGTCGTTTGGTCCACTCTGCGATAAAGTCAAAGCCCACCGCCGTGATGAACAGTGCGATTGGGAAATGGATGAGCACGACATGTTGCGCGTGCTTGGCCAAGAGTACGGTCTTCGGATCGAAAGGATTTACCATTAGATACACCTTTTAATGTGCAGAATCGTTGCCGCAGGAACGTGCAGTGTCGGTGGCTTCCATCGCCGCCTGTCTGCCTTGCTCGTGTTTTGCGTCACCGTCAGTAACTGTCTGAGGATCCGGCCTGTTCTGGTTGGCGTTCTTGTGGCTTTGAAACCACCCACAATCCATCGCCATTCAAGACATAAATGAAATTGCGTTCGTCCTGAAGCCACTTGACTACTCCGGAGAACTTTTGCACCACTCGGGGAGCGGCCGGATTCGACAAGTCCCAAAGCACCAGGTCGTCATTGGCGCTGCTGATCTGCGTCGGGAAAGCATCGTTTTCCGCAATGATCGCCAAATCGCCCGACAAGTTCATCTTTCGCGACACAGCCGGGTCCGGCCACGCGAGTAGTCCAACGTCTTTCGCTTGAGCGGGCTTCGTGATGTCGATAATCGAGACGCCTTGCCCCTTTGAGTGCTGCACATATAGGAAGTACTTGTCGTTCAGTTTCTTCTGCATTGACATGTCGACAGCCGATAGCCCAGCGAACGAAATGTGGGCGACCACCTGGGCTTGGTTGTTTGACCCTTTTGGTTTGTGATCCTTGGCCGATGCACCTCCCGGCACAATCAACAGGGTTGCAAGGAGTGTGATAAGAAATGCCAAGCCCGTCGAGATTAAGTTAACGAACCTACTCTTGATTCTGTTCATGATCCGCCTCCTGCGAAAATGGGTTTCACTGGTGCTAACGGACTTTCTTGTCTTTTATTCCAGGCCGGCCCACAACGCTCCTCGCTCGGCCAGTTCACCCTCGACGCAAACAATGTTTCCCGTCCCCAGGAATTATTGCTATCTGCTGGAATAAAAGTCCTGGGTATTGGTTTTAACCTTGTGTGGATCTCAGGAGCGGGCCCCCAATCCGATTCGTTCGAAGACCTGGCAATGCCGCTCTTCGACCAGTTGTACAATTTCGCCCGCTGGTTGACGCAGAATCGCGAAGAGGCCGAGGATCTGGTTCAAGAAACCTACGCAAAAGCTCTAAAAGGCTTTTCGTCTTTCCAGCTGGGGACTAATTTCCGGGCGTGGATGTACCGCATCCTGCGCAACACGTTCCTAACTTCGCGTAGCGGGCTAAGAATCGCTTTAACTGTTTCACTTGATCCGGAGGAGGGCGGACCTGACCTTGCGGTTGAGCACGAGACTCCGGAAACGATTCTGATGAGTCGCATCAATTCCGAAGTAGTGCAACGCGCCATGGAGGACCTGCCGGTACATTACCGAGAAACACTCCTACTATGTGAAGTCGAGGAAATGTCGTACCAGGAGATTGCGGAGACTCTTTCCATTCCGATCGGTACGGTAATGTCGCGCTTATCCCGTGCCAGGGACCACCTAGGGCGCAATCTTCAAGGCAGTAAAGACTTGATAGAAGTCGGGAGAGGAATGAACCATGGTTTGTGAGTCATGGAAGACGAAACTTGATAGTTACCTAGACGGGGAGCTACCGGAGCAAGAGTTGCGAACCTTCGACGCACACGTGCGGGGATGCAGTTCGTGCTCGACGGATGCCCTTGCGCGAGTTCAAATGAAGCGCGCGATTCAAGTTGCTGGAAAACGTTTCGTTCCCAGTTCCGAGTTCCGGAGACGGATCGAGCAACGCGTTACACCCAAACCACAACGCAGTTTCCGTCTGGGATGGATGTTAGCGTCGGCGACAGCCGTAATTCTCGTGGTCGCGACGTTGGCTTCGATCTATGTGGGATCCGGGTCGGGCAGAGACCAAGCCTCAAGAGATCACGTTTACAGCGAGATTGCCGACTTGCACGTGGCGACCCTCGCCAGTTCAACGCCGGTGGACGTGATCTCCACGGATCGGCATACTGTGAAACCCTGGTTCCAGGGAAAGATCCCCTTCGCGTTCAATTTGCCGGAACTCCAGAACTCCGAGTTCTCGTTGCTTGGAGGCCGAATGACTTATCTCGACCAAACGCCGGGTGCGCATCTCATTTACGACGTGCGGAAGCATCACATTTCTGTGTTTGTGTTCCAGGAACGGGCATTGCCACCCAGGTTGGAGGACGGTTCTCTCTCGCCGGAGAAACTGTCGTTCAATATGGAAACATGGGCCCAAGGCGGCCTTCGCTATTTCGTGATCGGTGACACGAGTGCCGCGGACATCGATAGTCTCGCGAGACTGTTTAAAGCCGCGTCATAGGTTCGACGTCGTAAATCTGATGCCCTTTATCGAATGCGAACACAATGCTTAGGGGACAAACTTGTAGCCCAAGGCGTGTACTGTTAGAAGGTGCGACGGATGCGAAGGGTCGCTCTCTAGCTTCTGTCGTAGTCGCAGCATGTGGTTATCCACCGTCCGCGTGCAGGGGTAGTTCTCGTACCCCCAAACTTTGGCGAGAAGTTCATCTCGCGAAATCACACGTTGGGCATTCTTCGTCAAGAATTCCAGCGTCTTGAATTCCTTTGGAGTAACCAGGACCTTCCGGCCTCCCCGAGTGATCTCGGTCTTGGAGGAATCAACGATCACGTCCGCAAAGACATAGACACCTTCCGGACTGGTGCGCGATGCACGTCTGATTAGCGCCCGCAGTCGCGCAACCAGTTCCCTCGGGCTGAACGGCACGGTCACGTAATCGTCGGCAGCCATTTCCAGCAGAAAGACCTTGTCGGCAACATTTGAACTCGTGCTGAGGATTACGAGTGGCAGACCAGGAATCAAATTCGCAATTTTCTTACAAAGATCGCGCCCTGCAAATCCCGGACTCGGTAGATCGAGGAGCACTGCGGCTGGTACTCTCTGGCGAAGCAACTCCAGACCACGAACGGCATCAGTGACAACATCGACTTCATATCCTTCGGATGAAAAAAGCCGTCGTAAAATCTTCTGCAAATCACTACCGCCCTCAATGACTAGAATCCGATCCATCGTGCCGGATCGCGATTCGACTGGTGGAGCGTTCAAGGCTGCTGCTAACGTTGTGGTCGCCACAAGCTTTTCCTCTTTCTGCAAGGATCGCTGCTTGAATCTTGCCTTGGATATCAGAGCGCCACTTCATCACCGATTTCCTGGCTGTGGAGTGTCTGACGAACTGCCTTTCGGGCTCTGGCAAGACGCGACATGACGGTTCCTGTCGGGATCGACAATATTTCGCCGATCTCCTGGTACGACATTTCCTCCACTTCACAAAGAAGGAGGGTCTCTCGGTAGAGCACGGGAAGATCGTCGATGGCTCGCTGGATGAGTTGAGAGTTAGAACGATTCATTAGAATCGTTTCCGGAGTGTCCGTATCGACTGCCAGTTCCGATCCATCCCGATCCGAATCCATCGCAACCGTCATTCGCCGCTCGAGTCTCGAGCGCGAACTTAAAAAAGTGTTCCTCAGGATCTGATACATCCATGCTCGGAAATTAGTCCCCGGCCGAAACGACGCGAAGCTGCGCAAAGCCTTCAGATAGGTCTCTTGTACGAGATCCTCGGCATCGTTGGAATCGCGCGCCAGCCAGCGCGCGAAGTTGTAGAGAGAATCAAACAGGGGCATCGCCAACTCTTCGAACCCCGGCAACGGGTGACCTTCCCGTGAGGGTGAAGTTCCGAATCCGACCATTTCTTGTAGTTCAGATCCAATACCTTTCATTTGCCTTCCCCTGAATCTCGAACCCCGGTAGAAGCCCAAGTTGCCGCCCAATCTGACCCGTCCATCGTCCGGCGTCAATTCACTGCGGAGTTTTTCCACATATCCGACTCATTCTCCGTTAAATAATTGTCGGCAAATGAGTTAGACGCGCATATATCCCAAGTCGTGGGGACCTTTGCGTGAAGTGCTAGACTTCGGTGCTGGCCCTGCGCTATGGAACCCCTACGGCCCACTTCCGTCGTCCGATTCGGAACCTACGAGGTTTCTCTCCAATCGGGCGAAGTGCGCAAAGCGGGGTTGAGAATCAAAGTTCAGCAGCAGCCAATGAAACTGCTGGAGATCCTGCTAGAGCATCCGGGGGAAGTCGTCACCCGTGAGGAATTGCGAAGCCGAGTCTGGCCGAAGGAAAGTTTCGGTGATTTCGACCAGGCTCTCAACATTGCCATCGGAAAGCTCCGGAGTGCGCTGGGGGATTCGGCTGAGAATCCCCGATTTATCGAGACTCTCCCAAAACGTGGCTATCGCTTCATTGCGGACGTCTCGGTTGTCGACGCAGACACCCGCCCAAAAAGACCGGGATCTGCGGACGGAGATTCGCCCGGTTCAGATCGAGAGAGTCCGGAGCATAAGGCAGAGTCTGGGTATCGGATCCCAGATGCCGGGCCGACCCTTGCGCCCGAACAGGGGCTGTGGCCGACGCGTCGGATCCTCGTCGCATCGGCACTCCTCATTATTGTTAGTTTGTCGATTCTCGCCGTCTGGCTGTTTCTTTCGCGTGAACGTGCGCCCGTGGGCATCCGATCCCTGGCGGTTCTTCCGCTCGACAACCTCTCTGGCGATGCTTCACAGAATTACTTCGCCGACGGCATGACCGATGAGTTGATTACCGACTTGGCGCAGATTAGTGCTTTGCGGGTAATCTCCCGCACCTCCGTGATGGTATATAAAGGAGCGCGCAAGCCTCTGCCGCAGATCGCGCGTGAGCTGAACGTGGACGCTGTCGTAGAAGGCACGGTGCTCCGTTCTGGCGACCAGGTCCGCATCACGGCGCAGTTGATCGAGGCCTCGACGGACAAGCACTTGTGGTCCCACAGCTATGAAGGCGATTTGCGCGATACGTTAACCCTCCAGAGAAAAGTGGCGAGCGCCATCGCAGATCAAATTCGAATCAATTTGACGCCGCAGGAGCAAGCCGCCTTGAAAAGCGTTAGGGCTGTTAATCCTGAGGCATACGAGTCCTATCTGAAAGGGCGCTACTTCTGGAATAAGCGAACGGTGGATGGTTTGAAAGTCGCCCTGGCCTATTTCAAACAGGCAATCGAAGAGGACCCGAAGTATGCCCCAGCTTATTCCGGCTTAGCCGACACTTATGCTTTGTTGGGAGACTGGCAGTATGCAGTGATGCCCCCCAAGGAAGCATTCCCTAAGGCGAAAGCGGCGGCGATCAAGGCCCTGGAACTGGACAGCACGCTCGGCGAAGCCCACAACTCACTTGCATTCGTCTTGGATGGGTTCGACTGGGATTTTGACTCTGCCGGGAAGGAATTCCAGCGGGCCATCGAACTAAGCCCAGGCTATGCCACCGCACACCACTGGTATGCGTGGCACTTGAGCCTGTTGGGTCGGTACGACGAAGCGATTGCGGAAATGAGACAAGCGGAAAACCTGGATCCGCTATCTCTCATCATTAACGCCGATTTGGCAGAGCTTCTTGTCCTAGCGCACTCCTATGATGAATCCATACGACAGAGCCGCAAGACGATCGAAATGGATCCCAACTTTGCTCTCGCACATAATCAACTCGGCCAGGCTTACCTTCAAAAGCAAATGTACGATCAAGCGATTGCAGAATTGCAAAAAGCGGGCGAGCTTTCTGGAGGAAGCCCGACATCCATAGCCAATCTTGCTCGCGCCTATGTCGCATCCGGCAAGAGAACGGAAGCGGTAAAGCTTCTGGGCGATCTGAAGAAACGCTCAAATCCCGGTTATTCGAATGCTTCGGAGATTGCGATGATCTATGCATCTCTCGGAGATACGGATCAAGCCATGAATTGGCTCGAAAAAGGATACGAAGAGCGATTCAACCCAGGCGTCCTGCTGCGGCCCGGCTTCGATCCGCTCCGCTCCGATTCGCGTTTCCAAAACCTTGTGCACCGCGTTGGCCTGTCGCGCGAACGATAAGGCAACACCGAACCAAGCTCTCTGATAGCGGTACGTCAGTCAGATTCTGGAGTGCGCTTTCCTTCCTCCTGACATCGTCGATGCCATCCTCGATGGATATCAGCCAGAAGGTCTAACCTGGAAAAACTGACGCGTCATGTGCCGGTGAACTGGGTTGAGCAACGCCCGCGATTCGGGTTTCTGCCCTCTCGCGTGGCTGTCAATTGACGAACCGTGTATTTTCCTCTCGCCTTCTGCGGCTGCCCGAAGTTCGCTTCAGTGAGCGGCATTCAAAGCATAGACATTGGCTCGCGAATCTGAGTGCGCTAAAGTACGATAGATCCGAAGAAGCTCCCAGCCGCACGGCCAGAGTGGTGAATCTTGAAGGCATACCGCACGACTAAGTCCGCTGATGACGGTGCCATTTGGGCGGGCTTGGGCATCGATCTACAAAATGCGATCAGCACTTCGCCAGGCCTGAAGATCATCCCTTACACCTACGACTGGATCGGAGCTGTCCATCAATTCAATGATCGGTTGGTTGCCGGCGGGTTGGATTGCGAACTTCGCTTCCCGGAAGAACCGAAACAGCAGTTTTCCGTCGGACCCGGCGGCACTCTTCATCAAGAGCAGCATCTGGTCGTCGAAGGGGCGGCCGTGCACGGCGCGTACCTGTTGACGCACGAACGTTGGATTGTCAGCGGGCAGACTCGCCACGTTTGTCATTTTCGCCTCCCCGTTTCGGAGGGTCTGATCAACCGCCGCTATAAAGGTATCGGCGGCTTGATGCTCGAGCATGCGCTCCAGAAGAACACGCTGCTCTACTCCCTTGGTATGGGTTCTCTCAATCGCCCGCTACCTCGTATGCTGAACGCTAGAAATTGGTCATTGGAAACCACCGGGTTTTATTTCCGCTGCCTCCGCCCCGACCGCGTCCTTCACGATCTTGTTTGTTTGCGAAAGCATCCGAAACTGAACTTTGCCTTGGACACGGCCGTGGGTGGCGGCGTTGGGTCCCTCTTGATTTCAGGCACCCAACAACTGCGGATACGCCGCCCGCCGAAGAGCTTCAGCGTAGCCATGGTCCCGGAATTTGGCAGCGACGTTAACATCATTCAGGAGCAGGCCCGACATTTCTACGCGCTACTGCCTTGTCGGGACAGCGAGATCCTTAATCTCCGGTATCCAGTGGGCGATTCCCGATTTCTGCGCCTGATCGTTAATTCCGGTTCTGAGCCCAGCGGTTGGGCGGTTGTGCTCGCGACTTCCATGCACGGGCACAAGCAATTTGGCGATCTGCGCGTCGGGACAATCGTGGATTGTCTGGCTGTTCCTGGCGAAGAAGATTATGTAATTCACGCAGCGAGCGAGGTTCTGGAAGAACAGAAAGTGGACCTCATCGTCAGCAACCAAACTCATCGGAATTGGCGCCGAGCTCTCGATCATGCCGGGTTCTTCCCGGGAATTTCGAACTACATTTTTGCAGCGTCTCCGCAGCTGAGTAGTTTGGTGCGGCCTCTTGCCAACAATTTCGCGGCGAGTCATTTGACTCGCGGGAACGGCGCTGGACCAATTCACCTTTGATGGGAAAGAGCGCCCCCTTCAGCGTCGTTTCCGATACCGATGTCATCGTCTTAAATTGTTTGTGACGTCGAAGCTCGCGATTCGTGACGACATGTCTCCAATATCTCTTCGAAGCGAATCGCTGCTTTTTCCCACGAGCAGTTTTCGCGCAACCAACTCTGGCCTGCTTTACCTTGCCTGGCGTGTTCGTGTTGATTCTCCAGCAGCGCTAGGCACGCAGCCGAAAAGCTGTTGGGATCATCCCCGATGCGAATGTTTTCCGGCAGTGATGAGTGCAGACCCTCTGCGCCGATCGTTGTGGATACGACCGGAACTCCTGCCGCCATGGATTCGTAGATCTTGAGTCGCGTCCCGCTTCCCACGCGAAGGGGAACGATGGAGACGCGACTGCTCCACAAGTAAGGCCGAACGTCGTCCGCCGTGCCGGTCACTCGAATCAGACTGTCGTCCGATTGCAAAGAACGGATCGCCGCACTCGGTCGGCGTCCTGCGATCACTAATGAGCACAATGGTCGCTTGCGCCGGATCAAGGGCAGCACCTCCTTCACGAACCAAAGGACACCATCGATGTTCGGCATCCAGTCCATCGAGCCCACAAAGATGAGATCGCTCGCAAGTTTGGCAGTCGGCCCCGAAGGCGCAGTGAAGTAAGCAAAGTCGACACCGGTCGGGACTGACGAGACATTAGAGATGCAACACATTTCGCGCAAGAACGTTGCGTCGGAGTCTGAAACTGTGATGACGTGAGTTGCGCGCCTGCAAGCGAAGATTTCGTAAGTCTCAAGCCGTTGCGCCTGGCTGCGAAAGAACGCTCGCCGAACGGGATCCTTGGCATGCTTATAGTATCTTCGCCAAATTATTGTCTCTACGTTGTGTTCGAAAAGGACATATGGCTGGCCCGGAGGAAGATTCACCGTAGTCGCCAGAAAATCACAAACCACCACGTCAAACTTTTCTTTGGCGAGTAGCGCCATCGCCTCGCGCAGCACGGACTTCGACCGCTTGCGCTGAAGTGTGATGGGCAATTGCGAAAACAATGCGCTGATGCTTTGCCACCAGAAGCGCGGAGAACCTCGGGGCGCGAGGTCATAGCGCACAGGGGAGGCCCACGAGCAAAATTCCGGACTCCGTTCGATTGCCTCGGTTGTCCCGTCGTAGGGAGCCAGATAGTGGATTTCATGACGCTGTCGTAGACACCGCAGCATTTCCAGCGTGCGGATTTGACCGCCTCGATTCGTGGGGTGCAGGAATGCAGGGCCAATCCACAGAATCTTCACACGCAGAGTCTAATCCATCGCGAGCGGCAGAGACCTGGACTCGGCCGTCGCTGGTTTGTCGCAGCGCAGCCACTCCCGAATGAGCGAGCGCGCCCAAAGAGCGGGTATGATTCTATTTTAGAAATTCCTCCAAAGCGTTTTGCCGCCAACGCCTCATGACTGATTCCTCCTCGCCCGCTCCGTGCGCGTTTCGCGGCGACTTCGCCGAACTGGCAGCAGTCATCCGGCGCTCTTGGGCGAACAACTCGAATCAACCTCTTTTCTATAGCGAGGCATTTCTCCGATCGGCCTTTGAATATCCCGGCGGCAGTTTCAGCCTTTCACCAGCGGTTTATGGCGAGACTGGATTGCTCGGCTTTCTGGCTGGCTTTCCACGCAACATCCGCTGGAACGGTGAGCCGACCCGAATCATTCTGAATACCCTTCTCACCGCGGCCACTACCGTGAAAGGTCCGGGTGTAGCCGTCAAGCTCTGGACGGACATGGTTGAGCGTAGCCGTAATCAAGGTTACAGCGGCACGATCACTTATTGTGTTGAAGGCGACGGCATGGATCGCATGATGCCCTTGTTCACTCGCCTGTTGAAACTCAATACCGTGCGCATTTTTTCCACGCAGTTCTTAGTACGGCTCTTGTTTCCGGAGTCGTCGCCGGTCCAGACGTTCGATCGGTGTGCCGATATCGACATCAACGTCTTCATGGAACTCGCTTCGGATCTTCCCGGCAAATTGCCACTGGTGCGATTGTGGACAAGACCGGAGGCGGAATGGCAATGTCGAGATAGGGCAGGCGCAATCGCCGTGAGCTACGACTCCAGAGGACGACATGGCATCCTCACTGGATATCTCATGCAGGCAACCTCCGTACCGGTCACCACTGTCGTTCTGCTGGAAGATTTACTCTGGGGGGATCTCGAACCCGCTGAATGCGCAGAACTTTTGAAAAAATTCCTGCAAATCGCCGCAGATCGAGGAGCACGCTTTGCCTCGTGTCCCGTTCTCGGCTATGCCGCATCCGATCCCCTAACAGATGCCGGATTCCGCCGGTCTAGACGGGTGATCCATGCCTATCTGACATTCTGGAATGGATTTCAGCCAGAGCAGGTGCCGGGGCTTTACCTCGATGTTCTTTAGCTTGAAGTTCTTTACGTTGACGTTCTTTGGGAAGCCTGGCCCGTAAGTTTTCGCAATTGCCGCGCCGGATTCCCCGCGACCAGAGTATTCGCCGGCACGTCCATCATGACTACAGAACCAGCGACCACGATGCTGCCCTGTCCAATGGTGACGCCTTTCATGATGATGGCGCCCCGGCCAATCCAGACGTTGTCCTCAATCACAACAGGCATGACTTCGTCGTCAGCGGGAGGCAATCCGGCCATCCGCCCGATGGGATCCGCGCCGTGTCCAGGGGAATCAAAAATCCACACGTTGCTTGCGATTCTGCAATGCTGCCCGATGACAATTTGTTTTCCGACCGTGAAGTGACACCCGTGACTGATGCCGGTGTAATCGCCGATGATGAGCGTCGGCTGTTCGGAGAAGCGAGCCGCGAAAGAAAACGTACACTTTCCGTCGATCCGAACATTGTCTCCAACGATCAATTGGCCTCGTCCCAACATCCAATGAAGGTGAGAACCAGTACGAACGCCCCGGCCACACTTGGTGCAGTGCGCTTTGAAGAACGGCTCGCATATGAAGACGCGGAAAAAAAATTTGTAAATCGAGCGAATGGTCAAGAAAACAGCCAGCAACGGAGCTGTGAGGAACCGCGGTATGGGCGGCAATCCGAAATTAAGCAGCGCTCGCCGGCACTTGCGAAGTAGTCGAGGCAGCCGATGATCCGATAGGGCGAGCGTCCGTCGAATCATAGGGCGGCGGACTCTTCGTTGCTCACTGGGTTGCTCACCGAGTCGCTCTCAAGGCCGCCCTCTAGCTGAGCTTCCAAGATGAGCCTGTCGATTTTTCCGTTGGAATTCAGTGGCATCTCCTCCAACACGATGAATCTGTTCGGCATCATATAGGTCACTAGCGTCGATTTACACGCATCCTGCAACTTCCCAACGTCGATTCGAGTGCCACTGACAAATGCGACAATTCCTTTTGCCGTACCTTCGTTGATGGGCCAGCCCAGCGCAACTGCGTGCACCACCCCGGTGACGTTTTGCAGCACACCCTCGATTTCGCCAAGTTCCACGCGAAAGCCCAGCACCTTGATCTGGCGATCGGTCCTCGCCAGCCAGACATATTCCCCGTTCTGGAGTTGCCGAACTTGGTCGCCTGTGCGGTAGAAGAATGCATCTGGCATTCCTGACCCAGGAATCTGCACAAACCGTTCTGCGCTCCGGGCTGAGTCGTTCCAGTACCCGGGAGAAGTCTGTGGGCCGCAAACGCACAACTCGCCCGGGTCGCCATCAGCAACCGGTTCCAGATCTTCATCCACTGCCACTGCGGTCAATGCCCGAAACGGCCTCCCAATGGGAACCACATCATTCGCACATGCACAGAGCGCGGGAGACACTCTCGGATCCCAACGATGCACCGTGCACGCGATTGTCAGTTCAGTCGGTCCATACAAATTCTCCACGACGGAATTTGGCGCGGCGGCTTGCCACGCTTCCGCACTGGCCCGAGAAAGTGGCTCGCCACAAAAAAGACTCCACTGGAGTGTCGGCAGAGTGTGAGGTCCAAGTAAATCGCGTTTCCGCATTTGCGCCGGAACCGACGGTACCGAAAACCAGACGGTAAGTTCGTTTTTGTTAATGAATCGGCTCGGAGCCAGCAAATCGACCGGTGACATCGCATAGACGCACGCCCCCGCTTGCCAGGCGACGAACAAGTCGAATATTGAAAGATCAAATGTTTGGTCGAAGGCCTGCGAGAAGCGATCATCGGGCCCGAACTGATAGTGTTCCATCGCCCAATTGATAAACGCCCGCACATTGGAGTGCAAAATCGGTACGCCTTTGGGGGTTCCAGTGCTACCGGAGGTGAATAACAAATAAGCCAGACGATCTGGTGGCAGCGGAGGCAGTTCTCCATGCAGCGGACGAGCGCACTCTAAATCCCCAGTCTCGTTTCCTGGCAAGAACACAATCGGAGCTCTATCGAGTCCCTGCAGTGTGGCCGCAAGTTGAGTGGAAGCAAGTCCGTCCACGATGAGTGCGTCCAACTCTGCTTGTCGAATCATCGCGCGTGTCCGCTCTGGCGGAAACCGTGGATTGAGCGGGACAAAGGCTGCCCCGCTGCAAAGCGCGGCAAGTGTCGCTGAATAAGAAATCTCACTGCGTGACCCGAACACGCCCACACGTTCGGCTGGACGGTCGAGGCGTTCTACAATCGCACCCGCCCATCGCCTCGCAGTTTCGTCCAGACGTCCGTAACTGCTCACACGGTTCTCTACGACCAGGGCCGGCGCGTCGGGACGCAAGGCGACCTGCCTCAGAAATCCGGCGCGGAGGGAGTGATCCGTGGATGGCATGAAATGTGTCAGCGCTGTCGTACCTTAGATCATCAATCCATGCATCATCCTGGCCAGCCGTTCCAGCGAAGTGGCTTCAACGAATTGCTCGTCCGGCACTTTTACCGCATAGCCCTCCTCGAGCGCCATCAATAGTTCCATCGCTTGCATGGATGACATTCCGAGATCACGATAAAGGTCGGCTCTCTCGTCGAATCCCTCCGCGAGCGAGAAGGAGGAGGTCAGCACTTGACGCAGTTCATTTTTCAACTTGCCCAAATTCGCGTCCAGATTTCCGTCTCCCTGATCGCTCGCGCTAGTCGTCATCGGGATCGGTCGCGGGTGTGGTGTCGAGGAGGAAATGATCCGCGCCAAACTTCGCTGGAATCTGGCTGAACGGTCGCTGACGCCGGCTAAAGTCGTAGAACTCACTCAAATCCGATGTAGCGCGCGAATCTGCAAATCCCAAAGCGCCCTGGCCAATTCCGAAGTTGCCCTCAACAAACCGGAGAATCGAGCCGAAATCCGACCGGACATTGCTCACGGTCCCCACCGGTGTGTATGCGGATATAAAGAGCAGGGGTACTCGAAAGCCAGCTTCGTAGCCGTTGCTATTCAGAGTTGGCGGTTCGTGATCATACCCTCCGCCCCAATCGTCCCAGGTGACAATGATGGCTGTGTTATTCCAATAGGAGCTGTTCCCGATCGCGTTCACAATGCTCGCTACCCACGATGGCCCGCCGCCAGTATTCGTGCGAGGATGATCCGAGTTCTGGCCCGTCGGAATAACCCAGGAGACCTGGGCCAACTTCCCGTTCGTAATATCTTTGAGCACATTCGCTGGACCGGTCGTAATGTTCTTCCATTCGGCGCCCGCGCAGACTCCACCGCTCGGTCCGCAAATGTGTTGAATTGCCACCGGAGCGGTCCAAATGTTCTTGACGCTCGGAGCGTAGTAGCGCCAACTCAACCCCAGATCGCCCACGGTGTTGCGCTCAAAGCAAGGATAGACTCTATTCTTAGCCGATTCGACACCGTCGACGATGAGTCGAGCGACCGTTCCGGGCGCAGCCAAACATCCCGCTGACATGCCATCGTCTTCCGAGACGAATATGTCTGCTGCATCGTCTGCGGCTGATGGTGCACTGGTCCCGCCAAATAAATACTGATGAGCGGGCGCACTCGGACCTTGGTTGGTTTGGAACATATAGTTTGCCCAACCATATTGCGTTGCTAAATCGAGATAGGGTTGTACATCGGAGGATTGCACATATACGAAGTGGGCCAGCGGCGGACAGGCTCCTTCACAGGATCCGAGATCGGCTCCGTCCATTTTCCCGTCGTCATACTGGCGGATAAAGTCTTCGTGACCGTGTCCCAAGTCGGATGTGCCAACCAAACTAACTTGCTGTGGCTGGGTAATTCCGCCCTGAGCGTTAAGATTTTTCCAATTTCTCAGTTGGATGTTGTAGGGCCCACAAGATGACGTCGAGCACAACCCGTGAAACAGATTGTCGGGACTCCGATTTTCCTGGACCACAATCACCACATGCTGAAAACTCTGGGCCCGAGCGGCCGGGGCGATCAGTAGCAAGCAGGCCCCGATGAATCCATAAACAAGAAAGAGATTTCTCGCAATGCCAAATCTCAGGCAGTGCGTCTGCCCAATAGCGAGCAACGAGAAAAAGATCCCGACTATCTCGTTTTTCATAAATGACGTTCCAGGTTCTTCCTCTCAAGGCCTGCGTTGTTGGAATCGCCTCGCGGTCCGATCCCGCAGTGCAACGCGAACCCTTTCGACCGAATAGGCTTGCGGTGAGGACCGCTCGGCCTGCAGATCCGAGCACCCCAGATACTGGCAGGAGGAAACTCGTATCAACCGCACTATCATGGTCGGGCTACTTCCTTAAGTCAACCGCATGTGGGTTTTAAGGTCAACCATAAGGTCTAACCTGGAAAAATGACGCGCCAAGTGCCGATCAACCGGGATGGCAACGCACGCGATTTGGGTTTCCACCCTCGAGCGTGGATGTCAATTGACGAACCGATGACCGGAAGCGTGACATGGCGCTCAGGCATAACCGTACAACAACTGTGCATCACAATAATCTCTCCCGAATGATTGTAGAGTTCGAACTGTAATCGTTTACAATGGACCGCCAAAAAGGTGCCGTTGCAAAACGATGAAGCTCATGTGCAATCCGCATTCCGTGCATTTCCTGCTAGTCACGGTTTTCTTGGCCTTCAGCGCTGGTCTTCAGCCTGCTCTCGCCCAACCAACATCGAACTCTAATAGCGTGATTGCGATTGACGCGAGTGGAGCAGTTCTTCCCGAAAGCGGCTACTTGAGGTTGGGTGGACAATCGTCTGGCGGCCGCGAAATCAAGGTCAACAACCGGTATTTGACCCTTGAGGGGAAACCATGGCTTCCGGTTATGGGCGAGTTTCATTTTTCCCGGTATCCAGAAAAATACTGGGAAGAAGAGATTCTGAAAATGAAGGCGGGCGGGATTCAGATCATCTCGACGTACGTATTCTGGATTCATCACGAGGAAGTTGAAGGCCAGTTTGACTGGGCGGGGCAGCGGGATCTTCACCACTTTGCGGAGCTTTGTGCGAAGCACGGAATGTATCTGTTTGTTCGGATCGGACCTTGGGCGCACGGAGAGGTGCGGAACGGAGGTTTTCCGGACTGGCTTCTGAAGAAAGGACCGACGCGTAGAAATGATCCTGTGTATCTTTCATACGTTGAGCGTTTCTATAAAGAAATTGGCAATCAGGTTAAGGGTTTGCTGTGGAAGGACGGGGGGCCTGTCATCGGCGTGCAACTTGAGAACGAATACGGCGAGACTGGGCCAGGCACGGGAGCAGAGCACATTGCAGCCTTGAAAACAATTGCCCTGAAGTCTGGGCTCGACACCCCAATATTTACGGTCACCGGCTGGCCGACTCTTGATTTTCCACCGGCAGAAGTGATACCGGTCTTTGGTGGCTATCCAGACGGTTTCTGGTTCGGCAGCTTGAAGGAATTGCCCGCGAATGACATCTATTTGTTCAATCTGAGTCGCGAAAGTTTTGGCAAGTCCCCGAATTACGAAAAATTCAATCAACCAGACGAACGGCTTTCGCATTATCCGTATTTAGTGGCTGAAGGCGGCGGAGGTATGGCGACTGCTTATCACCGCAGGCCCGTGATTGCCACTGACGATGTCGCCGCCAGCATGCTGACCCGTCTAGGATCGGGAACCAATCTGTACGGCTACTACATGTTTCATGGAGGAGCAAACCCCGAAGGGAAGCTCTCGACTTTGCAGGAATCAAGCGCCACTGACTATCCCAACGATCTGACGGTGATCTCTTACGACTTTCAGGCTCCCTTGGGCGAGTTTGGCCAAATGAGGCCGTCATTCCGGCAACTGAAACTCTTCCATCTATTCCTGCACGATTTCGGGGAGTCTCTCGCGCCGATGGTCGCAACTCTTCCGGACGTAATCCCCAATACGCCAGCCGATGCCGGGCCCACGCGGGTTTCGGTCCGTTCCGATGGGCATCGGGCATTTGTATTCTTCAATAACTATTTGCGCAACTATCCGTTGCCAGCCAGGAATGGGATTCAGGTTTCGATCAAGCTCGCAACTGAGACGGTCTTGGTTCCCAAGAAGCCCGTGGACGTGCCTTCTGGCGCATATTTTATCTGGCCGGTGAATATGGATCTGCAAGGAGCCACCCTCAAGTACTCCACGTCCCAACCTCTATGTAAAGTGGATCACGCGGGCTCGACTTACTATTTCTTTCAGACCGTGCCGGGCGTGGCCCCGGAGTTCGTATTCGATAGCAGCACCATTGAGTCGATTGATACGGGCAAGGCGGCCGTGTCACGGGAAGGTGGCCGGATCTATGTCAGCGGTATCGAAATTGGCAAGAGGATCGCGCTCAGTGTACATACCCACAAGCGGGGTACCGTGCACATCATTGTTTTGTCGCAGGAACAGGCGCGCGATATTTGGAAGACTTCTTACAAAAACAAAGAGTATGTTTTGTTTTCTTCCGCGGATATGTTTTTTGATGAAACGAACTTGCACCTTCGCGCACGGGACGTGAGCGAATTGCGGTTCGGCGTTTTTCCCGATGTGAAGTTCCGGACTGATCCTGACGTGACCGAGAAGAAGAAGAGTAAGGGCGAATTGTTCTTCGAATACATCGCATCAATCAAACCAAAGAAGTTGAAAGTTCAAGTTGAAGCGGTTCGAACCAACCAGCCCCCGGCTCCCGTGAAGATGGGGAAGCCAGTTGCGTGGCGTGACAACGTCGCCGTGGCCGTCCCGCCTGAAGACTTCGATCACGCCGATTTGTGGCGAGTGGTCGTACCCAAACGCGCGCTGGACGGCCTGAGCGACGCGTTCCTGCGAATTACATACGTTGGAGATACGGCTCGCCTGTATGCCGGTCCGCAACTCCTCGACGATGATTTCTACAAAGGGACGGTTTGGGAAGTGGGGCTAAAGCGCTTTGCTCCGGACATTGTCGACACTCCTCTCGAAGTTAAGATTCTGCCGCTGCTCAAAACGGCGCCGGTCTATCTTCCGGCCAACGCGTGGCCCAACTTCGGAACGGACGACGCATTGGGAAAAATTAATCAAATCGAAATTGTGCCGGAATACGAAGTCAATTTACAGGTTCGATAAGCGCGGAAGGACTGGCTCAGCATCAACACGGATTTACGCCCAGGATTGGCAAACAATATGGAAAGAAGAGACTTCATTAAGGGAACTGGGACTCTAGTCGCCGGGATATTGGCGGAAAGCGCCTTCGCGCAGAATTCCGATTCGTCGCCGCTGCCAATGTTCGGCGGACGGATCGTTCTTCCGATGAACCGGAACTGGCGGTACAGCCGCTCTGCTCTCGCCGAGGCGCGCGCGAAAGATTTCGACGACTCAAAGTTCGAGCGCGTTGTGGTTCCTCACACGAACATTCGCCTGCCCTGGCACAGCTTTGATGATAAGGACTACGAATTTGTTTCTGTCTATCGTCGTCATTTTAAGCTTCCGTCTGAAACGCGTGGCCGGCATGTGTTTGTCGATTTCGAAGGGGTGATGACTGCCTCAACTATTTGGCTCAACGGAATTCGTCTGGGCGAATACAAAGGCGGATATACACCTTTTTCTTTTGAACTTACGCCTCATGTCGACTTCGACTCCGACAATGTGCTGACAGTTGAGGTCGACTCTACCGAACGGGCGGACATTCCGCCTTTTGGAAATGAGATTGACTACCTCACCTTCGGGGGTATCTACCGCGAAGTGGCGCTTCGTATCGTTCCCTCCACTTTTATCGAAAATGTTTTTGCCAAACCGAGAGATGTGCTAACGCCGAATCCCGGCCTTGAAGTGGACTGCTATTTGCAGCATTTGGAGCCCTTGCGCGAGGCACTATCGCTCGAAGTCACACTGCTCGACGGAAGCCGCGTGCTGTCAACGGCTACACAACGGATTGAGCCGGCCGCTGCGGCAAGTGATCCGATTAGGTATAGCGTGCAACTCGAAAACCTGGGGCCGATTATGCTCTGGGACCTGGGGCGGCCGAAACTCTACTCCGTTCAGGTGAGGTTGCTGAATCGGTCACGACTGGTCGACGAGGATTCCCGCACTATCGGATTCCGCGAGGCCAAGTTCACCGAGCATGGTTTCCAGCTGAACGGTAAAGTCGTCAAGTTGCGCGGACTCGACCGTCACCAAACTTTTCCCTTTGTTGGTCAGGCCATGCCGGGACGTGTGCAGCGGCGCGACGCGCAAATCCTGCGCACCAACTTCAAATGCAACATTGTGCGCACCTCACACTATCCTCAATCTCGCCACTTTTTGGATGCATGCGACGAGTTCGGCCTCATGGTCCTGGAGGAAATTCCTGGCTGGCAGCATATTGGCGACGCAGCCTGGAAAGATCTCGCCGTAGACAACGTTCGCCGCATGATCCGCCGCGACTGGAATCATCCCGCGATCATTCTTTGGGGAGTGCGCATTAACGAATCACGTGACGATCACGATTTCTATACTCGCACGAACGCCGTAGCACACAAGCTCGACCCGACGCGGCCCACCGGAGGCATTCGTAATTTCCGCCAGTCTGAATTTCTTGAAGACGTTTTTACGGTGAACGACTTCGGCTTTCCGCTGGAGCCGCCGAACCATCCCCTGTATTTGAACACCGAATTCATGGGACACACACTTCCCACAAAAACCATAGACAACAGCGAACGGCTCACGGAACACACTTTGCGTTATGCGCGAATCTACAACCAGCTGGCTTCGAACCCGCAATACGCCGGGGGCATTGGTTGGTGCGCCTTCGACTACAACACACATTCCAATTTTGGTTCTGGCGACAGGATTTGTTATCACGGCGTGGCCGACATCTTTCGCGAACCCAAGCCTGCGGCAGGATTCTACAAGTCGCAATGCGATCCCGAGGAAGAAATTGTGTTGGAAACCGCGTTTCGCTGGGCGCGCGGCGACGAATCGACCGCGTTCACCAAGGGCGTGGTGTGCTCCAACTGCGACCATCTCAAGTTCTACATCGATGACAAGTTGATCGCAGAACTCGATCCCGACCGAAGCGAGTTTGGCAACCTTCGTCATCCTCCCTTCATTCTTCGCGTGGAGCCATTTCGCAATGGCTGGGGAGATCTGCGGATTGAAGGCTACATTCAAGGCAGGGAGGTCATCGTGAAGCGATATTCGGGCAAAGGGGTTGACCAGCAGTTCTCTGTGTTGCCCGATGACACTACCCTTGTCGCGGATGGTGCGGATACAACTCGGGTGGTGTTGCGGGTGACCGACGAGTTTGGAGCAATACGCTCTTTGGCAGGCGATGCCATCCGGATCGAGATTGAAGGGCCGGGCGAAATTATCGGGGACAATCCTTTTGCGTTGGTAGGTGGGACCGGAGCAGTGTGGCTGCGAGCGAAAGAAGAAGCGGGAAAAGTAAGGCTGACGGCGCTGCATCCAGCTCTGGGCAAACGGCAAGTAGATTTCGATATTGTCGCTGCGCCTTCCGAGGCTGTCTAAATAAAACGCTCGCTCGGCTAATATTTTTGAGTTACCGGCCGCAGGGTGTATCGAATAACAGCATGCAGACGATAGCGAGAACCAAGAAACCTAATCTGTTCTCTGAGGGATTGTGATGGTAGTCTGGGCCAGCATGAACATCAAGGAAGTCGCTGCCCGCGCCCGGCTATCGACCGCCACCGTTTCTCGCACTATCAATCAAAGCGGATTGGTCCGGCCGGGAACGGCGGAAAAAGTAAAGCGCGCTATCCGCGATCTTGGATATATTCCAAACACGCAGGCGCGGGCGCTGGTTTCCGGGCGCAGCCAGATGTTCGGTCTGATCATTTCAGATATCGTCAACCCATTTTTCCCAGAGTTGGTGAAGAGTTTCGAGTTTGCAGCGATTCATCGTGGTTACGAAGTAATCGTCGCCAACACGGATTACAACTCCGAGCGCATGGGTGGGTGTGTACGCCGGATGATTGAGCGCAAGGTTGACGGCGTCGCCATTATGACGTCCGAACTCGACCGGCATCTTCTCGCTGAGCTTTCGCATCGCCAGTTACCAATCGTGTTTCTGGATGTGGGGAAGTTGAAACCGTTAATCAGCAATATCAACGTCGACTATTCGAACGGAATACGAGAGGCGGTCCAGCACATTGTCTCGCTAGGACATCAGCGCGTTGGATTCATCAGCGGGCCGCTTACGTTGAAGTCGGCACGGACTCGCCGCTCGGCGTTTTTGAAATGCATTGGTGCTTGCGGATTTAGCGAAGGTCAACGGAGCGTAGTCGAAGGCAATCATAAGATCGATGGAGGGGATTCGGCGATGACGGCGTTGCTCTCTTTGCCAAAGCCGCCGACCGCTGTGCTCACATCCAACGACCTGACTGCAATCGGAGCGCTTCGTGCTATCACCCGCGTTGGATTGCGGGTCCCCGAGGATGTCTCGGTCATTGGCTTCGACGACATCGAACTCAGCCAGTTCACTCAGCCGCCGCTCACCACCATTCGCCTTTCTCGTGACGAATTGGGGCGCAGGGCTTTCGATGCGTTGTTCGAAATGGTGGCAGGCCAGCGGCGCGCGGGACAGGAGATTAAAGTCAGCACTTGTCTGGTGCTGCGGGAGTCGACAGCAGCGGTGAAGAAAACGCCGTAATCCCCATCGACGATTGCGGCGATGTTGAGAACCTGATGTGTGAGTTATTCCGCTCCGTTGGCCTCGACCCTGGCCCCATCGGCAGCCGAACAGATGTAAACGGCTGGCTTAATCCCCGTCGCTTTCTGGTAGCGATCGGAGATCTGCACGGCGAAGGATTGAGCATCCTTCGCTTCGACCAGGTTTATCGTCGATCCGCCAAATCCGCCTCCGGTCATGCGTCCCCCGTAAAAGCCGGACAGTCCTTCGGCGACCTCGACCATTGTGTCAAGTTCGCGGCAACTGACTTCGTACAGATCGCGAAGGCTGTGGTGCGATTCGCGCATCCCTTCTCCAAAACTCTCCAAATCGCCGGCGCGAAGATCGCTGGCGCCCTCCTGCACACGATTGTTTTCGTCTACGACATGGCGGCACCGCTTGTAGATTGTCTCGGGGAGGTCTTTCGCGTGCTCGGCCAACCGATCCAAAGACAGATCGCGGAGAGCGCGAATATTGGGATACCACTTGGAAAGAATTCTCACCCCCTCTTCACACTCTTTGCGCCGCTGGTTGTACTCGCCGCCGGCGTGCTGGTGTTTGACCATTGTGTTGCAAACGACCATCCGAACATGGTCGGGAATGGGAATCATCTCGAACTCAAGTGAGCGGCAATCAAGCAGGAGAGCATGTCCCGCCCTTCCCAGGCAAGATACAAACGGGTCCATGATGCCGACTCGGGCGCCGATGAAATTGTTTTCGGTATGCTGGCAGAGCTTCGCCACCTCTGCCAACGGGAAGGCAGCTCCATTGAGACTAATGAGCGCCAGTGCGCTGGCGACTTCAATTGCTGCTGATGAACTGAGTCCCGCTCCAATAGGGATCTCACTTTGGACGAAGACATTCGCGCCCCGCAGAGTGTGTCCCGCTTGCTGTAGAGCGACCGCGAGTCCCAGCACGTAATCAGGCCAGACTCCGGTTGCGTGTCGAGGCAGGTCATCCAAATCAAAGTCGAAAGACTGAGGGAATTCCTCGGATCGAATCATCAATCTGCGATCTAGACGAGTAGAGATGGAGACCCGAGTGCGCAAGCCGATTGCGCTCGGCATTACAAAGCCGTCGTTGTAATCAGTATGCTCCCCGATCAAGTTCACACGGCCGGGTGCGCTGAAGATAGTGGATCGCCCGGCGGACGAGCCTGCAAATTGCTGGGCTGGCGCTTTCGACTCCATTGTAGTCCGACGAAACGACTTGCTAATCAGATGGAAAAACCGCGATGGAAAATAAAAAATGCAATCGCTTACATTTGAAAATAGAACCATAAGCGGCAACCGGTGCCATGTCAACCGTTATCTGCACTACTTTGAGCCGCCTTATCGGCTGAGAAGGTAATGCTTGAGTGTTTTTATCGGTGAGACCAACTTTGAAGACGAACTGATGCTTGTGCTGTTCCGGAACCTTCCTGGATGGTAACAAGTTGGTTGGCCGCGACGTTCTTTACGGTGTCGATTCCGCCAAGCGGCCAGCGTACTTCAATGTCCGCCGTCCGCTCTCCACCAAGGCCAAAATGCAAGCGCGGATCATTGGCCGAAAGGTAGCTGGACTGGCTCATCACTTCTTGCGCCTGCACTCTGCCGCCATAGCGCAATGTGACGCGGCTGCCAATGGCGCTGCGATTGCTCTTCGTGCCTTCCAGTCTTATTTTCATCCAGTGATTAGCCGCGGGGGCATCATTGCGCAACAACGACGGCGGTTCGTTCTGGTTCATAATCACGACGTCCATGTCTCCATCGTTGTCGAAGTCGCCAAACGCGCAACCACGACTGACGTGCCGCGACGAGATGCCGGGACCAACGTCTTCGCCGAGTTCTTGAAATGTTCCATGCCCGGTGTTGCGGAAGACCAGGCGCGGTCCACGCCTCGGGTATTTCGGATAGACGGGTTCCAATTCAGGGTAAACAGTTCCGCTCACCGAGAGGATGTCCGGGCATCCATCATTGTCTAAATCCACTAGGCCCGTGCCCCAATTGATAAATCGGCGTTCAGTCGCAAGACCTGCCTGCGCGGTCACATCCTCGAACTGGCCTTTACCGACGTTATGGTAGAGACCGGTCGCCTGATTTTGAAAGTGCGTTCGCACCACATCCAGACGTCCGTCGAGATCATAGTCTCCGATACCGAGTCCCATGCCGGCCACTTCAGCACCATCGCTACTGAGTGCGAGGCCACGCAGCAGGGCTTCTTCTCGAAATGTGCCGTCGCGATTGTTCACCAGCAAAAGGCTTGGCGTAGAGTCGCAGGCGACAAGAATATCTGGCCAACCGTCGTCATCTACGTCAAACGCCGCAGCGGTCAAGCCATACGAACCTCGAAGCGCCGCGATGCCCGACTGCTTGGAAACATCCGTGAAGGTGCCGTCGCCGTTGTTACGGTAAAGAAAAAATGCGGGCAGAGGTAATCCACTGGGTCCACAGTTGACGGGCACCCCTTCATATTGGCAATTCGGCATCTGCAAATTAGGGCGGGGAGCATGCGCCAAGTCGATGTCGGTGTAATTGGCGACAAACAGATCGAGCAAGCCGTCGCGGTTGTAATCGACAAAGGTGCAACCCGAGCCAAAACGCGTGGTGGGATAGAGCAAGCCGGCCTTGGCGGTTGCATCGGAGAAGGTTCCATCGCCGTTATTACGATAAAGACGATTCTGTCCAAAGTAAGTGACGAACAAATCCTCAAAGCCATCGTTGTTGTAGTCGCCGACGCAAACACCCACGGCCCACCCAGCATTGAGCAGGCCGGCCTTCTCGGTCACGTCGGTGAATGTGCCGTCGCGATTATTTTTGTATAGGCGATTGCTGGCTCCTTTTGGGATGCTTTCCAGTCGGCGGCCGCCCAGGATGAAAATGTCCATCCAACCGTCATTGTCGTAATCGAAAAAGGCGCAACCACCGCCCATGATTTCCGTGACATACGTTGCGCTCGCGCCTTCGCCGTAAAACATCGTTTGGGTGAGCCCGGCGCTCGCTGCCACATCCACAAAGCGGGAAAACGGGGGCGGGGTCGTGAGAGATCCGGCGCTCGTCGCCCAACTCTTAGGGACAACAGTCGAAGCCAGCGCCACTGGAACCGCCTGCAGCAATCGGCGCCGAGTCCACCGTGCTGGCGTCGGGGAGGTCATTTCGGCCAGTGTAGCATCGGCGATCTCCATCGGAGATCAACTGGCGAGTGCTCAGCGAACGAAGCAGTCGTCAGCGTTGCGGCATCGTTTACACTTACTCGCGAGCCAATCTATTCTTGTCAGGCCGAGTTTCCGCAATGCGCGATGCCCTACTGAATTCATCTGCAAAACTATTGTGCTCGGCTCGGTTCCGTCATTTCGCGATGAGTGTTGCGGCAGCGCTTCTGCTTTTCGGGCTCACTGTTTTCGGACAGTCTAACCCTGCCGGTGATATACCCAGCGCAACCAAGGATCGAGTAAACGGTCGGGGCTGGTGGCCGACCAAAGGCACACTGCCTCTCAAGGTATTCGCTGGTGAGAATGCCTGTCGGGAATGTCATTCTGAAGAGGCCGCGTCGCAAGTGAAAACGCCGATGGCAGAGGCTTCGTTCCGGGTGAAAGAGAACGCGCCGTCTCCTAAACTCATCGAGGGGACACTGCAGAGCGGATCGTATCTATATCGAGTTTCCTCAGATCATCTCGGATCGAGGTTGTCTGCAAGCTCCGGCGACCGGTCAATCACGGCGAACATCGGTTGGGCATTCGGCGCAGACGTGCATGGCCAGACCTACATTCTCGAAGATAAAGGCGTTCTTTATGAAAGCCAAGTCAGCTCTTTCTCAGCTTTGCATGGCTTGGATATAACGCCTGGTCATTCGCCGATCGAGGCGGGTGATCTGAAGAACGCGCTGGGAGAGCGTCTTTCGACGTCAACCGCTGCGCTATGTTTTGGTTGCCACACGACTTATTCCTCTACTGATTCGAAGTTCGACTCTTCTCGCGCGATACCGGGAGTCCACTGCGAGGCATGTCATGGACCAGGTATAGATCACATCGCCGCGGTAAAGGCTGACAAGATCGACGAAGCGCTAAAAGCCATTTTGAACCCGGCGCATTTGAGTCCCGTGAATTCGGTTGACTTCTGTGGTGCCTGCCACAGGACTGGGGTGGACGTTGTCATGTCCGAAGGAGCGTACGGCCCGATCAATGTTCGCTTTCAACCGTATCGGTTGGAAAAAAGCCGCTGTTGGGGAACGCAAGGCGACGATCGCCTGACCTGCATCGCATGTCATAATCCGCACAAGCCTTTGGTGCGAGATGCGAGCTTTTATGATGCGCGGTGTTTGAGTTGCCACAGCAGGAGAGAAAACGAATCGCATGGAGCCAACACGTCGTACGCTGTTTGTCCAAAGGCGACGGCGAATTGCTCAAGTTGTCACCTGCCGAAAACCGAAGTCCCTGGAATGCATGCAAAGTTCACGGATCATTTCATCAGGGTAGTTCGGGCCGGCGAAACGTATCCCAACTAAGTGAGGCTGCGCGCTAAAGCGGGGCTCTTATCTCGAAGGCTGCGCAGAATCCAACGCGCTACGTAACTCTTGCGCCTTCAGATTGCCTGGTTCCACTTGCAAAGCGTGCTCGACCGCTTCTTTCGCTTCCGGCAACTTGGACTCGAGGTACAGCGTCGCGGCCAGGTTCACCCAGGCCTTGGCGAATCCTGGAGAAGCGCGTACCGCCAACCGGAAGTGTTCTTCTGCCGACGCCGCATCACCCGAACGCGATGCCAGGTATCCCAACTGGTTTTGCGCTTCGGCCATGTTTGGGTCGATTTGGATCGTCTGTTCCAACGCGGCTCGTTCGTTCACGGTATCGCCGGCTTTATCAAGAGCCATCGCCAGTTTGTAAGCGAGAGAACTTTCTTTGGGAGCGGCAGCGACGGCATCACGATAAAGATCGATGGCCTGCTGCACATCACCCGCCGCTAACTTCTGATCCGCGAACGCGGCCTTTGCGGCCGCCTGCGTCATATCCGACTTCGCCTGCGCTTCCTGTTGGTAGAGCTTGAATTGTTCCTGGGCTTCGTCGTTTTCGTCCAAAGCCCGCAGCACACCGGCTAATTCGAATCGGATCTGCGGATCATGGCTTCCCAGCGCGATAGCTTTTTCAAGTTGCTCTCGCGCTCCCTGGTTGTCCTTGAGCTTCGCTAAGACGCTTCCGAGGCTACGACGGGATTCATAATATTCCGGATTCAACAAGACGGCCTGTTGCAGATGATCGCGGGCTGCCGCGTATTCTCCCGCGCGCTGTTCAAGAACGCCGTTCAGATACAGTACCTCCCAGTTATGTGGAGCGGTCTTGAGCAGCCTGCTTCCCAGTTGCTGTCCTTTCGCCGCCTCGTCCTGGATCACCAGCAGCCGCAGATAAAGCAACTGGACGCTCAAGTCTGTTGGGTGCTGCTTCATCGCGGTTTCGAGAACGCCGGCGGCTTCCTCTTTGCGAGCTTGTAAGACGAGAGTCGCCGACAACGCCTTGGCGAGGGGCAGGGAAGTAGGGTCGGTATGCAACGCAGCGCGTAATACTTCATTGGCCTCTTGAAGCATTCCCAATTGGCCATAAGCGAGCGCCAGATCCAAAGTCAAATTCGTCGGCAGGGCTTCGGGAGCGGAAGTTCCATGCAGAAGGGCGATCTCTGACCGGTAGTCCTTCTCAGCCAGCAGATCTTTGCTGAGTGCTGTTCGGGCGGTCAACGATTTCGGATCAATCGCGAGCGCGGCCCTCCACTCAGTTTCAGCGTCCATCGTGTCGTGGATTTGGTCAAGTGCCCCACCCAGAATCAAATGCGGCTGCAAAACTTTCGGATCGAGCCGCACGGACCGTTGCAAGGGGCCGATTGCGTCTTGGACATTACCAGACGAGTACAAACTTGCGCCTAGCAGGTAGGCCAGGTGTGCAGAGCCGGGTTCCATTTGGAGAGCCTTCTCAAAAACTTCGGCCGCACAATCGAAATGCTTGTTCTCGCGAAACCAGATCCCGAGGGCCGCATACGTTCTTGCGGTCGGCTCGGCCCGCACCTTTGCCTCGAGAGTTGGGGATCCGTGACAGGACGCACCGACACAAGGCGATGCGCTCACCAACACCATCGCGCAAATCAAACCTCGCCAGCTCACGCCTTGGGCTAAGAAGAATTTGGACGCCAAGAACTAATACTCCTGTCAATCGTCGTGAGTATACTTCAGCGAATTGTAGTTCAGGTGTGTGGCCAGCAATGATGGATAATCCCGTTTTTTGTAGCCCAATATGCACGATTGAATGTTGTGGCTAGGCGATCCGAAAAAGATAAGCGTCGCTCAACTACGCACGAACGAATGGCATCGTCTTCATCAAGATCAGCGGAAAAAACTCTTGACAATCGGTCTGCGAAGTAATAAACCAGTTCTCGGTTTTGTTTTTGTAAACGATTACATCACAGGCCGTTTTGCTGAATCACCGGCAGAGCTGAGGAGAGTGTAACGGCGCCTTTCGCCAGAAGATCTTCTTCAGCACGGCAAGTTGACCAGCAGAGTTGTTGGATTCCAGGTCAGTTAGTTTCAAGTATTGTAAGCGCTTTCAGGATCACGTCATCCTGACGTGCTGGCACCACGAGTGCGGCGGTTAGTTCCGCGGAGGCTCTACCCATGCGACGTTGCATTGAGAAGCTCATGTTGGTTTCGGCCCTGGTGATGTTCACCTACGGTGTGCCCCCAGCTTTTGGCCAGGGCACCAGCGCGAGTCTCACGGGCCAAATCACCGATGCCTCCGGCGCCGCAGTAATCGGGGCGACGGTCACCGCGAAGAATATCGGCACGAACCTGACTGAGTCGTCGACCTCAAGTAATCAGGGCACGTACCTGATTGCGCCGTTGCCGCTGGGCGAATACACGCTCACCGTCGAAGGCAAAGGCTTCGAGCGCTATTTGCAAAAGGGCATCGTGCTTACGGCAAACCTCGCCGCGACCCAAAACGTCACTCTCAAAACGGGAAGCATATCGGAGACAATCGAAGTAACAGCAGACGCCGAACTGATCAATACCACGTCGGCGGAGTTGGGTGCCACGATCAATCAGCTAACCGTAACGGAGTTGCCCTTGGATGGTCGCGACCCGTCGTCCCTGGTGCTGCTGGCGCCTGGAACGGTGAGCGTGATCGCGCCGGGAGGTCAGGGCGGAGGTATGGGAGGACAGCCTGGCGTTCAGTCCGGCTTCTCGTTCCCTAACGAGACCGGAGCTTCGGTCGGCGGCGGACGCCAAGGTAGCGCCTATTACCTCTTGGATGGCGTTCCCCACATGGATAGCTACACTCTACTCCCAGCGCCCTTTCCCAATGCCGATGCGACCCAGGAATTCCGCGTGATCACGAACAATTTTGATGCGCTTTATGGTTTCGCTCCGAGCGCCGTAGTAAGCATTGAGACCAAGTCCGGAACCAATAGGTTTCACGGCGGCGTTTTTGAATTCCTACGGAATAAGGCGCTGAACGCTGCCAGCAATTACTTCGATCCCACGAATTATTCAGTCGATCCGCTGCGCCGCAATCAATTTGGCGGGTATGTTGGGGGGCCCATCCTCAAGAACAAGCTCTTCCTGTTTATTAACTATCAGGGAACACGATTGAACCAGGCGGCAAACGGCAATCGAACTCAGACCCCCACCACCGCCATGCTAAATGGCGACTTCAGCGGGATCAGCACGCCTCTATGCGCCGGCAGCGGTGCGCCGGTAGGATGCCCGTTCCATACCGTGGGCGGCGTGCCCAACCAGGTCGATCCGGCGCTGTTTGATCCGGCTGCGGTTACGATTGCCACAACCGGCCTGCCTCTCGGGCAGCAGCCCGATGGCACGGTATTCTACCCGGGAGGCGCCACAATCCAGAGCTTCAACGAGGGTACGGGGCGGCTCGACTTCAACCTCTCGAACAGTCAGCGTATTTCCTTGCACAGCTTTGTCGACAAGTTGGTCGAGCCCTCCGGAGATGTACCGGGAAATATTCTTTCGGTACTGAATCTCAACCCCTGGTCGCAGACATTTGCGGAACGGATGGAGTTCTACAGTGAGGCTCTGAGCCACACTTGGACGATTAGCCCGACGGCGGTGAACACAATCTCCGTCTTCTGGTCGCAGATGCAGGCGCACAACTCTGCCGCTGTGAAAGACGGCAGTGGAAAGAACATGTGCTGGTCACGCTATATCAACGTGAACGAACTTCCTGGGCAATGCTACATGGAAGGTTTCTCGGTGGGCGGGGGCGGGTTCAACGGAGGATGGACAGAGCCTTCGCAGGAGGGTCGCACCACTTACGGTTTGTATGACAACTTCAGTAAGACCATAGGCAAGCATGTAATTTCGGCGGGTATGAACCTGCAACATCAATATGCACAGGAGGCGACGCAATATCCGACGACACCAATCGTGGGATTCAACGGCCAATATACCGGCAATGGACTGGCAGACTTCTTGATGGGCTATATGCAATCCTACACACAAGGAGCCGGCGAAATCGCCAGTGTTTCCGGCTGGCAGCCAGGGTTCTACGGGCAGGATCAATTCCGCCTGCGGCCGAACCTGAGCATTACCGCAGGTCTGCGTTGGGATCCGAATATCGCTCCCGCAGTCGCTGGTGGACGCGGTGCAGCCTTTGTTCCAGGGCAGCAGAGCGCGCTTTACCCCAACGCTCCTCTGGGTCTCGTGTTTCCTGGCGACAAGGGCATAAACAACGGCTTGATGCCGAACACTTACCGCTATTTTGAGCCGCGCTTGGGAGTGGCTTGGCAGCCTCATTCGATGCCAAACACTTCATTCCGAGCCGGCTTCGGTCTGTTCACTGCCCCGCTGATGTACTCGATGTACAACCATACGGCGGACATCAGCCCATTCAGCCCAACGTTCGGTCTGTTCGGCGGCAGTAACACGCCGCTTTCGCTTAGCGATCCCTGGTCCCAGAACGCGGGTACAGGCTTTGTGAGCCCGTTTCCGCCCTTCGCTCCATTCAAGCCCGCATCGAGTGCCCCATTCGCGCCGCCGTTTACAATTCCGGCGATCTTCGCTCAAAACTTCCATCTTGGCCTAACCCAAAGTTGGAATCTTTCGGTGGAGCATCAATTTGGCCGGAACATGGTCTTGCGGCTCGCCTACGTGGGCAGCGAATCCTATCACCAGTCCGACATTATCGACCAGAATCCGGGAGTTTTTGCGAACGGCGATGCCCGGAGTAATCCCAACTTTTTCCAGATTCTGACGAATTTCAGTAATGGTACGGCAAGTTACAACGCTCTGCAGGTCAGCGTGGAGCGTCACCTGACCAGAGGGCTTCAGTTCCAGTCAAATTTCACCTGGTCGAAAACACTGGATACCGCTACTTCGGGGAACATTTCTTTCGGCAACAATGCGCTACCGAACCCCTTCGATTTGGGTTACAACCGGGGTATTTCGGGGCTGAACGTTCCGTTCATCTCGATAAGCAACCTTGTTTACAGGACCCCAAGCCTTTCGGGTGAAAACCAGCTTCTCCGGCAAACGGTGGGAGGCTGGGAACTAAGCGGAATCATCACCTTGCAGTCCGGTTTCCCGTTCGGGATTGCTGGCGGCTACAACGATAACTCCGGGAGCTTACAGGGTGGGGACCGAGCTGACGTTGTTTCTGGCCAAAGCTTCAACGTCCGACAAGGGGGCAAGTCGCAATGGCTGAATGAGTACTTCAACACCGCGGCATTCGTTCCAAATGCCCTGGGAACTTTTGGTGATAGCGGAAAGAACATGTTCCAGGGTCCACCCGTCAAGACAATGGATCTGGGCATCGCGAAGAACTGGACCATTGTCGAGGGGTACCGATTGCAGTTTCGCTGGGAGATGTTCAATGCCCTCAATCATCCCAGTTTTGCTAATCCCGATAACAACGTCCAGGACGGAAACTACGGCAAGATCACCAGTCTAGGCTTTATTCAACCGCGCAAAATGCAAGCCGCGCTGAAGTTTACGTTCTAAAACTTGTCCTTCATCGCACAGCCCGGGCTAGAACCATTGGCCCGGGCCATATTTTTGATTGCGACCGAAATGACGATCGCATTGTCTCCTTTAGAAGGGTCCTATCAATGAAGTCCAACCTCCGCGAGATCGAAGAGTATGATTTTCGGAAGCTAATCATGGCGGCCGATGAACAGCAGCGAAACGTTGACATTGCGCCGGTTGAAAAGCGGGCCATCACCAACCACAGCGTTCTCAACGAAGCCTACCAATACGCTAAGCCAAGTTCGTTTTCTCGCGGCATGCGCATCGATCTGAATGGTGTAGTCGTTCTGTTGATCTCAGGCACGGCCAGCATTGATGAGCATGGCGCTTCCATTCACGTCGGAGACTTCCGCGCTCAATGCCGTCGCGTTTTTCAAAACATTTCCGCACTGCTCGCCGCCGAGGGCGTTACATGGAAAGACATCGTGCGCACGAGCTGTTATCTCCGCGATATCGATCGCGACTATGCGCAGTTCAACGAGGAGCGCACAGCATTTTACAAGGAACAGGGACTCGACCCGTTGCCCGCCTCCACAGGCATCGAGGCGAAACTCTGCCGTCCCGAGTTGCTTATCGAGATTGAAGCCATTGCGATGTTCCGCGAGGTACCTAGGAATGGTCGCGCCTAGGGATCCGCGCGAGTTGAGGTAAATGGCGATGCCCAGTCCGATTACGCGCCGTCCCGCACCATTTCTCGTTCCTCTCTTGGGAATAGTTTTAGTGTTTTCGTTTCTGGTAGTACCCCGGCATTTTTTTGTGAATGCTGATTCCAGTTCGTCAAATTCCGAAGGTAAATCCATCACCATCGACTATCCCGAATCGGACTCTATTTTCCCGCCGGACATCATGGCGCCCACCTTCCTCTGGCGTGACGCGGAATCATCGGCCCGGACGTGGCGCATCGATATCAGCTTCGCCGACAGCTCCGAGTCCCTCCATGTCAACTCCAATGGCGATCCGATGCGAATCGGTGAAATTGACCCGCGTTGCATTTCCAACACAAATAAGCCTCCCTCGCTGACTCCGGAGCAAGCAGCTGCGCACACATGGACACCCGACGCGGCGACGTGGGCCACGATTAAGATGCACTCCGTCGATGGACCAGCGACTGTAGCGATCTCCGGCATTAGTGGCAATAATAAGGAAGTAACTGTTTCGCAGGGACGCGTCACCATCTCAACCTCGAAAGATGCGGTCGGCGCGCCCATCTTCTATCGAGACGTCCCGCTGATGCCCTCGGAAGGCGAGAAGAATTTTATTCAGCCCCTGGCACCGACTTCGATCTACCTCATCAACTGGCGTCTTCGCGATATCAGCCAGCCGGAGAGTCGCGTAGTCATGCACGACCTGCACAGCTGCGCCAACTGCCACTCGTTTTCCGCCGACGGAAAGACGATGGGGATTGACGTAGACGGCCCCAAGAATGACAAAGGCCTATATGCCGTCGTTCCGATCCAGAAACAAATGGCGATCCGCAATGAGGACATGGTCTCGTGGAACAACGACATGCGCGTCGGACAGTCGCGCGTCGGTTTCATGTCGCAAGTGTCTCCGGACGGAAAATACGTACTCTCAACTTTCGCCGGGCAAGATCAGAGTATTCCGAGTGCCTATTACGTTACGAATTTCAAAGATTATAACTTTCTTCAGGTTTTCTATCCCACTCGAGGGATCCTTGCGTGGTACGACCGGGCTACTGGGCGAAGGCAGCCCCTTCCCGGCGCCGATGACCCGCGTTACGTTCAAACCGACGGTGTTTGGAGCCCGGATGGAAAATACATAGTGTTCGCTCGTGCCGAGGCGAAAGACCCCAATCCTCAAGGGCAGAAGCCGGCGCTTCATGCCAATGACCCCAACGAAGTGCAGATTCAATACGACCTATACCGCGTCCCCTTCAACGATGGGAAAGGCGGTCAAGCCGAGCGTATCGCCGGCGCGTCGGACAATGGAATGAGCAACAACTTTCCCAAGGTTTCCCCCGACGGTCGCTGGATTGTCTTCGTCAAGTGCCGCAACGGCCAGTTGATGCGCCCAGATAGCCAGCTCTACATCGTGCCTGCCACTGGTGGCGTCGCACGCCGAATGAGAGCGAACACAAAACTGATGAACTCATGGCATAGCTTCTCGCCGAACGGACGCTGGCTGGTCTTCTCGTCGAAGAGCCGCTCGCCCTATACCCAAATGTTTCTTACTCACATTGACGATCAGGGTAACGACAGTCCGGCAATCTACATTGATAACTCCACAGCAGCCAATCGCGCCGTTAACCTCCCCGAATTCGTCAATGTTTCGTATGACGAAATGCAGAGGATCGATGTACCCGCGTCCGATCTCTACCGCATCATCGATAACGCGCTGGACCTCCAGAAGAAGGGCGAAAACGCTGCGGCGCTAGTCGAATGGAAGAAAGCATTGGAACTGGATCCCAATGACGCCCGGGCGAACAACGGGATCGGGGTCGCCTTGTCCCTTGCGGGGAATTCCGACGAGGCCATCACTTATTTCCGCAAGGCAATTCAAATCAATGCCAACTTCTTTGAAGCTTTGTACAATCTCGGGCTCGAGTTGGTGAAGAAGAACCAGTTGAGCGAGGCCATTGACGCGTGGCAGGACGCGGTCCGCATAAGGCCAGATTTTGCGGCCGCCCACGAGAACCTCGGCTACGCCTTTTATTTGCAGCGGAAGTATGCCGAATCACTAAACCATCTGCGTCTCGCGCTTAGAGATGAACCAGATCGAGTCTCCGTCCTCAATCTTGCCGCGAGCCTGTTGGCAACCTGCCCTCAGGTCTCGATCCGCAATGGCGCCGAGGCTGAGACTTTGGCAAGCCGAGCCCAGCAGCTTACAGCCGGACAGGACGCCGCAATTCTTGACACGTTGTCCGCGGCCCACGCCGAGGCCGGTCGCTATCCTGAGGCTGTCGAGGCCGAACAGCGGGCGATTGCGCTGGCCACACAACAAGGGAAGCTTCCACTCGCAAATACGCTGAGAGCCCATTTGGCTCGTTTCAAGTCCAACGCGCCGCTGCGTGAACCACCGGACCCGGTGTCTTTCTAGCCGTTGGGTGGGACAGATTGCCATATCGCCGAAGGCAACCGTCGGGAGTGATAAGTCGCCGGCGAGTGTACTACCGAATCCTCTTGACGCCGTCTCTTCAGGTCTCCGGCTAGATGATTCAATGTCATCAGGGATCTAAATTCCATCATACCCTCCTGCAACTAATTTGCAGAGATTTCTTTCGTGCTGCCGTTGCGCGCCGACAACGCTCTGCCGGCGATCAGCCGAATCCCTTGCCGCGAGCGAGTTTCTCCAACGCGACAAGATCAGCTTGTGCCTCTACTCTCTGTCCTGGCTTTTCTGCGCCCGAGTCCGTTTCATGAATCTATGGCCGACCTGCGGCGGAGAGGTTGGATTTCTACGAGAAATTTCAAGCCTTTAACCCCATGCCAGCGATCTATTGAAACCGATATCCTGGTTTGGCCGCGCAGCGGTAGACGCGCGGTTTGTCCGGCTTGGTTTCTGCATCGCAGGTGGCCCAGCTTAGAAAAAGCGCTGGTCCAAGCGGGAAAATAATGGTCTGGCCGTCGAGCTCCGCCTCGATGCTTTCGCTCCCGGCTGTGGAAGGCAGGGTGAAGCTTAGGCCTTGTCCGAAGATGACCGGATACGACCAATACTCTTTTTGCGTCACCATGTGTCGAAACACCTCAGCCTCCAGCAGAAACGTGGCTGTGTCAGACCATGCCCGAGCCGATACCGCGATTGTTTGTCCCCCTTCGGAGAAGTGATCCGTATCAATCTTGGTAAACGGGCAGGGACCGGCGATGCACGAAACGCGGGCGTCGCGAAATTCGTTGTCAGGGCCGGCGTCCAGCGAAGCTGAGCCCAGGGCGGCCTTCCATCGCCCGTCAGGCGAACAGGGAGGTTGTCCTTTACAAGGCACGTTGCCTTTATTCTCGACCTCGAAAGTTTTTACGGCGCTCCCAATGTTTTGCTGCGTCATCGACCTTAACGTATACCGGACGCGTACATTGCCTATTTTCACCTCGGGTTGATGGTTCGGGTTGGGCAGGGGACGGAGATGCACGATGTAAAGATCACTGCCGACAACAGTATTTAGATCGAAGGGGTGATATTCGGGATGACGAAATTGAATATCGACGTGTTGTCCTTTGCGGATTAATTTCGGCAGCTTCAGAGAAAAGTAGCCAGCCGTGTTAGAGGTGGATTCTGAAGCCGGCAGATCGGCAGCGGTAACCGTTACTCCCGCGATCGGCAGCTGTTTTCGCGGGTCAGAATCCTGAACCATGATCGCTCCCTTGAGCGAGATCGGTTTCTGTTTCTGCCAAACGATGAGCGCTAGCAACCCCGCAAAAAGAACTACGGCGGCGAGCAACGAAATCCAGATCTTCAGATTGTGTGTAGGAGTCATCCCAATGTATTCCCGGTAATTATGAGATGACAATTCGTCTTCGAAAGTTTTTCGTGATTGCGGCAACACAATCGGTACCTGCTGCATCTCTAATTAGTTGGTGTATTGAATCCCAGAGACACTACTTTTGTTCATTCTCAAATATCATGCCGAGGTGTTTCTTGTCTGCTCCTAAAACGGGCTGAAAATGAAGCAGGCCGAAAACAGATCGTGCTCCACTGAAGATGTCGATGGCAAATCCAATACAGTCTCGCGGCGCCAACTCTTGCGCCAGATTGTAGGCACCGGGGTCTGCCTGCCCTTTGCCGAAGCTTTATCAGCCTGGGCCGCTGACGCCCCGAATAATGTCCCGCCCAACGCCTCTCCCACCAATCCTTCGTCCGGAGGAACCGCCCTGCCCGCGGTTCTGTCGCCCGAAGACGATCAGTTTCTGGACCAGCTGGAGCGAGCCACCTTCCTTTTTTTCTGGGAACAGGCCGATCCCAAAACCGGCATGGTCAAGGATCGCTGCAATGTCCACATCGAGGATCGAGGAGTGGTCGCTAGCATCGCCGCCACAGGCTTCGGTCTCACCGCGATCTGTATCGCAGACGAGCGCGGGTTCATCTCCAGAGACGCCGCACTGGAGCGCGTATTCGCCGCCCTGCGATTTCTCTGGAAGAAGTTACCCAACCATCGCGGATTTTTCTACCACTTCGCCAATGCCGACACTGGTGAGCGCATGTACGATTCAGAAGTGTCGTCTGTAGACACGACGATTCTGCTATGCGGTATTCTGACCTGCCGCGAACACTTCCGTCATCCCGCAGTCGCCGAACTCGCCAATTTAATCCTCAACCGCGTCGATTGGAGCTGGCTCTCCGAAGACACCAGCCTGCTGACCCAGGGCTGGACTCCGGAAGTCGGGTTCCTGCCTTCGCGATGGGATTACTACAGCGAGCTGATGATGATGTATTTGCTGGGTATGGGATCGTCTACCAATCCCTTGAAGAAGGAAACCTGGAACGCTTGGAAGCGTGTGACGTTCGAATATGACGGTATGCGATATATCGGTTCGTTCGCGCCCCTGTTTGTTCATCAGTATTCGCAGGCGTGGTTTGATTTCCGCGGCCGCCGCGACAAATACGCTGACTATTTCCAGAACTCTGCCACTGCCACCGAGGTTCATCGCCGTTTCTGTCTTGAGTTGAGTAAGCAGTTCCCTGACTACAGCGAGGATTTGTGGGGGATCTCGGCTTCCGACTCCGAACATGGTTACGTCGTGTGGGGCGGTCCCCCCCTGATGGGCCCAATCGATGGCACCATCGTTCCGAGCGCGGCCGGCGGATCGTTGCCATTTCTGCCCGACGCCACGATGCGGGTTCTGAAGACCATTCGCAGTCGCTTCCCGCTGGCGTGGAATAAGTACGGCTTCGTGAACGCCTTTAATCCACTGAAGAAATGGTATGGCACCGACGTGATTGGAATCGATACGGGCGTCACCATGTTGATGGCCGAGAATCTGCGCACCGGATTTGTGTGGGAGACCTTTATGAGGTCGCCTGAAGCGCAGCGCGGAATGGAACGGGCCGGACTCAACAAATACTAGCCACACTCACCGCTGGTTCCCTTTCAGATTTTTCACCGCCGCCCAACCGCCCGCTCGGTTTTTTCATCCAACACGCTGCCCGGGGAAGGCGTGAAAAATAAAAGACGCGAAATTGGGAATGAGGGATAATGGAACGATCTGGCCTCGTTCACCCGGGAACTGGTTCGGCTACACTGAGTATCCGCCACCACCGCTGACGGACGGACTACGACTGCGACTCCGTTCTCGCGGACAACCGGGATGAATCCGTGTGGCGCCCCAAGCCTGTATGAGTTCAGTTGAAACCGGCAATTCGGAATTCCGCGGCGGATGGCGGGAAAGACTTGCCGCTCTCCGTAATTTGCCCCTCGTCCTCCAGATCGTGTGGGAATCGGGGCGCTTTGTCGTCGTTTTGGGGCTCGCGTTCCGGGTCGTAGCCTCGTTCCTGCCTCTGTCCCTGTTTTGGGTGTCCAAGCTCATCATCGATAGCATCTACCGCAGCCTCACCCTCCATCAGCCCGCGGGTTCCAGGTTATGGTGGCTCGTGGCAGCCGAATTCTTGCTGGCCGTTGTCGCCAGCGTTCTAGGCCGGGCCATCGACTACCTTGACGCTCTTCTCGCCGGCAAGTACACCCGCCATGTCAGCGTCCGAGTAATGGAGCACGCCGCTGCGCTCGACCTTCTCGCTTACGAAGATCCGGTTTTTTACGACCGGCTCGATCGTGCACGGGTTCAAGCCACCGACCGGCTGTTCATGATCCAGGCCATGGGACGTCTGGTGCAGCAGGTGATCACCGCGGTCTCGTTGTCCATCTCGATCATGGTGTTTTCGCCCTGGCTCCTTCTCCTTCTCATCGTGGGGGTCTTGCCCGCATTCGTCGGAGAGACCCATTTTGCGTTCCTGGGATATGCGAAGAATTTTCGTCAGACGCCCATTCGACGGCAGCTCGAGTATCTTCGCATTCTAGGCAGCAGCAAAGAAGCCGCCAAAGAACTCAAGCTTTTTGGCCTCAAAGACTTTCTGGCGGGCAAGTTTAAAAGGCTTTCCGATCAGGTCTACGAGGAAGACATTTCCTTGGCTCGCCGAAAGTTAGTGGCCGGGTCACTGCTCTCCGCGATCGGAACCGGTGGCTACTACTCCGCCTACGTCTTTGCAGTCTGGCGGACGGTGGCGGGCGTCTTCTCTTTCGGCACTCTGAGTTTGTTGGCGAATGCCATCCGCGAGGCTAGCTCAAATCTTCAGCAGACATTTTCCACGTTGTCCACGATCGCCGACCAGGCGTTGTTCCTTACCGACCTGGTCGCTTTTTTTGAGATGCGCCCTACCATCTCGTCCAAGCCAAATGCTCTGCCGGCGCCCCGCCCGATTCGTCGCGGGTTTCAATTCCGAAATGTTTCCTTTCGCTATCCAGGCAGCTCGCGCCTGGTGCTCAAGAACCTGAACTTCCATTTGCGTCCGGGTGAAAGGGTCGCGCTCATCGGCGAAAACGGCGAAGGCAAGACCACCATCGTCAAGCTCCTGACCCGCCTGTACGAACCGCTGGAAGGGCAGGTGCTCCTCGATGGCGTGGACCTGCGCGAGTACAGCCTTGAAGATCTGTACCGCGAGATTGGTGTCATCTTTCAAGACTTCATGCGTTATGAGATGACAGCCCGCGAAAATATTGCTGTGGGCTCTATCGAACAGATCGACAATCTTGAAATGCTCCGGCACTCCGCCGAAAAGAGCTTGGCTGATGACGTGGTCGGCCGGCTTCCCCGGGGCTACGAGCAGATGCTGGGCCGGCGATTCGACGGCGGCCTCGACCTCTCCGGCGGCGAATGGCAGAAAGTTGCTCTGGCTCGGGCTTATTTGCGCGATGCACAAGTCCTGATTCTCGACGAGCCTACCTCGGCGTTAGACGCTCCGAGCGAGTACCAAGTGTTCCAGCGGTTCGCCGAGCTGACAGCAGGGAAGATGGCGCTCTTCATTTCGCATCGATTCTCTACCGTGCGAATGGCAGACCGAATCGTAGTTCTGCAGAACGGATGCATTGCCGAAGAAGGAGACCACGACGCATTGACGCAACTCGGCGGTCGCTACGCAGAAATGTTTGAACTCCAGGCAGCCAGTTACCGCTAGAGCCACAGGAAGAAGAGAAGAGGAAATCGCAAGCATGGACCACGTAAGTTCAATCCCGAACGCCCAGACCAATAGTCGGACCGACAGCAAGACCGACGGCGTTCTTCATCAAGAGGACACCCAGTCCTCGACCCTTGCCTCTACCAGCGACGCGGCGGTTCGGACCATGCGCACCGCGGGCTTGGAAACTGGCGACAAGCTCGGTTGGGTGCCAGGAGTCGCTTCATCAGACACCTTCGCGCGGCGTTGCTGCGAATTGGCGGCTGTCTTTAAACGCGTATTCGCGGAACGCGATGCGGTCCGCGCAAAAGTCCCCGATTCCGACGATCTCCGTTTCGAGGATCTCCTCTGGCTGCGTGACAACGAGCAGCAACTTTCATCGACTCTGCGCAACGTCACGACCGACCTCGCCCCACTCGCCAATCTTCCTCACGTAGCCGCCGGGGACGAAGTCAAACCGCGCGTGCTGGCGATCGCCGAGGCTTTCTTCGCCGAAACCGGCAACGCTTTTTCCGAAAAGAAGTTTACCGATTTTGTCGTGGCGTTCGAGGAAAAGTCGCCTCTCGAATTTCGTGAAATTGGTCCGCTTGTGGCCACTCTCGAGCTCGTCTTATTGGAACGCATCGCGTCCCAGGCGCTCTTTCTCATCACCAACACAGGGAAAGAAGTGTCGACCATCTCTTGCGGAATCGTTGCGACCTACATCCGGAGCCTGCGAGACATTATCCAAACCCAATGGAAAGATATATTGGAGTCGCTCGTCAGCTTCGACAAAACGTTGCGGCAAGATCCCGTCGGCGCGTATTCCGCCATGGATCCTGAGTCCCGGAGTCTATACCGACAAAGAGTGGCCACGATCGCGCACCGTTCCGATCGATCGGAGCTGGAAGTCGCCGAAGAGGCGCTGGCGCTCGCGCGTCAGGCTCGCACCGAAAAATCCTCCGACCCGAGGATCGGACTACGAAAATCCCACATCGGCTACTATCTTCTCGGCGAAGGAACTAGGCTCCTGTGCCAGCGCGTTGGTTGCCATCCCACTTTTGCCGACCGCGTACGAAAACTGCTGCGAAGGCATCCCGATGAATACCTGATTTTCGGAATTGTCGCCCTGACCCTCATCATTACTACGACGACGGTGACTTTATTGACGCCAGCGACCACGTCGCTTTGGCTAGTTCTGCTTTCGATTCTGATCGTGCTCCTGCCGAGTTCTCAAGCGGCGGTTCAGGTCATGAACTACCTGACCACCAATCTGCTGCCGGCGACTGCCCTCCCCAAGCTGGACTTCTCTGACCGCATTCCCGACGACTGCCTGACGTTGGTTGCGATTCCCACTCTTCTCCTCAGCGAAAAACAAGTCCACACTCTTGTCGAAGACCTTGAGGTGCGCTTCCTCGGCAACCATGATCCCAATCTTTACTTCGCTCTCGTATCCGACCTCCCGGATTCAGACCGGCCGGCGCGCGAAGATAGCTCACTTGTGGCGTTGTGTTCGAAATTGATTGCCGGCCTGAACGAACGATATTCCGCGGACAACAGGAGCCCGTTTCTGCTTCTTCATCGCCACCGCGTCTACAACCCACGCGAAAGAGGTTGGATCGGCTGGGAGCGGAAGCGCGGAAAGCTCCTCGACCTGAATCGGTTGCTGCGCGGACAATACGACAGCTTTCCCGTGAAGGTTGGAGATCTTTCTATCCTACCCACGGTTCGATTCGTGATTACGCTTGACTCCGATACCGAACTTCCACGCGGTTCGGCCTATCGCCTGGTGGGAACGATTGCCCATCCCCTGAATCAGGCGATCATCGATCCCGTCAAGAACGTCGTCGTGTCCGGATACGGCATCTTGCAGCCTCGCGTCGGCGTGAGTGTGCAGTCCACGTCGCGTTCACGCCTGGCCGCCATTTTCGCTGGCGAAACCGGCACCGATCTTTATACGCAGGCGATCTCTGACGTCTATCAGGATTTGTATGGCGAGGGCAGTTTTGTCGGTAAAGGAATTTATGAAGTCGACACCTTGGTCAGTGTTCTTTCGCGTCGCTTCCCCCGCAATTCCTTGCTGAGCCATGACCTGATCGAAGGCGCATACGCACGTGCTGGACTCGCCACAGACATCACTGTGATCGAAGATTATCCCTCCCACTACAGCGCCTACAATCGGCGAAAGCATCGCTGGCTTCGTGGCGACTGGCAAATTGTCGACTGGCTTACAGACTGGGTGCCGGACGAGTCCGGCGCGCGTGTTCGAAATCCGATCTCGCTCGTTTCGCGTTGGAAAATTCTCGATAACCTTCGCCGTAGCCTCGTCGAGCCGGCGACTTTTGCGCTTCTCCTGTATGGCTGGTTTGTGATGGACCATCCAGTTTGGTGGACGCTCGCGGCAATCTGCCTCTTGTTTGTTCCAGCGTGGGTCGAACTTCTCTTCGGACTGATTCGTTCGATAGCGTCGCGCCAGTCTCGCATCGCTCGTGACGCGTTCAGCACCCTCTTTGCTGCCAACTTTACCGTCTTGCTGTCATTGACCTTGCTAGCGCACCAGATGCTCTTGTCGATTGATGCAGTCGTGCGCGCCCTTGTCCGGCATCTTGTGACGCGTGAACGCCTGCTCGAGTGGGAAACGGCTGCCGAGTCGGAACTCAAGTCCGAAATCGAGTCCGCAATAAAGAGCCGCCGGACTCCAGTGGATCGATATATCGAATGGCTGCCCGTGCTAGCGGCCTGTTTGGGTCTGTTGCTTTGGGCCGTAAGGCCACAATCGCTGCTCGGGGCAATTCCCATTCTCGCATTGTGGGCCGGCAGCCAGCTTGTGGTTCGTTGGCTGAACGGCTCCCCCATCGAACAGGCGCCCGAAATCGTTCCCGGTGACGTTTCGTTCCTTCGCAGGTCGGCTCTCTACATCTGGCGCTACTTTGCCGAGTTTTCCACCCAAGAACACAACTGGCTCGTGCCCGATAATATTCAGGGCGATCCTCGGAAAGTGGCCGCTCGTATATCACCAACCAACGTCGGACTTCTTCTTAATGCCAGACAAGTTGCAGCCGAACTCGGCTATCTCACGCTTCCTGAGATGGTCGAACTGACCGGAAAAACCCTAGACACAATCGACCGTCTCGCGAAATACGACGGCCACCTCGTGAACTGGTATGACACCCGCACCCTCGAACCGTTACCGCCATTAGTCGTTTCCTCCGTCGACAGCGGCAATCTCGCGGCCTCGCTGTGGACGTTGAAGGAGGGATGCCTTGAGCGCTTGCGGCAACCCCTCCTTTCAGCGGTTCTGGCGGAAGGCTTGCTTGATCATCTTCGAATTCTCACCAACTTGCGCGCGTTCCCGAAGCGTACCCTGGCGCGATGCGTGGAGGAGTTCCACGCCCAGCTCCACTCCGAAGACTGGTTGACGGCAGTTCTGAATCTTGCATCAGAAATAGAAATAAAGATAGCGAACGAAGACAAATCTCACCATGAGTCCATCTCTGCTTCCGATACAGTTTGGTTCCAGCAGCAAGCGCAGCTTCGAATCGAGAAACTCCGCGACACAGTGTCCGCCTTCATGCCCTGGCGGCTCCCGGAGTTCGCGCCACTCCGACCAAAAGTAGGTGACGGACTGAGTCAAAATGACGAAATGCTCCTCCAGCAACTCCCCGATTTCATTTCTGAGATAGACGCGCATCTCGCTAACACCCCTCGATCCGTTCTCAACGGAAACGGCGCGCTCGCTGAACGACTGATAAGTCTGCTTCCAGCGGCGCGGCAGAACGCGCTGCGCTTGATCGCAGACCTTCGGGATGTCGGCGAACGTGCAGATGAATTAGCCGACGCCATGCACTTCGGCTTCTTGCTCGACAAAAAGCGTCAGCAGATGACGGTCGCTTTCGATACTGACTCCAAAGAAATACAACCGTACTTCTACGACTTGTTGGCCACCGAGCCGCGCACCGCGGTCTTCATCGCGATCGCGAAAGGAAACATCGCGCAAGAGTGTTGGTTTCGCCTCAGCCGGCCTTATTCAACCGTTTCCGGGACCCCGGTCTTGCTCTCCTGGACCGGCACCATGTTCGAGTATCTGATGCCCTCGATCTGGATGCGCAGCTATCCCAACACGCTGCTCGATCGAGCAACCGCGGCGGCCGTGAAAGTGCAGATTGAATACGGAAGGGGCAAAGGCATGCCCTGGGGAATTTCCGAGTCCGCCTGCGCCAAGCGAAACGACGGAGGCGATTACCACTACGAAGCTTTCGGTGTGCCGAGCTTGGCGCTGAAGAAAAGCGAATCCGAGCCCATGGTCGTCTCGCCTTACTCGACTTTTCTGGCGTTGGCCGTAGAGCCGCAAGCCGCGCTTCGCAACCTCGATCGAATGTTTGCCCTCGGATGGTTCGGCTCCTACGGATTTGTTGAGGCGGCAGACTACACTGATTCTCGCGGCAGCTTTGGCCGCGCCCGCTGTGAACTCGTCAAAACCTGGATGGCTCACCACCAGGGCATGAGTCTGCTCTCGCTGGCAAACGTTCTTTGCAAAAATGTTGTCCAACGGTGGTTTCACTCCGACCGGCGAGTGCAGGCCACTGAACTCCTGCTGCACGAGAGAACAGTCGCGCACTTCGAGGCGGCCTGATCATGAATACGCTTGCGATTGTGATCGCGAGTGCGTCACGATTACTTGGCCACGGTCCTCGCAGCCTCCTCGATTAGAGCGGCGACTGCGTCGGGCCGCGAAACATAGACAGCGTGACTGGCGCCAGAGGCCTCTACAATGCGCTTGCTTTTGGCGCGCGTCGCATACCATCGCTCCAGGTCAGGATTAATCGCCCGGTCCGCCCCGGCAACCAGCATCCAACTCGGTTTGCTTCGCCATGCCGCATTCGTGATGACCGCTTTGAAATTCTCGCCCTTGTTCAGCACCTGCGAATGGGCCATGAGGGCGGCTTGCTCTTCCGAAAGATCGGCCGCGAAATACTGTCGAAACTGCGCCGGGTCAAGATAGGTAAAACCGTCTGCCGTTAGCTTGATCACACTTGATTTGGCGAGGTCACTGGGAATTCGCTTTCCATCGTCCGACTCACTCTCACCCGCATCCGGCATGTGAGCCGCGATGTAGACCAGGCCGACTACCGACAGATCCGTTCCCGCTTCTGTGATCACTGCCCCACCGTAGCTGTGACCAACCAGAATGCAATCTCCGCTCTGCAAAGCAAGAATGCGCTTCGTCGCCGTGACGTCGTCTTGAAAAGAGGTTTCCGGCTCCTGGACGATGCTCACGTGATAACCGTCCTTGACCAGAATGTCGTAGACACCCTTCCACCCCGACCCATCTGCCCATGCGCCGTGAACCAAGACGATATTGCGGACCGGCCGCTGGCCATTCTGCGCCAGAGCGGGCCAGCAAACCAGCAACATCACAGCGCACAGAAACTCGAGCCTTCCCCAGACCGCGTACGCACGTGCCATGAAATCTTCCTCCTTGATCGTCGAGAGCTGATCCCTCTGAACTTTGATTATCGTGAAATGCCGTACATGATTGATGCTCTGGCGGGCCGGTGGATTGCAAGATTTTTAGTCGTCTCTAGTGCCGGCAAGCGGCACAGTACCCGCCGACTTCGAGGCGCGCAACCACGATTTGAAAACGGCAATCGCGTTGCAATTGGCTCTTCAACGACTCGAAGGTCTTGCTGACAAATTCTGTGATCTTCCCGCATCGCAGACACGCCATGTGAATATGGTCACGCCCCAGTTTGCGCTCGTAGAAGTGACCCTCGCCGTTGAGGTGCATCAGGTCGAGCTCGTCGATCAATCCCTGACGCTTGAGCAGGTCGAGGGTCCGGTATACCGTGCTGCGATCAACGGACGAGTCCAACAGGCGGGCTTTGCGCAGGATCTGGCTCGCGTCCAGGTGCTTGTTTGCGGTTTCAATCACGCTCAGAATCGCGCGCCGCGGAGCGGTCATGCGAATTCCGCGTTCGGCCAGCTGCGTCTGCAAGCGGCCCGGAATTTCGGTTTGAGGAAGCGGCATATTTCTCTCCGACGTGTTCTTCAGTTGCGACCCGGTTGCAAATAATGTGCGACGAAATCTTCAGGCTGTCGATTGACAGGCCCTATTGCTCAACATAGGCTTGCAGTGTACCTCTTCTTGCGACTGGGTCGCAAGAAGAACTATCGCCAATAGGGAGTCAATCGTGCACTTCGTCTTTTGTGGACGCGGCCCGTCGAAGGCGTCTGTCCCCATTTTCGTTTTCATTGTCCTGTCGATCGCGACGGTCTTTTGCCCCCCGTCCTCACTTTGGGCGCAGGAAAGCCCTTACATCGTGACTTACGATCATTACCTCGAAGAGCCGGGCAGCCTCGAGGTCGAATATTTTTCTACCTTTGGCACTCAGCGCGGCGGAAACGACTTCCAAGCCTTCTGGGCCGAGTTTGAATATGGCGCAACGGCCTGGTGGACGAGCGAGCTTTATGTCTCCGGGCAGATCACCTTCAACGACAGTACAATTTTCACCGGCACCAGGTGGGAAAACCGGTTCCGGCTGCTGCAGCGCGAACACATTGTCAATCCGGTGCTCTACATCGAGTTCGAAAACACCAGCGGAGCAGATAAGATTCTGAAAGAAATTGAAGGCCACGACGTCGAGTCTGACTTCGCCGACTCAAACGGCGCGTTGCGCCAGGAACACGACCACGAGTTAGAAATTAAACTCCTGCTTTCGAGCACTTTCAAAGGATGGAATGTCGCAGTGAATCCGATCGTGACCAAGAACCTGTTGCCAAGCGAGCCGTGGGAATTCGGTTACGCGATCGGCGCGAGCCGTCCGCTCGGTCTCAAGGCGTCTCCCCAACACTGCAGTTTCTGTCCTGAGAATTTCATCGCGGGCTTGGAAATGTACGGCGGACTCGGCGACACCCAGAGCCCTGGCTTGCACGAGACCTCTCACTATCTGGCGCCCGTCATCGCCTGGAATCTCCCCTCCGACTGGACCTTCCGTCTCTCATCCGGCTTCGGTCTGAACGACAACAGCCATCGCCTCCTTCTGCGCTGGGGAGTCTCGCGCGAGTTTTCCGGCTTCGGCACGGCAGTCAAACGGCTGTTCGGAGGCCGTCTATGAAAACACTGCCGATGTTTAACCTTGCTAAGCGCATCCGCCGCGCCCGCATTATGACTGCACTTCTCGGAATGTGCGCCCTCGGTGCCAGTCTGCTTTTGCTGCGCAATCAAGCTAGCGCTCGATCCAGAAAAGAAGAATCGCCCTATGCAGTGCTTGCGACCGCGCCAGAAAAAGCGAGGGAACGTAAGAATCCTCTCGCTGCCGATCCCGATGCCGTAGTCGCAGGCAGGAAGCTTTTCGAACAACACTGCGTCGAATGTCACGGCCAGACTGCTGGAGGCACTATGCGGGGTGCAAATCTGAGACGCGACGAAGTACAGCAGGCCACCCCCGGCACACTCTTCTGGGTGCTGACCAACGGAATTGTACGCCGAGGCATGCCGGTCTGGTCCAAGTTGCCCGAACCGCAGCGCTGGCAGATTGTCACTTATTTGAAGTCGCTGAACATTCGACCATCCCAGGCGCAGTCCAGCAGTTCAGCAACCGAAAACGTGGCGTCCCATTGATGCTGCTAAAGACGCTGCTAAAGATCCTGATAAGCTCAGCTGCGTGAGTCAGAAATATGATGTAATCATTCTCGGAGCCGGTGCCGCCGGTCTGATGTGCGCGATCGAGGCCGGCAAGCGCGGACGGCGTGTTCTTGTCCTCGAGCGCGCCGATCGCATCGGCAAGAAAATCCTGATCTCCGGCGGTGGCCGATGCAATTTCACAAACTTGCATACCGGGCCCGAGAATTTTCTGAGCGCCAATCCGCATTTCTCGAAGTCGGCCCTCGCCCGCTACACTCCGACCGACTTTATTAAACTCGTCGAGAAGCATCGCATCCCCTTTCACGAAAAAAAACTCGGGCAGCTCTTCTGTGATCGGGCGGCCAGCGATATCACTGCCATGCTTGAGCGGGAATGCCTCGACGCCGGAGTCGAGATGCGGCTCAACACCAACATCGTCTCGGTTGAAAAGATCGTCTCGGTCAAAAAAGATGAAGCGCCGCAAGCCGGCGAATTCGCTATACAGGCCGAGGATACAAGTTTCGCAGCTCCGCGCTTGGTCGTCGCGACGGGGGGCCTATCCATTGCCAAAATTGGCGCGACGTCGTTTGGCTACGACTGGGCACGGCAATTTGGATTAAAGATCGTTCCGCCACGCCCCGCACTGGTTCCACTTGTCTTTAATGAACGAGAGCGTAAGCGTTGGGCCGATCTGGCGGGAGTCTCGACCGAGGTAATTGCCTCAACTCGTGCGACCCGGCTGGTGTTCCGCGAGAACCTGCTCTTTACCCATCGCGGGTTGAGCGGCCCCGCGATTCTCCAGATATCTTCCTACTGGTCGGGCGAGGGTCCCATCCAAATCGACCTTGCTCCCGGCCGTGACTTGCTTGACGACCTTCGATCTGGTGGCCGTCGCGATCAGCCGACTTGGAAGTTGCTGCTGCGGGAAGTGCTGCCTCGGCGTTTCGCCGATCGCTGGATCGAGACTTATCCTCTCCGCGGAAACTCCGATTCAGAATTTGCCGACGCCGAGCGCCATTTGCACCATTGGGAAGTCACGCCGCTCGAGACCGAAGGCTATGGCAAGGCTGAAGTCACCGCGGGAGGAGTCGACACCGACGAACTATCAGCCAAGACGATGGAATCCCGAAAAGTCTCCGGCTTGTTTTTTATTGGAGAAGTAGTCGATGTCACGGGTCAACTTGGCGGGTTCAACTTCCAATGGGCGTGGGCATCCGGATTTTCCGCCGGACAAGCGGTTTGAAGGTTGCTAGATCGCTGCGCCTTCTTGCATAAATGGCATGCGCGCGATCACCTCAACCGCCTTCTCCAGTTGCTTCATGTCTTCGGGAGAAAAATCCGCACCCGCGAGAGAAGAATCGAGGCCCTTGCGCGAGATTTGCACCACTCCGATCACGTTGCCTTCCGGGGAAGTCACGGGAACGGACATGATTTTCTGGATCGGCATTTGCTCCAGGCTGCGATCTTCCGCTCCGGCGCCAAGTTTGACCGCCTCAAAAAGACTGACATGTTTTACGCGCATGAAATTGTTAGAGAGCAGCGGAGTCTTCGTGGATGCCGTCCGGGCCGCAACCGCCGAACCGCTCAGTGGCAGAACGCCCGCCGAACGCAATTCGGGCGGAAAAATAAATCGCAGGCTGCCTTTTTCCAGCCGCAGCAACGCCACCTCGTTCCGGCGGACATTCAGAACCTGCGCCAGTTTCGAGCACGCTCGATCCGAACTGGGAGAGTCCGAAACCATGCTCTCCAGTTCGCTGAGGTTCGCTTTGGCGGGCTTCGCTGCCGCGCCCTGATTGCCGGTTGATGACATAAATATCGCCTGAAGTTTTCCCCATACATCCTGACGGGCGGCGTTACCTTTTCACAAGTTACCGGAGTACTCAGTTGCCATGCCTGACTGTCCATCGCTATGCTCATTGCCTTGCTGATCGTACAAAAGAGTGACTTTTTTTATACTACGCAGCGGTTTTTTCACTAGCCTGTCATGAAGTTCCACAAGCCTTCGCGTTATTATTTGGATATAACATTCATAGAAAGTTTTCGCGGTTTCGCAAATTAATTTGTAGTTCGGTAAGTGTGAGGAGTAAAAATGGCTCGCAAAAGCACAGCAGGTAGCACCACTAGTCGAAGTAAGAAAAACGGAACCACAACGCCATCCGCTCCAGTTGAGGCAGCAGCCCTGACAGATAAACCAACAGATAATCCGGTCCGCAAGAGTGCCAGGAAGACCGTGATGGTCACTCCAAATCTGGTCGTGAATTTTGACATCGAAGAGGCAATACGCCGCCGTGCGTACGAGTTGTACCTCGAGCGCGCAATGGCCGGTGGCCAGGGTGGCAATGAGGGGCAGGATTGGCTGATTGCGGAACGCGAAGTACGTTCCCGAGTTGAAGGCCAGGCTCAGAAGCCGGCCTCATTTGCGGCGACAGTCGGCGCGGGATCCTAAACGGCAAATCTTCGAAGAGATTGGTTGTGCGGGCGACCGTCCGGGCCGCCGGAGCAACTTCGCGGCAGGGAACGGCTGCGTCAACCGAAGGCAAATTCAGCAGAGTTGAGCGATGGTCCGGACCGAACGCACGGACAACAGTCCGGCATTGCCTAGTGGCTCTCCGCCGGACGTGGTCCCGTTGCGGGCCCAGGTTGTGTGCGAGGTTGTGTGCGATCCTCTGTGCGCCGGCGTGTGAGCCAGATGCTCAGGCGGTCGATATAGATATAGACCACCGGAGTAGTAAATAGCGTCAGCATCTGGCTCACGATCAGTCCGCCGACGATCGTGATACCGAGCGGCCGTCGCAGTTCCGACCCCGTCCCTGTGCCCAACGCCAGAGGCAATCCTCCGAGCAATGCCGCCATCGTCGTCATCATGATGGGGCGGAAACGCAACAGGCAAGCCTCGCGAATTGCTTCCGTCGAAGACCTCCCGTGCTCACGCTCGGTATAAAGCGCAAAGTCGATCATCATGATCGCATTCTTCTTAACGATACCGATCAGCAGGATGATGCCAATCATTCCGATGACGTTCAGCTCGTTCCCCGAGATCAGCAATGCCAGAATTGCACCCACTCCCGCCGACGGCAGCGTGGAAAGAATCGTGATCGGGTGCGCCAGGCTTTCGTAGAGAATGCCCAGCACAATATAGACAGTGAACAGCGCGAGCAAAATCAGCATCCCCTCGGTCGACAGCGAGTCTTTAAATGCCGCGGCTGTGCCTTGAAAACTCGCGTGGATTGTTTCCGGGAACCCGATGCTGCGCTCCGCGTCTTCGATCACTTTCGTCGCGTCGCCGAGTGAAACTCCTGGCGCCAGATTGAACGACAACGTCACCGACGGATACTGCCCCTGGTGGTTGACTGCGAGCGAAGTGTTCGACGGTCCGAAATGTGCGAAGGATGACAACGGCACCGCGGTGCCATTGTTCGCGCGGACGTAGATGCTCTGGAGTGCATCCGCGCTGTTGGCAAAGTCGGGCGCGACTTCCATGACCACGTGATACTGGTTGAGCGGCTTGTACATGATCGAAACCTGGCGCTGGCCAAAGGCATCATACAAAGCGCTATCGATGTCAGAAGCCGCGACTCCCAGGCGGGCGGCCGTGTCGCGATCGATTATTACGCTCGCTTCCAATCCTTTATCCTGCTGATCGGTGTTGGCGTCGCGCAGCTGCGGCAGCGTGCGAAATTTTTGCAGCAAACGCGGCGCCCACTCGTTCATCTCGTTCAGGTCTTCGCCCTGCAAGGTGTATTGATACTGCGCCTGGCTCTGGCGGCCGCCGATGGTCAGATCCTGCGCTGACTGCATAAATAAAGTCGCGCCCGGAACCACCGCCAGCTTCGATCGTAATCGCCCAATGACTTGATCCGCCGTCATCTTGCGCTGTGCGAGCGGCTTCAGCGTGATGAACATTCGCCCGGTATTGTAGGTCGTGTTGCCGCCGGCGAAACCTACGATCGTGTTCACCGCCTGGTCCTTCATCACGATGTTCACGAACTGTTTCATCTTCTCGCTCATGGCGGCAAATGAAATATCCTGCGCCGCTTGCACCGCGCCCATGATTCTCCCTGTATCCTGCTGCGGGAAGAAGCCTTTCGGCACCAGAATGTAGAGGTAGACGCTGAGGCAGGCGGTGGCAATCGTCACGCCTAGAGTCAACGGTTGGCGTGCCAGCACCCAATCGAGGGCTCGGCGATACCCATTGAGCAATTTCTCAAACGCCCACTCGCTGAGGTGATACGTCCGGCCGTGTTTTGATTCGTCGACCGGACGCAGAAACTTCGCGCACATCATCGGCGTCACGGTCAACGAAATCAGCAGTGACATTCCGATGGCGATACTGAGTACGACCGCGAATTCGCGGAAGAGCCTGCCCACGATTCCACCCATCAACAGAATCGGTATGAATACAGCCACGAGCGACGTACTCATCGACAACACTGTGAATCCGATTTCGCGCGCGCCGCGAAACGCGGCTTGTATCGGGTTCATCCCTTGTTCGATAAAACGAGTGATGTTTTCCAATACGACGATGGCGTCGTCCACCACGAATCCGGTCGAGATCGCCAGAGCCATCAGCGACAGGTTGTCGAGACTGTAGCCGAGGACGTACATCACCCCGAACGTCCCAATCAACGACAGCGGCACGGCAATGCTCGGAATCAACGTCGCGCGCAAGGTGCGCAAGAATGCGAAGACAACGAGGATGACGAGTATGACGGAAATAATCAGCGTTAGCTCAATATCGTGCACGGATGCTCGCACCGTTATCGTTCGGTCGAGCACCACGCTGGTTTCTATCGCGGGAGAGATCGATGCCTCCAACTGTGGCAGCGCGGCATAGATGCGATCGACAGTCGCGATAATGTTGGCGCCCGGCTGGCGCGAGATGATGATGAGCACTCCGGGCTTACCATTAGCCAGCCCGATGTTATGGATGTCTTCGACGGCGTCGTTCACGTCGGCTACATCTGCCAGTCGAACCGGCGCTCCGTTGTTGTAGGAGACGATCAGTTTGCGATACTGGTCCGAGCGATAAATCTGGTCATTGTCGCGAATCGTCCACGAGTTCGTCGCGTCGCTGACTTCTCCCTTCGGACTGTTGGCATTCGCAGCCGTCAGCGCGGTGCGAACCGTATCCAGTCCGACGCCCAGCTTATTCAAAAGCATGGGATTGACTTCGGCGCGGACCGCGGGCTTGGCGCCTCCACCAACGTAGACCTGCCCAACGCCATCGACCTGCGCGAGTTTCTGCGACAGGATCGAGTCCGCCGCGTCGTAAATCCTCGGCAGCGGGATGGTGTCCGAGGTCAGCGCCAGAATCATGATCGGCGCGTCCGCAGGATTGACCTTGCGATATGTGGGATTGCCCGGAAGATACGACGGCAGTTGGCTGCGCGCCGCATTGATCGCAGCTTGCACGTCTCGTCCAGCGGCGTCGATGTTCCGGCTGAGATCGAATTGCAACACGATGCTCGTCGAACCCAGTTGACTGGTTGAAGTCATCTGGTTGATGCCCGCGATGCGCCCGAACTGGCGCTCGAGCGGAGTCGCCACAGCCGACGCCATCGTTTCCGGGCTCGCTCCAGGCAAGCTCGCACTCACCGAGATGACAGGGAATTCAACCTGCGGCAGCGGCGCTACGGGCAGAAAGTTGAAGGCCAGCACTCCCGAAAGCAGCAGCGCCGCAGCCAGCAACGATGTTCCTACCGGACGCTTGATAAAAGGCGCGGAAATATTCATGGCGTCAGTCTCCGGCAGCCTCAGGTGCAGGCTCTTCCATCGGATTGCCGATCTTGTAACGCGCGAATCTCTGCGCCAGCCGGTCAAACCACAGATAAACAACCGGAGTCGTATAGAGCGTTAGCGCCTGGCTCACGAGCAATCCGCCAACGATGGTAATTCCGAGCGGATGTCGCAGCTCAGATCCAGTACCTCTACCGAGTGCGAGCGGCAATCCTCCAAGCAGCGCGGCCATCGTGGTCATCATGATCGGGCGGAAGCGCAGCAGGCAGGCTTGATAAATGGCCTCTTCCGGCTCTTTGTGCTCCACGCGTTCGGCTTCAAGCGCGAAGTCGATCATCATAATCGCGTTTTTCTTCACGATGCCAATCAACAGGATGATGCCGATCAGAGCCACCACGCTCAGATCGTTGCCTGTGATCAGCAGCGCGAGAATCGCTCCCACGCCGGCCGACGGTAGCGTCGAAAGAATCGTGATGGGATGAATGTAGCTCTCGTAGAGAACTCCCAGCACGATATATACGGTGATGATCGCAGCCAGAATCAGCCACGGCTCCGTCGAAAGCGAATTGTGAAATGCCGCGGCCGTTCCCTGGAACCCGGTGTTGATGCTCTTTGGAAGGTTGATCTCAGCTTCCGCCTGCTCGATCGCTTTCGTCGCGTCGCCCAGCGAAACTCCTGGAGCGAGATTGAATGAAAGGTTGACGACCGGGAATTGTCCCTGATGGTTGATCGCCAGCGGCGCATTCTGCATTTCGATATGAGTGAAGGCCGAAAGCGGAACCTGGGAGCTGTTGCCCGTTGCCGCAGTCGTCCCCGTCGCGGTGCCCGTCGTGTTCGCGCTCGTCGGCGTTGCGTTCCCCGTCGTGCCTGAGGCAGATGTGCCGGCAGCCGTCACACCAGTCGACGACTTGACGTAAATATCCTTCAGCGCGTCTGGCGTCAGCTTGAACTGCGGCCCCACTTCCAGCACCACGTGATACTGGTTCAGCTGCGTGAACATCGTCGAGACCTGCCGCTGACCGAAGGCGTCGTACAGCGTGTCATCGATCGCCTGCGGCAGAATCCCCAGACGCGAAGCCGTGTCGCGGTCGATGACCAGGTTTGCCTGGAGTCCATTATTCTGTTGGTCGCTGGCCACGTCCCGCAGCTGTGGGATGCCTTGCAGTTTTTGCAAGAGTTGCTGCGACCATGTCGCCAGTTCGGTCGGGTCGGCGTCTTCCATCGAGTATTGATATTGTGTGCGGCTCACGCGGCTTTCGACCGTCAAATCCTGCACCGGCTGCATAAAAAGCGTGATGCCCTCAACTTTGGCCAACGACGGCTGCAGATCGCGGATGATCTGTGATGCCGTTTCTTTCCTCTGGTCCCGCGGCTTCAGGTTGATCTGGATGCGGCCGCTATTGGGCGTCACGTTGGTTCCGTCGACGCCGATGAACGACGACAGATTATCCACGTTGCTGTTCTGCAGAATCACTTTTACCAATTCTTGCTGCTTCTGCGACATAGACGCGAACGATGTATTCTCCGCGGCTTCCGAGATCCCCATGATCACGCCCGTGTCTTGCACTGGGAAAAATCCTTTAGGGACGTAAACATACAGAAGCAACGTAGCGACCAGCGTAGCGACCGTGACCAGCAACGTAATCGTCTGATGTTGCAGGACAACTTTCAGCGTGCGGCCATAGAACGCAATCACGCGATTGAACAAATTCTCGGTGACCCGATAAAACCAGGTCTCTTGCCCCGGATGCTTCTGCTTCAGAAGCTTGGCGCACATCATCGGCGTCAGGGTCAGCGATACGGCGGCGGAGACCAGAATCGTAACCGCCAGCGTGACCGCAAATTCGCGGAACAGCCGCCCGACGATGTCACCCATAAACAACAGCGGGATCAGCACCGCGATGAGCGAAACCGTCAGCGATACGATCGTGAAACCGATTTGTCCAGCGCCCTTGAGCGCCGCGTCCAGAGGAGAATCGCCTTCTTCAAGATAGCGATCGATGTTTTCGATCATTACGATGGCGTCGTCCACCACGAAGCCCGTCGAAATGGTAAGCGCCATCAGGGTCAAATTGTTGAGGCTGTATCCGAGCAGATACATCACGCCAAATGTGCCCACCAGCGACAACGGCACCGCAACGCTCGGAATGATGGTAGCCGCAAGATTCCGCAGAAACAGGAAGATGACCATGACCACCAACGCCACGGTCAACATCAATTCGAACTGCACATCGTCAACTGAGGCGCGAATCGTCTGTGTGCGGTCGATTAGGATTTGCGCTTTAATCGCCGCCGGCATCGAGGCCTGCAATTGCGGCAGGATTTTCTTGATGCGGTCCGCAACACTGATAATGTTGGCGCCAGGCTGTCGCTGAATGTTGAGCAGTACTGCCGGAGTGGTATTAACCCACGCCGCCTGCTTTACGTTTTCGGCGGCGTCAATCGCCGTCGCCACGTCCGACAGTCGCACCGGCGCGCCGTTGCGGTAAGCGACGATTACACCGTTATATTGCGAACTCGCCAATAATTGGTCGTTGTCGCCGATGGTGAATGATTGCCGCGGACCATCGATCACTCCCTTGGCTTGGTCCACATTCGCGGCAGCCAGAGCGGCGCGCACATCCTCAAGACTCAGCTGATAAGAAGCCAGCGCCGTCGGATTGGCCTGCACACGAACCGCCGGCTTCTGCCCGCCGCTGATCGACACCAAGCCCACTCCCGGGAGCTGCGAGATTTTCTGTGCCAGAGCCGTCTCCGCCAGATCCTCAATCTTCGACAGCGGCATCGTGTCCGACGTCAAAGCGATAGTCAGAATCGGCGCGTCCGCGGGATTGACCTTGTTATAAATCGGAGGGTTCGGAAGATTCACCGGCAGGTAGGTCGAACTGGCATTGATCGCGGCCTGCACCTGTTGCTCTTCGATGTCGATGTTCTGGTCGAGGGCAAACTGGAGCGTGATCAGCGAACTGCCAAATGAACTCGTCGAGGTCATTTGGTTCAGTCCTGGGACCTCTCCGAGTTGCCGCTCCAGCGGGGCGGTGACCGAAGACGCCATTACATCGGGAGACGCACCCGGATAAAACGTAGTGACCTGAATCGTCGGGTAGTCCACCTCGGGCAGGGCTGAAACCGGCAGTTGCCGGTAAGCCACGAATCCCACCAGCATCACCGCCACCATCAGCAGCGAGGTCGCGACTGGTCGCAGAATGAAAATCCGGGACGGGTTCATGACGTCGGCGCTGCACCGTTCTGCGGAGTGACGTTCTGCGGAGTAGTTGACTGCGAGGTCTTAATGCCGCCGGTGCCGCGAGTGTCAACGGGGGCGCCATTTTTCAGTTTGTCCTGGCCATCCGTCACTACGATCTCCCCAACCTGAAGCCCGTTGCCGATCGCGCTCTGATTCGATTGCGTAAGTGCAACCGTCACGTTGCGGGCCTCGACGGTCTTGTCACTCTTTACGACATAGACAAAGCTCCCCTGCGGACCGCTTTGTACCGCCGCACTGGGAATAATCGTGCTGTCCTTGCGCACATCGAGCAACAGCCTGATGTTGACAAATTGGTTCGGGAACAGGGCATTGTCTTTGTTGGCGAATGTCGCCTTCAGCCGGTCCGTACCTGTCGTCTGATCGATCTGATTGTCGAGCGTCAGTAGCGTGCCCGCCGCAAGCTTGACTTTGTTGTCTCGGTCATAGGCGTCGACCGTCAACGTCCCCTGGTGCATCCGTTTCACGACGACTTGCAGACTATCCTCAGGCAGGGTGAAGATGACCGAGATCGGCTGCAATTGCGTGATCACCAGCATCGGATTCGTATCGGTGGCATGAACGATGTTCCCGACATCCACCAGTCGCAAGCCGATGCGGCCACTGACGGGCGCAGTGATGCGGCTATAAACCAACTGAAGTTTGGCGCTGTCAATTGCCGCCTGGTCACCCCGCACAGCGCCCTCCAACGTATCCGCGGTCGCTTTTTGCGTGTCCACCTGTTGCTGCGACATCGCGCCCGAATCTTTCAGCAGATCTCTAAAGCGCTGGTAGTTCAGCTGTGCGTCGCGCAACGATGCCTGATCCTTGTATAGCTGCGCTTGCGCCGACTCCAGTTGCACCTGATAAGGGCGCGGGTCGATTTGGATCAGGAGATCGCCCTTATTGACCTGCTGCCCTTCCTTGAAATTTACTTCGACGAGTTCGCCATCCACTCGACTCTTTACGCTCACTGTGTTGAAAGCTGTCACGGAACCGAGGCCCGTCAGGTAGACCGGCATATCCTGTCTGATCGCCGTCGCCACCGATACTGGAACCGGACGCACCGTCGCTGCCAGAGCCTTTTGCGTCTTCGAAGAGTCGCTCTCACAACCGGCAAAAGCGAGCAGCACGATCACGATCCCGCCCAGTTGCACCCACTGCCATTTCAAATTCTTATTCATAAAAGAGCTATCGAGCCAGTCCTTAAAGAGAGGGAAATCCTTTGATTTTTCTCGGAAAGTCACGCAAAAATCATTAGACGATCATACTCACCTAAAGTGATGGTTTTGTGAACGCCAAAGATGGTAAAAGTTTGTAAATCATAGGGTTGCACGATGGCGCTGCCACGACGTCTGCTCCCGGTAATCCGTTTACTGCTGTATCGCTTGCACCAGCGTCGGTTTTACCTGTTCGTGCTCCATTTCTGACGCGTCCCAGGATCCGCCCAGAGCCTTGACCAGCGCAACCGAAGTAACCATCTGCTGACCGAGCAACTGCGTAGCCAGGCGCTCGTTGCTCAGTAGCGTCGTCTGTGCAGTAATCACATCGAGGTAGGTGGTGAGGCCGCCAACGTAGCGGTTGTTCGCAATTTCGAGCGCTTTTCGTGAATCCTCAACCGCCGTTCTTTGCGTCTTCGCTGCTTGATCGAGCAGGGCCAGACCCGAGAGCCCGTCTTCCACCTGCTGAAACGCTTCCAGCACACTTTCACGATAGTTGGCGACCGACTCGTCGTAAGCGGCGCGCGTCGACGCGAGATTGGCGCGATTGCGTCCGCCATTAAAGACGGGCTGTAAAATGTCGCCGCCGAGCGACCAGATCGCGCTCGGGGCGCTGACCAGACTCGTGATACTTTGGCTCTCATATCCTCCGCTACCACTGAGCGTGATATGCGGATAGAACGCGGTCATGGCAATTCCAACCTGCGCGTTCTCAAAGGCCATTTGGCGCTCGCTGGTTGCAATGTCAGGCCGGCGCTCCAGAATCCCCGACGGCAGCCCAGTCGGAATCGCCGGCGGCGCAACGTCAAAGGACGCCTCGGTCACGCTGAAAGCTGACGCCGACTTGCCGACCAGAACCGCGATGGCATGCTCGAATTGTGCGCGCTGCTGCAAGACGAGCGAAAGCTGCGTTGCCGTCGATTCGAGCAACGCCGCTTGCTGCGCCACTTCCAGTCCATTCGCCACTCCGCCTTCGTGGCGGTTATTCACCAGGTCCAATCCCTTTTTTTCGATCTCAACCGACTCCCGGACTACTCCTGCTTCCCGGTCCAGTTCGCGAAGATTGAAATAGTCTGCGGCCAGTTCCGCCGTCAACACCAGGCGCACGTTTTCCAAATCCGCGGCACTGCCTTGCAGCGAAGCATTGGCGGCTTCCAGATTGCGCCGCACGCGGCCGAATAAATCGAGTTCGTAGCTGACGGAAAATGGGACCGTGAAATTATTCTGCGTAAACGGCGGCAGTTCGCCCCCGGCAAACGCTCGATTGCTCGATACTTCCTGGCGCTGCCCAGCGGGATCGACTGTGACGTTCGGAAAATAAGCCGCCGTCGCGATTCGCGCTTGCGCCCGTGCCTGATACAAACGCTCCCGAGCCGCCACCAGAGACTGGTTCGCCTGTATCAGTTCCTGTTCGAGCTTGTCGAGTTCCGCATCGTGAAATACCAGCCACCATGTGCCCTTTGGAATCGCATCCTTCGGAGTCGCGGCTTGCCACGGGCCTTCGCCCTTCCATGTGTCTGGAACCTGCACCGTGGGGCGTTTATATGCCGGACCCACCGTGCACGCGACCGTCGAGGCCATCAATGCGGCGAGAAAACAGCGTTGGATCATTCTCGTGGAAATCATTGACTTCACGAATGCGCAGCTCCCTGACTTGGCTGACCTTTACTTGGCTGAGCGATATGCACTTCTTGCCCTTCTTCGAGCGAATCGGAGGGATTGATCACGATCTGATCGCTGACGTCAACTCCACCCAGGATTTCAAGCGTGGCGCCGTAATCACGCCCAATTGCGATACTGCGCAGACGAACTTTGTTGTCTTTGTCAACGACTGCAACCTGCGGGCCCTGCGCGCGGAAAAGCATGGTGTTCACCGGCAGAATTATGCGGGGAAAGGCATTGCCGGTTGCAAAATGTACCTGGCCAAAAGAGCCCGGCAGCAACTTGCCGTCTTTGTTGGGCACATCCACTTCCGTGTTCAGTGTTCGTGTCGCCGGATCAATGGCCTCGGCGGTGCGCGCCACTGTGCCCGTAAATTTCTGGCCCGGGAATTCCTGCAGGGTTACGTTGGCCTTAACGCCAACTTTCATCGCCGGCGCATATGCCTGCGGAACACTGACGTACACGCGAAGCGGATCGACGCGCGCGATGTTGAATAATTGGCTGCCAACCGTTCCTGCTCCGGAGTTGATCAGTGCGCCCGGATCTACATTTCGCTTGGTCAGCACGCCAGAGAACGGCGCGTACACGCGCTTGAAAGATTCCAGCTGCTCCAGGCGGCGAACATTCGCATCCGATGCGGCGAGGTTCGCCACTGCCTGCTGATAACCGCTTGCTTCCTGATCAGCCTCCTGCTGAGAAACCGAATCCGTCTTACGCAAATTGGCCCACCGGTCGGCGGAGATTTTCGCCAATCCGAGGGCCGCGTTGATCTGCTCGCGGTTGGCGCGGGCCTGGTAGAGCTGCTGGTCGACTTCCGGTGTGTCGATGTCCGCCAGCAGGTCGCCTTTCTTCACAGGGCTTCCAATGTCCTTGTACCAGCGCAGAAGATAGCCGCTGGTTCGGGCGAAAATGGGCGACTCTTCATAAGCCAGCAAATTTCCGGGCAACACAAGTTCGTCGTTCCCGGTCTCCGTCTGTGGCCGCACGACGCCGACGGTTGGAATGGCGCTCGCATCTGTTTCTTTCGCCAGGGCATCCGTTTCGCTCTTGCGTTCCAGAAGCGTGACTACTCCTGCAGTGAACAGAACGAGCAGAACGGCGCCCACCAGAAGTTTGGCGCGACCGGCCGGCGCGGGAGACACACCGCGCGGACGTTCGTTCTCTGCTTGATCGGCTTCGGGGCGCGTCGATTGAGTAGGGAGGTTCGTTTGTGTCGTGATCGGCGGCGGTTGTACTGACATAATGTCGGTCTCCAACGAATTCTTTTCTAGCGGCCCGATTGCTGCCGGGCTTGGCGGCGGCCGTGAATAATCGTAAATACACTGGGGACGAAAAATAAAGTGGCGACGGTTGCAAAAAGCAGCCCACCGATAACAGCGCGGCCCAACGGAGCGTTTTGCTCTCCGCCTTCTCCGAAGCCCAGAGCCATCGGAATCATGCCGATGATCATGGCCAACGCCGTCATGATGACAGGGCGCATACGCGTGTATCCCGCTTCCAGCGCGGCCTGCAGTGCAGGCACTCCGGCATCCATCCGATCACGAGCAAACGAAACCATCAGAATCGAATTTGCCGTAGCGACACCCATGCACATGACCGCCCCGGTAAGCGATGGAACGCTGAGGGTGGTCCGCGTGATCAGCAATATCCAGCAGATTCCCGCGAGCGCTCCCGGCAATGCCGTGATGATGATGAACGGATCGAGCCACGACTGGAAGTTGACCACAATAAGCAGATAGACGAGCACGATCGCTCCGAGTAAGCCAACTCCGAGACCGAAGAACGAAGAGTTCATGGTCTGGACTTGCCCGCGAACCACGATTTGCGTGCCGCGTGGAAGAGTTTTCGGATCCTGGAATGGCTGAAGCGCCTTCAAGATGTCGGATGCAACTCCGCCCAGATCGCGGCCCTGGGCGCTGGCGTAAACGTCAATCACCGGCTGCACGTTGTAGTGATTCACCACCGCGGGGCGCGCGATCGGCGTGAGTTGTGCCAGATTGCCCAATACCTGCGGCGGGGCGTTGAGGTTGGCGCTGGTGACCGGCGTGTTCATCAGATCCTGCAATGACGTCAGGTGATACTGCGGAGTTTGAATGGAAATGCTATAGGTGACGCCGTTCTTCGGGTTCAGCCAGAAATTGGGAGCGGTTTGAAAGCTTCCGCTCAGGCTGATCAGCACACTCTGCGCCACATTCTGGGCGGTGTATCCGACTTGGTTGATGCGCGTGCGATCCATGTCGAGATAAAGAGTGGGCAGGCTCAGCATCTGTTGCACGTGCACGTCAACCGCGCCGGGGACCTGGCGTAATCGATTCGCAATTTTTTGGCCGATTGCGTAGTTGGTAGGAACGTCGGCGCCCATAATCTGGATGTCGACAGGCGCAGGCAATCCGAAATTGAGAATTTGCGAAACGATGTCGGCGGGCTGGAAGAAAAACTCGACGCCTGGAAAACGCGCGGGGAGTTCGCGCCGCAGCCTTTTTACGTATCCCGCGGTGGCATGGTGATGTTCCGCGTTGAGTCCGACCAGGATTTCCGCGTCGCTGCTCCCGATGACTCCCGAGTTCGCATACGAGAGATTGATACCCGAGTAGGGGACGCCAATGTTATCGAGGACGGTCTCCAACTCTTCTTTCGGAATCTCGCTGCGCAATACGGCCTCTACTTCGTCGCACAAACGCGCGGTCTCTTCGACGCGCAAGCCGGGCCGCGCCCGAAAATGTAGACGAATCAGGCCTGCATCCACCTGGGGAAAAAAGTCGCGACCGAGAAAGAAAACAAGCCCGAGCGACAAGACGCAAAAAGCGACAAAGCAAATCGAAAACAACCCTCGATTCTCAAGCGTCGTTTCCAGCAGTTGCTGGTAGCCGCCCCGGAAGTTTTCGAATCCGCGTTCGAATTTTCTTTGGAACTTTACCAGCGGATTCTTGCTTTCGACGGCGCGGTGCTCGTGCCCGCGCATGATGAACATCACCATCGTCGGGATGATCGTCCGTGACAAGAGATAAGATGCGAGCATGGCGAAGGAAACCGCTTCCGCGAGCGGCACGAAAAGATACCTTGCGACTCCGGTGAGGAAGAACATCGGCACGAACACGATGCAGATGCAGAGTGTGGAGACGAACGCGGGCACGGCAATCTGCTGCGCGCCGTCGAGAATGGCTTGCTTCATCTCCTTGCCCATGGCCAGATTGCGCTCGATGTTTTCGATTTCGACTGTGGCATCGTCGACCAATATTCCGACGGCCAATGCGAGTCCGCCGAGGGTCATGATGTTGATGGTCTCGCCCAGCGCGCTTAACAGAATTACCGAAACGAAAATAGACAACGGAATCGAGATCGCGATGATGATGGTTGGACGCCAGTCGCCGAGGAAGAGCAGGATCATCGCGGCAGTAAGGCAGGCCGCGATCAGGCCTTCCCGCAAAACTCCTTGAATCGAGGCGCGCACGAAGAGTGACTGATCGAATAGCGCCTTAATGGTGAGCTGCGGACTCAGGTCCGGCGGCAGAAAATGCGGGGCATTCTCAACTACGCTCTTTACATCTTTGACGACTGTTAGGGTCGAAGCTCCACCCAGCTTGAACATCGACATCAGTGCGCCGCGCGAGCCATCCTGCCGAACGATATTGGTTTGCGGGCCGAATCCGTCGCGGACATGTGCCACATCTCGCATGTAGAGCGTGGACGAATTCGTCGTTTTTACCGGCAGGTCGTTCAGAGCGGCGACAGTTTGGGGCGTGCCGTTCATCTCCACGTTGTATTCGGTCGGCCCAATCTTGGCCGTGCCTGAGGGGAGAATCAGATTCTGTGCGGCCACGGCGTTGACGATGTCCGCCGGCGCCAGGCCGTAGGCTTGCAGTTTTGCGGAATCGAGATCGACTTGTATCTGGCGCGGCTTGCCTCCGAATGGATAGGGAGTGCCTGCACCCTGCACCGTACTCAACTGCGTGCGCAGAAAGTTTTGCCCTAGGTCGAACAACTGCTGTTCGGGCAGCGTTTTGCTGCTCAAGCCCAATTGCACAATTGGAGTCGACGATGCGCTGTAAGTGATAACCAGGGGTGGAGTTGTGCCGGCAGGCAATCCGCGAAGCACCGTCTGACAAATCGCGGTGACCTGCGTGACTGCCATGGCGATGTTGACATTAGGCCGGAAGAAAATCTTGATGACAGCGATGCCGCTTAACGATTGCGATTCTTGATGCTCGATGTCGTTGACCGTGACCGTGAATCCGCGCTCGGAGTTGGTAACGATCCGGTCGGCCATGTCTTGCGGCGAGAATCCACTGTAGTTCCAGACCACACTAACTACTGGAATATTGATATCAGGGAAGATATCGACCGGTGTGCGCGCGATCGTGATCGGCGTAAGAATGATGATGAGCAGAGCCATCACCACGAACGTGTAAGGGCGACGAAGCGCTAGAGCGACAATCCACATAAAAAGAGGGGCGGGAAAGCCTAATCAATAATCGATCGTTATGTCACGGCCAAATGTCCTGGCCAAATACAGTCGTGGTGAAGTTTTCGGCGGTGCGATTCACGACGCGCAAACTCTTCCGCCAGATTGTAAGTAAGATTCAAAACACTACGTTTCGGATTTAAATTATAATAGACTTCTTCGCATGGCTCAAAATAACGCTCAAGTCGCGCATCCGCGAAACGGGGACAACGGAACGATCCCCAAACGAGCGCCGGGCCGGCCTCGCAGCGAAGAGTCGCGACAGGCGATCCTCCGCAGCACCCTCAAATTGCTCGAACAAAACGGCGGATTTCCCGAGTTGAGGATCGAAGCGATTGCCGCCGACGCCAACGTCGGCAAGACCACAGTCTACCGCTGGTGGCCGACGAAAGCAGCTCTCGTGGCCGACGCCTTCTCCGCCAGTGCCGAGCAGGAACTCCGCTTCCCGAACACCGGCTCCGTGCAAAATGATATGCGCCTTCAGATGCGCGGTCTCATTCGCATTTTCCGTTCCAAGCGCGGCAAAGTTGTCGCCGCGCTCCTCGCCGGAGGCCAAACTGATCCCGAACTTCTCGAAGCCTATCGCGACCGGTTTCTCTGGCCCAGACGCAGGCAGGCGTATCAAACCTTGCAGCGCGGTGTGGACCGGGGCGAACTGCCACCCGGCAAAGACTTTGATCTCATCCTCGACTCCCTCTACGGACCCATTCTGATGCGCTTTCTGATCCGTCACGTCGACCTGCAAGAAAGCTTTGCCGACGAGGTTTGCGAGATGGTGCTTCGGGGCGCCAGAGCCCACTCCAGCCCCTGAGCTACAAATCCTTGTTAACCCATTTGCCTGCCGAGTTAACCCATTTGCCTGCCGAAACTTACCGTTCGGTGCCCGCTTCATCCCTTTGCCTACTCCGGGTTGCGCGAATCGCCGATCGTGATTAATATAGAAGTGCGACCGAAACAGTCGGGTTTGAATACGACCATATCGGTCGGTATTGTCCCATGCTCAAGCTGACCAAAAAAGCGGACTACGGTCTCATGGCCATGAAGCATTTGGCGGAGCACGGTGACCAAGGTGCCTGCAGCGCCAAAGATGTCGCCGACGCCTACGGCATTCCGCACGAAGCACTGGCCAAGATTCTCCAGCGCCTGGCCAAAGTTGGATTGGTGCGGTCGCAGCACGGCATGAACGGCGGTTACACCCTGACTCGCGACCCGAAAATGATTTCCGCTTTCGAAGTGATCAAGGCGATCGACGGTCCACTGTTCATTACTTCATGCGTGACCGTTCGCGGCGAATGCGATCAGAGCAACCGCTGTACCATCCGCGAGCCCTTGCGCAAAGTGAACGAAAGCATCGAGCAGGTATTAAAAAACATCAAAATTTCGCAGATGAGAGAAGAGCCAGAAGTTCTCGATGCCTCCAAAGAAAAAGAACACGAGGCCAGAAAGCCGGCAGAGCTGGTAACGATTTCGTAAGAGGTTTGAAAGGGCACGGCTTCAGCCGTGCCGCCCAGGACCGAATGTTTTCGCGGCTTTAGCCGCAGCGGCATTGCCAAGGAGAAACACGATCATGAGCACCACGACGGCGACCCCATCCACCCAGGCCAACACGCAGCACGCAAATCCCAACGGGATCAAGCTGCCGATTTACATGGACAATCACGCGACCACGCCCATGGATCCGCGCGTTCTCGAAGAAATGCTGCCCTACTTCATGGAGAAGTTCGGCAACTCCGCTAGCCGCAATCATCCCTTCGGATGGGCCGCTGAAGAAGCGGTCGAGTTGTCGCGCGAGCGCATCGCAAAACTGATCGGCGCCACGCCCAAGGAAATCATCTTCACTTCGGGAGCCACTGAAAGCGACAACCTCGCCATTAAAGGTGTCGCCGAAATGTACCGCGAGAAGGGCAATCACATCATTACCGCGGTCACCGAACACAAGGCGGTGCTCGACACCTGCAAGCATCTGGAGAAGTTTGGCTTCCGCGTCACCTACCTGCCGGTACAAAAAAGTGGCTTGATCGATCTCGACGACTTGAAGCGCGCCCTCGACGACAAGACGATCCTCGTGACGATCATGGCCGCCAACAACGAGATTGGCGTGCTGCAACCGATCGCCGAAATCGGCAAGATGTGTCGTGAGCGTGGCGTGATCTTCCACACCGACGCCGTGCAGGCCATCGGCAAAGTGCCGGTCGACGTCAACAAGATGAATATCGACGTCGCTTCCATTACCGCGCACAAGCTCTACGGTCCGAAAGGTGCCGGAGCGCTCTATGTCCGCCGCAAGAATCCGCGCGTACAGATCGTGCCCCTGATTGACGGTGGCGGCCACGAGCGCGGTATGCGCTCCGGAACTTTGAACGTTCCCGGAATCGCCGGTCTCGGCAAGGCCTGCGACCTCGCCCGCGAAGAAATGCCGCAGGAATCGGCCAGAATGGCTGGTTTGCGCGACCGGTTGAAAGACAGCATCATGAGCCGCCTCGACGAGGTCTACATCAACGGCACCATGGATCACCATTTGCCCGGCAACCTGAATATCAGCTTCGCCTACGTCGAAGGTGAGTCCCTTTTGATGGGTATTAATGACATCGCGGTTTCGAGCGGATCGGCCTGCACCTCGGCGACTCTTGAGCCATCTTATGTATTGAAGGCTCTGGGCACCGGCGACGACTTGGCCCACAGCTCGATCCGCTTCGGCATCGGACGCTTCAACACCGAAGCCGAAGTCGACTACGTGGCCGACCGCGTAGTTGAAACCGTGTTGCGTCTGCGCGAACTTTCTCCGCTCTACGAAATGGCGAAAGAAGGCGTGGATTTAAAGAGCGTGAAATGGGCAGCCGAAGCGCACTAGGGATTTGGAGCGAAAGTCCCGCAAGGGACGACCGAGCATAGCCCGGCGCTTCAGCGCCGGGAGCGAGCGTAATAACAAAAGTCCCAGCGGGACGACTGAAGTTCAGAGGCGGCAAGACAAAAGATTTAAAGGAGATCGAAAATGTCATACAGCGATAAGGTAATCGATCACTACAACAATCCGCGCAACGTTGGCTCAATGGACAAAAAGGATGCCGACGTGGGCACCGGCCTGGTCGGCGCTCCCGAGTGCGGCGACGTCATGAAACTCCAGATCAAGGTCAATCCGCAGACCAATGTGATCGAAGATGCCAAGTTCAAGACCTTCGGCTGCGGCTCGGCCATCGCTTCGTCTTCGCTCGCGACCGAGTGGGTCAAGGGCAAAACCATCGACGAGGCTCTCGCGATCAAGAACACCGAGATCGTGAAAGAGCTGGCGCTACCGCCAGTCAAGATTCACTGCTCCGTGCTCGCGGAAGACGCGATCCGCGCCGCCATCGGCGACTGGAAGAAGAAACAGGAAGCCGTAAAGCCGGTAGCCGCGCAAGTGGCCCAGTAACCAGACAGTGCCCCAGGTTCGCGCGTTTTGTGCGCTAACCTGGGCTCCGAGTACAGCGCCATCTGAATTGGCTGGCTAGAAGCTAGCGGCGAGTAGCAAGAAGCAGACTCATGGAAGAAGCACTCAAAACCGTGGAACGCCCGGCACCGCCCAAGGCTCCGGCCAAAGGCATCCAGGTGACCGACAACGCGCTGAAGAAAATTCGCGCGGCGATGCTGAAAGAAAATGTCTCGCCCGAGCAAGGCGGCCTTCGCCTCGGGGTACAGGGCGGCGGATGCTCCGGCCTGAGCTACAACATTCGCTTCGACAGCCAGCCGCGTGAGCGTGATCGCGTTTTTCAGTTCGAGGATGTCCGTGTTTTCGTCGATCCGAAGTCGTTCATCTATTTGAATGGCCTCATTCTCGACTACAGCGAAACGCTGATGCAGCAGGGATTCGCGTTCGTCAATCCGAACTCGACCAAGTCCTGCGGCTGCGGCAGTTCTTTCTCGTAGGCTCTTTCCGCAGTGTTTCGTTTGGTGCACGAGGCCGAGGCCCGTCACCGCACAACCAGTGCTCACGGGGGCGGGCCGGACGCTCGCCCAAAATTTTGTAATGACGAATGACAAATGACAAATGTCGATTCCAATTCGTTGTTCGTCGTCACCCGGCAATCTCCCGAGACGACCGCCCGTTGCTGGTCGTGCGGTACCATGCGCGCCGTCCATTTCTGCAGTTCCTGCGGAAAGGTGCAGCCCCCAGTTCCCGCCGACTATTTCAGTTTCTTCGGATTTCCGCGCAAGCTGAATCTCGACACCGCCCTCCTCGAAAAAGAGTTTTATGTGCTCAGCCGCCATCTTCATCCCGACGTATTCGGCCAAGCCGACGAACAGGAACGTGCCTGGAGCCTGGAACAAAGTTCCATGCTCAACGATGCGTATAGAACTTTGAAAGATCCGATCAAGCGCACTGAGTACCTGCTACGCATCGAAGGCGTGGAACTCGAAGAGCAATCAAAACAGGCAACAGAAAAGGCGCGCGCTTCCGGAGAGCTGAAAAAGCAGGTCGTTCCTCCCGATCTTCTGGAAGAGGTTTTCGAACTAAACATGCATCTCGAAGAACTCCGGATGCAGAAGAAAACCGGAGAAGACGATCCCGAATTATTCGAAGAAGTAAGCGAAGCCAAACGTTCGCTCGAAGAAAAACACGATGCGCTCCTGACCGAACTGAAGAACGAATGGAACCGCTGGGACGAATCTGTCGAGAACGCAAGCGAAGACGGCAGACGCAAGGTCCTCGACCGCATGGTGGACGTACTAAACCGCAGAAATTACATTCGCAACCTCCTGCGGGACGTGAACGAGGCAATGGAGAGCTAGGTCAGAGGTAAGACGTCAGAATTGCAGAAGCGTGAAATGCAGCGCCGGTTTTAACCTCTGCAATCAGACCTCTGACCTCTGTAATGAATTCAATGGCAACTGACTACATCGTCGGCATCGATCTCGGCACCACGAACTCGCTCGTCGCCTACATGCAGGGCGACGCTCCGATCGTTATCCCCGGAGAAGACGGGCTGAGTCTTGTCCCCTCCGTGGTCGCCCTCGACGAGAAGAATCAGATCATCGTCGGCAATGCCGCCCGCAAATATCTGATCGAAACGCCCGAGCGCGCCGTCTATTCCGTGAAACGTCTGATGGGCCGCGGAGTTGAAGATATCCGCGACGAGTTGAAACTCTTCCCCTTCGAGTTGGCCGACGACCTCCAGGCGGGAGAAGTGCTTCGCATCAAAGTCGGCGACCGCACCTATACCCCGCCAGAGATTTCGGCGTTGGTTCTGCGCCAACTCAAGCGCAATGCCGAACGCTTTTTCGGTGCGCCCGTGACCCAGGCCGTGATTACCGTTCCCGCATACTTTAACGACGCGCAGCGTCAGGCGACGAAAGATGCAGGTCGCATTGCTGGCCTCAACGTACTGCGGCTCGTCAACGAACCGACCGCCGCCTCGCTGGCCTATGGTCTGGACAAAAAGAAAAACGGGATCGTCGCCGTTTACGACCTCGGCGGCGGCACGTTCGATGTCTCGATTCTCAAACTGCAAGACGGTATTTTCGAAGTGATCGCCACCAACGGCGACACCCACCTTGGCGGCGACGATATCGACAACCTGCTGATTGCCGTTGCAATCGACGACATTCAGGGAGATCTCAAACTCGATGTCAGGCGCAACGGAGAAGCAGTTGCCCGCATCCGCAAAGCGGTCATCGAGGCCAAGATCGCTCTTTCTTCCGAGGCCTCGACGAAGCTCGATGTCGATTTGCCCGGTGGCAAAAAGTATCAGCGCGAAATCTCACGCGAAGCCTTTGAGCAGATGATTCAGCCCATCATCGAGCGGACAATCGCGCCCTCGAAACAAGCGCTCAAAGATGCAGGCCTGAAGCCGGAACAGATCGATGAGGTCGTGCTGGTTGGCGGATCGACGCGGATTCCGAAGGTACAGCGCTTGGTTCGCGACCTGTTTCAACGCGAACCGCACACAGATTTAAATCCTGACGAAGTGGTGGCCCTGGGCGCGGCGGTCCAGGCGCATATTCTTGGCGGCGGTTCCGCCATCACCGAAGACATGCTCCTGCTCGATGTGACGCCGCTGTCGCTCGGAATCGAAGTCGCCGGCGGCGTGACCGACAAGATCATTCTCCGCAACTCGACCATCCCCGCATCGGCGACGCAGCACTACACCACCCAGGTCGATGGCCAGACCAACGTCGCCATCCACGTTCTGCAAGGGGAGCGCGAGCTGGCCCGCGATTGCCGCTCGCTGGCGCGCTTCGACTTGAAGGGCATTCCTCCGATGACCGCCGGCATGCCGCGCATCGAAGTAAAGTTTCTGATCGACGCCAACGGCATCTTGCGTGTTTCCGCGCGCGAGCAGCGCAGCGGGCAAGAAGCCGAAATCGATGTGCAACCGACTTACGGTCTCACCGACGACCAGGTCGAAAACATGCTCCTCGAATCCTACGACTACGCAGAAGAAGATTTTCGTCAACGCCAGGTCATCGAAGCTCGCCGCGAGGCGGATACGATTCTAGCCGCCCTCGCCAAGGCGAAAAATAACCAGGCGTGGCGGGATCTTTCAGCCGACGAACGCACCAGAGCCGAGTCGCTGGAGACGGCTCTCATCGCGACAAAAGAAGGCGACGATTATCATGCCATCCGCGCTGGCATCGACGAATTGAACCAGGCCACCATGCGTCTCGCGGAATTGATGATGGATACAGCCGTCTCCAGCGCCCTCAAAGGCAAAGCCATGGACGAGACCGACTTTGAAGAAGGGCCGCAGGCTGGCCATCCGATGGCGAAAGCGGAATTTAAATAGATGTTTCTAGGTTCTCAAACTTGTCTTTAAGTTTGTCATTCCGAACGAAGTGAGGAATCTGCATTTTGCAGCTTTATGTCTGACGAAAAAATGAACCACGCTGGCACAGCAACCGTAGACGCCGCGACTGAAAACACCGTCGAGGTCACCTTCCTTCCCGAAGGCAAAACCGTCACCTTCGAACACGGCAAACTGCCCTACAAAGATCACGGCAAAGAAGAGTCGCTCCTCGACGTCGCCCTGAATTTCGGCATCAAGCTCGACCACGCCTGCGGAGGCAATTGCGCCTGCACCACCTGCCACGTCTGGGTAAAAGAGGGCGCGGATCTGATCTCCGAGATGGAAGACGACGAAGCCGACAAACTCGACATGGCTGCCGACCTTAAGTTAAACTCGCGCCTCGGATGCCAGACGGTAATCAAGAAGCCCGGCAAGGTAGTCGTGGAAATCCCAGCCTGGAACCGCAACTACGTTTCCGAAGAGCACTAGCATTAACGAAGAACACTAACTTCGCGGGAGATCAATTTGGATTGTCATCCCAATTCCAAATTTGCCATCTCAATCCAAATTTGTCCGCCTGAGCGGAGCGACGGACCTATGTACTTTGCTTGCGCTGAGAATTCGCTGTCCCGCACATTCCGGAAAGGGCACGACTCGTGCAGGCCGCGGAAAAAAGCGTATGCGCCACCGTGGAAGAGCGGCCCTTCAGGGCCGCGTAAGCCGCATGTTGTGAATGAGGGCTTTAGCCCCTGAGCAACCACAAGCACAAAAGGAGCAATCATCCATGCCGAAAGACCTGACCTGGAGCGACCCCGAAGACATCGGAATCCTGCTCTCCGAAGCGCATCCGGAAATCGACCCGCTGTCCGTCCGCTTCACCGACCTGCACAAATACGTAACCGCGCTCCCCGACTTCAAAGACGATCCCACAAAGTCGAACGAAGCCAAGCTGGAAGCGATCCAGATGGCATGGCATGCCGAGGTTTTGGACCGGACACAGGGATAGCAGCTTTTATTCAGCTAGCCTCACATCGCGCTTACTGGGTATCATCACGATTGCTGATTTTCGGCGTTTGAGAAGAGACCCATCTTGAGAACGCCCTTCAGATCCGCGGCATATAATCAGTCTCCTCAGGAAGTCATATGAAGCATCTTTTCGCTTTGGCCTTGATCGCGGCCACTCTGCCCTCATATTCCCAGATGAATGAACACCCCAACGGGGAGATCAAAGGTACCGTAACAGATCAGAATGGAAGCCCGGTGGTCGGTGCCGCCGTCTACGCAGTCCCGCAGTTTCTCACTATCGACGGCATGAAGCCCCGCTCGGTTAAGACGGACAGGAATGGGGAGTTCGATTTTCGCGGGGCGCTCCAACTGGGAGCGTATAAGCTCTATTCTCAAAAGGAAAACGACGGCTACCCCGACCCTTTTAAGAGCTTCGACGCGGACTCAAAGCTCGAAGTTCCGAAGGTCGTTCTGACCAAACGTCACACTTCAGCAACGGTTAAATTGACGTTGAGCAAGAAAGACGGCGTGGTTGCCGGACAAGTCATCGACGCTGACAGCGGTGCTGCCACGAAAGCGCTCCTGGCTTTCATAGACTACGATGGAAATCGACGCGAAATTCTAGCCGATGGTAAGTTTCGCGTGCTCTTGCCGCCCGGGAAGGATCTAATCCTGATGGTGACACCTATGTCCCGGGAGTCTAGTGCGCAGCGACCGTTTGATACTCCCGTGCGGCTCGAACCAGGGCAAGAGATTTATATGGACATCCCGGTCTCCCAATGATAAACGGGCCACATCCTACCGAGCCGCCGACGCCCCCTCCTCCACGCTAGCCTCTCTCAAAAACTTAGCCGCCTCTTCCGGCGGTGTCGGGTTGATATAAAACCCCGTCCCCCACTCAAATCCCGCCGTCTTCGTCAGCTTCGGCATGAATTCGATGTGCCAGTGGTAGTACTCGTTCGTCGGATCCTGCACCGGCGAAGAATGTACCACCAGGTTATAAGGAGGATTGTCGAGCACGCGGTCCGCCTTCATCAGCAGCAACTTGAGCGCCTTCGCCAGATTCTCGAACATGTGCGAAGACGAATTCTCGAACGCCGACTCATGCCGCTTGGGCAAAATCCAGGTTTCAAACGGAAACCGCGGAGCGTACGGCGCGAGAGTTATAAAGTCTTCATTCTCCGCCACCACACGAATTCCACTCTCGGTTTCCTGCCGGATCGCGTCGCAAAAAACGCAGCGCTCTTTGTAGATGTAGTACTGCTTCGCTCCCTGCAGTTCTTCGGCCACGTAAATCGGCAGAATCGGCAACGCGATCAGCTGCGAATGCGAATGCTCCAGCGAAGCGCCCGCCGCTTCCCCGTGATTTTTGAAAAGCAAAATATATTTGAAACGCCGGTCTTTCTTCAGATCGAGTATGCGATCGCGAAACGCCCAAAGAACGTCTTCGATTCTTTTCGACGGCAGCGAAGCCAGAGTCGCGTTGTGGTCGGGAGTCTCGATCACCACTTCGTGCGCGCCGATGCCGTTCATCTTGTCAAACATGCCCTCGGCTTGCTTGTTCAAGTTGCCTTCAATGCCGAGCGCCGGAAATTTATTCGAGACCACTCGCACCGTCCAGCCCGGCCCGTCTTTTTGCGGAGTCGCGCCATTCGTGCTCGGACGATACGCCAGAATTTCCGACGGCGTCTTATTCTCGTTGCCGTAACAGAATGGACAGAATCCCCCCTTGACCTTGACACCCTCGCGCGCGAAATCCGTGGGCCGCTTGGCGCGGTCCGTGGAAATAATCACCCACCGGCCCACGATGGGGTCTTTTCTCAGTTCAGGCACCTACTAAATCCTTTCAGTAGTGGGTTTCAGAGCCACGACGCGGTTCAGAGGCACGATTGTACGACACGGGAAACGCATTCTGAAACATCTCGAACGACGGTTGGTCGTGACCGTGGTCATAGTATACGGCGAGGATGTCGAAGCGCCACTGGCACGTATGAGGCAGCTGGCGCAAAAAGTCGCGCGCCACAAGAGACAGTTCTCTCCGCTTCTCTCGATCGACAGCCGCTTCGGCGGGCTTGACGTCGCGCGAGGTGCGGGTCTTTACTTCGACAAAACAAAGCACGCCCCCCTCCCAACCCACCAGATCAAGTTCACCCCGATGATGCGGAGAGCGGTAGTTGCGCGCAATGATCGTGTACCCACGCCGCCGGAGGTAAAAGTACGCCTCGTCCTCACCGCGTCGGCCAGTGCGCAAGTGCGGCGCGATATCTTCGGGCGTGAGCACTCTCGCGGCTAGCCAATCGAGAGCGCGCACTGTGACCTGCGTCAGGCGTCCGGCGAACATGGCAACTCCATCCGAAGTTCACCGTAACGTGGAAGCCGCTGCCCGAGATGTGATGACCATCACCTGCCGATCGTTACAATCTTCCGGGACTTCTAGTAGGACTTCCAGTTTCGGCAGTCGTGACGTGGACTCTTTGTTCGGCGTCTCTCCGCCCGATCTTCTTTTCCCCACCGTGTTCACAATCACCACGCCGGCAAGAGCGATTGCTCCCCCAACCAGCGAGGCTGGCTTCGGTACTTCACCCAGCCAGATCCAGGCAATGCCGATGGCGACAATTGGAATCACGTAAAGCAGCGTCGCCGTCCGTCCGGCCGTTCCGTGCGAAAGCACGTAAGACCACGCCACGTAGGCGAGCGCTCCCGGAAATATGCCGAGATAAATAAACGCGAGTGTCGACGGAACCGGAGCCGAGCGCAAAGATTGCACGAGCCCCTTGCCAAACGGTAGCATCAACGCCGTCCCGAACCAGACCGAGTACGCCGTGAATTCCAGCGCCGTGTAACGGCCGAGATAATGCTTCTGCAGAATCATGTAGAGCGCCGACGCCACCGCGGCGCCCAAAATAAACAACGCCTGCACCGAAAGCCGAATGCCTCCGCTCTCTCCGGCGGCAATCAACGCGACTCCGGTGAAGCTGACGAACACTCCGCCCCATCCAACGACAGTTAGTTTCTCGTGCAGCCAGATGCGCGCAGCAAGCGCAGTCCATATCGGAGTCGAAGCAATCAGCAGACTGGCCGCGCCCGCGGTCACGCGAGTTTCCCCGTAGTTGAGTGCGAGGTTGTAAAAGGAGATGCCGACGGCGCCCGTCAAAACGAGTCCGGGAATATCACGCAGTTCCGGTCGCCGGAAATGAGCAATGCCCGCATAAATCGCGAGCACTGCCGACGCGACCATAAAACGCAGAATGGCGAGGTCCGCTGGCGAATATCCGCGCAGGCCGGCACGAATGCCTGCGAATGCGGAAGCCCAAACCACTAGGGTGAATGCGAGTGCCACAAGAGTACGCGAGTTAAGACGAGGCATAGACGGCCTCCTTTCAGTAAGAAATCAGGTTGATGAGATTCTGCTGAGGGCAGAGCGTGCGCAGCGGGTCCGGCGAAACAGGTCGCCGAAAAAAAGTGCCGGCGAAACGAGGTACCCAGCCAGTTACCGGATCACCACGTATCGCCGCCTCGTTCTGGAGGCCACGCTCCAGCCTGGCGGCGTAGCAACGCGATTTGGCCAGTGTGGTAAGTGTTATGTGCGGCGAGTTGGTACAGCATCGCGCGCACCGTGGCCTCGCGCGGAGCCTTGGGCGAGCCTACATTCTGAATTGTTCTTTCCAGCGACGCAGCGTCAGACTCGGCCAGTCGCGCCAGGCGGCCGAGCAAATCAGTGAAGCGCCGCGTCGTGGCCTTCCACTCCTGACCTATCGCGCCAGTTTCATTCGCACGCGGAACCGCCGGCCAGCTCTCGATCGCGTGATCGGGATAATGGCGACTCTCGCCATCGATCTTCGAGAGGTCATACTCCATCCAATAATTCATGTGCCCCACGATCTGCCAAACGGAGTGCGGATAACCCGCCACGGTGCGAGCCGCCAGTTCCGCCGAGATATCTTCGACGCAAGCGACCGGATCCACATGAGCGCCCTTGCCATACACAAGTTCGCGCAAAGTGTTGTCGCCCATATGTCGCATCCTTTCTCCAAATCATGGAATCATGAAAGCGTTTTCGTTACGCTTTCTTTTCCGCCGCCACTAGCGCTATCGCATCTTCCAACACATCCATCGCAACGTCCGCCTCGTCTTTTGTGACAATTAGTGCCGGCGCGATGCGCACCGTGCTCGGCCCGCAGCCTAGGAACAAAACTCCGCGCTCGAAAGCCAATTCGACGATGCGGTCGCGTTCACTCGCGCCATACTCGCGTGTCTTCTGATCTTTCACAATCTCAACGCCGATCATCAATCCCCGTCCACGGACATCGCCGACGATCTTGTGCTTCTTCGGCCAGTCGGCCATGCGGTTCACCATGTGCTCGCCGACTTCCTGCGCATTGCGCAGCAGCCCCTCTTTCTCAATCACATCGAGCGTTGCCAGCGCCGCAGCGATGCACACCGGATTCCCACCAAAAGTCGAAGCATGCGACCCCGGGATCCAATCCATCACGTCGGCCTTGCTGATGGTCACGCCGAGCGGCATGCCCGAGGCAATACCTTTCGCACTGCAAACGATGTCAGGATGCACGCCCGTATGTTCCACCGCCCACCACTTGCCGGTACGCCCGATGCCACTCTGCACTTCGTCGACCACGAGCAGGATGCCGTGTTTGTTGCAGATGCGGCGCAGTTCCTGCATGAAAATCGTCGGCGCAACCACGTATCCGCCCTCGCCCTGGATCGGCTCCACGAAAATCGCCGCCACTTCTTCGGGCGCAAGGATGGTCTTGAAAAGTTTATCCTCGATGTAGCGGGCACAACCGAGCGCAAACTTCTCCGCATCCTGCGGGCCGCCCGAGCAACCGCGATAGACATCGGGATAACGCACGTGCGTCACTCCAGGTACGAGTGGCGAGAAACGCCGCTTCTGCTGCGGTTTCGAGCCAGTCAGCGAGAGAGCGCCCATAGTCCGTCCGTGGAACGCGCCGAAAAATGCAATCACCTGCTGCCGCTTCGTGTGGTAACGCGCCAGCTTCAACGCGCACTCCACCGCTTCAGCGCCAGAGTTCCCGTAATAAATCTTGTGCGGCCCCGGCATCGGCGCGATCTTCGAAAGCCGCTCCGCCAGCGTGACCAGCGACTCGTAATAAAAATCCGTGCCCGACATGTGAATCAGCTCGCCTGCCTGCTTCTGAATGGCGGCCACCACTTCCGGATGGCAATGCCCGGTCGAGGTCACCGCAATGCCAGCCGAAAAATCGAAGAACTCGTTGCCATCCACGTCTTCAACCACGATGCCGCGGCCGCGCTTGGCCACCATCGGATAAGAGCGCGTGTAAGAAGGCGAAATATATTGCTCATCGCCGGCAAGCACCAGCTGGGCCTTCGGTCCGGGCAGCGCAGTCTTCAGCTTGGGCCCGGCGGTAAGAGTTTTCGTGGTCATGGAAGTTCTCCTGTGGTGGTTAATATTCCGAGAGTGATGAGGTCGATGTGCGACCGAAACGGCTGTTTTCGCTAGAAGCTAGTAGCTAGGAGCCAACAGCGATTGACTGATTAGCGAGAAGAAAGGAAAGAATTAGTCGCCGCCGAAAAGGTTGGCGCGCATGTGCGACGGCAGCACGGACAAGTACCGGCGAGGACAGGCGCGTCCTTCGATCCAGCAGGTCCGCAAAAGTAAAGACGAAATGTAGCCGTTCGAGCGCATAGCAGCGATCTTAAGATTATATCTGGAGTTTGACCGCGGCGTAACCCCCGTCGTAACGCACTGTCGTAACCGCACTGTCGCAACCGCATAAAGACGGCGTCCCACCGCCAACATCTACCCAACAACCTCCGCTTCGAACACAAAGCGATCACCAAGCAGGAAATTAACCAGTGAACAGACGGCGATCCCGATTAAGTTCGCCGCAATGTAATTGACCCTCATCTTGCCAACCAGCAACCACATCAGCCCAAGGTTCCCGATAATCGATACCGCTCCGTTCGTTGCATTGAACTTGGCCAGCCGGAACAGCGAATGATCCCAACGCGCAGCGGGACGATCTGCCCAGGTAAACCGCTCATCCAGGAGCGGCACATACCTAACGCCGCCAGCTGCACGACGATCCCAACCCCGCCAACCACATTGAACTTCACCCAGCGCAGAAAGGTCTGCTTCTGGTTTTCCTGAAAGCTGAAAGCTAACAGCTGAGAGCCGCCGTCCTGAGACCTGCGGCCTAGCACCTGACACCTGCAATTCTCTCTTCCCGATAAAGCCGCACAGTGTTCTTCACGCAAACCACCACGAGCATCAACACCATCCCCGCCAACCCAATCGCGCCGCCAATATCGAATATCCGGTAACGCCCATGCATCACCCAGACCCAGCGCAACGAAGCCAGGTTGCCCACCGCCAGCAGGACGCGCAATTCCGTCGGCCCAAATCGCCACATGGAAAGATGGAATTCGCCAAGCGTATACGTCGCGAGATACGACTGAATGGAAAGCAATAAGAAGGCAATCAGCAATCCGATCGCAATCATCGGATGCATATAGCCAGACAGCGTCAGCCCCACCATCATCGCCACCGCGCCGATCGAATCGATGACATGATCGACATAAAATCCATAGCGTGGCCGCTGTTGTTGCCGCACGCGCGCCAGAGTTCCGTCGAGCGAGTCGCCAAACCAGTTCACCGCGAGACAAATAATGCCCGCGACCAACCACCGCCGGTCGTGCGCCGCAAGCGCATAGCAGACGCCGGTCGCAATCTGCGCCACAAATCCGAGTACCGTAAGATGGTCCGAGTTGACAGAAACTGGCATGCGCTCGGCCATCCAGACCAGCGCCCGTTTCTCCACCGCCGCCAGCAGGCTGCCATGAACTCGCGTAGCCTGCCGAAACCCGGCCCGCCGCGCCTCCGCCAAAGTCTTAGGATTGATCTGTTCCGCAAAATCCACCATCGATATAGCCACAATTGCCTCCGCTTGTGGCTATATGACGCGGGAAGGTCAGGAAGGACAATGCATCTGGGGTAAAACGTAGATCAAGAGATATCTCACGTGTTCACAGTCAGATGGCGGGAAGCATCAACCAGAGCACTCCTTAATCGCCGCCTTGATCTCCTCCACCGCCCACCCGATCTCCTCCGCCGTAATCACCGCTGGAGGCGCAATCAGCAGATGGTCTCCCGCTACCCCGTCGACACATCCCTGCATCGGATACACCAGCAACCCGCGCCCTAAACACGCTTGCCCCACCATCCCAGCAAAATTTTTCTCAGGCGCAAACGGAGCCTTCGTCTTCTTATCAGCCACGAACTCCACCCCCCACAACAACCCCAGCCCGCGGACATCGCCCACCACGTCCACATCGCGCAGACTCTCCAACGCAGCCTTTAAAGCCGAGCCCGCCGTTCTTTCAGCACCAGGATCGGCAACTTCCGAGTCCGCTGCCCGCACTAACTTCTGCGCCCGTATCCGCCGCAACACCGCCCGCCCCGCCGCCACCGACACCGGATGCGCGTTGTAGGTGAAGCCATGCAAAAACGCTCCGGAGCCCGTGTGGGGCGGGCATTCCTGCCAGCCCGTCACGCCACCCGCGATAGCGTCCACCACATGCTTTGTCGCAACGACCGCACCCAGCGGCGCGTATCCAGAAGAGAGGCCCTTGGCAGTGACGAGAATGTCGGGTTCAACCGAGAAATGCTCCACCGCAAAATTTCGCCCCGTCCGTCCCATGCCCGTCATGACTTCGTCCGCAATCAGCAGCACGCCATGCCGTCGGCAAATCTCCGCAATCGCCGGCAAATATCCCGGAGGTGGCGTCACCGCTCCCAGCGTCGCCCCGCTCATCGGCTCAAAGATGAACCCGGCCACTTCGCCCTGAGCCGCCTGAATCGCCCGCTCCAGTTCCGCCGCATATTGCTGCCCACAGTTATAGCAACTGTCGGTGCAGTCAAACCCGCAGCGATAACAATAAGGAATGCCGATGTGCTCAAACTCCCGCACCATCGGAAGATAAATCTCACGCCGCTTGCGATTGCCGGAAACGGCCAATGCTCCCAGCGTCGAGCCGTGATAACTCTGCTGCCGGCTCAGAATCTGGTGCCGCTTCTCCTCGCCAACCTCCACCTGATATTGCCGCGCCAGCTTCAGCGCTGTTTCGATCGACTCCGACCCTCCGCTGGCGAAGTAAACAGCCCCGCCAGAAAAATTTTCCCCGGCAAACTCGAGCAACTCCTGCGCAAACTCCTCGGCCACCGGAGTCGTGAACTGGCTCGTATGGACAAACTCCAACTGCCGCGCCTGCTCCGCCATCGCGTCGCCAATCTCGCGTACCCCATGTCCAATAAAATTGACCGCCGCCGATCCCGAGAAATCCAGATAGCGCTTGCCGTCAGCATCCCAGACATAAACGCCTTCACCACGCACAGCCACTGGATATGGCTTACGAAAAGATCGCCGAAGCACAGGCGTACGAAGTGGTTGCTGAGTCACACTGGATTCGCTCACAGCCGGATTATAGAAGGAACGTGTGGCGCGGGCGCCCCCGCCCGCGTGCTCCGAGCACAATTTGCTCTGTCGTCGATAGAGCGATTTGCTCGTGCTCGTGAATGCGGATTTCGACGTTGACTCGGCGCGGGATGTTTGTTTGCCATCGTGCATTACTCCTTGCCGCCGAACCACTTGCCATTACCGATTCCATCCCCGCCGATAACTCTCCGCTAAGCACGCGGATGCTTTATTCTGCCAATGCGTCACTTCTCTAAGCTCATGCGTCTGCTGCGCTTCTTTCGCCCGTCACACCAGCACACCGCCTTCTCGGCGACCCTGCTCCTGATGACGGCCATCACGCTCTCGCGCGTAATCGGATACATCCGCGAAGCCTACATCGCCTATGCTTTCGGTGCCGGCCAGCAAACCGACGCCTATGTCGCCGCCTTCACACTCCCCGACTGGCTCAACTACATCGTCGCCGGCGGCACTGCCTCCATCACATTTATCTCCATCTATACAAGATTTCTCGCGGAAAAGCGCGAGCAAGACGCGCAGAAAACTTTCTCCATCATCATCACAGTCATGACCACCGTGCTCGTCGCGGGCACCATCCTGGCGGAGATTTTCACCCCGCAGTTCGCCGGTTGGATGTTCCACGGCTTTACCCCCGAGCAGATGCAACTTTGCGTTCATCTGACGCGCATCCTGCTGCCCGCACAAATTTTCTTTTATGTTGGGGGAGTCATCTCCGCCGTGCTGCTCTCACACCGTCTCTTCCTTCTTCCAGCTTTCGGTCCGCTGATCTACAACGTCGCCATCATTGTCGGCGGAGTCGTCGCTGGCCGTCAGATGGGGATCGCCTCACTCGCCTTCGGTGCTCTCGTTGGCAGCATCGCCGGACCGTTTCTGATCAACGCCTTTGGAGCTGCAAAAATCGGCACCGGATACCGCCCGTCATTTGACATAAAAAATCCTGCTTTCCGCGAATGGGTCCGCCTTTCCATTCCCCTCATGCTCGGCGTGTCGCTCGTGACTGCCGATGATTGGATCCTGCGGTATTTCGCATCGAGTGGCGTCGGCGACATCGCGCGCCTCAACTACGCCAAACGCCTCTTCGCCGTCCCCATCGCGATTTTAGGTCAGGCCGTCGGCCAGGCGTCGCTCCCGTTTTTCTCCCGCCTCTTCGGAGAAAAAAAGTTCGATGAGTTCGCCGCCACGGTCAATGCGTCCGTCTATCGCATCACGGCCGCCTCTCTTCTGATGACCGGATGGATGATGGCCATTTCCGTCCCGCTGATCGATCTCGTCTATCGCCGAGGCCACTTCACCTTCGCCGACTCCGAATCGACCGCAATGTATTTTTTCTGGTTCTCGCTCTCCCTCGCACTGTGGTCGAGCCAGGCGCTCTACGCGCGCGCTTTTTACGCGTCGGGCAACACGCTGACTCCCATGATCGCCACCACGATCATTACCGCAGCGTCGCTACCCATCTACTCTTTGTTGTTCCGGACATTCTCCGTCACAGGACTGGCAATCGCATCCGACGTGGGCATCACCGCAAATGCCGTGGCCATCGCCGCTCTCCTGCATTTCCGAGGCATGGTGCCGCTCGGCGGCATGAACTGGAAAGAATTAATCAAGTCGGCGGTCGTCGGTATTGTCTCCGGCGCTTTGAGTTACGAAGTCATGCGCAGCATCCCGCTCGACGGCAGTCGGCGCGCCGATCTATTCGCGCTCGCGCTCGGTTCGCTAACCTGGCTCGCCGCCGTGGCGGCAGGACTTTGGTTGCTGCGCTCGGATCTGCCCTCAGCCCTTCGCCGCACAAAATCTCCGACGCCCCCTCCAACAGCCAATATAGAAACCAGCATAGAACCGTAGAATCCATCCACCAGCCCGATTCCTCCGCCTAACAACCTACTAGCTCGTCTTGGCATAATCATTCACGAGAAATTGACTTGACATGGAAATGCCATGGAGTTACTTTTCCTGCCACGAGTGAGCTTCCCCGCATGACTCAACCGCCGCTTTACAGCGATGGTCGAGATCCGGAAAATTTCGGTCGTCGCGGCAAGAAGCTTCCGTTTTCGAAAGCAACTGAGGCCTCGACATCGTAACTAGAGGAACTCAGATGAAGAAGGCTCGTAAGTCATCCGCCAAATCCAGCAAAAAACAACCACCCCTCACAAAAAACAGTACGCCCTCCCAGCAGCCCGTCGTAGGCACACCGGTTGGCGCGCCTGTGTTCGGCGAACCCAGCGTTACTCCCGACCCTACAAAATTCAAAGTCCCACACGCTTCGGCTTCTCAGGCCTATGCTGAGATGGACGCGCTGATCAAAGCCAGCAAATTCCTCCCCTTGGATTTCCCCGCCGTCACCGGAGTTACAGAGCCGATTCTTACCCTTTCGTCTGCTCTCGGCTCGAACGGCCCCGCCACGATTGCAAAAATCCAACAGGCTGGCAGCATCGTCTTTCAATCCGCCGGCGATACCGGCTCGACTCGCGGCCCCCAGTCCGAGAACACCGCCGTCGACAAGATGCTCTCCGACTTCGTCGACGAAACGCCAGAGGCTGTTCCGCAGTTCTTCTACAATCTCGGCGACATCGTCTACAGCTTCGGAGAGCACAAATACTATTACGATCAGTTCTACGAGGCCTACCGCAACTATAGCCGTCCGATCTTTGCTATCCCGGGCAACCATGACGGTATCGTCCTGCCCAAGCCCGCCGGCTCCGGCAATCCGATGGATTCCCTCGCCGCGTTCCTGGCCAACTTTTGTGCGCCCGGATTCGCTCACGCTCCCGACGCCATGGGACTCTCGCGCACCACCATGATCCAGCCCGGCGTCTACTTCACGCTTGAAGCCCCGTTCGTTCGCATTCTCGGGATCTATAGCAACATGCTTGAAAACCCCGGCGTCATTTCCTCGACCAAGGATCCAAAGTCAGGCGTCCCCAAGTTTCCCAATCTCAAGGACGTCCAACTCGAATACCTGGCAGCGGCCCTCGCCCGAGTCAAGCAGCAGAACTTTACCGGCGCACTCGTCATCGCCGTGCATCATCCCCCGTACGCCTTCGGCACCCACTCGGCCAGCATCGTGATGCTCAAGGAAATCGATGCGATTTGCACCGCGGCAGGTGTTTGGCCCCACGCCGTTCTTTCTGGCCACGCGCACAGCTATCAGCGCTTCACGCGGATTCTCGGGAGCCGCCAGATTCCATTCATCGTTTGCGGCAACGGCGGTCACGGACTGACCAAGCTCTCGAAAACCCAAACCCTCCGCACTCCACAAACCATGCCGATTTTCGCTCAACCCGAAGCCAAAGACTCTGTCGTCTTCGAGAGTTATGACGACGTGAACTACGGCTACCTGCGCGTGCTGGTAGACCCATCGCAGCTTCGCATCGAGTATCACCCCGCCTCCGACGGCTCGACCACCAAGACCCCAGATGACTCGGTAACCGTCGACTTGGCCAGCGGTACCTTGGTCCACTACAACGCCCCCGCGTGAACCCTGGGCGCCAAATAAAAATGGCATCCTCGATTTTCGAGGATGCCATTTCTCTCGGAAAACTATCTCTGCCGCGGGACTAGCTCTTACGCTCTCGCTGCAATCGCTGGTTCCGGCGCCGCCGCCGCCACACTCTTCGCTGCTTCTTCCGACTTCGCGCCCGCCGATCCTGCCTTGCGGATGTCGATGCCGCCCTTGAAGAATGCGCCGTCTTCAATCGAGATGCGCGCCGCCACCACGTCTCCCGTCAACGAGCCGTCACTGCGGATATCCACCCGATCGCTTGCGGTCAGGTTTCCGCGGACTTTGCCCAGTACGACAATTTCGCGCGCGCTGATGTTCGCCGCCACCACGCCGTTCCGTCCGATGGTCACGCGATTACCCGCCAGGTTGATCGATCCCTCGACTCGTCCATCGATATAGAGCGATTCGGAGCCGGTCACTTCACCTTTGATGACCAACGACTTGCCAATCGTGGCCTGGTCCGAGGAGGCAGTCGAAACTGGGCGAGGCACAGCGGGAGGTTCGCTAATGGCTGCCGGGGCCACAGGGGCCGTTGCGGTGCTCGGACGCTCCGGTTCCGCCGGCCGGCCGGGTGTTGCTGGTTGATTCGTGGGCTTCCACATGTTCGTCGAAATCCTTTCCTTTATTAGGGAATTCTCAATCACCGCCGCATTTTACGGGCCAAAACGATTGTACTCCCGGTCCATCCCCACGTCTGTGGAAATCGAGCCTTCTTATTGATTTTCATAGTTCCATCGAGGGTTCCCCCGCCGCCTCCCTTCCCAACTTTCCCAGCCGATCATGTAACCTCTGCCGTCCTCCGGTAATTCTTCTATCGCGATACCTGTCGCTATATGATGAACAGGTACGCCTCCCGAAGCGCATCTCACATGAAATGTACGACTGATTGCCTTGATCAGGAGTTTTGAGAGGACCCCTATGAATCCGACCGCCACTGTGAGCGCCACTGTGAATAAGATCAGCCGTCCCGAGACCGGGGAGAACGCACCTTACTACGACCGCTACATCTCGCTTGTCCCCGGAAACGACGTGCTCGCCGCATTCGACGAGCAGCGCCGCCACATGCTCCTGCTGCTGTCCGGACGCCCCGAATCCGACGGCGACCTCCGCTACGCCCCAGACAAATGGACCCTGAAAGAAGTACTCGGCCATCTCAACGACACCGAACGCATCATGACCTACCGCGCCTTGCGCATTTCCCGAGGAGACAAAACTCCCATCGAAGGCTACGAGCAGGACGATTACGTTCGCAACAGTCCTCTCAGCCGGCATCCCCTGTCCGACTTGATCGAGGATTACATCGCCGTCCGAAGAGCCACGATTTCTTTATTCCGCAATCTCGACGAAGAGGCATGGACCCGTCGCGGCACCGCAAACAAGAACGAAGTCACCGTGCGAGCCCTCGCCTATCTCATCGCCGGACACGAACTGCATCACCGGAAAATCCTGGAAGAAAAGTACCTCCGCTAGAATTCTCGATTCCCAGTTCTCTGAAACTGAGCAACACTGAGAACTGGGAACTGAGAACTGAGAACTGATGCTTTCCGATTCCGCCATTCTTCGCCACATCGCCCGCCAGCCGAAACAAACGGCGAGCCACAAGCAATTGCTCCGCGAACTCGGTGCCAAAGCCTCGAATCGTCGCGAACTTACCGACCGCCTCTACGCGCTCGTCAGCAAAGGCGAACTGCTGCATGTTGAAGGCGAACGCTACGCCATCCCACACGCAGCCAAGGGCCGCAACATGCTCGTCGGTCGTCTCACCATGCACCGCGACGGTTACGGCTTCGTGATTCCAGAAGCCACCTCGCTCGATCCGAGCCTCAAGGCGCGCCTGTCCGGCGACGTTTTCATCCCTCCGCACGCCATTGGTTCGTCGATGCACGGCGACCGCGTGCTGGTGGAAGTCTCGGCAGTCAAGACAGACGGCCGCGCCGAAGGTCGAATCATCCGCTCCATGTCGCGCGCCCATCCCACAGTCGTCGGCATCTTCCACTACGGAAAGCGCCACAACTACGTCAAGCCTATCGACGAAAAGGTTACGCAGGAGATCGTCATTCCCCCAGGGATGGAATACCCTCCCTCCGCTCCAGTGACAGCACCCGCGAAGTCCCGCGATCGAGTCATCGGCGACGAAGCCGCAGTCCATACCGATTTTCGCGGAACCGATCCTGAAGGAAACACCTCGCAGGATCTCGACGGCGTCGTCGTCGACGTAGAAATCACCGACTGGCCGAGCGCGACGCAAAACCCGCGCGGCCGCGTCATCGAAATTCTCGGCGAAGAAAATGATTTCGGCGTCGACGTCGAAATCATGATCCGCAAGTTTCACCTGCCCCACCGTTTCCCGCCAGAAGTTATCGAAGAGGCGCAGGCGATCGAGAACATAATTCCGGCCACAGAACTGCGCCGCCGCCGCGATTACCGCGACCTCCCAATCGTCACCATCGACGGAGAAACCGCGCGCGATTTCGATGACGGCGTCCACGTTCGCCAACTTCCAAACGGAAATTACGAATTGCAAGTCCACATCGCCGACGTGGCGCAATACGTAACCCCGAATTCGCCGCTCGACCAAGAAGCGCGCCTGCGCGGCACGAGCGTCTATTTCCCCGACCGCGCCGTCCCGATGCTGCCGCTCGAACTCTCAACCGATATCTGCAGCCTGCGTCCGCAAGTTGACCGCCTCGTCCTCTCCTGCACTATGGAAATCGATCACCAGGGCGAAATCGCCGCCTACGAAATCAACGAAGGCGTAATCCGGTCCGCTGAAAGAATGACCTACACCGCCGTCAATGCCGTCCTAGAACGTGCCCCAGAGCCTGCCCTGAGCTTGTCGAAGGGTTCGCGCTCGCCTTTGAGCGCTAACCTGGGCGCCGCCCAAGAAGAAAACGGCGCCCGCGAACGCTACGCCGCCCTCGTCCCTCATTTCGAACGCATGCGCGATCTCGCCGAAATCCTCAACCGCAAACGAAAGCGCCGCGGATCGATCGACTTCGATCTCCCCGAAGCCGTCATCGAGTTCGACGAATTCGGCATGATGAAGAGCATCACGCGCTCGGAGCGCAACGTCGCCCATCGTCTGATCGAAGAGTTCATGCTCTCGGCCAACGAATGCGTTGCCCATTATCTTGAAAATAAACGCATCGCCTCGCTCTATCGCATCCACGAAAAACCAGACGCCAAGCGCGTCTACGACTTCGAAGTGATCGCGGCCACCTTCGGATACTCCCTCGGAGTCGGCGCGTTGCCCATCCAGCGCGTGCAGCTAAAGGCCGACCGCCGCGATGCCCGCGGCACCGGCAAGCGTGTGCGCGAGATCGAAGTCCCAAAAGAAGTTCACATCACCCCGCGCATGTATCAGAAGCTCACCGAGAAAATCGCAGGCAAGCCCGAAGAAAGAATTCTGAGTTTCCTGATGTTGCGCTCTCTAAAACAGGCCCGTTACTCCGAAGAAAATCGCGGACACTTCGCCCTCGCCGCCACCACCTACACCCACTTCACCTCCCCAATCCGCCGCTATCCCGACCTGATCGTCCATCGCATCCTCAAAGACGTCCTGCGCGACTCGCCCGAAAAAATGGATGGTGAAATCCCAGTCGGCGTGAACCTTGCCGCAGCCATCGGCCACAAACCAACCATGGACCGTAGCCAAGCCACCGACCGCACCGCCACCGTGGAAGAGCGGCCCTTCAGGGCCGCGTCCACCGCTTCTAAACAAGGGGCTTCAGCCCCTGAGCCGCCATCTCCGTGGTCCAAACGCCGCGACCGCGACGCACATCAACAAGCCATCGAACCTCTCGGCGGCCCCATCCCCATCGAAGAACTCCACAACATCGCCGACGAATCCAGCCAATCCGAACGCCGTGCCGACGAGGCCGAACGCGGCCTGATGGAGTGGAAAAAAATGAAATTCATGGAGCGCCGCATAGGCGAAGACTTCGACGGCCTCATCATCAGCGTCACCAAATTCGGATTCTTCGTAGAGCTAACCGACCTCTTCGTCGAAGGCTTCGTCCCCCTGAACACTCTCGACAGCTGGGACCAAAACGACCGCTACATCTACCACGAAGACACCCGCCAGATCATAGCCCAGCGCTCCCGCAAGACCTACAGCCTGGGAGACCGCGTGCGCGTGCTGGTCGATCGCATCGATCCGGTCGAAAAGAAGATCCAGTTCGCCGTGCTCGAGCCCGAGCCAAAGCGCGCCACCACCGGTCGGCGCAAGCGGCACTGATCCGCAATATTCGTGGGTGTGTGGAGGGGGCGCCCTCGCCCGCTGCCTTTGACTTTGCCCTTGACCTCGAACTCGACTTTGATCCTTAGGCCGCACAGCGAAAGACCCCAGAGCGAGCCACCCGCAAGCAACTGTGTCCGCTCCGCACGCAATAGATTAGGATGTGTAGGGAGCAGACATCATGCCAACACCAACCGACCCAAAGCCCGAGCAAAATTCAAACGAAGCCGCCGAGCACGTAGCCAGCGCGCATAAGCTTCTGAAACAACTGCAGCAGCGAGTTGGCGCTCATCCCGAACTAGGCGAAGCAATCACGAAACTGGAAATGGCCCTCAACAGCCTCGCGCTACAGACCGGCGGCTTGCTGTAACGCGTTTTTGTTTTTGAAGTTTGTTGGTGCTGGACAAGCCCATTCCGGCCAGTACACAAATGGAAATTACCATCCAAGAACGCGGTCTAAGCTTCCGGTCCGAATACGAAATTGCCACACCCGGTTCTTACTATTTTGCGCAAAAGACATTTTTTTCATTTCCGTCCAAGATAAGACTGCAGTCGTCAGACGAACGTGATCTCGCGAACATAGAGGGTCGTTTTTCATTCTTCCGAGAAAAGTACGACTTCGCACTCTCGGATGGCCGCGTCTTTCGCTTTTGGTGCGAGAAGAGATGGAAACGCGTTTTCGATTGCGAGGGCGATAAAGCTAGCTATCGCCTCTACGGACATAAAGGCCTCAAGTATTCCATTTTCCAGGATGACCGTCAGATCGCGGCTTTTGCCAAGAATCGTGTGGTGTTCGGGAAAGGCAATAAGTACGAGATAAGTCTTAACGACGATGCCGACGTCATTTTGATCATATGCATGGTGCTCGCAATAAACAATTCTGAGAACGACGATGACGATTCAACTGTCACCATTGATGTGGGTAGCATCGGACCGGAAGAAAAACAATTCGATGAACGCTGGCAGGCTAGTTGAAACCAAACACTATCGGCCGCCAAAACTCGCGAATTCTTACGCCCAACTTTCGCCGCAATTGACCTGCTAGAATTTCCTTTCACCACTCTTGGCGCCTGCCTGAAGGAACTTCACTTCATGTCCACCAACCCCACTGTCACCCCCCGCACCCGCGTCATCCGCGAACCCCAGCGCGCCATCTACGACCGCGACGTCATCAACGAAATCCTCGACGAAGCCTTTCTCTGCCACGTAGGCTTCACCGTTGACTCCCAGCCCTACGTCATCCCCACCTCCTACGGACGCGTCCAAGACATGCTCTACATCCACGGCTCGGCGGCCAGCCGTATGTTGCGCAATCTCGATCAAAGCGTCCCCGTCTGCATCACAGTCACCCTGCTAGATGGATTGGTGCTCGCTCGCTCCGTATTCAATCATTCGATGAATTACCGCTCGGTGGTAATCCTCGGCACGGCAACGCTGGTCGACGACCCGGCAGAAAAGCTCGCCGCTCTGCGCGCCCTCAGTGAACACATTCTGCCCCAGCGCTGGGACGACTCTCGCCAGCCCGACGAAAAAGAATTGAAAGCTACGTCCGTCCTGCGCGTTCCGATTACGGAATTTTCCGCAAAAGTCCGCGTTGGCCCTCCCGTGGATGACGAAGAAGACTATGCCTTCCCCACATGGGCAGGAGTGATTCCGCTCGAAATGACCGTCGGCTCGGCGATTCGCGACGAACGTTGCGATCGGGAATTCCCCGCGTATCTGAAGAATTACTCGCGCAAAAAAACGCCCAAGCCTTAAAATCGTTCAACCCAATTTGTCCCGGCATTCCATCGGCCGCGCATGCACTCGCAATATGATGCTCATCATCCGCCAGTCCCGCATTCACTCCTACGGTTGCTATGCCACGCGCCCCATTCGCAGGGGCACATTGATCGTCGAATACGTCGGCGAACCCCTTACCAACGAACAGGCCGACGATCTCTACGATGATTTTCCCAACACGTATCTATTCGGCCTCGATGGCGGAAAGACCATCATCGACGGCTTTGGCGTAGCCGCGTTTGTGAATCATTCCTGCCAGCCCAACTGTGAAACCGATCAGATCCGCGGCAAAATGTGGATCATCGCTCTCCGCGACATTCTGCCTGGCGAAGAACTGACCTACGACTACAATCTTTACGACGGCGAAGATGACGCTCCCTGTTTATGCGGGTCGGCGCGTTGCCGCGGAAGTTTGTATTCCCGCACGCACCTGCGCAAGCAGGCCAAAAAGCGCGCGAAGCTCGCCGCTGCCGCATAAGTTTGCCGGTGCTACAATCTTCTCTTCCCAACTAACCTCGATCCACGGAGTCTTGCCTTTGAACCGCGCCTCTAACGGCCTCGAAAACATTGTTGCCAACGCTCTGCATCGCGCTCCCGCCGCCGAAAGCGCCATCCTCGCGTGGCCGGTCGTGTGCGGAAGCGCCGTGGCCGATCGCACCAGCGCGCTAAGATTTGCCGACGGAATTTTGTACGTCGAAGTCGCCGATGCCGGATGGCGGCGCGAACTTACCAGTCTCGCTCCACGATACCTGGTCGCCATCAATCGATACTCCGCCGTGTCAGTGAAGCGGATTGAATTCCTGGTGAAGACCTAGTGTCATGAAAGTTACCGACAAAGACGTTGCCTACGTGGCCGATCTGGCCAACCTCGAATTGACCGAAGAAGAGCGCGTTCGCATGCTCCGCGATTTGAATTCCATACTCGAATACGTGGACCGCCTCACTGAACTCGATACCGACAGAGTCGTCCCGATGGCGCAGGTGTCCGACCACTACGGCATAGACGACTCACAGCAGGGAAGCGGCCGCTTTGCCTACGCGGTCCGTGACGATATCAAGGAAGGCCTGCGAAAATCGCTACCGCATGATGTCGCGCTCAAGAATGCTCCCGATACGGATGGAACATTTTTTGAAGTCCCGAAAGTGATTGAGCGTTGAGCCCAGAAGTGAGCATGGAAAACGAACTGCCAATTCCGCCGACTGCCCGATCGGACAAGAATCGTCGCGAGCTGATCCGTGCTTGGGCAGCCAACAACGGCCTGCATTGCAGCCTGAGCGTTGGCATCTGGGGTGACAACGAGCTTGCTGCATGGGGCATAGTGCTGACTGACGTCGTTCAGCATGTGGCAAATGCTCTGCATGAAGAGAAGGGTTGGGACAAGGCCAAGACCATCCAGGAAATCAAGCGAGTATTCAATGCGGAGCTTGACTCGCCAACCACCGAGGCGTCCGGCAAGTTTCACACACAATAATGGCAGAGATGACTATAGACGGTGTGCGCTCGGCTATCGCAGCCCGGGAGACGACAGCGTCCGCCCTCGCCCAGGACTTCTACACGCGGATCCGTCAGGAGGATCCCGAGATCGGCGCGTTTCTCACTCTGAGCGAAGACCGCGCCATGGCGCAGGCAAAAATCATCGACCAGATGGCGGCCGAGGGCATCCCTTTACCGCCCCTCGCCGGAGTCCCGATCGCTATCAAAGACGTGATGGTCACGAGTGGGGTTCGCACTACCGCCGGTTCAAAGATTCTCGACAATTTCATTCCTCCCTATGACTGCACGGCGGTCGCTCGCCTCGAAGCTGCCGGCGCGGTGATTTTGGGCAAGCTCAACTGCGATGAATTCGCCATGGGCTCGTCGAACGAGAACTCGGCATTTCATGCCGTTCACAATCCGCGCGACAAAACCCGCGTTCCCGGCGGATCCTCCGGAGGCTCGGCAGCCGCCGTGGCCGCAGGCATGGCCGTGGCGACGCTCGGCTCCGATACCGGAGGCTCGATTCGCCAGCCTGCGTCATTTTGTGGCGTCGTCGGCCTCAAGCCGACCTACGGACGCGTCTCGCGCTACGGCCTCATCGCGTTCGCATCGTCGCTCGACCACATCGGCCCGTTCGCGAAGACGGTGAAAGAAGCGGCATTGGTGCTGCGCACAATCGCCGGCCGCGACCCCATGGACGCTACTTCCGCTGACGTACCGGTCCCCGACTACGTTGCGGAACTCGAAAAGCCCGTGAAGGGGTTGAGAATCGGCGTAGCCAAAGAATATTTCGGCGACGGCCTCGATCCCGAAGTGCGCACCTCCGTAGAAGCGGCGATTCAGAAACTCGCTGAACTGGGATGTGAAGTCGTCCCCGTAGGCCTGCCCCACACCGAGTACGCGATTCCCGCGTACTACATTGTCGCGACGGCGGAGGCGTCATCGAATCTCGCACGCTTTGACGGCGTGCGCTACGGATTCAGGGCCAAGGCGAGCAATCTCTCTCAGATGTATCGTGAGACCCGCGATGGCGGATTCGGAACAGAAGTCAAGCGCCGCATCATGCTCGGCACCTACGCGCTGAGCGCCGGATACTACGATGCCTACTATCTGAAAGCCCAGAAGGTCCGCACGCTGCTAACGCGCGACTTCGATGAGGCCTTTAAGAAAGTGGATGTGATCGCCGCGCCCACTGCTCCAACCGCGGCCTTCAGGCTGGGCGAAAAAGCGAACGACCCCCTCGCCATGTATCTCGCCGACATCTACACCGTCACTGCGAACCTCGCCGGCATTCCAGGTATTTCAGTTCCGTGCGGTGAAAATCACGAAAAGCTGCCAATCGGCTTGCAGTTATTCGCGCGCCATTTCGATGAGTCGACACTGCTGAGAGTCGCGCATACGTATCAGCATCATAAAACTTCGTAATACCGCTCGCCGGCGCACGCCTTACACAGAATCCGTCCCCCGCTATCGACCTCGCGATGAAAATTAATCCCTTCCCCGCACTCGTCACACACGATGCGCTCGCCCTTGTATCCCGGAAACTCCTCTGCCGGTAGTTCGACTTTCACCCATTGCTTCGTAAATAAATCGTCCTCCGCCATCTCGCGATACGCGAGCATCTGCTGCTGGTTCTTGTTTTCGATTTCAGGATGCATCGCCCGCGCCAGCGCCTTCGACGATTCTTTGGCCGCGATGCGGATCGCTTTGCCCGTACTCACGTCCACAAAAGTGGCGGCCATCTTGCCCCAGTCGCGAAATTTCAAGGCACGCTTGCCCAGCCGGCATCCGGTTACCACCGCGATGGCGTCGGTCGCGCAGCGATCAATCTCGACGAACGTCACCAGACGCTTGCGGTCTTTCCCGCGCGCGTCTTCGATGCCCAATCTTTCGAGCCCAAGCATAGCCAAACGCACGCCCAACACCTGCCCGGCACAAAGATGCCCGTGAGCAACTTCGGCTTCGCGGAGATATTCGTCAAGAGAAAGCATTTAATACCCATGTCATCCTGAGCGGAGCAAGGTGTTCACGAAGTGAACATCTTGCGCAGTCGAAGGACCCCGCGTGTGCCGCGATCTTGTAAGACCTCGCAGGGAATTCTCCCGGTGGACTTGGTGTTAAGTTACAACCACCGGTCTGCCGAGTCACCAATGTCCCCTACTTTCGCCGCCAACGCACGCCGTCTTTCGTATTCTCCACAATAATCCCAGCCGCGGTCAGTTCGGCGCGAAGCGCGTCCGATGCTTTGAAATTGCGCCCTTTTCGCGCCGCTTCCATCTCGGCGATCTTCTGATTGATTTGCTCGTCCCCGAGTTGTGCTGTCCCTGCAATTTCCAGCAACTCAGCGCTGATTTCCTTCTCGCGTCCTTCCGCGCGTGCCCAATCGAGGATCATCTTCATCTTCGGCTGGTCGTCATCCCTCAGCACTCCGAATATCTCATCAAATGTCTCGAGCGCTCCGAGCAGAGGCTTCACGTCGTCTTGTCTAACTTCCGCGGCGTCGAGCGCCGTGTTCGCCTTTCGCAACATGTCGAAGATCCGAGCCTGCGCTTCGGCGGTATTCAAGTCGTCGTCGAGCGCGCTCTTCATGCCCTTGATCGTCTCCTCCGCCAGTTGCGCCATCGCCGCCGTCGATCCGGCAGGGAACTGCGAACTGGTGAGACGAAAGCGGAAGTTCCGCAGCTTCTCCACCGAACTAGCTGCCGATTTCAATCCATCGAACGTAAAGTTCAGCTGATTCCGGTACGGCACCTGCGTCAGCAGCCAGCGTATCGAAGACGGTTTATGCCCGCGCAGCACGAGATCTCGAATCGTGAAAAAATTCCCGAGACTCTTCGACATCTTCTGACCTTCGACGAGCAAGAAGCGCGCATGAAACCAATACCGCGCAAACCGCTTTCCGGTCTTCGATTCCGACTGCGCGATTTCGTTTTCATGATGCGGAAAAATCAGATCCTCGCCGCCCGCATGCAAATCAAAACTCGGCCCCAATTCCTCCATCGACATCACCGAACACTCGATATGCCAGCCTGGGCGTCCCGGCCCAATCACCGTTTCCCATGAAGCCTCACCCGGCTTCGGAGCCTTCCACAGAGCAAAATCTCTCGCGCTGTCCTTTTCATATTCATCAACGTCGACCCGCGCGCCGTCGGTCATCCCGGCAAAATCTTTTTTCGAAAGCTTGCCGTATTCCGGGAACTTCGCAATCCGAAAATAATAAGATCCGTCATCCGTGCGGTAAGCGAATCCCTTCTTCACCAATTCAGCAATGAACTCAGCCATCTCCGGGATGTGCTCGGTTGCCCTCACAAAAATCGGCTTCTCGATGCTCAGCGTCGCCGAATCCTCCAGAAATGCCTGCACATACTTTGCCGTGTACTCCTGCACGCTCACGCCGTCGCGCGCCGCGTTGCGAATAATCTTGTCGTCGACGTCCGTAATATTCATGACGTAGCGGACATCATATCCGCTCTGCCTCAAAAAGCGATAAAGCAGATCGACCGCAATAAACGTACGGAAATTGCCGATGTGCCCGTAATCGTAAACCGTCGGTCCGCACGCATACATGCGGACGCGCTTGTCGTCGATCGGATGAAAATCTTCGATCTTGCCGGAGAGAGTGTTATAGAGGCGAAGAGCCATGAATGATTTTTGAGAATGATTTCTGAGTCTAGGAACCCAAGCGTCGCGAATCATTCATTCTAGGGGCGTGGCCGAAAACGGGCAACTCAGAGGCCGCGGAAGCAATGACACCACGACCCGCGGCCGTCTCAAACTTCCCATCCAAATTTCCTACGATGAGATCGGAGTCACTTCGATCGAACCGCCGCGCCACCACCCGGCGACACATCCGGAGTTCGTGTGCCGGTAGCGGCCATCAGTTCGGGAAGAATCCCGCCCTTTTCCGGGATCAGAGTAATCCGCGCCTTGCTGTCGATGATCTTCTGAATTTCAAGAATCTCGAACATCGACTCCTCCACATCCGGATCGGCAGCAACTTTGTTCAGCGCCTCGCCCACAATCCGCGGACGCATCGCCGCAGCCTTGGCGAATTCGACCGCGGCCTGCCGTTCGGCGGTGCTCGTGATAATGCTTACCTGGTTCGCGCCATCTTGTTTGATCGACGAAGTGACCTGGCGCAACCGGTTCACGACTTTCTCCTGGATCTGTTCAATCATCTGCGCATCTCGAAAGTGCACTTTGCGGATGTAAACCGATCCCAGCTTGTATCCCCATTCGTGCGATTGCGGCGAAACCTCGGCTCGTACCGTCTGACTCATGGCGTGACGATTTTGCAGCAGGTCGGCGAGTTTAAGATTGCTCAGGCACCGCACAGTCGAGTTACTCACATTCGTAGCCAGCGATCCCCGTGGGTCGGCGTTCTTGAATAGAAATGCCACCGGATCGCTGATGAACATTTCATACCAGATCCCGATCCCCATCGGCGCGCCTTCCTCTGAGTTAACCGGCTGGCTGCGGAGGTACTGTTGATCGATCCTCATATCGAGGACATAAAGTCGCCCGAGCCAACGCACAATCGGCGCTTTCAACCCGAGTTTGAAAATTAGAATGTGCAGCCCAGGCTCGTCGATAACAGCAACCACCTTGCCAAACAAAACGTAAACGTAACAGGTGCGCTCCTCGACGATCGCGTAGACGCCGAAGAATCGCAGCAGCCAAAAAATTACCGGCACCAGGATGAAACAGGCAACAAACGTCGCAGCGGTGGCGATGATAAAAGTCATTGCTTGGTCTCCATTACGATCTGCTGCGCATTGCCAAAGAGTCCGAGCCGCACGTTGCGCACATAAGCGCGCAAGGCCCCATCGCCCGTTCCTTTCAATGCCGTCAACTGGTCCGCGAGCGCGACCAGCGGCTGCACTTCTGCCTGAGCCTTAAGAGTTTCGATCTCGGCGGCGCGCTTCGATTGCTCAATCCGCTGATCCGCGGTCGCTTGCGCCAGGCTCACATCGGAAGAAACCATATTGTGCGCGGTATTGATCGCCGCCAGCGCCGACTCCACTTCCGGCGGCGGATCAATGCCCGTGATCAACGAAGCGTCCAGCACAATGCCGTATCGAGCGTCCGACGAACTGCATTCCCGGTCCATGTGTTCGTTGAGGTCGCGAAGATTTTTCCGCAGATCATTGATGGAAATGCCGCTGCCCGCGGCGTCCGCCGCATCGGCCGTAGCCGGCGCAGCGAAGGTGGCAATCCGCTCCCGCAACACAGAAATGAAATAGCCCATCACATGTGCGATCGGACGCTTGACCCCAAAAATGTTTGCGTACAAATTCCGTTCCGAAATGCGGTAGCGGATCTGCCCGGTCAGTCCGGTATTGAGCTGATCTTTCGTGACAGCCTCAACCACGGTGCCCGCTTGATTTGCGCCCGGCGTGTCCGGATCGAACGCCATATTGACCGTCTGCGTCGCAATCGAAACCTTGTAGATGTCCTGCCATGGCCATTTGAAATAAGGTCCGCCCGGCATAATGACCCGCACCTGCGGATACTGATACCGCTGCTTTTCCTCGTCGTCGAGACTGGCCGAAATGGGATCGTTGAGAGTCGTCGCTCCGGGGATACGATCGGCGCGCCCGAAATTGGTTTTCACCGCTCTCTCGTTCTGGTCGACGGTATAAAACCCGCCCGCGAGATAGCGCAATAGAAACCAGATAGTGAAGCCGAGAAGAATTCCGGCCGGAATATTAGGATCCATCGAGGTTACTCCTCAGCGCCACCATACACGATGAAGCCGCGTCCTCCTGTTAAATTCCGAGCCCGCAGGTTGAAACACAAGATTCCCCCACGCGCTAAGTAACTCTGACTAGGAGCCTCTGATTAAATCGAATCCCGAACCGCTCTGAAATCGCGCCCTCAAACGATATCGGCGTGCCCAAGGTTCGCGCCCGTTTTTTGGGCGCTAACCTGGGAGTAGGCCACAGCGTGCAGAGCCTCGCAAACGAAAATCAACCAGCGTCAAGGGCCCTTTGACAGGACGCTTTGAAAGGGCACGGCCTTAGCCGCCGGCGACTTAATCAGAGTTTCCTAGGAACTAAGTGCAGGCGGCGCCGGCGCTCGCAGCCGGTGTGGCACCAGCAGCGCATAATGCACTGCCGAGAGGATCGTAAAAATAAAAGTGGCCTTCAGAAAGATCGTGCGCGCGATCCAGACCCATCGCACCGGCTCGATCAGCAGCAGCATCACAAAGAAAACCGCGGCCACCTGCGCGAACGTGTTCGCTTTTCCAAAGATGCTTGGCTGAAAATTACGCAGGCCGGCAATCATGAACAGAACCCCGCTGATCAGCAAAATCGAAATGTCGCGGCTGAACACGACGACCGTATATTTCCAGGGAATCAGTTGTTCAATCGAGAGCACGAGAAACATGGTGCTCATCAGCAGCTTGTCGGCGATCGGATCCAGATATTGGCCGAGCAGCGTTTGCTGGTGCAGCCGTCGCGCCAGCAGGCCGTCGAGTCCGTCGCTGAACCCCGCCAGAACGAACAGCGCCAACGCCCATTTGTAGTCGTGTTTTAGAAGATTGATAACAATGAATGGCAGAAAAATCATGCGCAGCAGCGTCAGCTGGTTGGGCGCTGTCAGGATCTGCCGAAAGTTCACCGCGACTTTTCCCCGTCCGGATGGCCCAGGAACTCGCTCACCAGAAGCGGCGCGGGATCGAGACCGGTCTTTTGGGCGAAGCGTTGCGCGAGCGACTGAATGTTGCCGTCCGGGAGATCCATCTCTATGCGCTCAACGCGATGCATGGGAAAAAAGACCACTCCCGAAGTAAAGGGCTCGCCGCTCTTGATCTGCATCGCGAGATTGTCGAACCCCGCGAGATCGACGCCTCGCAGGCTGAGTCCTTCACCGGCGAGATGAAGAATCGCGCCCCAGAATTTTTCCCGCGGGTTGCTCAACGTGGCGATGACGAGCGCCCCCGGTCGGAAGGGGCTGACGGCTTGCGGCTCTTGATAAAAGCTGGTGCTGGGCACAATTCGATTGTCGTCTGTGAGGATCGGAATAGCAAATCGAACGGCAACTCAAGTCTTAACGTTCCTCTTCGTTCTTTGCCGCCTTCAAATCAATCCCCACCTGCTCAGCCTTCTTATAAAGATGCGACCGCTCCAGCCCCAGCGCCCGCGCCGTGTTCGAAATCTGGTGATGGTTTCGCTTCAGCTCCGCCAAAATGGTTTGTTTTTCAAACGCACGCACCCGATCGGCTAACGGGCTGGCACTGGACGTCGTCCCACTACCCGCCGAGCTAGTCGCGCCAGCGGAAGCCGGAAGCGCCAGCGCAACCGTTTCAGCCGTGACCTCGTTGGCAGTTGCCATTAGCATCAGTCGTTCGACAGCGTTCCTCAGTTCGCGCACATTGCCCGGCCACGGATGCTCTTGCAACGCCGCCATCGCCTCTGCCGAAAAACGAATCGGCTTCCATCCGTTAATCGCGGTCACCTGCGATGCGAAATGTTCGATCAGCGCTGGAATGTCTTCCCGGCGCTCGCGCAGCGGCGGCAACCGCAGCGGAAACACAAAAACGCGGTGAAATAAATCCTGACGAAATTTACCCTCCCGCACTTGCGCTTCAAGATCGCGGTGTGTCGCGACGACCACTCTCACATCCACCGTGATCGCCTTTTCGCCGCCGATGCGCTCCACTTCTCCCTCTTCAAGCACGCGCAGCAGCTTGGCTTGCATGGTGAGTGGCATGTCGCCGATTTCGTCGAGAAATATCGTCCCGCGCTGCGCCTGCTCGAATTTCCCGAGATGGCGTCCGGCCGCTCCGGTAAAAGATCCCTTCTCGTGGCCGAACAATTCAGACTCGATCAACTCCGCCGGAACCGCCGCGCAATTCAGCGTCACAAACGGCCCGCCCGCCCGCGGACTGCGCTCGTGCAGCGTGCGCGCCACCAGTTCCTTGCCCGTGCCCGTCTCGCCGAGAATGCATACTCGCGTCTCGCTCGCCGCGACACGCTCCACCTGCGCCATCACGCGCTGCATGGTCTCGCCCTTCCAGACAATTTCGTGTTTTCCCAGACGTCGTGAGAGGTCGCGATTCTCGCGCTCCAGTCGCCCGAGCTTCAACGCGTTGTCTACGGTAAGTAGGAGTTTCTCCGTCGAGATCGGTTTCTCCAGGAAGTCGAGCGCTCCGAGGCGCGTCGCTCGCACCGCCATTTCGATGTGTGCCTGCCCCGACATCATCACCACCGGAGTCGGCACGCCCTGCGCCTTGAGTTCTTCGAGAAGCGTCAATCCATCTTTGCCCGGCATCACGACGTCAGAGAGGATCAAGTCGAACGCCTGCGATTTAGCCAGTTCCAGCGCCTTGTTCGCGTTGTCGCAGACCACCGCTTCATGCCCTTCGAGACGAAACGCCCGCGACAGCGACGCTAGCGTGTTGGCCTCGTCATCGACGATCAGTAAGTGCGCTTTTTGCGCCACGACACCCTCCTGTAAAGCCTATTAATTCTGGCCGCCCTGCCATGTGTGCGATTCGCGCGGGAATTCGATCCGAAACGTCGTGCCCTTTTTTTTCGCGCTCTCAACCGATATCGTTCCCCCGTGATCGCTGACCACCGACTGTACAATTGCCAGCCCAAGTCCCGTTCCATGCACCTTGGTTGTGTAGTAGGGAGTGAACAGTCGCCCGCATTCCTCTTCAGTCAAGCCCAGGCCGGTGTCTGACACCGAGACTTCAACACGGTCGCCGGCGCACGCCGTACGAATCGTAAGCTCGCCACCCTGCGGCATGGCATCGATGGCGTTGAGCACCAGATTCTGCAGAGCGCGATGCAGCAGATCTGGATCGGCGGAAATTTCCGGCAACGCCTCAGCCAACTCAGTGTGCACCGCGATCTGGTTTTTCTCCTGCAACTGCGCATGAAAAACCCGCAGCACGCTCCGCACCACATCGTTCACTTGTGTCGGCCGTCGCTGTGGCTGCGGCATTCGTGAGAATTCGCTGAAGCGGCCGATGATCGTCTTCAGATTATTAATTTCCGCGAGCAGCGTGGCCGTCCCTTCTTGAAAAACCTCTTCGAACATCTCCGGCGACTTTTGTTTCGCGCGCACAAGATTCTCCACCGTGACCTGGAGAGGGAACAGAGGATTTTTCAATTCGTGCGCCAAACGCCGTGCCAGTTCGCGCCACGCAGCCACCCGCTCGGCCTGCAGCGTCCGGTCTTTTTGCTGCACCAGATCTTCCGTCATGCGATTGAACGAACTCGCCAGTTCGCCAAGTTCATCGCTCGATTCGACATCAACCTTCGCATTGAGATCGCCAGCGGCCACACGCCGCGCGGCTTCGGCCAGCGACACCACCGGACGCGTCACGCGAGCCGCGAACCAGAGGCTCGCCAGAACCGCGACCAGAATTCCTCCCCCGCCAACCAGCATCGCCGTCGAGATTACCTGCCTCTGCAACTCAATCAGCGGACGCCGCGAACTCCCAACCAACAACACCCCCATCAGTTGCTTCGCGCCAGGCCCCAAGAGCGGAATCGCATGAAAAACTTCCGCATCGGCCGCATCGGAAGTCCATCGCACCACAGCCTGCGTTTCCTGCCGCGTCTCGCGCACCCGCCCGATCAGCGGAGCAATCTTGTCCGCCCCCGCCGCCGGTCCGTTCAAATCGAGCAGCGATTTCGGATTCCACTTCGCGTCCAGATTCTGATAGAGCAGCACCCGTGTTCCATCCGGAATGTCGAGCCTCGAAAGAAATCCCTGATCCAGCCGCTCGCCGCCAATCACATACAAAGGTTGCTCGCCGACCCGTGCCGAGCGTACGGCGAATAGGCCAAGCGTCGGGCCATCCGGCAGTTCTTCGCGTTTTAAAAACGCTTCTGCAGGAACCGCATTTACAGCGCCCGCGCCCGTCGTGTCTGCGAGCGCCGCCTCAGGGTATCCGAATTTCGCCTGCCACTGCGCTGAAGAAAGAATCGTGCCGCGACCGTCCACTAGCTCCAAAAAATCGAGTTGTTGCTGCCCCGCCAGCATGTGCGCCTGGCCGACGTATTCGCCCGAGTCCGTCGCTCCGCGATTGATCTCGAGCGCGATATGCTGCACCGTCTCGCTCGCTGCCACCGACTCAACTTTGCGCGCAACCTCCTGCCCGCGCCGCTGGAACTCCGATCGGAATTGCGCCGCCACCGCATTCGCGCGATCCTGATTCGCCTGTTCAAACGTTTGCCGAATCGTGCCATACACCGACGCCGAGATCACCGCGACGCAAAGAAACACCGTCGCTGCAAACAACAGAAGGAGCTTTTTGCGAAAGCTCATCGCACCGCCGCTCCCGGCAGCCGTTCCACCTGCGAATCTCCCAGCCAAACATCGGCCAGAGAATGCCCCGGCTCGCTCCATTGCCCAAACAGATCCGGCTGCCACCCGCGTACCCGCGCCCCAGTCGCGCTAGCCACCGGCAAATGGAAAAGCGGGATGACACCGTATCCATCGAGCAATCCGCGCTCCGTTTGATACAGATCTTCGAGAGTGTTAACTCGGAGATTGTTAACTCGCGTCGCTGAAAATCCACTCTGCGACGCCGGTTGTGACAAACCCAGCTGCCGTGCCGCTTCGCCCAAAGAAGTAACCGGGTCCGGGCTAGGCAGCGCCACCCGCATCAGGCGAATGTCCTCCGCGCCCGCTAACGATACCTGCACAGTGATCCCCACCTCGCGAGCGTTCAGTGCGATGCGTTCTGCAATCAACTGCGCCTGAGGATCGCGCGGATCGTAACTCAAATTCAGCGCCGGCTGCCGCGACTCGGCGAGCACCGCCCGCGCTCGCTGCGGATTCGAAGGTTCTGCAAAAGCCGCCGCATAGCCCGTCATCCAGTTCGGCAGAATCGTCGCCGCCGGCTCTCCCGCTCCCTTCAACAACACCGACTGGATGGGCTTGCGATCGATGGCCAGCGCCAGCGCTTGCCGAAGCCGCGGATCTTGCGTCTTCGAGTTTCCCACGAAAACCAGCGCCATCAACTCCACCGATAATGACGCCGATACATTCCGGCGCTGCGATCCGCTTGCCTGCGCCGCCGATTCGATAATGTCACTCTTGTCCAGTTCAAGCCCGATTGCCTGTTCGCGCAGCGATTTGCCGAATTCGATTTCCACCACGTCAACGTACGGCCGCCCTTGCCAACTCTCCTCGTTGGCCACAAGCTTGAGCCGTTTCCCCGGCTGCCATTCGGCCACGACGAATGTACCGGTACCGATCGGCGTCCCGTTGTCGTTTTGTTTCAGAATCAGATTCCGCGGCAGCGCCAGTTCGGCGAGCAGCGAAGGCATCGCCGTTTCGCTAAGAAGGTCGATCAACAATGTGTCAGGCGACGCATGCACATTCCATGCAGGATGTTTTGCGCCGAGAATTTGTGCGACCGCCGTCGCCGACGCCACGCTGCCGTCGTGAAACTTCACCCCGCGCCGCAACGTGAACTGCCAGTGCCGCGCTGTCGGATCACTTAGCCATGTTGTCGCGAGCAAGGGCTGAGGATGGCCGAGCGCGTCGAGCTTTACCAGCGTGTCGCCGATCTGTGAAAGTGTTCGTGCATCATCCCAATAATCTGACACCGTGGCCGCGGCTGGAATCTGAAGCCCCTCTGGCGACGACTGCATCATCACGCGTAATGTGCCGCCATAATGCGGACGCGTCTCCGCATTGGCAATGACCGTGGTTTCGATCATTGCCAGAAAGCTAATTGCCGCAAGAAATCGATATACGATGCGCTTCATACCATCCCGTGTCTCTTCGCCTCACGATTGCCATGGCAAAATTGCCACTGCCGTCGGGCCATAACGCGGTGATCTGGCCGTCGAACTCCACCGCCGCACTGACCGCCGCCGGATCGCGGTCGGCAACCTCATATGCTCGCAGCCCATCGCGCTCGTCCTCACCGCTCTCCGTTGCCAGCACCTGTGTGCCCACGCCGCAATTTGAGCGCACCGAAGCCAGGTCGCTGCCCCACCTTGTTCCCCTGACCACCTGATCCGTGAACCCATCGACCATGTGCAGCGATCCATCGACCGCAGCCACCGCCCAGAGCGTGTACCCCGATCGCGGCAATGTCGTCGCCGAGTAGAACGAAGGAATGGTCGTGATTTTTCCGATGCCCGGAGAAAGCACTCCGGTAAAGAAATTTCGCGACGACGCGTAAAAGCCGCGTACACCGCCCTCTTCAACAGTCAGCGGCCAGGGATCATCACTAGCTGAGCACGTGATCGACAACGACATCGACAGCGCCGCTGCCCCGCCCGACCGACAGAATGTCCCCGGCAAAAAAACGTCGAAGAGATGATCGCGGCGCAAGAACAGCCGCCCGCGTAAATCGCGCGGAAACGGTCTGGCGCGCGTCACCGAAAGAGAAGTTTCGAGTTCCCAACGTCCCATCGAATTCGCAGCCCCCTGGCGGTAAACCGCAACCGCCTCGTCCCCGAGGACGATCAGCCTCGCACCGCCGGGCATATCGACAACCGCCGCATCAAGGATCGTCTTTTCCTGCGCAAACAGAAGCGTCGTTTTGATCACAATCGGCGATGCCACAGCCAGAGGCGTACCAGCCAGCGCTCGCGGCAACGAGAGCAGTGCAACTTTTGTCTCATCTGACCCAATCACGATCGCAGCCGTCCAAACGTATTCCCGCAGGCTCTCGGAGAGAACGACATTCACCGAGCCCGTCGCCTGTTCCGCCTTCGCGTTGTGCACGCCATCCGCCTGCAACTGCGCTTCGAGCGCGCTGCGCACTTCCCGCACCGACTTGTCGTCGAGCGAGGAACGGTTGCTCACGTCCAGCGCGAATGTGCCCGGTCCCGAAGCCGCCGCGATTTGGTGCGCCAGTTGGCGCGCGGAGTCGGCAAGATTTGATCCGAGTAACGAGGACGGCAGAAAAACCATGACCAGCAGCGAAAGCGGCAACGATAACGATGACGGCAACGTCAGCCAACCAAGCCGCAAACCGCTGCGCGTTCGCCCAAGCATGTGTGGATTGCCGTGATTATAGCGCGTGCAAGATCGCAGTCTGTTCATTTGGATTACTCACTGGTTGCCAAAGAAAGTCCCCGGTCCCCAGCTCTCAGCACGACGCGAACTCCCCAACGAAAGGTTTTACTGAGAACTGAGAACCGGGAACTGAGAACTAAGCCCTGAGAACTGTTTTCCTACTGCTTTGGCTCAGCCGTCTCCACGTCCTCCGCCTGACTCACATGATTCGGAGCGCCCATCCCCCGCAGCACGTCGTTCGTAAAGAAGAATTTCCCATCCGCCGGAACCATCATGATCTGCAATTTGTCAGACAGCCGCTCGGCGACAATTTTGTTGATCAGCAGTGGATTCTGTTTTAGGATCGCGCTCTCGCTCGTCATGCGTTCCGCATCAGCCGAAGCCGTCAGGCGTATGCGTTCTGCCTCCGCTTGAGCCAGCATCTTACGGCGTTCCATCTCCGCTTTGCTGTCGATGATCTTCGCTTCGCCGGCAGCCTCCGCGTTCTTCACCGTCGCTTCCTTGCGCGCCGCGGCTTCGAGCTTCGACTGCTCAATCTGTTTCTCTTTCAGCGGGAGCGTATATTGCATCGCATCCGACTCACTCTTCGCCTGGAGCACTCTCACCGCGGCCTGTCCCTCCGCTTCCTTCACCTGCGCAACCTTGGTGGCGTCGGCATCAGCCTCCGCGATCTTTACCTGCTTCTGATGGATTTCCGTCTCCACGCCCATGCGGTCGTTCTCCTGTTCCTTAAGCAGCAGCGACTCCAGCCCCTTGGCATATTCCTGCGGAAGTTCGATATCACGCAGCATGACCTCTTTCACCACCACCCCATCCGCGGCCAACCGCTTACGAATCAATTCTGCCGAGCGCTGTCGAACCTCTTCGCGTTTTGCCGAGAAAACTTCTCGCACCGTATAACTCGGCACCAGCTCTCGCCATGCGGTCGCAACCACCGGCGGCACAATTTCCTTTTCCAGAGGTTGCGGCAGATTCGCCTCGATATAATCCAGCGGCTTTGGATCAAGCTGGTAACGCACCGTAATGGCAAGGCCCAGAGTCAACCCCTCTTTCGCTTGCACGTGCAACGCTTCGCCTTTGCTCCCACCCTTCGCCAGCGAGTCTTCGCTGATCCCAGTCGTGAAAAGCTGATCGCGCGTATTAAACAGTTCGACTCGCTCGACCAGCGGCACCACAAAATGCACTCCCGGATACATTGTCCCCGCGAGCGTGCCCTTGGTCTGGCTCACCCGCACGCCAGCCATTCCGCTCGGGACAATTACGATTCCCGCCGAAATCAGCAATGGCGCCCAGGCCAGCATTACCAGCGCAACCGAAGTCCGCCAGCGGATCGGAGGTGAAATTCCGAGCGCCCTACCCTCGGCCTCCGGATGCATCCGTTTTCGTTGCCAGGCAAATAGAAGGTACGCGTCATAGGCCAGAATTCCCGCGGCGATCACAAACATCGCGATCCCCGCACTCAGCAGCAAGTACTTCAGCAACAGCATGGTCGTGCTCCTCTCAGTTGCAGCGTCTTCTTCAGTTCATTCGCCGGGCCGGCGTTGCGCCTGTCCGGTCGAGATTCTTGGGACTTGCTGGTGGGCGCGCGAATGCCACGCGGACGATTTGTCCGAAAATGAGTTCTTCGATCAGCAGAGATGCGGCCAGCGAGAACGTCAGACCGCCGATGATGACTAGGCCTTGCAGCATTGTTTCCATAATTGCCTCCAACCCACGCGATGAGAAAAAGCAAGCGCAAAGCCAGAAGCAGCCCATTGAAAACAATGCAGTTACAGACGCAGCGCATCGTCCATCCGTGTCGCAAGAAGCGCGAATGTGTATCCGTAGACACAGCCGGCGGATCGAGGTGTTTAGCCAACGACCATCGACGAACGACCAACGACCAGACCAACGACGACCTTGAAACTTCGCTCCCGCCCCTGCATCCCATTCCATGCTAAGGTTCAATTTCCGGAAGGATTGTAGGCATCCGATGATCACTCGGCTCGAAGACAAAGAACTCAAACGCCAGAGTCGCCGCGAATTGTTCAAACTTCTGCCCGTTGCCGCTTTGGGCGTGTTTGCCTTCCCCAAACTCAGCGATCGGCTGGTCGAAACCGGAGTCCACTTCAGCGACTGGGCGGCGGGAGCGCTGTTCCGCTCCGAACTTCGCGCCCAGACCTTCTCCAATTTCCAGGTCGTCCCGTTCGAAAAGTTTCCCTACAACGGCTACGACGTGCTCGATCCCGAAGTCGATCTCGAAAACTGGACGCTCACCGTTGAAGGCGACGTGCAGCATCCCGGCGAGTACAAGCTCTCGCAGATACAAGCCCTCCCCAAACTCAACCAGAACACCCGCCACATCTGCGTGGAAGGCTGGGATGTAATCGGTGCTTTCGGCGGTACGCCGATTTCGAACTTCCTCACGCTCGTTGGAGCCAACACGACCGCGCGCTTCCTCGAAGTTGAGTGCGCCGACGATTACTACGAGTCGATCGACATGGCGTCGGCGCTCCACCCGCAATCGCTGCTTTGCTACGAAATGTACGGCCAGCCACTGGACCGCAAACACGGCGCGCCCCTCCGCCTGCAGATGCCGACCAAACTCGGCTACAAACAAGCCAAGTATTTGGACACCATCCGCGTGACGAATGTCCTGAAGCCCGGCAAGACCGGCTATTGGGAGGACCAGGGCTACAGCTGGTTCGGAGGACTGTGATGTCGATGTCGCCGTCGAACGAAAACAACGAAGACGAAAACGTGAACAAGAATGAAGAAGAGCGGCCAGCGACGAACCCGGCAACGCCCGTAGGCGAACCCGAAACATCCGAGCCGCCTGCAAAGGTCGAAGCCGAAGCCCGTGTTGAAGCACAAGTTCTGAAAGAAGAGCCCGAAGAAGCCCCGGAACTCGTTCGCGCCGCCTACGAGCATCCCTTCGCGATTCGCGTCACCCACTGGGTCAATGCGATCAGCTTATTTGTGATGGTCGGCAGCGGACTTCGCATCTTCCGTGCCTTCCCCAGCTTCGGCCCCAAGATCCCACAAAAAGTTCTGCTCGACATACCGAAATCCCTCACCATCGGCGGATGGCTCGGCGGCGCATTGCAGTGGCATTTCACTTTTATGTGGTTCTTCGCCGGCAGCGGAATTCTCTACATCGTCTATCAGCTCCTGAGTGGCCACTACCGGACCGTGCTCTTCACGCCTCGCGACATTCCCGGAGTGTGGCCGATGGCGCGGCACTATTTTCTCTTCGGCCCCAAACCCCCAGCGACCGGCCAATACAATCCGCTGCAGAAGCTGGCCTACACTTCCAGTGTCGCCTTCGGTGCCTTGTCTCTCCTCACCGGAATCGTCCTCTATAAGCCCACGCAGTTTTCCTGGCTGGCGTTTCTATTCGGAGGCTTTCATCTCACTCGCATCTGGCATTTTGCCGCCATGTGCGGATTCCTCGCCTTTATTCCCGGCCACCTGATCATGGTAGTGCTCCATGGCTGGTCCAATTTCTTCTCCATGCTTTCAGGATGGAAGCGCGAACCCGAATATCAGGAATAAGGAATCGTTGACGGCGGAGTTACCGGCGGAATAGAAAAAAGCCCTTCGACCATGGACTCGTCCATGCGCTCGAAAGGCCGCACTCCAAGAAGTTCTAGCTGGGGGCGAGGCTGATGCTTAGTGCTTCATCCCGTCGTCTTTCTTCATATCGTCTTTCTTCATGTTGTCGTCCTTCGCCAGGGCATCCTTCTTGGCCTTCTTCGACTTCTTTTTCTTGGAATCCTTCGCCATGTCGTCTTTCTTCATCCCGTCGTCTTTCTTCATGCTGTCGTCGCTCTTCATCTGATCATTCTTCATGTTGTCTTGCTTCATGGCATCGCCCGATTGAGCGAGGGCCATAGCCCCAAACAGCATGGCGGCGGACATCAGTTTCACAAACGTACGTTTCATAGACACATCTCCTATATTTGGTTTTGCGATTGATTTGTGTGTGCGATTCCCCGGCCCGAACCCTCCGGGCTCGCCCATGGGATGTGCCGGCTCCGAGTAAGTTACGCGGGGCAAGAAAAAAGCCGCCATCAGATGCGGTCTGATGGCGGCGTCAAAGGAGTAACGAGGAGAAACTTGAATAAGTACGCTATCTCTAAATGCAATGGAAATGCCAATCACGAAGATAGCAATGCTATTGTTTGCTATAGCTTAGAGAGAGCAAACAGGCAGAAGTGAAAACATTTGCAGTTGGCCAAAGGTCCAGCGGAACAGGCTTCAGCCCGTCAGTAGTTCCCATCCCAAAGCGATCCCGCTTGCAACATGTTCACGCGCCGACCCGTCTCCGAGATGCAATGCCAACATTCCAGCAAACACCCGCGGATTCGATTCAAACACCCGCATCGCCCGTCGGCGCAATCCACCATGCTTCGCCAAAAACAACATCATCCGAGACATTGCTGCCGGACGTCGCCCAATAGCGCGATGTTCTTTTTGATATCGAGCAAGGTTTCCGTCCGCCAGGCAGTCCGCGAGCACCGCTGCTTGCCGAAAGGCGAGGCAGAGGCCTTCCCCAGTAATCGCGTCCACTCCGCCCGATGCGTCCCCGACCAGCAATGTGCGGTCGCGATAGACTCGGCGCAACCTCCGGGTCACCGTGATCGCGCCCCGTTCGCTCGACGAGTAGCCTGCATTTCCGAGATTCTCCGAAAGCTCCGGAAATTCACCCAACGCATCATCCAATCTCAGCTTCGGGCTCGACGAAACCAACGCCACGCACACTTCCTCGCCGCTTACCGGCGTCACATAAATCTGGCAGTCTCGTCCCCAATGCAGTTCCATGAACTCCGTCCACGGATGGACCTGATAGTGCCGCCGAAATGCGAAGCGAGGATTTCGGCCTTGCGATTTACCCAGCTCACGGTCAAGCCCCGCCCACCTGCGAACCCGCGAACCGGTCCCGTCCGCGCCGATAATCCATCGCGCACGAATCACTTCTCCCGCAACCCTAACGCCTCCGGATTCCAATCCGCTGACCGGTGTCCGCCACAAAAGATCAACGCCACAAGCTTCAGCGTGCTCGGTCATGATGCGATGCAAATGGGTCCGCCGAATTCCGTACGCCGTGCCGCGTGGAAACCGAGCCTCCGCGGTCACGCCTTCGTTCACGAATCGAATGCCGCGAAACCGATAAGCCTCGCTCTCCGGCACGCTGATGTCGAGCGCCCGCAGCGCCTCGACCCCATCGGGCATAAGCCCTTCGCCACACGACTTGTCGATCGGAGGAACGGCCCCGTCGGCAACCATCACCGTAAGTCCGCGTCGTCGCGCCGCGATTGCGGTGGCCAATCCAGCCGGCCCTCCGCCAACAACAAATACATCCACCGAATTTGGATAGGCGTTCGCCATAATTTCTGAATCGACGAACGCCCAATCACTAATAACTAACGGCGAACGACGATCACCACTCCAGCAGCACAAACTCCGAACAGAACCCCGGCCCCATCGCAGCCAGCAAACTTATCGTGCCCGGTTCAGGCCGCCTGTTCTTCATCACTTCTTCGAGCACCACCAGCACCGACGCCGATGACAGATTTCCCGTCCGCCGCAGGCAGTCCCATGAAACATCGAGCTGCCCGTTCTTCAATCCCAGAGCGTCAGCCGTCGCCTCCAAAATCTTCGGGCCGCCTGTATGCAGAATCCAGCTTCCAATGTCGGCGCGAGTTAACCCGCGCTCTGCCAGGAAGTCGTCGAGATCACGGGCCAGATTCGCCCGCACCAGATCCGGAATATCGCGCGAGAGAACGATGCGGAACCCTTTTTCCGAAACGTCCCAGCCCATCATTTCTTCGGTATCGGGATAGAACACCGATCGCGTCGCAAGAATCTTCGGCCCCGCCAGACCGCACTCGGCGCCCGCCACCACGATGGCCGCAGCTCCGTCCCCAAACAGGCCAGCCGAAATCATGTTGGCCATCGAGACATCCTCGCGCTGCAGCGTCAGTGAACAAAGCTCCACCGACAGCACCGCTGCGGTCTGATCCGGATACGCCCGTACATAATCCGCCGCCCGCGAGATCGCCGCTGCTCCTGCCACGCAGCCCAGACCAAAAACCGGCGTGCGACGGATGTTGCGGCACAATCCCATCTGGTTGATCAGCAGCGCGTCGATTGAAGGACTGCTGATTCCGGTCACGGAAACAAAAAAGATTGCATTTAGATTTCGCGCGTTTACGCCCGCTTCCGCCAGCGCCCCCGAGACTGCCTTTTCCCCCAACTCTTTCGCCGTGCGAATCCAAGCCCGGTTGGCCTCGCCCCAGGTCCGCATCTTGACGTATTCCTCTTTGGGTAAAGCGAGGAACCGTCCATCCACACCGACATGACGATGCAAACGCCGCAGCACGTGCGGGTTTTCAATCTGCTCGCCCCAGTATTCCTGAAGTGCCGCCAACAACATTTCCTGCGAGTAGTAGTGCTGTGGGAACGCGCTCGCCGCTCCAACAATTTGCATTTCCGATATCTCCCTTGTTCTAGAGGCCCCTGGACCCGGCTCCTCCAGTTTCTGGGAAATTGTATGCTGAATATGCGAGTTTAGATGCAGCTTCTAGTGTTAAATTGTAAAAACTTCTAAATTGGGAAGGAATCCCATCGTGAAATTCTTCGTCGGACTGCTGATCGGATTGGCCATAATGCCCCTCGGGGCATACCTGTATTTCACTGGCGGCAGCGCGCCCGTCGCCACCACCGACTCTGATATGCCCTTCGAAAAGTTTCTTGCGCGCAGGGCTCAGAACGCCCGCATCGACAAAGAGAAAGCTAAGATCGTTCCCATCCAACCCACCGAAGCCAACTATCTGGCCGGTGCTGAACTCTATAAACAACATTGCGCCGTCTGCCATGGCCTGCCTCTGTTGCAAAAAACAGCCATCGCCAAAGGCATGTATCCTCGCCCTCCGCTCCTGCTCGAAGGCAAGGGCGTGACCGACGACGAACCGGCCGAGAGCTATTGGAAGATCTTTAACGGTTTCCGCCTTACCGGAATGCCCGGTTTCAGCAAGGAACTCACCGAGACCCAAATGTGGCAGGTAGCGCTCCTGGTAGCCAACGCCGACAAGCTTCCCCAGTCCGCGAAAACCGTTTTGGTCGCGCCGCCACCCGCAATCCCGCCAGCAACCGGCACTCCGCCCGCGATCAATCCGCCTGTATCGAACAGCCCCGCTCTCCCGCCGCCAAAATAAGCTGGGATGCAGCCCACTCAAGCAACGCTCCTTCCGTGCATGCGTTGCTTTGAGTCGCGGTTCTACGTCCGCGGAAAAACATGCGACGCAAAGAGGAAGGCAGAAGTTCTCGAAGCTGCGTGACTCCCGACCTCCCACATCACCGAACCGAACATGGCCGTGCGCGTACTCCCCGAACTCGCGCATAACCGTGCAAGTACATCACCGAATGCGTACATCGCCGTGGAAGAGCGGCCCTTCAGGGCCGCGTTAGCCGGTCAATTCAATACCGGCTTTAGCCGCCGTGGTCCGACTCCGCTAACGCACAACCCCACTCCGGGCGTATCGTGTACTCATGAGCTTCGGACGTCCCAAAAAGCTCTTCACCGAGCCCGAACTCTACGAATACGCCATCGGAGCGCTCGGCCGCCGCATGCGCTCTGTCGCCGAACTCAAGCGCCTGCTGCGCAACCGTGTCGAAGCTGACACCGAAATCGGCAAAACCCTCGTCGAACTCATCGTCGTCCGCCTCAAAGACCAGGGCTATCTCAACGACGCCAAATACGCCGCCGCCTTTTCCTCCTACCGCCGCGATAACGAGAAATTTGGCCGCTCCCGCGTCGTCAATGACCTCAGGGCCAAAGGAGTCCACGGAGACGTCATCGACAAAGCCGTTTCCTCCGCCTACGAAGAAGTAAAAGAAGAAAGCCTCGCCCGCGACTACATTCGCCGCAAGCGCCTGAAGAAGCCAAAAGATCGAGACCAGAAGCAGGCCGCCCGCATCTTCCGCAACCTCATGCGCGCTGGCTTCGGACCTAAAACCATCTTCACCATCCTCAAAAAATGGGACGTCGACGAAGAAACCATCACCGAACTCGAGAACGAAGCCGCCGAAGTATCGGAATGAGGTATCAGAGTGGTGTTTCGGGTTGAAGTGTCGGGATGAGTAATCCCGTGTTCCCAGTTGCGCCTCACCCCCGACTCTGATAAAACCTAGCAACCGGAGACTCTTAAATCCATTCGGAGGAAGTATGAATAAGTTCTGTCTGCTGATCGCATCCGCACTGCTTGCCATAACCGCCGTTTCCTACGGCCAGGCCGGCGACGATATGAAGAAGGCCGCCGACGACACCGGCAAAGCAACCGAGACGGCTGCGAAAAAGACCGGCCACGCCACCAAGAAAGCTGCCGTTGCCACCGGCGATGCCACCAAAACCGCCGCCAAAGACACCGGCAAAGGGACCGAGAAAGCAGCCGACAAGACCGCTGACGCCACCAAGACCGCCGCCAAGGACACAGGTCATGGAGTGAAGAAAGGCACCAAAGCTGTCGGCCACGGTGTCAAGAAGGGCGCCGAAAAGACCGCCGACGAAGTGAAGTAGTCGGCTGTTTCAAGGAGCCGCCGATTAAGTGGAATGATGAACCGCGTTAAAAGAGCACGGCCTGAGTCGAGTCGTGAACCGCTTTGAAACGCCGCTTTGAAGGACACGGCTTTAGCCGAATCGTGAACCGCTTTGAAAGGGCACGGCTTTAGCCGTGCCGCCAAAGCCTCTACGGACGGCTTTAGCCGCTGAGGGACGCGCATCCATTGGCATCCCGCATCGCTCGCCAGCACTTGATCAGAGTTTCCCTAATTCCGTCCTCAGCTTCCAGCCCGGTTGCGGAGCAAGTCCTCGACGTCTCCAATTTTGTCGCCGATCAGGTTGATCTTGTGCGCTAGGCCCTGGATCTCAGCTTCCGCGCGACGATTGACGTCGTAATCGAGTTCGCCCCGCAACCGGTCTTTTTTGTCCTGCCGGTTTTGGCTCATCATAATGATCGGCGCCTGAATCGCCGCCAGCATCGACAGAAACAGGTTCAGCAAAATAAACGGATACGGGTCCCACGATCGCGCCGCTAACCCCACATTGATCACCACGTAAACCACCAGCACCACCAGGAACGAAGTAATAAAAGTCCACGATCCACCGAAACTGGCGACCACGTCTGCAATCCGCTCGCCGGCCGTTTCCTTTTCCTCAATCACATCGTTCGGATTCCGCGCCGCCCGCACCCTCACCAGTTCCTGCGATGCGTGAAACTGTCGCCCCAGCACCGCCAGCATATCCATCCCTGCCATGGGTTTGCGCTGTAGCAGGATCTCAATATCGTGCCGGTCCACCTCGATGCACACCGTCTCTTCGAGCGCCGTCGCCCCCGAGTGATGGATGGTCTGGTCGAGCATCGAAGCAAACCCGAAAAACTCTCCCGCCGACGGCTCGTCGATCACCACATCCTGATGGTCTTCGTCCACAGTCGAGACCCGGACTTTGCCCGAAACCACAATGTAAGCTCGCCCGCCCGGATCGCCCATCTTGTAAATCCGCTGCCGCGCCGCGAACTGCTTGACCTCAACCTGCCCCGCCAGGACGCAAGCCTCTTCGTCGTCAAGCAAAGCAAACAGTGGAACCTGCCGCAAAACTTCCGGATTGCAAGGCATGTCATCTTCCTCCGTTCAAATGTGGCCCTGGTGTCTAAGCTAAAACGAGAAATCATAACCAATAACTGAGAACTGAGAACTGAGAACCGAGAACTGAGAACTGCCCTTATGATTTAAACTTTACCTTCGCATGCTCACAGGCTCCGCAATTCGCCGCAAGTTCCTCGACTTCTTCATTCACAAGGGACATCGCGAGGTCCACTCCTCATCGCTCGTCCCCGCCAACGACCCGACCCTACTCTTCACCAACGCCGGCATGAACCAGTTCAAGGACGTCTTTCTAGGCCTCGAAAAACGCGACTACAACAAAGCCACAACTTCCCAGAAATGCGTCCGCGCCGGAGGCAAGCACAACGACCTAGAAAACGTAGGCTTCACCAACCGCCATCACACGTTTTTTGAGATGCTCGGAAATTTCAGCTTCGGTGATTACTTCAAAAAAGACGCCATCGCCTACGCCTGGGAGCTCATCACCTCACCCGAATGGTTCGGCATCGACAGGAACAAACTCTACGTCACCGTCTTCAACGGCGAAGGCGGAGCCGCCCCGCGCGACGCCGAAGCCCACGCACTCTGGATCAATCAGGGCGTGCCCAAAGAGCGCGTTTTCGAGATGGGCCTCAAAGACAACTTCTGGCAGATGGGAGACACCGGCCCCTGCGGCCCCTGTAGCGAGATTCACTACGACATGGGCCCGGCCGCCAGCGAGCACGGACACACCGACTGCGCCTTCCCCTGCGATTGCGGCCGCTATGTCGAAATCTGGAACCTCGTCTTCATGCAGTTCGATCGCGACGCCAGCGGGAAATTAAATCCTCTGCCCAAGCCCTCCATCGACACCGGCATGGGCCTGGAGCGTGTAACCGCGGTGCTCCAGGGCGTGATCTCAAATTACGAAACAGATTTATTCACGCCACTGATCAAGCGTGCCGCAGAGTTGACGCGAACCAGCACAGCCCATGTGGGGACGGGCATTCCTGCCCGTCCGGCCGAGCAAAGCTCGGCTACGACAGCCGGTACGCACGGTGCCGCGTCCCTGCGAGTAATCGCCGACCACTCGCGCGCAGCAACCTTCCTGATTTCCGACGGAGTCGTCCCGTCGAACGAAGGCCGAGGCTACGTCCTGCGCAAAATAATCCGCCGCGCCATTACTCACGGACGCTTGCTGGGACAGGCGAAGCCATTTCTGCACGAGATGGTATTTGCCGTCCGCGATCTGATGCGGGATGCGTATCCCGAACTCAAAGAGTCGGCTGACCGGGTGTCGAAGGCGGTGTTGGCGGAAGAGACGCGGTTTGCTCACGCCCTTGAAACCGGATTTGAGCGCTTAGAGGACAGCGTCATGCTTCAGTTCATGAATGCCCCGGGCGTCAGAACACCCACCGCGGGGCAGAACTGGACCTTGGATATGATCAAGGCGCAAGGCCTCCCCTTGACCTATCCGGGAGATCAGGCGTTCAAGCTCTATGACACCTATGGTTTGCCCCTCGACTTCATAATCGACTTCTGTCGCGATCTAGGGATTTCCTTCGATCAGCAGGGCTTCGACCGCGCGATGGCCGAGCAGCGCGAACGTGCCCGCGCCTCCTGGAAAGGCGCAGCCAAACAAACCGCCAACCCCGCCTACCAGCAGCTTCCGAAATCCACCTTCGAAGGCTACCGCCAGACGCGCTCCGACAACTGCGAAGTCCTCGCCATCATCAAAGACGGCAAGGGCGCGCAGCAACTCAACCCCGGCGACAAAGGCGAAATCATCCTCGACCACACCCCCTTCTACGCCGAGTCCGGAGGCCAGGTCGGCGACCGCGGATGGCTCTACTCAGACGATCACAACACGATAGTCGCCGAGGTCACCGGCACCTACGCCCCAATCCAGGGCGTACGCGCGCATCAAGTCGTCGCCAAGCAACCCATCCACATCGGCGAAAAAGTCGACGCGGTCGTCGACACCGAAGTCCGCACCGCGACCATGCGCAACCACACCGCGACGCATCTCCTCCAGGCCGGACTGCGCGAAGTCCTCGGCAAGCACGTCAAGCAGGCTGGCTCGCTCGTTGCTCCCAAGCACCTTCGCTTCGATTTCTCCCACTTCGCCGGAGTCGCCGAAGAAGAGCTGCAAGACATCGAAGACCTCATCAACAAAGAAGTCCTACGCAATGAAAAAGTCGAGGTCATCGAGAACGTCCCAATCGACGTGGCCATCAACGAGTACCACGCCATGGCGCTCTTCGGAGAAAAATACGGCGACAAAGTCCGCGTCATCAAGATCGGAGACTTTTCCACCGAACTCTGCGGCGGCACGCACACCGCCCAGACCGGCGAGATCGGCCTCATCAAAATTCTAAAAGAGGGAAGCGTCTCCTCCGGCGTCCGCCGCATCGAAGCCGTCACCGGCGAAGGCTCTCTGCGCCACTTCCAGAAAGATCACGAACTCGAACACGTTGTCTCCGCGCTGAGCGGCGTGAACAAAGAAGGCGAATCTCCCGCCGAAGCCTTGCGTTCAGAACTGGAACGTCGCGATGCGGAAATCAAGCGCCTGACCCGCGAACTCGACCAGGCCCGCATGAAATCCGCCTCGTCATCCGTCGCGTCCATTAACGACAGCGACAAAGTAAAAGAAGTCCGCGGCATTAAAGTCCTCGCCCATCGCGTCGACAATCTCGAACGAGCACAACTCCGCACCTTGGTCGATCAGTTGCGAGACAAACTCGGTTCGGGCGTAGTCGTCGTCGGTTCAGCGACGGATGGAAATGTTTCCTTAATCGCAGGCGTCACCAAAGATCTGACCAGCCGCATTCAAGCCGGAAAAGTCATCGGCCCCGTGGCCCAGAAAGTTGGCGGCAAAGGCGGCGGGCGTCCCGACCTCGCCGAAGCCGGAGGAAAAGATCCCGCCGCCCTCGATTCGGCTCTGGCCGCGGTGTACAACGTCGTCGAGTCGCTGCTAGTCTAGATTTTCATTTTTTAGGGCCGAAACTTAGGATCGAAAGCCAATGGAAGATCCCGTCCGATTCATCGAACACAAAGGCCAGCAGATTCTGCTGATCGATTTCTCGAACGCCAGCGCTCACCAAATGATGCTTCTACTCGAAGACGTGCGGACGACCGTCGCCGAGCACCCGCGCGGTTCGCTACTTACACTGGGCGATTTCACTGGAGCCACCATCGACCACGCCGTGGCGATGAAGATCAAGGAAGTCCTCACCCTCGACCGCCCGTTCGTGAAAAAAGGAGCGTGGGTAGGCGCTGAACACATCCCCCACGCTTTCATGGAAAACTTCCACTCCTTTTCCCAACGCGAAATCGTAACCTTCAAAACCCGCGAAGAAGCCCTGAACTGGCTAGTAAAAAGCTAGTTCTCTCAAAATAAAAAGATTATTTGGTGAGATGAAAAGCCTCAGCGTAGTCTCTTTCTGAGAACTGAGAACTGAGAACTGAGAACTGAGAACTGAGAACTGAGAACTGAGAACTGAGAACTGCTTCGTTCGACATAGCTATCTAGAATGGCTATAATCGAAGCATGGAATTCAGCGTGGCCGACGCCAAAAACAAGCTTCCGGAATTGATCAAGGCCGTCGAGGACGGCGAGCCGGTCACGATTTGCCGTCGCGGAGTGCCAGTCGTCGACATCGTCCGCACCCAACGTGCGACACGCAGGAAGCCGAGGCTCGGCACCTTGAAAGGCAAGATTCAGATCTACGATCCCGACTGGTGGAAGCCCATGACCGATAAGGAAGTCGAGGAGTTATTCGGCGGGGGCGAGTGAAGTGCGCGTTCTGTTGGATACGGCGGCGTTAATTTTTGCTGTCGAAGCTCCGGAACGATTGAGCAAGCGAGCCGCCAACGTTCTCAAGAACCCGAATAACATTCGCGAGTTGAGCAGCATTTCACTCGCCGAGATTGCAGTCAAAGCGTCGCTCGGCAAACTCGGCCTTTCCACTGCAACCTTGAATCAGGCGATTGACGATTTGGATCTTCGTGTCCTGCGGTTCAGCGCGGAGCACGCTTTCAAAATGTTCGAGCTTCCCATGCACCATCGCGATCCCTTCGATCTCCAGCTAATCGCCCAGGCCCTTTGCGAAGATATAGCGATCGTCACTCCAGATAGGAAATTTAGCCTTTACCGGGGTCTCAAAATTATCTGGTGAGAATGGTCTAGCACGTGAGCGTAAGCTCTTTCTGAGAACTGAGAACTGAGAACTGAGAACTGAGAACTGAGAACTGCCCTTCAGCTTCTCCACCTCAACGTAACCGGCCCCGTCATCGGGTGCTTGAACTCTCCACCGTTCTTCTTCACATCCAGCATCGCGTTCTTCAACCCGAAATACCATTTCGCCGGACGATCCGCATCATCAATCAGCATCAGATGCGGATTCTGCTTCAACCCCTCCGACTGCAGCTCCATCGTCCGCCGGTCTTGCTCCACGAACTTCGCGAACACAAACTTCAGCATCTCCGGACCAAACGGAATCCAGCGAAACAAATTCCACGCCGCGACCACGTCGATCCGGCACTGGCTCCGCGTGATCGGAGTCACCGTCGTCAAACTCGAAAACCAATATTTCCCCGCCCGAATCACTTCCGACCTCAGATTCGGCAGCACAAAATCGATGGTCGTCGTAATCGAATCTGCATCGGCATAAAGCCGCAACAGCTTGTAAGGAGCGCTGTTTGAACTCGGCGTGTGTGCGCTCATGCGAAATCCATACGGAATCGGCTCGAAGTTTTTCTTCTTCTCGTGAATCGAATGCTGCGTCCGCCACCACCACGCCTGATGTACGAACGGACCGTGTGCAGGATCCATCAATCCGATAATCCCGTGATCAACCGAACAAGGCAGATCGGCAGTGAGATACGCGGTTTTGTAGTGCTCGCTGAACTTTGGAATCTCGGGCGCAGCAGTCGGCGCCGCCGCAGCCTTCGTAAATCCCGCGCCGGCCGGCCCCGGGTCGGGAATGTAAACCCAGATAAAATCGTCGCGCTCTTCGCACGGATAACTTCCCGCATAGATCCGATCGATTTTCAACGTCTGTTCGGGAACGAGAGACGGAATCAGTTGGCACTGCCCGGTGTGCGCCTCAAATCTCCAACCGTGATACGAACATTCGATCTGCTGCCCGTCAAATTGTCCGCAAGAAAGCGGCATGCCCCGATGCGGGCAAGCGTCGCGCAGCGCGAAGGCTTTGCCATTTTTGTCGCGTCCAATCACCAGTGGCTGTTCCAGCAGCATTGCTTTGGCAAGCTGTCCGCGCCCGAGCTGGTGCGACGGCAATGCGCGATACCAGAACCCAAATAACATCAGCGCATCGGGTGTCTGCGGTTGCGGCGGAAAAGATTGCGCTGGAAAATCGTCAGTCATCGAAGAAGTGAAGAAGTAAACAGGTGAGGATACCGCAGCCGAGCGAGGTTTCAAAATTTGCGGGCTTCGCGGTTCGACCTACCGCAAGCGCGCCCGCAGCAATCCACAAGTTTCGCGCGCCACTCCCGGCAGTTCGATATGTGTGAGGAAGAGTTTGCGCAGCGCCGCGGTCGTCAATCGGCCTTCGAGGTAAGCGTCATAGAGGTCTGTTCCAATGAGAGACCCCAATTGTTGCGTGACGTATTCGTACTTGCGTCCACTAAACTTCGGAGCGCCAGATGAAGCGCCAATTGGAGCGCCACCCGTAGCCCCACCCGCCATCCCGCGATGTTGCACCAGAAAATCAAGCGCCTCGACCGCATCCCCGAAGGCAAGCGCCGTCTGCTGCTCCAGGTCCTCCCGCGTCACCTCAAACAACTCCGCCACATCGCCGTCGCGCAGCGCCGGCCGTGCGGGATGCAAAATCCGCGACCCAAAGAACGCCAGCGCATGTTCAAACACCGTCACATAAAAAGCGTCATCCCCGTCCAACTCCGCCCCAGCCGCGCCCGCTCCAGCCTGCGCCATTCTTCCCTGCGCCGCTCTGACCTGCATTAGATTCGGCAATCCGCGACAGGCCTGATGCAGAAAGCGAGTTGCATCCTCGGCCGACGACGTCATGTGAAACTGCCGCACATACACCGCATTGACCTGGGCAAGATACACGCTGCCCCGCTCCCGAACCTGCAGCAAGAGAGACCGCCGCTGCTCCGCCGTAAATCCTTTGCGCGAAAGCAACCGGCGCAGCAGTGCGTCCGAGTTGCGCGAATAAACCTCCGGCATCAAGTCCACCAGCAACCGCGGCTGCGTTGTATTGTGTGGCGAATACTGGTTGATCCCGAGAAAACGCACCATCCCCTCAATCAGGTTATAGAGCGTAGGACCCAGATCAGGCGCGCCGTCGTTATCCTCATCATCATTGCGCCGCCAGCGATCAAGGCAAAGCCGGTAGTTTTCGTACTTCTCAAGCGGCGTGGCGTTGAAAACGCACAAAACATTGTCGCGAACCTGCACTGCCTCAACGTGATCGCCCACTTCGCCCGCGGCACGCCAATAGAGGTCATCAACGTTTTGCAGCATGATGAGCAGCTGCTCTTCCGGGAGCCTCTGCTGCACCAGCGCCGGCAGATGCTCGGGCGCAAGGTGCGACTCGCCAAACAGCACCATGATCAGCGCCTCCGGATGCCGCCGCCGCATTTCGGCAATCCCGTCGGCTGCGTGCCGATCGCGAGCCCCAATCTTGCGCAAGTCTTCGCGAGGCATGCAATCGAGCCCGTAAATTACAGCGTCGCGATCCCGCGCCGCCGCGAGCAACTCATAAAACGGAGCCCAATCATATCCCCAGTCAAGATCGAAGCGGATCCGGTGTCGCAGTTCAGCTTCGTCAATCTCGCGCCGCGCCCATTCGTCAAGAATGTGCTGATCGCGAGAAAAAATGGTTTCGACTCCAAGCGCGATCGGCCGTTGTCGCAGTTCAGGACCAAGCAGGAGCCGAGCCACCGATCGCTGCGAGTTTGGCAGCGCGTGATAATCGCCAATCAGAACGGTCCCAGCGTTGCCGATGGCGCCGAGGACTTCGGAAGGCTCGAGAACCTTCTCATACGAACGATACGCTTCACGGAAATCCCGAAGATACTTTCGTCCCCCGGCGTGATCATTGGCGCGAATCTCGCGCTCTACGCTGGCGATAGCGTGAAGTTGCGCCGCACTGCGCCGCGATCGTAGGATGCCGGTACTCGCCATCGAATAGTTTTCTACGCACTAACCCCGCACTGACAGCTGACAAAAGACGCTCCAAACGCTGCCCGCAGCCTTGACTTGCCTATCCCGCGTCCCTATCCTCAGCTTTCGAGGCCGCACCTTGGATGCCTCGTGGAGCCCAACCTTTGCCTCTCGTCCCCCAAAACCTGACCGTCGCCACCACCGGCGCCAGCGGGTCGTTATTCCTGAAACATTTCTTACTCGCCGTCGAACGTGACTCGCGCCTCAAAACCGTCAACTTCATCGCTTCCGACAGCGGCTTGCGCGTCATGGCCGAGGAACTCGGCATCGAAGGCCGTTCCGATCTTCTCCGTCAAATCATCGGCGCGCCGTCGGCAAAGATTCAGCAGCAGTCGAATACCGACATCGGTGCGAACGTAGCCAGCGGGTCGTATCCTTCCGACGCCATGGTCGTCATCCCGTGTAGCGTAGGCACCCTCGGACGCATCGCGAACGGCACCGCCTCTCGCCTCATCGAACGCGCCGCCGATGTCGCTCTCAAAGAGCGCCGCCCGCTCGTGCTCTGCATCCGCGAGACCCCGCTCAACAAAATCCACATCCGCAACATGTCCCTTGCCGCGGACGCAGGCGCAACCATCTTCCCGCTGATCCCAACCTTCTATAACCACCCGCAGACCGCCGAAGCCATGGCCCACGAATTCGCCAACCGCGTCCTCGCGCACATAGGCCTGCCCCAAGAAAATGCGTACCAGTGGAAGGGATGAGCTGCCCCATCCGTTGGCAGGCCTGAATTCAGTCTAGGCAACGCCCAGTAACGAAGGTAGGTATCAGCTGGGCATGTACCGGCGGGATTACAGAAAATAAGGTTACAAGTCGCAGGATACAATCTCTTCGCATGAAAACAGAGCAGACGAACGTGTCGGCAGCGAAGAGTCATTCCTCCCTGTCGCCGCGAACGAATGTGCTACTCCTCTTCGTTTGGGCGGCAGGCGTCGTGTTCGCGTTCTCCGTAGTCCAACCTCGCTTGCCCATCGCGCTGGGGTTAGCGGGCGGTATTTTGGGTGTCATCGCAGGAACAATGCAACACCTTAGCATCAGTCAGGACCCACCTCGATTTGTCGCGGCGTCTTCTCTCATGGGAGTGCGTCGCGCCTTCACCAGCACCGCGTGGGGCCGCAAGTACATTGCATGGCTCTATTTTTGCAAGGTTGTTCTTCTCCTGATTGCGTTCCTGTTGATAAGGGAGCCTCTATTCCGAGTGGTTTTGGGCTATATTGCGGCCTATTTCTCAATGATGCTTGCCCGTGACGCCGTGACCTTGAGGGACACTTATGTTCTTCACAGGTTGGGAAGTACCTCTGCGGTACCTCCTCAAAGTTCTTGATGCTGCCGACTCTGCCGTTCGAGGTAAAGTGCTCCTGTGAAACGTTTCCTCTTGGCTGCTATCGCCTTGATCGCCGTGGTAGGCATTGCGCTCCGCTTCTGGGATGGCCATACTCTTCGACAGCAACGGGCGAGTAAGGTGCTCGTCCTGAAAACCGAACACAAACTTCTGTTGCTGGATGATCGCAACAACGTTATCCAGACATACCCCATCGCAATCGGCAGAGGAGGACTCGAGCCGAAGCAACATCAAGGTGACCACAGAACTCCGGAAGGTCTTTACTCCATCGATCGTCGCAAGCCCGACAGCCGATTCCATCGCGCGTTACACGTGTCCTATCCAAATGACGCTGACCGGGAACGCGCACGAAAGTTAGGCGTCGAACCAGGCGGCGACATCATGATTCACGGTATCCAGAACGGCCTAGGATGGCTTGGTCCGCTCCATCGCGCCGTGGATTGGACGGATGGCTGCATTGCAGTAACCGATGTCGAAATTGAAGAAATCTATTCATCCGTTCCAGACGGGACGCCAGTCGAAATTAGGCGATGAACCACGACTGCTGAAACAACTACACTCGTTGACCAGAAATCGGCGAATTCTCAATGAGTGTAATCGCCGCTAACGACATCTATCATTTCCGCTACTTCAGAAGCTCCCCTGATACAAGGCAGTCTTCCGGAGCGCCTCCATACGTGCTGCGCGTGCGGGACGCACCTGTTGCGAAGTAGGGCTCCTCTTCGAAGGGTCCGAACATTGCAGTCGCGCAAAAGGTGCGTAGGTGTGCATTCGGATCGAGCGGAACGGCGAAGATGTTTAGTTTCCCAGCGGGCTTCGAATTTTCCACACACTGTGCCGAGAATTTGTATTGCCCCGTACCGCTCAGCAAGGCAGGGTCCACAAGTTTGGTGTGATTCGGCGAATTTGGCCACTCCAGTTTTGTCAAAGCCTGAGGGTCACAGGCGAAGCCTTCCTGCGAATGGGTCATCGCGTATCTAGATTCTGCATACGCAAGCTTTCTGAGGTTGACGATTGCCCCCATCTCCAGATCGGACGTCTGTGCCGGGAGCGATTTGTGCTCGATGGAATCACTCTGAGCAAAAGCAGCCGCCGTTAGCACGACGAGAAACAAAATGATTAAGCCTGCACTTTTCATCGACCACCTCCGAGGCTAGAACGAGAAAAAGCAAAATTCTTGCATCAAACTCGAGGACGGAGTACCGGGTTCTGAGCGGTACCGTCCTGATAGCATCGGTTAACATTTCGGCCCGGCTTAATCTTTCCGGGGCGGGTCCGTTGTCCATGGCGGCGCGACACCGATGGACCGGGCGTAGGCGATTTGCTGACCCAGGTGCTGGCCGATGTGCTGAACGATATAGAGCAGGACGCCCCGTTCGGTAATCCTCCCTCCGTTCCAATTAAGGGTCTTTTCCAAGTCCGCGTCAGGCATAGAGCGGATAGCTGCTTTTGCGTGTGCGTAAGAAGCCTTGAGGGTAGCTATGACTTTTGCTTTGTCGACGGTGGACTGTTCCAGGGTGTTCGTGTCGATCCCAACCGGAGTGGGAGTGCCCACGAGTTTGTAGAGGTTGTAATTGGCCGCGCTCGCGTGCAGAAACACCTCGGCGATCGTGCGCGCATCTGGCGAGGGCCGCCATGTGTATTTATCGGCGGGGATGGCGTCGGCCAAGCGGACGAACTCGCTTTCTTGGATCATAACTTCGGCCATTACTTCCGAGCGGTATCCGGTCACGCCGGGAGTGCCGTCGCGATATGGGTAAACCTGCGCCGGCACGCGTACCGCGCTCGTCGTCATCACGGCCAAACAGAGAACAGAGAGGATTCGTGGCATGGTGCCTCCATCGTTTGCATTAGGAACTGACCGAATCTGCGAAATTATATTTCTAAATCCAGTCTGTAGTTGGTCGACCGCCGGTCAATCGTCTCCATTGTTACAATCGCCACATGCTCATCGCTCTTAAGCCTAGAGCCAGCCTACTCGTTCTGGTTGTGTTCTCAGGCTGTAGCATCTGGACCCTGGCATCACCACAGGCACTAACGCGTCAGCAGTTCACGAAGCAATTAGTTGCCGCAGCAATCGAGCGTACAAGTCATTCAGTCCGCTATGTTCCGGACTATGTTCGGATTCCTTACCCCGACGGTGATGTCCCGGCAGACACCGGAGTTTGTACCGACGAGATCATTCGGTCCTACCGTGCGGTCGGTGTTGACTTGCAGAGGGAAGTCCATGAAGACATGCTGCGGAACTTCTCCGCTTACCCGGACCAGAAACGCTGGCGGCTCGATCATCCCGATTCCAACATCGACCATCGCCGCGTGCCCAATCTTATGGTCTTTTTTCAGCGCAAAGGAGAGGCTCTCCCAATCACGAATCAAGCGGCAGACTATGCTCCCGGCGATCTCGTCACCTGGGACTTAGGCGGCGGCGTGGCACATATTGGTATCGTTGTGGATCAGAAAGCCCGCTGGAGCGACCATTACGTGATCGTCCACAACATTGGAGCTGGCCCGAAAATGGAGGACGTCCTCTTTAATTGGAAGATCATCGGCCACTACCGCTACTTCGGCCCGGCCCGTTCCCAATGACCGATTCGGAATATGAGCCCACCTTTTCACGGCTCTACGACTTGAGCGACGGTCCCCTGGCTTGGCTTGAAACTCCCATCTCCAGCGTAAACCGCCTTGATCGTGTGCGTCTTCACCGAGAGACCAGAGGTCGTAAACCTTGCCGTACTTGCCGATAGCGGGACGGAACCAAGAACTGTCTTGCCAGCGCTGAATGTTACAAGCTCGCCGTCCGGGATCGTGCCGTACGGCGATGTCACTTTCGCCGTGAACGTAACGGGCTGTCCAAAATGAGATGGAGTGCCTGACGTGGCTATCGTCGTCTTCGAAGGAACAGGAAGTGGTTGGATGTATTCGGGAAGATTCAGCGATGTACTCCCGAGGTTTCCCGAATCGCCGGAGTACGAGCATTGCACCTCGTGTGTACCTGCCGTGGGGTACGTAATACTGAAGATTGCCTGATTGTTTACTAACGTTTTGTTCGCGGACCACCTTTTGGCGAAGCACGTAACGTCACCCGTAACCGCGGTGCCCCCAGGGTTGGTTACCGTGACGGTGTAATTCACGGGTTGATTCGGAGGAGCGGGATCGACGTTGGTAGTCACGCGTGTGAGGGTACTGTTGTAGATGAACCCCGGATTGCTGAGCTGAACTCCGAACGTGCCGTCGACGCCCTGGCAACCGTATGAGTTGGAGCATCCATACACGGAAAGCAGATCGTCCCTGCCATCGGAATTAACATCCTGGATGACCGCCTGGGACAATTCGTAGCCCGTCATATAGGTAAACAGCTGAGTGAATCCGCTGCCATTTCCCAGCATCACCCATAGGAAATCGATCGATGTGCCGCCCAGACCGATCAAGTCGGGCTTCCCGTCGCCATTGATGTCCCCTACCCATACAGCGGAGCCCGGGAGGACGGGGCTTACATACCGATCCGGATAGAGAAAAGTGCCGTCGCCTTTGCCCCGCAGGACAGAAGCGCCGCCGCCGTTCTGAACCACTAAATCAAGCTTTCCATCCCCGTCGATATCCGCCAACACGATAGAGGCAGCATCGCCGCTGCCGGTGTCGTAACTCACTGCGGGCCGAAACGTTCCATCCCCATTTCCGGTGAGTACGCCTACCGATCCATCGTTAGTGCAACTGCCGTCTTCACCCTTAAACTTAACTTCGCAACTGTTGCCGACAAGAATATCCGGCTTGCCGTCGCCGTTTACGTCCGCTACGATGACGGGCGACCACGATGCGCCCCACCCGCCTCTGGCGTAATTCTGGACCGTCCTAAACGTGCCGTCACCTTTGCCCAGCAGCACGCCCACGGTTCCGCCACTATCAAAACATGAACTTGATCCGCTCGCGGCACAATTAACCACGACCAGATCTTGAATGCCATCGGCATTGAGATCGGCAACTGCAACTGAAGAAATGAAGAAGCCGCCAGAATCGTATGTTTTTCCGGTCTGGAACGTACCATCGCCGTTGTTTAGCAAAACTGCCGCAGAACCGTTCACGCCAACCTCGATATTTCGGCTCCCAACGATTACGTCCAGCTTTCCGTCCCCGTTCAGGTCAGCGAGCAGGAGTGGAATTCGCGAATAAACTGACCCCGCACCCGACGCGTAGACCACGGCAGGCCTGAACGAGCCATCCCCATTACCAAGCAACACGCTGATGAAACCCGAACTGCCCACTACCAAGTCAAGGTTGCCGTCGTTATTCAAGTCTCCGATTGCAACCGATGTCGCTCCTGTGGTGCCCGCATCATAGACGACGGTCGGCTGGAAGGTTCCGTCGCCATTGCCCAAAAGAACTCCTATCGAGCTCTCGTCCTCAAACGTGTTGGCATTGACAACGACCACATCCTGTTTGCCATCGTGATTCAAATCCGCAACCGCCATCGAAAAAACTTCCGGTGTGCCGCTGTCATATGGCACGACCGGAAGGAACGGATCGGTCTGGTCCATGGGATGTGCCTCAGGCGCGTGCTGCATGCTAGTCGCTGTCGAGACAATCTTCTGCGCCCGCCCCCCACTGGCCAGGGCAACCAGAACGAGCAGCACTCCAACGAACCTGCTCAGAAGTTCAAACCTGTGGACTTGGACCGAAGATGTGCGGACCATGGAAAGCCTCCTTTGAAACCTGTCTAACTGCAGCAACCTTGTAAGTGGGCCAAACAATATAGAGGGGTCAAGGGATGCCCTCGGGGAAGATGCGCAACTTTATCCTCGTCCCGCGCGGCTGTCAATCCTTACCCCAAGGTGCGCGGGTATAACCAACCCGATCCAACGAAGGGTGATCGGAGACTTCTTCGGCAGGGCATTACTTGCGTCTTGCATAGCCCGCAGATTCTATTCCGACCCACAACAACGATCAAGATGCAAACGAACTGGTGCAAGCAGTCGGGTTCGGTGGCTGCCACTAATTCGAGGAACCGCCCACACTTTGACCGGGAGTTGCTCAATGACCAGCAACCGAGTTCGGCAATCCCATACTTACACGCAACTCCTGCCACTGTTGTATGACTCGGGAGTCGTGTGAAAGTTCAGCTGCCTTGTGCAGCGACTCCTCTGCCTTGGAAAGATCATTGCCCTGGACAAAACACTCCGCGCGACCCGCCCATGCATACCAATCTTGCGGGTACTCTTGACTGACCTGCTCAAAGACTGGCATAGCCTCGCTGCAGCGCCCGTCGTCGGCTTGTTGCAAAGCCACTTGCACGTGAGCATTTGCAAGATTGTGGGCCACTGGAGCGTTCCGTGGCGCCAGCTGATGGGCAACGGTGAAAACTGTCAAATCGTCTTTCCATTGCTTGTCCTGCGAGACGGCCAACAATGCGAACACAACCGCTAACAGGCTGCCTGCACACAATAGCGGAACGCGCATCTTTCCGGCGAGGTGCCATCCTGTCGCGGCCAGAAGCATCAAACCAGCGGAGGGCAAGTAAGTGTATCGGCCATGTAGAAAGTCTCCTGGATTAAGAGCGTTCAGGTTCAGCGTGAGAAGAATTGGCAGCACCAAAAGCAGCGTGCCTATCAACAGTGCGTACTCCACATTAGCGGCCTCTTGACGGGGATGATCACGTTGAGCCTTTCTCCGCGCCCAGAACAACGCCCCCGCCAGAGTCGCTACGGCGCAACTGACACCTAGAGCTGGCAGCAGGACGTCACGGAAAGAGAAACTCTCAAACAGAAGAGGGTCCGCAAAAGCGCGTGAGCGGACCGGCCAGAGCAAAACCTTCACGTAGAACCAGAGGGTCGCAGGCCACGACAGCAGGACAGTGCCCCAAGGCAAATGCTGGCTTACCGACCCGAGCTTCCGGCCCAGGGCATTGAGACGCATAAGAAGGTAGAACACCGTCACGCAAAAAAACGGTGCGGTTTGCCGGAGCGCCGGCACCAGCCGAGATCTAAAATCTGCATTTTCTTTCTCGCCCTGCGGCATGAGCAGGGCCAACGCAAAAATCAGAGCAGGTAATACGATGGCGGTTTCCTTCGCCAGCAGTGCTGCAAAACAAACAGCGGCTGAGGCTATTAACCAGAACGCCCCAGGCTGAGCCGCCTTCCTGATCCGGGCCGCCTTGCGCGACTCTCTTTCATGAACACCGTTGCTGGGAAGGCCCGCGACCCATTTGAGATATAGGAGCACCGCGCTCAATACGCCCACCGACATCAATGGATCGGGCACCGTAACCCACGCCACGGATTCGGTCTGGGCCGGATGCAGCGCGAACAAGGTCGCTCCGACTAACGCGGCCACGCGATCCTGCAGCAGCGTCAGCACCAATAACCCAAGTAAGCCAGCGACAGCCACATGTTTCATGATGCTGAGCAGGTGCCATCCCCATGGGGAGAGTCCGCTCAGAACGAAGTTGATCCTCAGCCAGAGGATGAACAGAGGCCGGTAGAAGCTCGGAGGGCCGCCTGTGAATTGCGCCCACACATAGTTCGCAAAGTAGTCCCACACATGATCGGGAGACTGTATACGCGGATCACTTGTGAAACGGTGATCGTCGAGTACGAATTGAAACTCCAATGCCGGGCTGTAGACGGCGAAGACAACAGCCCCTAGACATAAAGCCACGGCGAAGAAGGCGCGAGGTGAGAGCAACTCCGGTAGTCTGGCGAATGATTTGCCATCAGCGGGCTTCTGCCGTCGAGTCGGGAGATCGGAGTTCATTCTTTACGAAAACGCTGGAAAACCGGAAGGAAATTGTCTCACAACATCAATAGGCCATAGTTAACGCGCCATAGTTAAAAGCGCACGTGTCAAAGGCTAGCGAATTGCAATCGTCTGTGCTCAGCACTTAGAGCCAGACAATCGATCTCAACCTGCTAAACTCTCTCCCCATGTCGACGTTCATCCTCGTCCACGGCGCATGGCAGTCAAACGCTACGTGGGACCTGTTGGTCCCCTTACTCGAAAAGCGCGGCCACAAGGTGATCACTCCCGTCCTCCGTGGTCTTGGCACAGACCAAGGTCGTCTATCTCGCGACATCACGCTCACGCAACATGTCGAGGACGTCTCAGTCGAGTTGTCGAGGTGCCCTGACCCTGACCAGGTAATCCTTGTGGGCCACAGTTACGCAGGCATGATTATCAGCGGTGTAGCGGAGACAAATCCGGCTCAGGTGCGCCGACTGGTTTTCCTCGATGCGTTCATTCCAGAAGATGGGCAAAGCGCGCTCGACTTGCTTCCGCCTGAGATCGGCGGCTATTTCCGCGGCGTCGCGCGAGACCACGGAGCCGGCTGGCGCTTACCGGGCGGGGAGGGTCAACTTGACCTCTGGGGACTTAAGCCGGGCGCGGCACGTGATTTTGTGCGTGCCAGGCTGTGCGATTTCAGTCTGCGTTGCTTTGAGGAGCATCTCCATCTTCCAGCCAATCGGAAAGCCCGCACTCCAGCTACTTTCATTGCCAGCGTGGCGGAAGATTATCCAGCGAGGCCCTTCTTCGCCCCGTTCGCAGCAAAAGCTCAAGCCTCGGGCTGGGAGGTCGCAGAATTAAAGACCGGCCACGATAGCCATGTAGAATCCCCCGACGCCGTCGCCAACATCCTGCTGTCGGCTGCGCTGTCTCAATGAGTGAACATCGTCGTATGGTTGACGTAATAACTGTCACAACAGTTATGCTGGACATGGAGACGACGCACATGGAGAACCGTGATCCTGATGATCCGGTAGCAGAGTACATCCGCGAAGCCTGTAACGTTGAGCCTCTCACTAAGGAGGAAGAAGCGAAACTATTTCGAGAGCTGGGCCCTTTGGGCCGTTGGGGCGATTTGGGCGAACAGAGGGAAAATGTCGCGAGGAGATTGATAGAAAGTCAGCTTATGTTGGTCGTGAACATCGCACAACGATACTCAGCATCTGCTGTTCCCATGCTGGAAATAATTCAAGAGGGCAATATCGGTCTGATGAGCGCCGTCAAAAGGTTCGCGGAAAGGCCGATTGGAGACTTTACTGCCCATGCCGCCGCTTGCATCGAAGACGCAATCTCGAAGGCGTTAGGCAAAATCGAATAGTGGAAGCGCGTGAACAGTCTGGGATAGTTGGCGAAAACATCCCCACTTCACTAACGACGCGGATACGCGCCAATTCTCAGTTAGTGCAAACGCCTGGTTACAACAGTTGACGTGTGCGGGGCCGAATAGCGAGGGGCGACGCTGAAACGCCACGCATGACGACCATCCCTTATAAAATCCAACTCGCCTAAAGCACTCACTTTTCTGCGCTCCTCAGCTCGCTACCGTGACTATCTTCCCGACCGTTGATTTCCGCCAGCCGAGCCCTCTCATAGCCCTTACGCTTTGCCACGACGCGGTAGTCAAATGCAATAGCTCCCTTTCCATGTCCCAATTCTCTGACCTCGAACGAATTGGCCGTTTGACCCGCAACGTAAAGGCCCAGGCAATCGCCTTTGGGAGTAAGGAAGATATGGTAACCATGTTCAGTGTTCACGGTCTCTGCGAAGATCGGATCCAGCATGACAATAGCTCGACCATCCCTGAGTTGTGCTCCTCCAAAATCCTCAAACCAGTTCTCGGGACTCTCGATCGCATAGAGTTCTCGTTTGCCATATGAGGCGGTCTCAACCAGAGCGGATTTGGTGCCAGTGGCGATGAAATCGCCGATAACGTGCAATCTAGCGGCTGGAGAATCTGTCCCAATACCGACGTTGGCGCCGTTTTGAATGCGCATCGTCTCCGTTTCGCCTTGGAAGAATTGGATCGCATTAACCTCCCCATCCCCGCGGCTGCCTCCGCCCAAGCGGATTCTGCCACCGTTCGGGACGTCAAAGCCTCCCTGTATATTCAATTCGCCGCCATCGAAGTTTGTGCCGCCGCAGTTTGCGGAGGTGCATTGGAAACGCAGGAACGGCGCGTGTCCTCCGTGTCCTTTCGCAACTGGGCTAAACGGCGCATTAAACAACAGGTGACCGACGCCCGCGAGGTTTACATCCAATCTAGCCCCCGGAACGCTTGTGCCTATGCCAACCTTTCCACCAGTTTCGACGATGATCGAGTTCGCGAGAGTCGTGCCGTTAGTCCAAATGGGAATGTGACTAGCGGTGCCGTCGCCAGAGACCTGTGCCACCAGCGGAAGCGGTACGAAGAACGCACCAAACAGTACGGCGGGAGCAACCCACATCATCGCTGTGAATCTCATATAGACTCCTTTCGAGGTAAAGTGCAGTCGAGGGGCATTTCACTCGGACCCGCTGCGAAGAGAAGAGAGGAAGTAGGCTGCTTCCAACGGCGGGATAAGTGTATTCCCAAGCATGGCGGTGTCAATCGGGATTTTCTCGTTGCGGTGTTAAGGTACTGACCTCGCAAGAGGATGCCGAAATCGAAGCTTCGCGTTTGCACACCTGACACCTGACACCTGGCCATTGCCTCCCTCGGCACGCCTCCCCAATCCCGTTTGACGCCGCCCCGCCTTTTTTTGTACTCTGCGTTTACACCGGAAAGGAGGTGGTCGGATGACAAGTTCTGATAGTCATAGTTGCAGTACCAGTACAAGACCAGGTGAGGTGGCTGAGTCTTAGGGCGGTTGCTCTAAGCGGAGTTCTCGAGGAACCTTTGGTCGGGCCAATCGAGAACATTCTCTCGCAAACAATCCGTGAGTATGGGCTGAACCATAAGTTCTGATCCGCCGGATACAAGCCGTACCCGGCACCGGAACCAGCGAGGGGCCACGAGAGTGACCACCTCAGTCAATCCCAAACAGTCCACCGAGACAGCCCGCAGGCGTCACAGCTTGCGGGCTGTTCTTATGTTAAGGTGTCAGGTGCTAAAAATCAGGCATCAGAAAAAGCGATTTCCGCAGTCGAAACGCATTTCCTGACACCTGACACCTAACACCTGAGACCTTTACGCTATGGACGACAAGCACTACCTGGCCCGCATCACCAAACGCGCCGAATTTGCCGACGATTTGTGGATGATTCGCGTCGCTCCTGCCGAAGAATTCAAGTTTGCCCCCGGCCAATACGCCACCCTCGGCGCCGATCGAGACGGAAAAAGAGTCGAACGCGCTTATTCCATCGTGTCCTCTCCCTACGAAAAGGAACTGGAGTTTTTTTTTGAACTCGTTCCCGAGGGCGCGCTCACCCCGCTCCTCTACAAGCTTCAAACCGGCGATGATGTCGTGATGCGCAAGATCCCCAAGGGGCGTTTTACCCTCGACACTTCCCATCCCGAGCACACCAATCACCTGCTGATCAGCACCGTCACCGGAATCGCCCCCTACGTCAGCTACGTCCGCACTCTTTTTAAGGATTGGAAAGAAGGCCGCTTCGCCGGCGACCAGAAATTATTCCTGCTCGATGGCGCCAGCCGCCCCTGGGAGTTCGCCTATCGCGAAGAACTCGAAGCCATCGCCAAGCAGGTGCCCTGGTTCCACTGCGTTTTCACCGCCAGCCGTCCCTGGGAAGACCCAACTTGGAGAGGTGAAGTCGGCCGCGTCGACGAACTCATCCGCAAATACGCCGATCAATGGGGATGCACCGGTTCGAACAGCGTCGGCTATCTCTGCGGCCACCCCGACATGATCGAACACGGCAAAGGGATCTTGAAGCGCGCCGGATTCAAGAAAGAAAATTTAAAAGAAGAAGTCTATTGGATCCCGTCCAAGACGCCCGAGCCCGCTTCAACCTAGCGAACCTCTGATCAAGTCGAATCATGAACCGCTTTGAACGCGGTGCTTGAAAAAGGCGCTTTGAAAGGGCACGGCTTCAGTCGTGCCGCCAAAACCAGCTACAGACGCGGCTTTAGCCGCTGGGGGACTGTCGCCCCCGCGAAGCTCCGCGTTCCAGACCGATCACTGCCCAATCGCATCCAGAATCGCGTCGTTGATCGCGAACGCCGTCCCATCGCTCCCGATCACCGTCGGCGTGTACGCCTCGCCGATCCCCGTCGAGAGCGTGATCACCTGCGTAAACGAATTCGACGTCAGATCCCAGCGATAGAGTTTGCCGTCTTCACTATTAGCGAGAATCGATTTGCTGATCGGGTCGATCGCCGCCGTATTGATGCACCATTCACGCACCGCTCCGGGAAACCCCGGAAAGCCCGGGTCGGGTGTCACTCCAAGCTTCGTGATCACTTCTTTCATCACTTTTGTCGTCGGAATCACCGGATCCTTCTCGCTCGCATTCGGATCAAGAATCGCAATCTTGTTGTGCCCATCGCCCGTGCCGACTCCCGCGTAGTTGTTGTACTTCGTCATCACCAGATACTTCGATGTCCCCTTGTAACTCGAAACAATCGAAGCCGGCACGATCGAGGCCGTATCGTCCCAGCCGAAGCTGCCCGGAATCTTCGTCTTCGTTAGATCGCCGCTGAAATGCAAAAGCCAGCCACGGTCATTGTGATTGGGGAAGGGATTCTCCAGCACTCCGAAATAAACGTCGCCATCCGGACCCACAGTCGGCGCGGCCGAACTCGCGTCGTAAACGAACGCATCCATCCCCGACGACGGATCCTTCAACCGTACGCGGTTCTCAAATGCCAGCGTCGTGCTGTTCAGCGCCAATAGATATGCGTAGCTCCCGTTGTCCACCACCACATACAGAACGCTTCCATCCGGTGAAAGCGCAGGAGCCGCGCTGATCGACACTTCCGTGATCGCTGGGTCTCCGCTCGCCGTCGCCGCCGATACCCACGTTCCCGTTCCGTCCGCCGCAATCCGTGCCACGCCGCTCTGCAGGTTAATCGGAGTCGCACCCAGCACCAGAAAACCAAAATAAAGATTGCCCGCTGCGTCCGTCGATAGCGGCGTGTCGATCTGGACATTCGCAGCGTAAACCGTCGGCGCCTTTCGATAATTCGCCGCTCCGTAGAAGTAAAGCCGCGTCACCGTGCCTTTGGCCAAATCGGGATTCTGCCGCACCAGCACCCGCCCCGCGATGTCGGGCACAAAAAGCTGATTGCCCGAAATGGTCGGCCCGAGACCCGGCATGAAGTCTGCGCTCGGCGCCTGATAACCAGTGTTCTGCGTCCAGATACGTTTGCCGGTCACACCGTTGTGTGCTTCGACCCGAAAACTGTTTGACCCCGTTTTCACCGGCACCACCACCGTGTTCGCCGCCGTGACCAAAGGCGATCCGTAATGGATAAAAATTTCACCCTGCGGAGGAGCCAGATCAACCGGTGTATGCCAATGAATCGTGCTGAGCGGCTGCGCTTCAACCGTCGAAAGCGCGCTGTGCTGTTCGTCGTGAGAGTGCGTCAGCCACGCGCCCGTCTGAGCTCCCGCAATCGCCGCGCAGCAGAATAACGACGCAACCAGAAAAGCCATCCGAGACTTTGTTGTGTTGTTAGATTTCTTCATGCTCTTTCTCCCAATGCTCATTTCGTAAGGCATAAATTCCGGGGTGAACGGTCAACGGTGAACGCAGACACCCTAGCAGGCGCGATGTTCGGAGTTGTCAACGGCAGGTAAAAAACTAATGAAGATAAAAAGCTAAAAAATAAAAAGGCAAAAAAGGCGGCAAGTAAAGACGCGCTGCAGGCGACCGTCACTCCCTCTCGGCCGGCGCGAAGAACACCAGCAATTCCAACTCTTCCTCAATGTCGTAAAACCGATGCTCCGCTTCCGCCTCGACAAAAATGACCGACCCCGCGTGCACTTCGCCGTGCTCCGAGCCGATCTGCATCCGCCCTCGTCCCCGGACGACGAAATACATCTCATCCTCCCGATGAGGCTTCTGCGGATCGCTTCCACCCCGAGGCAAAACATAAATTCCAGCACTCATAGCCGGAACCCGAAGAAACTCAAAATAAAGTTTGTGAGTGCCAGAGCGCCGCAGATTTATCTCGTCAATGTGAAAAAAATGCGTCAAGCTTTTTCTGAGAACTGAGAACTGAGAACTGAGAACTGAGAACTGAGAACTGAGAACTGGGAACTGGGAACTGCCCTCCTATCCCACCGCCCCGCGAAAAAATATCTCCGTAAACTGCACGACCAGCGCCTCGCCCGTCAACGCCCCGTCCGGCTTATACCACTGATAAATCCAGTTAATCATCCCGACCAGCGCCAGCGCCGCAGCCCGCGGCGTCACTGAAGACTGCGACCCGCGCTTGCGCTGCACATCATTGACCAGATTCTCGACAAAGTGCAGATAATCTTTCTTGCGCCCGTTAATCTTCCGTCGTAGCGCCGGAGGCAACGGATGATTTTCATGCAGCATCACCGTAATCTCGCGATCTTCAGGACTCAGTACCACCTGAATGTGCAGCCGGATCAGCATGCGCAACCGTTCCTCGGTTCCAGCCGCGCTCGTCCCATCTATCCGCCGCACCACATTGATCACACGCTCTTCCGTAATATCCATCGCGTGCGACATGATGTGGAACAGGATTTCGTCTTTCGATTTGAAATGGTGATACAACCCGCCCTTGGAGAGTTTAAGCGCGGCTGCCACATCGTTCATCGAAGTGGCGTGGTATCCCCGTTGCTGAAACAAACGCGCAGCCGCGCGCAGAATTTCCTGCCGCGGCTCGGGCCGGTTTTCCGAACGATGTTCGGAGCGGCCTTCCAACCGGGGTTCGATCGAAGTATCGCGAAGCATCCACCGATGGTATCGCGGAAATCAATATCGCGGAAATGGCTTCCCGCTCTACTACCGCATCGCCGCGAATCGCACGCACTCGTCCGTCGTCGGAGGATTCGTACTGCCCTCCTTATTCGCGTCCAGCCGAATCACGCTCTTCTCCGTCGAGCAGTACCGCCGCACGCCGGTCCTGTTATAAGACTCCGGCGCCGCTCCAGCAACGTAGCTCGTATTCGCGCCGTTCACCAGATTCCCCGCGCTGACCGCGAAGTTGTATCCCGCCTTCGTCCCGCTGCTGAGCCCTTCGTCCAATAGGCATGCGCTTGTTGACGACTGCCGGCAAGACTCCGAGTCAGCCAGCACACTCAGCGATCCCGCATACCCCTCCGTAGGATAAGCCGCCTCATAGGAAGTCTCTGCCGTCTGAATCGCTCGGATCGAAGCCAAAGCCGAGGCCTCGTTCGCCCGAATCTTCATCGCGATCAGGCTCGGAATCGTAACCGCCGCAATAACAAGAATGATCGCCAGCACGATCACCAGCTCCATCAACGTGAATCCCCGCTGAGGTCTAATCATGTCGCCCCCTTAAGGCCAATGCAGCAGGGAACGCTGACCAAAGAAAATCTTGCAAGAAGAAATCGAGGCTCGAATCCAATTACTGAGAACTGAGAACTGAGAACTGAGAACTGAGAACTGAGAACTGAGAACTGATAGCTGACAGCTGACAGCTGCCCGCCCCTACCCCTCCGCTCTCCACCGAAATCTCATCACCGCCACCGTGCCAAACAAGAGCGCGAACATCAGCAGCACCGCAATCGGCGCGAGCGCCTCCGAAATGCCAAATCCGCGCCAAGTCATCGCGTCCAGCCCATCCATCGCCCAGCGCGTCGGCACCACCAGTGTAAGTTTCCGCAGCCACGGAGGGAACACAAAAGTCGGCACCCACGCTCCCCCCAGCATCACCATGATGAGCGTAGCCATGACGGAAAACCCGCGCGTAGCCTCGGGCGTCCCGCCCAGAGCCGCAATCATCAGCCCAAACGCCGCCGTCATCAAAGAGAACGCGATGCACACACCAACAAACCCCATAAAGCTGCCCAGCACCCGAACTCCAAATACGACCCGCGCAAAAGTAAAGATCGCCGTCAAAATAAATCCCGCGATCAGCGCAGCGCTCACCGTCCTGCTTCCAAGAAGCATGGTTCGCGAAAGCGGCGCAGCGCGCAGCCGCTGCCACAACCCGGTCTGCCGCAACAGCAATAACGCGATCCCAACATCCATCCCCATAAACAGGATGAACTGCACTCCCATCCCCGCGAACGCGTGTGCGTAACCGTTATAGGCGACGTTATTCCCCGAAGTGAGCGCTTCTTCGTGCGTTTCGAACGGCATCGTCAATCCGCCCGATAAACTCCCCTGTGCCGGCGTGGCTGTCTGCTCTGCCGCTCGCCGCTCATTCAGCTCCTTAACGCTCCCCAGCAGATCGCGCAGCACCTTGCGGTCGCCCGCCCGAATCTCGGGATTGTTCTCCACCCGCGCCAGCGAATCGTTCACCATCTCTCGCCCGCTGCTGCCGTTGAACATCTCTTTGCTCACCGTCTGCATCACCGCGCCGCTCAAAATCCCTTTCACCATCTCCAACTCCATCTTGTGAGATGGGTCATAGAGCAGGCCAATTTCCGGCTTGTTCGCACCAGTAAAAAGCGCGCGCCCCGCATCCTGCCCAAAATTCTTGGGGATCACAATTGCAGCCGTCGCTTTCCCCTTGCGCACTACCTCTTTCGCGCCGTCAACAGTCGACGGCTTCACGTCCAGATTCTTATCGCCCGCCAGCGAACTGACCAGGCTGCGCGAAATGTCGCTTCCGTCCTCATCAATCACCAGCACCGCCAGTTTGCTCGTCGCCGCATCCCCACCCTGCCCGCCGAACATGTAGCCGAAAAACGAAGCCAGCACGATAGGGACGACTAATCCAATGATCACCGCTTTGCGGTCGTTGAAAAATATCCGCAGATCTTTTCGCACCAGCGCCAGGAAGGGAATCATTTCGAGTCTCGCAAGCTCCTTCCCGTCAGAGTTAGAAACACCGTTTCCAGGTCGGGCTGCTCGCTTGAAAAATGATGGTAAGCGTGGCCATTCTCCGTCAACCACCGCAGCACACCCGGCGCACCACCCGAAAGATCGTGCACTCCAACCCGCAGCGTTCCGTCGCTCAACTCAGCCGACTTCACTTCCGGCAGCGCCAGCACGGCCTCCGGCGCAAAGCCGTCGACTCGATCGAGTTCAATCGCGATGACGTTCGTGATCGGCAACATCTTGTGGAGCCCCTGCAACGTGTCGTCCGCAATCACACGCCCATGATCAATGATCACAATGCGATCGCAAAGACGCTCCGCCTCTTCCATATAGTGCGTCGTATAAATCAGCGTCTTCCCGCGTTTCTGGAGCGCTTCGAGATTGTCAAAGATAGCGTTGCGGCTCTGCGGATCGACACCGACCGTCGGCTCATCGAGCAGCAGAATCTCCGGATCATGCAGCAGCGCCGCCGCCAGATTGAGCCGCCGCTTCATGCCTCCGCTGAACGTGCCGACTTTATCTCCCGCCCGGTCCGCGAGGCCCACCAGATTCAAAGCGTCATCGATTGCTTGTCTCGCCTTCGCGCCCGAGATCGAGTAAAGCGCCGCGAAGAACGTCAGGTTGTCGCGAGCGCTCAGCTGGTCGTAAAGCGCCATATCCTGTGGAACCAGCCCGATCTTGAGCTTCACCGGATCGGTATCGCTTTTCACTTGTCGACCGTCGATCAGAACTTCGCCCGAATCCGCGCTCAGCAATCCCGCAATAATCGAAACGGTAGTCGTCTTGCCCGCCCCATTCGGCCCAAGCAACCCGATCGTTTCTCCCCGATCCGCCCGAAAACTCACTCCGCTCACGGCGACCAACCCGCCATAGCTCTTCGTGAGTCCGTTCACTTCCAGCATGGTTCCGAGTCTAGCACCGCGATATGAGGACAAAGATGAAGGTAGGAATGAACGCCGACGAACTGTTGCGAAGTTGTTTATTGTTGGGAGAGTTAGAGCTTACCTGTCGCACTTTGCGCTTTAAGATTTTCGCCGCAAGTTGTTCTGAACTCCTCGTCCGCGCTCAATCGAAGTGACGTTGCGCGCGCCTCCCGAATCCGATTCGATTCCGGTCCCGAGTTGCCGCGCCGCGCCGCGAAGACCGCGAAGAAAATAGCGAGCCGCTGCTTCGCGCCGATCGTCATGCGTGAGTCCGTCGCCAAGTCTGTGTTCAGCCGCTTCAAACCGGACTCTCCGCAAGCCGTCGACTGGCCCGTGATCTCGGCGGTCGATCTCGTCATGCAACCGGCGAATCCGCGAGACCGCGCGGTCGATGATCCGCGCCAACTCAGCTCCAAACTCCGGTGTTCGGTCACGGTCCTTGATCAGCCGCTGCTTCGCTCGCTCCGCCGAGAACCACGTCGGATGTCGATTCGCCTCATGCGGAGTCTCGAGCCGCGACACCTCACAAAGATAAGCGCCGACCGCGAGTCCTGATTCTTCCACTCCACGTTCTTCCAGCCCACCCGAACCTTCGAAATCAGACCCACGGCGGAAGTAACGCGCGAATGGAATCTCCTCGATGCGCCCATGAACGCCCGCTTCTTCGCGAGCTTCAAGCGCAGCCGACTCAGCGTGGGTCAGCCCCGGCTCCACGCCGCCCTTTGGAAAAATCCACCGCCCACCCCGTGTCTGTACCAGCAGAAATTCAATCCCGCGCTTCGTCATGCGGTAGCAGACAGCCGCAACCTGCTGCCGTTTTTTCGAATCCAGCCCCGTCCGCACCGGCCTCGCCGCCCCACCAATCCGCATGCCAAGTAGAGTGCGCGACGCCATCCACTTCTGCCTAGAGCAAACCTTGGTTCCCAATCTTCGTTCCCGAGCGATGTCTCCCGAGCCGTGTCACCCGCAACAGGGAATCCTTCTACATACTTGTGTCACCCGAAGTCCCTTAGCGAGAGTAGTCATGAAGTAGTGGTGCGCGATTTGGCGAGGTTAAACGGCCAAACGAGGATCGCAACTTTGGACAACCTGTACTGCCTGCGCTGCAATCGAGAACTCGAAGCCGGCCAGAAATCCGTCGCCGTGTTCCTGTTTGCCCAGACCGTCGGAGTAAGGCCGCGTCAGAAATCTTCCGCCCAGCGAATCTGTTTCTGTCCGCAGTGCTCAGTGTCGCTCGCCATGGGTCCCGCCCCCGAAGGCGCGCTCAATCTGGCCGCCTGGCAAATGATCCGCGACATCGTCGGAGCCGATCCCGCCCTCACCGAAGCCGCCTGGGAAAACCTCCACGGAATTGAAGAAGGCCTGCTCCCCGCAACCGGAACCAATGGCCGCCTTCCCGGTCGCGCCGGATCCTACCTCGACTTCTAAGACCGCTTTTGAAAGGGCACGGCTTCAGAGCCCGCCCTGAGCGGAGGCGAAGGGTGCCGCCAATATCCGCTACAAACGCGGCTTTACGGTCTGCGGAAAAACTCCGATAAGCGCCGGTTTTGGGAAGGGCACGAGTTCCACTCGTGCCGTTACTACCGCCAAATCAATAGCGGCTTCTAGCCGCTGGGGGATTGCTGCGCCGGGAACACACTTTTTCCTCGTGATCCCCTCAGTTAGCGAGGAGTGACTCACATCACATCGCCACGTACCGCCTGTCATATCCGCTGCGACCGTTTCCGTCGAAAATAACCCAATCTATTCTCTAAGGAGCGGCAATGCTCAGCTACAAGCTTATCAATCTCATCCAATACCATTCCGAGAAGCTGACATCGGCCTTGCTGACTCAGGTGCAGTCGTCCGCTCGCGCCGAATCCTACCGAAACGTATCGCCCGCCGAGCTCAAGGAACGCGTTTCGGAAATCTACCACCACCTCGGCGCGTGGCTTACCGACACCAGCGAAAGAGATATCGAGCGCCGCTACATGGCAATTGGAGCGCGCCGCTCCATCCAGAAAGTTCCGCTCAGCGAAGTTGTCTGGGTCATTGTCTTGACCAAGCAGAACCTCCGCGAGTTTGTCGACGACGTCTCGTTCCCCGGCCGTTTTGTCGAGACCTCCGAACGGCAGGAGTTGCTCGACCTGCTCGACAGATTTTTCGATCTGGCAATTTATTCCGCCACCGCCGGTTATGAGCAAGCCATCGCCGACAACGCTAAAAGACGAAGGGTGCTGCGCAAAGCCAGCTAGCGGGCGACGTTCCCGCGCGTCACTTGTAATAGCGCCCGTTTACTTCTTCGCCCATCACCGCGAAATCCGCCTTCGAAGTCTCGATGTCGTCCGACCTCCACGAAAATCCAATCGAAGGCACCTCCACTTTCGCCTGCAACTGGCACGACGCTCGCGTCCCCGTGAACCGAAATTGTTTTCCCGGATCGTCGAACACAACCGCTTCTCCCGTCGACTTCCAAACCATCTTGAACGTCATCCGCGCCGGAGTCGCCACCGAGTCGAGTGCCGGCCAGCGCGGTTGATCGACAACCGGAACATCCTTCATCTCGAGCGTGACCGTCTTTCCATCGTCACTAAACCTCAGCCCATCTGAAGCCACCGGCACAACCCAGTACAGCCCTGAAGGCGAAATCGGAGGATGGAAGTCGTGGATCTGGTTTGCGGGGGCCACCGGTCCCCGAAATAGCGTCAGTCATATATGGGTGAAGGCGCCCTGCTGCGCCGACCGCGCCGCCCAATATTCACCCTGCATCGCCCCGTAGTCGGTCGTAGGGCTGCCAAAAGGAATGCGATTGCCCTGATTGTCCGTCCCCATTCCAGTGAACGTGCTGCATCGCGCCACTCGACCCTTGAAATGAAAAATATGCGACGGCTCCAGATTCAATCCCGCCGGCTGGTTGTGGCTCCCATTCTTGTCGAGCCACGGGATCGGATAAGGATCGGTCCCTCCGTTTGCCGTTACCGGGGATTCGGAATTTTGCGCACTGGAGATTCGCGTCCCAAACGTCAGCACCGTCGCACCCAGCGCAGTGGTTTTCAAGAAGTTTCTTCGATCCCGTTGAGCGGTCATGTGGTCACCTCGCTTCCGCACAAGTTAACGGAGAAAAGAAACACTAATCCACCCCCCGCCCTCGTCGCAAGCCACGCTCCCCGAGGCCATGAACCGCTTTGAAAGGGCACGGCTTCAGAGCCTGCCCTGAGCCGAGCCGAAGGGTGCCGCCAAAGTCCGCTACAGACGCGGCTTTACAGCCTGCGGAAAAACTCCGATAAGCACCGGTTTTGGGAAGGGCACGAGTTCCACTCGTGCCGTGACTGCCGCCGCACGAATAGCGGCTTCTAGCCGCTGGGGGATTGCTGCGCCGGGAACGCACTTTCTCCTCAAACTGTTTAGCCGCTGGGGAGACGCCCATTCAAGGCATCCCGCCTCGCCCTTATCTTCACTCCGGTTGACACGATAAGGTCGAGATGGGTAGCATTCTTTAGAACCGACCGAGCGGTCGGTTTTTGCTTTTCAGAAATAATAGCCGCTACAAGATTGATAAGGAGCTTTCCCGTGGCCACAGTCTTCTACCAGAACGACGCCAACCCATCAGCCCTCAAGGGCAAAACAATCGCCGTCTTCGGCTACGGCTCCCAGGGCCACGCCCAGGCGCAGAATCTCCGCGACAGCGGATACGACGTCATCATCGGCCTCGATCCCGATCGCAAATCGGCCAAACAAGCCATAGCCGATGGAATGGTCGTCGTGGCCCCTGCCGAAGCCGCCAAGCGCGCCGACTGGATCCAGATCCTCACGCCCGATGAGACCATGGCCGAGTTCTACGAGAAAGCCATCAAGCCTCACCTGCGCAGAGGTAAAATTCTCGGCTTCTCACACGGCTTCTCCATCCATTTCAAAACCATCAAGCCTCCGAAAGACGTGGACGTCGTCATGGTTGCGCCGAAGGGCCCCGGCCATCTCGTCCGCCGTGTCTACGCCCAAGGCGGAGGCGTGCCGGCTTTGCTCGCTATCCATCAGGATGCCAGCAAACGCGCCCAGGAATTCGGCCTCTGTTACGCGCACGGCATCGGTGCCACCCGCTCGGGAGTGTTGCAGACGACATTCAGAGAAGAAACTGAGAGCGATCTCTTCGGAGAGCAATCCGTCCTCTGCGGCGGCCTCACTTCGCTTATGCAAAAGGGTTTTGAGACCCTCGTCGCCGCCGGATACGCTCCCGAGATCGCCTACTTCGAATGCGTTCACGAAGTGAAGTTAATCGTCGACCTCGTTTACGAAGGCGGCCTCAGCCGTATGCGCGATTCGATTTCGAACACAGCCGAATACGGCGACCTGACCCGAGGTGAAGTCGTCGTAGGAGACGATACGCGCAAGGCGATGAAAAAAGTATTGAAGCAAATCCAATCCGGAAAATTCGCCGCCGAATGGATCAAAGAAAACAAGAAAGGCTGCAAGAAATTCAACAAGCTGCGCGAAGCCGCAAAACAGCATCCCATCGAGAAAGTAGGCGCCGAGTTGCGAGCCATGATGTCGTGGCTGCCAGCCGACAAAAAGAAGAGCACCGAAGCGGCAAAGCCCACAGGACCGAAAGTGGTCAACGCCTAGAAAAGAGTTCTCAGTTCCCAGTTCTCAGAAAAGGCACGTGATTTTACTGAGAACTGAGAACTGGGAACTGAGAACTTCTCGCCATCGATTACACTGTCCGGATCATTACATGACTGACCACGACCTAAAACACCGCAGTCGCCTAATCACCGACGGACGCGACCAAGCCCCCGCCCGCGCCATGTACAAGGCCATCGGCTTCACTGACGCGGATCTGGCCAAGCCTCTCATCGGACTTGCCAACACTTGGATCGAGACCATGCCCTGCAACTTCCACCTCCGCCGCCTATCCGCGAAGGTGAAAGAAGGCATCCGCGCCGCTGGAGGCACACCCATGGAGTTCAACACCATCGCCATCTCCGACGGTGAGACCATGGGCACCGAAGGCATGAAGGCTTCGCTCGTCAGCCGCGAAGTCATCGCCGATTCCATCGAACTCGTCTGTCGCGGACAGCTTTTCGACGCCGTCGTATGCGTCGTCGGTTGCGATAAAACCATCCCCGCCGCCGCCATGGCTCTGGCTCGCATGAATCTCCCCGGCATGGTTCTCTACGGAGGCACCATCGCTCCCGGCAAATACAAGGGCAAAGACGTCACCATCCAGGACGTGTTTGAAGCCGTCGGCGCCAACGCCGCCGGCAAAATGAGCGACGCCGATCTCCTTGCGCTCGAAAACGTGGCCTGTCCCGGAGCCGGAGCCTGCGGCGGTCAATACACTGCCAACACCATGAGCACCGTGATGGAACTCATCGGCCTGTCACCGATGGGATTCAACGGCGTGCCCGCCATGGATCCTCGCAAAGACGGTGTCGCCTTCCGCTGCGGCGAAGTCGTGATGAATCTTTTGAAGAAAAACATTCGTCCGAGCGACATCCTCACCCACGCCGCCTTTGAGAATGCCATCGCCGGCGTCGCCACGACAGGAGGCTCGACCAACGCCGTGCTCCATCTCCTCGCGATTTCGCGTGAAATGGGCCTTCCCCTCGAGATCGACGACTTCCAGCACGTCAGCGAGCGCACTCCGCTTCTCGCCGATCTGAAGCCTGCCGGAAAATACGTTGCGGCCGACGTTGATGCAGCCGGTGGCATCCCGGTCATCGCCAAGCGCCTGCTCGATGGCAAGTTCGCCGACGGATCGACCATGACCGTTACCGGGAAAACATTTTCCGAAGAAGCCAGCGCCGCGAAAGAAACTCCCGGCCAAGCCGTAATTGCTCCACTCAGCAAACCGCTAAAAGCGACAGGTGGCCTCGTAATCCTGAAAGGCAATCTCGCTCCCGGCGGAGGAGTCGTAAAGATGAGCGGCCACGAACGCCAGTCTCACACCGGCCCCGCCCGCGTCTTCGACTCCGAAGAATCCGCCATGAAAGCCGTGACCAGCAAACAGATCAAACCCGGGGACGTAGTTGTGATCCGCTACGAAGGCCCAAAGGGTGGTCCCGGCATGCGCGAAATGCTGAGCGTAACCGCCGCCATCGTTGGCGAAGGCCTCGGCGAAAGCGTCGCGCTCATCACTGACGGAAGATTCAGCGGCGCAACCCGTGGCCTAATGGTCGGCCATGTCGCTCCAGAAGCCGCGCTAGGTGGCCCAATCGCCGCCATCCGCGAAGGCGATAAGATCACCATCGACACCAAGACCCGCAAGTTAGAACTGGAAATCTCCGACGCAGAAATCGCCCGACGCATGGCCGAATGGAAAGCTCCCGCCTCCCACTACAAAACCGGAGTCTTCGCCAAGTACGCCGTGCTGGTCCGCTCAGCCTCCGAAGGCGCCATCACCACCCCGCGTCAATCTTAGCCAGCCGCACAAAAAAGCCGAGGGTGCCCCATCCTTGCGCGTTTTGTGCGCAAGGGTGGGTTCCACAGAAATCTCAATCTTTGACGCCCGACAGCCGGCCGCACCTCAACAGTCTTCACCACAGCGGAGCCACCGCCTCTTCCCTGAACACAGGGCTCGGACCATACGCTGCCGACAGATGAATCATCCCGAGCAGCGCCTTAGCCTGAGGATCGTACGTCACCGTGATCTGCCCACCTGTCCCCGGCGACCCATCGAAACCGCTTCGTCCATCGTGGCCGCTCAGGCCGCTGTTCCCGCTTGGAGATCCGATCCCACCCGATCCTCCCGCTCCGCCACGACCACCTCGTCCTCCCGACCCTCCGGCTGCACCATCCGCGTTCACCGTCAGCGAACCTCCCTGTGGATCGACCAGATAAAACCGCGTCTTGCCCGCGGCCGACACGCTCACCTGCAGCAGCGGATGTCCTCCCGATCGCACCGTGGCCCGCACCTGCACCGCCGGAGCGTTCCCCCCGGGTTCTCCATCTCCGCCGTCCGAACCGTCCGTTCCATTTCCTCCGTCACCGCCCGCTGACGGATTATTCGGATCCGTCGATCCCATGCTCCCGCTGCTACCCGCCATCCCGTCGCTGCCATTCGACCCATCGGAACCTTTGCTGCCCGAAAAATTCGAAGTGAACGCATAGTTGTAACGTACCGGAATATCGAGATCAAACTTCATGTCGGGGTGGCTCGGCACCGTGATCGTTACGTGCCCAACCTTTCCATCACTCTTCCGTGGATCTTTGGGGAGTGACAAAATCCCCTCCTGGTTCGCCGTCACAAGCGTCGGAGTCACCGTGATGTCCTTCCACAGAACCTTCCCTCCGCCTTTCCCTTCGGTCTGCAGCACCTTGCCATCCGGCTCCGTGACCACCACCACCAGCGGCGACTTCTCTCCTGGAGCGATCCCAGGTCCATTCGGCAGACTAGCCGCGATCGACGCGATCGGCGTTTTCTCCAGCAAAACCCTCATGCCCATCTTGACTTTGATCGTCGTGCAGCCCGTGAGAGCCACCAGAGAGCCGACTGCGAGAATCGCGAGAATACGAAGAATGGGAATACGAAGAGAAGAGATGTGAGAATGAGAAGAGACGAGTGTGCGCCGCCGGTCCATGATTGGCCTCCGCCACAATCAATGCTGTGTTGATCAACGCTGTGTTGATTAACGCCGTGTTGATTAATCGGTGTCGATCAATTCAACCCAAAGCCCGACAGCATGTTGTGTCCCGCGCCGCTCGCGCTAGTAAAAGTTTGTCTAGATTCCGAAATGATTTGTCACTGGCGAGTTCTGTGTGCGGGGGCCCTATCGTCGACCCTCAACTTTTATCTCGAATAGCTTCGGCCAAAGCTTCCCCGTAACAAATAGCCGGTCTCCGGCCGCATCATAAGCAATGCCATTCAGCACCGCCCCCGGATCGTCAATCTCTCGCCGGTCGATAATTCCGCTCAGATCGATCCACCCCAGCACCTTCCCCGTCCGCGGAGAGATACGAGCAATTCGATCCGTCTGCCAGATATTGGCGTAGATCTCTCCGTGGATATATTCCAGTTCATTCAGATTCTCAACCTCGTGCCCCGACTCGTCGACCACATGAATGCGCCGCGTCTCGCGAAAGGTTTTCGGATCCAGAAAACGAAGATACGGCGTCCCATCGCTCATAATCAGCTGTGTGCTGTCGTGCGTCAGTCCCCACCCCTCGCCTTCATATTCAAACGTCCGGACAAGCGAAAAGCTGAAGCGGTCATAGACGAAGCCTTTGTGCGCTTTCCACGTCAACTGCACCAGTGTGCTGCCCCAATCCGTAAGCCCTTCGCCAAAATATTCCGCCGGCAAGTCATATTTCTGCTGCACTCGTCCCGACCCCAGATCCACCATCCGTATCGACGACCGCCCATTCAGCCCCGTGCTCTCGTAGAGGTGCCCGTCGAGGCAGATCAGTCCCTGCGTAAAAGCGTTCGCGTCGTGCGGATAGACGTGAATGACCTTGTAAGTACTGGTATTCGGCGAGACCGCCGGCTGCGCGACGAACGAAATCGCCGCCGCGCACAGAAACAACCCGAGAATAAAATGGCGTCGAGACATGAACCGATAGGTTAAGGCACCTCGATCACAGACGCAAACTGGAGAAAAGAAAAAAGGCGCGGCCATAAGCCACGCCTTCCTTGAGTGTGTTTCGTTCGCCCGGTCCCACGCTACGGCTGGCTCTTCTTTGAGCCGGCCTTCGCCGATGTTTTCACATGCACCTTCGCAAAGAGCGGCCGCACTGGAGTTGCGGCGTTTGCCGCGTCCGCCCCCGGCGTCGCCTGTAGCTGGAACGTCCCCGACGTGACTTGCAGATTGTCGGGGAACTCGATCACAAGCGCGCTTCCGCTGTTGATCACGTAGTACTCCAGGGCTAGAGAGCCATTGGCCGTGCCGATGGCGGGCACCATAAGTGAACCGCGGCCGGTCGAGCCTGCGTCCGGCGTATAGGTACCCGTCAACGTCAGGCCCCCAATTACGAAACCCTGGTCATTTTCGTCCAGCTTGCCGGTCACGTTTGGAGTTGTTCCGGCAGCGGCGGCATTGAATTGTGCAATGTTGTCGACCACGCTCTGGACATTGGCCCCGGTAAGGTTCATTCCGTAGCCCACCGAAGTACCCGAGGTGAACGTAGTCGCTGTTTGCGCATAACCGACACCCGCCGTGACGGCGTCCCCGTCACCCTCCATCATCAAGAGTCCTGCGGCCGATGGGTAAATGACCCAAACCGTGTTTGCTCCTGTAAGAAAATTGGTGTCGAGGTTAACCTGCACCCGGCCGCCGAAACCAGCCGGACCCGCAGGGGTACCGGTGAACGGAATTTGCACCGTCGAAGGGGTGCCGACATTGTTTATATCCGCCAGGCCGGAACTAAAGCCGCCGCTCCCGTTGGAGATCATGAGGCCTCCGATAGCTACAGGAGCGCCAATCACTGAGCCGCCGGCCATGGTGAAAACCATGGGACTGTTCGGAATCGAAGCACCGGTCTGAGTGAAGGCGTCGCCCGACAGAAACTGGCTGTAATCGGTTTCGATCAGTTTCCACTGGGTGGCGCTGATCGGGTAGAAGTCAAAGACCAGACTGCCAAAGATACTCGTGCCGAACGTGATCGACAGGGGCGCGGTCCCTCCTGCGCCCAGGCTCGCCGACGCAAACATGTTCTCACCGAGAAAGGTGGAGGTGTTGTCATTAAAGTCCTGGATGCCAGTGACCACGCCGTTGGCGCTCGTGTTGACGAATGCTCCCGTGCTCGCCATCGGGTTGTTGTTGATGTCAGCTCCGCCCAATATAAACGCGTAGGGACCCGAAATCTGGCTCAGACTCGTTATGGTGGCCGTCTGCAGATCGATGGTGCCGCTGCCCGTTCCGAGGCCGTCGAATTCGCTGACTAATCCGTGCGAACTCGAGGTCAACACAACCGCCAGCACGAAGTTTCCTACCGCCGTGTTCAGCTTGATCTGCCCTCGCCCGTCGGAGCCGATACTGTACGAGCCCGCTGTGATCGCCTGCGCTGGCGTGCTCGGTGGAGTGTAAATGAGGGCTTGGTCCACGACGTCGATGGTGCCCCCGGATGCGATCGTGCCGTCGCCATTAGCCTTGAATGCTCCTGCCAACGCCAAGGCAAGAGTGTTCGCCTCGTCCACGCCCGACGACGAGAAAACATACGTCCCACTCAGGCTGCTGTTGCTGAACCCGTTCTGGTTCGGTGGAGTCGAACTGCTGCTGCCGCAACCCGCTGTTAGGAAAATTCCGCTGATGGCCGCCAGCGCCGTGAGCACACGGCTGGCACATTTAAGGGAGGAGAGGGGATTCATAAGACACTCCTGTCTTTATTGTTAAGATGCCTAACCCGGATCGTAGCGAAAAGTTTCGGTGAATAAAATAGCGTCGAGGATTCCCCAGAAACTGATGAACCGTTTAAAAATTGCACGCCTTCAGCCGCGCCCTTCCCACGAAACCCTATTCAGAAATGTTCGCACTACCTCAGCATTGTTCGCACTACCTTAGGAATGTGGGTACTACCGTGGAAGAGCGGCCCTTTAGGGCCGCGTCCGTCTGATATCTGTGCGGGCTTTAGCCCCCGGGCCGGCTAGTTCGAGGCCGATTTCGCAATCGACTTGGGCGTCGATTTCGCGCGCAACACTTCCCGGACTTTCTTGGCGAGATTCTGCAGCGTAAATGGCTTTTGTAAAAATCCAGTGTCGGGACCAATCGCGCCCTGCGTAACGACCGCATCTTCGGTATATCCCGAAAGATACAGCACGCTGATCCCTGGACGAGCCGCCAATAACTTCTTGGCGAGTTCGCGGCCACCGATTCCGGGCATCACCACGTCCGTGATCAGGATGTCGATCCGGTCCTTAAATTTCTCCGCAACCTCCAGGCCGAACTCGCCGTTCTCGGCTTCGAGCACATTGTAGCCCCGCGACACCAGCGTGACCTTTACCAGTTCGCGAACCGATTCTTCATCCTCCACCAGCAGAACCGTCTCGCATCCTCCTGCCTCCGCCTGCGGAGCTTTCGCCGGGGCCAGCTCCTCTGCTGAATCTTCGACCCGCGGAAGATACACGTAGAATGTCGTGCCCGCTCCGGGTTCGCTCTCCACAAACACATATCCGTTGCTCTGCTTCACGATGCCATACACCGTTGAAAGCCCGAGCCCGGTACCTTTCCCTTTTTCCTTGGTCGTGAAAAACGGCTCAAAAATCCGCGACTGCGTTTCCTTGTCGATCCCATGGCCGGTATCGGCCACCGAGATCACGGCATACCGTCCCGGCTGGACAAACCGGTGCTCGCGGAAATTTTGCCGCACCGTCACATCACAACTCTGCACAGTAATTTTGCCGCCGTCCGGCATCGCATCTTTGGCGTTGACCACCAGGTTCATGATCACCTGTTCCAGTTGTCCCGCGTCGGCCCGTGTGTGCCCGGCATCTTGCGAGAGTCGCGTGACCAGTTCGATGTTCTCGCCAATCAGCGGACGCAGCAGCCGTTCCATATCCCCTATGACGGTATTGACGTCGACCACTTTCAGTTCCAGCAGTTGCTTCCGGCTGAAGGCCAGCAACTGCCGCGTCAGTGTCGCCGCCCGGTCGGCCGCTTGCTGAATGGATTGCACTTTGTGGTGCATCGCTCCACCCTGCTCCAACTGTTCCAGCAGCACCTCCGTATATCCGTTGATCACCATCAACAGGTTGTTGAAGTCGTGCGCCACTCCGCCGGCGAGCCGGCCAACCGCATCCATTTTTTGCGCCTGCCGCAGTTGCTCCTCTAGCTGCCGTCGGTCGGTGATATCCTCCGCGATCAGCTCCAGTACTTCTTCCGGCTCATCATTGCTGTCGCTCGTCGCCGCGCATCCACTCAGACGTACCACGATGATTCGCCCGTCCTTGCGCCGCCATTGCATCTCCACGCCGCTCAGGCTTCCATTGCGCCGGCAGTCGTCCGCCAGCCGTTCCAGTTCCTGCGGATTCAAAAACACTTCGCGTCGCGCATCCAGGCTCAGAACATCCTCTACCGTGCCATACCCAAGCATGGCGATCAGCGCTGGATTCACGTCCAGGAATCTTCCCGTCAGGGTGCATCGGCAAATTCCAAACGCCGCGCTCAAAATCAGCGACCGCGACCGCGCCTCAGACCGCCGCAATGCTTCTTCATACCGCTTATGTTCGATAGTCGCGGCCAATTGCTGCGAAACAAATTTCAGGATCTCCCGGTCGCGATCTGTGAATCGTGCATTTTCGTTGTAACTCTGCACCACCAGCGCCCCAATACTATTCGTGCCGCTCTTCAGCGGGACGCCGAGCCAGTCCAGCGACATCGCTCCAATCAGTTCCACCTCGCCCCGCCCCACCAGATCGTCAAAGATCTCCGGAGTCGCCAGCAAAGGCTCGCCCGATCGCAAAACATATTCCGTCAAGCCCCGCCCCAGCGGCTTTGGCGTCGGCGTCGGATCCTCTTCGTCGACGAAATACGGAAAACTCAGCAGTTGTGACTGCGTATCGTAAAGCGCGATATAAAAATTCCGCGCATTCATCAACTGCCCGACGATGTTATGAATTCCCGCAAAGAACTGTTGCAGATCCTCAGCGGCCTGGCTGCGCGCCGCGATCGCATAGAGCGCCGCGTTCAATTCCTCGGCGCGTTTCTGGTCTCCAATGTCGCGGTACGAAGCGTAGGCTCCAACCCGCTTGCCGTTGACGTGTACCGGCGACGTCGAAACCAGAACTTCGACGAGCGATCCATCTTTGCGCTGTCGTCGAGTCTCTAGAGAAAGCTTGGCTTGGGTCTTGATGCAGTCAGAAATCCACGCGGTTTCCGCATAGCGATCCGGCGGGACGATCAGCAGGTCCAGTCGTTGCCCCACCGCTTCACCCCTGCTAAAGCCAAACAGACGGGTGAATTCGCTATTGACCCGCAAAATACGGCGTTCTTCATCGACGATGCTGATCGCTTCCGGCGCATTCTCGATGATCTCCTCGAAATACGCTTTCTCAATCGCGAAAGGAACCTCGATCGTCCCGTTTATCGCTCCGTTTATCGTCCCAGCGACGGACGAAGGGGCACCGGGGTCGGACCTGTTCGGCGAAACCGACGGCGGTGCGGAAACTTCCGCCGACCCCGCTGCCGGAGTGTTTTTCTCCCCCATACGGTCCTTTCCCAGAGTGCACTGGCCCCAGTGCGATGGTAAGCGGACGACAGTATCCATCGATAGTTACGGGCGTAATGGAGGTTTCGAAAGACGTTTCGAAATGGGAAAAATCCGTTACGAGATAAAACAGAAGTTCGAACGGTGCTCAGCTCGGCTGTAACAGGCAACCGGAAGCTCGGGACTCACATCGTTTTTACTGAGAACTGAGAACTGAGAACTGAGAACTGAGAACTGACACCTGATACCTAAGACCTGATACCTGCCTTTATGACGCATTCGCCAACACAACACAGATCTGGTGCAGTAAGTGCTTTTGTTCTTCCGATACCACTAGAAATTCAAATCCGCACCGCAATCCCTGGCTGTATCGCACCACCGCCCGCAGTTTGATGATGTGGGGCGGCAATGGAATGGGGAATTCCAGCGATACCACTTCTCCAGCATGCAATTCGCCGCTCAAAGTCGCGCCTATACCGTCCTGCCCGAGTTCGCTGCTGCGGCCCCAACTCTCGACCGTCTGCCCGTCGCGAAACACCGACGCTTGCAGCCGCACATCGAAGCGATAGCGCGAGAAACGCCGCAGCCGCCGGCCAGCCTCGTCCTTATCCTTGGTCCGCGCGTAGTCGTTCAATCAAGCTTCTCCGAATCTAATATCGCCACTCTTGCTTAGTCGATCGGCTCCCTCGACTCCATCCTTCAGTTTTCCACATTTTGTCCGAGGCGCAAAGCCTGTGACGACAGTTCCTTACCATGGAAAGGGAACGTTCGGGGACGGCGGATAGACCGCCGCCTTGCAAAGATAACGCATCTTTTTTCTGTTGTCGCCCTTTTTCGGGCAGGGATCCCTACGATCCGATTGTCCGGTCACGAGTAAAGCTGCGTAAAGGCAGGTGACAGATCCCATCGCGGCATCTAACATCGTCAGGTAGCTGCGGTACTGGGTACTGGCTACTAGCAACTGGGTACTGAATACTATGTCCTACCGTTCGAACGCCGCCGAAGCCTGGTATCCCGAGCCATCGGCTACCGAATCCCTGCCAGCCCTTGATCTGCTCCCGCCGGCGAGTCTCACCCAGCCGCTTTGGAGGTCATTGGTCGGAAACCTCCGCGACACCTTCGCTCCCGAGAAGTTGCCGCCCCTCCAGCTAACATCGCGCCCGGTCTATGTCGGGATGGCCCTCGGCGACCGTTTGCGGATGCCCTGGTTTCGCACCGTCTTCACCAACATTGGCGACGTCATCTCGCCCGAAGTTCTGCCGCCCCTCGAACTGGAATCTCGTCCCGTCGATGTTGGCGAACTGATCACCGATCAGCTCAGTCATTTCTGGTGGGGTTCACTGTTGCGGAATCTGGCCGATCGCGTTTCGCCGGAAACCATGCCGGCCCTCAACCTCACTTCCAAGCCGGTTCTCGACATCATTCCAAAGAACTGGATCCTGCTGCCTCTCTGGTCCGAAGTCGTCGATGGCCCCAAGATCTTTTATCCCGACAAGCCGAAAGCGCCCGATTCTCCGAGAGTCGCAAACCTCCAGCCCGTTCCGCTGCCGGTCCAGGAGCGCGATCCGATTCCAGAATTGACGGCCGCCGATCTCATGCGCGACATCCGCCGTTCCCGCATCCGCCAGCGTATCTGGATCGGTCTCACCGCCGCACAGGTCCTCGTCCTAGTCGCCATGGCCTTAGGCAAAATCTAACCAGAACCGCTCCATGAAACAATATCCGTGCCCCAGAGCCTGCCCTGAGCTTGTCGAAGGGTTCGCGCCCGTTCTTTGGGCGATAACCTGGGCGCAACCGATGGAGTGCAGAGCCTCGCAAACGAAAATCAACCAGATTTGACAGAGCGCTTTAAAAGGGCAGAGCTTCAGCCGGGCCGCCCAGGCCCGCTACAGACCCGGCCTTAGCCGCTGGGGAGCGAGAAGAAAAAACGTAAGTTTCGTCCCTACTGCCGCAATCCCATCCACGCTTCCGAAATCACCATCGAATTCCCCGGATTGCGCGTATCGTACTTCACCGACGTCGGCAGCCCCAGCCGGCACGAATGCAAATTGATCCACTGCCGCAGATAGGTCACATCCTGCGAAGCCTCGTATGAAACCCCTGCCACGTCATACTGATAAATCAGCATCGTCGCCGGACGGTTCAGCGCGGTCGTGATTTCCTGCACATCGATGACCGTGCCATCCGTGATCCGTCCTACGGTGTTCAGCCAATTGCGGCGATCGAATTCGATATCGTCGGCCGTTTTCGGTTTTCGACGCATCAGGGCATAACTGACAACGCCAACTCCGGCGGCGGCCAGCGCAAATGTGTAAACGCGAAGCGAAATCATCGGCAAACGGATCCTGAGCCTTTCATCTGCTTTCCAGCATAAGCTGTAACCGCGCCGAGCGCCAAGCGCCAAGCGAGCGATCCTGCATCGCAGGATTGGGCCGCAAAATTTCTTCCAATCGATTTAACAGGAATGTGACAGTTTGTTGACAACCTGCGCAGCGGCCCCTGCTTAAATTCTGTTGCTGAACGAATTGTTCTAAAGTTCACCGCGCACGCGCGACGTGGTGCCGAGGTCGTGGGCGACTTACGGGGCTAGGGTGCCGCTTAGATGAGTGCTCGGAGAACAGGGGCCGGACCCACACCCGGCCCCTGATTTTTTACTCCTAAACGAATTGTCATTCCGAGCGAAGCGAGGAATCCGCAGTTCGCCGCCAGAGGCTGACCCGTCTCTTCGCGCCGAATGCCGGTGAGACGGTCTACGCCCGCCGCCGATAGTAAATGTTGAATTCAAACCCGGGATTCGGCGGAAATATCTCAGCGACCTTGCGCAGTCGCTCCGCCATCGCCGCCGGAGCCAGCAATGGATAATCGCGTTCCCGCAGATCGTGGTAATCGACGTCCAGATAAAGCGATAGCAGGTAAATCGAAATCGCGTCAGCGAAACTGGCCGCAAGATATTCGTTCTTGAACTTCTCTGCGTCGGGACCGTGAGCCGTCGCGAACTTGCGCGACTCCCACGCATCCAGCGAAGTTTCGCCGCGCACTCCCGACTCCACTTGCTGCCACGCCAGGTCAGCGAAATTCTGCGAAACTCCCGCGCGCTCAACCAGCGCGTGTCCAACATTGATATAAAACTCAAACGCCACCGAAAACTTGTCGTCCATCAATCGCGTTGAAATGAATACGCATTGCGCATCGCCAAGATTCAAGTTGCGATGACAGACGGCGTTATCGCTGAGCCCAACGTCGTAGCGGTCGGCGATGACCGTATCCTCGCCCTGCGTCACCGTCAGCGGCACAAAATAATAGGCCTTGCGACTAAGCGCCGCCGCGATCGGCCCCGGCACCACTGCAATCATCCGGTCGAGATCGTTGTCGGCAATGGCCGTCTCACCCGAGCGGGCATAACAGATGCCGTTCGGCGCCTGCGAAACCGGGCTATTTTGTACGATCTCCGCGGGGCTGCGGGTGATCGCCGAAGCGGTCTGCGACATGCCTTCATTGTAGCGCACCATAAATGCCGTGCCCCGGAGCCTGCCCTGAGCGAAGCCGAAGGGTTCGCGCCCCGTTCTGTGGGGCGATAACCCGGGCCCCGTCTAATCTGCTAGTCTTTTCGCGACCTTTACTGCTCAAGTCATAAAGAAAAAATGACAAAACAAATCTGTCTTCTTCTCCTAGCGCTTTCTCTGACAACGACCCAGGCCCAAACCCCGAAGAACTCCCCTGCAGCCACTTCGCCAAAGCCCGCCACCAACGCTCCCGTCCACGTCGCCGAGCAGAAAGTTTGCTCCGCCTGCATTCAGGCTCACGAGGAATTCCTGGCCTCCGATGCCATGCAGGGTCGCGGTAGCGCCACCCACGACGAACTGGTCGCAGCAACCTACATCGCAGCCCAGCTCCGCGCCTACGGCATCCCCCCCGCCGGAGACGACGGAGGCTACATACAGACCGTCCCGCTGATCAAGAACACCGTCACCGCTCCTCCAACCCTCGAAATCACGCCCGGCAACGGCTCTCCCGCAACTATCTGGACCTACGGCAAAGACTTCCTGATCAGTCCCCTCTCGGCCCCGGATTTTTCCGGTCCGCTGCAAAAAATCGATAGCGCAAATCCCGCGAAAATCACTCCCGGCGCCATCGTCTTCGTTACGGGAAATCCCAACAAAGTTCGGAGCATCGCCTTTTCCACCTCCGACACCGGCGCGACCGGCGCCATCATTCTCAGCAACAAAAGCGCGCTCGACTTCCAGTCGCGCGCCCGCACCCTGCCTCGCATCTCGAACAAGCTCGACGGCGACAGCCACGGACTCGGCGACTTCAACTTCCTCGAATTAACTCCTGACGCCGCCGACAAACTCGCCCAACTCCCCGATGGAACCCAAATCCATTTCAAAGCCGCTGCTGAACGCGAGAAAATCTTCACTTGGAACGCCGTCGGAATCCTTCGCGGTTCTGATCTTGACGGCAACAACGCCACGATCAAGCAAGAGACCGTCCTTCTCTCCGCTCACCTCGACCATCTCGGCATCGGTCGTCCAGTCAACGGAGACAGCATCTACAACGGTGCGGACGACGACGCATCCGGAGTCACCGCCGTATTGGAACTCGCGCGCGTCCTCGGAGCCGCCCCGAGCCCGCGGCGAACCGTGATCTTCGCATTGTTTGGCAGCGAGGAAACTGGCGTTTTGGGTTCAACCTATTTTCGCGAGCATCCGCCCGTGCCGCTCAGTGATTTTGTCGCGAATCTCGAGTTCGAAATGATCGGCCGCGCCGATCCCAAAGTCAAAGCCGACACCGTCTGGCTCACCGGTTGGGAGCGCTCGAACCTCGGTCCAGCCCTGGCTGCACACGGAGCGAACTTGGTCCCCGATCCCCATCCCGAAGGGAATTTTTTCACCCGCTCGGACAATTACGTTCTTGCGAAAAAAGGCGTCGTCGCGCAAACCGTCTCCAGTTACGGCATGCACTCGGACTATCACCGTCCGAGCGACGATGTCGACCATCTCGACTTCAAACACATGGACGCCGCCATCGGTTCGATGCTCGCCCCGGTTCAGTGGCTGGTAAATTCAACCTTCACCCCAAAGTGGAACGAAGGCGGCAAGCCCTGAAGGAACCGCTTTGAAAGGGCACGGCTTCACAGCTTGCGGAAAAAACTCCGATGCGCATGGTTTTTGGGAAGGGCACGAGTTCCACTCGTGCCGTAACCACCGCCGAATCATTAGCGGCTTCTAGCCGCTGGGGGACTGGTGGCCGGGAACATGCTTTTTCCGCAAACTCTCTAGCCGCTGGGGGACGCGTTCAGGCATCCCGCGTTGCCGCGCAGGACTCAATCAGAGTTTCCCTAAATGACAGCCCGAATCGCAGCCGCCCTGACTGATGGTGTAGCCTAGAAACATGCCCAACGAGAGTTCAACCGGCCCGCGCTGGATCGGAATTCCCGTGCGCGTATGCGCCATGACGTTCCTGTTTACTCTCCTCTCGTTTGCGGTAGCGCTTCTGCTCGGCATCCTCGGAACCGTGGTCTATTCGCAGGTAAAACACGTGGCTCCCAACATGACGTTCGCCTACCGCCATGTCGCGTTCCCCTTTGCCATCACCGCCGGTGCGATCGTCATGGTGCTCTCAATTGCGATGGAGATTCGCAACTACCGGCAGCGCAAAACTCTGGCCGGAATCGAACGAGTGAGCTGAAGAGTATTTACCGAGTGACTTAAGGAGCGTCTGATTAAGTGGGATCACGAAGCGCTTTGAAAGGGCACGGCTTCACAGCTTGCGGAAAACTCCGATGCGAACTGGTTTTGGGAAGGGCACGAGTTCCACTCGTGCCGTAACTGCCGCCGAATCAATAGCGGCTTTTAGCCGCTGAGGGACGCTAACCAAGAACGACTGACCTAAAATGCCCGATACGAAATCCACCGCGCCCCGCATCGCCATCCCCGTGCCCCACTCCGGAGAAAAAGACTACGCCGCGCGCTCCTTGCCGCACTACGAAGAAGCCGTGCGCGCCGCCGGCGGAACGCCGGTCCGCATCGAACTCGATCAATCGCCCGCCGAGATCATGAAGCAGGTCGAACAATGCGACGCCGTTCTGCTGCCCGGCAGTAAGGCCGATGTCGATCCACGAAAATATAGTTCCGATCGGCACCCCAAGACGGCTCCTGCCGACGCCAAACGCGAGGCCGTGGACTGGCTGCTATTAGAGGACGCTTACAAAACTCGCAAGCCCGTCCTCGGCATTTGCTATGGCCTGCAGTCGCTGAATGTTTTTCGTTCCGGTTCGCTAGTGCAGGACATCGAGCAGCACATCGAGTCGCCGATCAACCACAGCCCCGGGCGCGGTGTCGCCATTGCGCATACCGTCGACATTGATCCCAAGTCGCGCCTCGCCGAGATCGCGGGCGTCACCAAAGCCGTCGCCGTGAATTCTTCCCATCATCAATCGGCGAACACGCCGGGACAAGGCCTGCGCGTGGTGGCCCGTTCGCCCGAAGACGAAATTATCGAAGCGCTCGAAGGAACCGACCCCGGACATTTTGTCCTTGCCGTCCAATGGCACCCCGAGCGGAGCGTGAAAGAGACTCCAGACGTGGCCGAGTCAGCGCAGGCAATTTTCCGAGCTTTCATTGAGGCTGCGAGCGCACAGCCGAAAGGGAAGCACCTGCCCTAGAGATTGAATGTTCAAACGCGCCGAAGCCTGAGCCTCAGCCGAGAGATTTCAGCAACACCGCTACATTCGCGATCGCCGCATTCTCCGTGCCCATACCTTCCGGCGTCTTCGCTTTGATCCCCACGCAATCCCCGGGAATCCCGCACAGCTCCGCGACGCGCTTGCGAATCGCCTCGGCATGCGGACCAATTTTCGGATTCATCAGGATCAAAGTCGAATCAAGATTGACGATTTCATATCCCGCCGCCGCAACGCGCTTGAGCGCCTCGCGCAAAAACACAGCCGAGTCCGCATTTTTCCATTGCGCATCCGATGGAGGAAACAGTGATCCGATGTCAGGCCCGGCAATCGCCCCGAGCAAAGCGTCAGTGATGGCATGGAGCAGCACGTCGCCATCCGAATGCCCCCCGAGCCCTTTGTCATACGCCAAAGTCACGCCGCCAATTTTAAGCGGGATCCCCGCCTTGAACTCGTGCGAGTCCCACCCATACCCAATCCGCATCTTCATAAAGTCAGTGGCTAGTGATTAGTGATCAGTGATTAGTGATTTCGGTGATAGGCGATCAGTCGATGAGTACGTGTTAGGTTTTACTAATCACTAATCACCAATCACTAACCACTGCTCTTCAAATAAAACTCCGCCAGCTCCATATCATCCGGAGTCGTGATTTTTATATTGTGTGGCGATCCCATGACCACCATGACCGGCAACCCTGCGCGTTCGATGAGAGACGCTTCATCCGTCCCAAGAAAGCCGTCAGCAACCGCGTCATCAAAAGCCTTCTTCAGAATCTCGTAACGAAACCCCTGCGGAGTCTGCGCCATCACCACGCTCGCCCGCGGAATCGTAGCCTTAATCAGTGCGCCCTCGGCCGTGCGTTCTACTTGCTTAACCGTGTCCACCGCCGGCCAACCCGCGATCGCCGACCCATGTTTCCGCGCCGCTTCGATCACGTTACCGATGATCTCTGGCGTCACAAACGGGCGGACCGCATCGTGCACCAGCACGATGTCCTCCGCATCCGCCGCCGTGCAGGCCAGAGCGTTGGCCACCGAATTCTGCCGGTGCTCGCCCCCTTCAACCAACTGCAGCCGTTTGCTCAGGATTTCCGGAAATTCCTTTTCAACCTGCGTCCGAAAGCCCGCGATTTCATCCTGCCGCAACGCGACCACGATTTCGTAGACAGCCGGCGTCGCCGCAAACTTGCGTAGCGTGTGCACCAGAATTGGAACTCCGCCCAGTTCTTTGAACTGCTTGCTGGGCGATTTCTTACGCGGCTTGCTCGACGGCGCGGCCATGCGCGTGCCCAACCCGGCCGCGGGAACGATGACGAAAACCTTCATAGGGGCGATCAGTATAGTACAGCCCGCAGTACAGGCCATAATCACAGGCCCAGGCCGCCTCGCCTAAGGAGCCTCTGATTAAGTCGAATCATTGAACCGCTTTGAGAATCATGAACTGCTTTGAAAGGGCACGGCTTCAGCCGTGCCGCCAAAGCCCGCTTCAGACGCGGCTTTACGGCCCGCGGGAAAACTCCGATAAGCACCGGTTTTGGGAAGGGCACGAGTTCCACTCGTGCCGTAACTGGCGCCGAATCAATAGCGGCTTCTAGCCGCTGGGGGATTGCCGCGCCGGGAACACACTTTCTCCCAACCCGTTTAGCCTCTGGGGGACGCACATTCAGGGCATCCTGCTCCCCTCCGCAGGACTTAACCAGAGTTTCCCTAGTCAGCCGCCCGATCCGCGACCGCAGGAGCCTTCTTCGCCGGGTCCGACGCTGGCGCGCCGATTCCCGAATTTATCCCCGAAGATATTCCCGAAGTTGGCGCGCTAATGGGCGGAGGAGACGAACTCTTCGAATCATGCCGGCTGCTGCTACGCTCGTCCCATTTGCCAAAAATCATCTTGCCCGCCGTCGTTTGCAAAACCGAAGTCACTGAAATGTCGATGGTCTTGCCAATCATCTTGCGCGCATTATCCACAACCACCATCGTGCCGTCGTCCAGATAAGCAACGCCCTGATTGTATTCTTTGCCTTCTTTCAAAATGAACACTCGCATAATCTCGCCCGGCAGAACAATCGGCTTCAGCGAGTTGGCCAGTTCATTGATGTTCAGGACCGCGACCCCTTGTAGTTGCGCAACCTTATTCAGATTGAAATCGTTCGTGATGATTTTCCCCTCATACACTTTCGCGAGTTCGATCAACTTCATATCGACCTCGCGGACGCTCGGAAAATCGTCTTCGACAATCTGGATCTGCACCGACGCCGTCTTCTGCAGCTTTTGCAGGATGTCGAGCCCTCGCCGCCCGCGATTGCGTTTCAGCGAGTCCGCCGAATCGGCCACCAGTTGCAACTCCCGCAGCACGAACTGCGGAATCACGATCAGCCCGTCCAAGAATCCGGTCTCGGCAATATCGGCGATCCGGCCATCGATAATCACACTCGTGTCGAGTATCTTGTACACTTTCTTGCCCGATTTTTCCCCGCCAAAAATTCCACCCAGCGCGGCCAGATTCAGTAAGTCGCCTTTGTTAGCGCCGAGCGCCAATCCCACATACGCCATGATCAGCATGACCATGATCTGCAAAAAGCTTTGCAGCGGGCTGGCCGGAATACTGTTGCGGATTACCAGCGCAAAAAGATAAGCGCCAATGATCCCGAGCACGCTCCCGATGGCCGCCCCGATCAAGCGCTTCAGGCTGATCGTCCGCAACCGCCACTCGAAAATAACAATGCCAATGCCGATTACAACCCCGGCGACCGCATCGAGATTAGAAGGCAGGTGGAACGGACGGATGAGATAGCAGATAACTCCGACGATGAGGACAAACAGCAGGCGCATCAATACGACGTCCACGAGACCAGACCTCTCTCGGAAAGGAATCGCGGATGCGATGCCTGTCCCCGCCGGTCGTCGAGGGTAAATGAGAGTAAGACCCTGCGCCAGCGTTCTATTTCGCGGAGCGATATAAATTATGATTGTGCGCCGCGCCCGGTCGTAGCCGGGTTACAGAAATCTATCGCGAGCAGTATATACCTGCGTGCTGAACCCGGCCAGTGCCTCGCCAGCGCCCCGCCCAAGCCCCTAAAAAACGACCCCGAAAACGACTAGAAATTGCCTCTTAAATGGCTGGAAAACGAGCACCGCTCTACATACCGTCGTAATTAGGCCCACCTCCGCCTTCTGGCGGAACCCACGTGATGATCTGGTAAGGATCCTGAATATCGCATGTCTTGCAATGCACGCAGTTAGCCGCATTCAGGCTGATGCGCTTGCCATGCGGCGCCGACGAATCGTCCAGCATTTCATACACGTTGGCCGGACAAAAATTCTGGCACGGACTGCCAAATTCCTTCACGCAGCGTTCGTTACAGATGTTCGTATCTTCAATCACTAAGTGCGCAGGCTGATCCTCTTCATGTTTAGTGCCGGAGTGATATAGGTCTGTAAGTTTGTCAAAGGTCAGCTTGCCATCGCCTTTAGCCGGGCCAAGTAACTGGGCTTCCGCTCCGCCGTCCGCCGGAAGGTCGGCGAGTCGCTCCAAATTCTCATACCCCGCATGTGACGGCACTCGATCGCGAAGACCTCCGTCAAACAGTTCCTGCAGCGCCGTATTGAACATCCCGGCGACCATGCCGTGCTCGAATCCCTGGTGAAAGTTGCGCACCGGCCATAGTTCATCCTGTATCCAGCTTGTTTCAACTCGGCGCTGAAACTTCCCAAGCGTCGCGGCCGACGAGTCGCCGCTGATCAACGCTTCGAACGCCGTCTCCGCCGCCAGCATTCCGCTCTTGATCGCGAGATGAATCCCCTTAAGCCGCGCCGAATTCAAGAAGCCTGCCGAGTCGCCGACGATCATCCATCCATCGCCGCCCAGCGGCGGCAGCGACCACCAGCCGCCGTAAGGCAGCGACTTCGCCCCATACCGGATCATCTTTCCGCCCGCCAGCAATTCGCTAATAAAAGGATGTTGCTTGAAACTCTGCAGCACATGTTGCGGATCAAGCCGCGGATCGCGATAGTCGAGTCCCGTCACGAAGCCCAGCGACACGACGGTCTCTTTAGCCGTAGCACCCGGCGACCCGTAAATCCACGCGCCACCATACTCTTTCGTCGTCAGCGGATACCCCATCGTATAAATCACTTCGCCCGCTTCGATCCGTCCGGCGGGAATTTCCCAAAGCTCCTTCACTCCCACGCCGTAAGTCTGCGGATTGCGCTCTTTCATGAGATCAAATTTTCCGACCAGCTGTTTCGTAAGCGATCCGCGAGTGCCTTCTGCGAGCACGACGACCTTCGCCTTGATGTCGTAACCCGGTTCAAAAGTCGATTTCCGCTCGTTCCGTTTGTCCACGCCCTTGTCGTCGGTGCGCACGCCCGCGACGCGCTCGCCTTCATATAGCAGCTCCGATCCCGCGAAGCCCGTAAAAACCGTAATCCCCGCTGCTTCGACTTTGCCCGCCAGCCACTTCACAAAGCGATTGATCGAGATCACATAGTTCCCATGATCCTGCATCGGCGGAGGGGTAAGCGGAAGTTTGTGATGGCCCCGCCGCGTCAGGAAATAAACGCCTTCCTTGTGAACCGTAGCGTCTAGCGGAGCCTCGCTCTCAAATCCCGGCAACAACTCTTTCATCGACCGCGGATCGAGAAGCGCCCCCGAAAGGCAATGCTGCCCAGCCTCGCGCGCCTTTTCCAGCACGTAGATATTTTCTTTGCTGAGCTGCAATTCCGGGCGCCGCGCATTGTTCTCATCGATCAGTTGCGAAAGCCGAAGCGCGCACGCCATCCCCGCCGGCCCGCCGCCTACGATAACCACGTCAGCTGGCATTTCAGGATGCTCAACGTCAGGAATAGATTTGCGAAAGATCAATGTCATGGGTGGATGGCCGAAAGATGAACGATAAAGGGGAAGGCGCTTTGCAACTTATTGGCGAGATTCCGATCCGCCGTCACGAAGTCGCATTTTTGCTCCATCGCCAAAGCGCAATAAATCGCGTCATAGACCGCATGGTTATGCTTCAGGGCTAGTCCAAGGGCTGCGTCCGCCAACGTCGAGCAAGAGACCAGCGAAATGGGCAACGTAAGCAGATCCCGGTAGATGCTCGTCGCTTCGCTCGTCGAGAGCTCCTTGCGAAGCATAACCCGCTTCCAGAGGACGTTTGCCGTTTCCACCAGCATCAAATCCGGGGCCAGGAATTCCACTTCATTATTCAGAAACTTCTCTAGCAGGAAATCAGCGGCGGGGCTATCAGGCTCGCGCAAGAACCATTTCATCACGACGCTGGCATCCACTACGTATTTCAAAGTTAGCGGTCTCGGTCCTCGCGAATGAGCGCGGCACTATCGGAAAGAATGCCCACTCTTCGCCCGATCGCTTCCCGGCGGCTCCGAATCCTCTCGATCAGGCCACGCATTTGTTTTGCAGGCTTCGATGGATTCCCCGTGCTCTTGGCAGATTCACTTGGCACGCGCTTAGATGCTCTTCGCATGCCGCTATTGTACGACGAACGACTATCGACCACCGACCAACGACAAACGCCCGACGCCCGTCCCTTCACCACTTCTTGAAAATAACCACGACCGCGCCAATCATCATTGCGAAGCCCACCAGATAGTTCCACTTCAGCGGTTCCCGCAGATACAGCACCGAAAAGACCGAGAACACAGTCAAAGTGATGACCTCCTGGATCGTCTTCAGCTGCGCTGCGGTGAACTCGTACGAGCCGATGCGGTTCGCCGGAACCTGAAAACAGTATTCCGCAAACGCAATCAGCCAGCTGATAACGATGACCTTAAACAGCGGAGCGCTGCGGTACTTCAGATGCCCGTACCAGGCAAATGTCATGAAAATGTTGGAGAGAGTCAGAAGCAGGATCGTGGTCATGACAATATGTTGCCTCAATCCAGTGAACTTTTGTCATCCCGAGCGAAGCGAGGGACCTGCAGTTTCCCGCTACCGTCCGATCTCCGTAACCGCCTCCCGAATCGCCGCCAAAACCTCGTCCATCTGCTTCGCAGTCCCCACCGTAACACGGACACATCCGCCGCATCCCGGATTCGACGACGAGTCGCGGACAAGCACGCCGCGTCGCCGCATCGCTCCGACAAATGCCTTCGAATTCTCCTCGATGCGCACCAGAACGAAGTTCGTCTGGCTCGGCCAATAGCGCAGCCCCAATTCGTCGAACAATCGCTCGAGCCGTTCGCGCCCCCGTTTCACCTGCGCAACATGTTCGCTGACGAAGGCCCGATCAGCCAGCGCTTCTTTAAGACAAGCCAGCGCCACCGAATTCACGTTGAAAGGCAAACACAGCCGTCGCAAATATTCCATCTGCTTCGCCGCCCCCGTTAGCACGCCGAGCCGAATCCCGGCCAGACCGTATGCCTTCGAAAACGTCCGTCCCACGAACAGGTTCGGGTGCTCCCCCAGATCCCCCAGCACCGTTTTGCAGGTCAAACTCGCCGCGCAAAATTCGAAGTAAGCCTCGTCGATCACCACCGCCGCGTCCGGCGCAGCTTCTACGATCTTCAATAGATCGGCGCGCGAAGCTGCGAGCCCAGTCGGATTATTCGGGTTCGCGATTGCAATCACGCGCGTGCGCGGTGTAATTCGTGCCAGCAATTCGGCCACAGGCAGCGCCATGTCTTCGCCCGATTGCACCCGCACCACCCGCGCCCCGAGCGCGGCCCCCAGCATCGGATACATCACGAACGTCGGGTCGGCAAAAAGCAGTTCGTCGCCCTCACCCAGGTAAGCCGCGAAGAGCACCGCCAGAGCTTCATCCATTCCGTTCGTCAGCAGCACCTGCTCCGGCGCCACGCGGAGAAAATCCGCGACCAGTTGCTCCCCAGCTTCGCGCCGCGGATACAGCGCCACATCCGCCGCCGAAAGCGACTGCAGTCGTTTCAACACTCGCGGCGAACATCCCGCCATGCTCTCGTTGAGATCGAGACTGATTCCATCGCGGCTCACGATGGGCGAATGGTACGGACTCAGACCGGCAATGATTGCCCGCGGCTTCAGCATAGGATTCCCAAACTCGGTGACGAGTGTACGACAGATGTACTGCAGGCACACGACAGACGACCGACAGACGACCGTCAACCTTCATTCCGTCGCCAATACTTCACAGCCACAAAGATCGCCAGGCAAATCGCGAAATCCACCACCAAGCCAAAGTCTTCCCGAAAAAGCCTGTGCCTCGCCACCGGAGGCAGATGCGGCATCGACAAATAATAGATTGCATTGCCCGCCAGCACCGCCAGCAGCGCGTCGAGAAAATTCCCCAGCGCGTTGCTTTTCTTTCCCCTGCCCTTCTTCGTAAGCTGGGCCTCATTCTCCGTAGCGCGTTCCGTCGTAGGGCGTTCTGTCGATGTGTCGGCCAAGCCGTCCTCCCTTCCTGCTAACATCGCTTAAGATGCTGGAACCCTCTACTCCAGTGCAGTATGTGAAAGGCATCGGCCCCCGCCTCGCCGAGGTCCTTGCCGCCAAAGGTATTCAGACCGTCGACGACCTTCTCCACTACCTGCCCTTTCGCTATGAAGACCGTCTCAATCCGCGCTCTGTCGCCGAACTCCGCGCCGGAGAAATGGCAACCGTCATCGCCGAGGTCCGCAACTCCGGCCTGTTTCGCACTCGCCGCATGCCCATCTTCCAACTCACCGTCGGCCAGGGTCGCTCCAAGCTGAAGTGCATGTGGTTCAACGCCACCTACTTGCAGGACCGTTTTCAGCCCGGCCAGATGGTCGCGCTCTACGGCAAAGTCGAAGAAGATCGTGACGGCCATCTTCAGATCATGCAGCCGCAGTTCGAGATCCTCGGCGACATCAATGAAGAGGGGGGCGCCGACGAGGCCGAAAAAAAAGCTGCCGCATCCCTCGAGATCGGCCGCATCGTCCCCATCTACGAATCCACCGGACAAGGCAAGCTCACCCCGCGCTGGTTCCGGCGCATCATCCGCTGGACGCTCGATAACCTCGGCCCCGATCTCCCCGATCCCATTCCCGCCGCCGTCCGCGCGCACCTCAGTCTGGTCTCCCGCCGCGAAGCCTTCTTGAAGGTCCACTGGCCTGGCGCCGGAGAAAGCTTTAGCGATCTGCAATCCTCCCGCACCTCCGCACATGTAAGGATGATCTTCGACGAGCTGTTTTTCATCGAATTAGGCCTCGAACTCAAGCGCCGCCAGCAAAAGGCCCAGACCGGGATCGCTTTCGAGCTCAGCACCGGCGTTCGCGAGGCAATAAAGAAGATACTTCCGTTTCACCCCACAGGCGCACAGAAGCGCGTGTTGAAAGAAATCGCGACCGACATGCAGCAGTCCCACCCCATGCGGCGTTTACTTCAGGGCGATGTCGGCTCCGGCAAAACCATCGTAGCCTTCCAGGCCGCGATCATCGCCATCGAAAACGGCTATCAGGTTGCCCTCATGGCGCCCACCGAAATCCTCGCCCAGCAACACTATTTTTCCGCCCGCCAGATTTTAGAGCGTGCCGGATACCGCATCGTCCTTCTCACCGGCTCCCTTGAACAGGATCGCAAGCGAGACATCCGCCGCCACATCGCGCAGGGCAACGCTCAGCTCGTCATCGGAACCCATGCCCTGATTCAGGATCGAGTCGAATTCGAAAATCTAGGCCTCGTCGTAGTCGATGAACAGCATCGCTTCGGCGTAATGCAACGCCTCAAGCTGATGAAGAAATCGGACGAGGTTCGTGTGGGGCGGGCGCCCTCGCCCGCCACCGGGCGAAGCCCGGTCACCACTGACCCGGAACCCGACGTTCTTGTCATGACCGCCACTCCAATCCCGCGCACCTTAGCTCTAACCCTCTACGGCGACCTCGACGTCTCCGTCCTCGACGAACTCCCCCCGGGCCGCACCCCGGTCGTGACCCGCTCCCTGCCCGACGAGCGCGCGCCCGAAGTATGGGATTTCGTCCGCAAGCAAGTTGCTGCCGGACATCAAGCCTACGTCGTCTATCCCGTGATCGAAGAAAACGAAGAGCGCGAACTCAAAGCCGCGCAGCAGATGCACCGTCAATTACGCGAGAAGATTTTCCCCAACCTGCACGTCGGATTACTCCATGGCCGCCTCGACGCCGACGAAAAAGAACACGTCATGCGCGAATTCCAGCAAGGTAAGCTCGAAATTCTCGTCGCGACCACAGTGATCGAAGTCGGAGTCGACGTCCCGAACGCCACCATCATGGTCATCGAGCACGCCGATCGTTTCGGATTAGCCCAACTTCACCAGCTCCGCGGACGCATCGGCCGAGGCGCGGCGAAATCCTACTGTGTCCTGATGCGCAGCGCGAAAATTTCCGAAGAAGGCGAGCGGCGCCTCGATGCCATGGTTCGTTCCAACGATGGATTCCAGATTGCCGAACTCGACCTCGAACTCCGCGGCCCCGGAGAATTCTTCGGCACCAAACAGGCCGGCATTCCAGCTTTTCGCGTCGCCAACATCATCCGCGACCGCGAATTGCTCGAAGCCGCCAAACGCGAGGCCGCCTTTGTCATCGCCGGACCAAACTCAGAAATATCGAAAGAGGAAATCGATCGCGCCCTGCGCGAAATGCGCTCGCGATGGTCCGAGACTTACGGATTAGTCGAAGTAGGCTAGTGTGCTGTCCCGGAAATTCGCGACATAACTTCGATTTGTCATCCTGAGCGAAGCGAAGGACCTATGCACCCTGTTTGCAGCACCAGTGCTCTGGCAACGCCCTACCGAAGTAGCGCCCCTTGAAAAAGAGCGATTTGAAAGGGCACGACTTCAGAGCCTGCCCTGAGCGAAGCCGAAGGGTGCCCGTCAAACCCCGCCACAGACACGGCTTTAGCCGTGATCTTCCAGAAACGTACCCACGTATGTTTGCACCACCGTGGAAGAGCGGCCCTTCAGGGCCGCGTCCGCCCGAAATCTGTGCGGCTTTAGCCGCTGGGGGGACTAGCGCTGCGCTGAAGGTGCGGCCGCAGCCGCAGGCTTCGCATCGTCCGGCAGCCGTTGGCCCTCCAACTGGCAGCTATACTCCTTATCCCCATCATGCCGAATGTACAGCCGATCACCGTCGACGCGGTATTCGACCTCCTGCCCGGGAGAAAATTTACCCGACTGAAAAGCCCCGCAGTAGTCAACTTCATACACAAAATCCGCGCCGCGCAATTCGTACACCTTCGCGTGCCGGGTATAGGACGTAACCGGACTCCCCGGTGCGCCATTCCCCCCTCCGCCTCCGCCACCGACGTGAACGTCCCTCCTCACCCCAAATCCCAGGATCGTCCCTTTTACATAGCTGATCGGTTTGTAGCTCGTGTTCACCATCATCGTCGCTTCAATGGCGCACTTGGAATCCTTATCGCCATCCCGCCGTATGTAGACCTTGTTTTCTTTCACGCGGTACTCGACAGCCTGTCCGTTCGTGAAGTCGCCGCAGTTACTGAATCGGTATCCAGCATCCGTTCCTTGCAGCAGATATCGATGTGCCACGGTAGCATCCGGAGTGATGGTGCCCTTCTCATAGCCGCCTTTGTCATCGCCGGCCGCCGTGTTCACGGCCACCGTAGCGCTTGCCAAGGCAAGAGCGAACATAGCAAAACGAAAATTTGAAAACCGATTCATACGTCCTCCTACCGGATGTAACTACAAGCGCGAGGCGTTCAGATGAACACGAGCAACACCATGAAAACGTAGAGTACCGCGAAGTTTAACTAACGAGCAATTACTTAATAAGACCCCGGCTGGATTAGTCGAAGTTGGCTAGCCCAACCGTTAAAAATCAGCGCTGTGCCGAAGGCGCGGCCGCTGGCGCCGGAGCCGCAGGAGCCGCAGGCTTCGCGTCGTCCGGCAGCCGTTGGCCTTCCAACTGGCAGCTATATTCTTTGTTGCCGTCGTGGCGAATGTAGAGCCTGCCAGAGCCGACGCGGAATTCGACTTCCTGGCCAGGAGAGAAATTACCGGACTGAAAAGCGCCGCAGTAGTCAACCTCATAGACAAAATCGGCGCCGCGTAGTTCGTACACCTTCGCGTGTCGAGTCCAGCTCGAAACCGGGGTACCCGGTGTGCCGTTGCCTCCGCCGCCTCCGCCACCGACAAAAGTGTCCCGCCTGGTCCCAAAACCAAGGATCGTTCCTTTTTGATAGGTGATCGGTTTGTCGGTATACAAAGTGACAGTGCCCTTCGCATAGCCGCCTTTGTCGTCCTTACCGGCTGCCGTGTCCGAGCTGTTGTTCCCCATCATCGTCGCTTCAATGGAGCACTTGGAATCCTTATCGCCATCCCGCCGTATATAGATCTTGTCGTCTTTCACGCGGTAATCGACAGCTTGTCCGTCCGTGAAGTCGCCGCAGTTACTGAATCGGTATCCGGCGTTCGTTCCTTGGAGCAAATACCGGTGCGGGGTGGCGGCCATCGTCACCGCGGCACTTCCCAAAGCAAGCGCGAAAACAGCAAAACGAAAAATCGCAAACCGATTCACAAGTCCCTCCTACCGTGGCCCCGGCTTATGTAACTACAAGCGCAAGGCGTTTAGACGATCAACAACACTAGCGACGTAGGGTACCGCGAAGCTTGATTAAAGAGCAATTAGTTAATAAGACCCCCAGCCCGCTGCGACTGGTATGCCTAAGGAGCCTCTAATTAAATCGAATCATGAACCGCTTTGAAACGGTGCTTCGACAGGGTTTCTTGAAAGAGTGCTTTGAAAGGGCACGGCTTCAGCCGTGCCGCCAAAGCCCGCCACAGCCGTGGCTTTAGCCGCCGGGGGACCGACTGCAGGCACAAATCCTACATCTCAATGCTGATCTGCACAACGCAACCTCCTTTCACCGCAATTACAAAATCCCAAGTTCCTCCGTACGACGGCGGCATCTGGCCTCGCTTGTAGGGGTGGGCATGAACTTCCCAGTTATCGCCGCTTAAAGATGCTTCAAAGTATTTCATTCTCTTAAGCTCTTCTTTGCCGAATTCCTGCTCAAGAGCTACTTTGGCTATCTTGATTGCGGTTGTAGCGTTGCGAATACGAAATTCGCCGGGTTTGTCCTCCGCGAACGAACGCGGCAGAGCAACCGCCATTATGACAATCGTCAAGAAAACAATCTGGCGAACAATGAGTCGAAACATATGGTTGTGCATGTTGCTGAGTCAGTTTAATTCAGGGAGCGGTCCAAGTTCCTGTCCTGCGATCCAAAACCGGGGTTGTCCCTGACCATCGGACCATGCCATTGATGTGTGTGGGGCGAATTCCGCCTGTCCCCCATGCCCGGCTCGAAGTGCTATCCTTAGTACTCACGAATACTCTCTCGGCAGTCATCTGGCCAATATCGGGACGACGTTGCATTCGTTTACCGCCGCGCTCTTTTGACAAGCCCGTCCGCGGCAACTAATTCCGGAAGAAGGGGTTTGAAGCGAGGGTGCGAACATCCGTCTCGTCCTAAAGCGTTTCAAAAAAATTTGGGAGACCAATAATCCTATGACCAAAACAAATATGACCAAAATATTTACGACCAAAATACTTAAGAAGTTCGGCTGGTCGAGCGCATTGCTCGCACTGGCGCTCGCGACCGCGGCCGTAACTGCCCCGGCGCAAGATCAATACTCGCAAAATCAAGACCAGAATCAGCAGGACGATCCGCCCAGCCGCGTGGCGCGTCTAGGCTACATGGAAGGCTCCATCTCCTTTCAGCCCGCCGGAGAAACCGACTGGGTCGGCGCCGTCCCGAATCGCCCCATCACCACCGGCGATCAACTGTGGTCCGACCAGAATTCCCGCGTCGAGTTGCAACTAGGATCGGCCGTCATCCGCTTGAATGCCAACACCGGTTTCTCGTTCCTCAACCTCGATGACCAGACCGTCCAGATCCAGTTGACGTCGGGCTCCATGAATGTCCGCGTCCGCGAACTCGATCAGAACGCTGTATTCGAAATCGATACGCCCAATCTCGCATTCAACATTTATCAACCCGGCAGCTATCGCGTAGAAGCCAGCGCAGACGGCACATACTCCGTGGTTGCGATCCGCGAGGGCCAAGGCGAAGTCACCGGAGATGGCCAGAGCTACACTCTCCAAGCCGGCACGCGCAGCACTTTCAGTGGCACCGATTACCTCAACGCCGAAGTCGATCAACTCGGCGACCCCGATCAGTTCGACAACTGGGCCTACACCCGCGATCGCCGCTGGAACGATTCTCGCTCCGCGCAATACTTATCGCGCGATGTTGTCGGCTACGAAGATCTCGACGACAACGGCGACTGGCGCGACGATTCGAACTACGGACACGTCTGGTTTCCCAACCGCGTCGAAGCCGGATGGGCGCCCTACCGCCAGGGTCATTGGGATTGGATTCCGCCGTGGGGTTACACCTGGGTCGACGACAACTCCTGGGGCTACGCTCCATTTCACTACGGCCGTTGGGTAACTATCGGCGGGCGTTGGGGATGGGTCGCCGGTCCCGTTGCAGTCCGCCCTGTCTACGCACCTGCCCTCGTGGTCTTCATCGGCGGCGGAGTCGGCGGTGCCTGGGGAGGCAACGTCGGATGGTTCCCGCTCGGCCCGCGTGAAGTCTACGTCCCTTCCTATCAGGTCAGCCGCGCCTATGTGAACCGCGTCAACGTCTCGAACACGGTCGTCAACACCACCGTGATCACGAACGTCTACAACACCACCATCATCAACAAGACCACCAACGTCACCAACATCACGTACGTGAATCGCGGAGTACAAGGCGCAGTGACGGCCGTTCCGCAGCGCGCCTTTGCCGGAGCCCAGCCTGTCGCGCGCTCCGTGGTTGCCGTCAACGCTCAGCAGATTGCGAGCGCTTCCGTAAGCGCGCGCGTCGCCGTCGCTCCCACCCGTGAAAGCGTTCTCGGAGCGAAGTTTGCCACCGCGAATCGCGTCACCGCTCCACCAGCCGCCGTGATGAACCGTCAGGTCGTCGCAAAGACTCCGCCTCCGCCTCCGCCCGTGTCGTTCGCTAAGCAGCAACAGGCGATGGCCGCAAATCCCGGAGTGCCGTTAGCCAAAAAAGATTTACGGACCCTGCGTCCCACTCCAACCCAGGCTCAAGTCGCGCATCCCATGGTAAAGGTTGCGCCTCCGGCCAAGCCGATGCCAGCTCCCGTGGCTCGCCCACTCAATCAGCCCGGAAACAATCAGCCAAATGGAGCGCGGCCCGGTCAGCCTGCCCTCAATCAAAACAACAATCAACCTGGCCCCCGCCCCGGCAATCAGCCCGGCAACCAGGGCAATTCGATGAATCAACCGGCGCCGAATCGACCGGCGACGAATCAGCCGTCAAACAATCAACCTCCGAATACCCAGCCCGGCAATCGTCCGGAGATGGCGAATCCCAACCCGCCGAATCGTCCGGCAGGAGTCCAGCCGAACCAGACAGTGCCGCCACAGCCAGCGAATCGTCCGGCTCCGAATCCCTCACCCGCAGTCCAGAATCCGTCCCAACCCAACTACCGTCCGAATCAGCCTTCCAATCCGCGCGATGTCCAACCCGAACCGAGCCGTCCCACGAAGCCCGCGGTTAGGGAAGACCTCGGCCCGTCACAGCCCCCAAATAATCGCCCGCAACCGAACCAGCCGAATCCTCAGAACCCTCGGCCCGAAAACGCTCGTCCTCAAAACGAACGTCCTGAAAACGCTCGTCCACCCGCGCCGCAACGAAACGACGGTCCGCCTCTCGGACGTCCAGAACCCGCTCCGCGGCCGGCGCCGGAAACTCGACCGGAGCCCACAGTTCATCCGCAACCGCAGGCGCCCGAAGCAAAACCCGAGCCGAAGAAGCCTGAACCAAAGAAGCCCGAACCACCAAAGAAAGAAGATGAACGCAAAAAAGAAAAACCGCCCGGCTCTTAAACCGGCTTAGGAAAGCACCGGTTTAGGGAAGGGCACGAGTTCCACTCGTGCCGTCAACTGCCGCCGAATCAATTGCGGCTTTAGCCGCTGGGGGACGCTAACCAAAAACAACTGACCTGGCAATCTGAAAAAGGCATCCCGCTTTTCCAAGGGATGCCTTTTTTACTTCTGCTATCATCGCCGCAGCGCCGAAACCCGGCGGACTACACCGAACGCGTCACACCTCAAACAGGAGTTGTCATCATGGAAATGCCCGGTCTTCCCATCGGCTCCCGCCGCGACGAAGATATTGCCCTCGATCTCATGAAGTTCGTCGCCATGACCACCAGCTACGGCAAAACCACGGGCGCGGGAGTCGGTTTTCAGGGCACCGGCGCCGCTGCCAAGCCCGAAGATTATGCCTCCCAGTTGCTCGAACTCTACGAGCGCTGTTTGAAGTCAGTCGGTGGCAAGTAAAAGCGCAAGTAAATAAGGAAGTAAACTGATTCGCCGAGTCTAATATCCGTTGATCGATGGAATCGCTTTGAAAGGGTTCGGCTTCAGCCGAGCCGTGACCGCAGCGTTTGAAACCCTGAACAAGTTCGAATGGAAGCACGGCGATCCGTTCAGCGGGACTGTCGAAAAAACTCCGGTTACGGATTCAAAGGGGTAACGTTCCTGTAGCAGATGATCGCATCGTAGGAGTCGGCCCAGTAGACCAATCTCTGTTCGACGGGAGACCGATTCTCATCAGGAATGCTATGGAGAGTCTGCCGAAGCGGGCGTAGGTCAAACACCGTGGCTGGGTACCGGGCCAAGGATGCGAGGAGCGCGAGAGCGACGTCATCGCCCCGCTCATCCGCGTCCCAGGTCTCTCCCGCTAGAGAAGCTTTTCCGCCGGCTCCAAATGCAGCTACATTGAATACCGTCTTATGCTGGGCTAACGCGAACTCTGCCACGAAGTTTCCAAGAGTCGATATTCCGCGACCGTCGTACCCCCTGTGTAGGTGGTTACGACCAAAGCGGAGCATGACCTTCGCTTCTGGGTTCGAGGACATACTTTTTTGGTAGTGGAGTAGAAAGAGTTCCTTCATTAGCGACTCGCGCCGCAGTTGAGCCTCCCGCTTCGTATCCGCATTGAGCCTCGCACTCTCGATTTCCAGCGTCGCCTCCAGATTCCCCAGAAGGGATGTGTCGTTCACCGATACATCGCTCGATACATCCCGAGTGGTCGTAAGTCCACGCGCTAACTGAAGAAGCTCGGGTGCCATCTCCCTCTTGTAGCCGGATCTCGTGATGTCGAGCATCCGCGCAAGACCCGTATTCGCTGGATTCGCCGCCGCTAAGTCGCGAATGAGCAACTGCGGCTGCATCTCCTCCATATCGCACCCCCACAAAACGGCAGGCCCGGCTGGCCCGCCGCTGAGCGAGTGAAAGAAATGGGCTTCCTGCTTCGTCCATAGACTGACGAGCTTCACTTGGCGGTCCGTAGGTGTGAACTCAAGTTGATTCGCCGCCCACGGACTCAGTTCTGCCGCGACGTATCGGTAGCCGTCCCGCCACATCCCCGGCCACAACCCCCGCAGAAGCGCCGGGATTTCATTTTCCCCATGCAACTCCCCTAGAAGAAAAAACGATGCACGCCGCGCCTCATCCGAGAGGAAGACTTTGCCGTCGCCCGAAAGATCATATTCGTGCTGCGCCAGTCGCTCCCGAACTGGCTCATCATGCTTGGCTTGTTGAGCAGTTCCACCACGCACCAGAAAGATCAGAAGAAAACAGGCATAAGCACTCAATCGGCACATGGTTTCTGGTACGAACCGCGTACCAACGAGGTTCCCCGTTCGGGCTTCGCTCGGTATTGACTGAACCCTAGCCCGTCGGCTGACAAGCAAACCACCGCGCTAGATGTTCCGCACTAGATCGAACTCGGGGTTTCCGCGCCGCTCCCTGCGGTAACCCCTTGCTCTTGAACCTCTTCGTTGACAAGCCCTCCGATCGTGGGCTATTCTAGAAGCCTTTGGAAGTCCTGCGGCTGCCCGCCTGGAATGACCTAGCGCGCGTTCTGCGTGGATAGAAATAAATCAGGGCACTCAGCGGTCTTCGGTTCGTAGCGTTCTTTTATTTTCTGGGAGAGTTCCGATGTCAACCTATTTCCCGAAACAGGGAGATATTGCGCGTAAATGGTTTGTGGTGGATGCGAGCGGACTTGTGCTCGGCCGCCTCGCCTCGCGCGTCGCTCGCATTTTGATGGGGAAAGAAAACCCCAAGTACACGCCTTTCATCGACACCGGTGATCACGTCGTCGTCATCAACGCCGACAAAGTCAAGATCACCGGCATGAAGGCCGATCAGAAGAAGTATCACCACTACACCGGATATCCCGGCGGCATCCGCTCCGAAGAAATGAAAAAGCGCCTGGTGCGCAAGCCCGAGCTGATCGTTGAAGACGCCGTGCAGCGCATGTTGCCCAAGAACAAAATGGGCAAGCAGATGTTCACCAAGCTGAAGGTCTATCGCGGCGACAAGCATCCGCACGAAGCGCAGAAGCCGGAAGCAAAAGTATTCGCGTAGAAAAGATTCGGCAAGGCGTAGAAAGAGTTCGGCAAGGCAAAGATTTTAGATCGTGAAAGGGTTAATGAGCGGACGGCGCGGCTTCGGGCCAGTGTTTGGCTAGAAGCTAGTAGCTAGAAGCTAGAAGCTACCATGGCAGAAATCGTTCAATACTACGGAACTGGCCGCCGCAAGACGGCGATCGCGCGCGTTTTTCTTCGTCCCGGCACCGGCGAATATAAGGTTAACGGCAAAACGTTCGATGAATACTTTGTGACTCCTTCGCAGCGTATTGCCGCGAAGCGGGCTCTGGTTTCAACCGATACGGGCGCTACGTTCAATGTTCTCGCGAACGTGTGCGGAGGCGGAGTCGCCGGGCAAGCCGACGCCGTCCGCCTGGGAATCACCCGCGCTCTGATGCTTTTCAACGCCGAATTGCGTGGAAAGCTCAAGGCCGAAGGCATGGTCACGCGTGACCCGCGTGCCAAAGAGCGCAAAAAGTACGGACAGAAGGGCGCAAGAAAGCGCTTCCAGTTCTCGAAGCGATAAGTTTTTGTTTTAACTGAAAGCTGACAGCTGATAGCTGGCAGCTGTTACACAAATTCATCCCCCCACCTCCCCTGAGATGGGGTGGACGGGAATGGCAATCGGAGAAGTCGGTGTTTTGCCGGGCGACCAGCGACCAACGACAGTTCTCCGATGCAGACCAACTTAGGAGGTTGATTGGCAAACATTACGATGAAGGAGTTGCTCGAGGCTGGCGTTCACTTCGGGCACCAAACCAAGCGGTGGAACCCGAAGATGAAGGAATTTATTTTCGGCGAGCGCAACGGTATCTACATCATCGATCTTCAGAAGACGCTGAAGATGTTCAAGGAAGCGTCGAAGTTCGTGCAGGATCTGGCCGCTGACGGCCGCATCATTCTCTTCGTGGGCACCAAGCGTCAGGCACAGGACGCGATTGCCGAAGAGGCGCAACGCTGCTCCATGTTCTATGTGAACCAGCGCTGGCTGGGCGGCTTGCTCACCAACTGGATCACCGTCCAGAAATCCGTCAAGCGCCTCAAGGAACTCGACGAGATGGCCACCGACGGCCGTTACGATCTGCTTCCGAAAAAAGAAGTCATCAAGCTCGAGCGCGAACGCAAGCACCTCCAGGCGAACCTCGCCGGCATCAAGAACATGACGCGCTTGCCCGACGCGATCTTCGTCATCGATTCCAATAAAGAGCAGATTGCGGTCCGCGAATCGCGCAAGCTTGGCATTCCCGTCGTCGCTGTCGTCGATACCAATTGCGATCCGAGCGAAGTGGATTACGTTATTCCCGGCAACGATGACGCGTTGCGCGCCATCCGCCTCTTCACCTCGAAGATTTCGGAGTCGATCGCCGAAGGCGTCAACGCCCGCAGCGACAAACAGATGGCCGACATCCAGGCCGTCGCCGAACCCGAGCCAGTCTATGCCGAGCCGGCCGCAGAGGAGTCCCTCGCCGCAGCCGCGGTCGATGGAGAAGCCCCTGTCGCCGTGCCCGCAGTTGAAGGCGAAGAGATTCGCATGGAAGACATCCTGGGCAAAGGCACGCGCAAGCGTCCTTCCGCCGCTACCGAAGACGTCGACGAGCTTCAAGCCGAAACCCGTCGCTTCTAGCGTCGATCTTTATTTTGGTCGATTTTGGGTGGCGCAGCGCTTAAGCGCTGCGATCAGAACGCCGTCAACAATAGCGGCTTTAGCCGCTGAGGTTCGCGCGGCGGCAAAACCAGATCTGACCCGCGCAGCCAGCCTGTGCGCGGGTCAAGTTTTATAAAACCAGTTTCAAGGTTGCAAAGTAAGGTTTCAATCCTAGATTGGCACTCTGATTGACCCTCCGGCTTGTCCTCCTTCGAAACTAAAACGCAAAACGTTTAAAACCAGAATTCTGAGGCACTCATGAGCACGACTATGGCGAACATTTCCGCAGCACAGGTGAAAGACCTCCGCGATAAGACCGGAGCACCCATGATGGACTGCAAGCACGCCCTCACCGAAGCCAAAGGCGATCTCGAAGCCGCGATCGTCCTGCTTCGCAAAAAGGGTGTGTCCGTTGCAGCCAAGAAGGCGACGCGCGTCACCAGCGAAGGTTCCGTCGGACACTACATTCACGCCGGCGGCAAAATCGGCGTGCTCGTCGAAGTCAATTGCGAAAGCGATTTCGTCGCTCGCACCGATGACTTCAAAGAACTCGTCCACGACATCGCCATGCACATCGCAGCCAGCGATCCGAAGTTCGTCCGCAAAGAGGATGTCACGCCGCAGGATCTCGAGCGCGAAAAAGATATTTATCGTGCCCAGGCCGCGGCCAGCGGCAAGCCTCCGGCGATCGTCGAAAAAATGGTTGCCGGCCGCATGGAAAAGTTCTACGAAGAAGTCTGCTTGCTCGAGCAGCCTTTCATCAAGGACCAGACCATCAGCATCTCGCAGCTGATCGCCGCCAAAATCGGCAAGCTCGGCGAAAACATCGCCGTCCGCCGCTTCGCGCGCTTCAAAGTCGGAGACGCCAACGCCACCGTCGCCTTCGTCACCAGCAAGCCCGACGAGGCCGGAGAGGCACCCGTTCCCGCCGCAAAGTAGCGGCGCAAACAAATCAGGGGCGCTTCGGCGCCCCTTTTGATTTATCCTTGCTTCCGCCCGATGTTTCCTAGCGACTGAGAACTAGCGACTGAGAACTGGGAACCGAGAACTGAGAACTGATCTTTCATGCCCACGCCTATCTTCAAACGCATCCTGCTGAAAATCTCCGGCGAGGCCTTGGCCGCCGATCTCGGCTTCGGCGTCGACACCAAACGCATCCACGAAGTCGCCGCTGAACTCGCCGATGTCCACAGTCTCGGCATCCAGATGGCGATCGTCGTCGGCGGAGGCAATTTCTTCCGCGGCGTCGCCGACCAGGCCAAAAACATGGACCGCGTCTCCGCCGATCACATGGGCATGCTGGCCACCGTCATCAATGCCCTTGCCCTCCAGGACGCCCTCGAAAAACAGAACGTCTACACCCGCGTCCAGACCGCCATCGAAATGAATCAGGTCGCCGAGCCCTTCATCCGCCGCCGCGCCATCCGCCATCTCGAAAAAGGCCGCGTCGTCATCTTCGCCGGAGGCACCGGCAATCCCTATTTCTCCACCGATACCGCCGCCTCGCTCCGCGCCATGGAAATCAAAGCCGACGCCATCATGAAAGCCACAAAAGTCGACGGCATCTACGACGCCGATCCCATGAAGGTCAAAGACGCCAAGAAATTCGACACCCTCACCTACATGGACGTCCTGAAACTTGGCCTCAAGGTCATGGATTCCACCGCCATCTCTCTATGCAAAGACAACAATCTCCCCATCATAGTTTTCAATCTGAACCAGCACGGCAACATCCGCAGGGTCGTGCTCGGAGAAAAAATCGGCTCGCTCGTCAGCGCCTAAAAAGATCAGAGGTCAGAAGTAAGATTGCAGAGGTGAACACCCAAACCCCTTGGGCTCTAAACTCTGCAATCTGACCTCTCACCTCTGACCTCTCTTCACCTCCGCCCTCAGCTATAATCTAGCGTTCAAATTCAGTTCGACATAGGAGCCCCAAGCTATGGCTCATCCCGCCCTAAAAGACGTCTTCGCCCAACTCAAAACGCGCATGGAAAAAGCCGTCGAAGACTTCCGCCGTGAAATGGCCGCTACCCGCACCGGACGAGCCAATATCCACATGCTCGACACCATCACCGTCGACTACTACGGCGAACAGATGCCGCTCAACCAGGTTTCTCAGGTCCACGCGCCCGAGCCGCAAATGATTACCGTCCAGCCCTTCGATACTTCCCAGCTCGCCGTCATTGAGAAAGCCATCCGCGGCGCTGACCTCGGACTCAATCCCATGAACGACGGCAAAATCGTGCGCGTGCCCATTCCTGCTCTCACCGAAGATCGCCGCAAAGAAATGGTCAAGCACCTTCACCGCATCCTCGAAGAACACCGCACCGCCATCCGCAACGTCCGCCGCGATGGCAACGACGCGATCAAGAAGACCCTGAAAGACAAGAAAATTTCCGAAGACGACGAGAAGCGCGCCCTGGAAGAAATCCAGAAGCTGACCGACGACGAAATCAAAAAAATGGAAGAGATGAGCAAGAACAAAGAAAAAGAAGTCCTGGAATTCAAATAGTCTCGTGTAGAGCGGGCGCCCTCGCCCGCTTGCCGAAAATCACACCGAAATCGGACAAGCGCCAAACTGTTCTTAGATTTGTCATGGCAAGATTTGTCATCCCAAATTAGATTTGTCATCCCAAATTAGAATTGTCATCCCGAGCGCAGCGAGGGACCTGCAGTTTCCGCCCTCTACTCCGGCAGCGCCTTCCCCCGCGTCTCCACCGCAAACGGAACAACCAGCAGCCCAATCCCGAAAGCAATCGCCGTGCAAGCCACCGGCTTGCCCAGCGTCCCCATTCGGCTGACCAACGCCCCCACTCCAAAATTAACTCCCGCCGCGATGAACCGTCCGAACGAAGTCGTAAACGCAAACGCCGTGGCACGCACCTCGGTCCCGTATTGCTCCGGCAGCCAAAGACTGAAGATCGCGAAATTGCCGCCAAAGAAGCCGAGAAAAAACAGTACCGTGATAAACGGATGCAGTCCTCGCGGCAGGTAGAAAGCCCACCCAAAACTAAGCACGATACAGATCGCCATCCCAAGAAAGTAAAGTGCCATGGTTCGCTTGCGCCCAAGCCGTTCGGCCAACGGAGGAACTGCCAGACACCCGAGAATTGTCCCCAGCGACAACAATCCCATACCGAGTGAAGATACGCGCACCGCCTGTGCCTGCACCATGCCCGCACGCTTCGCCAACGCGATAATCGCCGTCGGAGCGTAAACCGCCGCCGCCCACAGCCCACAGATCGCCGAGGCCAGCAAAACCGTGTTAACCAGCGTGCGCCGCCTGTAAGCAGGATTAAAGATCCGCGCCAGCGACGAAAGTCCCCCGGCTCTCACTCGATTTTTTTGCCAGCGCTCCGACTCTTTCACGCGGAACAAAACCATGAAGGCCACGACCACCGGAGTCAGGCCGCACCAGAACATGGCACGCCATCCATATCGTGCTGCCACCGTGTAATTGAGGGCCGAGGCCAGAAAAAAGCCCGCATAATAACCCGTCTGCAGATATCCAGCGCCCATCTTGCGCCGGTCTTCCGGCCACGCTTCCGCCACGTAGGTGCCGGCCAGCGCCCATTCGCCGCCAATTCCAATTCCCGCCAGCAGTCGGAACAACGCCAACTGCCACACCGTTTGCGATAACGCCGCCGCTCCGGTGAAGATTGCATAAACAAAGATGGTCGCCGCCAACACTCGTGTGCGCCCAAATCTGTCCGCGATCGGACCCCAGATCAACGACAGTCCCCACCCGACAAGAAACAGCGCAAACAGCACCGATCCCGCGAACCCCACATTCGCCGGAGTCGCCGCGTATCCCGACTTCGGCAACAATTCCGTCAGCGCCGGACTGAGCACGAGAGCATAGATCACCGAATCCATCCCATCCAGCGTCCACCCAGCCCATGCACCCCAGAATCCTGTGATTTGCTGCCGAGTGAGTTTCGTGTGCCCGACTTTCGGATTCATGAGTTTCGGAGTCACGACCACTTCGTTGGCCATTAAGTCCTCTCCGAGGCGACAGCCTTGTCCGCAGCCGTGCTTTGAAACAACGCCACCACCGCCGGTTTCGTCACTTTCCCCATCGCGTTGCGCGGAAGCTCTTTCAACACCAGCAGCCGCGTAGGCACTTTGTGCGCCGCCAGGGACTGATGCGCCCAACTCCGAAGTGAAGCAAGATCGATGACGCTGTCCTCAGTCACCACGATCGCTGCCCCTACGCGCTCGCCCCACTCCTCGTCCGCGACGCCCACCACCGCACACTCAGCCACTGCGGGATGCCCACGCAGCACCTCCTCAATTTCCAGCGCCGATACCTTGTGGCCACCAGTCTTCAGAATGTCGATGTTGGTCCGGCCAAGAATCCTGTAGACCCCGTTCTCGACCACCGCAGTATCGCCAGTGCGAAACCAGCCATCGCGGAAGGCAGCTTGCGTTGCCTCCGGCTTGCGCCAGTATTCCAGGAACACGCTCGGCCCGCTGACTTCAATTTCGCCCGGCGTCCCCGCCGCGACCGGATCGCCGTTTTCCCCGACCAGTTGCACCTCAACCCCCGGCAGCGGCACGCCGACCGTTCCTGGCACGCGCTCACCGCGCAAAGGATTCGACAGCGCCATCCCGATCTCCGTCATGCCGTAGCGTTCCAGCAATGTCTGCCCGCTGATTTCCTTCCAGCGCTCGAGTGTCGTCACTGGCAGCGCCGCCGAGCCTGACACCATCAACCGCAGTCCGGAGCACGCCCGGCTCAATTCCGCGCGCCGCTCTGCCGAAGCCGCCTCCCATGCTAAGATCAGCTTCACATAAATTGTCGGCACCGCCATGAACAGCGTCAGCCTGCCCCCTGCAACGCGGTCCCACACCGTATTCGCATCGAAGCGCGGCAGCATCTCGCAGGTCGCTCCCGCCCTCAGCGCACACGAAACCACGTTGATAATTCCATGCACGTGGTGCAGCGGGAGACACAACAAAATGCGATCCTCGGCCGACCACTCCCACGCCTCTGCCAGGCTCGCAATTTGCGCGCTGATGTTCGAATGAGTTGTCACCACGCCCTTCGGCCGGCTCGACGTCCCGCTGGTGTGGAGAATCATCGCCCGTCGCTCGCCAGATTCGTTTCCCGCGAGATCCGGCAATTCCGCTGGCGGCCCAGAGCGAATTTCGTCGTACAGCAACACACGGATGCCGCGGTCTTCCGCGATAGGCGATAGCTGTGCAGCAGCCGCAGCATCGCAGACCAATGTCGATGCTCCAACATCATCCAGAAGAAATTCCATCTCCGGATTGGCCGAGTTGAGCGGTAGAGGCACCGCCACGCCTCCCGCGCGCCAGATTCCCCACAGCACCGCAACCCACCCAAATCCCGGCGTCATCAAGAAACCGACGCGCTCTTCGTTCAGATCGCCGCAGTGAAGATCTTCGCGGCCAGCTAGCAGAGCCGCCGCTATGCGCGATGACGCGTCCAGCAACTCGTCGTACGTGAAGCTCCCCTGCGCATCGATCACCGCAACGCGTCCGCAATGAAGATAGGCGCGATCAATCACGGGAACACCACTGGCGCGGCTCATAACACGCAGACTTTACGTTGTCTTCACTGCCTTGTCTACCTTCGGCCACTCCTGGAATTGTCATCCCGAGCGAAGCGAGGGATCTGCATTTGCGCCGAAACCCGTCCCGGTCCAGGCCGCCTTATAATCCAAACATGAAGCGCGTAGTCCACGCCGCCTGCCCGCACGACTGTCCCGATGCCTGCGGCGTTCTGATCACCGTCGAAGACGGCCGCGCCACCAAAGTGCAAGGTGATCCCTCCCACCCCGTCACCCGCGGATTCCTCTGCGCCAAAGTTGCCAAGTATCTCGACCGCGTCTACTCGCCCGATCGCGTGTTGTATCCGATGCGCAGGCTCAAGCCGAAAGGCCCGTCTGCCACAGGCGCCCCCGCCCGCGAAGCTTTCCAGCGCATCTCGTGGGATGAAGCCCTCGACGAAATCACACAAAAATTTCGGCAAATCATCGCCACCCACGGCCCCGAAGCCATCCTGCCTTACTCCTACGGAGGCACGCTCGGCGCACTCAACGGCGGCTCCATGGATCGCCGTTTTTTCCACCGCCTCGGCGCCTCGCAGCTCGAACGCACCATCTGTTCCGACGCCGGCGAAGTCGGCATGAAGTCAGTCATCGGCGGCCAATACGGCACCGAGCCCGAACAATTCAGCCATTCCCGCTACATCATCGCCTGGGCCTCGAACATTCATGGCACCAACGTTCATCTCTGGCCCTTCATCGAAGAAGCGCGCCGCAAGGGCGCAAAGCTCGTCGTCATCGATCCCTATCGCACCCGCACCGCGAAGCTCGCCGACTGGTATCTCCCGATTAATCCCGGAACCGACGCCGCACTCGCCCTCGGCATGATGCACGTCATCATCAACGAAAATCTTTTCGACGCCGATTATGTCTCGCGCCACACCATCGGCTTCGAAGACTTGAAAGCCCGCGCCGCCGAGTATCCCCCGGAAAAAGTCGCCCACTGGACCGGCATCGCCGCCGCCGACATTCGCAAACTCGCTCGCGAATACGCCACCGTTCGTCCTTCCGTCATTCGCGTCAACTACGGCATCCAGCGTTCCGATGGCGGAGGCATGGCCATGCGTGCCGTCACCATGCTCCCGTGCCTCATCGGCTCCTGGAAAGAAATCGGTGGTGGCCTCCAGCTCTCAACCAGCGGCGCATTCGACCTAAACAAAGATTCGCTCAAAATGCCCGGCTTGATGCAAAAGTCCCTCGGACGCGAAGCCAGAACCATCAACATGGTCCAACTCGCCACCGCGCTCAACCATCTGACTTCGCCGCCGGTTCAGTCGCTCTTTGTCTACAACTCCAATCCCGCCGCCGTCTGCCCGAACCACAACGAAGTCATCCGCGGATTAAAGCGCCCCGATCTTTTCACCGTCGTCCACGAACAGTTCTTCACCGACACCACCGACTACGCCGACATCGTTCTTCCCGCCACAACTTTCTTCGAACACAAAGATCTTCAGACCGCCTACGGACACTACTACCTTCAGGTGTCGAGCCAGGCCATCGAGCCTCTCGGCGAATGCCGCTCCAACGTCGATCTATTTCGCGCCCTAGCTGCCCGCATGGGATTTGAAGAGGAATGTTTCCGCGACACCGACGACCAAATCATCGACGCCGCTCTCGATTCACCGAACCCATGGCTCCAGGGCATCACACGCGATCGCCTCGAACGCGAACCTCACATCCGCCTCAACTTCGAGCCGAACTTCGATAAAGCCAGCGCCGCCGCGCCCTTCCTGCCTTTCGCCCACGGCAACTTCCCCACGCCCAGCGGCAAAGCCGAGTTCTATACCGAAGCCCTCATCGCCCAGGGACTCGATCCCGTCGTCGCCTTCACTCCGCCGACCGAATCGCGCTACGGTTCAGGATCCGCCGGCCAAGGCTTCCCGCTCGAACTCCTCGCCCGCAAGCCCGACAACCACATGAATACGACTTTCGCCAACGTTGCATCCGTCCGCAGCATGGAAACCCAGCTCGGCGATCTCGAAATGCATCCCACCGACGCCCATGCTCGCGGAATTCGCGACGGCGACCAGGTTCGTGCCTTCAATCACCGCGGAGAGATACTTCTTCAAGCTCGCGTCGACGGTACCGTTCGCCCCGGAGTCGTCGCCGCTCGCCTCGATTGGGCTCGCTTTTCTCCCGGCGGAAAGAACATCAATGTCCTCACTTCAGAAAAACTTACCGACATGGGCAACGCGGCGACCTTCTATTCCGTCTGTATTGAAGTAGAACTTGCTCGGGCATGACTGACTGGGGAGAGATTTCACTTCGCCTTCGACTCAGCCTTGGACGGTTCTCCGTCTCTACCGTATAATTACCGTTTTCCTAACTCTCGTTTTTCGAGGTAGTTGCAATTCATCGCCGTCATCAGGATATCCCTGTGTGTGCCCCGCGAGTCGGCCACGACAAGGGCACGCAGAGAGACCCTCGCCGGTCTCCATCTCCTTCCACCGCAGACGTTTGGTGGCGCGGCCCTGTCTTGAATCGGCTTCTCATTCTGTTCACACTCCTGATCGCCGCTGCCCCCGTTTTTAGCCAGCAGGATCTCGTCGTCGGCATCACCGTTCACGGCAATCGGCGCATCCCGGCCGAAACCGTCAAAGCTCGCATTTTCACCAAAGTCGGCGACGTCTACGACGAAGCCGCCATCGAACGCGATTTCAACGCCCTGTGGAATGCCGGCTACTTTGAAGACATCCGCTTCGAGCGCGAACAGTCCGCCAAAGGCTGGATCCTTCACATCTACCTCAAAGAGCGCCCCACCATCCGCGAGATCAACTACACCGGCCTCAACGCAGTTTCCACCAGCGACGTTCTCGACCGTTTCAAAGATCGCAAAGTCGGACTCGCCGTCGAAAACCAATACGATCCCACAAAGATCAAGAAAGCCGAAGTCGTCCTCAAACAACTCCTCGCCGAGCACGGACGCCAGTTCGCCACTATCCGCACCGAAGTTCGACCCATTCCTCCCGCTGCCGTCGGCATCACTTTCGTCATCAAAGAAGGCCCAAAGGTTAAAGTCGGACGCATTCGCTTCCGCGGCAACAAGCACATCAAAGACCGCACCCTGATTGCGGCCATGAAGAACCTCAAGCCCATCGGTATTCCCAAGTCCATTTTCCTCGAAAGCCTTTTCGCTAAGACTTACGACGCCACCAAGCTTGAAGAAGATACCGAACGCGTCCGCGCCGAGTTCCAGAACCGCGGCTATTTCAAAGTGCTCGTCGACGATCCCAAGACCGAGATCCACGACACCGGACGCACCGGTCTCCACATTCCCTGGATCCAGGCGGGCGCTGGCAAATCCGTCGACATCACCATGCCCATCGAAGAAGGCGATCGCTACCGCCTCGGCTCGATCACCTTCAAGAACAACAAAGCCATTTCCAACATCGCCGCCCTGCGCAGTCTTTTCCCCATGAAAGACGGCGAAATCTTCAGCCGCGAAAAAGTCGCCAAAGGACTCGAAAACCTGCGCAAGGCCTATGGCGAAGCCGGCTACATCAACTTCACCTCCGTCCCTGACACCAAGTTCGACGACGAAAAGAAACTCGTCAACATGCAAATCGACGTCGATGAAGGCAAGCAGTTCTACGTCCGCCGCATCGAGTTCCAGGGCAACACCACCACGCGCGACAAAGTCATCCGCCGCGAAATCGCGCTCGAAGAAGGGCAGATCTACAACTCCCGCCTCTGGGAACTGAGCTTGTTGCGTCTGAACCAACTCGGCTACTTTGACCAGCTCAAGCCCGACGACAACAACACCACCGAGCGCCATCTCGACGAAAAAGCTGGCACCGTCGATCTCTCGCTGAAGGTGCACGAAAAAGGCAAGAACAGCATCGGATTGCAGGGCGGCGTCAGCGGATTGGCCGGCGCCTTCGTCGGCCTCAACTACTCCACCAACAATTTTCTCGGATTGGGCGAGACCCTCTCCGTCCAGGCCAGCCTCGGCAGCCGTCAGCGCGATCTTGTTTTCGGATTCACAGAGCCCTACTTATTCGATCGCCCCATCCAGGCCGGCTTCAACGTCTACACCCGCAAAACCAGCTACGATCAGGCGCGCCAGTATGCCATTGCCACCGGGCAAAATCTGAATTTGCCCTCGGCCTATTTGCAGAACCTCCAGAACTATTCGCAATCCAGCACCGGCATCACCGGAACCATCAGCTACCCCCTGCGCAAAGGCCACTCCTTTAAACGCGTTGGCGTAGCCTACTCCTTTGATCGTTCTTCGCTGGTCGCGGTCAGCACTGCTTCCAAGCTCTTGTTTGAAAACCTCAATTTCCGCGGCATCACCGGTCCCAACGCCCTCAACGGCATCATCACCAGCAAGATCACGCCCAGCTTCACCATGAATACTCTCGATGCCTCCTACGCTCCCCATCACGGCAAGAGCCTGTTCATTGGCGGAGAGTTCGCTGGCCTCGGCGGCACCGTCCACACCATCCGCCCGATCGTTTCCTACAAACAGTTTTTCCCCATGCAAAAGGGCCCCAACGGCAGAGGCCGCAATGCGCTCGGTTACAATTTGCAGGCTTCCTTCATCACTGGCTACGGAGGCATCGTCGCTCCGCCCTTTGAACGCGCCTATCTCGGCGGAGAAAACGACATCCGCGGCTTCGATATCCGCACCATCTCTCCCATCGCCTACCTGCCCAGCGCCCAGAGCGTCCCCCTCAGAAATCGTGACGGTACCTTTGTCCCCGCCGACCCGCGTTTCCCGGTGCAAGGAGGTGCCAACGGTTCCTGCATCAGCAACTGCTGGAATATTCCTGTGCCCTACAACCAACTGGTTACGCCCGGCGGCGACCTCAGTTTGAGCGGCAACCTCGAATACCGCATCACCATCGCGGGACCGGTCGCCATTGCTCCCTTCGTGGATATGGGCACCGATCCCATCCTGCGTAACTCGCAGTTGCAGATCAATCCCACCCAATACAACACCCTCATCAGCACCGTGTTCGGCTGTCCTCACGTTGGCCCCGACACTGGCTACGCTTGCTCCGGCGGCTCGAGACTTCCGCTCAGCCAGTTCTCCCCCAATCTCAGCCCCGTTCCCGGCACAAACTGGGTCGTGCGTATGTCCACCGGAATCGAATTGCAGACCATGCTGCCCGTCGTCAACGCGCCCTTCCGCATCTACTACGCCTATAATGCCCTGCGCCTCAACAGCACCGCCTCGCCCCCAATTCAAATCACGCGCGACATGTTCCCCTGTCCCACTCTCGGCGCTTGCGTAGATCCCCGGGCCGCCGGCGACTACACCTACGACTTGACGAAATCCACCCTAGGATCGAACTACACCCTCCGCGAACCAAGAAAAACCATCCGCTTCTCCGTAGCCACAACCTTCTAGGGGAGCCTCGAAATCGCGCATTGAAACGATATCGGTCGTGCCCCAGAGCCTGCCCTGAGTCTGTCGAAGGGTTCGCGCCCGTTTTTTGCGCGCTAACCTGGGCCCAGCCCACAGCGTGCAAAGCCTTCGCAGCGAAAATCAACCAGCGTCAAGGGTGCTTTGAAAGGTCACGGCTCCAGAGCCTGCCCTGAGCGGAGGCGAAGCGTGCTGCCAAAGCTGATCAATTCGAATCATGAACAGTTTTGAAGTCATGCCGCCTTGAAAGGGCACGGCTTCAGCCGTGCCGCCAAAGCCCGCCACAGGCGCGGCTTTAGCCGCTGAGGGACGCGTATTCAGGCGAGTAGGTTATCGGCTGAGCTGAGCGCTAGCCGCGAATTGGTCTTACTGAAAACTGGCAACTGAGAACTAGGGTTTGATTTTACTGAGAACTGAGAACTGGCAACTGAGAACTGCCTACTCGATCTGCACCAGCCCGCTAGCCGTCGGAGCCGGCGGCGCCGGCAACTGCGGAGCACGCCAGGCATCCACCACCGATACCTGGTGTACACACGAAACCGTGCAATGCGGGGCGCACGATTTTTCTGTCTGGAACTCCCTCCGAATGTCGGCCACCGTATATTTCTCGAGCGGAATCCCCGGATACCCGCGCTGCTGTGAGCAGTAATGGACAAGCCCGTCCTCGCAGATATATAAGTAACGCGCTCCCGCCCTGCACCGCCACTCGTTCGGCTTGCCGAGCGCGATGTTGTCCTGGAAAGAATTGATCCGCGTAAAGCTGCGCTTCTCGAGGTTTTTCATCTCGTGATACACGCGCTGTTCTTCCTCGGTCAACGGCCGCACTTGTCCCGAGCCGTCGTGAATAATTCCAACCGTCGAGCTGAACCCCAGTTCCAAAGCGCGCTTGCCGATGGTCAGCGCGTCCTGCGGATGGCTTACACCACCCCCGACCACCGAGTTAATATTCACGTGGAAATCGGCGTGTTCTGCCAGCAGTTGCAGCTTCTTATCCAGCACCTTCAGGCTCTTCTTCGACACTTCATCGGGATTCACATTGTCGATCGAAATCTGGAGCCACTCCAGTCCCGCTCGATTCAGCTTCTGTATCCGGTCCGCCGTCAGCAGATAACCATTCGTGATCATCCCCGACACAATTCTGCGCCGCCGCATGTGATGAATAATGTCGTCCAGTTGCGGATGCAGCAGCGGCTCGCCCCCGCTGATCGTAATGACCGACGTTCCGAGATCACCGAGCAGATCCACGCGCCGCAGCATCTGGTCGGTCGAAACCGGCTTCGAAAAATCGTCGTACTCGTTGCAATACGTGCATGACAAATTGCAGCGCCGGATCGGTATCAAATGCGCCAGCAGAGGATGGTCCGTCGATGCCAGAGCCTTCAGGATTTGCCACAATCCATGCGCGTTCCGCTCCGCCGCCTTGAACTTGCGCCGCCACGCCACTGACCTGGACGTCACTGGCTTAGACGTCACCGGCTTAGGCGCCTCCGGCGTGTTTGTCATCGTTGACATTGTTTCTATTTCACCACAGAGCCCGATCCAATGCACAATTTCTCGCAGTATTCTGCCGAAACACAAGGTTAAACGGCGATTGCCCGCGTCCGCAAAACAACCCGCTTCTTGTGCGATTACTAGTTGTGAGATCTCTAGGGGGCCTCTGATTAAGTCGAATCAGGAACCGCTTTGAAAGGCCACCGCATCAGCTGTGTCGAATAAGGAACCGCTTTGAAAGGGCACGGCTTCAGCCGTGCCGCCAAAGCCCCTACAAATGCGGCTTTAGCCGCCGGGGGACACACACTGAGGGCATCCCGCCTCGTCCGACAGGACTTATTCAGAATTTCTCTAGTCATGAGATCTCGAGATGTCCCGCCGCAGCCAGCGCGTCCTGCGCCCGCTCCAGTTGCTCGCGCTTGATCAGCACATAATCCGTATCGAAAGTCGAGATGGCAAAGATCGAGATCCGCGCATCACCCAGAGGTTGAAGAAAAGACGCCAGCACGCCAGTCATAGAAAACGGAAACGGCCCCTCCAGCTTAAGCGCAATCCATCCCAGCTCGCACAGCACGTCCTTCGGCACAAGCTCTTCCGAGACGACAATCGACAGCTCATCAATCCCGCGAACAACGCAGAAAAATCCCCCCGAAGTCGCCCACGTTGGAATGGTTTCAGAGCCACCGAGCCGGCACACCGCCAGCCCCTCAGGCAAAACGCTGTATTTAAGCTTGTGAGGCAATTCAAAAACGAGGTTACTACACCAGCAGAGTCGAAAAAAAACGCCAACAGCAGGAAACTGAGAGCTGACAGCTGAGAGCTGAGAGCCTACTCCATATCCCCGCCCATCGGCACATACTTAAACTTCCGCCCATCGAAAAACAACGCCGAGCTTTCTCCCGTATTCCCCGCCTCTTCGACATACACCGCATCGATCGACTTCTTGCGCAGCCGCATTTTGCGCACTGAAATCGCTTTGTACGGAAGATTCACAATCACAAACTTCGCCTTCGGAGTCGCCGATCGCCAACCCTCCGGACCCTTGCCGTGGATGATCAACACCACCAGGCCGCGTCTCTCCGGAACCGCTTCGCTAAACGTCGTCGTAACCTTGGGGTCACCGTAGCCAAAAAAATCGTTGTAGGGATCCACGACCATGTACCCGTGTTCCGATTGATCGAGCATCGGATTCTTGCAGCGCGCCGCGATGGCCACATCTTCCGCGCCGTCGCCGTCCAGGTCGCCAATCACCGGCTGCATTTCAGCCAGCATCGTAAACTGGTTGCCGAACTGCTTCTTCACGAACTCGTCATCAATTCTGCTCGCTGCAGGTTGCCCCTGCCCGAAAACAGAAATCGACATCGCCACGCTGAACGCCAGCAGAAAAAACGGCAGCACTAAAAACGGGACCGGGGATATTTTTCTCATGCCGCTACTTTAGCGCCCGATTGTCACCGCTGGCAGGTAACTAAAGTCACCACTTGCTTTGCCAGTCACTTCTTCTTCACAAAGTGCTCCCACCCCTCCGCCCGGAGCCGCCGCGATTTCCCATCCTCGCCCACGATCCTCATCCCCGACGATTCTGTGACCCGCCCGATCCGCGTCACTCGCACCCCCGCCACTCTCGCCGGAATCCTCTTCGCTGACGTAAACAGCAGTTCGTAATCGTCCCCACCATGCAGCGCGAAATCCAACTCGACCGGCTTGCCGCCGTCGCCGACCCGAGCCCGAGGAATCGCATCCGCCCGAATCTCCGCTCCCACGCCACTCTCCTCGCAAACATGCTCAAGATCAGTCGAGAGCCCATCACTCAAATCAATCATCCCTGAAGCCATTCCACGCCGCCGCAACCACTGCCCCACTGCAACCCGAGGCACCGCAATTGTCCCCTTTGCGCCGTAACTGAGAACTGAGAACTGAGAACTGAGAACTGCAGTCTCCGCCGCCGCACCGCCTAACTCCCCAGTGACGTAAATAAACTCGCCAGCCCGCGCTCCCGACCGCAATACCGCTTTTCCCCGCGGCACAGATCCCACCACAATAATGTCCGCCACAATTCCGCTCGGAGACTGCGCCGTATCGCCTCCCGCCAGCACAACCTTGAACTCCGCAGCCAACGCCAGTAGTCCTTTGAAGAACCGATCCACCCATCCCTGCGCCAAATCTCCCGGCACTGCCAGCGACAAGAACGCCGCCCGCGGCTCTCCGCCCATGGCTGCAATATCGCTCAGTCCGCGCGTCAGGCACCGTCGTCCCACCAGCTCCGGACCATACCAGTCGCGCCTGAAATGTACTCCTTCAATCGAGAAGTCCGTCGTCACCAGCATCTCGTGCCCGCGCGGAATGCGCAGCACAGCGCAGTCGTCCCCAATGCCTTCTGCGACGGATCGTCCGCCGCCAGCCTGCCGCCGAATGCCCTCAATCAGCCTCTTTTCGCTCACCGGCATGGCAACCAATATACCGTTTTCGCCCTCCAATACCCGGTTTTGGGCAGTGTCCATCCGCCCTAATCCGCGCCCCGCGTACACTCGTCACCGGGCCGTTTGGGCATTGCTGTTACCACGCCTTGGTAACCACCCGGAAGGGCGCTCGGCGGTTGACACGTCCAAGTGTGTTTGCTACCTTTAACCAGCCGTTCACAGACATCTGGCCGAATCAAGTGCTGCAACATGTATTAGTTGCGGCCAAATTGAATTTCGCCGCACCTGGTTCCTGGTAGTGTAGGCATGCCAGTCCGCTTCCGAATGCGGCTTGGTGGAATCAGGATTCCGAGCCTGAGCATGACAGTTCCCGCTCACGCAGGTTTCCGAAGGCAGTAACGAAGTCTCAAACTGACAGCGGAATACCATATTGCGTAAACGCTTTTACATATTTTTCGTGGCCCGCGACGAGGCTGGACAGCTTCGCAAAATCTCTATCCCCGTCCAGTATCTATATGTCCTTCTCGCCGGCGCTGGCATCGGCCTACTCTGCCTCACCGGCATCGCCAGCCGCTACACCCGCATGTTGAAAGAAGTCGCGCAACTGCACCAGCTGCGCACCGAGCAGGAACAACTCAAAGATCGCTACTCGCGCCTCGAGCAAGTCGAAAAAGAACGCGACATTCAGGTCGCTTCCCTCGGCTCACTCGCCAGCGAAGTTTCCGCACTCTACGGACTCAAGTCCGATCCCGCGATGGTCGCCGCTTCCCAGACCGAACAGATTCAGGAAGCGCAGGTGAATTCTTCCCTCGACCAGCTCTACGCCCTCAAGCACACCGCCCTCACCGGCGCAGCCAGCGTAGGCATCTCGCTCGGACTCACCAAAAATTCCACCACCGCCGACTGGGTCCGCGCCAACGCCGCTCCGAACCTCTGGCCCGTCGAAGGCCAGATCACCGGCTCTTTCGGCGAACGTATCGATCCATTTAATGGAGAAGGCGCCTTCCACTCCGGCGTCGATATTTCCGCCGTCGTCGGATCGCCCGTCATCGCCCCCGCCGACGGCACCATCACCTTCGCCGACTTCCTCGGCGGATACGGACGCGCCGTCATGGTCGATCACGGCCACGGCATCACCACCCGTTACGGACATCTTTCAAGCTTCGCCGTCGCCGCCGGACAATACATCCACCGCGGCGACACCATCGGCTACGTAGGCCTAAGCGGACGCTCCACCGGCCCGCATCTCCACTACGAAGTCCGCATCAACGACGCCCCAGTCAACCCCTACAAATATCTCCGCCTGACCATCGCCCACCTAGGCGGCTTCGCCGCGGGCTCCTAGCCCTCCGCCTTTTGCGAGCACCAGCAAGACCGAGGGCGCCCCATCTTTGCGCGTCCGTTGCGCAAAGGTGGGATACCACGAACGCCGTTCCCGTGGGCTTTCTCCTTTCCAATATTGTCATCCTGAGCGAAGCAGAAACTTCACGAAGTGAAGTTTCCGCGTAGTCGAAGGACCTCGTGTTCTCCGCGCACCAGCAAGACAGAGGGTGCCCCATCGTTGCGCGTCCGTTGCGCAAAGGTGGGATGCCCCGAAGCCATTCCCGAGGGCTTTCTCCTTCCGACTTCTCCTCCAACTCTGTCATCCTGAGCGCAGTGAAAACTTCACGAAGTGAAGTTGTCGCGTAGTCGAAGGACCCCTGCACCCCTTCCTTACCACGACCGCTGCAAGGCGTTCTGCCCGCGCCCCTGAATGTCAGCGAACAGCGGGTTGTCCCACCTTTGCATCGGCAACAAAATCGCCAAGAAGGCGGCTGCCCTACCCGCCGCGATTTTCGGCAGGTGGAACACGATACTGCATACACCCACCACTCAAAACACTTTGAGTTGTATAACGTCTAAATGCTCACATCGTCGAGTGAAACTCGTGAATTCAGCAAGGAGCCAGCCGTGCAAACAAACAAGCGTCCGGCACTAACGCTATGTCTGCTTCTCGTCCTTATGTCACCCGGACTATCTCTCGCTCAATCCTCGGCTTCGGGATCACAGACAGCTCACGCCGAAACTGCGCCGCCCGGACTCCATGACTTCGATTTCCTATTCGGCCGCTGGCAAGTCCATCATCGAAAGCTGAAGCATCGCCTCGTCAACAGTCACGACTGGATCGAATTCGAAGGCACCTTGTTCAGCCAGCCCCTGATGGGCGGCTACGCCAACGTCGACGACGACGTCTTCGAGGTTCCCGGCGCCACTTATCGCGGAGTGGCTCCGCGATCGTTCGACCCAAAGTCCGGACAGTGGTCGATCTGGTGGATGGACAGCAGGACGCCACTCGCGCCGATGGATCCGCCCGTCAGAGGCAGCTTCCGCGATGGCATAGGTACGTTTTATGCCGACGACACCGAAGGCGGCAAGCCAGTCCGCCTGCGATTCATCTGGTCCCAGATCACTCCCACGACATGTCACTGGGAGCAAGCCGAATCAACCGACGGTGGAAAAACCTGGGAAACAGATTGGATACAGGACCTCAAACGAGTGCAATAGCTGGATCAGACCGTTGCAGTAGGGATCAGGATAGTGCCCCAGGTTCGCGCCCGTTTTTTGGGCGCTAACCTGGGCCCTGACTGCACTCACGGGGAGCTCGATTTTTCATACAAATTTCCCGTACCACATCACAGGCAACCCGATCACAAATGAAACCATAGGGTGTCGGCCCCGCCTTTGCATCAGCAAGAAAGAGGCTGCCCCACCCGCCGCGATTTTCGGCGGGTGGGACACGATGCTGCATATGCCTCGGGCCCCACAGGTTACAGTGGGTTCCCACGCCCATACGACAAGGTATACCGGAGCTTCTCGCAATTGTTCGTGCTATCATCTTGCCGCTGTCAGGACTTCATGGGCTGTTAGGACTCTAATGCGCCAACTTTTTGCCATAGTAAGTATCTCGCTGTTTCTCGCTGGGTCGCTCTTTGCGAAGGAAACGACAATCCGCGGGTTCGTTACCGACGTGAAATCGCCGACAGTGTTTGAGATCGATGACTATAAGGTCACTCGTGATCGTTCCCTTGCAATCGATATAAGCGCCGAGGAAGACGATAAATCGAGGGCCGCATTCAAACCGGAAGACCTTCGCATAGGAACAGAGGTGGAGGTTAAGGGAGACTATGACGAGTCCACGGGAGAGCTGAAGGCCAAGTCGATCAAGGTGATTTTCGAGGATGCGCGGAAACTTAGGCGCACCGCCCTGCTCGAACAGCTTCCCTCGCTCACTAAGAAGGGCCCCGGATGGGAAGGAGAAATTCGCGCCGACGGGCAGAGAATCACAGTGTCTCCGGAGACCTCCCTCACGATCAAGCTCAACAAGTCGGAGCGGGAGAATTCCGCCGGCAAGAAAAGCGAAGAAGAAGATTCCAAGAATGTGCCGTTGACCTCCCTCGACGAGTTAAACCTCGACACCTTCCTGCGATACGAAGGCTCGCAGGAACCGGATGGCTCGATCAACGCGCGCAAGATCGTGTTTCATCACGGCGAGCTCGAACCTGGTGAAGCAAAGCTCTGGCGCCGCATGGAGCCAAAAATCAAGGAACCGGACTATTCGTCCTTCGCTCCCGGCGAGCTCAAAATGCACTGGGAGAGGAAATACCACATCGTTCCCGACCGCGAAGCCCAGGACTATATCGCCAAGCTCGGGGAAGATCTGGTTCCCGCACACCAGAGAGACCTCCCGGCTAATGATCCGCTGAAGATTCCGTTCCGGTTTTATTTGGTAGAGGGCAAAAGTTTTAACGCTACCGCCTATCCCAATGGCGTCGTGCTTGTGCACTCGTCCGTTTTTGATTTCCTCCAAAACGAGGCGCAGCTTGCTTTTGTGCTGGCGCACGAGATTTCGCATGCCGTCGAGAAACATCAGTGGCAGGCCTTGCACTATCACCGTACCGAGTTGGCCGCACTCAGTGGCGCAGGCGCCTTTATTCCCTTTGGCGGCGGCATCGTCACTACTTTGGCCGCCCAGAGCATTCAGAGCCAGTTTGCACGTTCGCTGGAGGATCAAGCCGATCGCGTCGGGCTGGAATGGATGCTCGCAGCGGGCTACGATATTCGCGAGGCGCCCGCATCGTGGAAAGCGGTCTCCATGAAGAAGGGCGACTGGCCGTTGAATCCCTTCTGGGACGATCACAACAATTTCACTACGCGCCGGTCCTACCTGATGGCCGAACTGAAGAATAACTACTCTGATGTGGATTATTCAAAACTGAAGAAAGACAGCCCTGAGTTTCATCACGTCGCCGAACTTGTGAAGACCGCCGAAGCCGATCAGAAGGCCGACCAAAAGAAAGACAAGAGCAAGTAGTCGTTGCGTTCATGCGTCGCACACGGGCACTCACTCGCGTAGCTGGTGAAATATCGCCATTACGCTCACACCCGGGATCTGAGTCCCAAGTTATGCAGGCTGGCCCACCTATGCATCGCCACAACTGAGGCTGCCCCACCCGCCGCGATTTTCGGCTACGGACAGAGAAGCGAAACAACGTTTAGGGCTAGAAAGTAGTAGCTAGCGGAACCTTAAGGGATATAATTCCACCCGGCAGAGGCGGAGGTGCCTCGATGGAACTCGCGATTGTGATAATCATCCTGTTAGGTCTGTTCCTGAAATATGGGACAGGGAAAAGGGGCGGAGTTCATCTCAGGGATTGCCCCAGAGACTCGACTTGCACGTGCTATGGCGACGAGAAAGAGATCCAGCCTTGAAGTCGAATCTATTTGCCGGCATTCGCGCCATCGACAACCCACTGCATAATCCCACAAATAAAACTTGACACCCCACCTTATAATAGAAATATAACGACAACTTAAGAGTACGCGCGCCGACTCGTTATCCACTAACTCCCGCGCCAGCCGTGACTAATCCGGCAGAGAAGGACGTAACTAACTCTAACTCCGCCACAATCAAGAGTTTACCCGTAACTATCCCAGTTTCAAGACTTTGCCGTCCGGCGTGTAGCTAAGTCCATGATTCTAATATACCGGCTATAAGGGGGGATACCCCCGGAGCCGGCACTTGCCAGCAACTCAGGAGCGTCGATGTCGTCCTACGAAGCAGCTCGTTGCCGCCACATCAAGGTCAGCGGAACCCAATGCGGTTCTCCCGCTCTCCGTAACAAGAGATTCTGTTTCTATCATCAGCAGGACCGCCAGGCGAAGGTCGAATGTTACTCGGATCTTCCAGAAGCGACGGGAGAAATTTCGTTCCCTTATTTCGAAGACGCGCACTCCGTCCAGATGGTCATTCGCCAGGTTGTGCAGATGATCTTGCCAGAAAAGAATTGAACGCAAAACCGCGGGCCTGATTCTCTACGCGCTCCAGATTGCGTCGTCCAATCTCAAGCGCCTGGACCTCGAAAAGCCGCAGCCAGAGCAGGTTGTATCCAACGTCGAGTACGAAAAATACGACACGATCGCCGCTCTCGAAGAGCGCAACGAAACCGCGGGCGTGAAGACAGGCGAAGAGCTTCCCCCGGGAACAATCCACGCCTGTATTCCGATTGCCGGCACGAAGTTTAACGCGCGCCGAATCCCTAGCCTTTGGCCTTCTTCACTTCCTCGATCAGCGGAGGCACGATATCGAACAAATTTCCAACCACCGCGTAATCCGCGATCTCGAAAATTGGAGCTTCGGAATCTTTATTGATCGCGATAATACTTCGCGAGCCTTTCATCCCGACGATGTGCTGAATCGCTCCTGAAATTCCGAGCGCGAGATACAGCTTCGGAGCGACCGTTTGGCCCGATGATCCGATTTGCCTGTCCATCGGCAACCATCCGTTGTCGCAGATCGGGCGCGACGCGGCGAGTTCCCCGCCGAGCGCGTCGGCGAGTTGCTTGGCGAGGTCGATATTTTTTTGTTCCTTAATTCCGCGACCCACCGAAACGATGATTTCCGCCTGTGTCAGATCGACCGCTTGCTTGGCTTCTTTGAAAACTTCCTGCGGTTTGTTGCGCACGATGCCATCGGGAATGTCGACATTCACCGTCTCAATCGGAGCTGCTGCTGCTCCCGCTTCGACTTTGTCGGCGCGGAACGAGCCATTCTGGAAAGTCACAAAACATGGACCCGATCCGGAGAAACTCACATCGGCCACAAATTTTCCCTGGAACATTTGCCTCGTGAAGAGCAGCTTGCCCGATTCGTAACGGTATCCGATCACGTCGCTGATGGCTGTGGTTTCGAGAGCGGTCGCAAGCTTGGGCACGAAGTCGCGGACCTGATAGGTATGAGGCAGCAACACCAGTTTCGCAGGATGCTTCTCGAGAAACTGCTTCAAGCCATGTGCAAATGCGTCAGGAGTATAAGGCTCCAACTTCGCCGACTCGACGTCATAAACTTTGCCAAGCTTCTTAGCCGAGATTTCCGCCGCAATAGCAGCAACGCCAGAGCCGACAACAGCCGCCTCGAGAGCCCATCCAGTACTGGAAGCGATGGCTTGCCCAGCAGCAATTGTTTCCCATGAGACGCGATTAAGTTTCCCTTCGCGTTGTTCGACGATTACCAGAATTTTGTCCATATGGTTTTGCTTTACTGAGAACTGGGAACTGAGAACTGAGAACTCCTCTTCAAATCACTCTAATGTCATTCTTCAACTTATCCACCAGCTTCTTAGCCACTTCCGCTGGAGGACCTTCGAGGAATTCCGTATTCTTTGACTTCTGCGGAACGTAAAGTTTCTCGATCTTCTGCAGATTTGAGCCCATCGCGGATTGCACTTCCGCCATTGTCACTTTGCGCATCGGCTTCGTCTTCGCCTGCTTGATGCCGATCAGCGTCGCGTAACGCAGCTTGTTGATACCCGACTGAATCGTGAGTACTGCTGGCAAAGGCATATCGACGTACTGAAAGAATCCGGCTTCGAGTTCGCGCTTCACGCGGATTCCCGCATCCGTCTTCTCGATCTGCATGATGATGGTTGCGTGCGGAAGTCCCAGGATTTGCGCCAGAATCACCCCGGTTTGCGCGTATCCGTAGTCATCGGACTGCAAGCCCGTGAAGATCAGATCGAACTTGTCGTCTTTGACCGCAGCAGCGATCGCGCGCGCTGTATTGTAGGCATCGAGCGCGACGAAACCATCGTCCTCGAGGTGAATGGCGCGATCCGCTCCCTTGGCCAGCGCTTCGCGCAACACCTGCGAAGCGCGCGCCGGCCCAGCCGTGACGACGACGACTTCGCCGCTGTGCTTTTCCTTCTGTCGCAGCGCCTCTTCAAGGGCAAATGCGTCCGGTTCGTTGACTTCGTAGGACACATCTTCGCGAATCCACGTTCCCGCTTCATTGAGCTTCAGCGGAGCGTCCTTCTGCGGAACCTGCTTCATGCAAACCAGAATCTTCACGTCGACTCCTCGCGTATCAGGCCAAACGAGTCAGTATAAACGAAGGCAATCACCCGAAGTTGTGACGCACTGAGGTAACCTTGACCGCTCCGTCTGGGCTTGCGATGCTCAAGCATTGTGAAGAAGTCTCCGAAGTCTCAAAAGACCCCGAAGAATCCGCGAGCGCCGCGCATCCGCGTGCCAAACAGCGAGCGCGCGCTATTTTCCGTCCACGAAAACCGGTTCGTCGGAGTGCTGATGCGCCTGTCGCTTTCTGGAGGTTCCGCGGTGCTGTCGAAGGGCCCGATCACGCCAGGGACGATGGGCAATATCACCATGATGACCGTCTTCGGCAAAGTCAGCGCACAGGTCGAGTTCCTGCACACAGGCGCGGATGGAGTTCCACTTGCGCAGGCGTTCCGCTTCCTGACCATGGAAGACGAGAGTCTGCAGCGCTTCACAGCCGCGGCAAAGCAGATGGAAGAAGAAGGGTTTTCGGATGCGGTACCGCATCCGTCTGGACTCTCCGCGCCAGCCTCGGAAACGCTGGGATTGTTGCTCCACAGCGTTCGTCGGCTCGCAGCTACGCTAGTGGCGAGTAAGAGCTAGCCGATATCCTCCAGATCATAATTCTCCAGATCACATTCTCCACATCGCGCGTCACTGATTCTGCGGTTGTGGTGGTGGATCGCTGGTCTGTCCAGTCACAGCGCTGTTTGTGTTGCCCTTGCTGAACTTATTACTATTCTGGTCAACTCTGTCGGCCTGTCCCACCGCAGGTGTGGTTTCAGGTGGTTTCTCGGCTGGCCTATAGTTCGTTGATTCGATTCCATTGCCGGATTTCGTGGGTTCCATCGATACCACCTGGAACGATTGCTCCTTTTTGTACTTGTTCTTGTCTTTGTCCTTCTTGTCTCCGTCCGGAACTCTCAACATCAACTGTCCTTTCTTCATCTTAAATACAGCCTCTTGACCGACGGGCAAAACCTCGGCGTGTTTCAGGTCCACAGGACGAATGTGGTACTCCATCTCGTCGGTGCGGAGAAGGTATTGCGGACATAGTTGTTCATGCGAATTCACGTGCTCCACTCCGACCGACCCGAAGATGCTGCCGAGACCGGTGACTCCCCGCTCTTTGGCGCCGCAGGGAACCGATTGCATGCTCTCTAACATGCCTCGTTCGGGTTTCTTCTTGTCCTTGGCTTCAGCCATCGGAGAACTCAGTCCCAGTCCCAACGAAATGACCCCCAAAGAAATGACAGCGATCGATAATTGCTTGGTCCGCATAGTTCCTCCCTGAACTTAGTGGCAGATTTGGTGCGCGCGCAAGAAAGGGAATTTGGAGGCCCGTTGCAGCCCTTCGGCCGCGATTCGAGCCTCCAATTCGTGTCACCGCCTATTGGTTTGGATTCGGCTTAGGCTTCGGGGGCGTGGACGGTCGTGCGCCCGTCGTGCCTTGCTGCACCCAGTTCGAGGCCATCACCGCTTGCGGGCTTTCCGCAAGTTGCTGCGTCATTGCAGGGTGAGCTTTTAGGTACTCGTCAAGCTCCGGATGGTTCGCCAGATACTCCTTGTTGTTGGCGAGCGAAGGATCCTTCGAGAGTTGCTCCGCCATCGCTGAGTGACCGCCAAGGAACTGGCCAAAGCTGGTCAGTTCTCCCTGCCTGTCTCCCTGTCTGTCTCCTTGCCGGTAGTTGCTCTCGCGACTGTCGTAGCGTTCTTCACGGTGCATGAAAGCGTTCGGGTTGTCTGTGAACGATTCGCGGACTCCCGGATGCTTCTGCAGGTATTCCTGAAGAGACGGATGATTTTGGACGAACTCACGATTGTCGATCAACGACGGATCTTTTCGGAGTTGTTCGGCAAGCTCCGGATGGCTATCGAGGAACCGGTCCATCTCCGCTACTTGCCTGCGAGTGATGTCATTGTCGCCGCCGCGCCGGTCGTCTCGCCGATCGTTGTCGCCTCTGAAGCGATCGTCTTGCCGGTCATAGCGTTCTTCACGGTGCATGAAAGCGTTCGGGTTCTGGCTGAATGATTCGCGGACCCCCGGATGTTTCTGCAGATATTCCTGGAGAGACGGATGATTCTGCACGAACTCGCGGTTGTCGATCAGCGACGGATCTTTTCGGAGCTGCTCCGCGATTTCGGGATGGCTGTCGAGGAACCGGTCCATTTCCGTAACTTGCCGACGGGTAATGTCATCGTCGTCGGGCCGCGGCATGGGCTGAGGCGGCACGGTGTGGTGATTCATGTTGTTGTCATCGGGTGGCATGGTCGATGGCGCGGTCTGGCCGCTCGCGACGTTGCCGGTCCCGAACACCATTGCTATTCCAAAGACTGTGGGAATGAGTGCAGCAGTTGCGCGTCTCAGTTTGATTATTGAATCCACAAAACCTCCCGTAATGAGCAGGTAGCCCACGACTCGGAGAGTGCAACCACCCTGCCAACGGGTTCTATTGGGCAACAACTGCGGAGGGTTCAAGGGCTTGCGGCGAATCGGCGGGAGCGGGGAGCAACTTATTGCATAGCAATTTATGCAACAAGGGGGAATTTTCGTCGTACAGAATCAACTGTAGATAACACGTTGAAAGGCTCGGATCGGAGGGTGGCAAAGAAGCGAAATCCTGCGCGGGCGCTCGATCCTCACTGTAGAAACGCTACGCTTTGCACGCCCGTGATTTCGAAGCGTTTGCGGCAGCGCATGTTCTTGCACATCATGACATCGTCGCGGCGAAGCATGTAAGACTGCGCTTTCGCGAACTTGGCGCGGTCTCGATCATCGGCGCGTGGCGGCAGGGCCTTCTTCTTCATGCGCACCAGCCATTGAATTTCGTACTCTCCCGCCTGCTGGCAGTGCGGACAACTCAAGTTGGCCGGCTTCTTCTCGGACCTCTCGTCGAAAAATTCTCGCTCATCCATACAAACAAGATTATTGCACTTTTGCGCATGGAATGTGACAGGGAATGTGCGAAGATGCGGGCAACGCGATCATGCCCCGCAAACCTAAGAAGAAGACATTTTCGGCGAGCAAGGTTGTCCGTGAAATGGCGCGTGAGCGTGTAGGAAGTCCCAAAGCATCACAACTCGTGCGAGCCAAGAAAGAGAAGCCGGAGAAATACAAGCCTACGCTAGGCAAGTTGCTGACGGATGAGTAGTGGAAGACCGAATTCACGTCCTATTGGAAAGTTGCACTCACGGCGGCCCCACCCGTCGGTATGGTAACCACGCACGTTGTGCCGGATGAGCCCGGGCAATTCGCCCACACTACAGGCAGCTGGCTCGCCGTAAGCAGCACGGAGGCGCCCACGCTGTAGACCGCGATACACGTTCCTCCGGTTGCCGTGCAACTGATGGCGGTTGGGAGACTCGTTACAGTTCCGGCTCCGACGACCCCGACCGCTAGTGTCGCGAGCTTGCCGCCGCCCGGACAAAGGATGTTGCTCGGATCGTTTACCGTGACGGACGCAAGTGCGATCACGACGTTGCCGGAACCGCCTGTACCCTCAGGAATACTTGCCGAGATATCAGCAACACCGCAGGGCCCTGGCGTGCCGGGCGGGGCCGTTGCTGGGGGAAGCGTCGCACTGACCACGCCGGGAGATGTCAAAGTCGCTACTCCGTTATCAATCGTCCAGGTGGCCTGACTAGTGACGTCCTTAGTAGCGGGAGGATGGATGTAAGTGGCGATCGCGGAGTACTGTTGCGTGGGGTTGGGAGGGGGTGGAGTAAAAGCCGGCTCGGGAAAAGTAGAAGTTGTAGGCGTTATGGTAAGGCTGACCACCTTCTGGTCGTGCCCGCAGCTTGGCAGTGCTAACGCTGCTCCCAATGCCACCAGGCCGCCCAATGCGAGCCAAATATAATTCCGCTTCATGCTCACGACTCCTGACGGCAGGTTCGATGCCGAACTAATTGATACGAATCATTGCTTAAGGAACTAGGGAAAGATGAAATCTAGCGGAAGCACCCGCAAAAAGCAAGAAACAGAGGCGCAAAGTCGGATGGTCTGAATGGGAAATCTCTATGGCCCTACCGCGACTTGCAGTGGTTGAGGAGTCTGGAGTCGCTGGCGAAGGATGGCGTTTCGCGCGGCGATTTCAGCGATGGCATCGGCGTGGATCACATATCCGCCGTGGGGCAGCGTGTTGCCAAAGGGGATTTGAAAGTTAGTTGTGCCCGGCTTCAGCGGAAAGTGTTCGTAGCCGATGGCCGTCGCTCGTCCGTTTTCGGCGACGGCGACGATCACGACGGTCAGGTCGAAGATGTCTCTGGAACTGTTCGAGACCTGGATCACGCCGTCGATGCGGTTGTCGCGGACTTTCGGCGGCTGATTCCACTCCAGCAAGAGGGCAGCGGTGACGACGGCGCGAAATTCTTTTGTGATCGAGTGCGAGGGGTGGCCAGAATCCTCGACCTTCAAGGTGAAAGTAAAAGTACCGTTCTTGGTGGGGCGGCCAGACAGCAGACCCTCAGGACTCAAATTGATTCCGTCCGGGAGATCACCATCGACTGGGCTCCAGACATAGGGCGGAACGCCGCCGCTGGCATGGAGAATGGCGTGGAAATCAACACCTGCTTCGAACGGGGGCAGCGGCTCATCGACGATGGCCAGCGGAGTTTGCGCGGTCGTTTGCGCGGCTAGGGGACGGCCCAATCCGATCACAAGGGCAAGTGCGGCAAAGGCGAGAGCGAGTTCGCCAATCCTCACGAATTTCATTGTGACGAGTTTCATCGCTGGTACTTTGATTTTACGCTGGGCATAGCGTAAAAGAACTTCAATATGTCCTATTGTTGGTTGCGCGCCGGAAAGGCCTTTGTATTTCTCCACGTAGTCGTCCTTTTGATGATCCATTTGATGGTGACTGGCGCTTCGGCGCAGGCTCCCACTCCTTCTCTGCCGAACCAGACTCTGCCGAATCAGACTCTGCCCAATCCAATCCCACCGAATCAGAAAACGAAGAACGCCGACGAAGCTGCTGTCTTTGAGCGGATTTCAAATCGGGTCCGGTTTGAAAACGATGGGACGTCCGTCAGCGAGACCGAGGCCGTGGTTCGAATTCAGAGTCAGGCGGGCGTGGAAGACTTTGGCCAACTGGTTTTCGGATATTCGTCGGCCACCGAGAAACTGGAAGTCGAATATGTTCGCGTTCGCAAACCGGACGGCCGCGTCGTGGTGACGCCTGATTCGACGGCTCAGGATTTCGCTCCAGACGTTCTGAAAGAAGCGCCGATGTATAGCGACTACCGGCAGCGCCACATCTCCGTCACGGCGCTCGAAACCGGCGACACGCTCGAATACCGGACGGTGACGCGGGTTCTCACGCCACTCGCCGCTCAGAACTTCTGGTACGAGTACACGTTTCCGAAGGGCGCGGCGGTCGGCGAAGATCGCCTCGAAATCAACGTCCCAAAATCGCGCGAAGTGAAACTCAAGAACCCAACACACGAGCCGGAGATTCAGGAGACAGGCGACCGCCGGATTTATACGTGGGTGGTGAAGGACATTCAGCCGGATCGTGACAAAGAGAAGGACGAGGACGAGGAGAGCGGTCCCGATGTGCAGCTGACGACTTTTACCAACTGGCAGCAGGTCGCTAGCTGGTACGCGAAGTTGCAGGGCGAACGCATGACGGTTGATGATGTCGTGCGCAAGAGAGCTGACGAAATCAGCAAGGGAGCGAGCACGCCCAGCGAAAAGGCCCAGCGGCTCTATGACTTTGTGGCTCGAAATATCCGCTATGTCAGCATTTCGCTCGGAGTCGGACGCTATCAGCCGCACGCCGCTTCAGAAGTCCTGCAGAACGGTTATGGCGATTGCAAAGACAAGCACACTCTGTTTTCGGCCATGCTGCGGGCGGAGGGGATTCAGAGTTATCCAGTGTTGATCGACAGTACGCGAACGCTGGATGCGGACGTTCCCTCGCCGGCGCAGTTCGATCACGTGATCACCGCGGCAAAGCTGACGACGGGCAAGGAACTGACCTGGCTCGATACGACTCCGGAAGTGACTCCGTATGGGCTGATTGTTTATCAGTTGCGAAACAAGCTGGCCGTCGTGGCGACGGACGATGCCGAAGGAGGGTTACAGCGGACGCCGGCCGAGTCTCCGGTGAAGACGTTCATGCGCTTCAATCTTGACGGCAAGTTCAGCGAGTTCGGCGCACTCGACGCGACGCTCGATTTCACGGCTCAGGGAGATCGCGATTGGCCGATGCGCGCGAACTTTCGCCGCATCTCCCAGGCACAGTGGAAAGACTTTGCGAAAGAACTCTCCGCCAGTTGGGGACTGCCGGGTGACGTCGATGAGGTTCATGTCGACCCGATTGAGGATACGAGCAAGCCTCTTCATTTGAAGTATCACTTACACGTAGACCGGTATTTTGCGGTGCCTACGACTGGTGTGAATTTTCGTCCCATTCCTCCGCTGGGCGTGCCTGCGATTCGTGCGTCGGAGAAGAGCACGGAGCCACTCAACATTGGACCTGCCGGCGAAAGCGTCTACCGAATCCGTCTTCAATTTCCTTCGAACTACACCATGCACACGCCGACTGCCGTTAAGATGTCGCGCGATTACGGCGATTATTCGTCGGTGTATTCCGAAGACAAGGGAGTGCTTGAGGGCGAGCGCAAGATGGTGGTGAAGCTGAATCAGATCGCGGCCGCGCGCCGAGCCGATTACGAATCGTTTCGCAATGCGGCGCACAGCGACGAAGATCAGCTGTTGTCGTGCAGCATTCTTGCCCCGTCGCTGGCGTCGGGGGCCAGCGCGAAAATCGAAGGTACTCCAACTGAGTTGCATAAGGCGGGAGTGAAAGCCTTGCAGAGCAGGGATTATCGCGGGGCGGCTGAATTGTTGAAGCGAGCGGTGGAGGGCGACGCAACCCTGGCGAATTCGGGGATGAAGGACGGCTGGTACGACCTGGGATTGGCTTATGCGGGATCGAACGATCCCCCCAACGCGATCGCGGCGTTCCGCAAACAGATTGAGATCGATCCGAATCATAAGCACGCGAATGCAGACCTGGCGACGGAACTGCAACAGGCCGGCAAGAATGATGACGCGGTTGCTGCGTATCGCAAGCAGCTTGCGCTGACACCGTACGACAAGGAAACACTCAAGAATTTCGGCGTGTTGCTGGCACAGCTCGGACGGAATGCTGACGCGCGGACGGAACTGGAAGCGGCGATTGCGATTCCTCCGGATGATCCGGAAACGAAGATGGCGCTGGCCGATGTTTATGGAAAGCTGGGAGAAAAAGCCCTGGCGCAGGAGTTGATGAAAGGACTGACGGGTAGTTCGAGTGGGGATTCGGGACAGGACATTTTTGCCGCGGCGCTCGGCAGCAACATCGATCCGGCGCAGACCGAAACCGACGCGGAGCAGGTGCTACTCGACATTGGCGGGCAGTTCGATTCCGGCGAATTCGACCGGTTGGGGCCGTCTGCGTTTTCGTCAATGAAGCTGGTGGCGCTGGCGTGGGCGCGCATGGGTTGGGCAAGAAGCCAGCGAGGTGAAAATCTCGAAGCGATACGATTTCTACAGTCGGCGTGGCTTCTCAGCCAGTCTGGAGTCGTTGCCAACCGTTTGGGCCAGGTACTCGAAAAGCAGGGACAAGGACAAGCGGAGAGAGCGCGTCACATGTATGCGCTGGCCGTGGCAGCGGGTGGAAGCCCGAGCGAGGTAGCGGATTCGAAGACGAGGCTCACGAAACTTGCGGGTGACGCACGCGCGGCGGAGAAAGAAATCGCCCAGGCACCTGCTGACTTGGCGCAGGGTCGCACGGTAAAACTCGATCCCATCACGAGCAAGACCGCGTCGGCGCGGTTTAACCTGGTGTTCGACAGTTCGTCGCGTCCGGAGCGGGCGGAGTTTGTCGACGGCGACGAAACTCTGCGCGAGGCGGGGGCGCAGTTGCGAGAGAAGGACTTCCCTGTACGTTTTCCGGACGTGTCTTCGGTGAAAATCGTGCGGCGGGGACTGCTCAGATGCGGGGGCTCGGGTTGCAGCATCGAACTGCTGCCGATCGAAAAATCGATCGGCAAATAATGAAAGGGAACTTATGGCGGATCTGAAATCGACGGTGGCGTCAGACTTGACGGCCCGGTATAAGAAACTGGCAGGGTGGGTTCACGAATTGGCTTCGCCATTGAACGAAGAACAGTTCTGGGCAAAGCCTTTCGCATTCGGCAACAGCTATGGGCATCTCGTTCTGCATGTCACGGGCAATTTGAATTACTACATCGGAGCGCAGATCGCGGGGACGGGCTATGTGAGGAACCGTCCGCTGGAATTTTCTGATCCGAGCAACGCGCCCAAGGCCGAAGTGTTGAAGAAATTCGACATGGCGATTGCGATGGTACTCGCGACGATTGAGAGCCACTCAGAGGACGACTGGTCAAAACCCTATACAGGGACCGGCGCCGACGCGCGTGACCGCTTCGATATGGTGGTGCAATGCGCGACCCATCTGCACCATCACATCGGGCAGATGATGTATCTCGGCTTCGAATGGAAGCGGAAGGGCTGAGGATCGGGATGGGACAGCCAGAGCGGCTGTCCCACTGTGATTTTTTTTCTAGAAATAAAACTGCTTTTCTAGAAATAGAACTTCAGGGCGAATTGGATTTGCCGCGGGGCACGCGCGGCCTGTGCGTAGCCGAACGGACTCAACGCGGGGTTCTGCGGCGTGTTGATGTTGTTCGGATCCAGTTCCAAAGGCGTCGGCTCCGCGCTTATGGCACCAAAATTCCCAAACAAATAATTGACGTGGTTCAGTATGTTGAAGAACTCCGCTCGGAATTCGAGATGCGTTCGCTCGGAGGTTCGAAACTGTTTGACCAGAGATGTGTCCCAGGTTGTGTAGCCGGGGCCCTCGATGGTGTTGCGCCCGGCGTTGCCGAATGTTCCCTGCGTGGTGTTGTGGACGAAAGCGCAGGTGTTGAACAGCGTCCCGGGCACGCAAGGGCTGGCGTTCGCATTGCCCACGACGTTGGGGCGCGCACAGTTAAATCCGACGGTTCCACCGCAATCGGCATTGGCGACGGAGACGATGTCGGTTGCGGTGTAGTAGTTACCAGTCGCGTGTGAAAAGACGCCGCTCATTTGCCAGTCGCCTAAGATTTGGTTAGCGACGCCGGAAGCGTTTCCGGCAAAGCGCTTTCCGCGGCCAAAGGGTAGGTCGTAGACATAGCTGAAAACGAAGCGGTGGCGGACGTCGAAGTCGGCGTTGCCATAGTTCTGGTTGGGGAAGCGCTGGTCCTGAAAGTCTCCGTTGTTTACGGAGCCCAAGCTGGCGCTGGACGCGTTATCCAGTGCGTGCGCGTAGGTGTAGGCCGCTTCGTACTGGAGCCCGTGAGAATAGCGCTTCTCCAGTCGAACCTGGAGCGAGTTGTAGTTCGACTGCGTATTCGAACGGAAAGTCGCGATGGTGGCATCGAGCGCAGGATTGCAGTTGTAGATCGATGGGTTGTTGTAGAAAGCGTCGAGCGAGCACTCGTCACCGGCGGGTGCGCCGGGCGTTACCTGGTGCGCGGGCCGCCGCGGAGCGCTGGGATCGGATGCGTTGGCGGAAGGGATTTCCTGATTGCCGTTGTAGAAAGCGAAGAGCTTCAGTCCGCGCGAGCCTCCGTAGGAGACTTCGAGAACCGTGTCGGCGGGCAATTGGTACTGGAGGCCGAGGTGCCACTGTTGCGTGTAGGGCGTGACCAGGTGCGGGTCAAGCGTGTACAGGCTCGGCGTATTGGGGTCGCTCAACGAACTGGCGGGAAACCCGTTCTGTAGGACGTTGAGCGGCAAGACACCCGAAATCGAACAATCGCTAGGGTTGGTGGGCGTCGGAGTGAGGTTCGGATTCGCCGTGGCCGCGCTACAGGGCGGGGTGAATACCTGCGACGCGAAAAATGGCGGATTGAATCCCGGACTGGGATTCGAGAAAGGTCCGTTTTCCTGTCCGCCGTAGAAGATGCCATAGCCGGTGCGCAGGACGAGCTTATTGGATATCTGATAGGCGAGACCGATACGGGGCGCAAAGTTATTGAGATCGGGAGAGATCAGTCCGCGCGATCCGTTGCGCTGAATGGAGAGTTCGCCGCCCAGGATGGATCCGGGCGCGAATCCCGCCGTCTGCCCCTTCGGAACGATCAACGAGAGCGAGTTGAAATCGAAGGTAGAGGCGAGATCGTCTGCCTCTTTGATGGTGGTGAAAAGTTCGTAGCGCAGACCCACATTCAGCGTGAGTTTCGGACTGACTTTGAAGTCGTCAAGAGCGTAGACGGAATAAATCTGACGGTTGTAGATGATGTTGTTGAGGCCAGTAATGGTTCCGCCATCGGGGATGCCAAGGAGGAAAGTGGCGATGGATTCGCCACCGGACCCGGGAGAGGCGGGATTGTCGGTAAAGTCGCTGCCGAAACTCATGGAGCCGCGCGGCGAAGCGGGCTGGAAGATGGTGAACTGCTCGAAGCGCAGTTCAGTGCCGAATTTTACGGAGTGGCGTCCGCGGACCCAGCTCAGGTTGTCGCTAAAAACAAAGCTGTGCTGCGATTCCTTGGAGGGCAGGTATCCGGAGCTGCCGATGCCGGTGGTGCCATCGGCGAAGCTGATCGATGGCAGGCCACCGAGGTCCGGTCCGAAGGGTACGCCGGGGAAATCGAGTTGCTGCGAGACGTTGACGTTGTAGTTCAGATTGAAGCGGTGGGAATTGAGGTGGTTGAATCCGAAGCGAAACTCGTTGATCAAGTTGTCGCGAAACGTGTGAGTCTCGCTGGCTGCCAGGCCCTGGGCTACGTTCTGGCTATAGCCATCCTGAAACGCGCCGCCATCGAGAACGTTCTGGAACGGCGAGGGTAGGAAAGTACTGTCGTTGCCGTAACTGTAACGAGTGAAGAAATTGTCCTTGGCGCCGATAACGGCGTCGAAGCGAATGTCGAATTTGTTCTCCGTTTCGGTGCGCTTGGGGTCGCTCAGGAAATTGTTGCCGCCGCCTTCGTTGGTATTGGAACCAGGGAAGAGGGCTGCCAGACGCGCTGCCAGCGGATCGATGGTTGTGTTGTTGGTGCCGTTGAACATGTTGGTGGGCAATCCGCCCGAGGTATAGCCTCCGATCGGGACGCCGCAGTATCCGTTCGGATTGCCGGCGTAGTTGTTCTGCGCCAAACGCGCGTTGAAAACTTCTCCCAGGTATGTAGGATTGCTGGCGCAATCCAGAGCGGTCTGTCCGGTTGGATTGCCATTGGAATCGAGGGCAGGCGCAAACTGATTCTGTTGTAGGTTCGCCGAGAAATCGCCGCCGATCTCTGCTTGCGTGGGGACAGTGGACAACTGCGGCAGTCCCTGGGCGATACGCAGGCCCTCGTAGTCCCCGAAAATGAACATTTTGTTCTTTACAATCGGACCGCCCAGAGTGAAGCCGAACTGGTTCTGCTTGTAGGGCTGTTGTCCGTTCTGGTCGAAGGCGTTGGTGGCATCCACTTTTTCGTTGCGGAGAAATTCCCAGACGTCGCCGTGAATCTGGTTGGTGCCGGACTTGATGACGGCATTCATGATGGCGCCGTTGCCGCGTCCGAACTCGGCGCTGTAGGAGTTGGTCTGAACTTTGAACTCGGCGATCGCATCGACGGAGGGCTGGACGACGTAGGCCGCGCCATTCAGGACGTCGCCCAGGTTGGCATTGTTATCGATGCCATCTAACAAAAAGTTGTTTTGCAGGGAGCGTGCGCCGTTGGCGCTGAAGCCGTAAGTAGTTTCGACGCGCGATCCGGGTTCGGCAGTGGCCACGCCAACGCCGAGCAGGGCGAGTTGGGCGTAGTTGCGCCCGTTCAAAGGGAGCGCGTTGATGGTGTGGCTGTCGACTACCTGACCGAGTTCCGAGGTCTCGGTTTCGAGCTGCGCCCGCTGGCCAGTGACGGTGACCACTTCGGTGGCCATGCCGGGATCAAGTTTGAGATCAACGCTCACACGATCCTGAATATTCACCTGGACCGGACCGGCAACCGCCTTCTTGAACCCGGTCTTCTCCACGGTGACGGTGTAGTTTCCGATTTTCAGCGGGCTGGCGACGTACTCGCCCTGCGTATTGGTGATGACCGTTGTCTGAAAGCCGCGCTCAGCGTCTTCGATCGTGACCTTGGCGTCCACGACCACGGCACCGCTTGCGTCGCGCACCGCTCCTACAATGGCTCCAGCATCTTTTTGCGCGATGAGCGGAGTGGCGAGGATCGTCAAGACGGCGGCGAGAAGAAGGGCTGAGAAGATACGGAGGCGAGGCACAGAAATTGGCATGGCGAGGCTCCTGAAAGTTAGCCCGAATGTTTCGCAGAACGCCGGGCGCCAAGCGTGCTGCCGAAAAATCCGGATGGTGGAACTTTGCTGCTTTCGGTGTAATATTACGAACTATTACTTTTACTTTCGTTTGGTAGCGTTTGTCAACAGCGTTATTTGGTTCCGAGCCAGCGAAAAAGTTGCGTTGAGCGAGCAGAATCGTGGATGGTAAAACAGCGGTAGAAAAGCAGTAGAACGCCGACAAAGACTGAAGACAACTGAAGAAGACTTCAAGAGAGAGGTTTCGAATGCTTGCCCTAAAACCCCCGACCGCGCCCGCGCACGTTGTGAAAATCGTTCTCGCCATTGGATTGACACTCTTGCTGGCGCTCGCCGCGTGCTCGAAAATGCCGAAGCCGCCGCTGAACGCTCTGAAGCACGATGCGGCGAAGCCCACGCCGACGCAACCTTCCACGATCGATGTGCAAGTGAACGGCGGTGGGCCGGCTGTCATCACAACAAGCACGGCCGAATTTCAGGTGCGGCCGGATGGCTACGTGCAGGCCTCGCTGTTGCCGGACGGACCGGCGAAAAACGGGGAGAAGAAAGAAGTGCGAAAATTTTCGCTCGACGATCCCAACGTCGGCGCGCCGGCAGACAGCGACTTTGTCCGCGTGGAGGGCAAGGATGTCCACTTCACGCTCGACTTCCAGCAGGCGAAAGTCACGGAAGCCATGGGAAAGATGGGAGCCGGAAAGCGCATCGAAATTCCGGCGCGCCCGCTCGGGCCGTCCGGAACGAACTTGGAGCGCGTACTGGCACTCGAGGTCTACGACAAATTTCCGAACATCCTGCTGAGCACGGTGGAGTACAAAAACACCGGGACGAGCGAAGTGGCGATCGCGGAGAGTGTGAATCAGCGACGGCGGTTGAGTGCGCGGATGACCGATACCAAGGCGCATCCCTGGGATTTGTGGTCGTTTCATGGCGCGAGCTATGACTGGGGGAAGGACGATGTGATCAAGCTGACACAATCTTTTTCTCAGCCCAATCTTATGGGCGAAGCAGTCAAAGGCGGCTATGGGGGCGGGATTCCGGTGGTCGCGTTCTGGACGCGCCAGGTTGGCGAAGCCGTTGGCCATGTGGAGACGATTCCGATTTCTGCGGCGATACCAGCGAAGGTGGCCGCTGATGGGCGAGTTGGTACTGAGGTCGACTACGCCGCCAACGTCACGCTCAAGCCGGGTGAAACTTACTCCACGCCGCGAAGTTTCGTTTCCGTATTTGCGGGCGACTTCTATGAGCCCCTGCGAATCTGGTCGAGCGTCCTGCAAAAAGAAGGCTGGGAACTGCCAAAGCCATCGAGCGAAGCTTACAACGTGAGTTGGTGCGGGTGGGGATATGAGTTCAATGTCACTCCTGCGCAGATGGTGGGCACGATTCCAAAACTTAAGGAGATGGGCATCAAGTGGGCGACGCTCGACGACCGCTGGTTCGATACCTATGGCGACTGGAATCCGCGCAAGGAAACTTTTCCTGGAGATTCGATTAAAAAGATGACGGATGACTTCCATAAAGAAGGCATGCTCGCGCAACTGTGGTGGCTGCCGATTGGAGTGGAAGACGGCCAGGGGAAGTGGGAATCGCATAAATATGTGGTTTCGAAAATTGTGCAGGAGCATCCGGAGTGGCTCGTGCTCGACAAGAATGGTAAGCATGCTCGCATGACGCGCGGATTAGCGGTGCTTTGCCCAGCGGTGCCGGAAGTGCGTGCTTATCACAAGGCGCTGACAGAGAAATTTATCCGTGACTGGGGATTTGACGGCAGCAAACTCGACAACATCTACAGTGTTCCGAAGTGTTACAACCCGGCCCATCATCACAAGTCACCGGACGATTCGGTGAACGCAATGGGTGACATTTACAAGGAAATCTTTGAGACGACCCGCGCCATCAAGCCAGAGAGCGTGACCCAGGCCTGTCCCTGCGGGACGCCGCCGTCGCTGGCGTGGCTCCCCTTCATCGACCAGGCGGTGACGGCCGATCCGGTTGGGGCGGTGCAGGTAAGGCGACGGATCAAAATGTACAAGGCGCTGCTCGGGCCTGAGTCAGCGGTCTATGGCGATCACGTTGAGCTTTCCGCGATGACCAGAGTGGGCAACACCGGCGACTGGAAAGAGCATGGCGACGATTTCGCGTCCACGATTGGAGCCGGAGGAGTGGTGGGGACGAAGTTTGTCTGGCCCGATCCCGGACCGAAGTTCCAGGCCGTGAATCTGACGGCTGCAAAAGAGGAGCACTGGAAGAAGTGGATCGGTCTCTATAACGAGAAGATGCTTTCGAAGGGCGAGTTCCTCGACCTTTATGTGACTGGCTACGACGTCCCGGAAGCGTACGCGATCGCGAAGGACGGCAAGATGTATTACGCGTTCTTCGCGCCTTCGGACTCGGCATGGAAGGGTGAGGTCGAACTGCGCGGGTTGAAGCCGGGGAAATATAGCGTCAGCGATTACACCGAGGCTAAGGATCTTGGAACGGTTGAAGCGGCGGCTGACGGCGTCGCTAAACTTCCGGCGGAGTTCAAGGAGCATTTGCTGCTTGAGGTCAGCGCGAAGCCCTGAAATTCGGGGCGCTCGCGAATCTGGCCAGATCATGGGCAGACAGGTATCCTGATCTGCCCGTTTTTTCTGATCGGGCGGAGGCGTGAGTGCGCGGGCTGAGAGGCAAACGAATCCTGATCACCGGTGGCGCGAGCGGGATCGGTGCGGCTGCGGCGGCGCGCTTTCTCGATGAGGGCTCGGTGGTCTCGATACTCGATCGCGATGCCGAGGCGCGGAGCAACATCTTGCAGGAACTGCCTGGTCTCAGTGGAGTGCTTGATGCCGATGTTTCGAATTTGAAACAGGTGCAGTCGGCGTATGCCGAGGCGGTTCGCCGCATGGGCGGAGTGGATGTGCTGGTCAATAACGCTGGCATCAGCATCCGCCACAAGTTTCTCGATATCACTCCCGAAGAATGGGACAAGGTGATCGCCGTCAACCTGACTGGCGTTTTCTATGTGGCGCAAGTCGCGGCCCGGTACATGATGGAGCAGGGTAGCGGCGTTATTCTGCAAACGGCGTCGACCAATGGCGTCATGGGATATCCATATTATGCGGATTACAACGCCACCAAGGCCGGAGTGATCGAGTTGACCAAATCGATGGCGCTGGAACTGGCGCCAACGGTGAGGGTGTGCGCCGTCGCTCCGGGATATGTGCTGACGCCGATGCAGCGTGCCGAATACACCGACGAGATGCTGGAAGAAGTAAACCGGAAGATTCCGTTGCGGCGACATGCGCAGCCGGAGGAGATCGCAGCGTTATTCGCGTTTCTCGCTTCGGACGACGCGCAAAACATGACGGGTCATGTTTACACCTGCGACGGCGGGGAAACGGCGGGAGGTTTGGCCAGTCGCTAGGCTTGCAGGTTCACCGGGAATGACTTTTCGGGAACTGATAACCTTCTATTTGCGTATCCGTCTAACAAGACAGACCAGTCTGTCTCACGTTGCTGCAAAAAAAGGCAAGACTAGGCTGGCAATCACGCTGGCCGATCTCACGCCAACAATTCTTTTTCTGGAGCTCCAATGCGATTTCTAATTTGCCTGCTCGCTGTTGCGATGTTGATTCCGTCTGCGTTTGCGGCGGCGAATCCCGCTGACCTCGAAACCCGCCGCAAGGCGCTGAACGATCTGCTGCACGAGCAGTGGGAATACAACATGCGTACCAGCCCTCTGTATGCTTCCATTCTCGGCGACAAGCGCTACAACGATAAGATCGACGACTTCTCGCAGGCGGCCATTGACGCCGACCTGGAGCAGAGCCGGGTCTTTCTCAAACGTTTCGAGGCCATCGATACCACCGGGTTTCCCGAACAGGAAGCGCTGAATAAGCAGCTCATGGTCCGTGACCTGAAAAATGGTCTCGAGGGTGCGCGCTTCAAGCCGTGGGAAATGCCGGTTAGCCAGCAGGATGGAATTCACATTGACGCGCCACAGCTGGTGAGCATTCTTGCGTTCGACAGCGTGAAGGATTACGAAGACTACATTACTCGCCTCAAGCTGTTGCCGACGTTGTTCGATCAGACCATCGTCCAGATGAAAAAAGGAATGGCCGAAGGACGGATGCAGCCGAAGATTCTGCTGGAAAAAGTGGTGACGCAGGCGAACGGAATCGCGACGACTCCGGCCGAGCAAAGCCCGTTCAGCCATCCATTCGACAAGTTCCCCAATTCGTTTTCAGAGGCCGATCGCAAACGGCTGCGCGAGGCGGGTTTGGCTGCGGTGCGGGATTCCATCATCCCGGCGTATGTGAAATTCACGGCGTTTGTTCGCGACGAATATGCGCCAAAAGGCCGAGCCGAGCCGGGAGCATGGTCTCTGCCCGACGGCGACGCGTGGTATGCGTATCGCGTGAAGCAGAGCACGACGACCGATCTGACGCCTGAGGAGATCCACCAGATTGGCCTTGTGCAAGTGAAAGAGATTGAAGAGCGCATGCTCGGTGTAGCGAAACAAATGGGCTATAAAGATGTGAAGAGTTTCAACGCCGCCTGCGATGCAGATCCGAAATTACATGCGCATTCGCGACAGGAAATTCTCGATCTGTACCAGAAATACATCGATCAGATGTATACCAAGCTGCCGGAGATGTTTGGACGCCTGCCCAAGGCCAGACTCACGGTGATGCCGGTCGAGGAATTTCGCGAAAAGGAAGCGTCGGCGGCGGCTTATCAGGATGGAACTCCCGATGGTTCGCGGCCCGGCCATGTGATGGTCAACACGGGCGACTTCGCCAAGCGTACTTTGCTGGACGTAGAAACCACTGCCTATCACGAAGGCGTTCCAGGACATCACTTGCAGATCACGATCGCTCAAGAGTTGCCGGAGCTGCCCCTGTTCCGGCAACACGAGTACTACACGGCCTTCACCGAAGGATGGGCTCTGTATTCGGAACGGCTGGGCAAGGAAGTCGGGTTCTATCAGGATCCCTACAGCTACTACGGCCACTTGCAGGATGACATGTTGCGGGCCATCCGGTTGGTGGTGGATACGGGCTTTCACTACAAGCACTGGACGCGGCGGCAGGTGGTCGATTATTTCCACGATCACTCCGCGATCGACGAGCCGTCGGTGCAGAGTGAGACCGACCGCTACATGGCATGGCCGGCGCAGGCGCTCGGTTACAAAATTGGACAGCTTGAAATCCTGAAGCTTCGCCAGTACTCGAAAGATCAACTCGGCGCGAAGTTCGACATTCGCTCGTTCCATGATGAAGTGCTTTCGGGCGGCGCGCTGCCCATGGATGTGCTGAGCACGCGCATTCATGAGTGGGTGGGGCAGCAGAAACAAGCATCGCTGTCACCGGCGGGTGGTGCCAATGCGGGCGCAACCGCAACGGCGAAGTGAACAACGACCGCCCATCATTCTCACGCTCAGGCGGAGAATCATTCCGGCTATGACGACACCGACTCCCGACCAGGAGCGCATCCGAATAGCCGGAGTGTACTCCGCCAAGACTGATGAAGAGCTGGAACAGATCGCTGGTAGTGGCGATGAATTAAGCTCTGTCGCCCATGAGGCACTACAGGCCGAGGCGGCCAAACGCGGTCTCAATCTTGAGATCTCCGCACCGCGCGGCGAAGACGTCTTCGAGTTCAACGAAACCGTCACCGTCCGCCAGTTCCGGGATCTTCCGGAAGCGTTGCTGGCCAAGGGCAGCCTGGAGTCCGCCGGTATTGAGGCCTATCTCATCGACGACAATATGATCCGCATGGATTGGTTTATCTCCAATCTTCTCGGCGGAATCAAACTCCAGGTTCGACCCGAGGATGTGGCTGCGGCCAGCGAAATCCTGGATCAACCGCCTCCGGAAAATCTCGACAGCGAAGCTACATAGGGATGGGCGTCTCGTCGCCCCCGTATATGTGGCCTTATAATCGGCTGCAATGCGACAGTTTTTCCGCACGCTGCTTTTGGTGCTTGTTCTCATCTCAGTGGCGCTGATCTCGGCGCTGACGTCGATGCAGCTGGCGATTCATGGGCGCGAAGTGACAATCCCAAAACTTGTGGGCATGGCACCATTCGAGGCCGAGCGTGCGGGCGCGGCTTTGGGACTCCAGGTGGTGATTGAGCGGCAGTTCTACAGTCCCGACGTTGCCGAAGGAAGAATCATGACCCAGGTACCGCCGCCGGGAACGAAAGTGCGGCGCGGCTGGTCGGTTCGAGTCGCGCAAAGCCTGGGACGGCAACGGATCGCGATTCCCGACGTGACGGGAGGCAGCGAGCGCGTTGCCGAGTTGAACATACAACGTCGCGGGCTCACACTGGGCTCGATCGCGCGCGTCAATTTTCCCGAGGCTCCGCTGGAGCAAGTGATGTCGCAAAGCCCGCCGGCGAATGCCAGCGGCGTGGCTGCTCCGAAAATCAGTTTACTCGTGAGCGATGGCCCGGAGCCGCCGGTCTATGTCATGCCGAACCTTACCGGGCAGCCGTTTGGCAGCGCGATGCTCGCGCTGCAGGATGCGGGGCTCAAGGTGGGCAAAGTCAGCGTGCTTCCTCCGCCGCCTGCCGGAGATTCGCAATCCGTTCCTTCTGCTCCGTTGGTGAATGCGGAACCGAGTGCCGCGAGCATGATCGTTACGCAGGTTCCCGCGCCGGGACAGAAGATCGTGATGGGGAGTGTGGTGAATTTCGAGGTTCGCTGAGTCGGGCTCGCGGAGTGAATTTCGCTGCGTCGTCCCCTGATCAGCGCCATTCAGTTTTCGAGTTACACACGTTCTATCACTGCCGCGAAAAAGCCGTCGCACGGATGGACGCCGGGAATTGTCCTCAGGTAAGGGCCGCTGAGAAGAGAGGCTAAAACGAGTTCGGCGGAGAATTCGCCTTCGCGCCTCAGTTCCTCCAACTCGTTCCTCAAATCGCCGACTTTGAATTCTTTCGAGCCTGCAATGGCCGCTTCGACTACCGCTTCATTTTCTTCGTACTCGAGCGAGCAAGTGGAATAAACCAGCCGTCCACGCACTGCGAGTCGCTCCAACCCGGACTTCAAAATGGCAATCTGCCGCGACTGAAGATCGCTCAGGTCTTCGGATTTGAGGCGCCACTTGATTTCTGGATTGCGTGCCAATGTTCCGGTGCCGGAGCAGGGAACGTCGGCGAGGATTCGGTCAAAGCGGGCGACAAACGGCGGCCTTTGCGCGTCGGCAGCGATCACGCGAACGTTGGGCAAGCGGTTGAGGCTTTGCAGCAAGCGCGCGCGATGCGGATGTAGCTCGGTAGCGAATACCTGGGCACGGAGATTGCGCTCGGCGATGAGCGCGGTCTTGCTGCCGGGTGCGGCGCAGCAATCGAGAATCGGAGAATCTGGTTGCGAGCCTCGCTGTCCAGCCAGGAGGGCGACGAGTTGTGAAGCTTCATCCTGGATCGAGACGCGGCCCTCGCGATAAGCGCGGGTTTCAATGACGTTGCCCGAGACGTTGTCGCCCGAGACGACGTCGCCCGAAACGACGCGTCGCGCGGTCGATAACAGTCGGCCGGGCGCCAGATGAATTCCAGAGTCGACGAGCTCGGCGGCGGTACGCTCGTCGCGAATGTGAATCGCGGTCGTCGGTATCGTTTGGTCGTAGGCGCAGATTTTCCGCGCCGATTCAATGCCGCAGCGGTCTGCCCAGCGCGCGACCATCCATAGTGGATGGGCTGAGCGCTTCGCCAGCGTTGCGGCGTCGGGTGACTCATTGATAGTCGACTCGGCGATACTCGCGGAAGTATCTCCTTCTTTGTGGTCTTTGTGGTTGGTGCGGGTGATCTTGCGCAGGACGGCATTGACGAATGGCGCTGCGGAACTTTTGCGCGTGGCCTTGACGAGTTCTACGCTTTCAAAAATCGCGGCGTGGGCTGGGACCCTCGTCAGAAAGTGCAATTGATAAATGCCAAGGCGAAGAGCGGTGAGGACTTCTGCGTCGAGTCGGTTGAGTTTTTGGGATGAGGCCACGGCCAGCCGTGCGTCCAGCAGCGAGCGCCATCGCAAAACGCCCATCACGAGTTCGGTGGCGAGCCCGTGATCGCGAGACGACAGTTCTCGGAGTGCGGCGGAGTGAAGCAGTTCGGTGGCGTAAGAATCGTCGCGTTCGATGCGCAGAAGAATTTCGAATGCCACCGCGCGGGCTGGAGAGACTGCCATGCAGCCCTATTGTCCCAGACGGTCGCCGGATTTGGGCCGGTAGCCGTTTATGAATTCTGTCGCGGTCATGCGGCGCTTGCCTTCGAGTTGGAGCTCGATCAGTTCAAGGGCTGTGCCAGTGCCGTTGTTTGAACCGCATTCGACGAGCAGACGACCTCCATGGACCGCGATTTCTCCCGGCGTCAGCTTGAGTGTATCCAGTGCCGGTCGAGCGCGATGCACCTGCAGAATTTTCCCTTTGAAGGTTGTGAAGGCGCCGGGCCAAGGTTGAAAGCCGCGCAGACGATTGACGAGGTCGTCGGCGGTGCGAGAGAAATCCATGCGGCCGTCTTCTTTCTTGAGTATCGGCGCGAGCGTGGCCCGGGAGTGATCCTGCGGAGTGGCGTGAACCGTTCCGTCTTCGAGCCCGCGGAGAGTTTCGACCATCAGCTCCGCGCCGAGCGACGCGAGCCTAGGCCCCAGGGTCTCGGCGGTGTCATCGAGATCAATCGCCAGTTCGCGTTGCAGAAGGGTGTCGCCGGTATCGAGTCCGGCGTCAATGCGCATCGTCGTGACTCCCGAGACGGTCTCGCCGCAGGCGATCGCCCACTGGATGGGCGCGGCCCCGCGATATTTCGGCAACAGGGACGCGTGCAGATTTAGATTTCCGAGACGAGGGAGATCGATCATCCACTGCGGAATGATCCGGCCATAGCCGACGACGATGATTGCGTCCGGATGAAGCGCCGCCAGTTGATCGCGAAATTCAATGTTGTTCTTGATGGTCGCCGGTTGCGTGACAGCCGAGCCGAGGCGCAGCGCAGAATCTTTCACGGGAGAAACGGTTACTTCCATTCCGCGTCCGCGCGGGCGGTCGGGCTGAGTGACCACCAGGGGCACGGAATGCCCGGCCTCGACCAGTCTTTCGAGGGTTGGGACAGCGAATCGCGGAGTGCCGCAGAAGACCAAAAGCATAGATGTCAGGTCTCAGGTCCGAATCCAAGAGAATTATCATCCCGCGCGAAGCGAGGGATCTGGATTTTCCGGCGGACTGCAGATCCCTCGCTGCACTCGGGATGACAATCCGTTCGGGGATTCTCTACCACTCTCCGGCCTTCACCAGCTTTTTGATTTTGCGCTTGATGAGGTCGCGTTTCAGCGCGCTGACATGCGAGATGTAGAGCTTGCCGTTCAAGTGATCGGTCTCATGCAGGAAGGCTCGCGCCAGCAGATCTTCTCCCGTGTGCTCGAAAAACTTTCCGCTGAGATCCTGGGCGCGCACGGTGACGATCTTGGCGCGCGTGACGTCTTCGCGAAACTCGGGAATGCTCAGACATCCCTCGGAGCTGCGCTGGCGGCCTTCTTTGCTGACGATGACAGGATTGACCAAAACCAACTTCGCGTCAGGATCCTCTTTAAACGTTACGTCAACGACAGCCAGACGTTTCGAAATGCCAATCTGCGGGGCGGCCAGACCGACGCCACGAGCGGCGTACATTGACTCGAACATGTCCTCGACGAGCTTCTTGAGTCCGTCGTCGAACTCCGTAACATTGGCGGCTGGTTTTTCCAGCACAGGATCGCCGAACTTAACAATGGGATAAATCATCTTTTAAGTTGGTTCCGCTCAGTAGCTTTTCAGTTGCTCCAAGTATCCTTGAAAATTTCGTTTTGTTTCGCGCAGTGAGTCTCCGCCAAATTTTTCAAGCGCGCAACGTGCCAGAGTGAGCGCGACCATCGCTTCGGCGGCCACTCCGGCAGCCGGAACCACGCAAACGTCCGAACGTTCGTAGGCTGCCTTGACCGGCTCGCGCGTCGTGAAGTCCACCGACTGCAAAGGACGCCGCAGGGTCGAGATCGGTTTCAGATATCCGCGAACCCTGATCTCCTGCCCGTTGGACACGCCGCCCTCGAGGCCGCCGGCGTTGTTGCGCGTACGTGTGAAGCCGGAAAATCCGGCGTCGGTCTGATACCCGATTTCATCATGAACGGCCGATCCCGGCGAATGCGCCGCCTGAATTGCGGTACCAATCTCAACGCCTTTGACCGCTTGCAACGACATGACGGCGGCCGCGAGCAGCGCGTCCAGACGCTCATCCCACTGCACGTAGCTGCCGAGGCCGGGAGGAACATTATGCGCGACGACCTCGAAGACTCCGCCGACCGAATCGCCGGTGCGCAGGACCTTGTCGACTTCTCCCCTCATCCTTAACTCAGCCTCGGCGTCGGCGCAGGAAAGCAGGACTTCGTTTTTCTGCGCGAGCGGCTCGATCTGTTCCCAGGGAATTTCCCGGTCGGCGATCGAAGCCGCGCCCACCGCAATCACGTGGCTCAATACTTCCATGCCCAACTCTCGCAGCAACAACTTGGCGAGGGCGCCGATCGCGACGCGCGCTGCCGATTCGCGAGCCGAAGCGCGCTCGAGCACATAGCGGGCTTCCGTGAAATCGTACTTCAAAGCGCCAGCAAGATCGGCGTGGCCGGGGCGCGGTGATGCGACGCGCTTGTGTTTCTCCGGGTCGCCGGTCTCGACAGGCAGTGATTCTTTCCAATTCTGCCAGTCGCGATTTTCGAGGATCACGGCGATCGGCGAGCCGATCGTTTTGCCATGATGTACGCCGGAAAGAAAGTGCGCGCGGTCGGTTTCGATTTTCATCCTGCCGCCGCGCCCGAACCCCTGCTGACGCCGCCAGAGTTCGCGGTCCACAAAAGCCTGATCTACGGTCAACCCGGCTGGCAATCCGGAAAGAAAGGCAACCAGGGCCTCGCCGTGGGATTCTCCGGAAGTGAAGTAGCGCAACATGTGAAGAGGAATTGTAAATGATGGAGAATGGAGAAACGTCCAGCGCCCGGTGATTTCGTACGCTAGCGCACAAGAGTCGCGCTGTGCGTTTTTTGCGGATTATGAGCGGAGCCGGGCCGGCAGCTTGTACAATTGGCTCAGACTGCCCGGCCAACCGCTGGATGGGGCCCGAAATCTTCGCGCCACTTCGTCAGATTACGCGAGGACTTTCCCATGTTGACCAAGACTCCGATGTTGACAGAAAGCGCTGTACTCATTCGTTGCGTACTCGCTGACGATCACGAAATGCTGCGCTACGGAGTACGCCGGTTGCTCGAAGACGCCCCTGACTTTGCCGTTGTTGGCGAAGCTGGCGACGCCGCCGAGGCTCTCAAGCTGGTGCTGGAGCATCGTCCCGAACTTGTCCTGCTCGACATCAGCATGCCCGGCATGTCGTCGTTTGAAGCCGGGCGCTTGATCGAAGAACACTGCGCCGGCACCCGTATCGTGTATCTGACCATGCACGAAGATCGCGAATATGTGCAGCAGGCGCTCAGTTCGGGAGCGAGTGGCTACCTTCTGAAAGACACTCCGGCGCCACTGTTATTGAGCGCGTTGCGCGAGATCCATCGCGGCGAACGTTCGTTGAGCCCTCAGATTGAGACCCGTCTAAAAGACGACGCGGCGTTGCGAAATCAGGTGGTGCGAACTCCGCTGCGGAGAAGCACGCTCACTCTGCGCGAGCGCGAAGTGATGAAACTGTTGGCTGAGGGCAACACGGTCAAGAAAGCGGCGGTCATCCTTGGAGTCAGCACGAAAACAGTCGAAGCGCACAAGTTTAACTTGATGAGGAAACTCGACATTCACAACAAGGCGCAACTGGTAACAGTTGCGATTCAGAAGAAGATTCTGCCGCTGCCTGTCCCGATCAACTAAGTCACTTCGCCTCTGCGCTGACTCAGCCTCTGCTGCCTTCGATTGCCGCACTGGCGAGGCTGGCGAGATCGGGGACCTCCAAATCTGGACGCTGCTCGTCGGCCGCCGCGTGCGAAGGTCGAACCGCTCCAATTCCATGACGCGCTGACTTTCGGTTCACCCATACCGTAGAGATTCCGAGCGAGCGCGCCGGAACAACGTCGTGATAGATGCTCTGGCCCGCATGCAGGAGTCGATCTGGAGAAATTGCAAGCTGCCGCAACGCGACCTTGAAATTATTGATTGAAGGTTTGTAGCTTCGCGCCTGCTCGGCGGTGATCACAGCGTCGAAGTCGACCCCGAGAAGTTTGCGAGTCTTCGCGAAGAGATCGTCGTCGATGTTCGAGATGATTGCGAGCCTGTAACGTTGCTTGAGGTTTTGCAGAGCCGTCACCGTATCCGGAAACGGCGGCCACCATGCTACCGATTCAGCGAGTGAGTCTATCTCCGCTGGACTTGCTTCAATTTGGAAACGCGCCGCAAAGGCGCACACGACGGATCGCAGGACTTCCTTGTAATTTCGATACGCGCCACTCTCGGCTTCAGCCTCGAATTCGCCGTAGAGTTCGAGAATTTCCGAGTCGGAAATCTTGGAACCGTGATTGTCGAGCACTGATCTCAAGGTAGGCAAAATTCCAGCCTCCCAATTGATCAGGGTGCCATAGCAGTCAAAGGTTATGGTGGTGAAGCGCGAGAAATCCATAAGAAGCGGTCGTTAGTCGCTGGTCGTCAGTCGCTAGTCGTTCCGAGGTTCCTCGACCTCGAACTAGTCTAACCAGCGTTTATCCTGAAGGCTAACGACCACCGACCACCGACCATCGACTAACGACGGGTCCTTGCCTACTGTGACGGTTGCACTGTCAGTGAAGAAGTGAGCTTGAAGCTGAGCGCGGACTCGGCGGGAAGCACGATCTCTTTGTTGCCGGTATAGGCTGCACCGGCCGTTCCGGCTCCGCCGCCGGCGAGCGCGCCGATCGCCGCACCTTTGCCTCCTCCGGCCAAGCCACCTACGATTGCACCGAACGCGGTGCCGCCGCCCGCCATTACGGCGGTGCGTTTGCCTTTACCTTTTTCGGTACGGCTGACGGCTGCTGTCGCGATCGACGTGGGACTTCCATTAATCGTGATCGAGGTCAGCCTGAGTTCAAGCAACGCGCCGCCTTTGAATTTGCCCAACGCTTTCGCATCGACCACAGTTCCGCTGGCCAAAGAACCTTTGGGAATTACAGTGTTGCCCTCGACAGTGACGTCAGAAGCAAGAGTGGCCCGGAAGGTGTCGCCCGGTGAACTGATCTTCGACCCCACGGCGCTTCCGAGACGAACGGTCAGCATCGTGCCCGCGGGTATGACTACCGGAGGTGGTGGCGCAGGTGCCGCCGGAGTTGCTGAAGGTGACGCCGCAGGTGCCGAGCCTGGCGCCGACGATGCGGGCGCGCTCGACGAACTCGATGTGCCTCCGCTATCAGAAGACGAAGGCGACGATGACGATGAAGAAGACGACGCTGTGTTGTTGGCGGAGTTCGAACCGTTATCGGCCGGTTTGCTCGAGCAGGCCGCGAGTGCAAGTACGAGCATAAGAAGAGAAATGGACAATGCGGGGAGAGCACGGCTACGCATAATTTTCCTCCGAGACGAAAAGGGGCGCGGGCAAAACTTTAGTCGAACTGGGGCAAGTTGTGCAAACACGGCGAGGCGAAAATCCGCGCAGCAGCCGTGGGCAGTCCTCTATGCTTTTTGTTCGCTGAACAAATCCAGCAGTGGCACTGCGGAGACCGAATCGGACTGCGAGCTGGCCGCCGGGCCTTCGTCGATGGACGGGGATGAGGACGGGGACGGAGCCGGCGTGTGCAGACTCGAATCCTCGGCGGCGGTGTTCTCGGGCGCGGGCTTCTCGCCTTGCATGAATTTTCTGGAATCGAGCAACGGCCGCCCGAGCGACGCGTTGTAACTGGTCCACGGTCCCTCATGGGCGGACTCGCGCTCGAAGTGCGCTCGCATGGCTTCCATCTTAGAGTCGAGATCGTCGAGATAGTGAAGCATCAGGGCCTCGGGAAACATCGGCAGCTTAGGGGAGCCGAAGTCGTACTGTCCGTGATGGCTGATGATCAGGTGTTCGAGCAGGGTTTTCAATTCGCCGGGAAAGTCGGGCAACTTTGCCAGCTTGGCCTGCAACATCTCCAGTTCGATGATCATGTGTCCGAGCAACTGGCCGCGCGTCGAGTAGGAGAAGGCGCGGTTGTAGGTCAGTTCCTGAATCTTGCCGATATCGTGCAGGAATGCGCCCGTCAACAGCAGATCGCGATTGACCTGTGGATAATTGCGGCTCATCAGATCACAGGAGCGGAACAGCGAAACGACATGGTCGAGCAGTCCCCCGATGTAGGCGTGATGCAACGTCTTGGCGGCCGGAGCGTTGCGATAGCGCTCGGCAATTTCCGGGTCGGCCATGAAGAGTTCGACGAGGGCCTTCAGGTGCGGGTTCTGGAATGTCCCGACAAACTCTGTCAAAGTTCTCCAGAGTTCTCCGATATCTTTCGTGGTTTTCGGCAGGTAGTCGGTGAAGTCGATGTCGACTTCTTCCATGCGCCGCAGTTTGTGGACCGTAAGCTGGAAACGATTCTTGTACTTGTTGATCAGTCCCTTGACCTTGAGGAAGTCATCCTGCTCGAAGACGTCGAGAAATTCCTCAACGTTGTCCCACATCTTGGCCTCGAGCTGGCCCGTGCGATCCGCCAGCACCAAAGCCAGATAAGGCTCGCCATTTTTCTTTGCTTTGACCTGCTTCGACGCCACCACGAAGCTCGAAGTAATGATTTTGTTTTCCTGCTGGGAACAGTCAGCGATGAAGAACTCTTTCATGAGCCTCCGCAAAACGGCGTGTGGCGCGAGCACGTGATCCGGCCGAAGCCGGAAGTGAAGGAGCAGATACAGCTCAGCTTAGCCTAAAACACTCCGAGCTTCTTCTTCTTTTTCAAGTTCTTGGAGTTGTTTTCCTTGGCTGCGGTCTCGACCGGTTTGGTCTGTTTCGAGCTGGCGCCGGAGTCGATGTAGCCGGACTTGTAATCGATGTAGGCCTCTTCGCGCAACGTGGTCAGATAGGCCCGCAGCGCGGGCTGCAGCTTCTGCATGTAGAGTGCATCCTGGATTCGCGGCTCCGCTTCCTTCAGGCTGGGAACGCCCGCCACCTGATGCTCGACGGCTTGAAGAATGACGTAGCCCTGCTTGGTGCGGATCACATCGGTAGTCTCGCCGGCCTTGAGGGCGAAAACTTTATCTTCAAGTTCCTTCGAAAGGGTGCCTCGTTTGAAGTAACTCAGGTCGCCGCCGTCTTTGGCGGACGGGCCGTCCGAAAATTTCCTGGCCAGATCGGCGAATTTCGCGCCCTTCTTCAATTGATCCAGCAGATCCGCGGCTTTTGCCTGAGCCGCGGCCAGCGCCGCTTCCGTCTCTTCCGCAGTCGCGGGCTCGGGCTTTGCGTCGGGTGTGGCGGATGGTCTGGTAGGTGTCTTGGGCGCGATTAGAATTTCGCTGAGCCGAACCTGCTCGGGCTGTTCCATCTCGGCGCGGTGCGCATCATAGAACTTCTTCACGTCGTCCTTGCCCATGGAGAGGTGCGAGCCGACTTCCTGGCCAATCACCTTCTGCGTGATGATCTGCGTGCGCAGGTTTTGTTTGAAATCTTCGTAGGAGGCGCCCTGCGCCTCCGCCGCTTTTTCCAACTCTTCCATGGAGCCGAGGTTCATCTGCTTCCGCATCTCGTCGAGACGCTTGATGAGTTCGGTGTCGCCGGTAATACCGAGATCCTTACCTTTTTGCAGCAGGAGCTGCTGGTCAATCAAGTCGCGCAATACGTCGCGCTGTTTTTCCGCAAAGACGCGGTCGGCGTTTGCAGGATCCTGTTGTTGCACCTCCTGCTTGAGCTGATCGCGGCTGCGGACGTATTCCGTGCGTGTGATGATTTCGTTATTCACGCGCGCGATGATCTCTTCGACCACGGTGTCGGCCGGCAATAGGGCAGGGAGCAGCAGGGCGCATCCAACAGCCAACGTCGGAACAATTGCCGTCTTCCTTGCGAGCGCTTTCTTGATCACTTTTCCTTGAACCATTTTTTCTCGGAACACTTCTCGAAACATGGGACACCCTGGGGAGATTGAGTTTCTTCGTATTTTACGCCGGGAGCAGTGCGCAGGCCAAATCTGCTGGAGATGCTTTGATGTTTGGATCTCTGGCGGCTAAGCGGCCCGCATCAGCGTCAGGGCGGTGACATCGTTATGCTTCGGCGAGGTGTGCATGAAGTCCTGCACTCGCAGCAGGATGCCGCGGGAGAGATCCTTGGCCGAAGAAGGTCCTGTCTGCATGACGCTCTTCACCCCATCCAACCCAAATTCCGTCGTCTTCGACTCGGCTTCGACAACTCCGCGCGAAACCACGGCCAGCGAACTTTTCGGTCCGAGACCGACGATTCGCGCGTCGGTGGGGGCGAGCGAGAACAGTCCAAGCGGCAGGCCCGTGGCGGGTAACTCAACCAGGCTGGCATCGTCGCGTAACAACCCCGGAGTGTGCCCGGCATTCACATAGCAGACGGTGCCGAGCTCCTCGTTGTAGCAGCCGGCGAAGGCGGGACAACTGCGCACCCCTCCGGCAGCCCGCATGATCTCAAGGTTGAGGCGGCGCGCCAATTCAATCATGGCGTCGGATTCGTTCAGTTCGGGATCCTGGAACAGATCCTCAGCGGACGAGCGGAAACAAGTTTGCGCCGCCTGTATCACGGGGGCGCCGGTTTCGCGCTTGCCGGCGACATCGAGCAATCCAAAGAGAAAACGGTGCGGGCTGACACGCAGGAACTCGTGCAGATCGCCGCCCGCGCGCGACGAAAAATACGCAACCGCCAGGTCAGCGCCCTGGAGCGCCGGTGACTCGCCCTGGACAATTTCCCGAACTTCCTCCGCCGATGAGCCGAACCCAAGTTTCGAAAGCAGCGCCTTCATGAGCGGCGAAATTATCACAAAGTCTGGGGCAGGGCAATGAGCCAGAGGTGGTGGAGGCGGGATTGTTTGCAGACTGTGTTTTTGAGGTGCTCAGGGTGAGGAAAAGGCTTCACTTTACTGCACATTATGAGAAATTCGGGTGAGAAATCCGCTCGAGAAATCTGCGTACTCTATTCGCCGTAGCGCTCTTTCAGTTGCCGAGCCATATCGTCGCGTAGCTGGCGGTAGTCTGCATGCACGGTCGAGCGCAATGCAGCTTCGGTCGAGCTTCCTTGTGACAGCATTCCTAGAATCCGCGCGATCTCACTCATGCCGTAAGCGTCGCGAATATATTCGGCGGCCGCGAGAGACTCCGCATAGGCGACGCTCGCTTCGGGGCCGGAGAAGTTCATGAAGCTGCCCTCGAGAATGTTGAAGGGAATCTCATTGCCAGAGCCAAAGAGCTGTGCCATCTGACGTCCGAAGCTGTTGGACGATTTGCCTTCCTCTATCTGGGCGACGCCCTCGTTCAGCCAGGTGGGGCAGCGGTTGCCCGACATCTGAGAGACGAATGAATGCGTTAGTTCGTGCTTCAGAATGCGCGCGAGCTCGGGAGTAACGCTATTCATTCCGCTGACGGGGATGCGCAGCTTGCCGTCATTGATGGCGCCGCTCCATGTGGGTGCGCGGGTGACGTCGAAAAATGTTTGCTGCGTGTAGAGCGTTACAGCGATCGTGTTGCGCGGCGAGTAGCCAAGATCGCGTGCCAGATCGTCATATTCGGAGTCGAGTGTCCCCAGAAGATCGCGGCGGAATGTTTCCGACGTGTCTTTTCCCTCGAAATGGAGATTGAAGTGGCTGTTCTCACGCTGCGAAAAATTGGACTCGGCGGTCGATTCGCGCTCGGCGCGAACCAGGTATTCGCTGACCGTGGCGTCGGGGCGTAACGTCAGCGATTTCTTCCACGACCGAATCGCGTCGGGCGTGTGGTCGCACGAGAATTGCACAAAGCCCAGCATGCCCCATGCATCGGCCGAATCGGCAGCGACGCTCGTGGCATGTTGCGCATAGGGCAGTGCCTCGGCGGCGTGTCCGGTGCGCATCAGCGTCGCGGCGTAGTAGATCAGCAGAGTCGCGTTGTCAGGCAGAAAACGGAGCGCCGACTCATAATATCCCCTCGCTTTCTGAAAATTACTGTGGTCAGCTTCGTGCTTGCCTGCCAGAAAGTAAGCCGTCGCGGCGAGTTCCGGATTGCCAGTCTGCGCGACACTTGCGAGCGCGTCCGTGTCGACCTTGCCGTCGCGGATCACTTTTTCCGCGACATCGGATTCGTGGTTGAAGGTTGGTGTTGGCGGTGTGATATCCGGCGAGTTTGAGGATGCCCCGGGGCCGCCGTGAACCGGCGCCACTCCTCCCGCGTCAATCCGGTCGACGGAGGATTTCGGAATTGCGTAGGTGTCCTCTCCGATGTCGTACTCGATATGATCTTTGTTTTCGCGGACCTGGTCGGCCCAGATGGTGCGTCCATTCTTCAGGTGAATGACGTCGCCGAATGCCGAAAGCGCCAGAAAAAGCACTAGAATGGGGACAAGGGTTCGCACTCGGCTGATTCTAGCAATCGCGCCGAGGATGCCGTAAGGTGACCAAGGTGCACTGGGACGGGATTTCCGGAGTTTCAGACGGGACAGATCCGCACGGGGCAAAGATGACCGACCCCACGCTCGCTCGCGGTTGGATCACGCGTTCGCGCCGCATAGTCGGATGGCTGACATGCCTGGCCGCTGTCACTACTACTGCCGCTGCAACTGCCTTTGCCCAGCCAGTCAGTTCCAGTGCGCAATGTCCGCAAACCACCGCCGCCCTCTACACAAGATTGCGCTCCGTCGAACTCGATCCGAACCGCGTTTACCGCATTCGAGAGGCTTCGATCGACCGTCCAAACCTTCACATCGACTTCGAGGACGGCACTCTCGCCTTTACAGAAGATATTTGCGGACGGACTACCGGTGCATTTTTCGAGGGTGAGGCGGAGGTTCGGCTGCGGCCTCCGAGTCGCGTAGAGCGGGCTTCGCTCGCGCTCTTCACTGGCATGGCGATTCTCGAAGAACAATTCACCACGGGATACCTGCGCTTCAACGACGACACCGCGAATGCTCTTCAGCCCTACCTTTCGCCCGCGCCCGACGGCCAGGAATTTATCAAGGAATGGAGCGACACGAGTCGAATTTTGACCGACACCGACTCCCTGCGTCTGCTGCTCGATTTCAGTCATTTCCTTCCGACTTCAGACGGAAGCGAGCCGGAACGGAAGTTTCCGCCATTTCTTCACGCCCATCTGCTGGGCAAGAAACTCGGTGGATTTGACGTGTACTGGGATGCGTCTGCGCCGGAGCCGTTGTGGGCTGGGCAGCCCAAGCTCAAGGATGAAACCATCTTCTTCGACATCTGGACGTCGTTCGCACCGACGACGCTTGTCAAGGGAACGGCTGCGCCGTTAGTCGGTGATGTCTCCATCACCGACTTCCATATTCGTGCGTCGGTACAGCCTCCGACGCGATTGCAGGCAACGACAGAGGCTGACGTTCGAGTCCGGTCGGGCGGTGAACGGGCTTTGCTCTTTGAATTGTCGCGCTACCTCAAAATCGATTCGATCGAGGTCGACGGGCGGCCCGTCGATTTCCTCCAGAACCAGGCGCTCGAAGGTTCCAAATTGCAGCGAAAGGGCAACGATCTGGTCGCGGTTGTGTTTCCGGCGCCGCTTGCGGCTGGCGAGGATTTGAAACTCCACTTCAGCTATACGGGCGACGTCCTTTCGGAAGCGGGGAATGGTCTGCTTTACGTGGGCGAGCGCGGGACGTGGTATCCGAATTTTGGGCTGAGCCCGGCCCAGTTTGACATGGAGTTCCGCTATCCAGCGGACTGGACTCTGGTGGCGACGGGGAAGCAGACGTGGCGAGCCGGCGACAAAGAGACGGAGATGGGTCCGGAAATGATCCAGGAACGATTCGGACGCTGGATCTCGGAACGGCCGATTCCGGTGGCGGGATTCAATCTTGGAAAGTACGTGCGCGCCGACGCGAAGGCAGGCGATATCCCGATCGCCGTTTACGGTACGAATGGAGTGGAAAAATCCTTTCCCAAGGCGCAGGCAGAAATAATCGAGTCGCCGACTGCGTCGAGAAGGCCCGGTGATCCAGCGAAGGCGATGGGATCGATGGTCATCGTTCCTCCGCCTCCATCGCCAGCCCGAGATGTACAGAGTGTGGCCGACCGGGCAGCGCGATCGATCGAGAGCTATTCGCGATGGTTCGGCCCGTATCCGTATGGGTCGCTGGCATTCACACAGATGCCCGGGCAGCTCAGCCAGGGATGGCCGAGTTTGGTTTTCCTGTCGAGTTTCGCGTTTCTAAACCCACAGGAGCAGACCGATTTGCGTCTCGATCCGGTGATGCGGGTGATCGATAATCAGGTCATCGCTCATGAGACTGCTCACCAGTGGTGGGGTGATTTCGTCTTCTGGCAAAGTTACCGCGATCAATGGATCGGGGAAGGCCTGGCGAACTATTCGTCGCTCCTGATCCTGGAGCAGCAGAACCCGGCACAGTTCCGAGCGGTGATGGACAAGTACCGCCATGACTTGCTCAGCAAGAACAAGGATGGCGAATGGCTGCGCGACGCCGGTCCGGTAACGCTCGGCCAGCGACTCGACTCGTCTCACTTTCCCGGAGGATACGAAGCGATCAGCTATGAACGCGGCACCTGGTTGTTTCACATGCTGCGATGCATGATGCGCGATGCGGCGATCTCACATGTAGCCGGGGCGCGCGATTCCGAAATGGGTTCCCAATCTCGGAAAGGGAAGACCGATCCTGACGAGCCATTTTTCCGCACCTTGCGCAAAGTCAGAGAACGCTACGCCGGAAAAGCGCTGACCACGCAAGACCTGGTGGAGGCTTTTGAAGAACAACTGCCACGCCCACTTTGGTTTGAGAATCGCCGCAAGCTGGATTGGTTTCTACGAGGCTGGATCGAGGGTACGGCGATTCCAGAGTTGGGAACGCAAGAGATTCATATCGTTCCGAAGGCTGCGGGCGTCACGGTGACGGGTGTGATCGTACAAAAGGACGCGCCCGACGATCTGGTGACCGCCGTTCCCGTATACGGCGCTACCACAGGCAATACGCTCGTATATCTGGGTGAAGTGCTCGCCGACGGCGCGGAGACTGCGTTCCGGCTGAGCGGCCCGGCGAATCTGCGGAAGATTGTGCTCGATCCGAAGCAGACCGTTCTTACTTCTGCAGATAAATTCTGAAGGTAAATTCGATAAATTCTGAGAGACACAGACATTTGGTGCGGAGATCTCGGCGCTCGCCGCTGTGCGAGGCCACGTGATTGCTGCAGAAAATACGACCCTGCCTGGAGGGCCTGTGGCTGTTAATCCTCACTCATGCACCAGACTTTACTCAAACTCTGACTTTAACGAATGCAAAAACGGACAAGTCTTCCGTGGGACGATCCTTCTTGTAGAGGACGAGCCTTTCGTGCGCGAGGCGACCTGCGGCATTCTGTGCAACGCTTGCTTCGAAGTGTTGTTGGCTAAAGATGCCGATCAAGCGATCGCGGTCTACGAAGAATGCGAGCAAACGAAGCAGGCTGACGTCGATCTGCTGATGACCGACATGGTGCTCCCCGGAGCGACGGGGCGAGAGTTAGGGCAGACATTGCAGCGGCGTTCTCCCAGGCTGGCGGTTCTAGTGACATCCGGTTACAGCAACCAGGAGTACGACATCGAAACGCCGGAGTCGCGCACGTATTTTCTGGCGAAGCCCTATTCCATGCGGACGTTGGTCTCTAAAATTGAGAAAATACTGGGAGCCGATTCTCGGGATTCTCGACGAGCGGCGCAGGCGGGTTAGTGACGCTTGCCCTATGCAGGCACCGCGGAAATTACTTTGGCATAAGCTCCGCCACCGTCAACTTATCAGCGCGACGCAACTCCGGGAACAACCAGGCCCAGAGGGCGATCACCAGGAGCGTTCCGACACCGCCAATCACGACCGCAGGGACGGTCCCGAACCACTGAGCTGTCAGGCCAGATTCGAATTCGCCCAACTCGTTCGATACCCCGATAAACATCATGTCCACCGCGCTGACGCGCCCGCGCATTTCGTCTGGGGTCGCCACCTGCACCAACGTGGCTCGAATAATTACGCTGACCATGTCACTGGCGCCGAGCAGCAGGAGAGCGACGAGCGAAAGAATCAGGCTGTGAGAGAGACCGAAGATTATGGTCATGACACCAAACGAGGCCACGCAAAAGAGCATGGTGGGGCCGGCGTGGCGCCGAATGGGACGATGCGCCACGGCAATCGCCATCAGTGCCGCACCCACTCCCGGAGCGCTGCGCAACAGCCCTAGTCCCCAGGGCCCGGTGTGAAGGATTTCGCGGGCATAGACGGGAAGCAAAGCTACGGCTCCTCCGAGGAGGACCGCGAACATGTCGAGCGAGATGGAACCTAGAATCAGCTTCTTCTCCCAGATAAAGCCAAACCCGGCGAGCACTGTCCGAAGACTGATCGGTTCCTTTTCGACGCGCTGCTTTTCCGCTGATGCTGGGAGCGGGTGGATGCGAAACGTCAGCACGATACTCAGCACCGAAATGGCGAATGCGGTGGCGTAGACGGTTTCGGGGCCGCGGAATAGGGCGTATGCGATTCCCCCGACGGCGGGTCCAGCGATGGTTGCGATCTGAAAGGTGCTGGCATTCCAGGCGACGGCGTTCGGGAAATGTTCCTCGGGGACAAGTTGAGGGAGAATGGCGCGGCTGACCGGAAAACTAAAACTGCGCGAGACACCCAGCGAGACCAGCACAGCGTAGATCAAGTGGACCGATTGCGGGGCGCGCCAACTGATCGCGAGCAGGAGCATCGAGCAGATCCCAAACCCTCCATAGCACCACATCAGGAGCTTGCGGCGGTCAAACAGATCGGCGGCGTGTCCGGCAAAAAGAAATAAGACAAATCCCGGCAGAAACTGCGCGAGGCCGACGTATCCGAGATCAAGCGGACGCTTCGTGATCTCGTACACCTGCCAGCCCACAGCGACGGACTGCATTTCAAGCGCGACCACTATGAAGAATCGGGCGAGCGTGTAGGAGACGAAATTGGGATAGGTAAAAGCCACCCGCCCGGCAAGGCGGGGATCTTCGGAGGCGAGCATTCCTCTATTACTTTGCCACAGTTCAGGGTCGACGATCAGCGTCGGCGTTCAGCGACGATTGATGAGTGAGGCGACGTACCCTGCGCCAAAGCCGTTGTCTATATTCACCACGCTGACATTCGAGGCGCACGAGTTCATCATTCCCAACAAAGCGGCGAGCCCTTCGAAGGCTGCACCGTACCCAACGCTGGTGGGAACGGCAATGACCGGGACCCCGACCAGTCCGCCAACCACGCTGGGGAGAGCTCCTTCCATCCCGGCGCAGACTATGATCACGCGCGCTTTTCCGAGATCTTCACGGTGGGCCAGCAGACGATGGATGCCCGCTACTCCCACGTCGTAGATGTGCTGGACGTTGTTTCCCATCAACTCAGCGGTGACGACCGCTTCCTCTGCGACGGGGATGTCGCTGGTCCCCGCCGAAACAACGACGATCACTCCCTTGCCGTGTTTTTTGTGGTCGCGCTTCAGGACGATGGCGCGGGCGAGCGGACGGTATTCCGATCGGGGCACAACCGCTGCCACAGCCGCAAACTGTTCCTCAGAGGCGCGAGTTGCCAGGACGTTGCCGCCGTGCGCCGCCAGGCGTTCGAAGATCCCTGCGACCTGGAGGGCAGTTTTCCCCTGGGAAAAAATCACCTCCGGAACTCCCTGCCTCAGGGCCCGGTGGTGGTCGATCTTCGCGAAGCCCAGATCTTCAAATGGAAGATGGCGCAGGCGCTCGACAGCCTCGTCGGGCGTCAGGCGCTTTTTTTGGACCTCGTCGAACAACTTGCGAAGAGCTTCGGGGTTCATGGTTATTGGGCCGGGGCCATTGATCCGACGAGGTATTGATACAGGATCGTCGGCATTGACATTGTAGATGGCAGCAGCCGGATGGGCGAAATCAGGCTTGATTGCGGTGACGCGTGGCGTAAACCCGAGGTGGGTAACCAAGGTAAGATCTAGTATTTTCATGAGGTTGCGAAGATTACTCCAGAGGTTCTACGTCCTTTGGAGAGATTGCCCCTTCCCTCTGCGCACCCTATACTGGTCCTAACTCTGGTTCTGGATTCTCTGGCAGGTGCTCGGGTAGGTGACCCTAGGTGTAAGTGTGCTCTTTTGTTGCCTGAATACCCGTATGCAAAAACGCCTGCAAATCGCGACGTTGACGATGGCGAATCTATCCGCGATCTCCTTTCTTTTCACGCTTGCGCTCACGACGATTTTGCTCACGACGCCGCTATCGGCGCAGTCGATTACTCCAACCTCCGATGAGTATGGCCGCAAGATCTATGTGAATGTCGATCACTCGAGCAGCAAGGGGTCGTCAGGTTTTTCGGCTGCGGGCAGCGGATCTGCCGGGCCTTCATCTTCATCCTCTTCTTCTTCTTCGTCCCCACGCGGACTCGTTTATTGGAGTGTTACGGAACACAGGTTCAAGCCGGTACCTACGAGCGGCGCGGTCATGCGGGCGGCGCGTTCGGCGGCTTCAGAGGTCAATACTTATCTTGATGGACGGGCCCAGACACACGAGACTCTCAATCGCGCTTTTACCCAGGAAGATATCGATGTCGCCATCGACCAGGCGGCCGCGCGGCACAACGTCGATCCCAGCCTGGTCCGGTCGGTGGTCAAGGTGGAGTCGAATTTCAATCCCAATGCGGTTTCGCGCAAGGGAGCGATGGGCCTGATGCAGTTGATGCCGTCGACCGCGCGTTCGCTCAATGTGGTCAATCCGTTTGATCCGGCTCAAAACGTTGAGGCCGGGGTGAAGCATCTAAGAGCGTTGTTGGACAACTATCGCGGCAACGTTTCGCTGAGTCTGGCTGCCTATAACGCCGGATCGGCGGCGGTGTCGCGGAGTGCAGGAGTTCCGCATTACCGGGAAACGCAAAACTATGTTCGCCGCATCACGAGCCTATACAACAGCGGCGATCCGGGATCGTACTCCATGGGCAGTTCGCTGCGTGAACCGGTACGGGTTCAGCGCGACGCTCGGGGCGTGCTGTTCATCAGCAACACTGAATAGAGCGCGATTGTAGCGCCGCCATCCTGCCGGCTGTCGCGAGGGTCTCAGTCTTCGATGCAGCGTGCAAGAGCACGAGCAAGGATGAAATAATGATTTGGTGGCAGGCTTTTCAGTGGATACCCAGGTTTCGACGACCCTAACTCGAACGAGCCTATCTCGCCACCGCGCCTCGCACTGCGGCGTAGCGTTCCTGCTCGCGCTGTTGTCTCTGCCTGCCGCATGGGGCCGCGTCCGTCACAACGACAGCTGGGCTCGCCAGGAATTTACCAAAGCCGAACGCATGCGCGAGGCCCTCAATGGGCGTCCCACGGCGGAGCGCACCCGTCACGAGTACCAGCGCGTCATCGATTCCTACCGCCGCGTTTATTTTGGCTCTCCCGCGTCGTCGAAGGCCGATCCGAGCGTCGTGGCGACTGCGGAGTTGATGGTCGAGATGGGCCGCCGCTTCGACGACAACAAGATTCTGCGTGGCGCAATCGACCAATACCGATTCCTGCGCAAAGAATATCCTGGCAGCAAGTATCGCTTCGATGCGTTGTTTACCATCGCCGAGATTTACAAGGACGACCTCGACGACCCGCAAGAAGCTCGGACGACGTTCCAAGATTTTCTGCACCGCTATCCACGCAACCGTCTGGCGGACGATGCCCGATCGGCGGTCAAAGAGATTGACGCCGATGCTGACGACATGGAGCGCACGGCGCAGAAGGAAGCGCAGTCGGCGCGTAAGCATCAATCGAGTGGAGGCGGCAACGCAGTCGCCGGGAGGGCCGGTAGCGGAACAAGTGCAGACGCGACTGAACCCGTCTCCGCGAGTGAGCGACGGAGCACTTTGCCACGCGTCACTGGGGTTCGGCACTGGTCCACGCCTGACTACACTCGAGTCGCCATCGATGTGGAGCAGGAAGTGAAATTCGGTTCGCAGCGCATCTCGAATCCGGATCGCATTTTCTTTGACCTCCGTGACACCAAACTCGCTTCCACGCTGGTCGGAAAGACTTTCGACGTGGACGACGGTTTTCTGAAGAAAATTCGCGTCGCCGAATTCGAGCCCGGTCGCACGCGGATCGTGCTTGAAGTTGACGATCTTGCCAGCTACGACGCGTTCCTCTTGCCCGATCCGTACCGGCTCATCATTGATGTTCACGGCAAGGATGTTCACGGCAAGAACGCTCATGGCGCGGCCGTCGCAAAAACAACCCCCGGCAGGGCGGACAAAGAGGCAACTCCATCCGAGGAATCGGATGACAATTCTGCCGAGGCCATGTTGGCGACGGCATCGAAGCCGGCATTGCGCAAGTCTCAGCAATCGGACAAAATCCGTTTCTCGAAGTCCGAACCCGTCGAGACCGATTTGCCCGCCACAGATGCGGACGACTCAAAGGCCGATCCGGCAAAGTCGGCCAACTCCACTGGCGTAATCAAGACGACGGTTGCGGTGAAGGGATCGAATCAGAGGATTCCGAAGACGATCGTAGAAGCCGAGGATAGAGCCCCGACTTCGGTGGCCTCGATCGAGCCCGAAAAGATTCGTCCCGAACCCACGTCTGAACCGACAAGCGATGCTTCGAATACTCACTCTAGGCATTTGAAATCGACGGCAACGTCCTCGTCCTCTCCAAAGGGACGGAAGAAGTCGCCATCGGTCACGTCTGACACCGGCGATCTTCCTCTCGACACCCGCGACGTCACGCGCGAAGCGCGTCCGACGGCGAGTGGCGACCGTTCGTTGATCCGTGCGCTGGGGCTGAAGATCGGCAAGATCGTTATCGACGCCGGCCACGGGGGCCACGACACCGGGACGATCGGTCCCAACGGGCTGCTCGAAAAAGATGTTGTGCTCGATGTAGCCAAGCGCCTTGGCCGCCTGCTCGAAACGCGACTGGGCGCGGAAGTCATCTACACGCGCCAGGATGACACTTTCATTCCGCTTGAAACCCGCACCGCGATCGCCAACCGCGAGCGCGCGGATCTGTTCATTTCCATCCATGCCAATTCGAGTCATGATTCTGACGCGCGCGGGGTGGAAACTTATTATCTGAATTTCACTTCATCGCCCGAGGCGCTTGAAGTGGCTGCCCGCGAAAACGCGGTCTCGGAGAAATCGATCCACGAACTGCAGGACTTGGTAAAGAAAATCGCGCTCAAGGAAAAAATCGATGAATCGCGGGAATTCGCCGGAGACGTGCAGGCTTCGCTTTATGGCGGCCTGGCCCTGAACAATGCCGGCATCCGCAATCGGGGCATCAAGAAGGCGCCGTTTATTGTCCTGATTGGGGCGAATATGCCATCGATCCTGGCTGAGATTTCGTTTGTCTCGAATCCAACCGACGAACGTAAACTTGAGACTGCGGAACATCGGCAGCGCATCGCCGAGTCGCTCTATCGCGGCGTTTCCAAATACGCCGGCGGCCTGAGCGGTGTTAAAGTGGCCAGCAAAATCGATAAAACTGAAGGCCAGTAATCCCTCGACCGCGGTAATCAGGATGTCCATTCGTGCCCGTGACATTGGTAATATTCGCGCAACGTTTTCGATAGTAGAAGGATGACCCGCGGCGCTATCGTGACTTAGTTCTATATTCGGAGCGATCGTCATGCAGCGCGGAAGCAGAAACCCCATTGTTAGCCTGGTCGTTTGCTGTCTTCTGGGTGTCGTCTACACGTTGGCACAATCGTCAAGTTCAGCCTCCGCTGACTCCGCGAAACTGATCGCGCTCGAGCGCATGTGGAACCAGGCCCAGGTCGTCCGAGACTCGGCCGCCATTGCCAGCATGATCGGCGACAAGTTTGTGAACACCGAATACGATGGGGAAGTCAGTGACCGCGGAAAGTTCCTGTCCGATTTCGGCGATCCCAAGTTTCAGCCGAGCATCATGAGTGTCGACGACCTGAAGGTTCAGTTTTACTCGACCGCAGCGGTCGTGACCGGCTCCTATCACGCGAAGGGCACTTACGGCTCCAAGCCCTACGAGCACTTCGGGCGCTTCACCGACACCTGGGTTTTTCAGGAAGGCAAATGGCTCTGCGTTGCCAGCCATAGCAGTCTGGTGAAGAAGTAGCGTCGAAGACCTTCGTTCCTCCGTACTCCGCCCTCATCTCTTCGTTAAAACCACGATCTCGTAGTTGAGACCGAGCCCTGGTCTGCGCATGCCGCGAATCCGGCCACTGTTCGCGCTGCACTTACGAGTGTCATCGCCGGTTGAACCCAGCAGTAAGATACTCCTTGCCAGGAGGCCCTCCCCCCATGAGCCACTCCCTTCGCAACGCAATCGCTACGACTATTCTCGGATTACTCGTTACCAGCAGTCTTTTGGGTTCCGGAACCAAAACACCATCTGTCCAGGGCGCTAACTCAGCCGGCGCCTCAATTCCCGAATCGACTGAAAACTCAAGCCAGCAGACGAGCAACGTTGCCGCTCCACGTGTGCCGACGACGGTGCATATCACCATCGACGCGTTGACCGATCGTCATTCCATCAGCCCCTATGTGTATGGAGGCGCCTATCCGCAAGATGCGCCCACCATCACGGATAGCGGCTTGACCGTGGTGCGTTGGGGCGGCAATGCGACGTCGCGATACAACTGGAAGGCCGGGACCGAAAACTCCGCCGCCGACTGGTATTTCGGAGACTACGGCTACACCGAGATCGGCGACAGCGATTCGTCCAAGTTCATCGGCGACGTGAAGGCGGCCGGGAGCAACCCGCTGATGACGATTGTGATGCTCGACTGGGTCGCCAAAAATGTCAGCGACGGTAGCGCCTACAGCTTTTCGGTCGCGAAATACGGTGCGCAATGTTATGCGAATCCTTATAACTCGGACGACGGTATTGGTATCAAGACCGATTGCTCAACACCCATCACCGGTAACGACCCAAACGACGCCAACTTTCCGCTCAAAGACTCGCCGCAGAATGGCGATCCCGCGAATACTCTCTATCGCAACCAGTGGGCCGCAGCCCTTGCAACCGCTTTCGGCAATGCTCCGCACTTCTACGACATGGACAACGAGATCGACATCTGGGGCAGCACGCATCGCGATGTCCATCCCTCGCCTTCGGCTTACAACGAGATGCGGGACACGTTTATTTCCGAGAGCCGCGCCCTGAAAACTTGGGACCAGGCCGCGATTCGCCTGGGGCCGGTTTCCTGCTGTTGGTGGTTTTACTGGAACGGCGCCAACAACAACGACAAGGGCGTTCATGCCGGGAACGATTTCCTGCCGTGGTGGCTGAATGAAGTCTATTGGCAGGACAAAATCGCGGGCACGCGATCGCTCGATGTGTTCGATATTCACGCCTATCCCGACACACCCGACACGTCCGCGTACACGCTTCCCAAGAAGCGAGCGCTGGCCTTGCGTATCTTCCGCGATTACTGGGATCCAAAGTACGTCAGCGAATCGGGCTCGATTAATCAGCCATGGGCGACCCAGATCCAGCCGAAAAAGACGATTCCGTTTCGCCTCCCGAGAATGCGGGCCATTGCCAATATGATCTATCCCGGGACGCCGTTGAGCGTGACGGAGTGGAACGCTGCTATCGCTGGCGAGTCCGATTTCTCAACCGCCCTCTCGGATGCCGACGCGTACGGCATCCTCGGACGCGAGCGCGTGTATCTTGCATCGCGATGGGTCGCGCCCGTTCCGGCGAATTCAAACTATCTTGGACTGAAGCTCTATACCAACTACGATGGCCAGCATCACGGTTTGGCGACCACGTCTGTCTCCGCAACGAACGACGGAAACAAGAGTCTGGTCAGCAGTTTCGCAGCGATCGATCCTGCCGGCAAAACTCTTACCGTAATGGTGTTGAACAAATCTCCGGGAACCACGCTGCCCGTGCAATTTGCCATGAACGGATTTACGCCGTCGCAGGTGACTACCTACACGTTGGGATCGAAACATCCCTCGTCCATTGTCGCTTCTTCGACACAAGCGTGGTCGTCGACTATGGCATTCGCTCCCTACACCGCAACGCTTCTCGTGATCACAGGCTCGATGGCGGAGCTGCCAAGTGCGGCATGGGATCCGAACCCGGATACAGTCATGGTTCCGGCCAATGGCACGGTGACGCTCGCCCCGAAAATTGTTTCAGGATCGGGTTCGGTGACACTGGGAACTCCGCAGTCGGATGTGGGAATCACTTTGGCCGTGACGCAGGGAACCATCACCTCCACACAGAACGGAGCGATCACTGTGACCGCAGGGAAGAACCCGGGTTTCTATCACTACAGCGTTCCGGGCACCGACAACAACGGTGTTACGCAAACCGAGGGTGGCTGGATTCTGGTCGGCAATCCCTCGGCATCGCTCGCGAAGCAAGGAGACAACCAGGCTGGAGCCCGCGGCACGAACCTCAACCTCGCCGTTACTCTCCAGCCAGGGCAGTCGGGCGGAACCGCTCCAGGAGCGACAATTCTGTTCACGTCTGACTTGGGAACGCTTTCCAGTCGCACGGTGACTACCGACTCGTCTGGCAATGCCGCGGTGGTGCTGACGCTGCCGGCGAATCCTGGCACGGTCCACGTCACCGCGGAAGGGCCGTTTGGGTTGGGGCATCCGGTCGTGACGTTCACTGAAACCGCTCAATAGTTATGTCAGTTCTGGATGGGGCTCCCCGCCCCATCCAGCGGACGGGCGTCCGGCTCGGCGGTGGAAACTTTCTCCGGCTGCCAGTAGTCTAATCAGACAGCGAAAGTGTATTTCTTTCCGAATGAGATTCTTGCGACAGGTCTGTATCGCCTTACTTCTTTGCGGCGTCGCTTTTGCGGCGGACGCGCCGGTTCCCGCGAACGCTCTCCCCACCGAGTTTGCCGGGTGGCAGACCAAGGGTGACATCACTCGAAGCACCGATCCCGCCGATGTGGATGCCACGAATGCGCCAGTTTTGAAGGAGTACGGCTTTCAGCACTCGGAAAAAGCGTCCTACACGCGCGACGATGGCCGTAATCTGACGATTAAGGCGGCGGTGTTCGACGATGCCAGCGGCGCCTACGGCGCGTTCACCTACTACAACTCTCCCGACATGGGGGAGGAGAAGATCGGCGGCCAGGCTGCCTTCCAGAATAATCGTGTGCTCTTCTACCAGGGGAACGTGTTGGTAGACGCCATGTTTGACAGGATGAGTGTAATGTCGGCGGCACAATTGCGTGTGCTCGCGGGCCTGCTGCCGCAGGCGGAAGGCAGTAAAGGTAACCTTCCCCCGCTTCCGAGCCATTTGCCCAAGCGTGACTTCGAAAAGGGCACGACCAAGTACATCATGGGCCCCATCACGCTGGATCGCATCGGCTCGCCGCTGCCGGGCGCGACCGTGGATTTCAAATCCGGCGCGGAAGTTGTCATCGGCAAATATGCGGTGAACGCAGGCGATGCGACGCTGATGCTGATCGAATATCCCACGCCGCAGATGGCCGCGGAGCGCCTGCGACAGATTGATGCTTCCCATCAAGTTGCGCAACAGCAACCAGGAGTGACGACGATTCTCGACGTCGGGCCGTTCTTCGATACGCGCACTGGTCCGATCGTCGTGATCGCGGGCGGCCCGCTTTCAAAAAACGAAGCGCGGTCTCTGATGTCGTCGATCAGTTATGAAGCCGACGTCACTTGGAACGAAAACACCTACGTCAGCAAGAAGGACAATCTGGCGAATTTTCTCTTCAACGCGATCATACTTTGCGGGATTGTCGTCGGCCTGGCGCTCGTGGCTGGAATCGCTTTTGGGGGTGTCCGGTTGCTCATAAAGCGGCTTTTTCCCGATTCGGTTTTCGACCGCCGCGAGGCTGTGGAATTCATCTCCTTGAACTTGGACGAGGCTCCCCGGCACCATCGCCGGGAGCGGTAAGTGACTCAATCAAATATCGTTAGCGTCAGAAAAGGGACGATTTCGAGTCGTTTGGGCCCTATTTGCTGACTTGTGGACGCATCGCGCAAGTTGTTGAAAATAAGACTATTTAAGTCACAAATTTTGCTTGACACTGTGCTTTTAAGGCTCATAAGATGCCCGCAGAAAGTTCTGATGGACCAAACCTCTGTTAGGACTATTCTCCCTTGAAAGAAAAGGCTGCCCTGTTGCCGGGTGGCCTTTTCGTTTTGAGAGGCAGCGCAGTCGCATTTAAGAACTGCTTTTCTGAAACTCTTGTCCGGTTGCTTCCGTACTACCATCAGCGCACAATCTGTGCGGCACTGTGACCGGGAGGAAGAACGATGTATTGCGATCAATGTGGCACGCAGTTGCAGCCGAATGACGCGCGCTGCGGGCGTTGCGGCAAAACCGTGGTCGGACTGGTCGAACTCCGCCGCAGCCGCGTGCGCGAGCACGTTCGGTTACTCGGCATTCTCTGGATGGCTTACTCCGCGCTGCATGTCGTCGCGGGGATCGGAGCGATCGTGGTCGCGAATACGATCTTCGGCCGTTACATCCACATTCAAGGTGGTCCTCCTCCCGAGATAACGGTTTGGTTGCGCCCACTGATCACGGTCGTCGGATGGTTGATCTTGGTCAAAGCCGCTGCAGGATTCCTCGCTGGTTGGGGACTGTTGCAAAAACAAGATTGGGCGCGCACGGTGGCGTTGGTCGTCGGCTTTGTCGCCCTGTTGAACGTCCCGATCGGCACTGCACTTGGAATCTACACGCTGTGGGTGTTGCTGCCCGCACAATCCGACGACGAATATCAGGCGTTGGCAAGAGCCGCATAGCGGAGTTGTGTGAGGGCTGTCGGATCCACGCTATAGTTACGTTCGCTTAACCGCTGAGTTTGCGCGAATCGCAGGCGGGTTTTAGAATCGGAACAGGCCGACGTAGCTCAGTTGGTAGAGCAGCCGATTCGTAAAGCATCCTTCCTTACCTCTACTCGATAAGATTCAATCACTTACACCGTGCTGCACGGTCTCATTCGGCGTCATTCGGCCACGTTTGTCAGCGAAGTGTGGCCCAAATTGTGGCCCAGCTTTTCCACAAGTTCGAACTGACATCCTCAGTTGCAACAACGCACTGCGCCTGCTACAAATCGGAAATGCCATATCCACTGAAGTCTGTTTCTCAAGTTCAGATTGAAGAAGCATTAGCTAAAGCGCTCGGCGAGCTAACAGGTAGGAAGTTCACCGTAAACATACGAAGCATGGAAGCAATCGGCAACGACTCCTTCAAAGACCGAAACGGCCTGAATCTCGTTGTCGAGAGCGACTATTCGCTTATGGAAAAATGGAGAGAAGAGCGGATTGCAGGGGTACAAGAAGAGAACGCGACCGCTTAATTGAGGGAAAATATTCGTGGCGCTAACTGACGGTCAGGTCTCTAACTTAGAGCATCAGACGGGCTGGCAAGCGACCGCCCACACGAAAGATGGCAACTACGCAGTCATCATGCGCGGCGATAAGGATTACCACGTCTTCGACGGCGCAAGCCACATCGGCTCGTTAGCTTACAGGATGAACGTGATTGTGCAGATGTTTGCCAATGGTGACCTTACGCTGCTCAGAGGCACCATCCCCGACAAAGAGAATCCGTCGTAGCGTTCTCACCTACCCTTCTGAACTTTGGGAAACGCCTTCACGAGAGCCTCATGTACGAGAAAATAAGCGACGAGAGATAGTTTCTCGGGATGGTCAGCGAGATACTTCTCTACGACGCGCACCATTTGCCCTCTTGGAATGTTCATCAGGTCTGCGTCTAGTGTAGTGTCGGCGACGCCAGACACGAATCCGTGACAGTACCCGATGTTATAAACTTCTTGCTTAGTGAACGTCCTTGAAGGCTCGTCCAACATCTGCACTGCCGATTTGCAGGCTGCAATCAATTGATTTCCATCGCCGCCGACCGCCCACGCCAAATCATCGCCAAAAGCATTTGCCGTGGAGAAAACAGAAATCAGCAGCAAGACGAGTCCCAGAGCAAGCCGCTTCATCGTTATCCGCATGGCGCGGATTTTACACCACCGTGCTCAATACAGCATCGGCCCTCTTTCTCACGCATCAGGATGCTTATAAGCATCCAGCACTTTCGCAATTTGGGCGGCGCTGAAATCCTTGTTCAAGACTCGATGCAGGATCGGATCAAAGACAGCGAGCATCCGACGATACGCGTCCAGCGTTGGCATATGTGCGTTGAAGTCTCGCTCCTTGAACTCGTCGAATCGCTTTAGGCGTTCCACTAGAAAACGGCCAGCGCTAATGTACTGCACTTCAGTCTGGTCGTTTCCGTCGAAGCCGTGAAACCTTACATCGCTGCCGAGCGCTGAGTTTGAAGCGAGCCAACCCTTATCCTGTGGCGAGAGACCGTTGAAGGATTGCTCTAGGCGCTGCCACATCGCAAGTATTTTTACTGTTTCGCTCACGATATTGTCAGGTGTTTCAGAACCATGAAACACGCCCGGCAGTCCCCACTCCAGCCCCCATAGGTTTCCCGAAATGATTGCGTCTTTCACTAGTTCCGTGTCTGTGTCACCTTTGACTTTAAGGTGCTCCTGAATCTCGCACAGCATCAGCAGAATGAGTTTTTCACCTTGGCTCAATTGCATCGTCGCTTTGCCTCTCTTTCGGACTAACTAACTCGTCACCTTCGCGCCATGCCCAGCATATTACACCGTAGAGCTGTGAGCATCTAGCGCATTTCCTATTTTGGCCGTCACACCGTTCCGTGAAGAAGAGAGAACTCAACAAGAGTTCAAGGGGAAAATATGGTTGAAGTAGTTTTTGGAGTCGTCGTTGCGGTGCTGGCCGTTCTCGGATACGTAGAGCGCAGAGCACTGAAGGCCGAAGCTGTTGCCGTGAAATCTGAAACCGAAAAGTACATTGCTGCTCGCATGGAGCAGATTTCCGCCGAAGCCAGCAAGTTCTACGCCACTAAGGTGTCGCAGCTTCGCGCTGATATTGCGAAGGTAATCACCGATGCGAAAGCGGACGCAGAAAAGATTGAGACCGAAGCGAAGGCCGAAGCGAGCAAAGTCGTCGCGAAGATCGAAGCCGACATCAAGCACGTCATCTAATCTCACCGTGCTCGCGGAGCGGCGAAAACTCCGCGAGCGCACAACCTGTCACAGCGCAGAGATATTTTAGATAATCAGCAATCATCGCTCTTAGGGATTTCAATGACATCGGACACGCAACATCAACAGCAGCTCAACCAGTTAGTGCGCGACGCTCATGCGCGGGACTTAAAGTTTACCGACACGCTCGCCACGATTGTGCAGGCACAGAAGGACATGAGCCAGCGGCTGTTCGGCGGTGAGGGTCAGCAAGGCATTCTTCCGTACATGGTTCAGTGCGGCGAGAAGCGCGATGAAGAACTCAAAAAGAGTTTCAAAGAAATTAACGACAGGCTCACTAGTCTCGAAACGTGGCGCACAGGAACGAAGCGTTGGATTGCTGGCGCTGTTGCGGTGCTCGCGCTCGAAGGCACGGCATTCGGTTACTGGATGAATCACGCCGCAGCTCTCGTAAGCAAATCGAAATAGCTTTCAAGGCCCGTCACAATCTACGGCCATCGTGGAGAGTGACATGCGGCGTTGTATTCACGAGTCCTACCTTCCGAAAAACTGCAAGGCTCTCAGTCCTTACTGCGGCCAGTGCAATCCCGGCTTAGCAATCAAAGATGCCCGCGCTGTAGTTCTGCCGCTGCACGGCATCGGACATCCAGAGAAGCGCCGCGCCAACGGGCGCAATAGCGGCGAGTGTTGCCCCTCTTGCGGTTCAGAAATCTACGCCGAAACCAAAGAGCGCAGCCGCAAGGTTGAATGCGCCGACTGCGGCGTTGCCTACCGCAGAAAGAACTTGAGAATGGAGAGCACACAATGAAAGTACGATTCCTTCAGAAACTTGCAGCGTTAGGAATACACAATGCCGCGAACTCGACCAACGATAACTTATATTTACTGAGCGACCGCACCAGCGACTCCCACTCGCGTTTCATCCCGCCATTTTCCTTCAACGATGAGCAACTGCGTCTCGTGATTTGTCATAGAGCTTGGCGCTACATACACGGTGTCGGCGCTCCCCCAGATACCTTCGACTACGAGTGTCTCAATGACTACGCATCCCTCAATAAGAGCGCGACCAAGAAAGCGCGGTCGGGTTATGACATCGACTCCGCAGCGCCAGAACGACAGCATGAAATCCTGAGCGCACACATCAAAGCTGTCCGTCGCGCGGGCGGATACATGGAACTTCAATTAGCAATTGCTTGGCGAGCTTGGCGGCAAGGACAACCGTCGCCAGAAATCGCGGCGTCGCTCGGCGTTTCGCCATGGATGGTCAGGCAGTCGCTCCGTCGGCTGCGCGGTATCGCTGGAAAGCTCGGCTTCGATGTGGGACGACGAGTTCATAACCTGCGCGTCGGACCCGGAGTAAACGGCGGACACAGCTACTGAACGCTCAAATCATCGCATGACATTTTATGTCGTTGTGCGCTGAGATAGCCCATCTTATAATGACGCCATGTTGCTGCTGTTTCTAGCTCGACTAGTGGCCGCGCTCGCCGTCTCTCGGCGAAATCGGCAACTGCATTCGGTAGCAAAAACTACCGCGCCTACCTCTAGGCGCATTTTGCTACTCGTGGCGCACTCACCGCTGCCGTAACTTTCCATCCTCAGATCGCAACACCAAAAATAAATATTAGGTTTTTACCGTGCTTTCTCAGTGTTTTCCATTTTGTTGTTAGGTAAGAAATACACGGTCAAAGCCAACTCAGCATCGACGTATCGCTCTACGCCTTTGTGCGCTAAGCACTTGCGTCGGCGCTACAGCCTATTTCTATGTGACGGGACTCATAACAGATTTCGGTATCAGTACAAGGCGCAGCAAAAGGAGATTCGCAATGCACGGCACAGCACTCACTCAGGCTCAGCGTTCGCAACGATGGCGCGATGCTCACAGCGCAACGGTAGCGGCTTACAACGAACAGCGGCGAAACGAACGCGCCTCATTGTTGTCGGTCGCCGAACGCATCGACATACCACAGGTTGACAACGCGCAACGAAAAGCGCGTGTGATTCTACGGCGCAACGCCAAGGCGCAACGAGACCAGCTCAAGGTCGCGCAACGACAACTATCCGAACAACTCAAGCACGACATAGAACAAAGCAACATTGCCGTGCTCCGCAAGCACGCTGACTTGTTAATCAGTTTGGCCGACGCTAACACACTAGGTCAGCACATCGCTGACTACGACAACGGAATCGTTCAGTAACTTGAACGCGCAGAGCCGGGGCGAATCCGGCACGCAAAGGAGACACACAATGACCTGCTTATTAGATGAGCTTTTCGCTATCAAGTTGGATGACAAAGGAGCAAATGACGCGATTGCGGAGTTAGTAGAGGAACGGACGCAAGAGCCAGGCACCGGAGGGTTCGTCATCTTAACATTCGCCCGATGGCGAGCTGACGATGAGACCGACACATACGAGCTGACAGTCTCAACGCGAGAGTCAGAGTGGCGCGAACAATTGTGGAATGACCTTTCGGCGCTGCGCCAACTCGGTTTTTCCACTATCGACAATCACAGCAGCTAACAATCCCAAAGAAACAACGGAGCAAGAAAATGTTAACAATCCCGATCCAAGAACTACGAAGAAATCTAGCGACCGCAATCGAAAACGAAAAGTCGATGAAGACCTTCTCTAAAACGCAGCACAGCGCCGAGAACGAACTCGTGGAGTTTTTAGCCGACTCCGCCGTCGTCGCAAACCTTAAGAAAACTCTGAAGAGTTTCGCGTCGGTCCCTGATGGACACATCGTTCATTTCTACAAATATGCAGGCGCCACTAAAGTTCGCATCGTGGAACCGGAAACAAAGCAGTAGCACGGAAGGCCGACCGAATCGGCGAATCGACAAGGAGATTGAAAATGCAAAAGAGAAGTCTTACTAGAGATGATGTTCCGTTCCTACGCGACGAAATAATGCTGTGGCATCAAGCCTTCGGCTTCAAGCCTGAGCGGGCGTGGATTGTTTCCTGGGCGCAGTATTTTCCCCACGACTACATTCGCAAAGCAATCGCGATAACCAAGAAATGGGCGAGCAAGACGCCGAATATTACGCGGCCAGAGGCTGAACTCTATCGGTTCACAAATGGGACATTGAGTCACATGGCCGATGCCGCGAAGGTTGCTGACGAACTTCTGGGGGTGGAGCTGTGAAGGTAGAACTCACGCCGGAACAAGTTCGATGGCTTGGTGGTCTGCTTCGTGGTTTCTGTGCAGACCCGATTTACGACATGGACGACGAGCAGGAACTGAAAGAGCGCTTCCTTCACCTGCTCGACTGCGAGATGAATCATCAGACCTTCACGTCACCGAACGCGCAGGTGCGTGCTCTTCACGAAATGCAAGACGCCTTCGGGCCTGTTTTCCCGATTGAAGAAGACGAAGCAGAAACGGAGAAAGAAAATGAACTGTGACGCACAGGTATTTGACTTAGGGCGCGGAATCAAAATCATCGTCACTTCCGACAAGAAGGTGATGTTGGAATCACCAGACTCAGAAAATGAAATCTTCACTGTAGAAGATGACATCACTACCACCAAAGCAGGGCTTCTCTTCTTGAAAGCCTTTTTCGAGCCGGAATCGGTCGGGGGTGTGCGATGAGCCGAAATAAAGACCTATGGTTTCCGTTTTACTGGAACGATTACACGAACGACACGCTCGATTTAACCCAAGCCCAACACGGTGCTTATTTGTGCTGCATGTTGGCGTACTACAAAGTTGGCGGACCTTTGCCGTCAGAACTTCCGACAGTTTTCAGGATGGTTGGAGCGTTCACAAAAGACGAGCAGGAGTCCGTTGCTTTCGTCCTGAACCGTTTCTTCAAGAAAAACGTTGCCGGATGCTACTGCCAGTCGCGCATCGACTTTGAGATTCAAAACACAGACGGCGCTCGTCGCGCTGCCGCTGAGAACGGACGGTTAGGCGGTAGCGCCGACTCCGATGCTCAGCGTGCCTATCGTAATCGCGGTAGCAAAACGATAGCGGGCGTATCAAATCCGCTATCAGACAACGATAGCGAACGCGATAGCAAAACGATAACTAACAGAGCAGAGCAGAACAGAACAGATTCAGAACCACAACAGAGCAACAACAGAGCAGAGCAAGAGCAGAGCGCAGCGACAACCAAAGTCCCACTACAACAGCCTGCCTGCCTTCCTACGGAAAACGGCAGGCCGGAAGGCAGGAGCTTGAAGGAACAGACTTCTTTCTCAGAGGCTGCGCCTCTGAAACTCCGCAACCAAGCGAAAGTCGAGAAAGAAATGTGGATTGCGTTTGTAACAGACAAGAAAGCGGGTCTGCCTGAAACGATGAGGCACGCTCAACCGACCGATGAAGAACGCAGAGCGGTGCTCGCTCAGTTAGAGGCAACCGTCGTTCCCGAATACCTACGCCAACGCGGTACTACGAAGGCTGAGTATTTGGGACAGTCGATTTCAGACTGGGAAGAGACGCAGAGTCCGCCTCTACACACACTGCAATATGGCCGCTGGAAACGCTGGCTTGAAACAGGCGACCCGAACTCATAACAACTAACCGTCCGCAAAGCGGACAGAAAACTGGAGCAGAGCAATGCGAGCAAACAGAGTAGGACTGGAACAGAAGCAGGCAGAGATGCGCGAACGGATGGAGCGCCGTCGGCAAAGACCAAAGCTGACGAATGCTAGAGCCGCCTTTGAGAGAGCCATCGAACAAAGCGAAATGAGCTACGGCGATTTTCTCAACGTGCAAGCTACGCGATTCGGAATCACGATACAGCACTGCGAGAATCTTGTGCGTCAGGCGCTCCCGATGCCCGACGGCACACCGTTAGGCGCTCCTGTACCAGCAATGATGGTCAGAGAGTCGTGGCGACTGAGCGCTGCGTTTGTGAAGGAAGTGAAAGAGCTTCGGGACGCCGTCAGATTCAACAAGACCATGTCGCAAATTGAAATTGGAGAAAGACAGTGAGCAGCCTACAACCAACGTTCGCAGAGGGTATCGAGCTAATGAGGCAGGCTGAGCTGGTAGCTGCTCAGGCGGCTCGGAGTACCTTGCTAATCAAACCAGCCGCTCCAAACGCCTTTAACGGGCAAAACGGTGACTATAGAAAGTCATTTGGGATGAATCAAGCTGCTGATGCCAAGAAAGAACTACTCAACGAGTGCCGCGCCGCAGTTCGGAAAGCGGCTCTGTGCCGCGCTGACCGTACTTCAACCGCAGACGATAGCGCTCGTTATCTCGAAAGCATCGGTCTCCCGGCCGACGCGCTCGGCAACGCAGCAGGTTCGCTCTTCCGTGGTGGAGATTGGGAGTGGACAGGATGCCTAAAGAACTCAGAGCGCGAAAGCAATCACGCTCATAGCAACAAAGTCTGGCGGCTGAAATGAGTCTTCAAGACAGCATCATCGCAGTGCTCTCCGTAGGTCCCGCTGATTTCTGGTCGATTATGGCGCAGGTGCCAGGACGGTCCGCCGTCGATGTGGCCGACGCATTGCGCTCGCTTCGCAGCGATAAGGCCGTTCACAAGATGAACCGAATATGGCGAAACGGCTCTCGTCCTAAACCGAGTCGTCACACTCAGCGGATATTTTGATGCCGAGTTCTGGAACCGGGAAAATCTGCCGCGACTGTTCATCTCGTGCCGTGGACGGAACTCACTACTGCGCGGCACATACGAACAACACGCTAGCGCAGGCATACAGAAAAGAGTTCGACAAAAACAGAGCGCATGATGAGCACCGACTTCTCTATCGGTGTAAGCGCTGGGAGACGGCAAGAGCGTTCGTTTTGCGACGCGACATTCTCTGTCAGGAATGTGGTCATAGAGCCGCGAAGGTTGTTCACCACGTCATCGACGCTGTTATCTGGCTCGCGCAAGGCGGCGATTTCTATGATGTGACCAATCTCATCGGCTGGTGCAAGCCTTGTCACGATTCACACACGGCGCGAACAGCAGGCTTCGCAAAAGGACGAGTATGAAAGAGCGCTTCATTGCATTCCTAAAATCGACGTTCTCCGAAGCAGATGGATCTGGCTCAGCAACTCGCGTGCTGGCTGGTTCGACTGTCGCGTCCACATTGATTTGGATTTCCTACATCGTTTTCACGCAGCACCATCTGCCTGACCTGAGCGGGCCTTCGCTTTTCGTCACGGCTGGCTTCAGCGGATATGCCGCGAACAAAATCACTGAGAAAAGAGAAAAACCATGACGCCCAAGGTCTACGGCGTGCAACCGCCGACCGCCCCACCGACGCCGCCAGATCATCGCTACGAGCGCATCATGTCCACAGTTCAGCAACTGAACTCTTGCGACACTGCATGCTGTCTCGATTTCATTCTGCTGACGAACCGCGCCGACTCCGCGCTGCTAACCGAACTCGACGGCTGGCTGAAACAACTACCACCAGAGCGGCGGACCCGCAGCGCACCGTTTTCGCTGGAAGAACTTCGAGCACTGGATATGACGGCAGAGCAGATCAAGAAGGAAGGTCGCGCAAAGTGAACATGCAATACAGCAAGAACGGATTGTCGTTAACTGAGAGTTTCGAGTCGTGCAAGCTGACCGCGTATCAGGACATTCGGGGAATCTGGACAATCGGATGGGGGCACACTGGACCTGATGTTTTCGAAGGTCTGACGATTACGCCCGTTCAGGCAGACGCACTGCTGCTGCGCGATGTTCAGAGCGCCGTAAATCGCGTGAACGCTCTCGTGATGGTTTCAATAACCCAATCCGAGTTCGACGCGCTCGTCGATTTTGCATTCAATTGTGGCTGCACTGCCTTCGCAGGTTCGACCATGCTGAAATTGCTAAATCACGGTGATTATTCCGGGGCAGCGTCGCAGTTCGACCTTTGGGACCACGCATCTGGGGTGGTTGTGGCGGGATTGTTGCGACGCCGGGAAGCTGAAACTCAGGAGTTCCAAGCAGCCTGACCGAACGTAACTTGGAGCGGAGCGCCCTGCCGAGTACGCTTCCAAGCATGACAACAAAAGCGAAACCTGCACTCGACAACCGCGCCAGCAGACAGGAAACAATCACTGAATATCTGGGAGACCTCACCGGGACTAAGCTGCACGAGATGCTCAATGCTCTAACTAACATAAATCGGCTTGATAACTCAATCGCTAAAGTACCTTCCACGCTCGCCTACACTGTCAAATATCACAAGACTCACGATGGTCGGTTCGCTGGGTTGGCTATCGGCCCGAAAAGCGGAGATGCCGACGAATCATCTTGGCTGGATGTGGTGAAGGTGACCAAAACGAAAGCGAGCAAAGCATGAGCCGACGCAGCAAATACGAAGCAGACAGAAAAGCGCGTCACATGGATTACCTGAGAAGCAAGGCATCTAAACCGGAACCAACTGACGCGCAAAAAGCAGCGCATCATGTGAGAAAACTGGCCAATGATGCGGTCGTTCGGTTGGAGATTCGCTCACCGAAGGGACTGCTCAATCTGATGCTGGTATCTCAAAAGTCTGTCGCGTTATTACACAACTCGACAACAAAGGAGTTCTGTCTTGTCGGCTTCACAGATGTGCAAAATGGAACGTCTGATTTCGAGCAGAGAATTGCTGGCGGTGCCGAAGTTATCGCTCTAATGGAAGTATCTGCCTTCGAAAAAGTACGGATGAACCTAGAAGCGATGCCTATGCCGTGGTCACCGCTTACACACGAAGAACTTGTTGCGGCTGTGCGTGAGACGCCTACGCCACCAGAGACCGAAGAGCGACAGGCTCAAGCGATGTCTTTAGTAACGGCACGAACCGACGAAGAAGCTGAACAGATCGTTATAACGCTCAGCGACGGCGCTTTAGAGTTGCTCATTCAAGCTACGAATACTGCTGTTCCAGAGCGGCACGCGGCAGACCGCGCAAAGATGTCTCGCATCGTTCAGAAGGAATTTGCTAGGCGTCATAATCTGAAAGCCGCGACAGCGGCAGCGGGCAACGCATGACAACTTCAGAGCAAGCCGACCATTCATTCGAAGACAGCACCTTGCGCGTCATCGAACAACTACAGAAAACGATTGGCACCTTCAACAAGATGCATAAAACCGAACTGGGCTGGGAAAACTTCGACGCTGCCCTTGAGAACGCAGAGCAAACGGTGCGCGAGTGGCTGCGCCGCAATGTAGTGGCAAAGGGAATCGTAAAATCCAAAGACGATGAAGCAGGCGGCGCTAAGGAGGGGAAATGACGGCTAAGAAGAAGGTCGGATTTATTGATCCAGAAACGTTCGCACAAACCTTCATCGCACAGGCACCCGACGATTGCTTCGATGCAAACGGCGACCTCAATGACAAGGGGCAGGTCGCGATGTTTCGATACCTAGATTCCGTCATGGGCACCGACTCGCATCTCGGCGATGCAGAGTTACTAGTCAAGATTAAAGCCGCGTCCGCAAAGTGAACTGGCGATAGAGCACTACGAAACCCCAAAAACGGTAGAGCAATGCAAGACAACAACAACCGCACACATAACAACCAGAACACCTGCACCCTAACGATTGGCCGCGCTACGGCAGCGTGGTTGTAATTCCCGCCTATCTGACTGAGTTCACATGCCAACGCGCCAGCCTGAGCGCTCGCCAGTGCCGCTGTTTCCACAAGTACCAGTCGAAGCACGAAGCACGAAACGCCAAGCACGAAGCCGTCACAGGAAGCCGAGTATTGTAGGTGCCTTATGCCGACGAATCCTGTAGACGCTGGCCGCAAAGGTGGTCAGTCGCGCTCTGATGCCAAGCTCGCAGCAGCGCGTCGCAACGGATTTCAGCGAGCAGTTGAGACGCTGAAACCGAGTGACGAAACCACAACCGACATCGTGAGCGCAAAGCCACTCCTATTTGTGCATGCGAAGCGAGACGTGGACTCGTGAGCAGGAATAGCACCCCGTGGTGGCGGAGTACCTGCGTGCCTCAATCAGCACCCCGTGCCTACCAGAATCTCCAAGGGCGTTTTTGTAGAAGGCCGTCCGCCACGGTTTTTACACACAAAGTCGATATTCATGTTTGTGTTTCACAGGTGTTACAAGTTCAGGAGCCAACAAGATGGGCAGAAATCGGACGCCAACCGCAATCCTAGATGCACGTGGAAGTTTCATCGCGAACCCAAGTCGAAAAAGACCTAACGAACCTGACGGCGGAAGGCCGCTCGGCGGACCACCTAAGCACTTCGAAGAAGCCGAAGCAGAACTGTGGAAGGAATTGAAGCGAGATTTGCTACCGGGAGTCGCGAAGAAATCTGACCGCCACGCCTTCGAGACTCTCGTGCTGCTGAAGCTGCGCGAAAGGGGTGGCCTTATTCTCGCTGCCGACCGTGGTCAGATGATTACGCTGTACGCGCAGTTCGGCTTGACGCCTGCGTCGCGCAGCAAGGTTTCAGTGCCAGCCGCACCGAAGTCTTCGTTATCGGATTTCCTCAACAAGAGCCGCCCACGAGAGACGGCAGATCAACGCTCCACGGAACCTTTAGACGCATCGCTGCCGAACTAGAAGCGGGGTCAGTTGAGTCTGTATTCTTCGTTGTCTTCTTGCATGATGTGCCAGTTCAACCCGGTGTGGTCTGGTTCGCTTTGAAGGCACTGAGCGAAACGCGTTTCGTATTTTCCAGTGGAATCCGACCACCTAATTGCGCCGATTCCACAAAGTGCCAGTATGCCTGCTTTTATTTTCACAACATCGTCCGCAGTTAGCGGCACACCTTGACCCGTGTGGTATCCACCTGTCACGGAGTGCGCGGTCAATGAACCGCCGGGCCCGTAGAACCTCAATTGTTTCTGGTGGTCTTTGAACACAGAGTTCGCTCTCTCGTTAGGAACTAGCAAGACAAGGCCCGCATCGGACGGGCGCTGTACCGTAAAATCACCAGAATTGCGAAACGCGAACACCACAGTCGGAGCTAATTGTGGTTGCAGGTGCATTGTCAGGTCAGGGAATCCATGCCCTGCGGTGACGACCTGAGGCTCGTACTCAACGTGAGTATGCTGTTTCGGAGAAGGCGTCGGCGGAACGGTTATCTGGGGGTTAAAATTTACGACTGGCGGTGGCTGCGGCTGCTCCGTGTTGTGCTGAATCCTGTCGAGCTGCGCTTGAAGCGACTTCTGCGTACTTCCGGCGCGAATTGCCGCATACACCGTCAGAACTACGCCGATAGCGCCAACTACCCCTATGATGAAGGCGATTTTTAATTTGTGGTCAGTCACAGACACCCAGACCGCGTAGACGGTAACAAAAAGTTGGCAGAGCGCAATCGCCGCGACAATCGTTATATCCGACCACATTCTGGAGCACCTCAGTTTGGACGGTGGCAATTCTACCACCGCACCAATCAGCGCTCGAAAAATCCGGAAAAAGAAAATCTTCTTAGAAATCTTCCGAACTGACGTTCGACAGTAACTCGTCCGATGTGAAGTAACTCCTTTTGCCATCACTGACTTAGTCTCTCTTAATTTTCCTTCCACGTTTCCAGTGGCCGTCACAGCAACAGGAAAGTCTGCGAAGCCTTGCGTCGTCCTACTCCTTCGAGCGGCGGCAATCGGCCACGCACCTTTCCAGCGTCCATCGACGCACTACGGGTGACATCGTTCCAAGGAAAACCGCAATGGACTCGAAGATTCTGAATACCAAGAAAGCTGAACTCATCGCCGCGCAAGAGCTGATGCTCAAGGCTGCGATGGATGCCAGCGTGAAACTCACCGCTGCTCAGGAAGAGCAGTACACAAATCACACCGCAGAAATCAACTCCATCAACCAGACTCTGGTTCGCTTGGCCGAAATCGAGAAAGGCAAGAAAGAAGTTGCTGCGCCGACCAGCGAAGCGTTCGTACCGACCGCCAGCAAGAATGGCAAGAAGGTTCTGTCCGCTGCGTATGAGAAAGCGTTCTGGAACGCACTCGCGACGCGCAACTTCACCAACGCCGCATTGGCGGAAGGTGGAACTGCCGCTGACGGTAGCTATCTCGTTCCGGCTCAGACCGACCCGTCCATCCCTAACTTGGCGTTGATTGAAGCGAGCGCTCGTTCTTTGTCTCGCGTCATGACCACCGAAATGAACATCGTGTTCCCGTACCAAGCGAGCCGTGGCGTCGCCGCAGCGAAAGCCGAGTCAACCAACTCGGGAACTAACGCATTCGCGACGAACGTTCCGACGTTCGCTAACACCACTCTGGGTGCTTATCAGTATGGCGACCAAATCAACGTGTCGTGGGAACTGTTGCAGGACGTGAAAGCGCTGCAAGACTTCGTGTCGGCTGAACTCAACCGCATGATTGTCACTCTGGAAGAAGTGCAGTTCGTTGTGGGTGGTACGAACGGTGCCTCTTCGCCGCTCGGCTATCTCGAAGGTGGCATCGCTCAGTCTACCGCTGCGCTGACCATCAACAACGTTCTGACTCTGACGGGCGCTCTGCGTCAAGCGTACTACGCGAACGCGAAGTTCTTGGCTAACCGCCAGACCATCATCGCGCTGTACAAGGCCCAGATTGCCAGCTCGCAGTTCCAGAACTATATCCAGTACGACGCCAGCGGCAAATGCACGCTGCTCGGCTTCCCGGTCGCGTTCTCGTCCGAGATGCCCGTCTACTCTGCTTCGCCCTCCGTCAGCGGCGCACTCATCTTCGGTGATTTCTCTGCCGGATGGGTAATCGGTGATCGTGGCGGCTCTGGTATTCGCGTGAAGGTTCTGGATCAGGTTCTCGCCGCCAACGGCCAGACCGCGATTCTGGGCTACAAACGTGCCGACCAGCGCTGCATCCTCACGGAAGCCACGCAGGTGATGACCATCAACGGCTAAGTCTGAGGCGGGCGACGTTAACCGACGCGCCCGCTCCACACGCTTACAGCGCGGGGTTGCTCCTGCGCTCAGTCTTGGGGAAGGTGCCTCAAACACTTTCCCTGAGCAACCTTTTGAGGGGGTTGGAGACTTGTTGAGCAAGGCACAGCAATACATCGACGACGTTCTCGACGGCACGCAGGTCGTTGGCTCGTGGATGAAAAAGACAATACTGCGCCACGTCTCCGACCTCAAAACAGGGGCAGAGCGTGGCTTGTATTTTGACGCCAGCGCTGGCGAGTACGTCGCGCAGTTTATCGAGACCTTCTGCACTCCACCGAACCAAGACACACCGATGGTGCTTATGGCGTGGCAGCACGCCGTACTTTTCATTCTCTACGGATGGAAGCGAATAGCAGACGGCTCGCGCAGGTTCCGTCGAGCATACCTAGAAGTCGCAAAAAAGAACGGCAAGACAGCATTCGTCGCCGCGCTCTGTCTCTATCACCTGATTGCCGATGGCGAACGGTCGGCGCGGTGTTTTATTGCTGCGACGACAAGGAAACAGGCTGGAATTTGTTTCAAAGAAGCAGTGGCGATGCGAAATCGTCACCCAGAACTCAAGGCTGCAATCGAGCAATCTGGTAACGAGCCTGTTCACGCGCTGCACTTACCCGCGACAGGCTCTCGGCTCAGCGCAATGTCGAGAGACGGTGACAGCGAAGACGGCGCGGTCGTTTCATTCGCGTGCTTGGATGAGCTACACCGCTGGAAGTTAGGCAGCAACATCTACTCCGTCCTTCGCTACGGCGGCAGAACGCGTAAACAGCCGCTGATGTTTGAAATCACGACTGCTGGCTCGTCAGCGGGCGGAACATCGCTATGTTGGGCTGAGCGCGAGTACGGCACAAAAGTTCTGGACGGGCACGTCATCGACGACGAGTTCTGTCCGTTCATCTTTTCGATGGACGACAAAGATGATTGGAAGGATTCGAACAACTGGATAAAACCAAACCCTTCGCTCGGGGTTCTGCTCGATATCAACACAAGTAAGAAGGAATTTAGCGAGGCACAAGGAAAGCCGACTGCGTTAGGCGAGTTCAAACGATTCTGTCTGAACATGTGGTCGAGCGAAGCGGAGAACCCAGCAATTGAGCTGAGCAAATGGGACGAGTGTTGTCGTGAAGACCTAGGAGCGCACCCCGACCCTGTACGCCTTCGACGCGAGTCCATCGCTGCACTGAAAGGCCGTCGCTGTTTTGCAGGCGTCGATTTGGCGCCAAAGCTAGATACATCATCGCTCGTCCTTCTGTTCCCGCCCGACAAAGACGGCGAGAAGTGGCGGGTGATTCCGTGGTTCTGGTGCCCGCAGGACAACATTGAGGGTCGCGTGAAGAAAGACCGCGTGCCTTACGACCGTTGGTCTGAAGACGGATTCATTACCACTACCGAAGGCAATCTGACCGACGTTCGTTTTATTTCGGACGCAATCATCACGATTAACAAGACGTTCGACCTTGTTGAGCTAGCTTACGACGATGCGTGGTCGTCGGAACTAATCAGGATGCTCGGCGAAGCGGGCTTTCCGATGCAGAAGTTCGTTTCCTATCCGCAGAGTCACGTCAAGATGAACGGGCCGTGCCAGGAGTGGATGAGAAAGATTCTGCGAAACGAGTTCGCACACGACGCAGACCCTGTCATGCGCTGGCAGGTGAGCAATCTTAGGTGGAACACGCAATCCAGCACGAAGTTCATCAAGCCTGACCGCGACTCTAAGCGAGAAAAGATTGACGGGCCAGCCGCGATGATTATGGCGCTGGCGCGAGCGACTGACCCTGCAAATCAGAAGAAGAAACAGGCTTTCTGGTCAGTAACGTCGAAGTGAAAAAGACCTGTCACAGATTCTAGGGATATCAGCGGGTATATAGGACGGTAATAACATGGGTTTCAACCTAACTGGCCTTCGCAATGCGTGGGCAGCTATCAAGAACGATGGCGGCACTTCGACGCTCGCCGCTCCATCCGCCGATTTTGTTCGCGGCCTGATGGGTTTCCCTACAGCATCGGGCAAGGTGGTAACTCGCGAGACGGCCATTCGTGTTGCGTCTTTTCTCGCAGGCGTGAAGATGCTCAGCGCCGACATTGCCAAAATGCCGTTGGTGTTGCGCTCGCGCACCGAAGTAAAAGGCCGTGTTCGAACACAGTCCGCCATTACCAACCCGCTCTACACGCTTCTGAAAGATTGTCCGAACGCTTTGCAGACTTCGTACCAGATGCGCTGGTTCCTTGCATCGCAACTCATCATGGCTGGCAATGCCTTCTGCCAAATCATACGGAATAGAAAGGGCGACATTATCTCGCTCTGGCCTGTCAACGCATGGAACATGGTGCAGCAGTGGGACAGAGAAGTGCCGGGAACGCCCGTTCTCTTTTGGCGCTACACCGACGGCGCTGGCAACATACGACGCTTCGAGCAGGCTGATATCTGGCACACGACGAGCGTGAACCTTGAAGGTATGGGCATTGAGGGAACCGCAATCACCGTGCTCGCCAAGGAAGCGCTCAGCGTCTTGATGGCTGCGGAAGAAACAGCGGGACGACAGTTCGCGAACGGTCTCGGCATGAGCGGTTTTCTCTCCGCACCGCCCGAGTCGAGCATCACTGAAGTTGAAGCACAGAACACCGTTGACAGACTCAAGAAAGATTTTTCAGGTTCGCAGAACGCGGCCAAGTTCTCCATTCTCCCCGGCGGTTTGAAGTGGGAAAAGATGTCATTCAACGCAGCCGAGTCGCAGTTGCTCGAATCGAGAAAGTGGAATGCCGAAGAAGTTATTCGCTTGCTCGGCGGCGCACCGCTGCTCGTGAAGCTCGGCATGGGCGCACAGAACTCTACCTACGCATCTAGCTCTGCATTTCTCGACGAGTATTACAACACTTCGCTGCTTCCGTTCTGCGTTTCGTTCGAGCAGACAATCATGCGCGATCTGATTCCACAGAAAGACCGTGCCACGCTCTACGCCAAGCACGACGCCAACATTATCCTACGCGGTTCACTGCGTGAGCGAGCAGAGACCTACAAAATCCAATTGGAGAGCGGTCAGATTTGCGGAAACGAAGTGCGTATCCAAGAAGACATGGACACCGTTGACGGTCTCGACTACTTCCAGTTGCCTGCGAACTCTGCCGTGTTCAATCCCGACACGCAGGAGATTTACATTCCGGGCCAAGACCTTCCCGGTAAAGAGACTGACGCCGACGACGCGGCTGCAAAGCCAGCGCCAGCGGTTTCCGAGAAGCCGTCAGCAGCAACAGCACGTCTCGCCGCGATTGCAAACTCGCTCGCAGAGCGCGTGCTTCGCAAAGAGTCGAAGGGCGGCAAACTGGATCCCGAGTTCGTGTCAGACGTTCTCAACATCAGCGTCGAGAATGCAACCGTTTATCTCTGCGATAGAAAGAGCGGAGCGATTACCGCCGATACAGCAAAGTCTGCTCTCATAGCGCTGATTACGAACGCAGATGCCAACCGAGACTCTAGCGGTCGGTTTGCGACTGGTGGCAGCGGCGGCGCTCACGAGCTTCTAAAGACCGCAGCCGTTCACGACCAGTTGACTAAGCTCTATGCGGAAGCATCGCCGTCATATCACGGCACCGACAAAATCGAGCACAGCTTCACAGTAGATGGAGCTGGGCAACCTAGAAATATTCAGTCGAGCCACGACAGCGCTAAGAGTTCTGTCACGGTTCACCCCGGCGACAAAACGATAGTTCATTCGCATCCCAACGGAACTGACCCGAAGCCGTCGGACGCTGACATTGCCATCGCAAAGCAGTTTGGAATACCGAATTACGAACTGAGCCACAACCAACTGTGGGTAGCCAATCCTGACGGTACGACAGCGAAAGTTGGCGACGTGTCGTGGAGCAATGGCGACCTAGATATTAAGTGGAAATAAGAAGGGACCAACATGACTACCAAAGACACCAAGTTCTTCATGGCAGTTAAGACCGCTGACGTATTGGCGCTCGACATTTTCGACGCTATCGGCGAGAGCATGTTCGAGAGCGGCATCACTGCATCTGCCGTGTCCGACGCCATCAAGGCCGCTGGAGATTTTTCCAGCGTGAACGTCAGCATCAATTCGCCGGGCGGCAGCTTGTTTGACGGCGTTGCGATCTACAACACGCTCAAAGCGTGTGGCAAGCCTGTGACCGTCAACATTGTCGGTCTAGCTGCATCAGCCGCGTCGCTCATCGCGATGGCTGGCGACAAAGTGACGATGCAACTCGGCACACAGCTAATGATTCACCGCGCTATGGCGATATCTGCTGGCTACTCAAACGATATGCGGAAGATGGCCGACACTCTCGATGCCGTTTCCGCCAGCGCTGCTGACATCTACGTCGCAAAGACTGGCATGTCGAAAGATGCGGTGCTAACGCTGATGGAAGCTGAAACGTGGATGAGTCCCGAAGAAGCCGTTGCACAAGGCTTCGCGACTTCGGTCAGCAAGGACAAGGCGAAAGTCACGAACTCGTTCGACCTGTCCGTGTTCAAGAACACTCCCGTTGAATTTCAGGTCAAGACCAAGGAAGTCGATGGCGAAAATCTGACTTCCGAAGACTTCGTCTGGTGCGGCAACCCGCATGACACTTCGACGTGGGCGCTGCCGTGGAAATTCTCTACCGAAGAAAAGACGCAGTCGCACCTGCGCGACGCGCTATCGCGTTTCGACCAAGAGGAAAAGATTCCCGCCGCGTCGAAGCCTGAAGCAAAAGCGAAACTGGTTCGCCTCTGCACAGAGCACGGCATCACGGTGTCAGAGCCGACCGCAGCAGGCCCGACTGCGTCACTCAACGATGTGCAGCTAGACATCATGCAAAAGCGCATTGAACTTTTGAAAAGAAGGAAGTAACCCATGTACGAGCAGATAATCACGCCGCGCTCTAATCCTGTTGTGCTTCCCGCTGACCTTGCGTCGTTCGGGCGCTTCGACTTGCCAGAGCAGTACACCAGCTTGTCGCCGCTCGTGCCCAATTCGGATTACACGTTGCTTCAGACCTTCATCGACGCGGCCAGCGACCAAGTAGAGCAGCTCGCTGCGACGGCGATGATTACCGAGACTATGGTTTTGACCTTTGATTTCTTTCCCGGTCAGGCTGACCCGCGCCAGTTGTACAACTACGAGCTTGGACTTTTTAACCAGACGCCTTGGTGGTGGTTCGGTTTCCAAACACAAGACTCAATCGAAATAGTGAGGCGTCCTGTTCAATCGAGCCTTTCGCCGCTCGTCGCGCCTGTCATAACGTACAACGACACGACGGGTGCGTTGCAGACACTCGACCCGTCCACCTACACGGTGAACTACAACAAAATCACTCTGAACGTCGGCTGCACGTGGCCGCTAACCGACCGACGCCAAGATTGCATTCAAATAACGTACACGGCTGGCTATGGCGCCACGTCCGACACGGTGCCTTCGCAACTGAAGCTGGCTGTGATGTTTCTCGCAGCGCACTTCTACGAGAACCGATCTATCGCCACCGTCGAACCAACTTCAGAAATATACATGACGCTCTGTTCTCTGCTTTCGAGCTATCGCAGCTTCAGGATTCCAAGGTAAACCATGTTCACGAAAAGAATATCAACTGGCGTTCGATACAAGACCGCGAGCGAACTGAACTGCCTCATCACATTTCAAAAGGCTGTCGGCGCTGAGAATGACGGCACTCTAAACCCGCCTACGACCGTGTGGACTGCTCACGCGAACATTGCGATGTGGCGCGGGCGGGAAGACGACAAAACGCAGCAACGCAATGCGGCGTCGAGTTTCAAAATCACCATGCGCTATTCGAAGCAGTTCGTGCCAACTTCGGATATGACAATTCTTTATCACGGCCAGACGTACAACATCGAGAGCGTCAGCGACATAGACGGCCAGCAAGTACAAATTGAAATCTGGGCATGGATAGAGAACGACGGTTTGAACGCGTAACACTTCACGGTCTCATTAGAAGGTGCATTTTGTTCGAAAAAGGAATCTACGAGCTAATATCGCAGGACTCAGGCGTCAATGCTCTGGTGAATGGCCGTGTCTACTGGATACTGCAAACGAAAGGCACCAGCGTGCCGAGCATCGTGCTTAGCATCGTTGCGACTGGCGACACCTATTCGCTTAACGGCGCGAGCGGCCTGCGCGATGCACTGATTCAAGTGGATGCCTACGCCAGCAACTACTACGACGCTCGCGCAACTTCGCGAGCAGTGCGACTGCTGCTGGAAAATTACTCAGGAAATATGCCTGACGCCGACGCGACACAGGTCATTGGTTGCGTCGTTGAAAAAGACTGGGACATGCCGTTCGAGACTGGCGCAAAAGGATTCGTTTACAGAGCGCTACTCGAAGTTCGGATGCACTACTACGACACGAGCCTGCCAGTAAGTTCGCCGAGCAACCCCTACGCCACTTTGGACGGCGGCACTGGTACGGAAAACGATAACAGCGAAGTCACAGAAGCACAGGTTGACGGCGGCACAAGCTAGAACGTTACTCCCGCCGTGGTGGCGGAACAAAGAGGATAATGTGAGCGAACTTTTCAAAATCTTACCGCGTCGGATGCCGCAGGCAAGCCTGCCAACTTACGCTACCAACGGCGAACTCATCATCACGACCGACACGAATCTAATTTATGTCGGTAAAGGCCCTAGCACGCCTATTCAGCAGGTTGGCGGCGGTAGCAGCACTACGCTGCCGACTGGCAGCGGCAACAAGATTGTCGCGACACCTGCTGACGGCTCGTCCGCAGCATCTGCGCTGCGCTCGCTCGTTGCTGCTGACATTCCCGCTTTGCCCTATGATGCTTCTGGCTTGGCTGCATCAGCGCTCTCTACTGCTCAGTCTTTTGCAACGTCCGCAGTCGCTGCCGAAACATCCCGCGCCGAAACCGCTGAGGGTCTTCTCGCTCCGAAAGCGTCACCGACTTTTACTGGAACGGTGAGCGGTATTACTGCCGCGATGGTAGGAGCCGATGCGTCAGGCGCAGCGGCTGCGGCTGTGGCGACCGAAGTCACAAACCGAAACACTGCGATTGCGGTCGAGACTTCACGCGCCGAAACCGCCGAAGGTCTTCTCGCGCTGAAAACGACTACAGTAAACGGCCATGCTCTATCGGCAAACGTCATCGTGTCAGCTTCTGACATAACTACTGGAACACTTCCACACGCTCAGCTTCCTACGTTGCTGAGCGGTGACATTCCGAACAACGCTGCGAATACGAGCGGTTCTTCGGCGAGCTGCACAGGCAATGCTGCGACTGCGACTAACCTTGCGGCTGCTGTTGCTCTTCCGGCTGGAACGACCGCGACCACACAAGCAGCTCTCGACAATTCTCTGAAACTGGCGACGACGGCATACGCTGATGCGGCGGTAGGTGTCGAAAAGGCAAGAGCACTCGCTGCTGAAACACTACTCGCGCCGATAGCATCCCCAACTTTTACTGGCACGGTGGGCGGTATCACTTACGCAATGCTTTCAGGAAGCCCAGCATGGAATGTAGAAGGAAACGCGACCGGAAACATGGCGATATCGAACGCCGCATTCACGACGACATTCAATCAAACGGCTGCGGTTGCGTGGCTGTGGGCAAACACGACAGCGGCAACAGGCAGCACTATCAACGCAAGCCCGCTGCTCGAATTAGCGGCTCAGTATTACACAGGCTCTGCTTCGGCAACCGACACGTGGACAATCGGAACATCGCTAGCCGCTGGCACCAACGCCGCTAGTGTTCTCAACATCACGCACAGCGGTTCAAGCGGCCAAGCGACGGTAATGTTGCCCGCGGGAGCAGCGGGCAAGCCAGCCCTCCAATTTACCGGGGCAAGCACAGGAGTCGGTTTGTCGCAATCCGCAGCTGGCGGCGGTTATCTAGCATCGTCTGGAGTTTTAGATATACAGACTTCCGCAGGCGTGTCGTCAATCTGTATAGCGCCCAATGGCGCCAGCGGCGTCTTGATGGCGGTCGGTTACTACAGCGGCGGTCTTGCAGCAGGCACCATTACGATGTGCGGCAATGTCAATGGCAGCAGCGTCCCTTCAATGACGCTGGGAAACATGAATGCCAGCGCATTTAATCAACATGGCGGGAACTCCACAGGTATTGCGTTCGGCACGGGGGCGGGAACAGGCTACGGCAACTTGCAGTGGATACCGTCCGCTGGCTCGAACAATTTCGCCGCCGTATCAATCGCTCCTGGCATCAACAGCACCGCCGTGCTTGTAACCCAGACTATAACGTCTTGCACTATTACTTCAGCGACAGCGGCTACTCTGACCGTCACGACCGGAACAAACTACACGGTCGGCGCGACGATTGTTGTCAGTGGCCTTACTGGTGGCACTAACACTCAGCTAAACGGCACGTGGGTAATTGCATCAACAGCGGCGACTACTGTAGTCATCACAGGCTCCGGCTGGACGACGCACACGGCGGCGGCAGATTCCGGCACTATAACCCAAACGCCCGGAACATACGCAGCGCTTCGCATCGCACCTGTAGAAACGGCAGCACCTTCGGGGGTAGTTCACAAGCTGATCGACTGCTACGCAGGCGCTGCTGGCACGACGCCAATGTTCTCGGTTGACAACAAGGGCAACGCTGTTCATGCAGGCTATATCGTCCTTTCAACTACAACATCGCCAACATCGGCGGCGACCGCTGGACAAACGGGACAGATCGCGTGGGACTCGGGAAAGATTTATGTCTGCACATCTGGCGGCGCAGCGGGAGCTGCTACATGGAAAGCGGCGACATTGACAGCGGTCTAACTTGAACTACAAACTGCCGCACTACGAAGTCCAAAGGAGCACCATGATTAAGCTCGACACAGCATTCATAACAGGCATCGTATCGACGATGGGTGGAGCGACGACTACGGTCACTACCGACACGCTCTTCGTTTCTTGCGTCCGCATGGACTTCACAACAGGTGCGCTCTATGCCACGATTAAGCGCGGGACAGGCACGCCGTTTGTTCCAAACATGGACGACCTTGATATCTGCGTTAACCCTGACGGTTCGTTCGTTTCTACCGATAGCTCGTGGACTGGCTCGGTAGTTTCAGTTCCAGCTCTGGTCGCGCAACTGAAGGCAGAGTTCGACCAATTCATTCTTGCGTCGGGCAAGGTGACGGGAACGGCGGAATAAGAGTGCCTATCGTCATCAAGGGCTTGTCGGAGCTGTCGGAGATGCTCACACACGAAAGCGTTCGCACAGCGAAGCGCTATCTAGTGAACTGCGCCGCACCAGCTGCACAAGTCGTCGTTGACGCAGCGGAAGCGTCAGCGCCTGTCGGCGCGACGGAGAGATTGTCGCATCTCATCGGCTATCAGACGCGTTTCGAAGGCGATGACGACGGAACTACTTTGAAGGTGCAAATTGGTCCGCTGAAGGGCGCTCAGTCTCACTACGGCTCGCTGCAAGAGTTCGGCACGCGGTTTCAGGCCGCGCAGCACTGGCTGTCGAGAGCGTGGGAATCCTGCCAAGACAGATGCCTGAGCGTGTTCGCGACCGAAGCGCTTGCGCGGCTTGCCGACATGGAAGAGAAGCAAAAATAGCCTAAACCGCCAACTCACCAACAGACCCGTTTAACCGCCGTCACATTCTACGGCTATACCGATGGCTCTTCCTTCGGTAAGCGTAGTCATGCCCGTTGGCGCTGGCGCTCGGTTCTTCCGCGTCGCGCTCAGTTGCTTCCTCAATCAGACCTATACAGGGCGACTCGATGTTCTCGTGCTCGACAACAGCACGCAGCCGATAGAACACCTGTTGCCGCAGGACGAGCGCGTCAAATATCTGCGCTGCGAGCGAATGTCTATCGGAGCGCTGCGGAACCTTGGAGCGGCGCACACGGTTGGCGACATCATCGTCAACGGTGATGAAGACGATTGGTCGAGTGCAGACCGCGTTGCGGTTCAGTTGGAGCGCCTACAAGCGGCTGGTAAGTCAGTAACCGGATTCCACAACCTTCTTTTCTACGACACGTCTGACCAGCGCTGCTACCGCTACCAGTACGGCGGTCACCCTCCTTACGCGGTAGGAACGTCTCAGATGTACACGCGCTCGTGGTGGGGACAACACCCGTTTCAAGCAATCAGCAAAGGCGAAGACTTCTGGTTTCAGAAGGACGCTGCCGACGCAGGCCAGCTTGACAGTTGCGATTGCGGCCAACTCGCTGTAGCTCGCGGCCACGGAGACAGTACCTGCCCGCCGTCATTCGGTCGAAGCGCGTTTCCGCTAGTCCCTAGCACTTCCCTGCCGCGTGAGTTCTGGCTGGCCGTCACAGCTCGCGGATAGAGAGACGGGGAATCCCGCGATTTCTGCCTTTAACGGCGAATAGAGAAAGTCAACTTTGCAGCACGCCCTTCGGGGCAGAAAAGAGCACACCATGAGCGTACCTTTTATCGGACTAGGAACACAGGTCGAGTTTGCCTCTGTTCTGTCGCCCGCCTCTTTCACGAATCTCTTAGGCGTCACTAGCGTCGCATTTTCGGGCGATAAGACGAGCACCATCAAGACCACAAACATGCTGACCACGTCAGGCGTCGATACCTACATTTCGGGGACGACCGAACCTGGCACCGTTGACGTGAAAGCCCTTCTGCAACCGGGCGATGCGTCCTTGATTGCTCTCGAAGCGCTCCGCAATTCGGGCGCGGCTGTTCCGTTTGAAGTGGTTTATCCGCTATCTCTCGGCAGCGTGACCTTCAGCGGCATCGTCGAGTCCATCACGCGCAGCATTCCTTTGGACAAAGAAGCTGTTGTGGACATCAAGATCAAGATTACTGGCGTCGTAACCGCCAGCAACGGATAAGAACGCCCGAACAAGATTACAGCAGGCGACCCGCCTGTGAACTCGCGGAGAGTGTGTCTCCCAGCATGCTCTCCGCTGCAAGTTAAGACCGCAAGGCGAATAACAGTAAGTGAACACTGAGGAAATTATGTCCAGAGAAACTACCGTTCAATCGGCAGTGACCCCGACTTTTAGCATCGTCATCAACGGCGAAGACGCCGCAGGCAACCCGACCACAAAGACGTGGAAGCTGTGCCTTGACTATCGAGCGCTGGCAGCAATCGAAGACGCCACGAATCGCGACCTGAAGAAAATCGAAAACTGGAAAGACATTTCTAGCGGTAAAGAGTTCCCGCAAATCATTCACTGCTGTCTGCGTCGCTACAACCCCGACGTGACGCTCGATGACGTGCTTGAGAACCTTAACCCGCAAGCGCAACTGCCTTTGAGCGATGCCCTATTCTGCATCACGTTTCCGGGCGTCGTCGAAGCGTTCAAGAAGCAGAAAGAAGACGGTGCAACTGCCGTCCCAAACGAACAGACGGCGACTCAGAGCACATAGAGCCGCCAGTAGAAACATGGCAAGAATTGTGGGCGGTCGCTCGCTATGACTTGTCGTTGAGTTGGGAAGAATTTGAAGAGCTGACGCCGAGCATGTTCAACGCTTTATGCAAGCGTCGGAACATTCACTTCAAGTACGACCGCTTCGCAGCGGGAATGATTTGTAGCGCAGTATACAACGTCAACCGCGCAGGCGCTGATACACCGATGCTGAGTGCGTTTGACTTCATCAGAGAAGAGAAGGACACGGCTGCAAAAGAAGAGACCAGGAAGATTAAGGCCCTCATTAAGCAGGTAGTCGGGCAGCTACCGAGCGACACACCGAAAGACAAGCTGAACGTTATAAGAAGCAGGACTATCGCATCTTTGAAATCGCAAGGACGACAGGACGCCGAAGAGTTGTTCGACAGTTGCTGGCCGACCCTGAAGCCGAAGGAGTAGAGCACGATGCCAGTCGTAGGGACACTAACCGTTGATTTAGTCGCGAACACGGCGACCTTCACCGCTGATTTAGGAAGGGCTGGAAACAGCCTTGAGGATTTTGGCAAGAAGGCCAACGAAGCTGGCGACGCGATGGATTTTTCCATGCGCGAAGCTCGTGGTTCCATGATGTTAGTCGGCGAAGAGCTGGGCATTCATCTTCCACGAGAGCTGCGAACGCTACTCGCGGAAATTCCTGGCATCGGTGTTGCGTTCGCTACGATGCTTCCTATCATCGGCGTTGTAGCGGCAATCGCAATCGTCTCAAAACTCATCGAGAAACACAGAGAAGCGCTTCAAGAGTTGTCCACCGCATCTGCATCCGTCGATGGAGCAATTCAGAAGAGCACGACAGCCACGAAGACGAAACTGCTCGAACTAGATGTGGAGTTCGACAACCTCACAAAGAATCACGCAAAAGCGCTCATCGACGAGATGAAACTGCTCGACGCCGTGACGCTAGAGCATCTGGCTGCGGAGTTCGAGAATCTCGCGAAGCTCGGCGACAAGGTATTCGAAGGCGCTGAAAAAGCCGAGACCAGTTTCTGGTTCGGCGGTCAGTTCAACAGTGCTGCAAAGCAGGTCAAAGAAGACCTAGACAAATGGAACACCAGCTTTGAGTTGCTTCTCTCGACAGGCAGCAAAGCTGAAGTGGCGTCAGCCGCTACGCAGCACCTTGCCGATGTCACCGCAGCGCTGAGCAAAGAACAGGCTCTTGCAGGCAAGGAGACGGGCCACAAAGACCGTGTTGAAGCGCTTCAGCAAGAACTGCATCTCGCGCAAGCCCTTCAGCAGGAGTATGCCAACGCCGACGCCATCGAAGGCAAGCAGAAGAAAGTTGACGTGCAGAAAGATGCTAACCAAGAAGCGCAGCGCCAAGAAGGAATCTACCGCGAACAGCAAACCGGACTCAAGAAGCGTCTCGATGCTGAGTTCGAATTTACTAAGAAGAAGTTCCTAGCCGCTGAAGAAGCTGCTAAGAAGACGGCGCATCTCGACGCGCAAATTGACGAAGAGCAGATCGCGGCGACCCGCGCTGTCTCAGAAGAAATTCTCAGAAGCCAAGAAAAGAGCGAAGCCGAAGAACTCAAGCAATCAATTGCAATGGCGAAGTTGAAACAGTCGGCACAGGAGCAAGAAGCAAAGCACGCTCTCGTAATGCACCAGTCGAACGCGAAGCAGGTAATGGATGCTGAAATTAAGGCCGCCAACGACCGCACACAGATTGAGACCAGAGCACTCGACAAGGAGATTGCGGACCTTCAGAAATACGGCGACAAGGAACTAGCGAAGATTCAGGAACTCGAAAACAAAAAGAAGCAAATCGTTCAGCAGAACGAAAACCAGATAGTGAAGATAACCGAGACGGCGGAAGAGCAGAAATTGCGGCTTATTCAGCAGGCGGAAAACAGAACCGCAGACGCGATTGCCAAGACCGCAGCTAGGAGCATCGTCGAAGGAAAGAGCATGGTCGCCGCATTCGAGCAGGTCGGCAAGCAGATGTTGGAGACCGCACTTACCAACCTTCTTCAGATGGAGACGATCACAGGGCGCGAAAAGCTCATGCACGCCGAAGGCGCTGCTACAAAGGCATTTCACATGGCGCCCTTCCCGTTCGGGCCGATTGCGGCGGCGGCAACATTTGCAGGCGTCATGGCATTCGCTAACGGCGGTCTCGTTCCCGGTTCGGGTTCAGGCGATACCGTGCCAGCAATGCTAAGCCCCGGTGAGACGGTCGTCAGCAAGCAATTAACCGACAGCGTTCGCAACAACAACACTACGAACAACAAGGGTGGCGATGTTCATGTTCACACCACGGTGCATGCGGTGGATGCTTCCGGTTTCGAAGGGCTGCTCACAAAGCACGCGAACGTTGTGGCGAAGCACGTCAAGACTCAGATGCGGAAAGCGAACAGGTAAAGAGCTATGTCTTATCCAGTAATGCCGACCCTCCCATTGAGCATGGCAAAAGGTTTGAAGAAATCGCCAGTGTTCAACACTGCTGCCCAGAAGGTGGCGGCGCAGCGCGGCAACAGCGCAGTCAGCCTGACGCCCTACGCAACGTGGGATTTCGAGTTCGATGTGGACCGAATCACAGGTAATGAAGCCGCAGCAGCATCGGTTGTCGCTCAGTTCATGGGCACCTTCATGGCGTGCAACGGAACCGCTCAGCTTTTTCTCTTCACTGACGCTCAGGACAATGCAGTCGTATACGCGAACAGCGGGATGTTGGACGTAACGCCCGCGTCTGCGACACCTATGGGAACAACTGGTAACGGCGTGAGCACTCAGTTTCAACTCGCTCGCTCAATCGGCGGCGTCGCTTGGGACATCGTGCAGAACACAAACGGCTCGCCAGTAATCAAGGTGAACGGAGTAACGAAAACTGCGGGCACGGATTACACCATCAGCAGTACTGGCGTAGTCACATTCGCTGTCGCGCCCGGCTCTATCTCGCCTCTTGTCACGCCTACGCTGACATGGCAAGGCAGCTTTTATTTCCTGTGCAGATTCTCTGAAGACACCCTCGATGCAACTCGTGTGTTCACCATCAACAGCGGGACCGACCAGTGGGATATTTCGTCGGTGAAGTTCAGCTCTGAGTTCGTGTAAGCCGTAACAGCTCACGGATACAGAGACGGCACCTTATGAAAAGACTGATGAGTTCGACGCTGGTCGGTTGGCTGCAAGCCAACAAGAACTGCTTAAAGGCAGACCTGTTTGCGATTATGCTGCCGACCGGAACGACGATCTACGCGACGGAAGGTCAATTCAAAATCACCATTCCTTCAGGCACCGTCGGCTGGTCTGGCGCAACTACAACGTTCGAGTCTGGGAAGTATGGTCGATGGAGTCGCGGCAGCATTACGTCTGAAGCTGGCTTCAGTTGCAAGTCAAACTCTATGGCTCTGAGCTGTGTGCCGCAGCCAACGACGGTATATCCGAACATGACCATCGGCATGCTCAACGCAGCATTCAACGGTCTGTTCGACGCGGCAACGGTGACGGTTTACACGGCGTACATGGCGCTCGGTTCCTACGGCACGATTCCTGCTGGCGGTATTGAGACGAAGTTCACAGGCACTATCACCAAAATCACAGATATCAACCGACTGAGGGTCGAGTTCGAATGTGCCGACCCGCTTTATCTTTTGAACACGAAAGTTCCAGCACGGCTGTTTCAGGCCAATTGCATGTGGGGGTTCTGCGACTCGAACTGCACTCTCAGCGCGGCGACGTACACACAGGCGTTCACGGCAAAAAGCGGAAGCACGCAGATACTGCTGACACCTGTCACCGCATTCACGCAGGCCGCTGGATGGGCAACACAGGGCGTCGTCAAATGCACCGCTGGCGCCAACTCGGGATTGAGTCAGTCGGTCAAGCTACATGACGCATCAGGAAATCTCGAACTGATGAACCCGTTCTTGCTGCCTGTGAGCGCAGGCGACACGTTCAGCGTCATCGCTGGTTGTGACAAAACACTGCCCTCCTGCAAAACCAGAAAGACGGCAGCAGGTGCTTCGGTCGATAACTCGCTCCAGTTCGGTGGCTTCCCGTTCATCCCGCCGCCGACTTCAGCGTTGTAAGGAGAACCATGCTCTACGTAAAGCAGCGCGACGAAATCGTGAAGGAAGCGTGGGAGTGGTTGAACACTCCGTATCGCGGATGGAGTCGGATGAAGCACTGCGGAGCTGACTGCATCGGGTTTGTCGCTGGTGTGTTTCAAAACACAGGGCATCTCACGGCGCAGGAAGCCGACGCGTCAATACCGAAAGACTACTCACTGCAAATAGGGCAGCATCAGGCTGACACGGAATACATCGACGGTCTGGCGCTCTTCATGCGCGAGATTCGAGAGCACGAAGTCGGCGCAGGTGATGTCGTCATGTTCAAGATGGCGAACGGTCACGCCTTCGCGCACTCAGCGATTGTCGTGAAGTGGCCGCTGGTTCTGCATGCGGTCGCACACGGTGGAGTAAAAGCCGCTGACGCTTTCAAGCACCCGTTGCTCATCGGTGCAGCACGTCGATATTTCACGTTGAAGGACGGACGGTAATGGCAATCGCAGGACAGACACCAGCAACGTCGCGAGTCAATAACATTCGCGTCACCAGCTCATCGCAGGGCAAACCTGTTCCTGCTGCTATGGGACAAGGCAGGCTGCATCAGAGTCTGCTCTGGTTGGACGGTCTCGTGTCGTGGAAGTCTGACATGGGCGGCAAAGGCGGCGGAAAATCAACTGCTGGCTATATCTACGCGAGCAACGTCATCGCCGCACTGTGCAACGGGCCAGTAGCCGCAATCGGAAGCGTTTGGGATGGGCAGACGCAGCTCAGCACGACTTCCAAGAATGACTCTGTCACCATCGCGGCTGTATATGCGCCGTCGTACCCTGTTCAGTTGCTCGCGGATAACGGTGTCTCGCTGGCGACGACGTACAGTGCGACCTATAACGACTTTGGCGCACCTGCTGCTACGGTGCTAAGCGGCACGGATGCTGCTCCGATGAAACTCGTACCATACGGAACTGCTCTGACGACAGGCGAATACTCTATCAATCCCGCCTCTATAGGGACGTTCACGCTGACGGCTGTAGCGAACGCATCAGGCGGCAACACGGTTTACACTGGCACGTTCACGGGCGGCGCTTCACCATATTCGAGCGGCGCGTCAAATGCCTACATCGGTTTTGCTTTCGTCATCGCAGGCTTTTCCAACCCGCTGAACAACGGAACATTCGTCTGTGTAGCGTCTTCTGCATCGAGTGTGACTTTAGCCAATGCTAATGGCGTCGCGCAGACTCATGCGGCTACAGCAGCGGAGACAGGCAACACTTATCACTTCTCATCTGCCGACGTGGGCAAATCGGCTGTCATCAACTACCAGCTCAGCACTCAGGAACTGATGAATCAAGAGACCGACGTTATCCCGTCCGGTCTCGGCATCACGGTCGGCGGGACCTACAATCCGACTGTAGACATGGGCGTCATCTGGTACAGCACCAGCGGAACGCCGGGACCGAACGACATGCAGCCGCTCACGAAGATTACGAGCGGAACGCCGTCAACAGGTCAATACAAATACGCTACGCCGGGAAGCGGTAGCTCGGGTGGAGCGCAGTACACCTTCGCGACGGCTGACATTGGCAAGGAAGTTTTAATTTCGTACAAGTACGAGAACCTGAGCGCCGCAACCAACAACACACCGAACCTTCTCAAGTTTGAGTTGTTCGGCGGTGGCATCAGTCAAGCCATCTGGCCTTTCATTCTGTCAGGTGGAACTTCGGCGATCGGGACGCAGGACGGTGGTCAGTCGCCAAGAGAATCGGCGTTCCCAGGAGCAGCGCTCGGCTACAGCAACACCGCGTATCTCGCCTATGGACCGATGTCACTCGGCTCTGCTGGTGAAATACCCGACATCACCGTCGAAGTGATAACGCCAGATGCGGTCGGCGGCGGCATCGTCGATTGCAACCCGATTCGGTGCATTACGCAGGTGCTCACAAATACTGTGTGGGGCTTGGGTGCTGGCGCGGTTCCCTTTCCCGTATCTGCACTCGACAACGGCTCAACAGGAACTTGGGGTAGCGCTGCTGGCACGCCGGGAACGCGAACGACAAACAGCACGGCTTACAACTGGTTCGCGGCCAACAGCTTTTTCATCTCGCCTGTTCTCGACGCGCAGGATAGCGCGGCCAGTCACATCAGCAAGTGGCTCGAAGCTGGAATGTGCGCTGCTTTCGTTTCCGAAGGTCTGCTCAAGCTAGTTCCCTACGGAACGCAGAGCGCTGCTGGCAATGGTTGCACGTGGGTAGCTCCGTCGTCGGCTGTTGTTGCGCTCGACGATTCGTGCTTCGTACACGCCGAAGGCGTAGACCCTGTAAAGATTTCTCGCGAAGCGTGGCAGGACGGTTGGAACGAAGTGCAGGTCACGTGGAACAACAGAGCATATCAATACTCCGATGAGCTGACGCAGGAGTTCGACCAAGCCTGCATCAACCGATGGGGTTTGAGGCTCGAAGACCCGCAGAGCTGGAACTTCATCACGACATTACCTGCGGCTGTCTTCGCTGCGAACATGCGAGTGAAGCGGTCCGTCAACATTCGCAATCAGTACGTCTTCAGTCTGCCGTTCTGCTATTCGTATCTCGAACCGATGGACATAATTGAAATCAGCACCACGAGCGCGTGGGCAGCGGGCTTGAACAACGTGAATCTTGGCATAACTAATCTGCCTGTTCGCATCAAGACGATTGTTGACGACCCGATTGCAGGTCTGGAGATTACTTGCGAAGACTCGCTCTTCTCTGTAGGTCTTCCTGTCATCTACAACAAAAGCATTTCGGCTGGCGACACGATAGTGAACGCCTACGCAAACCCCGGCAGCTCTGAAGTCGTGATGTTCGAAGCGACGAACCGCCTGACGGGCTACGCAGGCAACCAAATCTGGATGGGTGCTTGCGGGACTTCCGACAACTACGGCAGCACGAACGTCTGGGTATCGCGAGACGGAAGCGCGTACCTTCAGGTTGGAAGCATCGACCAGCAGGCACGCATGGGCGTGCTGGCGTCTACCTTCGCTTCAGGCTCTGACCCTGACACGACGAACTCGCTCGTAGTAAACATGGTCGAGAACAGCGGACAGATGGAAGCAGGCTCTACTAGCGACGCGGATAACGGCACGACGCTTTGCTTCGTCGATGGCGAGATTGTCGCATATTCAGCTTGTGCAATCAGCGGTCAGAACCAGTACACGATGAACGGTTATATTCGGCGCGGTCAGATGGGTTCGACTGTCGCATCTCATGCTGCGAACTCACTGTTCATGCGTCTCGACTCTTCGGTCTTCAAATACACCTACGACCCGACGTGGGCTGGGCAGACGCTCTACTTCAAGTTCCAAGCTGTGAACACGTTCGGCAACATGGCGCAGGACATCAGCACGCTGCCTGCTGTCACGTTCGTTGTTCCCGGTCTCAATCCCGGCACGATTGACGCGTCGAGCGGCCTGCTGGTTGGTGCTTCGGCGGGTCAGGGTGGATGTCCGGTAAGCGCAGCGACTACCGTGTCATCATCCCTCACTTTTCCCACGACCATAGGCGCGTGGACCACAGGGTTGACGGTAGCGCTTCCGGGAACAATCGAGTTCGATGTATTTTCGACTGGTGGAATTGTTGACCTGATGCTGTACGCATCGGCGGGCGGCTCAGGGCCAACTGCCTACGTGGTCCGCTTTGACGGGCGCAGTGGAAACAACTCAGGGCAGATATTCAAAATCGTTAACGGTGCTTCAACCGGATTCATCGGTTCGGCAGTTGGTGCAGTCAACGGTACTGCTCTGTCTGGTTGGCATCACGTTAAAGTGCAGGTCAGCGGTGGACAGTTGAGTGTATTCGTGGACGGCGCTTGGCAATGGAAAGCCGTAGACTCTTCACTATCGCCGACAGGCGCAACATACTTCGGCTACGAAGTAGCATCCGGCATGCAGATAGCCCCGACTGGCTTCGTCGCTAAGACGGTTGACCAACTGCCCGATGGCGCTACCTACAATCGCACAACCGTCAATCAAGTGACTGGTGCAGGCCGTGCATATAACGCGCTCGATGCGAACAATCAGGTCGCATCGCAGCTAAACGCCAAGCCGCTCTATGCGATTCAGACGTTCAGCTCGGGCAATCCGTTGTCACAAAGCGGCTCTACGAAGACCATTTTGATTGCCGCGAGCACAATCAACTGGGGAAGCAACGCTGTTAACTATAGCTCTGGTTCGGTGACGCCTGCTGTCTATGGCTTGAGATACATTTACGCCGATGACCCAACGTTTGCAGGCGGCGCGGTCACTTACCTTGCAACCACCAATCAGTTGGTCCTGTTTCAAAGCGACGGACGAGTCTCGTTCGGTTCTATCACTACCGCCTCTGGCGGTGGCGGTGTCGGCGGTGGCGGTTCGTGCTTCAGTCCGAACACGAAAATCAAAACGCAGCGCGGCGATGTGAGCTTCTGGGACATTCGAGAAGGCGACTTGGCGCTGACCGCTCGCGGAACGTGGCGCTCAATCGTTCTGGTTCGATGCTCACAGCAGACCGACCGCCCTATGCTCGACATGGGTAACAGCGAACTGGTCACGCTCGGGCACTTGTTCAAGAGCGAGCGCTGGACGCCTGCGAGCGAACTCGGCATCTTTGCTGCGAGCGCCGATTACACAGGATTCATCGCGAACCTTTGCATCGACGCTGAAGCCGATGACGATGGCAGCGCTTTAGACACAGAGCATTCGTACACACTCGCTAACGGACACATCGTCCACAACATGCCACAGGGCACTTCGTAAAAAAAAGGAGATTTTATGCCACACACAACCGAAGTCGTAAACGTTCAGCATCTTGCGGACTCGCAGATTGCCGTGACGCTGCGCTGCTGCTCCGACGCGAGCACAGACTCCGTTCACACGATTGAAGTGAGCGGCGACAACACAGAAGCAGACTTGAAGGCGTGGCTAGATGGTCGCCATGCCCATGTTCAGGGACTTCACGACAAGCGCGAGACGGCGACAGCGTTCTTCGAAAGCCTGAAGGCAAAAGCCAGCTAGTGCTTCTCGGAACAAGGAAACGCTTCCCTTATAGCATGAACTACGAGAAAGACCGCAGTACGGTTAGCCAGTTCTGGATTGTTCTTAATGTACTTAAGCGTGATTAGTCCTACCTGTAAACTCGTAACTCCATCGGGAATGCAGAAGGGAGTAGCCAGATTGTCTTGGGCTATTTTGTACTCGTAAGCGACGCCGTCTAACACGCCGTCAACATACGCCATACAATTCATATTGCGAGCCTTCTCAAGAATCGTCAGATTGGAGTCGTTAGCCCTATCCAGGGACGAGCAGAGACGAGCAAACGCGTTTCCTGAGTCATACAGATTGTCGGCAGAGAACGCAGGAGCGGACAGGGCGATGAAAACCGCAAGCACGGTGCAAATCTTCTTCATAGGTTTGTGATGGTAAGAACTCTTTCGGGGAACAAGTCTACCAACGAAGCAACAACACCCGTCGCCCTTTATTCTGGTTCGGACGCGAAGGCGAACACAAGGCGAAACATGATAAACTGCCTGCCGTGGACGAGAACCGAAAAGGCTTCCTCTTGATTGCTGCAACTATCCTAGCGGCCCGCAAACTTTCGCAATACGAAGCCGGGGCGAGAATCCCCGCGACCATCATTGCAATCACCGACGCAGTGATGTGGGCGGAAAAGATTCTGAGCGTTATCGACGACCGCTGGCCGCCGAAATGACGAGTGCCTATCGGCGCACTTTCTTCACAGGCGCGACGGTGCGGTCGAACCAAGCCATGACTTCGGAACGGCGGAACCGCAAGTATCGTCCGATGCGGTGACAAGGCAGAGGGTCGCGAGAGCGCCTTCTGCATTTTTCGTAGATGAAGGAAGGATTCACGCGCAAGAGGGCGGCACATTCTTCAGGCGTGAGAATGTCGGACGGTTCGAAAGTTGCGGCGGTTTTAATCAACAGGTCTCTTTTCCTGTTGATTGATTTGGCGAGTGTTGAGTGCGGTCGTGCTCTGTGCAGTCGCTCTGACGGCGGCTGTCACTCTGCAATATTACTAAAGTCGGGACGGATTAGCAAGGGAAAAGCCGCTCTGGGCGCGGCTTCTGGCCCTCCGTCGAATGCCCTGCTAGACTTCGAACATGCAGCGCGGCTCGATTAGGCAGAAGTCAGGTGCGTGGCACGTTCGCTACAGGGTCACAGAAGTTGGCCCAGACGGAAAGCCGCAGCGCCGCATGGTGACGAAGCGTCTCGCTCCTGTCAACGACGAGTACCGCTCGGCTCGTGATGTGTGGTCGCTTGCCGATACTATCGTCGCTCAGGAAACACAGGGCGGCGCAGCCGAAGGCTCTCTCGCCGTCTCAGATTTTGTGGAGCGGTTTTTCCTTCCCTTCGTCAAGACGAAGAAGAAAGCATCAACGCTACGTTTCTACCGTGACACTATCAAGCGGGACATCGCACCAGTGATCGGCCAGCTCCGCATGCGGGACGTGCAGACTGTTCACGTTCAGCGACTGCTCGACGCGCCAGACCTTTCACACGGTTCCCTTCTTCGAATAAAGAGCGCGTGCTCAGCCGTTTTTTCTCATGGAAAACGGCTCGGATTTATCCTGAACAATCCAGCACAGGGAGCGCAAGCAGAAGGCCGTCGTTCCGAGTTCGAAGCCGTTGCGTATTCGCTTGCTGACCTTGAGTTCTTCCTAGGGAAACTAGACGAGCCGTCGCGTACTGTAATCGCGGTCGCGGCGTTCACTGGCCTTCGGCTGAGCGAGATTCGCGGTCTGCGTTGGGAAGACTACGATGGCGCGGAACTGATTGTTCGCCGCTCTGTGTGGCGGACGTTCGAAGGCGTGACGAAAACGCCAGAGAGCAAAGCCGCTGTTCCGGTCATCAGGCCGCTGCGTAAAATGCTCGACGCGCACAAGCGGCGCAACGGAACGGACGGCTGGATTTTCGCAGGTGAGAAAAAACACTTCGCTTTGAATCTCGACAATCTTGCGCGTCGGTCCATCATTCCGAAGATCGGAGACCGCTGGCACGGCTGGCAGGGCTGGCGACGCGGACTCGCGACCACTCTGTTCGACCTGGGAGTTGACCCCGAAGTCGCTTCGAAGATTCTCAGACATGCGGACAGCGCCGTCACGAGACGCCATTACATCGTGCTAGAATCTCGAAAGCAAGGCCGTGTAGCGATGCGGAAGCTGGAGTCACTTGTGGCCCAAACGTGGCCCAGCAAGAAAAGCAAAAAACGCAAATCGCCGCGTAAACACTAGTCGAAGCCGACGTAGCTCAGTTGGTAGAGCAGCCGATTCGTAATCGGCAGGTCAGCGGTTCAAGTCCGCTCGTCGGCTCCAGATTTTCAGAAGCTTACAGATAAGGTCAGCGCAACCTGCTGCAAATTTGCCCCACCAGCTATTCTTTCCCGAGGAATCGGCCTCAGTAACGGGATTTGCATCGAGTGGTTGCAACTGACACAACTCTTCTGCATCATATTCAGATAGTGAATCGTTTCGGTTCAAAATTGGTCGCAGTCATTCTTCTCTGCACAGCGGTGCTCTGGGGCGGGCAAACGCTTTTGCCATCGCTTGCTGTGGCGTCTTCGATCCCCGCCGCCTGCCACAACCATGGTCAGTCATCCCGGACACCAGCGAGTCATCAATGTTGCGTGGTAGGTCACAGTCCTTCGATTGTGCGGACGTACACATTTGCCCAAAGCTTGCTCGACTTCTCATCGTTCGTTGCGACTGAACCAAATGAAAGCAGTCGCTCAAACGACCGCATGTTCTTAAGCCCACAGCTTTCTTCAATCTCTCCGCCGAATACGACCCCGCTTCGTATCTAGCAAACGAAAACCGCAGAAGTAATTTCTGTCTCGGCGTTTGTTAGGATCCCGCTCGCCGACGCCCTGTCTGATTTGGTCCTCAATAATGCTTAGGGGGTCCCGGTGCGGACCATACGAAATCTCATCTTGTTTCTCCTCGTCTCTGTTGGGCGATCGGTCGCGCAGGATGCTGTCCAGGACATGGACATATCGGCTCACGATGAGTCGAATCAAGCGACGCAAAACATATCGGACATGAGCGGGATGAGAGACCAGACGATGAGTATGAAGTCACATTCACTCATCGATCTTCTGCAACAGCACGCAACCTCTGGCACTGATGCAGAACCGGACTCCACGCCCCTCGAAATGCTCATGACGACAAAGGGCAACTGGAAGTTCATGTTTCACGGTGAAGCGTTTCTCAACGATATTCAACAATCCGGCCCGCGTGGTGGCGACAAGCTGTTCTCGACAAATTGGCTCATGCCGATGGCTCAACGTAAGCTCGGGAATGGCACTCTCACTCTACGAACTATGCTGAGCTTCGAACCGGCAACGATCTCCCAAAGACGCTACCCCGAACTGTTCCAGCAAGGTGAAACCGCTTATGGTCTTCCGATTGTGGACGGCCAACACCCGCACGATTTCTTCATGGAACTTGCCGCTTTGTACGACTACCAACTAGGCGAGAAGACAATGCTGTCGTTCTATGTCGCTCCGGTGGGCGACCCGGCTATGGGGCCCGTCGCGTATCCTCACAGGCCATCTGCCTCAGAAGACCCCATCGCACCACTTGGACACCATCTTCAAGATTCGACACACATCGCCGACGATGTAATCACGGCTGGGATCACACACAGGAGCGTCCGGCTAGAAGCGTCAGGCTTTCACGGACGCGAACCGAATGAGTCTCGGTGGAGCATTCAATCTGGCCAGATCGATTCTTGGTCGACCCGTCTGACGGTGAATCCGGGTCAAGATTGGAGTTTCCAGTATTCGATTTCTCAACTTCACAGCCCGGAGGCACTGGCTCCCAATGAAGACCTGCGACGCATGACAGCGTCACTGATGTACAACCGGCCGATACACGAGGGGAACTGGGCGTCGATGCTTCTATGGGGACGGAACCAAAGCTTGTCGGACGGAAACATAGGCAACGGCTACTTGCTGGAGTCCACGCTGCGATTCCATCGCAAGAACTATGCTTGGACACGCATTGAAAATGTTGATCGCACCAATGAACTGCTGCTCGGGGAGACTGCATTGCCGAGTGGTTTCGTAGAACGCTATTTCACACGTGTACAAGCCTACACCGCTGGCTACGACCGAGACATTTTCAGACTCCCCCATCTATCGACTGCCGTAGGAGGCCAGTTCACGTGGTACGGCGTTCCAGATACCCTAAAGTCAACCTACAGTTCGCATCCCGTTGGGGTCGTAGTGTTCTTCCGGGTGCGCCCGCATTAAACGCAATGAATTTCTGGAAGGCAAGTGAACTCCTTGGTGATTGGGCTTATATTGCTACGAGAGAGCAAGCCCAATGTCATGGTACTGGAATGAAATTAGCGACAAGGAATCGGCCAAGTATGCCACGACGACTGCCGTGTGGATTAGTTACCTGTTGGCTGTCGTAGCCGCGCTTACGGCCGTATACAGACTCGACCATCATGAAAGCGTAAACGGAGTGAACGGTGGTTTGGCTTTGCTGGATGCCGCTCTCTTTTTGGTCATCGGCTGGCGGATCAGTCGATTGTCTCGCGCCTGGGCTGTGGTCGGTCTGTGTTTCTACCTTCTGGAATGGTCAATTTCCGTTGCTACTCGCGCCTATACCGCTGGCGATGTCCCTCGCGACATACTGGCGATCGTGTTTCTTGCTGTTTACGTAAATGCGGTGCGCGGAACATTCGCATATCACACGCACGTCAAAACTCCAGACGGCCCCGCCCTAGGACGTGAATTCGTTCACGATCCAACTTCCAGCAAGTCCGAATCTGCATAGTTGGCATAACATCTCCATCTCATTCATTGACTCGGATGTGGCGCCTCCGCAATCCTTTTGCAGACTTCAAGAAATCGCGCTTTGTAAAGTGCGGCGCCGCGCGCAATCTCTCCATCCTTCGATTCCAGCGCATAGGGAGCCCACAGCTTACGAACCTCTCCGACAGGAAGGGCGTCAGTTTCGCTTTCGATTGCGATAACGAGCGTTCGATCTTTCTCATCCGCGATAGCGTCGGTGTGCGCCAATGGGCAGAGCTCTCTGACGGCCTCCAGAACCGTGGTTCGACCCTCTAAAACCGCTACGGCAATTTCCCTGGCTCTCTGCCGCTCCGGCTCCGAGGCGCGCCTGTCCATGCAGGAAGTATATGCTGGCGCGTGCCGCCCCAACGCGACCTGGAGGTTTGGTTGGCGCAACATTCCCGCGACACTAACTGCCCGTCGCGCGTTCAGGATTGATGTCCGGAAGATGTTCGATGGGATGAGATTTAAATCTTACTTTTCTTCTTTCATCCTCTTGCAAACCAGCTTGGTGTGGCCTGTTCTTGAATCAATCACTGTGGTGACGAGCTGACAACTGCAGGTGACTGTGTTGGCGTTTTCCTGCTTGACCACTACGCAGTGTTCGACGATTTCCGCACTGGCTGGTGGCAGTTGGCTCCGGATGGCAGGCGGGGTGGGCGCGACCGGCTTCTTCTTCTCCGCGCAACCGGCCAGGAGCAAGCAGAACGAGAGGACACAAAAAAGGGCCAAGCGGAACAAGAGGCAGACATTCTTCATCCCTTTTGTTCTCGCTCCGATGCGCCCGCTTGTCGATGGCAAAGTTGATTCGCGCATCGAAGCTCGCTGGCGGCGACATAGGCGAGCCGCCAATTATGACAGTGAGACTAAGGGGTCAGGGCGACGGTCATTCCATTAACTCTCAATCGATCCCGTGAATCCGCATATTCACGAGCTGATCGACGCTCAAGTCATGCATTCCGCGCGTACGCATGTCGCTGATGTATTCCGGGGTGACGTTGTGGATGCGCATGGCGACTAACTCGTCCGGATCGGGATGGGCATAGCCAAGGTGTTGCAGTTTGTCGATGAATTCCGGAGATACCCCGTGAATGCGGAAGGCAATCAATTTTTCCAGGTCCACATGATCGTAGCCGAGGCTCTTCAATTGCGTCATCCATTCCGGCGATGCGCCGTGAATTCTCATTGCGATCAGCATGTCTTCATCGGGCGAGTAACCGGCCTGGTGAAGAAATTCGACCATTTGCGCGGTGACGCCGTGGATGCGAAATGCGACCAGTTTGTCGCTGTCCGAAACCTTGAGACCGGCTGCGCGCAGTCCTTCAATAAATGCGGCGTCAACGCCGTGAATTCGGAATGCGATCAACTTGCCAGCATCCAGATCGGTGAGACTCTCAGCTTTCATTTGCCGCGCAAACTCGAGGCTGATGTCGAATAGAGCCATGCTGTATTGCATGTCCGATCGATCTGAATCGTCAATCGGGAATCCGAGGGCGCGCATAGCTTGCGGGTAGTTGGGATCGGGTTGGAAGTGGAAAATTCCCGCGCCTTCGCCGTTATCAAGAAAGCCTTCGCATTCGATCTTGCCGGCATCGCGCGCTACGGTGAAATGCACGTCCTGGCGTCCGGGTTTGGAGAAGTCGACTCCCGCAAAGGAACTGGCCGACCAGTCCGATTCGTGACTCGAGCTTCCGTTTCGGCGGTGTTCCATCAGCGAGAAAACGACTTTGTCGCGGGTGTCCGACTTCCGAATCGTCCAGTCGCCAGTGGCGACGTCGGTGGCACGGCTCCTGACAACCAGCGTGAGCACGCTCACAGCGAATATTGCAAAGGCGACGGTCCGACCCATCCTCATGACACTCTCCTCTTTATTTATCTCTTTATTTATCTCTTTTAAAGCTCAGCGCGCGAATCGAGTGCACCGGTTAGCTTGAGTTCGATCAGCTTTTGCAGGGTGAGGTTCTGGAACCCATGCTTGCGAGCGGCCTCGACAAATTCTGGCGTGATGTCCTGGATTTTCGCGGCGACGATATCGTCGATATCAAATTTGAGTCCTGCGGATTGCAGAGCCCTGATGTACTCGGGCGTGACGTTTTGTATTCGCATCGCAATGAATTCCTCCGCGGTCGGCTTGAAACCGAGAGCCTGAATGGCGCGAACATACTCGGCGGTTACGCCTTGAATACGCATGGCAACCAGATGGTCGGCGTTCCCGTACAAACCGAGGTCGTGCAGGTCGTGTACGTAAGCTGGCGTGGCCCCTTGAATCTTCAACGCGATGATTTGGTTGGCCTCGGGCTGAATTCCGTTTTCTTTCATGCCTCGGACGTACGCCGGATCGACGCCTTGAATTTTCATGGCGACAATCTCATCGGCGCTCGGGTCGAGACCGATGCTGCGCAAGTCGCGAACGTATTCGGGACTCACGCCTTGAATGCGCATGGCGATCAGGTGCTCTACTTCGGGCTGGATTCCGTTTTCCTTCATGCCTCTGACATATTCCGGAGAGACGCCCTGAATCTTCAGCGCGACGAGTTGATCAACCGTGAGGTTGTCGAGGCCTGCCGCCTTCAGTCCTTCGATGTAGGAGCCCGATTGGGAGCCCGAGTAGGAGGTGGGAGAAGCGGGCTGTGCCTCTCCGGACTGGGGTCGCGCGGGCGTGGCTTTCGCGGCAGGCTTCGCAGGGCTGACAGGTGTATCACTCGACTGAGGAGAGCCCGCGGTTTGAACGAGCCTTGCCCCGGACGATTGCGATGGTTGCGACACAGAATCTTCGCCGGCATGCACGGCGCTCTTGGGATAAGCGATCCCGAGCAACAAATTGCCTGCGATGAGCGCGGCGCTCAGGCAGAGCAGGCCGGCGGCAAGTCCGGCTCCGCGGGTTGCGGTGCTGGTCGATTCCCGTCCCAGTAAGCGGAAGATGCGCTCGGTCAGAGGTCCGCTGTTGGCGGCCATCGCCAGGACGGGCGCGCCTCTCCATTCCTCCATGATCGTCAGTGCGCGGGCATACTCGACGGGGTTGCCGCAGAGGGCAACGGCCATGTCATCACAGCAATGTTCGCGTTCGGCTCGGATGCGCCGATTCAACCACCAGACGGCCGGGTGATAGAAAAGCAAAGTCTCAATCGCAATCTGAAAAAGGTTGACGAAAGAATCGAAGCGCCGGATGTGGGCCAGTTCGTGAGCGATGACCGACTGCAGTTGCTCGTCTGAGAAGCCCGTGAGAACCGTCACCGGCAGCAGCACGATCGGACGGAACCAGCCAATCACCGCCGGCGCTTGCAGCCAAAGGCATTCGCAATACTCGATGGTCCGGTCGAGACCGATCTGCCGCTGGAGTGCGTGGCACATCGCCAGAATGCGGGCATTTGGCGGGGTCGATTGCCGGCGGCGCTCGCGCTCAATCAGCAGGAATCCGCCGGCGGAGCGGAGGCTGAAGAAAACAACTCCGAGTAGCCATATCTCAACCAGCCACGGGAGAACGTTGAGCGAAACGGTCTTGGGTGAGGACGGCATGATCGCTGTACCATTGCCGGTCGCGGGAGTCGATGGAGTCTTCGCAAACGCGTGCGCGCTCTCCGAGTAGGAGCCAGCGGAAACCACTGCAGTGGTGTTTCTGATCGAGAAAAACGTAACGGCGGGTGCGGCGAGCATGAGGGCGAGAGTCCCAACGCCCAACGCGTAGCGAGTCGACGCTCGCCGGCCGAGCGCCATGAGTACTGCGGCCAGGGCCGCCAAGGCCGTGCCTTGCCAGAGAAAATGCAGCAGGGTCCAGCCCAGCGCATGCATCGTGTTTGGCGAGAGCCAGTTTGTGAGAGCCGTAATCGCGATCGTCATCGTCATCGCCGGTTCCTTTCGTACTCGTCGAGCAAGCGGCGTAGTTCTTTAATTTCCTCACGCGAGGCCTTGCGGCCGGCCAGCGCATGCATCATCAACTGGCTCGCGGATCCCTCGAAGACGCGCTGCAACATGTCTCCCGCAAACTGCCGTTTGGTTTGCTCGGCCGGTTGGCATGCTTCATAGACGTGCGCGCGTTGGGTTTCGTTTCGCCGCACGATGCCTTTTGTCGTCATAATCTGCAGGAATTTCAGGACACTGGTGTAACCGAGGGCCTTCTTTTCGCGCAGGGCATCGTAGACTTCGCGCACTGTCGACGGCCCGCGAGACCAGAGAATGTGCAGGATTTCCAACTCGGCGGCGGTGGGTTTTTGCGGTGAGTCGCTCATCAGTCGCTACCGTACTACGAAGGCATTCGTAGTGTCAACGAAAATCTTCGTAGATTGGGCGCAGCCGGCCAGACACTTTGTCCGTTCCTCGGGCACGAAGTCTGTAGAAGAAGTCTGTAGAATACCTCGGTAGCGATGGACGCTATCGTTTGAATGTGGCGTGAATGCGGCTGCCGCGGAGCCTAAATCCATGGTTGCAACCACGACCAGTCGTGAAGGCACTCCGCCTCTTCCGCAACCTATTTCTGAAATTGATGTCCTATGGGTGACGGCTGGTCTTGGTTGCGATGGCGACACCATCGCCATGACCGCGGCGACGCAGCCAAGCATCGAAGACATCGTTCTCGGATCGATGCCGTGGATTCCCAAGGTCCACTTTCACAATCCCTTTCTTGCCGTTGAGAACGGCGATGATTTTCTGCGTCCGTTCCACCTCGCTGCCGACGGCAAGCTGGCTCCGTTTATTCTTGTCGTCGAAGGCTCCATTCCGAACGAGCACAATAAGAAGGAGGGTTATTGGGCCTCCATGGGTACTGATGCGGAGAGCGGCCAGCCCATCACCACCTGCGAATGGATCGACCGGCTCGCGCCCCATGCCTGGGCAATTGTGGCGGCCGGCACTTGTGCGACTTATGGTGGAATTCACGCGATGGAAGGGAATCCGACGGGATGCATGGGACTCCCCGATTACCTCGGCTGGAAGTGGAAGTCGAAGGGGGACATTCCCATCGTGTGTGTGCCCGGATGTCCCATCCAGCCCGACAATTTCATGGAGACACTGCTCTATCTTCTATACATGGCCGCCGGACGAGCACCGATGATTCCACTCGACGATGCGTTGCGCCCGAAGTGGTTGTTCGGGGCGACGGTCCATGAAGGGTGCGACCGCGGCGGATATTACGAACAGGGAGAGTTTGCCGAAGAATACGGCTCTCCGCTTTGCATCGTGAAACTCGGTTGTTGGGGGCCAGTCGTTCAATGCAATGTGGGGAAGCGCGGATGGATGGGCGGGATCGGCGGTTGTCCAAACGTGGGCGGCATTTGCATCGGTTGTACCATGCCCGGCTTTCCGGATAAATTTATGCCGTTCATGGATCAACCGCCCGGTTCATTGCTGTCATCAAACGCGGTGATGACGTACGGCCGGGCGATCCATGCGCTGCGCCGGTTTACGCAGGCATCGTTGAACAAAGAACCAAGCTGGCGGCGCAAGAGCCGGCAAGGCAAAGGTATAGGTATAGAATAGCCACGCTCCAACAGGGCCCCTTGTTGTACTCAGACCTGCAAGATATTTGGCTCCAGGTAGTTCGTCGAATGCAGTGCCGTTGAGGTGTGATTATGGTCTCCCCCCGGAGCGCCGAATCGATCGCGGGACCCGCGGTTGCGGAGGTGCCACTGCGGCGAGACATCAGCCCCGACGAAGCAAATACTCTTCTGTTCGATCTTGCCTCCGTCTTTCTCAGTAACTCGCTCAGTAGCCCGCTCAATAGCCCGGTTCAAGCGTCAGGATCGGCCGACCTGCTCCGCCGAATCGAAAATCAACAAGAAGACAGTAACGAAGGCAGTAACAGCGATAACGATAAAGTCCCGGAAGAAGTGTTACCCCAGCCCGACGAAATGTACCGGGCCCTGGTCGAGCAGATTCCCGCCGTCATCTTCATGGCTCACTTGGACCAGGGTGTCAGCCGGGCCTACGTCAGCCCGCAAATCGAAGAAACTCTGGGTTTCTCACAAGAAGAATGGCTGGAAGATCCCATTCGCTGGTATCGGCAGATTCATCCCGACGACAAACAACGTTGGAGCGCGGAGGCGGCCGAGATGTTTGTCTCCGGCAAGCCGCTGCGGTCGGCCTATCGCGTGTTCGCGCGCGACGGTCGAGTCGTCTGGTTCCATTGCGAAGCGAAGATGATTCGCCGCAAGGATGGCCGCCCATGGTTCATTCACGGCGTTGGTTTTGACATTACCGAACTCAAGCGCACGGAAGAAGCGCTTCACGACGAGCGTAACTTCGTCTCCGCCATTCTCGACACCGTGGCGGCATTGGTGGTTGTTCTCGATCCGGAGGGCCGCATCGTCCGTTTCAATCCCGCCTGTGAGCGGATGACCGGCTACAGCTTTGCCGACGCCTGCGGAAAGTTCATTTGGGAGTTGTGCGGTGGCCCCGCAGATATCGAGCGGCTGAAATCGTGGTTGGAACAGACGCGCGTCCATGGTCCTCTTGAACTGGAAAGCTGCTGGACCGGTCGCGACGGAACACAAAGAATGATTGCCTGGTCCGCGACCCCGCTCGCCGGCCCGGGCAACGCCACGTCTTACGTCATCGTTTCGGGGATCGATATCACGGAACGTCAGCGGGCCGAGGGAAAGTTTCGGGGGTTACTGGAAGCGGCGCCGGACGCGGTCGTGGTCGTTAACCGCGAGGGAAAGATTGTGATCGTCAACGCGCAGGTCGAAAAACTCTTCGGTTATCCGCGAGGTGAACTGCTGGGCAAGAAAATCGAGATGCTCATGCCGCCGCGCTTGCGGCATGGCCATCCCGAGTATCGCCAGCGTTTTTTTGGACAGCCCCGCGTCCGTCCAATGGGAACCACAGGCGAAACTCTTTACGGCTTGCACAAGGACGGCCACGAATTCCCGGTGGAGATCAGCCTAAGTCCGCTCGAGACCGAAGAGGGCACGCTGGTGTCGAGCGCGATTCGCGACATCACAGAACGCAAGAATTTGGAGAAAGCCATCCTCGAAATCAGCGCTCGCGAGCAACGCCGCATTGCGCAGGACTTGCATGACGGCTTGGGACAGCACCTGACCGGGATCGCATTCATGAGCAAGGTCCAGGAACAGCGGCTCGCTGAGAAGGGCCTCGCCGAAACGTCCGAAGCGGCACGGATCGTGAGCCTGGTCAACGAAGCCATCAATAAAACCCGAGAACTCGCGCGCGGTTTGCTGCCCGTTACGTCAGACGCTCATGGGCTGATGGCTGCTCTGAAGCGGTGGGCGGTGGAGGTCGAAGACCTGTTCCATATTTCGTGCAGCTTGAATATCGACGAACCGGTCCTGATTCACGATGCCAATCTGTCGACTCATCTTTACCGAATCGCGCAGGAGGCGGTGAACAACGCGATCAAGCATGGTCAAGCGAAGAATGTCGTTATCAGTCTTTCGATCCAGAACGGCCACGGGACCCTGAGAATCGAGAACGACGGCATGGCGCTCCCTCAGGATTTGTCGCGTGGCTCTGGGATGGGATTGCAAATCATGAACTACCGGGCGCGCATGATTGGCGGATCGCTGAAAGTGGAGAGCAACGGAGCGCCCGGAGTTAGCGTCATATGCCTGTTTCCCGTCGCCTCAGCCAGGGAAGGACGGCACAAGGTTAGCCATGATCACTAAACCAGCGGGCAACGCTTCTTCGGGAAGAAAGAAGATGGTGTTCGTCGTGGACGATCATCCGATTGTGCGGCAGGGCTTGACGCTGATGATCAATCAAGAGCCCGACCTTGCGGTGTGCGGAGACGCCGAAGAAATGCATGCGGCTCTGTCGGCGATCAGCACAACTCTGCCCGACATCCTGATCGTCGACATCTCTCTCAGCGGCCCGGACGGTTTGGAGTTGCTCAAGAACATCCGCCTCACGCAGCCGCGTTTACCCGTGCTGATCCTTTCCATGCACGACGAATCGATCTATGCCGAGCGCGCCCTGCGCGCCGGTGCCAATGGCTACATCATGAAACAAGAGGCTACCGAGAAGGTTCTGGTCGCCCTGCGCCGCATTCTCAGCGGCGAGATCTACGTCAGCGAACGCATTGCCAACAGCATGTTGCGCCACTATGTCCGAGGATCGAGTGCTCCGGAACATTCGTCGATCGCCGATCTCAGTGATCGCGAACTGGAAGTTTTCCGCCTGATCGGCGAAGGCCACGCAACCCGACAGATCGCCGAAGCACTGCACTTGAGCGTGAAGACCGTGGAATCGTACCAAGCCCACATCAAAGAAAAACTCTCGCTGCGCAGCGCCCGCGAATTAGTGCAGCACGCGGTGGAATGGAATGTGGGACGCAAGATGGCATGACCGTCCTCGTACTCCTCTCTCCCGCGCCAGTCAGTCAGTCAGTCGCTCGGGGAATCCCCGATACGACCTGAGGGACTTCCTTGGCGAGTTAAATCAGGGCCACTTCTCTTGCAGGTCCCGCGTAATAAGCCGATCCTGATCCCAATTTGAAACTTGCATTGTAGCGATCAGTTTTCTGGCAGATGGAGATCGGTCGTCACGTTGTTTTCAACGATCAGCAGCACGACACTCGACATCACCGAACTCGATTAGCCTTCGAGCGATGAAATCGATGGGGAAGGAGCGATCCTGCGATGGCAACTGAAACAGTTCCATATGGTCGGTCTACGCAAAAGGCGCCTGCAGTTAAAGAGGTGCACATCCTCTGGATTACAGCCGGTCTCGGTTGTGACGGAGACTCGGTTTCCATCACCGCGGCCACCCAGCCCAGCGTCGAAGACGTGATTCTCGGCGCGATCCCGGGCTTGCCCAAAGTGCATCTGCACAATCCCGTTCTGGCTTACGAGAACGGGGATGACTTCATGAAATTTTTCTATCAGGCTTGGGAAGGCAAGCTCGAGCCGTTCGTTCTTGTCGTCGAGGGCTCGATCCCGAACGAAAAGATTAAGAAGGAAGGCTATTGGGCGGCATTGGGAACCGATCCCAAGACCAACCAGCCGATTACCACGAATGAGTGGATCGATCGACTCACGCCAAACGCTCTCGCGGTGATTGCCATTGGAACCTGCGCCACCTACGGCGGCATTCACGCAATGGAGGGGAATCCCACCGGTTGCATGGGGTTGGCCGACTATCTCGGGTGGGATTGGAAATCCAAGGCAGGTCTGCCGGTAGTCAACGTTCCAGGATGCCCGGTGCAGCCCGATAACTTCATGGAAACCGTTCTCTATCTTCTTTATCAGGTCGCGGGACTCGCTCCGATGATTCCCTTGGACGACCAACTGCGTCCGACTTGGCTCTTTGGCAAGACTGTGCACGACGGTTGCGACCGCGCGGGCTACTACGAGCAAGGCGATTTCGCCGAGGTCTATGGTTCTCCAAAATGCATCGTGAAGCTCGGCTGCTGGGGGCCGGTCGTCAACTGCAACGTCCCGAAACGCGGATGGATGGCCGGAATCGGTGGATGTCCCAACGTAGGTGGCATCTGCATCGGCTGCACCATGCCCGGATTCCCCGACAAGTTCATGCCCTTCATGGATGAGCCGCCGGGAGCGAAGGTTTCAAGCGCTGCCATCGGAGTGTATGGCCGCGCGATCCGAACGCTGCGCACTTTGACGCAGGCAACGGTGAATAAGGAGCCCAAGTGGCGGCATCCGCGCGCGGAGCTGACCACCGGCTATCACCCGAGAACATACTAGCCCCGCCTCTACCGGGAAGATTAAGGAGCCATCGCCTATGAGCACGATTACTGCACCCTCGAAGGACACTCCGAGCAAATCGAAGAACCTGGTCGAGATGAATTGGGATCCGATTACCCGGATCGTGGGCAGCCTTGGCATCTTTACCAAAATCGACTTCGACGCCAAGAAAGTTGCCGAGTGTCACAGCACCTCCTCCATCTTTCGCGGTTACAGCATTTTCATGAAGGGAAAAGATCCGCGCGATGCTCACTTCATCACCAGCCGGATCTGCGGAATCTGCGGCGACAATCACGCGACTTGCGCCACCTACGCGCAGAACATGGCGTTTGGAGTGCGGCCGCCAGCCATCGCCGAGTGGATCGTCAATCTCGGCGAAGCTGCCGAATACATGTTCGACCACAACATTTTCCAGGACAACCTCGTGGGGGTCGACTTCTGCGAGCAGATGGTCAAGGAAACGAATCCCAAAGTGCTGGCGAAAGCTGAAACCACCCCCGCACCGCACTCCAATGAACACGGTTTTCGCACCGTCGCCGACATCATGCGGGCGCTCAATCCGTTCACGGGAGCGTTTTACCTCGAAGCTCTGCAGGTCAGCCGTATGACTCGCGAAATGTTCTGCCTGATGGAGGGGCGCCACGTGCATCCCTCCACTCTTTATCCCGGCGGAGTCGGCACCGTGCCTACCATCCAGCTCTTCACCGATTACATCGTCCGCTTAATGAAGTATGTCGAGTTCATGAAGAAGGTCGTTCCTCTTCACGACGACCTCTTCGACTTTTTCTACGACGCGCTGCCAGGTTACGAAGAAGTTGGACGCCGTCGCGTGCTGCTCGCCTGTTGGGGATCGTTCAACGATCCCGACTACTGCGATTACACCTACAAGAACATGACCGAGTGGGGCCGCAAAATGTTTGTGACTCCCGGTGTAGTCGTCGATGGCAAGTTGCTCAGCACCGACCTGGTGGATATCAACTTGCAGATTCGCATTCTGCTCGGCAGCTCGTATTACGACGATTGGAAAAATGCTGAGACCTTCGTCAAGACAGATCCGCTCGGCAATCCGGTTGATAAGAACCATCCCTGGAACCAGACCACAATTCCCAGGCCGCAGAAGCGCGACTTCGGCGGCAAATACACCTGGGTAATGTCGCCGCGGTGGCTCGATAAGCGGACCGGTGATCATCTCGCACTCGATACTGGCGGAGGCCCGATCGCCCGCCTCTGGGCAACCGCACTCGCTGGACTCGTGGACATCGGCTACATCAAATCCACCGGCAAGAGCGTGAAAATCTATCTGCCGAAGACGGCCTCTAAGCCCGAAGTCGAATTCGAATGGAAGATTCCACAGTGGAGCAACGCCATCGAACGCGATCGCGCCCGAACTTACTTCCAGGCCTACGCGGCGGCGTGCGCGTTGCATTTCGCCGAGAAGGCGCTCGAAGAACTCCACGCCGGCAAGACCAGAACCTGGAATGACTTTAAGGTTCCAGAAGAAGCCATCGGTTGCGGCTTCCACGAAGCCGTGCGCGGAGTGCTCTCGCATCACGTCGTCATCCGCAAAGGCAAGATCGCGAACTATCATCCGTATCCGCCGACTCCGTGGAACGCGAATCCGCGCGACATCTATGGAACTCCGGGACCTTACGAGGACGCGGTGCAGAATACGCCTATCTTCGAAGAAAACGGACCCGGCAAATTCAAGGGCATCGACATCATGCGCGCCGTGCGCAGCTTCGATCCCTGCCTGCCGTGCGGAGTGCACATGTATCTCGGAGGTGGAAAAGTCCTTAAGACTCACCACTCTCCCATGTTTGGGATTCACCCGTAGGTTAGGCGCGACATTTCGAGGAGTGAGGGATATAGTGATAGCCCTCACTCCTTAATTCTTATAAGACGCTTGTTACACCTTATGCAAAATGAAAAAGAGTTTCAGTCGAAAGTCCAACGCATCGGCGAGTTAGTGCATGGGTTAGACAAGATCGAAGACCCGGAGTCCCGCGCCGGTGCGAAGGCGTTGGTCCAACTACTGCTCGACCTGCATTCCGAGGCCTTAGAGCGAGTCATGCAAGTCGTCGCCAAGAACGACGAATCTGGCCAGCGCACCATCGACGATCTAGGCCGCGATTCTTTGGTCAGCAGTTTGTTGGTTCTTTATGGACTCCATCCGCTCGACGTGGAAACCCGTGTCGCGCAGGCGGTGGAGAAAGTTCAGCCGCGCGCGCGCAAGGGCGGAGGCGAACTGGAGTTGCTGGTCAATCAGGATGGCGTGGTCCGGTTGCGGATTGAAGTGACCGGACATGGGTGCGGTTCCACGGGACAGACCCTCAAGGCCATGGTTGAGGATGCTTTGTACGAAGCCGCACCCGATATGAATAGCTTGCTGATTGAAGGGATTGATGAGCCCGCCGGTTCGTCCGGCTTTGTGCCGCTCGGCAAACTCGGCGGCGTTATTGCAACGGTGTCCGCTGAGGTGGTGAGCCAGAGGTGAGTCAAAGGTGAGTCAACGATGACTGCTGTTCAGCCAGGATTCGAGAACGCTTTCGGCACTCTCCGCCAATTTGTGCGGCGCAAGAAGAACGTCGAGCGTTGTGAACTCTGCGGCGCCGAAGTTGCCGCCGAGCATCCCCACCTGATCGAGCCAGCTAGTCGCAAGCTGTTGTGCACGTGCAATGCTTGCGCCATCCTCTTTAGCGGCATGGGGACAAAGTACAAACGTGTCCCTCGCTGTGTTCTGGCATTGTCTGATTTCCATCTCACGGACGGGCAATGGGAAAACCTGATGATCCCCATCAGTATGGCGTTCTTTTTCCGTAGTACTCCAGATCAAAGAGTTGTTGCCTTCTATCCCAGCCCGGCAGGGGCCACCGAATCGCAACTGCCGCTCGATACCTGGAATGACCTCGAGGACGCCAATCCTGTATTGCGAGAGATGGAAGCCGACGTCGAGGCTTTGCTCGTCAATCGCGTCGGACACGTCCGCGGCTACGCCGCGCCGGAATACTACGTGCTCCCGATCGACGAATGCTACAAACTGGTCGGCCTGATTCGCACCCACTGGCGCGGCCTTTCCGGCGGGACTGAGGTCTGGCACGAGATCGGCCAGTTTTTTGATGGGCTCAAACGACGCGCCACTGTAGTTGGCGAATCACAAGGCGAGGCTTTGCAGGGGCAAGAGGAAGCCAATGCCTGAGCTGCGCTTCCAAATCGAGAAGGCTGAACCGCAGCGATTCACCGTGGCGCCGACGCTTCTCTTCAAACTGCGCATCACCAATGGCGTCCCTGATGAAGTGATCCATTCGGTCGCCCTTCGTTGCCAGATCCAACTCGAAGTGACGCGTCGACAGTACACCGCGGAGGACCAGGCAAAACTGCGCGACCTCTTCGGCGAAACCGAACGCTGGGGCCAGACTCTGAAGACAATGCTCTGGACGCACGCCAGCGTGGTCGCATCCGCGTTTAAGGACACCACTGTGGTCGACGTGCCGGTGCCCTGCACTTTTGATTTCAACGTTGCTGCCACCAAGTATTTCCACGGCATCGGCGACGGCGACGTGCCTTTGAATTTTCTCTTCAGTGGCACAGTCTTCTATGCGGATAGGAACGGCGCGCTGCAAGTCTGCCCCATACCATGGGACAAGGAAGCCCGTTTCCGGCTTCCCGTGCAGGCCTGGCACGACATGATGGATATTTACTATCCCAACAGTGCGTGGCTTTGCCTGCATCGCGATATTTTCGAACGCCTTTATCAATACAAAGTCGCCCGCGGAATTCCAACATGGGAGCAGATGTTCGAAAACATGGTTCCCAGTATAGTTCCAAGGAAAGAAGAGGCGATCAAGCGATGAACACCACGCCCATCGACGCCATAGCTCGCGCCGTGCTCTATGAAGGCTACATGCTCTATCCGTATCGCCCGTCGTCGGTCAAGAATCGGCAGCGCTTCAACTTCGGCGTGCTCTACCCGAAGTCCTACAGCGAATCGCAGGTCGGCTCCGATGCGTGGAGCATGCAGACTGAGTGCCTGGTCGAAGGCGGCGCACACACCCGAATCGAAATAAGGGTACGTTTCCTGAAGCTGGTCGCTCGCTCGGTTCAAAAGCTGATCAGCTCGACGTCAGATCCTGATGCGATGCCCCAGTTTGCGCCGGTGTCCTCGCTTGAAGTTGACGGCAAGGTGTTCACGTCGTGGCAGGAGGCGATTGAGCGCGAAGTAAAGGTGCCACCATTGAACCTCGAGGCGCTCACGAACGCTCCGGTAACTTGGGAATTCGCTTTTCCCGCCAGGAACGAACCGGAACTCCTGAGCGATGCCGCTGGTCGTCTCGTCGGAACGATCGATCGCAAACAGGCGTCCGTCCACGGGACAGTTGAGATCGAGGCACAACCCGCAGCCGCCGGGGTCTTCAAAATCCGGGTGTGCGTAAAGAACCAGACCTCCTTCATGGACGGCGAAGTCGCGGCGGAGGCGGACAGCCCGTCCGCTTCCGATCGAGACGCCGCTCTCATGCACTCCCTCGTTTCCGCGCACGTCCTGCTGGCCGCGATCAATGGTCAGTTTGTATCTCTACTGGAGCCTTCGGAAAATCTTCGCGATCTCGCGGAAACATGTCAGAACCTGGGTGCCTGGCCAGTCTTGGTCGGTGCAGAAGGCGAGCGCAACACGATGCTGGCGTCACCCATCATTCTCTACGACTATCCGCAGATCGCGCCCGAGAGTCCCGGCGATTTGTTTGACGGCACGGAGGTTGACGAAATTCTCGCCCTGCGCATCCTGGCCATGACCGAAGCGGAAAAAAACGAGATGCGCAACTCCGACGACCGTGCTCGCAAAATGCTTGAGCGGACGGAGAGCCTTCCCATGGAGCACCTGATGAAACTCCACGGAACCCTTCGCGATCTGCGCCCATGCAAGGAGGAAACGCCTTGAACGAATGGGAATGGCAGCTCCTCGAGGCCAAGCAGCCGATGGAAAACTTCCGCATCGCCGACGTCGAGGTGCGCACCGGCAGCCGCGTGAAGCTACGTCCGCGCGCGGGCGGCGACATTATGGATATCGCTTTGGCCGATAAGATCGCGGTCATTGAATCGATCGAGCAGGACTACGAGGGGAAAGTCCATCTCGGTGTCGTTCTGGACGAAGATCCCGGACGGGACATCGGCCTGATGCGGCAACCGGGCCATCGTTTCTTCTTCACTGCGGAAGAAGTTGAACCGCTGCCGCCAGCGGCCAACGAAACTCTCGATGATCCTCTACGAGCCGCGACAGCCGCATCGCCACGCATTCTGATCGCCGGCATTGGCAACATCTTTCTCGGTGACGACGCCTTCGGCTGCGAAGTCGCGCGGCGTTTGGTGGACCGTGCGTGGCCTGCCAATTCCAATGTCCGCGTGACCGATTTTGGTATCCGTGGCTACGATCTTGCCTACGCTTTGCTTGATGGATATGACACAACGATTCTGGTCGACGCCTGTCCCCGCGGCGAGCCCGCCGGCACGCTGTATGTGATCGAGCCTGACCTGTCGGACATGGCGGCTTCCGCCTCAGACAGCCCCGAAGATCAGCAAGTTGCTCTCGAAGCGCACAGCATGAATCCTCTACATGTTCTGCGCCTTGCGGCATCGATGGGCCCGCTGAAGCGAGTCTTGCTGGTGGGATGCGAGCCGGCGACGCTCGGCCCTGAAGAAGGTCAGATGGGTTTGAGCGCGACCGTCGAAGGCGCGATCGACGATGCGGTGAAGATGGTGGAGTCGTTAGTCAATAAATTATTAGTTAATAAATTAATCAGAGGGGACGAGTCGTAACACAAAGGGTCTTAACGCAACGATTGGAATTGAGAGGAGACTGCCGTGGCCATGGATTTCTCTGAAGCAACGAAGGATATCGGGAGCGATAAAGACACGCTTTACATACTCGGTGGAGCAGCCTTGGTGCTGTTTGGAGCGGGGATGATCCTTTCCAACCCTGTGATCCGGCGCTATCTCGGACAACTGGGCGTCGGCAATCTGGTTGCGGACGCGCTCCCTGACATGGACCGCTATTTGAAATTGAGGAACATGTAAGGACGGCGACCATGTAAGGAAGGCGAAGAAGATGACACCATCGACAGGCATAGGTACAGGCGCCGGCGTACATTATGTCGCTGACCGGAAGGCCAGCCAATTTACGGTCCAGGCTTTTGCGGCTGGAATGATTGCCGTGATCGCCCACAGCCCGAAGATTGCCATTCGCGAGTGGACAGGCGACATGCGTTTTGTCCCGGATTCCCTCAGCGACGCGTCCCTCGTCGTCAAAGGAAAAACCGCGTCGTTCGACGTCCTCGATGAACTGCGAGAAACCGACCGCCGCGAGCTTCTGCGAGTGATGACGCAAGAAGTTCTGGAAGTGCCCAGGTTCCCGGAGTTTTCCTTCGAAAGCACCAGCATCAACGCCCAGAAGCAAAAGCAGGATCTCTATCGCGTCGATGTCGAAGGCAGACTCAAGCTCCACGGCGTTACCAATCAGCACTCGTTTACTGCTCAAGTCGCTTTTGGTGTCGATAGTTTCCGCGCCTATGGCGAGTTCACGATCTTGCAGACGGAGTTCGGCATCAAAGTGGCTTCGATCGCCGGTGGCACGCTGAAATTGCAGGACGAGTTGAAGTGTTCGTTTTACATCGTGGCGCGCAAGAGCGAGTAATCGTCACTTGTCCGCACGTTGCGAGTTTTGTTTAGTCATCAGAAAAGAGAGAGGGCCCTTTGCAGCAAATGACCAATATGATGGCTTCCGATCCCGAGAAGGTTATCGCCGTGCGCTATTTGATCGATAGTGCGGCAAGCAAGTTCAGTGTCCAGGCTTTCGCCGGCGGGTTGCTTTCGGCGTTTGGTCATCATCCCGTCATTAGCATCCCGAGTTTTACCGGAGAAGTACAACTCACCGAGCAAGTCGAACAGTCCTCGTTCATCATGACGATTGCCGCTGGGTCGCTTCGAGTTGCTAGCGATGTCAGCGAAAAGGATCGGCTCGAGATCGAACGGATGATGCACGAGAGGGTCCTGGAGAGCGTGGAATATCCGGAAATTTTGTACACCTGCTCCAAGGTCTCTGCTAGCAAGACCGGCGAGGGACAATACTGGGCTGCTTCAAATGGAGATCTGACCTTGCATGGGACGACCCGCAGTCTCAATATCCCTGCGCGAGTTTCCCTGACCGGTGAGTCATTGAGAGCCATCGGCAATTTCACCCTTTTGCAGAGCGATTTTGGAATCGAATTGGTGTCGGTCGCAGGCGGATCGCTCAAAGTGAAAGATGAGCTGAAATTTTCGTTTGATGTTGTGGCTCGAAAGCAAGGGTAAGAGCAACAAAGTTGAGTGGATGAAGCGCAACGTCGAAAATGCAAGGCCGAGAAAGAGGCCGCCATGTGCCTAGCCATTCCGGGACAAGTCGTTGAACTTTTTCCCGATTATCCGACCACCGCAATGATTGACGTAGTGGGCGTGAGGCGTCAGGTCGATCTCGGCCTTCTGCTCGACAACCCTCCGGTGAAAGGCGACTGGGTGCTGATCCATGTCGGCTTCGCCATGAGCAAAATCAGCGAAGAAGATGCGCTGGACACCATGCGCGTCCTCCGCGAGCTCGGCGAGGCCGAGGCAGCGATGCAAGAGGTGGAAGGCTACGGCCTCGGCAACTTGGGAAGCGAGAAGGTTTCGTAGAGTATCAGTATTTCGTAGAGTCAGTGTTATGAAATTTGTCGATGAATTTCGCGAACCTGAAATCATCACCAGGACCGCCGAAGATATTCGGCGTCTCGCTGATCCGAAGCGCCACTACCGCATCATGGAAGTCTGTGGTGGCCATACTCATGCGATCTATCGCTTCGGCCTCAAGGACCTGCTGCCCTCGAACATCGAGCTGATTCATGGCCCCGGCTGTCCGGTTTGCGTGCTGCCGATGGGACGGATCGATGACGGATTGTCCATCGCTAATGATCCAAACGTGATTTTCGCCGCCTTTGGCGACATGATGCGCGTTCCGGGTACGCAGGGCAGTCCACTCGAACACAAAGCTCGTGGCATGGATGTGCGCATCGTCTACTCCCCGTCGGACGCGCTGAAACTCGCGCAACTGAATCCCGACAAGCACGTTATGTTTTTTGCCATCGGATTCGAAACCACCGCGCCGTCCACGGCGTTGACGTTGGTGCGGGCGAAGAACGAAGGCGTCCACAATTTCTCCGTTTTCTGCAATCACGTCACGATCATCCCCGCGATCAGGGCCATTCTCGATTCTCCTGACATGCGCATTGACGCATTCATCGGCCCCGGCCATGTTTCCACCGTGATCGGGTGCCGCCCCTACGAATGGATTGCTGTCAACGAGCACAAGCCGGTCGCTGTCTCCGGTTTCGAACCGCTCGACATTTTGCAGTCGATCGTCATGGTGCTGCGCCAACTGCGAGACAGCGACGCGAAGATCGAGAATCAGTACAAGCGCGTCGTGCCGTGGGAAGGTAATCGCGCCGCGCTTCGGGCGATGGCCGATGTTTTCGAACTGCGCCCCTATTTTGAATGGCGCGGCCTCGGTTTCATTTCACAGTCCGCTCTTCGCATTCGTGACAGCTACGCCGAGTGGGATTCCGAGCAGCGCTTCCAGGTTCCCGGAGTGCGTGTTACCGATCCGAAGGCGGCGCAGTGTGGAGAAGTTCTAAAAGGCGTGCTCAAGCCGCATCAATGCAAGCTCTTTGCGAGAGAGTGCACCCCCGAACATCCGGTCGGTGCGCTCATGGTTTCATCCGAGGGATCATGCGCAGCGTACTTCAATTACGAACACCGCAAGACGACAATGGTGACCAGCATCAGCTCGGTGGCATAAATGTTGATGTCGATGTCGCCGAGGCTGCAGCTATTAGCAATTCACCACAGGACGGCTCGCCCAAAGTCCGGTTCCGCGAACCGCAAATCGAGATGTCCCACGGCGCTGGAGGCAAGGCCAGCCGCCGATTAGTCGAAGGCCTCTTTGCCCCGCTTCTTTTTGCGTCGTCTTCGCCAGCCGATCCCTTGGCCGACGCAGCACACGTGGATTTCGATGGCACGAAGATTGCCATCACGACCGACAGTTTCGTCGTTAAGCCGCTGAGTTTTCCCGGCGGCTCGATCGGAGAACTCGCGGTGAACGGAACGGTGAACGATCTCGCCGTCTCGGGCGCTCGCGCCGAAGCCATGGTCGTCACCTTTGTGCTCGAAGCCGGTCTTCCTACGCCGGTGCTGGAAGCCGAAGTACGCGCCATGGGAAACGCGGCACGCAAAGCCGGAGTCAAAATCGCCGGCGGAGATACGAAAGTAGTCGAGCACGGCAAAGCCGATTTCATGTACATCACAACCACCGGAATCGGCCGTCCAATCGCCGGTTTGAAGATTGACGCTCGATCGGTTCGACCGGGTGACAAAATTATTCTCTCCGGCCCCATCGGCGATCACGGAATCACCATCCTTCTCGCTCGCGGCGAACTCGATCTTGAAGCCGACCTTCGTTCCGATACGCGGTCGGTGTTCCCTCTCGTCGAGGCGCTGGCGAAAGCCGCCGCGCCTGGCGTTCGCTGGATGCGCGACCCGACACGAGGTGGAGTCGCAACTTCCCTGAACGAACTTGCCCGCGACTGCCGCCATGGCATCGCCCTCGTCGAAGAATCGATTCGAGTTCATGACGCGGTTCGTGGAGCGTGCGAATTGCTCGGTCTCGATCCTCTACACATCGCGAACGAGGGCCAGTTTCTCGCCGTGGTCGCGCCCCAATACGCGGACGCCGCGCTCAACGCTTTGTGTCTGGCTCCCGGCGGCGAAGATGCTCAGATCATCGGCGAAATCCGCGAGGAGCCGGCCGGCGCGGTGCTCGTCACCACGCGTTACGGCGGCAGCCGGATTGTTGATATGCTGGTCGGCGATCCGCTTCCCCGCATTTGCTAGAGTGAAGACTGCGGGATCGCCAGCATGCAGGAAGTGGGCCATGGCCATGCCAACCGGTGAGTTGACCGCGCAACGAGCCTCTCGATTGGCTTCGCAGGTCCGAGTCCGAATCGGAGTTCGAGTCGAAGAGAGCCTGCTCCGCCGCAACCAACTTGTCGAAGACTTTTTCTCGCGCGAGGCTCCCCGCCTCGCCGAAGCCTGCCGCTTGATGTCCGAGCGCTTCGTGCAGGGAGGCCGTCTGCTGGCCTTCGGCCGCGGTCCCTACTCGACTGACGCCCAGCATGTCTCCGTCGAATTCGTTCATCCGGTGATCGTCGGAAAACGCGCCCTTCCAGCCCTCGATATTTCCATGATGTTCCGTCCCTGGCTGGAATCCATTCTTCACGCCGAAGATATTGTTATGGGATTCGGTCCGCCAAAAGGCGACGAGGAAGTCCAGTCGGCCCTGAACTTCGCGCAGTCACGCGATGCCATGACGTTCGCCCTCCCCGGCCGCCACGCATCCTATGCCGTCGAGACTCTCGCTGACGATCCGTTTATTCATCAAGAGATGATCGAGGTCCTCTACCACGTGCTCTGGGAAAGCGTGCACGTTTTCCTGGAACATCGCGAACTCGGTCATGAAGTCGGCGCCGCTGGATTTCTCTATCCGTTCCTCGGCCAAGCCACGCAGCAAACTGGCGACCTGATTGCCGAAGTCGCCTCGTCAATTCAGATGAAGGTGCGCGACGACTCGACGCTCCGCGCCCAGGTGGCACGTGACCAGGCGGAACAAATCGGTGGCGCTGCTGTCGCCATTCACGATCGCGTCGCCAAGGGCGGCAAGCTCATTCTCTTCGGCAACGGCGGATCGGCCACCGACGCCAACGACTGGGCCATCGATTGCGTCCTGCCCCCGGATGGGTATCGTCCAGTTCCGGCCGTGTCGTTGTCACTCGAGCCCGCCAACATCAGCGCTATCGCCAACGACGTCGGGACGGATGTTATTTTCCTGCGCCAGTTGATCGCGCACTCCCGGTCCGGAGACGTTGCCATCGGAATTTCGACGAGTGGCGGGTCGCGGAACATCATCATGGCCCTTGAAGAGGCGCGTAAGCGCAGTCTGCTCACCGTCGCGTTGCTCGGATACGATGGCGGCGAAATCAAACGCCGCGCTTTGGCCGATTTTCCCATCGTCGTTCCGTGCGACTACATTCCGCGCATTCAGGAAGTGCAAGCTTCGATCTACCACGTCATCCGCGAAACCCTGGAGGTCCTCGTTCGTGGCCAGGCTTGAGCTTTTCGGCGCCGCCCGCTGTCCCCATACGCAAGAGATGCGCGAATGGCTCGAGTGGAAAGGTTCCGACTTCGTCGAGTACGATGTCGAAGCCGACTCCGAAGCCCGCCGCCGCATGAGCACCTTCGTTCCGGGACAGCGCAACGTTCCCGTGCTGGTTGAGGACGGCAGAGTCGTTCAAATCGGCTGGCAGGGCCACAGTTGCATAGTGGAGTAGCCATGGTCGAGTAGTCCGAGGGACGACGCAGCGCATTGACGAATGCCCGGTGCCCGTTCAATCCGAGTTCGCGGAGTGGTGCAGGGCGTCGGCTTTCGACCTTTCGTCTATCGCCTCGCCCGCGCTAACGCGCTCGCTGGCTGGGTGCTCAACGGCGAAGAGGGCGTCGAGATTTATCTCGAGGGCTCCGAACAAAATCTCGATGCTTTTGTTCACGACCTCGCGGCTCATCCGCCGCCAGCCGCCAGCATTGCGGAAATCGACGTCCAATCTGCCGCGCCGCAAGGCCTGCGGGACTTCACCATCCGTGAGAGCCTGCACAAAGAGCGGCCGACGGTGCGAATCTCGCCCGATCTTCCGGTCTGCGATGCGTGCCTGAAAGAACTGTTCGATCCGGCCGACCGGCGGTACTGGTATCCGTATATCAACTGCACGAACTGCGGCCCGCGCTACACGGTCGTTCTCAGCCTCCCTTACGACCGACCCAACACCACCATGCGGAGCTGGCCGCTCGATGCCTATTGCGACGCCGAATATCATGATCCGGAAAATCGCCGTTTTCACGCCCAGCCGGTGGCGTGTTCGGCCTGCGGCCCGCGTTATGAGTTGCGCCAGGGAGAGACTGTCCTTGCAGACAACGAATCCAGCATTCGTGCTGCGGTGCAACTTCTCAAAGATGGAAGCATCCTCGCCGCGAAAGGGCTCGGCGGCTATCACCTCGTCTGCGACGCCTCGAACGCAGCCGCCGTCGGTGCGTTGCGCGAGCGAAAGTTCCGCAAAGAAAAACCGTTTGCTCTGATGACGCGGGATCTCGAAGTAGCGCGGCGGCTGATCGAACTGTCGCCAGAAGCGGAGCAGATGCTGACCTCGACCGTGCGGCCAATTGTGCTCGCGTCCGCAAGAACCAAAAACGGCGACGTAACGACGGGCGTCACTCCCGAGGTCGCCCCTGATAACAGTGAACTCGGCATCATGCTGCCTTACACGCCGCTACATCATCTTTTGTTCGCCGCCGGTGCCCCCGAGGTGCTCGTGATGACGAGTGCCAATCGATCGAGCGAGCCGATCGCCTACGAAGACGACGAGGCGCTCGACCGGCTGTCTGGAATTGCCGATGCCTTCCTGATCGGCGAACGTCCAATCGCGCGTCGGGTTGACGATTCGGTTGCCCGCGTCGGCGTGTTTGGTCCGGCCATTCTGCGCCGCGCGCGTGGCTACGCCCCCGGAGCCGTCGCAACCATTCCGAGCGAGGGTCCGATTCTGGCCGTCGGCGCCGATCTCAAGAATGCGATCACCCTCGTCGTCGATGGCCAGGCTTTCGTCAGCCAGCACATCGGCGACCTGGGGGACTATCAGTCGCTCCGTGCTTTTCAGGAAACAATTCAAGACCTGATCTCGATGTATGAAGTTCGTCCCGAAGAATTGCTGGTGGTGCATGATTCTCATCCCGAGTATGTCTCGACGGTGCACGCTCGCGGTCTCGGCGTTGCGCGAGTGGTAGCGGTTCAGCACCATCGTGCGCATGTGGCCTCAGTGCTTGCCGAACGCGGTGAATGGGAAACGCGTGTGATCGGCGTGAGCTTCGATGGCACTGGCTATGGCGATGACGGCAGCATTTGGGGTGGCGAGATTTTTGTAGGTAGCGTCAAAGAGAGCTTCGAGCGCGTTGCCCATTTGCGCAGCGCGTCCCTTCCCGGCGGGGACGCGGCAGCGCAATATCCAGTGCAAGCGGCGAGTGGATTCCTCGCCCAGATTGAGGCATCGATTGACGGATCGATTGACGGGTCGTCGGATGTGGTGTCGCACCAAGTTATGAGCGCACCGTTCCACTTCCCCGAAAGATATAAGCAGGCGCTGGAATTAATCGACAAGAATGTGCGAACCTTTGCGACGACCTCGGTCGGGCGTCTATTTGACACGGCGGCCGCGCTCATTGGATTTATCCGCGAGATCACTTTCGAAGGCCAGGCCGCAATGTGGCTTGAACAGTTGGCCCGTACGTCGTCCCGCAAATCGCCTTCGACAGAAGCATACCCATTTCCCTTCGCTGGCGACGAACTCGATTTCCGTCCGCTGCTGCAATCGATCATTCGCGACCGGCAGCGTGGCCGAGACGTCCGCGAGATCGCGCGCTCGTTCCAGCGCGGCGTTGCGCAAGGGCTGCGCGATGCGATTGTCGCCACCGCCCACGCCCAGAATCTGAATATCGTCGTGCTATCGGGAGGCGTTTTCCAGAACGAACTGCTCCTCGAAGATCTCAAAGATCTCCTGGAGCACGACAATTTGCAGATTTGGACAAACCACACCGTCCCGCCAAACGACGGTGGCATCAGCCTGGGACAGGCCGCCATCGCAGCTTTTAGTCAGCATTAGCAGTTGATTCGAAGCGATCGCCGGGGGACACTATTGATGCGCACTATTGACGGGCACTCGCGTTAGCGACTATGCATGAATTATCGATCGCGATGAGCATCGTGGAGATGGCTGAGGAAGAAGCCGCTAAGCGCGGCGTCCAGGTCACCGCCATCCACCTCAAACTCGGGGCGCTCTCCGGCGTCGTGAAAGAAGCCCTGCTATCGTCGTACGAGATGGCGCGGGAAGACACCCCTCTGCAACGCGCCGAACTCATCATTGAAGAAGTCCCGGTCGTGGTTTTTTGTCAAAAATGCAAGCAGCAGCGGCCTTTGCATTCCGTGCAACTATTTTGTTGTGCGGAGTGCGGCGCACCAACGGCTGAAATTGTGCAAGGCAAGGAACTGGAAGTTGTTGCGCTGGAGGTCGAGGAATGGGATCGCAACCCCGTTTAATCGAAGTCAGAAAAAACGTTCTCAAGCAGAACGATCTCGTCGCCCGGTCTTTGCGCGAACAATTCCGCGTTGCCGGAGTTTTTGTCGTCAGCCTTGTGTCGAGTCCGGGCTCGGGCAAGACCATGTTTCTGGAGAAGACACTTACACTGCTGCGTCAAAAGTATCGCGTTGCCGCCCTCGTCGGCGATCTGGCAACCGAAAACGATGCCGCGCGTCTTGCCCGGAGCCAGGCGCCCGTCAAACAGATTCTCACCGGCACCATGTGTCACCTCGAAGCCGCGATGGTCGAGACTGCGCTCGGCGAGTGGAACCTCGAGAATCTCGATTTTCTCTTTATCGAAAACGTGGGGAATCTGGTTTGCCCCTCGTCCTACGACTTGGGAGAGAATCTCCGCCTCGTCCTTATTTCTACTACCGAAGGCGAGGATAAGCCGCTCAAATACCCGACAATCTTCAACAGCGCCGATGTGGCGATCGTCACAAAGATGGATTTGGCTGCGGCCGTGGAATTCGACTGGCAATCGGCATACTCCAACATTCAGGCTGTTCGCCCCGGCATGCAGGTGTTGAAAGTGTCAGCGAAGACAGGAGAGGGAATCGACGAGTATTTGAGCTTCCTGACCACTCGACTCGAAGAACTCCGCTCGGCAGCGCCAGTCTAAGAGGCCGCTGCCCAGCTTAGGTCGCAACTATTTCCCCACGTACAGATTGGGAAACTCCTGGCGCAGGTTCGCAACCTTTGGAGCATCGTTGAAAACGATATAGGGACTCTCCGGATGTCGCGTGGCGTAGTCCTGGTGATAATCTTCGGCCCTGTAAAAGCCCTTCAGAGGTACGACAGCGGTCACAATCGGACCCGAGTAAACCTTCGCTTTGTCCAGTTGTGCGATGTACGCCTCGGCAATCCGCTTCTGCTCGTCATTCCCGTAAAAAATCGACGAACGGTACTGCGTGCCCGTGTCTGGACCCTGTCGATTTAATTCGGTGGGATTATGCGCGACTGAAAAGAAAACCTGCAGCAGCTGTCCGTAGGTAATCTGCGAAGCGTCGTAGGTAATCATGACCGATTCGGCGTGCCCGGTTTCGCCGGTGCTGACGAGTTCATATTCCGCCAGATTCGCCGTGCCGCCCGAATAACCGGACGTCGCGCTGATCACACCCTTCACGTGTTGGAACACAGCCTGAATACCCCAGAAACATCCCCCGGCAATCACCGCCGTCTGCTTGGACTTTGAGGTGGCGAGAGTCGCATCCACGGCCGGAGCCGGTATCTTGGCCGGCGGCTCACCCGCGCTGCAGGCAACCGCGCCAGCGAGAGTAATAATCAGAACCACAAGAATGGCAGATGCACGCTGTCGCATCCGCAAGAACGAAGAAATACGTGACATAGCGAATTCCTTCCCGCGGCCCAATACGACTCTCAGGGCCTGTTATATAGAGTCGCGAACGTCGAAAAAGTTACGCGCGTCGCGAAGCGTCATCCGAACCAGCCGTCCAGGCGTTCGTGACCAGATACTTTCGCAAGCAGCGTACGCAGGGTACGTATCCCTCGTTTTCCGCTTCGGCAGCCGTAACGGTTCGTAGTTTGTCTTTTTCGTGAATGTACTCACATCCCGCGACGTGAAACAACCTCCCATTTTCAGAAACTACGACCATCATTCCGGGAGGAACTCCGCTGCCACGCTTGGCCAGTTCAGAACGTACTTCCGGCCCGCGCGATGTCGAACGCGCTACCTCGATGCCTCCCACGACCAGAAATGTCGCCGCCGCTGCCACCATCCATCCGAGGAACGTTCTCCGGCTCCGCGGCATATTCTCGTCCAGCCTCCGATGCAGACGGTGGCTGAACCCGAGCGGGACTTCCACCATCCTTTCATCGCCATACAACTGGATCACATTCCGAGTGCCGTCGAGCACCGCTGTACAGTTCTTGCATCCGCGAACGTGTTCCTCGATGGCGGCGCGCAAGCCGGGGTCAACTTCGCCGTCGAGATAATTGGAAACTTCGCTCCACACATGTTCGCAGGTGACTACCATGGCTTCGTCCCCTTTGCAAAAGACAGCTTGCTGCTCCATGCCCCGCCAAACCCGGGCGCGAGCAGATCGCGCAGCATCAAGCGAGCCCGCAGCAGACGAGTCTTGACCGATGCGGCCGAGATACCGAGCATCTTTGCTGTTTCCTCAATGCTGAGGTGCTGCATGTCACGCAGCACAAAAACTTCGCGATAGATTTGCCCCAATCCCGACAGAGCCTCGGCGAGTTTTTCACGTACCTCGCTGCGCTCCAGCGTCTCCGACGGAATCTCGCGCCAGTCGGCAAAATCTCGCGGCGTGTAGCTACCCTCCTCATCTTTCCCATCCATCGAGCGCCCGTCGATCGGCTCCATGATGTTCGCGTGCGCTTTTCTTCTTCGCATGCGCGCCTCGTTCATCGTGATCTGAATCAGCCAGGTGCTGAAGCGTGCTTCGGAGCGAAATTGCCCGAGGTGCTTGAACGCCTTCAGCATCGCTTCCTGCACCGCATCTTCGGCGTCCGCTTCATTTCGAAGAATCGCGAACGCCGTCGCATAAAGCCGCCGCTCGTAAGGCCGGATCAACTCGTAGAAGAGTTCATGCTCGCCGGCTACGATACGCCGGATCAGCATCGCTTCGTGCAGTTGTTCGGCTGGCTGTTCCAGCGACATCATTCTTTCCGGCATCGCTCCTCGTGCACTACTCGGACGTCATGCCCAGCGAACCCTTCTCGCATGGGATTCCTCACCGCGAATTAAGTTTCGACACTGCCCAGATCCGCAGGCGATTCTCTACCACTTTTGTGCCATCGTACCCGACTTCTCCACAGTTTCCACCGGCTTGCTACTTGCATTCCGCTAGACAAGTTCCGATAATCTTAATCATTGCAGAAAGCTGACTCCCGTGTATCGCTATAGCCACGCCGATTTGTTGCGCATTCTTCGGCTTGCTCCTCGCCAGCTCCAAACCTGGGAGAAGGCGGGATTGGTAGCCGCAAGCGAGGATTACTCTTTCTTCGATCTGGTCCAGGTCAAGAAGGTGCGCGATCTCTGCGCCCAGCGCGTGCGTCCAGCGGTGATACGGCAGTCGCTCGAAGCCATGCAGAAGCAAGTGGCTGGCATGGAGAATCCACTGCTCGAAGCAGGCGCCTATCAAAGTGGCCGGCGCATTGCGTTTCGTCATCAGGGACGCCTCGTCGAGCCGATCGCCGGACAGTTTATGTTTGATTTCTCGTCCGAAGAGAATAGAGTCGTGACCAGCCCGCCGCGCAATGGACCGGAGTTGGTTGTCACCGACGTAACCGACTTGTTTGCGCGCGGGATCGCACTCGAAGAAAATCCCTCCACGCAGAATGAGGCGATCACTGCCTATTTAAAGGTGCTGGAAATGGACCCCGTACACGCCGCCGCGCACATCAATCTGGGCACGCTCTACTACAACCGTCAGGAATATGCCCTGGCCGAGAGACATTACCGTTCGGCGATTCAAATCGACCCGCGTTACGCGCTCGCCTATTTCGATCTGGGCAACGTTCTCGATGAAACTGGACGCGTTGAAGAGGCCATCAATACTTATAAGACCGCGATCCAACTCGCGCCCACCTACGCCGATGCGCATTACAACCTGGCGCTGGCGTACGAGAAAATGCGCGAACCGCGTAAGGCGTTGCAACATTGGCGCGCCTACGTCAAGCTCGATACCACCGGACCTTGGACGGTTCATGCCAAGCATCAGATTCAGCGCATCCTGCAAGGCGACAGTCTGAAGCTCGTTCACTCGCGCAGAGCGAATTAAGTCCGAAGCAGGGTGAACTCACTTTTCTCGATCTACCAAGCCGGACCCACCACAGCCGCCAGAAAAACTGCTCGCCTTCCCTGTCGTCACTTGTGGAATTCCATGTCCGGCCTTAGAATCTCTTCGCGGCACAATAGAGTCCCAGTGGTCTAAAAAATCGATTTAGCTGAACACAGCCCCGTCGCTGCCAAAGGAGAATCATGCCCACGCCCCGTCGCTTGCGCCGATTCAGTTTGCTCGCGTTATCGATTCTCGTCGTTGCGGTCAGTGTTCCTCCAACCTTCGCCCAATCGAACTCTTCCAACGCAGCTTCAATGCCATGGATGAACCAGAGTCTCTCCCCCGACGAGCGCGCGGCTCTCGTCGTTAAAGGAATGACGCTCGACGAGAAAATCGGAATGCTCCACGGTACGGGCATGAAGGGCCTCAGCCCGATGAGTCCGTTGGCGATCTATTCCAACGGCGGCGCAGGCTACGTGGTCGGTGTTCCGCGTCTCGGAATCCCGGCGCTTCAAATATCCGACGCTGCCTACGGAGTACGCAGCAGCGGAGAAAACGGCCGCTACTCGACCGCGCTGCCGAGCAATCTCGGCGCTGCCGCGAGTTGGGATCTCGACGCGGCCTACGAGTTCGGTGCTCTCATCGGCCGTGAGTTACGAGCCCAGGGCTTCAACATGTCCCTCGGCGGAGGCGTAAATCTCGCCCGTGAACCGCGCAACGGCCGCAACTTCGAATATATGGGCGAGGATCCGATCCTCGCGGGGAAAATGGTTGGCTCTCTGATTCGCGGGACGCAATCGCAACACGTTCTCGGTGACATCAAGCACTATGCCCTGAACGATCAGGAAAGCGGACGCAACGCCGTCAACGTTCACATCGACGAACGCTCCATGCGCGAGAGCGATCTGCTGGCCTTCGAAATCGGAATCCGCGAGGGCAATCCTGCCGCCGTAATGTGCTCTTACAACCGCCTTAACGGCGATTTTGCGTGTGAGAACAAATATCTGCTCACCGACGTGCTGAAAAAAGAATGGGCTTTCAAAGGGTTTGTCGTGTCCGACTGGCAAGGCACTCATAGCACGGCCAAAGCATCCGCCGCTGGCCTCGATCACGAGGAGCCCGGCGAAATTTTCTACGGTGAAGCAATGAAGAAAGCGGTGGAGTCGAAGCAGGTTCCGATGGCGGAACTCGACGAACATGTCCGCCTGATCCTGCGATCGATGTTTGCGACCGGCGTGATCGACGATCCGCCCCAGAAGTCCGTCGTCGACGTGATCCATGGCTTCGACGTATCGCGCAAAATCGAAGAAGGCAGCATCGTTCTTCTGAAGAACGATAACTCGCAACTCCCGCTGGACGCGGCCAAGGTCCGCAGCATCGCCATCATTGGCGCGCACTCAGACATCGCGATGCTTTCCGGTGGAGGTTCGGCGCAAGTTGATCCCATGGGGGGAAACGCGATCATGCCGCCCGGCAAGGGCGCGACCCACTGGCAGGATCACATCTGGTTCCCGACGTCGCCCCTCGAGGCGATTCGCGCCAAAGCTACGAGTGCAAAGATTCAGTTCGATGCGGGCACCGATCCCGCTGCCGCCGCTTCGTTGGCGAAGACCGCTGATGTAGCGATCGTGTTCGCCTACCAATGGGAGAGCGAAGACATGGACCTGGACAGTCTCTCGCTCCCGGACCATCAGGACGATCTGATCGCAGCAGTGGCGGCGGCAAATCCGCACACCATCGTCGTACTCGAAACCGGCGCAGCCGTGACCATGCCCTGGGTAGGCCAGGTCAGCGGAATCGTCGAAGCCTGGTTTGGCGGAACTATGGGCGCCGATGCGGTAGCCAACGTTTTGTTCGGCGACGTGAATCCCAGCGCCAAGCTGCCCATTACATTTCCGGTCAGTGAAGCCGATCTGGCGCATCGCAGCATTGTGAAGCCGCCGCGCGAATCGACCACCCACGGTGAACCCGAAGCCTGGAAACTCATCGCCCCAGGCTTGCCGGCATTTCAAACCACTTATGACGAAGGCGCGAAGATTGGTTATAAGTGGTATGACTCTGAGAACAAGCAGGTTCTCTTTCCTTTCGGATTCGGCCTCTCGTACTCGACTTATAGCTATTCCAATCTGCAAGTAACTCCAGGCGCGACTGCCGGTGGAAAAGTCCGCGTGAAACTGACCGTCAGCAACACCGGCAGCCGGGCCGGAGTCGAGATCGCTGAAGTCTACGCCGCTCTACCCGCCGCTGCCGCCGAGCCTCCGAAACGGCTCGTTGGCTGGAGCCGAGTAAAGCTGAATCCCGCGGAAACCAAAGACGTCGTGGTAGAGATCGATCCACAGTATCTATCGATTTTCAACGTCGATCACCATGCCTGGCAGCTGACTCCGGGCGAATACACCTTCTTGGCAGGCGGATCTTCGCAAAGTCTGCCGTTGAAGCAATCGGTCAGCCTGAAATAGAGATCGTCAACTGCGTGTGGCCGGACCTCTCGAGTGACGAGGCCCGGCCAGGCGCTTATTCCTCCATATTCCCCAGCTTTCTCGACACGACGGAACTCCCGCCGCCGTATCTCTTCCTTGAGCCGAGTTCTAGGTTTGAAACCTTGCAGAGGCAGCGCATTGGACTGTGACTACCCGCAGCAGCTTACGCTACAAAAAAAGAGGCGCGGCTTGCGCCGCGCCTCAGGAGAGAGACCGCTTTAGTTGACGGTTAGCTTATTGTCGACGCTGAACGCACCCGGTACGGCACTCGCTCGCATCCCCGCGAGGGTCTTGTCCATCGTGCTCTCAACCGAACCGTAGAGCGTGACATGTCCATTATCTACCACAATCCGGATCGGATGCACTGGATCGGTGGCGTATCGTCCGAGTACAGAGTCGCGATAAATTGCGCGAGCCGTGCGCACCCGGATCGAATCGTCAAGCCCTGAAACCGGCAGGTCCTTTACGTCGTTCACCACATCTTTCACGCCCGGCGTTCGCGCCACGATTGAGAATGCCGAGTCCTTCGCCACTGGATTCAGCGTGTCGCCACTCAAGGTGACCACTCCGTCCTTCACTTCGAGCGCAAGATAGTTGAACGTGTTGTCGAAATATCCCACTCGGTCATAAGCCAGCTGCTTCGCCAGCTTCTGCTGCAACTGGTTGTCGGGCACGTTTGCTCCCCCGACCACGATGTCATTGCGAACACCGGCAACGTTGTCCAGCTTCTTCACTTTCTTTGCGGCCTCGACCTTGTCTTTATAGAGATCGACTGTGCCGCTCAGGGTAACGATGCCGTCATCGACGCTGGCATTGACACTCTGCAGTTGCTTCGTGTCGTTGATCTTGTGGCTCACCGCCTGCTGAATCTGCTGATCGTATCGGCCGGTTGAGGCCATTGCAGTGATGCTCAGCAGGACGAGCGAGGCCAGGGCAAACGCAATAGTCATCGCACTCGTCCGCACAAATGATTGCCTTTTCATATTCGCTTCATCCTCACTGGAATTCCGGTTCCCACAACGTTAACCGGTTAGTTAAATAGATGCGACAGGGGTGCAGCAGGATGTGACGGGAAGGGGGTTTTACAAACTATTACAAGCTCCACTTCGGGACATCGTTTTCCACGGAAGAACCGCCTTAAGAGTAGAATCACGCATATGACCACCGACGAACGCTTAGATCGTTTGACGGAAAGACATGAGGCTCTGGCCGAAAGTCTGCAACTGCTCACTGCAGACGTACAAAGCCTGGCGCTCTCCGTAAGAGAATTGAGAGAAGGCACTAAGGAACTCAAACAAGGAATTTCGGAGCACGACCGAATCCTCCGAGGACACGCCGATCTAATCGGAGACCTGGTAAGGGTAGCCACCGCTCACGAACATCGCCTCCAAAGATTAGAAAGCCGCTGACCTCGAACGTGGGACGATTTGCATGATCGTTTGACATGTATTCGTCATAACGACTAATCTGGCACCATGTCGCGAAGCGCTCCGGGCGGTCTGCAAGCCGAGCTGAAACAGAAAATTCCCTTTACCAGCCGGGAGCAGGAAGCCTATCTCTCTCTCTTGCGTACGGCCGGCGCACTCGAAACCGAAGTCGAATCGTGGCTGAAGCAATTCGGACTTACCGGCACGCAATACAACGCCCTGCGCATACTCCGTGGAGCCGGGCCCGAAGGCTTGCCTTGCCGCGAGATTGGCGAGCGCATGATCACGCACGATCCCGATATCACGCGTCTGCTTGATCGCCTCGAGGATCGCGGCTTCGTCGAGCGTGCCCGCGACAAGAACGATCGTCGCGTCATCTACGGGAAAATCGCTCCAGCTGGACTGAAGCTTTTGCGCGAAATGGACGGTCCCGTCGAAAAGCGCGGCCGCGAGATGCTCCGCCACGTCTCGCAGGAGAAGTTAAAGCAGCTGATCGAATTGTTGGAATTAGTACGCAAAGGCCCGCAGTAGCGGTAAGCCGTGGGTTAGCGCTTGCGAGCCTTCTTCGTTCCGGACTTCGTTCCGGACGGTGTCCCTGGTGACTTCTTGAACACCCGCGCAAAGATCCTGTCGATATTTTTGAGCTGGCGCTTGAGATCGAATGCCCGCTCGATCTTCGCCCGTGGCACTCGTCCCGTAATCTCCCGGTCATTCAATACCAGCTCGTGAAAATCAAGATCCTCTTTCCAGGCTCGCATGGCATGGTTTTGCACCAGCCGATAGGCGTCTTCTCGCGAGACTCCAACCTCGACCAGATCGAGCAGCAACTGCCCGCTGAATACCAGCCCGTGTGTGCTGTTGAGGTTTGCCATCATGCGCTTTGGATAAACGAACATGGTGTCAATCAGGTTCGCAGTCTTGTTGAGTAAGTAATTCGTCAGCGTCGTCGAGTCGGGAATGATAACTCGCTCCGCCGACGAATGCGAAATGTCGCGCTCATGCCAGAGGGCGACGTTTTCAAATCCAGCCTGCGCGTTCGACCGCACCACACGCGCGAGCCCGGAAATCTGCTCGCTCGTCACCGGATTGCGCTTATGCGGCATGGCTGACGAGCCCTTTTGCTTCTCGCTGAAAAATTCCTCGGCCTCGCGAACCTCCGTCCGCTGCAAGTGGCGGATCTCGGTGGCAATCTTGTCGAGCGTCGACGCAATCGTCGCGAGCGTCGCCAGATAAAATGCGTGCCGGTCGCGTTGAATCACCTGCGATGACACCGCCGCCGCCTTCAACCCCAGCCGCGCACAGATCTTCTCTTCGAGTTCCGGAGAAAGGTGGGCGAACGTTCCGACCGCTCCCGAAAATTTCCCCACGCGCAAATCTTCCGCCGCCGCCGCGAACCGCACAATATTGCGCTGCGTTTCTGAATACCAATTCGCAATCTTGAACCCGAAAGTGATCGGCTCCGCGTGAATCCCATGCGTGCGCCCGATCATCGGCGTATCTTTGAATTCCCACGCCCGGCGTTCGAGTACTTCGGCCAGTCGTTGAAGATCGCTCGCAATCAATTCAGAAGCCTGCTGGATCAGCAAAGCCTGCGCCGTATCGACTACGTCGTTTGAGGTGAGTCCGTAGTGGAACCAGCGCGCGTGCGGCCCAACAATCTCCGCGACCGCTGTCGTAAATGCGATGACGTCGTGCTTGACCTCAGCTTCAATTTCAAAGATGCGTTCAACGCTGAAGTCGGCGCGCGCGCGAATAGCCTTGGCCGCATCTCTCGGGACGATGCCCGCTGCGGCCAGAGTTTCGGTGGCGGCGACTTCAACCGCCAACCATGTGCGAAAACGGTTTTCGTCGCTCCAAATGCGCGCCATTTCTGGCCGCGTATAGCGTGGGATCACGGATACTTCTCCTAAGACGGAACTGGCGAAGAGGGAACTGGGGATTGTAAATCAGGCAGGCTGTTGCGTGCAGGAGGTTTGCGTGCAAGTGTGGCGTGTAGTTGTTGCGCGCAGGTCTGCGTGCGGGGTCTCCGTGTAGAAGAGGGATGGGTCGCGTCCCTCCCTGCGCCACGCTATTCCACCGTGTGTTTCGCCGTATACCCTTCGCGGGCGTAGACCACCGGCTTCACGTCCTTGCCATGCTGGTCCCGAATTTTCAGCGGGCCGCCCTCCGGCCCTTGCAGTTCGACCTTCAGTTTGCGGTAAGTGCCATCCAGTTTCGGATTCGTGGGGTGATAGCTGATGCTGTATTGATTGCGGATATCAGCTGCGACCTCGCCAAACAACTGCGGCAACTCGCCTTGGAAACGAGGAAAGTATGCGCGGCCCCCGGTCAGGCTGGCGAATGTTCTCATTTCGTTGTCCGCCTGATCATAGTCAAGCGAAGTAGTGTGTATTCCCATCGAGCGCGTCTGGCAATGGTGCACCTCGCAATATTCGCGGGCCATGAAGCCAACGCTGACCGGATAAATTGTGATGTCTTTGGTGGACTTTACCTTCTTGAGGATCTTGTCAAACGTGAGTCTGCTGAAAGAGTCGTAGCCTGTCGTGACCAGAATGATGTACTTCTTGCCCTCAATGCGATCGATCCGGTCGATGGTGTCGAACAACGCGTCGAACAAATTTGTCTCGGCGAAGCCCGGTATGCGCAACTGGTTCAATGCCCCGATTACCTCGCGTTTATCCTGAGTAAAGTCGACCAGGATTTGCGGTTTCATGTCGTAGGAGATTACCGACACCCAGTCGTTTTTCTTCAGGGTGTTCGCAAACGCGTAAGACGCATTCAGCGCTTCGACCATGAAGTCGTAATTCGTCGACGCGAACTCTACCAGCAGCACGGCCGTAATCGGCGCCTCGGTCTGACCGAACGTTGCAATCTTCTGCGGCTGGCCATCTTCCAATATCTTGAAATTGTCCTGCTTCAGCCCCGGGATTGTCTGCCCATCCTTGGTGGTCACGAGGACGTCAAGGCTCACCACCGGCACGTCTACCCGGATGGAATAATCGGGCATCCCCTCGACCTTTTTAGGTTTTTCTGGAGGCGGCGCCGGCGGCTCCTCTTTCTTCTTCGGAACCACATAGGGCCCGGTGTCTTGCGGGCCGCCCGCCTCGGGCGGTGCATCCTGTTTGTTCGGATTCGGATTCGGCGTTGGACTGGTCGATGGCTGCTGCGACGTGTCTGGAGCCTGCGACTGCGCCGAAACTGTCGCAACCGTCGCCACGCAGAAAAGCGCAACTACCAGCCTGATCAGGATTTTGGAGCAAGTCGGTGCCTGTTTCTTTTGACCAAATACACCAAAAAACATGGAAATCCCTCGGGAAAAACCTATGCTAGTATAGATGCAAGAACTCTGCGGTTGGGATATTTTGCAGGCCCTAAAAAGCCGCCTCTCCTGGGCAAGAACCTTTCTAACAGCACGCGGAGTCTAACCAAAGTAAGCAAGGTCATTTTGATGACCTCCGGGGCTATTTCATGGGGAAAGCCGCACGCTCACTCGTCGCTGTTCTGTTTCTGTTGTCTTCCGTCTGGCTCAACGCACAAAATAAGCAGGAAAATCCAAACCAGCCGATCATCCCGCTCGATCAGATTCACATCGGCATGAAGGGTACGGCCCTCACCGTGTTTCAGGGCGTAAAGCCGGAAGCCATGGATGTCGAAGTTCTCGGCGTGATGCACAACGTGAACGGCCCGAAGGGCGATGTCATCCTTGTCCGGCTGCACGGCACCAAGCCCGAATACACCGGCGTCGTTGCCGGCATGAGTGGAAGTCCCGTTTATTTTGACGGCAAACTGGCCGGAGCCCTCGCCTTCCGCATCGGCGAATTTTCGAAAGAACCCATCGCCGGCGTCACGCCGATCGAGGAAATGCTCGAGATCAACGCGCTCGATCGCAGCGAGACCCCGGCCCCAATGCGTGCCGGCAATACCGGAAGTCAATCCGGAAGTGCGCGAACCGCCAGCCCCGGCGAAAGCGCGCCGCTCCCAACCGCGACCTATAGCAACTATCTGAAGCCGATCGAAACGCCGCTCGTTTTCAACGGATTCTCCAACGATACGCTGCAGCGCTACGCGTCGCAATTCGCCGCGGCAGGAATCGTCCCCGTAATGGGCATCGGTGCATCGAGCAACGACAAGCAGCCCGAACCGATCGAACCCGGATCCGCTGTCAGCGCCGTGCTCGTCCGCGGCGACATGGATATCGCCGCCACCTGCACCGTGACTTACGTAGATCCCGAGCGACTGCTCGCGTGCGGACATCCGCTGATGCAATTTGGCCAGGTCGATTTGCCCATGACCAAAGCCAACGTGTTGGCCACGCTCCCATCGCCGCTGAACGCCTTCAAGATAGTCAACACGACCGAGACGGTAGGTGCGTTCGTTCAAGATCGCCAGAACGGCATCATGGGCGTGCAAGGCCGCGAGTCGAAAATGATTCCGGTGACCGTCTCTTTGCACAGCGGCCCGACCACCAAAGAATTCCACTACGAAGTTCTCAACAATGCGCGCCTCAGCCCGCTGGCGATGATGGCCACGGTTTTCAACGCGTTGCACGGCACCAACGAATACGGCGAAGACATCACTTACCGCATGAATGCAGTGCTAAGCGTGAAGGGATACCCTGACGTCACCCTGCGCAACATGTTTTCCCCGCAGGACAATGGACAACCCGCCGCAGCCATCGCCGCCGCTACGATCGGCGATCGCTTCGGACGCATCTACAGCAATGCCTACGACGCTCCGGACGTGCAGGGCGTGAAGCTCGATTTTGATCTGGTCCGCGAACGCCGCTCCGCCCGACTGGAAGCATCGCGCACCGACGTAAGCGAAGCCAGGCCGGGAGACCAGATTACAGTTGAGACCGTAATCCGCCCCTATCGCGGCGAGCGCCTGGTGCGCCAGATTCCGATCCGCATCCCGACCTCAACGTCGAAGGGCACCCTGCGAATCTTAGTGAGTGACGGAGACACCCTTGACCGCATGCGCCGCAGCGCTCCGATGATGAACCGCGGCCTCGGTCTCGCTCCGACCATCGCGTTGCTGAACAAAGAGCGCGCCAACGATCGCGTCTACGTCTCGCTGATCCAGTCTGACCCCGAAGCCATGATCGCCGACAAGATAATGCCCACGCTCCCGCTCAGCGTAATGAACGTGATGGACAATATGCGCGGCACGCAAGACATGGTCGTGCTCGGAGAATCGTCAGTGAGCGAAGCGTCAACCGACTCGCTCGACTACGTCGTCAGCGGAGCGCAGATGCTGACGATCAACATCAAGTAACACTGGGAATTCTCCCCACGGCATAGGTGAGAGAGGATCCGCGCTACTCGCGCGACACTCGCTCCCGTATCCACCCGGCGAGCTCATCTTCGGTGACGCTTCCTGCTGCCAGCCCGATCGTCGTAGCGATGCAGTCGGCGTCATCCGCCTCTAATTCCCACCCGTTAAGGTTGAGAAACAGTTCCATCACGACGAATGCGGTGCGCTTGTTGCCATCCGTAAACGGATGGTTTCGCGCGAGGCCAAATGCGTAAGCCGCCGCGAGCGCGGCCGCATCGGGTTTGTCTCCATAGGCAGCCCGATTCTGCGGACGGGCAAGCGCGGAATCGAGCGATCCTTCGTCCCGCAGACCGCTGCCGCCCCCGTGCTCAGCAAGTTGCGCTTCGTGGATCGCGAGGACAACGCTCCCGAGCACCCACTCCCACTTCATGAGCGCGTCACTTGGAGAGCGCGCGAAGAACGTTGCGGCGTTTCTTCATGATCCGCTCCGCCGCCTGTGCCTGCTTTTCGAAGGCCGGATCATACGGAGTGATCCGGTATCCATCCGGAGACTCTGTCAAAAAGACGACGTCTCCCTTTTCGATCCTGAGGCGAGTCACGGCCTCCTTTGGAAGAACGAAACCGACAGAGTTGCCGATCTGTGTGAGTTTGAGCGCAAACATAGCAGGCCCTCGAAGTTATAACGTATGTTATAACCATCGCGATCTGGCGTCAAGCGATCTGGCTTCAAGGGGAAGTGAAGCGATTCCGGGGAATATGGCCCGGGGGCAGCGCGATTGCGCCCCCGCACAGACAAAATAACTGGTTAAATTGAACTATGACTTGGGTTCGAAGAATACTCGCCTTGCCAGCCGCGCTCGTTCTCCTCACTCTAGCGTTTCCAATATTCGCCCTCGCCGAAGGCACTCGCACCTGGGAGCAATCCAAGTTCGACGACCTGACCAAAGGCACTCCCAAAGGGATCGCCCTTCGCAGTGAAGGAGGTCTCGAACTCGCTCCCGCCTTCAAGTCGCTCGCGACCACGCCCTCGACGTACATCTGGTCGATCGCATCCGACTCTACCGGGAATGTCTACGCGGCCGCTGGATCTCCGGCTCGCGTCTATCGCATCGCGCCCGACGGAAAAGTCACTACGATTTTCGAGCCGCAGGAGTTGCAGGTGCAGACTCTCGTCGTCGACAAAAGCGGCGTCGTCTATGCCGCTACGGCTCCGGACGGCAAGGTTTATAAACTCGAACCTTCGAAAGAAGCCGTCGCTAAGGCCGGCTATAAAGCTGTGCCGTTTTTCGATCCGGGCGCGAAGTACATCTGGGATCTCGTTCTCGACGGCTCGGGCGCGCTCTATGTCGCCACCGGCGACCACGGCGAGATTTTCAAGGTGAATGCCAAGGGCGATCACGCGCTTTTTTTCCAAAGTGATGAAGTCCACATTCGCGCTCTGGCTCTCGATCCCAAGGGAAACCTGATCGCTGGCTCGGACGGCAGCGGCCTCGTCTACCGGATCGCGCCGAACGGCGAAGCCTTCGTTCTCTACAGCGCCCCTAAAAAGGAAATCACCGCGCTCGCCATCGATACAGCGGGAAATATTTATGTCGCAGCCGCTGGAGAAAAGCGCCCGGGATCCACACCCCAAATGAACATCACGTTGGCGCCCCCGGCGCAGACAACACCGGTGCCGGGTGGCAACATCAGCATCACGGCCGGCCCGACCGCGCCCCCGCAGCCCTTTCCCGCTCCTGGACTCGGCGCCACCGGAGGTTCCGAGATTTATCGCATCGCGCCCGACGGCGCACCGTCCCGGCTGTGGACTTCTCGTGACGACCTCGTCTACGCCCTCGGCTTCGATCAGCATGGACGCCTCCTCGCCGGCACCGGCAATCGCGGACACATTTTCGCGATCAACGGCGTCAATGAAGACGACTACACCGACCTGATTAAAGCGAGCGCGACACAAATCACGGCCTTCGCGGCTGCTCCTGGAGGCGCGCTCTATGCTTCCGGCAGTAACCTGGGCAAGATTTTTGTGCTCGGCGCCGGCCCGGAGACGGAAGGCTCCTACGAAAGCGACGTGTTCGACGCCCACATCTTTTCTCTTTGGGGACGCGCCACGGTCCGCAGCGCGGGCAACGTCGAGCTCTATGCTCGCAGCGGCAACGTCGATAATCCCGACCGCAACTGGAGTCCATGGACGCGCGTCGACCTCGCTTCCATCGCGATCGCGGAACTGAAAATTCCTCCCGCTCGCTTCGTGCAGTGGAAGACTGTGCTCCATGCCAGCACTCCCGCGCCCCGCGTCGACCAGGTCCTGCTGAATTACCTGCCGAAGAACGTCGCCCCGGAAGTTGACGAGATTACTGTCCAATCTGGATATCACTACCAGCCGATCCCTCACGTTACCGGCAGCGATTCGGCGAGTCCCGGTCAGCCGCGTTTCGATCCTCCGCCTCCTGCCGTTCGCGATCGCGATTCGATCGGAATTCGCTGGCAAGCGCACGACGACAACGATGATCAGCTCGTCTTCACCGTCTACTACCGCGGAGACAACGAATCGCGCTGGCTGCTGCTGAAATCAAACCTGACGGATCGCTACTATTCGTTCGACTCCAGTCTGTTGCCTGATGGCGGATACACCGTAAAGGTCATCGCCTCCGACGCACCCTCCCATTCACCTGGAGAAGCGCTCTACGCTGAGCGCGTCAGCGCCCGCTTCGAAGTCGATACAACCGCTCCGGTGATTGAAAGCCTGACCGCTGTTCTTGACTCGAAGCCGGGTGAGAAACGATTGATCCGTGTCCGCTTCCGGGCCAGCGATTCGTTTTCTCCGATCAAGCGCGCGGAATATTCACTCGATGGCGGTGATTGGCAGTTCGTCGAGCCAGTTGGCCAGTTGTCCGATGCCAAAACAGAGGCCTACGACTTTAGCGTCAGCCTTCCGCTAGCCGAGGCTGCTCTGCCGCCGATGTCCCAGACAGCAGGCAATGACCACGTGATCGTTGTGCGAGCTTACGACCGGTTCGACAATCAAGCCACGGCAAAGACTGTGATTCGCGGAAAATAGGTGAGTCGCTGTTGCGTCTCTCCGGCCGTTTACTCCTGAGCGAAAGCGATGGCGGTTGCGGGTCCAGTGGTGCAAGTGGTTGCGGGCGCCTGTGGAGCGCACGTCTCCATCATCTCGAAGTCGGTGATCGCGACATTCTGCGAACCAGGGATGAGGATCGCATCGATCCCGTAAATCACAAATGTGCCTGCCGCCGGAGAGGTTAGAGTGATCGTGCCGACACCAACGGAGGCGATGTTGTAGGTCCCAGTCACGGCGGTGTTGCCTGGGTTCTGTGTTCCGGTGACGTTGAACACTCCGCCTCCTGGCGAAGTCAGCAACAGATTTTGCGCGATCGGAGCGACGCCAGAATCGCTGTTGCTGATCGTGGCCACCGCGTAGGTCCCAGGCATTTCAGTATTCGCGTAACCGGCAACGGCGACCGCCGCTTGCGGATCCATGCTTCCCGTCATTACAGCAGTGCTCGACTGGTCGAGCAGGAATCCACGATTTGCGCCGCTCGCATAGAGAACGAACGGAATCGGCGCGACGACTGGACTCGCATTTGGATTGCCCAACATCTGGAACGCATATCGTCCAATGTTCGAGTTCGTCGCAACGTATGTATACGGAGACGGCGATTGGCTCGTGGTCGGGAAGGTTCCGACCGAAAGAATGTTCCCATTGTTGTTCTGGTCGAATTGACCGGAGAATCCGCCGGTCCCTCCGGTTCCACCGGATGTGCCATCGGTCGTGCCCAGCACCAGCGCCACGTTTCCATTCGCTCCCGTCAGGTTTGAAACGGATGTGCCAGCGAAGGCCGCATTGTTGTAAGTCATCGGAACCTGATACACCATCGATCCCGAAAGCGCAGCAGGATGGGTTGGATCAATCGTGTGGGTGGAGAGAGCGTAGAGCGTCAGCGGACCTGGGCCGGTCTTAGTCTGCGCGGTTCCGCTAGACACGTAGAAATCGAAGTCGAGCGTGTTGGCTCCGACATTCAGCACCATTTGCCACACGCCGGGAGTCGCACTGAGCGTGTATGTGCCGCTCACCGCACAAGGCGGCGTTCCACACAAGCTGGTGGCGGAGCCATTGTCGTTCGAGTCAACGAGACCACCGGTAATCGTCCCGCCAGTTCCCCCTCCGTTTGGCGTCATCGGCAGCAGACCAACGTAGCCCACGCGGTTGCCAGACGGGTCGATGCCGCTGAATCCGAAGGTGAAGGTCTGCGCCGCGGAGTTGAACACTGAGGTCGAAGATTTCTGCATCGTGCCCGAGCCGGTTCGTCCTGTGCCATCGGCTGCCGACTCGACCATGCGAATTGTGCCCGACGAGGTGAGCACCGCGGTGTATATGTTCTTGGAGCCGTCACCCAGGTTCAGCGTAAGCATTCCAAGATTGTTGTTGGTGGAGGTCTGAACGAACGAGCCGGAGCTGACGCTCAATTGCTTCAAGACCCCATTGATCAGCACGTCTTCGAAGCCTGCGGTGACCGATTCGGTTGCACTGATCGTGACAGTTCCCGCCACGGCCACCGGTTTGCCGCCTTCGTATCCTGAGAACTGAAATGCATAAGCGCCAGCAGGCACGCGATTAGTTATCACGGTTGCCTTCGCCTGGCCGACTCCCGCCGGTGTCCCCGGCAGCGTCGAGGAAGCCGACACCACAACATTCCCATTCGCAGCCGGCGCGGTGTAAGTCGCGAGACCTGAAATATTGGGGTCTTGTACCAGGTTTCCGCAAGCGCCAGTGGGCGTGCATGACCATGTGAAAGTCTGCGGAACGTTGTCCGGGACAGCGACGGCAGTAAATTGTTGCACCAGATTCTGGCCCACAGAAACGCTGGCCGGTGTCACCGCCACGGTCACGGGAACAATCGTGAGCCCAAGATTTCCGCGTGCCGTGGAATCCGCCCGCGATACTGCGGTGATCGTTACCTTTGCCGGACTTGGCACCGTCAACGGTGCGTTATAGACACCCGAGTTCGGATCTATCGTCCCGCACGGATTCGGATTGCCGGTGCATGCCGTCCCGCTCAGACTCCAGGCAACCGCCGTATTCGTCGTACCGGTCACGGTAGCAGTAAAGTTGATAACCACGCCCAGGCCGGCGGCGCTAACGTCGTTGTCGGTGACGGTGACTATAATCCCATTGCCAGCCCCGTTGCCGCCCTTCGCGCAGCCGCCGGCCAGGGTCAGACTGAGCAGCGCCGCTGCCAGCAGATATCTCTTCGTCATTTTCATTTTTCTGCAACCCACGGAGTAAGGAATTAAATCAGAATAAAAATCAATGTCGCGCCCCGAAAAGGGAATGACCGGGACGAATCCAGACACTTATCCCGAATGTTCGGGAGCAGCCCTGAGGCCACGCATATCCTCAAACAAAGCAAGCTAAATGTACCTGATTCCAAGGGACTTTGTCTGTGTGGGGGCGTATTCGCAACGAAGCCGCGAACCCAGCCTGCGCAAGGAATTGCAACATCAGGAAGGAAGCGGAGAAACTGAGAACTGAGAACTGGGAACTGAGAACTACTTCGTGACAACGGCGGCCGTCACCACGCCCGCATGTTTCGCAGTTTCCATCAGCGGGCGCAACTCACCGGCAGTGATCCCAAGTGTCCCGCCAGAAAAGCCATCGATGTAGGCCGAGTTGATGCCGACCACCTCGCCGTGCTGGTTGAGCACAGGACCGCCGCTGCCGCCTCGCGCCGTCGGCGCGTCATAGATCAATTTGTCGTCAGTGACATCGCCAATGTGTCCGAACGTAGCCGAGGGCCTGATCAGAGATAGAGCCGCCAGTTCGCCTGCCGTTTCAGTATCGTCAGGATGGGCCGAGAGCCGGTCATAAACAACCGCGGGCGATTTGGCCACCATTCCGGTGACTCCCATCGGATACGCCAGCACGCTCACCGACTCGCCCACATGCGGTGCCGTTGGGCATAGCGTCAACGGGCGAAGTTTCCTGGTGAAAGTCGTTTCTTCGAGCCGCAAGACTGCGAGATCTCCGTGTGTCGCCACCACAGCCGTTTCGAGCTTAACGGCCAGCGGCGAGCCGGGGAAATACGCTTCCAGCCGCTCCAGAACCGGCGTTCCGCCCTTGCGCAGAGCGATCGCAACTTCTCGATCCCCATACCATGGCTCGGCCACATGGCGGTTCGTGGCCAAGAGTCCCGGAGCCACCACAAATCCCGTCCCAGCAACTCTTGCGCGGAAACTCCGGCTCTGCCCCGCCACGTGATAAATCCCGTAGATATAAGCGACCGAATCGCGGGCGTCATCGACGGCTGCGGACGCAAATGACTGCTGCCGTTCCAGTTCCGCAACCTGCGACGAGAGCTGATGCACCTGTTGTGCCAGGCTATCCGTCTCCGGAGGGGCATAGTAATGCGCCAGCACTCCAGCGCCGACCAGCGCCAGCACGCCGAGCAATCCCTGCACAAACCGTTGCCAGGTCTCGACTAATTCCGCTTCTCTGTTTTCAGAATTGAACATGAGCCGTCAGGCCCGGCGAGGGGAGGTCCCGGGTAGCAGGTACTATCCTGAACCATAGATGTCCAAGTGAGTAGGGTACTGAAGTCGGGATGGCAAAGGGGCTAAAGGTAACAGCAAGGCGCGAAAACGGCCCACGGATTTTGCCGTCGCGACGCTAGCTCAAGCCGACTCGTCGAGAAATTGCCGCAGGATCTTACCCACTGCTTCCGGTTGTTCCCACGGTGCGTAGTGCCCGGCCTTCGGTATTACCTTCAAACGACTCCCCGCGATATTCTGGCGCATGAGTTCGCCATCCGCGACGGTTGAGAGGACGTCTTCTTCTCCGATCACAATAAGGGTTGGCACGCTGATCGTTTTCAAATCCGCAACCGAGTCAGGACGCTCCGCCGTGCCGCGTTGCACCTGGCTAATGTCTTCCGCTGACATCTCGCGCATCATGGCGAGCGCTCCTGCGACGATGTCCGGACGCGCGCTCACCGTCGTGCTGCCCATAAGCTTCGGGATCATGGTTTCGAAAAATGGCTCTGTTCCTTGTTCGAGGACGGTGGCGGCAGCCTTCAGACGATTCGAGCGAGCTTCCGGAGTGTCGGCCTGCGGACGCGTGTCGCAGAGTGTGAGCGAGGTTACGCGCGCGCGAAAGCGCCGCCAGAATTCGAACAGAATATATCCGCCGATCGAACATCCGATGAACGCCGCTTTGCCAATGCCGACAGCGTCAAGCACGCGCGCCACATCCGCGGCGTGTTTCTGCATCAGGGCAGGGCCTTCGCCGGCGTCAGAGTCGCCATGTCCGCGAAGATCGGGAAGGATCAGTTGATAGCGTGATTCGAGCGCCGCAGCCACCGGATTCCAGAATTCATGATCGCAAGGAAAAGGGTGGAGCAGCACCACGGGCGCGCCCTTGCCGCGAATCTCATAGAAGATTTCAGCGTCATCGCTGCGAAGGCGTTCCATGCGGAAAAGTTTAGAGCCGAGCGACTAGCCTGTGATTGGCTGCGAGGCGCCGACTGGGAGCATCCATGGTTCCTCGGGAATAATCACCCAGCCGACGACATAGGCAACCACTCCCGGAAAGATTCCGCAACAGAGCGTGATGAAGAACCACAGAATGCGGACAAGCGATACGTCGAGGTCGAGGTAATGGGCCAGCCCGGCGCAGACGCCGCCGATCTTGCGGTCGGTCCGCGAACGAGTCAGTCTCTTCGGCACGGGCAGAATCCCGACCACGTTGCCGCAGTGGGAGCAATAACGACCGTTTTCCGCGATGACTTTGCCGCAAGCGTTGCAGTACATGGCTGTGTCCCTCCTGAATCTCCCTCAATCTGACTCATAATACGACGTGGATCCCTGAAAGGTTCCCACAGCCGCCGCCGTTCAGACGTCACTATCAGACGTCCCTAGACGACAACTAGATGCCCGCTACTCCCGGTAGGCGTCTTTGATTCTTTTCCGGGCCCGATCCGCCTCGGCATTGCCCGAATTGGTCGCAACCACCGCCTGATATTTCCTCACTGCGAGGTCGCGTTTCTGGAGCTGATCATACATCTCTCCGGCTCCGAGGTTCGCTTTCTGCAGTAATTCCGGATCGGCGCCCGTTACCTCACTCACCAACTCATAGGCTGCGGCGGCCGCCTGATATTTCTTCTCTCCGCGCAGCAGGTCGCCGAGCCCCACGGCCGCGATTTCATAGTGGAGATTGCCGTACTTGCCCTCGCGCCCGTTCTGCCAAACCCGGCGGTATTGTTCCTCGGCTTCGCTATTTTTATCGGCCGCCCGCAGCAGGTTCGCCTCTTCGAGCGGGAAAAGGTAGTTGCGCGGAAAGCGCGGACTAATTGTCTCCGCAATCTGCAAAGCCTCGCCGAAGCGGTGTTCGCGGCGCAGGAACACCATAAGCACGACGCCGGCGTCCACGCTGGTTTCACCATTCGAGTGATAGTCGTCGCTCAGGTATTGGAGCCCTTTGTCTTTGTCTCCGCTCAAACCGGCCAGCGCCACCGCCATTTTCACCGCAAATGACAAGCTGCCCATCACGTAGTTATGTGCCCCGACGACCAGCTTGGCGTCGGTATAGTGAGGATCGAGTTCCAGCACGCGTTCGTGATCGCGACGCGCGCCCACCGCGTTCCGCAGCGACGAAAACCAGGCGCGCTCAATCAGTGCGGTGTAGAGCGCGAACTGTCCGCGGGTCACGCCTCGGGCATAGAGCATGTCGACGTTATTCGGATTGCGTGCCAGTTCGGCTTCTTCGAGTTTCTCTGCCTGATCTACCAGTTGCTGAATGCGTTGCTTCTGCGCTGGATCCGCAGGACGATGGGCTTGTCCGATGAAACTGTCGTTGGCGTACTCCCCCGTGTTCATCGTTCCCATGCGATAGAGTTCTCGCACCTGGACAGCGGAGAGCAGGTGATTCACAGCAAAAGGGTCGTTCGGGTGATGCGCCAGGATCTTCTCGAAATCCTGAATCGCGGCATCGTATTCGAGGTTGTAATAGTGGTCATAAGCTGTCGCATTTAACGGGTCGGCGGGATGGAGAACGCCTGCAATCGAAGGATCAGCTCCGAGACAACTACACGCGAGCGCCAGCGACACCAAGGCAATGGATCCGAGCCGGTACCAAGGGAGGGAAGAGAGCACGCAATCTAAGTCTATCCGATTCGGGAGCCATCTGAAGACACGCCTGGGCAGGGGCAAACGCAAGCCGTCAGCTTTCAGCTCTCAGCTTTCAGACATCAGTTGCTGGACTTTCGGGTCCGTCAGGATCGCTGAGGGCCGATGACTGAGAGCTGATAGCTGATGGCTGACAGCGCACTCCGGAACCTTCCCAGGTACGTGCCTAATCGAAGCAAACAGCGCAGAATGGGGAAATTCGGGCTTGAAGAGGGTAAATCTTGCTCTCCCGGCTCCGCCCTCCCCTTTAGTATTCGTTTAAGTATCGCCCTTGCAATCGGTCGCTTTGGTGATTCGCTTGCGATCTGAAAAGCAACGAGAGTCGAGAGTCTCATCATTATGGCGGAAGCAGTAGAGCAATCACGGCACGAGTTTTGGCGGGCTCCTATGCCCGAATCTACAGTCGTCTCTGGTCGCGATCGAACCTCAACCTGCCGCTGCGGCACCGAGTTCCTCGTTAGCGCTGTCTACTGTCACGCCTGTGGCGCCAGCCGTCCCGATCCAAATACCGCCCACAGCTTGGAAGTTCCCGGCCTCGCCGAACTGGTTTCGCTGGGAGAACGTCTTGGCCTCACAACGCCTGCCGTCGTCTCGTTCCTTTTCGGCGTCTTCTGTGTCGTCGGAGCGCTCGGTGTGAGCGTCTTTTTTAGCGCCCGGACCGTCCTGGATTGGCAAGCCATTCAATTGTGGCGCATCGAATGGCTGCTCGGCGCCGTGGCTGCGTTCGTCGCTGGCTGCTTGCTGAAGAAATAGCTCGCCCGAAGGACCCCTGCCACCAGATCCTGAATTCGATCTACTGTCTCGTTCAATGAACCGGCTCTTTGTCCGCTACCACGGTGCTCGTCCGCCTCTGCTGGCCCGAGCGGTAGAGGTGGTTCAGGGGACCAACGCCTTGGCCCAAAGGATGGCCATTGGCAATGGCGGCCGAGACATAGACTTTTGCGAGCAAGACCGCCTCGGGCAGTCCTCGTCCTAACGCCAGGTGACAGGCTAGAGCCGTCGAGAAAGCGCATCCGGTGCCATGGGTGGAATTCGAGGGCAAGCGCTCGGCCTTGAAAATCTCCGTTTCCCGGCCTCGGGCGGTTGTGAAACTCAGGAGATCGATTGCCTTTTCCAGGTGACCCCCGGTGATCACCACATTGGCCGCGCCCAGGGAATGAAGCTTCCGAGCCGCTTCGCGCATCTGGTCCAGATTTGTGGGGGCTGACGTTCCTACGAGGATTCCCGCCTCGTCCAGGTTTGGCGTCACCACCTCTACCAACGGGATCAGCCGCCCCAATAACAGCTTGGTTCCGGCCGGGTCTAGCAGATCGGCGCCAGAACTGGACCTCAGAATTGGGTCCAGGACAACATGCGGCAGGGGTTTCCGGGCCAAAAAGTCCGCGACGACGGCGACAATCGACTCGTTGGCCAGCATCCCGATGTGCACTGCGTCCACCGAAATGTCGGAGACCAGTTCCTCAAGCGTCGCCCCGACGATCTTCGGATCGACGGCCTCAACCCGGCGCACACCCTGGGTCGACTGAACGGTCAGCGCCGTTATACAGGAGATGCCGTAGCAGTCATGGGCGGCAATGGTCTTGATATCGGCGGTGATCCCGGCTCCAGAAGATGGGTCAAAGCCAGCGATCGTCAATACGACGGGAGGCGTCACAGCCATGGCGTCACTCTAAACCCAAAGGTCAATCAGGGGAACAGCACTTCCGAGTGTCCTGCGTCTCGAAGCTCCAGCCGCCGCGATGTTTGATTTTATGTCATCAACGAGCGAGAGATAGGTACTGATCAGTAATCACGTGTCGACGTAATGTGCTGATAATAATACATTTACCGCGATTAGTTCGTAAGTCTAACATTCGAGAACTAGTTGCCAGAATTCTGTAAATCGAGAGTACATGGCCTTAACTATACAGTCATCATCAGCTATCGCCTACTTTCAATGACATACGACAGTAAATCCATATTTTTCATCGTGCTAAGTTATTGATTAATTACCACTTAGTTAATTAGAGAGCCGGTTTTTCGATTGACACAACCCCCTCCCCTCGCTAGCATCAAAGGATTGTTCGTTTGACCAAAGGAGCATACGACCAAACAACGACTTTCCACGATGAGAGGTAACTGAATGCGACGACGTTTAGCCGAAGGCCTGGCGGTAGTTTTATCAATTGCCAGTCTAGGGGCAGGAGCCGCATCCGGGCCAAGCAGCCTGGAAGCCGCCAAGGTCAATTATCCGCAGGCAAGTAAAGCCAGCGGTCCGAAGACACGAAAGACTAGCAGCCCGAAGTCGAAGGCTTATCAATCTGGCACCGCGTCCTGGTATGGAGAGCAATTCCAAGGGAAACCGACGGCAAGCGGAGAGCCTTACGACATGCGCGATTTCACGGCCGCCCACCCCAGCCTTCCGCTGGGCTCTTTCGTCAGGGTCACAAACCTGAGGAATGGCAGGTCCGTCGTGGTGCGAATTAATGATCGGGGTCCCTTTGTGGATGGCCGGATCATCGACGTTTCCTACAATGCCGCGCGCGCCCTGGGCTTCAAAGATCGCGGATTGCAGACGGTCCGTCTGGACCTCTACCAGCCCACGAACCGGCCAATGAATCCTCGGTCTGAAACAGTGGCAATGCTGCAACCCATAGCCAAGCCAAACTAAAACCGATACACTCGGCAACGAGAGATCAAGTCGAGGAATTATGGACCCGCGACAGCGTCTGATCGTTGCCCTGGATGTATCCACGGCGGCGGCCGCCCGAAAGATCGTGGCGGCCGTCGGCGACTCTGCCTATTCCTATAAAGTCGGCATGCAGCTCTATACGGCCGAAGGCCCAGCGATCGTCCGCGAGCTGGTCGGTTCCGGACGCCGCGTTTTTCTTGACCTCAAATATCACGACATCCCGAACACCGTTGCGGGGGCCGTCCGCGAAGCCGGCGAACTCGGCGTCAGCATGTTGACCGTCCACGCTTCTGGCGGCGGCAAAATGTTGAAGACTGCCGTCGAAGCCGCACAGATGACAAAGCCCGACATGCTTGTGCTCGCGGTCACTGTGCTTACGAGCCTGAACGATACCGAGTTGGGCAAGATCGGAATGCGTGGCGGAGTGCTTGAGCAAGTGCTTCGGCTGGCCGCACTCGCGCTTTCGAATGGATGCCAGGGCGTCGTCGCCTCCGCCCAGGAAGCAGGGGCTCTACGCGAGGAATTTGGCCACGGCTTTACCATTGTGACGCCGGGTGTCCGCCTCGCCGGCAGCGGCCCCGACGATCAGGCCCGCGTCGTGACTCCAGCGGAGGCCATCGCTGCCGGGTCGTCCCACATCGTAGTAGGCCGCCCAATCACAGGAGCCCTGGATCCCGCAGCAGAAGCGCGGGCGATTTTAGGCCAGATGGGGTAGAGCAGTTCTCAGTTCGTAGTTCTCAGTAAAACTGAAAGCGTTATGCCGCTCGATCTTTGATTGAGCCGATGAGTCCGTTCAGAATTTTTCCGAGTTCTTCCGCAGAATCGAGAAGTGCTTCCGACTTACCCGGTTGAAGATATCCCAATTCCTTAGCAATGAGAATCTGGGTCTCGATTTCGACCAGAGAACCACGAGCCATGCTGAGGAAGTGGTGGAATTCTTTTTGCGAAAATCTGGCCTGCCCTTCGGCAATGTTGCTTGGTACCGAAACTGCCGCCCGCCGCAATTGACCAGTGAGTCCGAAGCGCTCTTCAATAGGGAATCGCTGAGTCACAGCGTAGATTTCCGCCACGAACCTCATGGCTTTCTGCCACGCCACCAGATCGCGATAAGAACGGCCCATACGTGCCTCCAAAGAAACACATAATGGGCCGATTTCTAGGGAAAAGCGGTGACACACAACCAAACGAAATGTTCAGTTTTTACTGAGAACTGAGAACTAAGAACTGAGAACCGGGAACTGCCTCTCACAGCTTTTCAAAAAATTCGCAGCCCGAACACGAAATGTAGATTCCTCCGGGAGTGCCGCGCTCGCGATCTTTCATCCGCTTCACGATGCGGGTTTCCTTGCCGCATTTGGGACATGCGGTGGATTTCGTGGTGTCCATGACCTTTTTCCGGTCGGCTGTCTTTGCGATTTTTGCCATTTCAAATTTCTCCTGACAGGAATGTGCCGATGGCCGGACGGCCGCGGTTCTACCTGATGATTGGGAGTATCGTTTGTGATCGGGAACGACGGCCGAAACGGGCCGGCGGGATCGAACTCGTCTATAGAATCTTACACGAAATTGCAGCGCTACGAAAAACGGGGGACGCTTGCGCGTCCCCCGAACGAAAGACGATTCGTAATACTCGACTGTTCTGCTTACTTGCCTGTTCCCGTCAGATTTGAAATCTGCGGGCTGTTGTTGGCGCTATCGGCTACGTGCAGAGTTCCGGTCCTGGTCCCTGTAGCCGTCGGCGTGAAGGTCACGCTGACTTTGCAGGTGGTCTTGGCCGCCAGACTCGAACCGCAGGTTGTCGTGGAAACGGCAAAGTCTCCCGTAGTTGTGATCGTGATCCCAGTGAGCGCCACGCTCTGCTTGTTGCTAAGCGTAAACACTTTTGCCGTCGTGGTTGTCCCCACTTTAGTCGCCGCGTAGGTTGCGGTCGCCGGGGTCAGCGTGGCCTCGGCAACGCCAGTTCCCGACAAAGGCACCGATTGCGGACTATTCGCCGCGTTATCGGTGATGGTGATCGCGCCGGTACGCGCGCCGACCTGAGTTGGAGTGAACGTCGCCTTGATTTTGCAACTCGCTCCCGCAGCCAGGGTCGAGCCGCACGGTTTCGTGCTGGTCACTAGAGCGAAATCGCCGCTGATCGCAATGCTAGCGATATTCAGTGTTGCGGTGCCGCTGTTGGTGAGGGTAACGGTCTTGGCCGCGGAGGTTACACCTTCAACGACGCTGCCAAACGAGAGCGAAGTTGGTACGAGAGTAACAGCTGGGCCGCCGCCGCTAGAGTTTACGGTGAGGCTCAACGTAGTCGAGTGCGTCAGACTACCGGACGCGCCCTGGATCGTCACCGTGGCGGTCCCCGTGGCGGCGGTAGCACTCGCCGTAAGCGTCAATGTGCTGGTCGCAGTTGTGGGATTCGGCGAAAACCCAGCCGTCACGCCGCTCGGCAAACCGGAGGCGGACAGAGTAACATTGCCGCTGAAGCCGTTAACCGGAACCACCGTGATGGTGCTTGTACCGTTACCACCCTGAGTAATGGTTACAGAGTTGGGGCTGGCCGTAAGGCTGAAGTCCGGAGTACCACCGGCACAGCCTGGGAACTTGAAGCTACCGATTGCAGTGCTCCAGTTGAATCCACCGTTGGCCTTCTCATATTCCTCGGCGAACCAGAAAGTGCAGTCGTCAGTCGGATCGACCGTAACCGAACTATAGTCGCCCCAGCGGTTGAAGCCGCTGCTCTGCGACCCTGCGCCCGCCTTCAACACCACTTCGGATTCCAGCGTGCCCGCCGCATCCGAAGGTACGCGACCGGCATAGACGAGAGATGGAAACTGCCCTGTCCCAGAACCCGAGCGGCTAAAGCCGACCGCGATGTCCTGGGCGGAATCCATTGCAATCGCTGGCATCCAGCGATACTGCGAGTCCGGTGCAAAGGTTCCCGATTGGAACACCGTAGGAGTCGTCTCGGGATTGCGTATTTCGTACCACCGCAAACCGCCGCTGCTGCCGGCCACAATCGAGTGGGTGGTCAACAACGTCGTGTGATCGCCGAAATTGCGGTACACCAGACGCCACATCAGCCGATCAGCCAATGACTCTAGTAGGTCGCTGCCTGCGGTGGGCTGCTTCACGCAGGCTCCGCGGGCCTGCACATTGCATAGCGGGGTGAATGACGCAACCGTAATCAGTGTCGGGCCGGTGAAGGTTGAATTCGCCGGCGTGGTGAAATCAACATGGAATTTAAACAGATCGAGTTTGGTGTTGCTCGTGGGATCGAGTTCCATTACGAAGTTGGGAGTACCCGCAGCTGGAGGCGTGGCCCCATCCAGGTCGGAAGGCAGTTCTCCGAACTGGTTCCCATTCTGCTGGAAGCACACAATGGTAGCCGCAGCGCCAGCTAGCATCTTGGAGCGGTCCGCCGCGCAGGCGTTTGCGCCAACAAAAGCGGTTCCCGTGATATTGAAATTGTTGAAGGTGAAGTAGTACGCATCCGGCCATACGCCCATCTTCGGGTAATCCGGAAAATTGTTGAACGGAAACGCGTATCGATTGTAAGCACCGGTTGCGTCCGCGGTCTTGGATACAGCAACGCATTCGTAATCCGGGGCCGAGTTGTTGATGGCAAACTGGGCAACCACCCAGCGCTGCGCAGCCGCGTCAAATCTTATGGTGGGATCCCCACTGTTATCGGCCTGACATGATCCACCGAACCCTGACCAGAACGCATTTCCCGAGAGCGGACCGAGTACTGTATTCCCGGCCTTGTCGAAAACCTGGTACTCGCCGTTGATGTATTCCACGTACTGGGTTGTACCCGGCGCCCCGTCGTCGTCCGGGGGCATGCAATTGCAGAAAAAGTTGTCGCCGAAACCGGCGCCGTCAAATTCCACGCCGAAGTTCGGAGTCTGCAAGCGTGGGGAATTCTCTTCCGTCTGCAGCACCGTGTCTGTTTGAACCTGGTTGCTCCAATTGTGATTGGGATTGACGTTGTTCTGGATCTCGTGCTCGGAAGGCGTGCTGAATTCGGGAAGCAGCGGTGCGACTTCGCGAAGCAGCGGGCCGGTGTCGTGTTTGAATTCCTTGATGACGATGGGTCCTTCAGTCACCGTTTTGGATTGTTGAGCGAACATCGGCAGAGCCATACAGACCATCGTCAGGAACGCCGCTATTGCAACGCGCTTCGTCGTCACTTTTGATCCTCCTTGATTATTCCTCTTCTTCTACCACTTCTTCTTCTACCACTTCGTGTTTTCGGAAAAACGGGGCTGCTTGCGCAGCCCCGTCAGTCAAGCAATGGAACGTTTGCCAACGGTTACTTTCCGGTTCCGGACAGCGCTACGGTTTGTGGACTGCCGGCGGCGTTGTCGCTGATCGACACCGTGCCTGTACGCAGTCCGCTTTGTGTGGGAGCGAAGTTGACCTTAATGGTGCAGGTCTTTCCCGCCGCCACTGCGAGACCGGCCTTGCAAGCGCCGGTCGTGATCTTCTGGAAGAAGTCGCCGCTGACGGTGAGACCGGTGATATTCAGCGTGGCGTTTCCAGAGTTGGTGAGGGTCACGGTTTTCACCGAGGCGTCCTTACCCACGATGGTTCTGGGGAACACAAGCGAAGTTGGGCTCAACTTCACTTTTGCGCCCTTGATGGTGACGCTCACGGTCGTCGTGTGCGTTAAGGTTCCCGACGTTCCGGTGATGGTCACAACCTTGGTCCCGGCGGCAGCCGAAGCGCTGGCCGTGAGAGTCAGGGTGCTGGTGGTGGTCGCAGGATTCGGACTGAACGCCGCAGTCACGCCGGCCGGCAGATTCGAAGCAGTGAGGCTGACGCTGCCAGAGAATCCGTTCGACGGAGCGACCGTGATCGTGCTGGTCCCGCTGCTGCCCGGCGGAACGGTTACCTTCGTGGGCGACGCCGTGATGGCGAAGTCCGGGCCTACGACAGTCAGGCCGACGGTCGTCGTCTGCGTGATGCTGCCCGACTTGCCGGTGATGGTGAGGGTTGACGTGCCGGTTGCTGCAGTGGCCCCGACATTAACGGTCAAGGTGCTGGTGGTGGCCGTCGAGGTGGGGCTCAATGAAGCCGTCACGCCGCTCGGCATGCCAGCGACAGTCAATGCGACGTTACCAGTGAATCCGTTCAGAGGAAATACGGAGATGGTGCTGGTTCCGGACTTGCTCAACGGAATGGTTAGATTGTTGGGATTGGCGCCGAGAGCGTAGTTCGGCGAGCCCGAGCAACCTGGGAACTTAAAGTTGCCGATCGCCGTGCTCCAGTTAAATCCGCCGGTGGTCTTCTCGTACTCTTCGACGAACCAGAAGGTGCAGTCATCGGTGGGATCGACCGTCAACGAGCTATAGTCGCCCCAGCGATTGAAGCCGCTGCTCTGCGATCCGAGGCCCGCTTTCAATACCACTTCCGATTCCAGCGTTCCTGCCGGGTCGCTCGGTTCTCGGCCAGCATAGACAAGAGACGGAAAGTCTCCAGCCGCTGCACTGGACTTGGTGTAGCCGATGGCGATTTCCTGGCTCTGATCCATCGAGATCGCCGGCATCCAGCGGTAGCTGGCGTCGGGCGCGAAGGTTCCAGACTGGAACACGGTCGGCGTTGTTTCCGGGTTGTGGATCTCATACCATCGGATGCCGCCACTGTTGCCAGCTACGATGGAGTGGGTGATCAACAGAACGGTGTGATCGCCGAAGTTGCGGTAGACCTGCCGCCACATCAGACGGTCGCCGAGTGATTCGAGCAAGTCGCTGCCCGCTGTCGGTTGTGGGACGCAAGCGCCACGACTCTCGGTGTTGCAGAGTGGTGTGAACGCGGCTACCGGAATCAACGTCGGACCGGTATAGGTGGAATTCGCCGGGGTGGTGAAATCGACATGGAATTGATACTGGTCGAGGTTAGCGCTGCCCGAGGGATCCAGTTCCGTGAAGAAGTTCGGAGTGCCCGCGGCGGGAGGAGTGAGTCCCTCGAGATCGGAAGGCAATAATCCAAACTGACTCGAATCCTGCTGGAAGCACTGGATGGTGGCGTTGGTGCCTGCGATCATCGCATTGCGATCAGCTGCGCAGACGTTGGCTCCGACGAAGGCGGTTCCGGAAATGTTGAAACCGTTAAAGCTGAAGTAATAAGCATCTGGCCACACGCCGACTTTCGGGTAGTCCGGGAAAATCTGCATCGGGAAAGCGTAGCGATTCCAGGAACCGGTCGCGTCAGAACTGGTGGATACGGCGACGCACTCGTAATCCGGAGCCGAGTTGTTGATGGCGAACTGAGCGACGATCCAGCGCTGTGCAGCCGAGTCATAGCGGACGACCGGGTCGCCACTATTGTCGGTTTGGCAAGAGCCGCCGAAGCCAGACCAGAATGCGTTTCCAGAGAGGGGACCGAGCACGGTGTTTCCGCTCTTGTCGAAGACTTGGTACTCCGTGTTGATGTATTCGAGGAACTGCGTCGCACCGATGGCGCCGTCGTCATCGGGAGGCATGCAATCGCAGAAGAAGTTGTCGCCGAATCCAGCGCCATCAAATTCGAGGCCGAAGTTCGGGGTTCCGCGGCCGGGAGAATTTTCCGCCGTTTGCAGAACCGGATCTTTCTGCACCTTGTTGCTCCAGTTGTGATTCGGGTTAACGTTGTTCTCGATCTCGTGTTCGGAGGGAGAGCTGAATTCGGGGAGCATCGGCGCTATCTCGCGAAGCAGCGGTCCGGTATCGTGTTTGAATTCCTTGATGACATTGGGTCCTTTTTGTGTCACCGTCTTGGTTTTTTGAGCGAACGTCGGCAGTGCCAGACAGACCATCATCAGGAACGCCGCAATTGCAACGCGCTTAGTCGTCACTAGATCCTCCTGGGTGTGCATCTTCGTTGGTTACGTTTGCTAACAGCCTGGGTGAAAACTAAATTTTGAAATCCGTCGCCTGAAGGCGATCTATTGTTTGTTGGTGTTGCGGCACGCCCGAAGACGCGCCCGGATACGAAGCCGCGAAACGTCTACTCCTTCATATTGTCCACGCTACTTTTTGTCGCCTGCCATGTCGGAGGGGTCGTAGACTCCTTCCAACTCCAACGTCACAACATCATCGGCGCCGAGCTTTCCTTCGTAGGTGCCGCCGCCTTTGATTCCTTTAAACTTGCCGGTCCCGCGCATGTAGCTCCAGCGTCCCGTGATGTCGACTGGTCCTTTTTCTGCCAGAACCTGGCCTTGGCTTTGGAAAGTCAACTTTTCGCCACTGTCGAGCGTGTCGACCTCGAAGCTATGGACGTGAAGCGAAGCTTCCATTTTCTCGGTGAAGCTGACCGAGACGCCGTCTTTGGTCTTGGAGCCCATCAACTCCATGGGTTCAGTCCAGGTGCAGTGACGCTTGGTAAGCACTAATGCGTGGCCGGGACGATCGGGAACGTCAATGGAATAGGTCGGCTCGGGTTTATCGCAACGAACTTTGCCCTCAACCTTGATGAATTTACTGCTGGCCCCCGATGCGGCCTTCTGGGTTTCTTCCTTCTTGTCTTTATCTTTGTCTGTGCCGGAATTGCTTTGGGCGCTCCCAAAAATAGAAAGTGCAGCGAGTGTCAAAATCAAGCATTGGAAATGATTCAAGGGCCGGAACTTCCACACGTCAAACATTCGTTCGCTCAACCTCTCTGTGATGATTCAACGTTCAGGGCGCACTGCGTTTGTTGAGGGAGAACGCAATTCGCTGCTGGTTAAATCTGGTTAAATCCCGCTGGGGCGATGCAGGACTTCAGGGTCCTACTAGAGCGAGTAGTTATACCGCGCTTTTCCTGAAAACGCAAAGCAAAATCCGCGTGCAGCGCGGTTTGCAGCAATGTGGTATTTGTTTGCACACGCCGGGTCGATGGCAATTCTGGAGCCGCCTCCAGACCCGCGAATCCTCACATTGTCCGCGCCCGGGGAGGGCGCTTAGAGGACCAGTCTCGGTAGATGCCTTCAGTTGAGTGTTCCGCTTTTGGCCGCCCCCAAGAAAAGAACGACAAGAATTGTTTCCGAATTTATTCGTCCAGTCGAGGGGCTTGCCACGGGCCGCGTTCGCTTTCGAGCATTGCGGCAATCGCGAGCACCAGCTCCTCTTCCCACGGACGCCCCACAATCTGCACGCCAATAGGCAACCCCTGTTCGGAGCGGCCCATCGGCACGACCACTGAAGGAAAGCCGAGAAGATTGAACCATTCGCAATAGCTCCACGCGTCCAGATATTTCACGCTCTGACCTTCGATCTGCCATTCGCGTTCGCCGTGACGAAACGCCGGGATTGCGGCGGTCGGACAGATCAAGATCGGAAACTTGCGCATCTGCACAAGAATCTTTTCGCGTACCGAGTCCCGTCCGATCCAGGCATTCAGAAGAGACTCGCCGGTGTGGGCGGGAGTAGCGCTGGTCCAACTCTGAAACTCGCGGACCAGTGGGCTCAGTTCCGATTCGCGTTCGCGCAGGAGCGGCCCGAGAATCATGCCTCCGGCAGTTCCGAACAATTCCCACCAGCGTTGGCGTGCTTCTTCGAGGCCTTCAGGGCGGAATGCATCGACGCGAAACCCGCAACTCATCAAATTGAGGGCCGCGAGCCTGACGGCTTCGCGAGTCTCCTCGGTCACGGGAGTGCGCCCGTCGTCTTCGAAAAATCCGACAGGGACGGCCTCGATTATTTTTTCGTGGAGCTCGCGCACTGGAACGGGCGCTGACCAGGCATCGCCGTCGTCCCAGCCGGCCATGACTTCGAAAAGAGTCTTCACATCTTCAATGGTGCGGGCCATGGGACCGACAACGCCGATCATGGCAAATGGTCCGCCGGACTTTGGGTTGTGGCCGGTGGTCGGGATCCGTCCCGGAGTCGGCTTCAATCCGCAGATGCCGCAGAAGTGAGCGGGCACGCGAATCGAGCCGCCGCCGTCGCTGCCCACGCCTCCGGCCGAGAGTCCACCGGCGATGGCTGCCGCTTCTCCGCCGCTCGATCCCCCCGCGGTGCGGCTCAGATCCCAAGGGTTGTTCGTGCGTCCGTACAAAAGGTTGTCTGTCTCCCAGGCCATGAGAAGTTCGGGAGTGTTGGTGACGCCAAGGATCACAGCTCCGGCCGCGCGCAGGCGCGAGACCAGAGGAGCATCCTTGTTCGCCACGTTGCCTTCGTGCAAACGCGATCCGGATTCGCAGCGATGCCCTGCGACTTCGATCGAAGACTTGATAGAAAGTGGGACGCCATGCAGCGGGCCGAGTTCGTCTCCGTGTGTGATCGCTTTCTCGGCCTCGCGCGCTTGCCGAAGCACGTCGTCAGGCTGCACGTCGACGAAGGCATTCAGTTTTGGATTCAGGCGACCGATGCGATCGAGGTGAATCTTTGCGACCTCGACGGGTGAAATTTCTTTGCGGCGAATTCGAGCGGCGATTTCGGTAGCGGAAATGATCGACGGTTGCATGGAGGACGATGGCATGCGCGAGAACATCTCAGAGCTTAGACGCGAATTCTGTGGCTCAAGTTCGTCGCTGGCGGCGCAGCACATAAAGATTTCCAATTGCACGGATAAATAGTTTCAATTTCCGCAACCGCGGCCCACCGACTATCGTTATGATGCGGTGGTTGGAGCATTTGGGCAAGGAGCAGGGGATTTACAATTCGGAGGGAGCGTCGGAATGACCACCGTGGCCGCCGTCCGCAGTGAACTCTCGGAGCTTTACACTCGAGAGTCAGCGGACATTGAGCGCGGTTTTGCGGTGACCGGCGACGGCCGCGCGGCGCTCCGCAGGCGTACGGCGCTGGTCGATACAATCGTGCAGCGGTTGTGGAGCGAGATCATCGCCCCTGCGGCAGCGGCCGACTCCAGCCAATCCACTTCGAACCCTGACGTTCCTAAAAACTTTACACTCGTTGCTACCGGCGGATACGGCCGTGGTTGGCTCTTTCCTCACTCCGACATCGACCTCCTTTTCTTGCTCGCAGGCAGCGACGCTGAGAGCGAATTCAAAGATCCGATACGGCGGCTTTCGCAGGAACTCTGGGACCTGCGCCTGAAACTGAGTCCGGCCACGCGGAACCTGGCCGAGTGCGAGAAGATCGATCCAAACAATGTCGAGTTCGCAATTTCGTTGCTCGACTGCCGGTATCTGGCGGGAGATCGCGAACTGTTTTCGCGGCTGCACGAAAAATCTGTGCCTCGAATGGTCGGGCGCGAGTGCCAGAACCTGATTCAGAATCTCGGCGAAATCACCCGCTCCCGCCACAATAAATTCAACAACACCGTCTTTCATCTGGAGCCAAACGTCAAAGACGGCCCGGGCGGTTTGCGCGACTACAACGTTGCCAACTGGCTGGCGCTGATTTCCGCGATGGAGAAATTGAAAGTCTGGCCCGATACAAGCACGCTATTGCCGGTGTCGTCGCGCCGCGCGCTCGATGCGGCGCTCGATTTCCAGATGTCGGTGCGTTGCTTCTTGCACTATCGCCGTGGCCGCCACGACAACACGCTAACCTGGGAAATGCAGGACGAAGCGGCGGCGCGGCTGATCGGTGTCAACGACGGCGATAGCCACACTGAGATCAAGAATGCTGCCGATTGGATGCGCGTCTACTTCGGTCACGTGCGGGCGGTGCATCGCGTCTGTAACCAGTTGCTGGAGGAAATTCCGGCGGCGTGGTCGTCCCTGTACCGCCAATTTCAGGGATGGCGCTCCCGCGTGGCAAGCGACGATTTCTCGGTCGTCGACGGCCTGATCTTTTTGCAGCAGCCGGGGGGATTGCGCGATCCCGAAATGTTGCTGCGCCTTTTTCATTTCATGGCCGAGCACGGCTTGAAGCTGAGCACCACCACGGAATACAAAGTCGAGCAGGCTTTGCCCGCGCTCGCCGCTACGCCTCCGCGGGGAGCCGAGTTGTGGCTTTATCTTCAGGAAACGCTCGTACAGCCGCACGCCGCCGACGCTCTGCGCGCCATGAACGCGCTGCGATTGCTGGCGTTGCTCCTGCCGGAATTGAAAGGGATCGAAGCCCTCGTCGTCCGCGATTTCTACCATCGCTACACGGTGGATGAGCATTCATTTCTCGCGATTGAAAATCTGCACCGGCTGAAAGAATCGAAATCGGAATGGGACCAGCGCCTGGCGAGTGTTCTCGGCGAACTGGAACAGCCGGAGCTTCTGTATCTGGCATTGCTCTTGCACGATTCGGGCAAGGCCGTGCCCGGCGAGAATCACGTTGAACTCAGTTTGCAGTTGACCGACAGTTGCGCCGACCGATTGGATCTGGATCCTGCGGATCGTGAGACCTTGCGCTATCTCGTCGCCAGCCATTTGGAAATGTCGGCCGCGATGCGCCGCGATGTCTTCGATCCCGCAAACGTCAAAGCGTTCGCGGAAAGAGTCGGTGTGCCCGAGCGCCTGAAGATGTTGTGCCTGATGACCTATGCTGACATCAAAGCCGTTAATCCCGAGGCCATGACTCCGTGGAAGGCGGATAACTTGTGGCAGTTGTATATCGCGTGCGCAAATTATTTGAGCCGCAGCGCCGATGAGCGTGTGCACACAAGCGACAGGGCGACCGACAAGAACGACAGTCTTGCGCATCTGCGGTCGTTGGCGCCGGTCGCGGGAAAGAAGATCAACATTTTTCTCGAAGGCCTGCCGCAACGATACTTGCGTATTCATGGAGCGAGCGATGTTCTGGCCCACGCCGAAATGGCGGGGCGGTTAGGTCAGGGCGGAGTCGAGTTGAGCTTGAAGCAGGTTCGTCACTGGTATGAGCTCACGCTGATTACCACGGATCGTCCGTTTCTGTTCGCGTCGGTTTCAGGAGCGCTGGCGGCGTGGGGAATGAATATCGTGAAGGCCAATGCGTTTTCGAACGACGCAGGAATGGTCGTCGACACCTTTTATTTCACCGACCGCTTTCGCACGCTCGAGATGAATCTTCAGGAATGGGATCGCCTGAAGAAAAGCATCGCGTCGGTTGTGAAGGGAGAAGCTGACGTGGCGCGCATGTTGCGCGATCGTCTCAAGTCGGAGAAAGCGGACAGCACGAAAGTCAAGATCGAAACACAGATTGAGTTTGACGACAGCTCCTCGGCGCACAGCACGCTGGTGCAAGTCTTGACGCAGGACCGCCCGGGGTTGCTGTATCGGATGTGCTCCCAGGTTTCGAGGAACGATTGCAACATCGAGATCGCCTTGATCGAGACGGAAGGGCAGATGGCAATCGACGTGTTCTATCTGACGTCGGGCGGCGCAAAGTTGAGTCCCGAGCGGCAGGCAGCCTTAGGCAGAGCCTTAGCCGAAGAATTGGCTGCGAAGTAGTTTCGCTCTCGCGCTAACCGAGCTAACGGTCGGCATAATATCCATCTCGAGTCTGAACGCTCAGATCTTTTTCTTTTCCCTTCACCTGTAATTGCAGATGATGATATCCGCTCGACGAACTGTCTTTGTCGGGCGTGTATCCCATGTTGTATTGGGTGCGCAGTTCCTCGACGATTTGCGAATAGATGTCGCCGACGGTCTGCTTCTTGGTGACTTCGAAGAAGCGTCCACCGGTTTCCTTTGAAACGCGCTCCAAAATTTTCTTGCCGTCGGTGTGCGGCTCTTCATCCCGCCGCTGCCCGCCGCGGCCACCTCCTCGTCCGCCGCCACCAGGATATCCGCCGCCGGGCCAGCCTCCGCCCGGATATCCACCGCCCCGGCCCATCCCGCCCTGTCGTTGCCGGTCGCCGTAGTCTTCGCGATGCTGGTCGGCGAAATAAATCGAGTAGATGATCGTGTCGGCGCGCTGCGCGGATTCGATCGCACCTTCCAGATAAGTCTTGCTGCCGCGGTCCACGCCGTCGGTCAGAACGATCAGAGCCTTGCGCCCCGTCTGCTTCTTCATCAGCTCGTTCGATGCCAGAAACACGGCGTCGTAGAGCTGCGTGCCGCCGTGATGCGATCCGGAGTGCGAATCATCATCGTTTGGATCGTTCGAGTGCTCGCGGTCAGACGGCGTCTTCAGCAGTTCTAACGCTGCTTGCAGCTTTTCGTGCGATGAGGTCAGGTCCTGCAGCAGTTCGACTTCCCGATCGAAATGGATGAGAAACGCTTTGTCTTTCGGTTGCCCCAGCATCTGATCAAAGAAACTACGGCTCGCGTTGCGCTCGGCGTCGAGGACGTTAGTCTGACTGCGGCTGGTATCGACCAGCAACCCGAGTGTGAGCGGCAGGTTCACGTCCTGAGAAAAATACTTGACCGTCTGCGGGCGGCCATCTTCCGTCAGCGTGAAATCGTCTTTCGTCAGGTCGCGGACGATCTTGCCGTGTTTGTCGCGGACCGTGACTGGGAGCGTGACGACCTTGACGTCAACCGCGATGGTAGTGCTTGGCGTGGTGGTGACCGGACTGGTGGTGGCTGGGGGAGGTAGAGGAATCTGCGCCTGCACCGCCTGGGCGACGCCAAGAAAAAGGACTACTATCGCAATCCGGACATGAGACACGGATCGCCACAAAGATGACAGAACCATCATTTCCGCTTAGATGCTTTCGAGGGCCGTTAGCATTGCCTGCGCTTTTGGATGTTTCTTCATCTCGAGCCTTCCGCTTCGACCGCCAATTTTGTTCTCACAAACGGCGCTTCTTTCGTGAATGCGGAATGGCCACCGGTCAGTATCCGGACGCATTGCACAGCAGATTCGAAAAGGATCATCGCCACCATCACAACCAATATCCCGGTGACCGCAGCATCGAGGCGATCGTTGAAAATGAGGCGGGGGTTGGCTCCCGCAGTCGCGAGTTGACGGGCGTGAGAGAGAAATCCAATGCGGGGGTTGGGGTCGAGGACTTTGTGCCACGATGCGGTGAAGGTCACCGCCACGAGCCAGAAGAGTGGGATCAGGGTCACGAGGACGTAGTAGAGGCGGCCCGACTGCGCCTGAGCTGTCTTGGCATTGATCGTCGTGGCGTCGATCGTCTTAGCCTTAACTGTCTTAACAATAATCGTGGTCGCAACGCAAAGCGCCACGGTCGCGAGTAATTGATTGCAAATGCCAAACAGCGGCCACAGCGAATTGATTCCGCCCAACGGATCCTTGACGCCCTGCCAGAGGAAGTTTCCCCATGCAGCCACCACCACCGCGCTCGTGAAAAGAATCGACGGATACCAACTCGTGCGGCCGAGCGGCTTAATGATGTGCCCCAGCGCGTCTTGCAACATGAAGCGGCCCACGCGCGTGCCTGCATCGATGATGGTGAGGATGAATAGCGCCTCGAACATGATGGCGAAGTGATACCACAGCGCCATCACGGCCTGTCCGCCGAGGGTATTGGAAAAAATCTGTGCCATGCCGACGGCAAAGGCAGGCGCCCCACCCGTGCGGTTGTAAAGCGTCTGCTCGCCCACCGCGTGCGCCAGTGTGGCCATCTGAGCGGCGGTGACGGGAAAGCCCCAGGAACTGATCATGTTGGCAGCAGCCTCTGGCGCTTGCCCTACGATTCCGGCGGGGCTGTTGACGGCGAAATAGACTCCGGGTTGCAGCACGCATGCCGCGATCATCGCCATGATGGCGACCATCGATTCGGCCATCATGCCTCCGTAACCCACGAAGCGAGATTCCGTTTCGTGGCGGATCAGCTTGGGCGTAGTACCGCTCGAAATCAGGGAATGGAATCCGCTGATCGCGCCGCAAGCGATGGTGATGAATGCGAAGGGAAAGATGGTTCCTGCGAAGACGGGCCCGGTGCCGTCAGCAAAATGCGTCAGAGGAGGCATGTGCAGCGAGGGACGCAGCGCGACGATGCCGACTGCTAAGAGGGAAATGGTACCTAGCTTCACGAATGTGCTCAGGTAGTCACGCGGAGCGAGCAGCAGCCACACCGGCAGTGATGAGGCCGCAAATCCGTAAATGATGATGAGTATCGCAAGTGTCGGCGCAGTCAGTGTGAAAACGGCGGCCCAGGATGGCGTTTCCGAGACCCACTGCCCGCCGAAGATCGCGGCCAGCACCAAAATAAATCCCAGCAAGGATGTTTCCAGAACCTTGCCCGGCCGAATGCGCCGGAGATAGACGCCCATCAATACCGCGATGGGCATGGTCATGGCGATGGTGAACGTTCCCCACGGACTCGATTTCAGAGCGTTCACGACGATCAGTGCAGTCGCGCCCAGCAGGATCACGATGATGCTCAGCACGGCCACGTACGCGACCGCGCCGCTGACACGGCCGATTTCGGACTTCGCCATTTCGGTGAGAGATTTGCCGTCACGGCGGATGGAGAACAGAAGAATGACAAAGTCCTGAACGCATCCGCCCAGAACCGCGCCGGCGATGATCCAAAGCGTGCCCGGAAGGTACCCGAACTGTGCCGCCAGCACCGGTCCAACCAGCGGGCCGGGGCCGGCGATGGCGGCAAAGTGGTGTCCGAAAACTACCCATTTGTTTGTCGGGACGAAGTCGCGTCCGTTTTCCAGACGTTCCGCCGGAGTCGCGCGCAGCGGGTCAAGCGCCAGGACTTTCGCCGCAATGAAGCTGCTATAGAAGCGATACGCGACGGCGTACGTCGAAACTGCGGCTACAACCAGCCAGAGCGCGTTGATTTGTTCGCCGCGATGCACGGCGATGGTGGCCAGGGCGAAAGCGCCGAGCAGGCTAACAGAGGTCCAAAGAAGAATGCGTAGAAGTTTAGACATGGGTCGAACTGGTGGAAAGCATTGTGGCTAAAAGTTGCCCAGTGCGCAAGCCTTGGACATAGGGGACGTTGCTGTTGTGCATAACGTACTCGCGACTCGCACCACTAGCAGGAAATCTCATGGCGACAAATTAGGGCAACAAATCTGCGTGATAATCTAATTATCTTCCGGCTCACGTGAAGTGTGGTTTTGGACGGATTTATCCGCTCACGGGGTCGAAGCATACTTTCAATAAATGACAGAGCAAGCAACAACCAGGAGCGGGCGATGAGGAGCGGGCAATGATTATCGGAATTTTGACGGGCGGAGGCGACTGCCCCGGACTGAACGCAGTGATACGGGCAGTGGTGCGCAAGGGCAGCTTCCACTACGAAGACCAGTTCGTGGGATTCCTCGAGGGCTGGCGCGGGCTTATGGAAGATAAGACCATGCCGCTCGACCTCGAGTCGGTCGGAGGCATTCTGCCACGCGGCGGGACCATCCTGCGGACTTCCCGCACCAATCCGGCGAAGAAGCCCGACGGCCTGCAGCGTTGCGCTGACAACCTGAAAAAGAACGGATGCGATGCGTTGATCGCCATTGGCGGCGACGACACGCTCTCGGTGGCCAAAAAGCTCTTCGACAATGGCGTGAAGGTGGTCGGCGTTCCGAAGACGATCGACAACGATCTGACGGGGACCGATTTCACATTCGGCTTCGACACTGCCGTCAATGTGGCGACCGAAGCGATCGATCGCGTGCACACGACCGCGGAAGCCCACAATCGGGTGATCGTAGTCGAAGTGATGGGACGCGACTCCGGATGGATTGCGGTTTATAGCGGCATCGCCGGCGGCGCTGATGTCATCTTGATTCCCGAAATTCCCATTGATGTCGATCAGGTGGCGGAGCTCATCCGGCAGAGGCATGGCCGGGGAAGATACTTCAGCATCGTGGTGGTCGCGGAGGGCGCGAAGTTCGCTGACGGCGCACTGGCCACGACCGCGGCGGGCGTCGACGACTTTGGGCATGCCCGCCTTGGCGGAATCGGTTCACAGGTCGCCATCGAGATCGAGAAGCGGACGGGTTTCGAGTCGCGCTCGGTGGTGCTCGGACACATCCAGCGCGGCGGAACGCCCAGCGCCTTCGATCGCGTCCTCGCCACTCGCTACGGACTCGGCGCCATCGATATGGTCCACCGCGGCGAATTCGGCAAGATGGCTGCGTTGCGCGGAACCAAGATTATTTCGATTCCGCTTGCAGAAGCGCTGTCCGCCAATCGAAAGGTCGACCGCGAAATTCTCGACGCGGCAGCCGGTATCCTCGACAAGCTTGAGGCCAAAGTTTAGAGGACAGGCTTCCTGACCTGTCTTCTCCCTTGGCACGGGCGCGGTTTGGGGGCATACTAGCCCAAGTATTTCCTCGATTCGCTTACGCTTGTCTGTCTATGTTTCACGACGAAACTCAGCCCGAGAATCATCTGGAGCGGTCCACGCATCTCCCGGTGGAAGACACTTCGGAGGATGCCGATGTCCAGCGCAAGCGCATGCTGATTGCGTTGGGGATTCTCCTGGCCGCGCTGGTTGCGGTGGTCATCAAAGATTGGGATTTCTGGTTTCCGCCACCCGGCGACGTGCAAGAAACCACAGTCCGTGGCAAGAGCAAAACGACGCCTGCGTCGTCTTCGACGGCTACGCCTCCGCCAGCCGCTGCGTCTCACGAGCACAAAACAACGAAGGCCTCCGCTCCGGCAGCGACTGCCGCTCCGCCTCCATTTTCGGCGACTACCGAACGCGCGGTTCTGCCACCGCTTCAGGTAGAGGTCGTGGCCGGCAACCGTCACATGAATGTGCCGGCGAAGAGCAGCGCCATCCATGTGGATGTGGGCACGGGAGCAACTTCCACCTCCGCAAGCGCACCCGCTTCTACCCAGGCAGCCGTTCGCCCCGACGTCTCTCAACAAGTAGCCCAGAATGTGACCGTCTCGGTGCCTCCGGATTACCCGCTACTGGCGCGGCAGATGAAAGTGCAGGGAGCTGTTAGTTTGCAGGCGTTGATTTCGCGGGATGGGTCGATTCAGGAGCTACAGATTCTAAGCGGGCCGGGCATTCTGGCGACGGCAGCACGCGAGGCTGTGAAGCAGTGGCACTTCAAACCCTATCTTCAAAACGGCCAGCCGGTAGAAACGCAGGCTCGAATCACTGTCAACTTCACGATCTCCACAAACTGAGCGGAAGTTGTGGGACCCGCGAGATGGACTGGCCATCGCGTCATCAACAAAACACTCTGACATTTCCAAAATAAAAAAGGGGGAACCTTGATGGCTCCCCGAAAAAGCGATTTGGGCGATACTGCATACTGAGACTCTGTCTGCGAGGAATTCGTTGCCTGCCGAAACTCAGAATCCTGACGAAGAACTTACCCCCGCCACCGTTCGTCTTACGGTCCAGCGCGCCGAGGCTGCCGGCGCTCAGGTCGACGTCGACTTTAGTGTCGAAGAGCAGTGGGTGGAACTAGCTGATGGCCGCATGCGATATCTCAAGGCAGGCTCGGGACCGGCCCTGATTCTGGTCCATGGCCTCATGGGATATTCGTTTTCCTGGAGATTCGCCATGCCGGCGCTGGCTCCTTATGCGACGGTCTATGCGATCGACAATCTGGGGGCTGGTCTGTCCCCTGCGCATCCTAGCCTGGATGCCAGCGTGCGCGCTTCGGCCGAGCGGGTGTTGCAGTTCGCCGACGCGCTTGGCATCAAAGAATTCGACCTGCTTGGCACGTCCCACGGCGGAGGTGTTGCCATTATGGTGGCGGCGATTTGCGCCGAGCGAAGCGACAATTGCTTGCGGCGACTGGTGCTGGTTGCTCCCGTGAATCCGTGGTCGCGGCATGGCCGGTGGCTCGCACCTTTCCTAGGTAGCCCCCTCGGGTCCGTGCTGGTCCGGAACACCCTAGAACGGTCTCGCGCCGGCGATATCCTGTGGCTCCGTCGGCTGTTTGGCGACGTGACCAAAATTCCGCCCGATTCACTCGAAGGCTATCGCGTGCCGGTGTACAGGAATGGAGGATTTGCTCACGCTTCGCGCATCGTCAAGAACTGGACTGCGGACTTGGCGGAACTGAAGACTTCTTTGCCGAAGATTCGCGACTATCAAACACTGCTCATGTGGGGAACGAAGGATCGCGCCGTAGATTTTTCATCCGCCGAGCCGCTGCGAAAGAATTTCAAACATGCAACGCTGGTAGCCTTCGAAGGCGTAGGACATCTGCCGTATGAGGAAGCTGCCGACGATTTTAATCGGGCGCTGATTGAATTTCTGAAAACGAGCTTCTGAAAATGAGTTGCCGAAACGCTAATTGCTAATTGCTGACTGTTGAACGCCGACTGCTCCACCCCATGCATCATTCGATTTTTCACTACTTCCGTACATTCGTCGCCGACTATGGATATTGGGCCGTAGCGGTCGCGTTGCTTTGCGAGAACGCGGGTCTTCCAGTTCCGGGCGAGAGCACGCTGTTGTTCGCAAGCTTCCTGGCGTATTCCGAACATCAGCTGCATCTTGGATGGATCATTGTCGTCGGCACTTTGGCCGCGACGCTTGGCGACAATCTGGGATACGCGTTGGGACATTACGGCGGGCGACCGTTGTTGGATCGTTACGTGAATCTTTTCCGGATTTCTCCCGCTGCCCTGAAGCGCGGAGAAGACTTGTTTGCGCGTTATGGCGCGGAGGCGGTTTTCTTCGCGCGTTTTGTTTTCGGTATGCGCGTAATCGCCGGACCGCTCGCGGGCGTCCTGCGCATGCATTGGCGGCGCTTCGCCTTCTTCAACTTTCTAGGCGCAAGCCTATGGGTCACAGTCATCGCCGGGGCGGGATACCTTTTCGGCCAGCATTGGCGGACGCTGATGCGCGTCATGCAGCGGTTTAACATCGCGCTACTGGTGGTTGCGGTGGTGGTGATTGTGCTGCTGTGGTTGAGGCATCAGCGGGAGACAGAAGCCGGAAGTAGGGGAGAAGGGTAAGGACGTTTTACGTCACCTTAGTAAAAAAACTGGTTCGTATACGCTTCCACGTTCCAGCGGCCCTTATTTTTCACCAGCTCGTAGACACCGCCCTTTCCACAAAGAGGTCCGCAGTTCATGGCTGCATGCACCTGAACACGATCCCCAAACAACCATTTGATGGGTCCGACCGATAGGAGTATGCCACGCTCGCCTGTCCCTCGATCTAGTGGGCCGCTTAAAATACGTTTGTCGAAATAAACTGCGGATGCTTTGCTGACACGACTTCCCGACTCGGAGAGGCGGATGATCAGATCGTCGCTTGGGTCTTGACCATTTGTTTCTAGAAAGAAGATTGGGCGTCGGTGGTGCGAATGCCACGTAATCAGGTCTCGAAAGGCAGCTTCAGCAATTTGTGCTTCTGCGAGACTCCGATCTCGACCGGTCGGCATCGGCGTAATCCGCGACACGATGTCGGAATATTTTTTGTCGAAAGCCTGAAGCACCGCAAAGGTTCGGTCAGGAAACTCGTTTGCGGACACCAAACCCATACTTGTAAACGCACACGCGAGTGCGGCAGCAGATACCACCCATTTTCGAGTCTTACTGTTCATTCCCTATCGAATCTCCGACCGGTGGGTGAATCAGATTTTACGCCGTGATGCTGGCAAGCAGAAGGACTCCGTTCATCGGTCAACACCACAAGGTTTCTTCCGTCACTTTCCCTCGCGGGTCCCGCGGCATACGATTGAGGGAATGATTTCCGACCGCTTGTCGACAGACCCGCAGTCCTCGCCCGCGCCGGGATTTCTGCGCTCTGGCCTGTCGCAGGTCTGGGTACGATTCTTGTTAGCGATTGTTGGACTCGCGCTGGCCTTCGGCACCGCTCTGTTCTCCACCGTCGCTCGTGAATCCGGCAGTGTTTGGGGGACGATCATCCTCTCGTCCGCAGCCCTGCTGCTTGCGACTTTTGTTGGCCTGACTACCGTCCCATATCTGGCGCGGCGCGTGGTGGCTTCGCGCGTCCGCGAAGCGATGGATTACGACGTCACCCGCGCTGGGATGATTTACATCCTGATCAGCGTGGTGATCGGCATTGCCGCCATCAATACCGGAAACAACCTGCTTTACGTGGTTGTGGCGGCGCTGCTTTCCGCCATTGTAGTTTCCGGGATCGCTTCGGCGCTGGTGTTGCGCAGCCTGACACTTGACGTTCATTTGCCGGAGCATGTATTTGCCGCGCGTCCCATGCTCGCGCGGTTGCTGGTCGCAAACGACAGCGATTGGCTGCCATCGTTTTCAGTTCGCGTGGTTCCAGCCAAGCGCAAGAAAAAAGAGCGCTGGCTTTGGGAAGCCCAGACTTACGGTTTTCCCCGAAATCGCGCGCCGCAGGATCAATGGCTGCATCTGCCCGACCGGCGTTTGCGGCGAGTGAAAGAAGATGAAGAAAAGCCGATCCTGCAAGAGTCGGTTTATTTCCCATTTCTCGCGCCGAAGCAGGAACTGCGCGCCGACCTGGAGATGAGTTTCCCCAGGCGCGGGCGCTACTGCGAAAAGAATTTTGGCCTGGCTACGCGTTTTCCTTTTGCGTTCCTGATGAAGACGCGGCGCATCAATCTGGCGCGCGAAATCATTGTCTATCCTTCGGTCGAGGCTACCGGGCAATTTCTCGACGTCCTGCCCATGGTCACGGGAGAATTCGAGACCTTTGTCAGTGGTCGCGGCAACGATCTTTACCTGATCCGCGATTACATGCCTGACGACTCGGCGCGGCATGTGGACTGGAAAGCGACGGCGCGCACCGGTGAACTGAAAGTGCGGGAGTTCAGCCGTGAGGATGAACGCAAGTTGCGCATTGTGTTCGACAATCCCGCGCCGGGAGTTCTGGCTCCGGCTGCCTATGAGCAAGGCGTGCGCGTCGCCGCTTCTTTGGGATGGCACTTTCACCACGAAGACGTCGAGGTTTCGTTTGTGGCCCCTGGTCTCGAGCCGACCGAAGATGTGTTCGCATTCCTGCGCTATCTGGCGCTGGCCGAGCCGCGCGAGGAAACCCCGGTATACGCTCGTTTACGGGCCAGCGACGATTACAACGTAGTCGTGACGGCCCGGGGTGCGGGCGACATGCCGCAGGCCTTGGCAGCCCGGTCGTATGTGATCTCGGTGAACGAGTGGGTCGCCCCGCCGACCGAAGCCTAAAGCCAACCGGGGCCTTTTTGGGAAAACGCCGAAGTCCGGGGTGGCCCCGAGGTTTATTTTTCCCCTTCCCACTTGCCTGTTTTCGACATATACTCCGCCGCAGGTCCAGAAATATAGGCATTTTCTTAACTTCTTCCGTTCTTCGTCCGAGAAGAAATGCTGTTCGCCGGGTACGTCGATTTCCGGCAAAAGCGTACGGGAGGTCCACAATGTTGATCTGCGATCTGCTCAAAAATCAAAGCACAATTTCTGCCAAGTCTCATCAGACCGTGCTCGAAGTGGCGCGCCTGATGGTCGAACACAACATCGGAGCGGTACCGGTTCTGCTGGATGGCCGCCTGGTCGGAATTTTCTCCGAACGCGATCTCATGAGCCGGGTCGTCGTGGTGGGCAAGGACCCGGCACTGACCGAGATCAGCCAGGTAATGACGGAAGACCCGCTGACGGTCAGCCCCAGCGATCCTCTGGAAACCTGTATGACGCTGATGAAGCGGCATGGTTTCCGCCATCTGCCGGTATGCGTCGGAAGGGAACTGCAGGGAGTTGTCTCATTGCGCGATATCCTGCTCCATGACCTCGATGAGAAAGACGACGAAGTCCGGATGATGCGCGCTTACCTGCATTCCACCCCAGAAGCCAGCTAAAGAGGGTAATGGTTACCAAGGTTACCTAAGAGGGTTGACCCGGTAGGGCAACCTGCCTCAGGATTGAAGGTGAGATGGGGCGTCGGTCGCGCCTTTCCTCAAAAATCCTGTGAACTTGCATAGCCACACTACCGCTTTGTGCTTGTGGTGCGCGCAGCCGATATTTCAATCGGTGGTGGCGGCGATCTTATGGCGTCGCAAACTGATCAAGCAGTTTCCCGCGTTCTTCGCTTTCTTGCTGGTGCAGGTCGTCAATTTTTCTATCCTTTTTCCACTCTGGTATTCCGGAAACCATACCGCGTATTTCTGGCTATTCTGGATAGGAGAGGCCATCAACGCGGTGCTCGGCTTCCGCGTAATCCACGAAGTTTTCCTCAATGTTTTTCGCCCTTATCACACCCTCAAAGATCTCGGTACTTTGCTGTTTAAGTGGGCCGGTGTAGTGATGTTGCTGGTGTCGGTGGTCGTGGCCTTTTCGAACTCCTTCGATCAGAGTCCGCTGGTACACGCAGTTACCACCATGCAGCGCTCGGTTCGTATTGTGCAGTTTGGATTAATCCTCTTCATGCTGTTGTTCTCACGCTTTCTCGGAGTGTCGCGGAAGCAACTCAGTTTTGGGATCTCGCTCGGATTCGGCCTTCTTGCCGGAGTCGAGTTATTGCTGATTGCGTTGAACTCAGGCGGATTTCTCCGCCAGGCTAGTCTTAACGCGATCAACCTGATTACATATCTCCTCGCGGTCTTTGTCTGGATCGGATACGTGTTCTCTCACCGGGAGGCACGCGAAACTGCCGCGAACAATCTGCAGACGCAGCGCTGGGAACAAGGCTTGTCCGATCTGCAGCACCCAGCCACAACCGACGACTCGTTGATTCCGATGTTCGAGGGCATGGTCGAACGCGCATTCTCAAGAAGTTCGAGTCTTGAAGCGATGGAACAACAAGTTCGAATCGATCTCCAGGGCGGCGTCCAGAGAGCGAATGCTGCAACCGCGGGCTCTAAGGCGGGACAGTAACGCCTTATCGCTCAAAAAGTGCCGTTTTCTGAAACCTTGTCAATAGTTTTTTTTGACCCTTCTCGTTCCCTATCCCAGAGGGAAAACAAAGTCATTCGAATCCTACCGTTATCTTAGAAAATCAGCGAAAACACCTCTTAAAATGCGCTCCTGACGCGTTTTATCCTTTTCGGCATTTCCGCCAATAAGTCGGCACTTCGAGTCGGCTCAACTAACCTCCCACGAATCATAAAGTTGCAAAGGGTGTGTATAATTCCGGCGCTGGACGCTGGCAGTTTCACGTTGGTGTTCGGCAGACCCTAAGGAGAAAAGTAAACCAATGAAACGTTCGCTCAGGGCGTTACTGCTGTTGGTAGGTCTGGTAGGCACTTTGGCGTATGGTGCTATCCCGAGAGAACCGCTACGCTCGGGTCCAATGCCGCTCTGTCCCCCCAGTCGTCCGGTGTGCGACCAGTAATCGCGCAACCGGCTGCTAGGTTAAGCAAGATGACGTAACTAATCGCTTCAAGAAAGCAATTTTACGGGCTAGCCTTCGTGGCTAGCCTCTTTTTTTGTTCGCGACTTCTCATTTCGCGATCTCGTCCTCGCGTTTCTCGACGCATCACTTCTTTTCGGGTTCAAGCTTGGTACCTGCAGAGGGCTTTGCATCCTCGGATGCCGGTGCGGATTGCTGCGGCGCGGATTGCTTTGGATCGCCGCCGTGGGGCGCTGGTTCGGAGTCGGTGTTGAGGTACTGAACAATAATCGAAACGCGGCGGTTGGAAGGATCGAGCGCATCTTTGACGTTGCGCAGACGTTGATCGGCGAAACCACGCACTTGCGACACCTGGTCCGGGCGCAGTCCCGCCTGCTGCATCAGACGACGGGCCGCGTTGGCGCGATCGGACGATAACTCCCAGTTGCTGTAGTTCCTTTTGCCATTAAAGGGCTTCGCGTCGGTGTGTCCCTCGAGCGAGATACGGTTCGGAACCTTCCCCAACTCCACTGCAAGTAACTGCAGCATTTCCGTGCCGCTCTGATTGAGCGCGGAACTCCCGCTATCAAAGAATGTTCCTTTTTCTGATTCCAGCAACTCAATGCGGAGCCCTTCGGCGGTCACGGTCATTTCGATATTTTTCTTCAGCTTGTCGAGGTCGTTCATCTTCTGGATGCTGTTCTGCAACTCGTCTTTAAGTTTTGACAGGTCCTGTTTTTCAAGCAGGAGATTCTCGCCCGATCCTGCGAGACCGGTACCGGTTCGGCGGGCACTGCCGCTTGGATCGCGGAAGTAGCCGCCGACGGCTTCCTGTATCTTGACGCTGCTGCTGAGCAGCCAGAGCACAATAAACAACGCCATCATCGCGGTGACGAAATCGGCGTAGGCAACTTTCCACGCGCCGCCGTGATGACCGGCATGGGCCACTCTTTTCTTGATAATGATGGGCGGTGGGGGCATGGTGATCGCTAAGAGGCTGCCGCCGCGGCCGCTTCGCCTTTCGCGCCGCGGCAGGCTTCTTCGATGGATTTGAATGTCGGACGGACGTGGCCCGGCACCGTCCGTCTTCCGATTTCAACGGCCATGATGGGAGCGACACCCTTGAGGAAAGCGATCATGGTGACGCGCAACACCATCAAATAGGCATGTTGCTCATCTCCGATCTTCCCCATGCGCGCCGCCAGCGGTCCGAATAGTCCATAGCAGAGCAGGATGCCGAGGAACGTTCCCACCAGAGCCGCGGCCACTTTGCGTCCAATTTCTTCGGGAGGGCCGCCGATCGCGCCCATAGTGATCACGACTCCGAGCACCGCCGCAACGATGCCAAGTCCGGGCAGAGAGTCGGCCATGGTGCTCAGTGCAGAGACAGGTTCGTTGGCTTCCTGATGATGGACTTCCATGTCGGCATCAAGCATCTGGTCGAGATCAAAGACCTCGACGCCGCCACTTACGGCCATGCGCAAAGTGTCGCAGACAAAATCGACGGCATGGTGGTCGTGAACGAATTCCTTGTATTTCGAAAATAGCGGACTCTTGTCGGGAGCCTCGATGTCCGATTCGAGTGCGACGAGTCCTTCTTTACGGGCCTTTTGCAGCAGCTCAAACATCATCTTCAGAGAATCGACATAGCGCTTGCTGCCGTATTTCGAAGATCCGAAAGCGCCGACCAATCCGCTGACGATCTGTTTCAGGGTATGCATCGGATTGGAGATCAGAACGGTGCCGGCCGCAGCGCCGCCGATGATGATCAGCTCGGCCGGCTGCATCAGAACCTTCATGTTGCCGTGTTCCATTAAGTAGCCGGCCACGATGCAACCGAAAACGACGACGATGCCAATGATCGAAAACATGGAGCGTTATCCTCGCGGGGGCTCGGTGATAGTTTCGACGGTAGTTCCGACGATATTTCCGGCGCCGGCTGCCGCCGCCTTTGCCGCAGTGGTCGGATGCAACAACTTCATTTCATCGAGCAGTTGTCTTAGGTCTTTACCGGGGATGGCAACGGTGTAAGCCACTTCGGCTTCGATCAGGAAGCGGTCTCCCCACCAAATAACCTCGGAGTGGCGGAGCAGATTCGACAGGATGCCGGCAGTCACGGGCACCATCATGGGACTCGACGAGGTCAGTACGGCGATGAATTCGTTTTCCTCCCAGCAGCCGAGAAAATTCTCCGCATCGAGGCTATGTCGCAACGTGTGCGCCGCGGTGCGAAGAAAGGGCTCGATCGATTGCGGACCATGTTGCGCGCGAAATTGTTCGAGGCCGAGCAGACGAATGCGAAGCAGCCCGAAGCCGGTGTTCGATTCTTCAGCGCCAGCGATACATTCTTTGAGCACTGCCTGAGTCAGGCGGCGGGAAGGGATTCCGGTGGTGGCGTCAAGGCACCCATACATCGGAGCGTGCGAAGTTTCCTCGCGATTGGCGAAGATTTCTTCGAAGAGGACCGTCGCTCCACTGATGGCGTCGCCGTACTCGACGATGGGGCTAGTCCGGATTCGAACCGAGGTGCGGTGCCCACTTTTGTGTAGATAAAACGCTGTGCATTGCTGCGATTTCCTCAAGCTCAGCGTCATGGTGACCGGGCAGCACTCGCCGCTCAGAGTGTTGCCGCGACGATCGCAACTCTGCACCGCGTCTTCGAGAATGTGCCCCACCACTTCATGCGAGAGATAGCCCGTCAGACGTTCGGCGCCGTGGTTCCAGAAACGGATGCGCCGTTCCTGGTCGACGATGTAGATTCCGACGGGCAGGTCTTCGACCAGATGGCGGAAGAGCTTCGGGCTCTCAAGAAAGTTGGCAGACATGAAGGTTGGCAAGCACGAAGGTGCCACGGCGCTCTAGAGCTTTATCGGCAGCGGAAGCGGGAACTTCAGGCCGCCGGAGATGACGGCAGCTCCAGCATGTCGTGCAATTCCAGGGCTGTAAAGATGGGTGGCTGGCAGGCGAAACCGGAGCAGACGACGGCAAAAGATCGTCCCTCCGATCTTCCTTGGGTGAGCGCCGGGAGATTTGGAATCGTCTGCGCCAGGGCAGGGGGCAGATTCCGCGCCACGGCTTTGTCTGCGTCTAAACGAAGCACGCTGGCGCCCAGCGAAAACTTACCCACCGCCGTGCGATAGAGATCATCGGCAATTTGGTCTCTGCCGACGATCACGACTTGAGTATGCGGCTGTGTGTAGTGAACCACGGCTAGCCCGTAGGTCGCGGCGAAAATGCCGTGCTGTCCCGCCACTTTGGCATAGAGTTCCAGAGTCTCCTGGGCCCGGTCGCGGTACGACGGAGTCGTCGCCGAACCATCGTCCACATAGCCGTCGAGACGCAGAAGGGCGATTGCCGCCGCTGAGTTTCCTGCCGGAGTTGGCGAATCCTGAAAAGGCTTGCGTCGTGTTCCCAAAATGCCGAGGGGCTTCTCGGCTGATTCTTCGTCGCCTTGAGAAACTTTCGCCGTATCAAAAAATCCGCCATCTTCGGGATCGAAGAAATTCGCGATCATCGCATCCGCAATCGAACGCGCAAAACGGAAGTAGCTCAGGTCTGCGGTGGCCTCGTACGCGTCGAGACAAGCGATCACGGTAAACGCATAATCGTCGAGCACGCCCGCAATCTCGCGACGTTCAGCTTTTGGATCGGAATAGGCGATCACATGCTTAAGTGTGGCTCGAGCGCCCCCGCCAGCGCGCGTCTCCTCGGCTCCGGCAGTCCACCCTTCAGAAAGCAGACGATCAAGCGAACGCAGCGCAAAGCGCCGCGCATCGTCCAGAGCCAGCACCTTGGCCGCTTCAAGATAGGCCGACACGCACATCGCGTTCCAGCCCGCGTAAACGGTTTTATCCACGTAAGGCGTAGGACGCAGCAGTCGAGCCGCATACATTTTCTTCTTGGCGGCAGCCAGAAGCGTCGCCGCCTGATCGGCTGAAATTTTCATACGGGCGGCAATCTCAGAGATTGACGCACTGACGTGCAACACATTCTTGGCCGGATTGTGGTGCATGTCGCCGATTTCCTGAATGTCGTAGTAGACAGTCGCGACAGTAGCTTCATCCTCGGTGAGCACGGCTTTCGTCTCCCCAAGAGTCCAGGTGAAATAGTCGCCATCATCGTCCATCGAGTAATCAGCGTCTTGCGAAGCGTAGAACCCGCCGTGGGAGCGGTCGCTGAGCCACTCATTCATCCAGCGAATGATGTCGCAGGCGACGCCGGCGAAAAACTCATTCCCAGTGGCCTGGTAAGCGTGAACGTAATTCTTCAGTAGCTCCGAGTTGTCGTAGCACATTTTTTCAAAGTGGGGAACGATCCAGCGCTCGTCGACGGAGTAGCGATGAAAGCCCCCAGCAAGTTGGTCGTAAACGCCACCACGCGCCATCTTCTCCAGCGTGTGGACGAAGATCGGGCGCAAAGATTCGTCTCGTGTGCGAAGGTAGCGATCAATCACGAGGTCGAGCGCCGCGGGATGCGGGAACTTGGGAGCATGTCCGAATCCCCCGTTCACCCCGTCGAACATCTTCAAGGCCGATTCGACGATGGCGTCAATAACCGTAGCGGAAATTGCTCCGCCTCCGCCGAAAGACTCGGCACGCGCGATCGCGCTTTCGACCAGTTGCGCCTGCTCGAGCACGTCACCATTTTTTTCGCGATAGGCCTGCGCAATCGAGAGCAGCACGCGCTTAAAGCTCGGCCGTCCATACGATTCTGTAGGAGGAAAGTATGTGCCTCCGTAAAACGGCTTGCCGTCAGGCGTGAGAAAGGCGGTCAGCGGCCAGCCGCCTTGTCCAGTGAGCGACGACACGGCAAGTTGATAACGTATGTCGATGTCGGGACGCTCGTCGCGATCGACCTTCACCGCGACGTAATTCTCGTTGACGATGGCAGCGACCTCAGGGTCGTCATAAGACTCGCGGTCCATCACATGACACCAGTGACACCAGACCGCGCCAATGTCGAGCAGCATCGGCTTGTTCGCCGATCGCGCCGCCGCAAAAGCTTCTTCCCCAAACTCGTGCCACTGGATGGGCTGATGCATGGCAGAACGCAGGTAAGACGACGAGGCCCGCGCGAGGGCGTTGTGGGTCGGGTCAGACATTAGATCAGTTTATCTTTTATCTCGAGCGATATCTTGACTGACATCCTAAGTCGCTACAAAGAGTTTGGGATCTTCACTTGCTCTCGGTCAGCTTTTTCGCCATCGAGCAATAAATCTCCACCGCATCCATCAACTGCTTCTTCTCCACAAACTCGCCCGTTGTGTGGGCTACGTGAATTGACCCCGGGCCAAGCAGCATCGGCTCACCCCAGTTCGGCAGCGATGGAATATCGGTGGTGAAGGCCGCAACCATGGTGGGCAGGCCGTCGACTGTGCGCAGCCGCAAAAAAGGAGTTTCGCGCGTGAAGTTTGCCTCCGCCAGACCAGCTACGGCGGCGGTGATTTCCTCGCGCAACCTGTCGGCCGGGGCGATCAGGCGATAGAAGAGATCGGCCTTGGCATAGTCAGAGATGACGTTCGGAGCGCGGCCGCCTTGAATCGATCCCACATTCTTTGTGCATGCGCCGATCTCAGGGTCCTCGGGCAGCTTCATTGCGTGCAGCCGGTGCAGTGCCTCTACCAGCTTGTCAATGGCCGATTCACCCAACTCGGGATAAGCGGAATGCGCCATCTTTCCTCGAGCGACCAGTTCCACATGCAGAGCGCCTTTGCTGGCGAGCGCCAATTTATTCTCCGTGGGCTCGCCGTTGATCATGAAGCGCGCGCCCTGCGGATGTTGGTCGGCGGTTTTTGCGCCGATCGAATCTCTTTCTTCGCCCACCAGAAACAGCAGGCCGACGAAAACGCCCGCCCCGCGCAGCTTCTCAGCCGCCGTGATCTGTGCGGCGATAATCCCCTTGGCATCGCAGGCGCCGCGCCCGTAGATTCGCGCGTCGTCTTCGGACGATGCGATAAAAGGCGGAACGGTGTCCATGTGAGTGGAGAAAACAATCGCCGGATGATCGTGCCCCGGCCAGTGAGCGAGCACATTGGCGCGCGCGCCTTCGACCGGCATCTTCCGAGACTCGAAGCCGCGGCTCTGGAGTTCCTGAGCGAGAAAGTCTCCCACGGCAGATTCGTTCGGAGTGATGGATTCGATGTCGATCAGGCGGCGGGTGAGCGCGAACAAGTCCATGCAGGAAAAGAGTATCAGCGGAGAGCGGCGGGTGAACAGGGATTCATGCCCAGGGACTCATACCCAGCGACGCATATCAATGTTGTACCCTGAATCGTTGTACCCTGAATCCGTGCCTTCCGAAGCTTCCATCCGCTCGCTGTTCCTTGCCGGTCCAGCCGGGCGACTCGAAGCCCTGCTCAACGCCGGATCGCCCGATGCGACGCACGCTGCACTCGTGTGCCATCCGCATCCGCTTTTTGGCGGCACGCTCCACAACAAAGTCGTCTTTCACGCCATGAAGGCGCTCAATAGTTTTGGATTTCCTGTGTTGCGATTCAACTTCCGCGGCACCGGGCTGAGCGAAGGCGAACACGCCCATGGCGTCGGCGAAGTCGAAGACGTCCGCACGGCACTCGATTGGTTGGAGCACGAATACACGTTGCCCATCATTTTTGCAGGCTTCTCTTTTGGCGCAGCCGTCGGGGTGCGCGCTGCTTATTCGGACGAGCGCGTGCGGGCTTTGATCGCGCTTGGCTTGCCCGCCGTCCAGGTCGGAGACCGCACGTATGACTATGAATTTCTGCGGACGGCGACGAAGCCGAAGCTATTCGTCAGCGGCTCGCGCGACCAGTTTGGTCCACCGGGAAAACTTGAAGCGCTCGTCGAGACGTTTGCCGATCCCAAGAAACTTGTCCGCATCGAAGCGGGAGATCATTTTTTTGAAGGTCGCTTGCGCGAGATGCGCGAAGTAGTCGAGGCTTGGGTTCGGGAGAATAGCCTGGCATTGCGCTAATACGACTTTTAACATGCCCGAATTGCCCTCAAGCCAAGTCGATCAGTTCGCCCGAATGCGAGAGACCGCGCGCGAAATTTTCGCGTCCGCGCTCAAGAATGCGTCGATCGAAAGCGCCTTTGCGCGCAACGTGCATTGCGAGCGGCGGGTTCTGCGCATTGGCGAAGACCTGCATGATCTGGACGCATACTCGCGCATTTTTGTAGTCTCGATCGGAAAAGCCGCGCACACCATGGCCGCTGCCCTCGCGGGCCAGGTGGGGAATCTGCTCGAAGGCATCGTGGCTTCTTCGGTTGAGCCCGCCAGCCAAATTCGTGGATTCCGATACTTTCGTGGCGGCCATCCCACTCCCAACCACGAGTCGATCGCAGCAGCGTCCGCGATCCTCAAGTCGCTGAACGCTCTCGACTCCGCGTCACTCGCCATCTTCATGATCTCCGGCGGAGGATCGTCGATCGTCGAAAAGCCGATCGACGACGAAATATCGCTGGCCGATCTCGCAGCAACCTATCAGGCGCTGGTTAACTCCGGCGCACCGATCGCCGAGATTAACGCGATCCGTAAGCATCTTTCATCCGTCAAGGGAGGACGTCTCGCGCGCACGGCCTATCCGGCGCAGCAAGTTTCGATTCTGGTGTCAGATGTGCCCGACAGTGTGCCCGACAACCTGCCCGACGCGCTTGCCTCGGGGCCGACAATGCCCGATTCCACCACCATTCATGATTGCGAGACAATCGCCGCGAAATACGATCTCGCCGAGCAGTTTCCGAAACCCGTTGCAGACATCTTCCGCCATCGCGCCCTCGATGAGACGCCTAAGTCGGATGATCCCGCATTTGTCCGAGCGCGCTGGTGGACGGTGCTCTCAAATAAAGTTGCACTCGACGAGGCTGCGGTCGCTGCTACGCGGGCAGGCTTTGCCGTCGAAGTCGACAATTCCTGCGACGATTGGCCCTACGAAAAAGCGGCGGCTTATTTGATCGGGCGGATCCGGGAATTGCGCAGCAAAGTGTCGAGAGTCTGTTTGCTCTCGGGTGGGGAAGTAACGGTGGCCGTCCGCAACGGTGGCGTCGGCGGACGCAATCAGCAGTTCGCGCTCGCTTGTGCCGAACCAATTGCCGGAGAAAACATCACGGTACTCAGCGCGGGGACGGACGGTATCGACGGCAATAGTCCTGCCGCAGGTGCGGTGGTCGATGGCGGTACTGTTGTCCGCGCCGGCGGCGTCGAGGCCGTCCGGCGGGGTCTCGCCGCTTTCGATGCCTATCCACTTTTCGATGCGCTCGGCGACTCGGTAGTCACCGGGCCAACAGGGAATAACCTGCGCGACTTGCGCATTTTGCTTTCCTATTAGATAGCAGCCCTGAACAGATAGGACAGCCCCTGCAACCTGTATATGTCTATATGTCTCTGTGCGACAGCGTACACACCCGCCGACAAGCTTGCAGATAAACGATTTTCCGCGCCCACCGTACATGTTCCTTGGTCATCGTAAAGTGTTGTAAATCAGAACCGGTCGGCAGCTTTGGCCCCTAACTCTGCATCCAACTATGCAACAAACAACCATGGAGGTTTGCTTGAAAAGTGCATTGCGAATTGTCCTCGTTCTGACTCTTGGCTGTATCGCGGTGTCCGCGTTTTCAAACCTTGCGCAGGCCCAGAAAATCGACATCGGATTCGGTGTCGGCACGACGCTCGCGCCTGCTGCCAACTCTAACGGTCCATCACTCGCTGGCGGCGCATATCCAGGATTTAGCGGAGATTTTCTTTTCTGGCACAACCTGGGAGTCGGAGGCGAAGTGTTTTTTAGGGGATCGCAGAACTCCGGTTTCGAAGGCCTTACGGGCTTCAATTATCGTCCGGTCTTTTGGAACATCAATGCGGTTTACTCGCCCAAACTTGCCAGCCACACGTATCTGGAACTGGTAGGTGGCATCGGTGCGCTCGATACTCATATCTACCAATGTAATATCGGCGGCATCACTTGCGGTGGCACCAGCATCATTTCCTCCAGCAATCACTTCGACGCAGATCTTGGCGGAGGCATCAAGTTCTACCTTAAGGGCGGCTTTTTCATTCGGCCCGAGGCGCGTGTCTACTTCGTGAACAACAACACGGACTACAGTTCCGGCCATGCGGCACGCGTCGGCGCGTCGATCGGTTACACCTTCCGGTAGCCTGGCGAACCGAATCTGCGGTAATGGGCCAGTCTTCAAGATTAAGGACTGGCCCATTGTCAATTTCTGGTAACGTTTATCCCTTCTTCGTCAGTCGCAGTGGCCTGTCGCCCCGTCACGCATTATGATAGACACATGGGTTTTGGCTTCTCTGGCGAGATGATCTTCATCTTTTTCCTGGCGCTGATCCTTTTCGGCCCCAAGAAGATGCCCGAGATCGGACGGCAGGTCGCGCGCTTCCTCGGTGAATTTCGCCGTGCCTCCTACGAATTCCGCTCGCAGATCGAGTCTGAAATCAATTCGCTCGATCGCACTACGAACGACCGCAGTACGAACGCGACCGGAAAGCCGCAAATTCTGCCCCCATTGCAGGCCCCGCTCGGTTCGCTCGCCAGCCGCATCTTCAATCCACCCTCGGCCGAGAAACCAGAGGCACCCGCGGCTCCGGCTCCGGAAACTGCGGCTGCGTCTGTATCGGCTCCGCTAGCTGTGGCCGAGCCGCCTTCTGACACTACTTCTCCGAAAGCGGCGCCCGATGCCTGAAGCAGCCGCATCTTCGCCCGTCACGGAATCCGCCAAGGAAGCGATGCCCACCATGGGCTTCCTCGAACACCTCGAGGAACTGCGCAAGCGCATCATCTACTCCGTGGTTGCGATTGTGATCGGCTTCTTTGCCTGCTGGGGATACGCCGAAAACATTTACGCGGTCATGCAGCGCCCCATCATGGACGCGCTGGCTCGTAACAATCTCTCGGCGAAACTGGTCTACGTCAATCCTACCGAGCCTTTCAACCTCTATTTGAAGGTCGGAATGATGGCGGGCTTATTCGTAACCTCGCCTTTTGTGCTTTACCAGTTGTGGTGTTTCATTTCGCCAGGCCTCTACCGCAACGAGAAGCGGTACGTGATGCCCTTCATGACTTGCACAATCGCTCTTTTTCTGGCGGGCGGATACTTTGGCTACAAAGTAGTTCTGCCCCAAGCCCTGGTTTTTCTGATCGGCTACGGAAAAGATTTCCAGCCGATGATCACGCTTTCGGAATACAGCTCCCTGTTTTTGACGATCATCGTCGGGCTCGGCGTAATCTTCGAAATGCCGATTCTGGTTTTTTTCCTGGCGCTCATGGGCATCGTCAGCGCGGGCTGGATGTGGCGCAACATTCGCTATGCCGTTCTCGGCATCTTCGTCGTCGCCGCCATCATTACTCCAACCCCCGATATTTTAAACATGTGTATCTTCGCCGCGCCCATGATCGCGCTCTACGTCCTGAGCATCGCGATTGCGTGGTTCGTCCATCCCGACCATCGTAATAAACCCGCGGAGAAGAGTTCCTAGTTCCTGAGGGTCTGCTGCTACCATAAGCCTAGCGCCCGCGATGGGGGCGACTCTAAGCGGCCCGCCTTGGCCGCGAACGTTTGGAGTTCCCGCTTGTTCGACCGATTCTTTCCCATAATTCTGCTATTCACAATCCTGGTTTTTGCGAAAATTTCAGCCGTTGCGCAGGCCCCGAGCGCCCCGGGTAAGCCGCTTCCGCCCGGTCCCATGCAAGCCAAAGTGAAGGCCGCCTGCACGCAGTGCCACAACACGAGCCGCATTATGGAGCAGCATCTGTCGCGGCAACAATGGTCGGGAGAACTCAAGAAGATGGAAGGCTTGGGAGCCGTCATCGACGACGCGGACCGCGACGCAATGTTGACCTACCTGACCAAGAACTTTGGTCCGGGGAAAGCGGCGAAGGCTCCAGTGAAAAAAGCGGAGTAACGCTCTCGGCTAGCTTCCGGACTGCTTATTCTCCGTGTCTCCCTCATGCTGCGGTTTTTCCGGCCGCAGCAAAGGAAACAAAATCACGTCGCGGATGGTGTGCGAGTCGGTGAAGAGCATCGCCAGCCGGTCAACTCCCAGGCCGACTCCGCCCGCCGGAGGCATGCCATACGAAAGCGCGCGAACGTAGTCGGCGTCCATCTGGTGAGCTTCGTCGTCTCCGCGTTCGCGTTCTTCTAATTGCGCTTCGAATCTTTGGCGCTGATCTTCGGGATCATTCAGTTCGCTGAAGCCGTTGGCGATTTCCATTTGCCCGGCAAACATTTCGAAGCGCTCGGTCCAATCGGGTTCGTCAGGTTTCTGCTTCGACAGCGGCGACACGGCCGTCGGAAATTCGTAGATGATCGTCGGCTGCATCAGGTGTTCTTCCGCGATGGCCTCAAAAATCGCCGCGATCGTCTTACCCACGGGCGCAGCCGGATCGTATTTCAAATTAACCCCCGCGCCGCGCACACGGGCCACCAGCGCCTCCACCGATTCGCGCGCTGCGAAGTCGCTGCGCTCCGGTTTTGCTCCCGCTTTCTCAGGCCAGAAATGGACGATCGCTTCGCGCATCGTCATGCGCCGCCAGTTCGAGTGCGACCAATCAATCTCCTGCTCTCCCCACTTCGTTTTCATCCCGCCGGTCACATCTTTGACCGCCTGCTCGATCGCTCCCTGCGTTGTGTCCATGATGCCGAGATAATCGGTGTAGGCCTGGTACGCCTCGAGCATGGTGAACTCGGGATTCCATCTCCAGCCCAGACCTTCGTTGCGAAAGTTGCGGTTGATCTCGTAAACGCGATCGAATCCGCCGACCGTCAATCGCTTCAGGTAAAGCTCTGGTGCGATGCGTAAAAACAGGTCCATGTCGAGAGTGTTGTGGTGCGTTTTGAAAGGACGCGCCACCGCTCCGCCGGCGATCGGATGCATCATCGGAGTCTCTACTTCCATGAAGTTTTGCGCGTCGAAATAGCGGCGCAACGATTGCACCAGCTTGCTGCGCTTGAGGAAGACCTCGCGCACTTCAGGATTCATCACCAGATCGACGTAGCGCTGGCGATAGCGGAGTTCAACGTCGGTCAGCCCGTGGAATTTTTCCGGCAGCGGCAGCAGGTCTTTCGACAAGAACGTCAACTCTTCGGCGTGAATGCTCAGTTCTCCGGTCCGTGTACGAAATAAATATCCGCGAACACCGATGTGATCGCCGAGGTCGAGCAGTTTCCAGAGTTCGTAGCCCGCGTCGCCGATGGCGTCTTTCTTCACATAGATCTGGAGGCGTTGCCCGTCCTGTTGCAGGTGCGCGAATCCAGCCTTCCCCATCAGTCGGATCGCCATGATGCGTCCCGCAACGCGCACGGTGACGCGCGGAGATTCAAGTTCTTCCGCTGTCTGTCCGCTGTACTCGGCGAGAATAAGCGCGACGGTGTGGCTGTAGTTGAATTTCGTTGGATAAGCCGGCTGTCCGAGCGCCTCAATCTTCTTCAGCTTCTCGCGGCGGATGTCATAAATATTCTCGTCTAAGGCCAAGGAGTTTCCTTCGGTTGATTTCGGATGGGGAGCGAATCCTTGATTATAAACAGGCGAGGATTATAAACACGCGCTGGACCTCAGAACCGAAGAACCGCGGCGCGGCCCGCGTGAAAAACTATCGTCCGAATCTCTCGGCCGAGCGCGCTTTCGCTTTGGCCGCTTCTTCTTCGCGATTCTTCGCAGGCGCGGTCGTGTCCATCGAACGCAGCAGGCGCCCCGAGACTGCCGCGATCTCGTCGATGGCCGATTGAAATGCCGCCTCGTTCGCCTTCGACGGCTTGTTGAAGCCGGTAATCTTCCTCACGAACTGGAGCGAGGCAGCCCGCACCTCGTCGTCGGTAACTGGCGGATCGAAATTAAACAGGGTCTTGATATTGCGGCACATTGATGGCGACCTCCGCGGACATCGCTTAGTCATATTTTCTCACGTCATCTTTTCTCACGTCATCGCGCCCAAGCTCGCATAACGACTGGGAATTGGTATCCTGTGGGGCATGTGGTGCCACATCCGCACAGCCGTCATTGCTGTCTGTATGTTGCTGGGCATTTTATGCGGGTGCGGCCGTCCGCCTGCCGATAGCCCGTCGAATGCCAACGCGCAAAAGTTGCCCTTCGATCGCGAGCCGCGCTCTTCCGGAATCTCACCCAGCAGGACCCTGATTCCGTCGACGACAAAACTGCCCGAGGGAACACCAATTCCGATTCGTCTCCAATCCTCGCTTTGGAGCGCGGCCTCACGCACGGGAGATACCTTCACCGGCACCATTGATGAGCCCGTCGTGATCGACGGACAGACGCTCGTGGCCGGAGGCACGGTCGCGACCGGGCGCGTGCTTGAAGCGAAAGCGGCGACCAGACGATCGCTCGAACCAGGCTATCTGCGCATTGTGCTAGAGAGTTTGAACGTCGATGGCAGAACGGTAACAATCGAAACGTCCAGTATTTTTGCCAAAGGTGGCGCGCGCGAAGAGCGTAGCCCGGCGGGCGTCGCGGCCCCTGGCGCCAGCCCGAAAGACAGAGATAGAGACAAAGATCGCGACAAAGATATTACGCTCGGCGCAGATCGACGTCTCAGTTTCCGTCTGGCACAGACCGTCGATCTGCAATGACCAGAAGGGATTACAAATAGACAACAACAAATAGACGCGAGTTGGGTTTGAGTAAGATGAAGTTGGCCTGATACTTTGGGCCCATAGTTTTTCCTTATGAAAGTTTCACTTTACCAATCCCCGAAACCCGCAGTTGTGGCAGCCGTACCGGGTAAACGAGGGATCGTGCGGAGGAATACCGTGCACATTCGTTCAATTCGTAACTTATCGTTCCTTCTCGTTGTGCTTTGCATATCAGCAGCATCGTTCGCGCAGATCGGCGTGGCCATCAGAATTGGACCGCCGCCGATCCCGGTCTACGAGCAGCCGATTTGTCCGGGCGACGGCTATCTTTGGACGCCCGGTTATTGGGCTTACGACTATGACATTTCGGATTACTACTGGGTCCCGGGCACTTGGGTGCTGGCTCCGGAAGTCGGGTTCCTCTGGACCCCCGGCTGGTGGGGATGGGGCGGCGACGCTTTCATTTTCCATGAAGGATATTGGGGTCCCCACGTCGGCTTCTACGGCGGCATCAATTACGGATTCGGCTACTTCGGTCTCGGGTTCGAAGGCGGACGCTGGGACGGCGGACACTTTTTCTACAATCGCGCCGTGCTGAACATCAACGTCACCGAGATTCACAACGTCTACAACACCACGGTCATCCACGAGAACGTCAATCGCGTCAGCTTCAACGGCGGCAATGGCGGAATCGACGTGCGACCGCGGCCCGAAGAAGAAGCGGCGGCGCGTGACCGCCACATCGGTGCGATTGCGGCCCAAACAGAACACATGCAAGCGGCGCGAGGGAATCCGCAGCTCAGAGCTTCGGTGAATCAAGGCCGACCGGCAATTGCTGCGACTGTGCGTCCGGCAGATTTCGGCCACGCGGTTCCCGCTAGAGAGGCGGGAGGCGCTTACACGCCTGCCAATCGAGGCGGAGAGAACGCGCGCCCGGCGGCAGTCCATCCGCACGACCTGCCCGCGATGGAACGGACCACTCCGAACACCGGCAATCCAAAGCAGGATCAGAAGTACCAGCAACAGCAAGAAAAAATGCTGGCCAAGCAACAGCAGGATCGGGACAAACTACAGCAGCAGCAAGAGAAGGAACATCAGCAACTGGCGAAACAGAACGCCAATGACGCCAGAAAGCAGCAAGTGGAGCAGAAGCACCAGCAACAGACGCAGCAGTTGCAGCAACGGCACCAGCAGCAACAACAGCAGTTCCAGCAGAAGGCACAGCCGCCGAGTCGCGGAGGCAAGAAATAGCAGCCACGTAAGTTCACAGAACCGCTACGGGCGAGACATCCGCTAACTGCGGACCTCGCCCGGCAGTTCTTTCGCTGCGTCATTCCTCGGTTCTGGCATTCGCCTCGGTTCTACCATTCGAAGGATCGCCAGACGTCGACACATCGAAGTCGACCGCCAGCTTTGGATCGACGCCGGGCGCGTAACAGCTCCCATCTCGATCGTAGTTGCGAGGACATCCGCGAGCGAAATCCGCACGCTTGGGCGATTGTGAAAATTGCCAGACATCGACAAAGGAAACTCCGCTAGCTTCAGGGGAGAGATTTCTTCGCGAGACACTGCAACCGGGTGATGGTGGGCAAGAATCGTTCGCAATCCAATATTTTATTTTTCTTCCGCCCGCATTTTTCCGGATGTCCTCCGCCGTCACTACCGTGACACCGGGGCTTTCCTGGGCGGCGATGCCCGAGCAGTAGACCCCGGCCGCATAGTTCGCAGTATTGACGCCCGGGCTATTGCCGCCCGCAGCATTGACGCCGTCAACCCAGGCGTGAAGATACGACCGCTGCTCCGGCAGCAGTCGCCCGCCTTGCTCCTGATCGAGAAAAATAATTGTGTGCGGAGGAAATCCTTCGGCGCGCGCCGCCGAGACCGCGGCGGCAGCGTCAGACGCTCCCAACTTGGCCACGTTTCCGTGCGCTTTGATCTCGGCGTAGGTACGGCCGTTGAAGACAACCAAAAATCCGAAGCCCGCGGCTTGGAGGGTCTTGCGCTTCCCGGTCCAGGAATTCGCGCGCTCTCCCGGAGGATTATTCAACCAATAGCTGCTGTAATCGAATGTTTGGCGGAGAGCCTTCAGTGCCGCGTCGCCCGGATATTCATTGCGATCAAAACCCAGATATCCGGCGCGTGGCGTGTCGGGCGTTTGTGCGATCGCGGATGAGGGTGACAGCACTTGACTCACGATCGCGAAGGTCATCAGCAGGGTTCTTACATCGTTGCCCCGTCCTCTGCCCCGGGCGTCGATCAAGCTGTCATCTCGGCGTCCTGGCGGCGATCTGGACGCGTCGACGCTGCCGGCAGGCGCAGACGAAACGTGGTTCCGGCTCCGGCAACGGAATCGAACTCGATCGATCCATAATGCCACTGCATGATTTGGTAAGTTTGCGCCAGTCCTATGCCACTTCCGCCTTTGTCCCCTTTGGTCGTGAAATAAAGTTCAAAAATTTTCTCTTGCGCCTCAGGCGGAATGCCGGTGCCCTGGTCGAGCACTTCAGCGACAATCATGTCATCTTCGCGCTGGGCCTTTAGAGTGAGCGTTCCTCCTGAGGTCATGGACTGGACGCCGTTCAGCACCAGATTCAAAATTGCCTGCTTCATGAGATCGGAATCGATTCGCACTGTTAGTGCGTCTTCTTCCGGAGGAAGCTCCATTATGATTTGCACGGCGTGGCGGGCGGCGTCAGGCGCAGCCAGGAGCGACACACTTTCGAGTATCTTGCGCAGGTCCACCTCTTCCAGCCGCAGGTCGCGAGGACGTGTGAAGTCGACGAGTATTTGCACGACGCGGTCGAGACGATGAATTTCACTCCCGATGATATCCATGTGGCGCCGCGTGTCCGGATCGTCCTGCTGCAGTTTGTTTTGCAGGAGCTGCAAGTGCAGAACGATGGCGTTGATTGGATTTTTCACCTCATGAGCCACGCCGCGAGTCAGGCGCCCACTGGCCGATAAGCGCCGCGAAATTTCTATTTCGTCTTCGATTCGGCGCACCGATTCCGCATCGCGCATGGTCAGGAGAGCTCCAATCGGCGTACCTTTTTCCTGAATGAAATCGAGCGACACCTGCACCCGGTGGCCGTCGGCGGCGTCGAATTCATATTGCACCAGCGGTCGCTGTTTTTGAAATGCAGGCAGCACAACGGCGCCCAGAACGGTTCCGTCTGAGAAAATTTCTTCAGCCGTGCGTCCCAGGATCTCGCGGCGCGAGCGGCCGAGAAACTTCTCAGCCGATGCGCTCACGAGTACCACCCGTGAATCGCGGGTGAACAGCATCAGTCCGTCCTGCAGCTTGGTCATGACCTGCTCTACGTTGTCTTTGAGTGCGGAGAAAATCTGGTTCGTGTCGCGAATCTGCCGGCCAAGGTGCGCGATCTTCAGCGAAACCAGACCAACCTCGTCCTCGGAACTCGACTCCTCCTCGGGCAGAATATTCCCCGCGCTGGCGTCGTCCAGATTTCGAGCGATGGCTTTCAACGGGCCGAGCGCCAGATTCGAAACTACGGCGGCCAATACCAGCGAGCAAAACACCGCAACCACTGAGAAAAAAGCTGCCTGCTGCAGTCTGGGCGTGAGCTCGTTGCGTAGGAAAACGGTCGAGACGCCGACATGTACGCTGCCAAACGCTTGCCGATCGAGTTCCAGTCCGATACTCACGTCATAGACTGCCGCCGGGCCATAGATCATGCGTAATTGACGGCGGAATCCCGCGTCACGCAAGGCCGCCAACGAAGCGCGCTCGGGAACGGGCTTCCCGTTCACCGCCGGATTTGTATCCAGAATCGCGATGCCACTCGGGTCGACGATCGCCGCGTCGTAGATGATGCGTGAGGTTCCGAGCACCGATTCCAGCATGTCGTTGAGGTTGGTGTCGGTCTGCAGAGCGAGAACGATGGCCGCGCGCATCGCCTTGGGATTATTCGTGTCGACCCTGGTACTGGTGAGATCGGGCACCGCTTTGGAGGCGGCGTATTCGAGCTGGTTGGTGAGCTGCGAGGCGGTTTCGTCGGCCCAGAGCAAACGCTGGCGCAGAAGCTGCGAGAGATAGACCCATGAGAAGCCAACCACGAGCGCCGTGAACAGCGTCGTGATCACGAACACGATGATGAATCTGCGGCTCATGAAAGGCAGGTGTTCGGTCTTAAGGTTTCAGCAGTCTCGGTGGTTTGGTCTCGTTTGCCCAGGGATCTGAGACCTAGGACCTGAGACCCAACACCTGAGACCTCGCACTTTTCCTACTCCTCCGCGGTTAACACTACGTCCTGCGGGCGGCCATATTCTTTCAGCTTGTTGTGCAGCGTCTTCAGGCTGATTCCCAATATTTCAGCGGCTCTCGTTTTGTTATTACTGGTTGCCTGCAGTGTTTTCAGGATCAGCAGCTTCTCCGCTTCCCCCACGGTCGTTCCGACGCCCAGGTGGACGGCATCGGGATCGTTCACCACTGGCCGCACACTCTGCCCAAAGCCGGGAGGCAGGTGCTTGGTTTCGACCAGGCCACTCTCGCAGACGATGACGGCGCGTTCGAGCGTATTGCGTAACTCGCGGACGTTCCCCGGCCACGAGTAGGTCTGGAAAATGTTGAGCACGGCCTCGCTGACGTCCGCCACTTTGCGATCGTGCTTCTGGTTCATGTCGGCCAGCAGGCTCCTCACCAAGTCGCGGATATCTTCCTTGTGCTCCCGCAGCGAAGGCATGTGAATGTTGAAAACGTTGAGCCGGTAATAGAGATCCTCGCGCAGTTCTTTGTTGGCGACCGCAACGTCAGGAACTTTGTTGGTCGCCGCCAGCACACGCACATCGACCGAAGTTTCGACCTTGCTGCCAAGCCGCCGCAGCTTGCGGTCTTCGAGCACGCGCAAGAGCTTGGCCTGCGTTCCCACCGGCATCTCGCCGATTTCGTCGAGCAGCAAGGTGCCGCCTTCGGCTAACTCGAAGCAGCCGATCCGCCGTTCGAGGGCGCCAGTGAAGGCGCCTTTTTCATGACCGAAGATTTCACTCTCGATCAGCGTCTCAGGAATCGCGGCACAATTGATAGGTACGAATGGCTTGTTGCGTCGTGGACTCAGGTCGTGAATCGTGCGGGCAACCAGTTCCTTTCCCGTTCCACTGTCCCCTGTGATCAGGACTGACGCCGTGCTCGGCGCGACCTGTTCGATCAGGCGAAAAATCTCCTGCATTTCGACCGAAGCCCCGACCAGTTGGCCAAGGGCTCCCTTGTCACGCAACCGACGGCGTAAAGATTCGTTCTCGGTGCGGGTATTGAGGATCTCACCAATATTGGTCAGGATCGACCGAAGCCGGCGGAAGTCGATCGGCTTCTCGATGTAGTCCTGCACCCCGAGGCGCCCCGCGTGGAAAGCCGTGTCGGTCGTTTTCTGTGCGGTGACCATGACGACCGCAATCGACTGAGAAAGATCCGCCAACTTCTCCGCCAGTTCCATCCCGCCCATGCGCGGCATTTTGACGTCAGTGATCACAATCGATGGAGCAAAGGCTGGAATCTTTTCGAGTGCGTCGGCGCCATCCACTGCGGTGTCAGTGCGATAGCCCCAGCTGGTAACGAGTTCAGCGAGGCCAGTGCGTTCGTTTTCTTCGTCTTCAACAATCAGGACGCGCTCTTCTGTCATATTTGCCAGTTGACCAATGTTGTCTCCCTCAGCATTATTCAGGGAAGCGCGCCGACTAGCAACTGCGGTCAGGAGCAATGCCGGAATATCAATTTGAGAAAGGGACGGCACGACCGACGGAACCTACCAAAAAATGGATTTGGGCTTGATGGAATTCTTCTTGGTTCCGGTCGGCTCCGAGATTGTGTGGCTAAGCTCACTTAGGATCGGATTTACTATGCAAAATAATTCTTACTCTTTTGCAAAAGCTGGCAATTGCTGTAGAATTCGATGTTTCCCAGGTGCACCCTATCCGTACGTGCCGCTAAGCTTTAATTTTGATTCCAGTTCTAATAGAAAACTTTAGCTGTGGATTTGATTTCGGAGGAACTCAATGTCACTTTGTTACGAAAATTTCCGGAGATGCGCGAGTGTCGCGCTCGTCCTGGCCGTTGTTCTGATTGCGTTGCCGTCTTTGCTGAACGCACAAACCGCGCCCAAGGCGCCAACTGCAACGTCGGATGACTTTCCCAAGGTGGAGTTGTTCGTTGGTTATCAATGGTTGAACCCGGGTGGCAATATTCCCGATCAGACGCCGCCACCGGCCGGACCGCTGCCTTTCAAGCTCCCTTCGATCTCTCAGGGCTTCGGAACAAATCTCACCTACAACTTCACTAAGAATCTCGGCCTTGAAGGCAACTACGGTGGAGATTGGAATCGCAATGCCAGCATCAGTACGGTTACGGCTGGACCGAAGTTGACATGGCGTGGCGATGACGTGAATGTTTTCGTGCACACCCTGGTCGGATTTCAACGCCTCTCGTCGAGAGGGATCGATTCGACCAACGGCGTAGCCGCGGTTCTGGGTGGCGGCATGGATCTTAAATTGTGGAAGCCTGTTACGTTACGATTGTTCGAAGCCGACTACCAACTGCAGCGCGTGAACTTCTCGGGCAATGTTCCTGCCGACGACAGCTCTCTGCGCCGTCAGACCTATAACGGTGTACGCCTTACCACTGGTCTGGTGTTTAACTTCGGCGGAGCCCCCGAAGTTCCGGTGGCTGCAGCCTGCTCCATCGACCATACCGAAGTCCTCGTTGGCGAGCCGCTGCATGTCACAGTTGCTGGCAGCAACTTCAATCCCAAGCACACCGTGACCTACGCATGGGCGAGCACAGGCGGCAAGATCGAAGGAAAAGACACCGCCGCGAGCATCGACACGAACGGCGCAGCGCCGGGCGCATACGTTGCCACGGCCACCATCACCGACCCGAAGGCCAAGAAGAACAACACGGCGAGCTGCTCGTCCAATTTCACCGTGAAGCCTCTGAATCCGCCGCAGATCTCCTGCTCGGCGAATCCGTCGACGGTCGACATTGGAACTTCATCGACGATTAGTTGTACCTGCACCAGTCCTGACAACGCTACCGTAACGGTCGCGAACTGGACGTCGAGTTCAGGCAGCGTTTCGGGTAGCGGCAACTCCGCGACCCTGGCCACCACGGGCGCTTCGGCAGGTCCAGTGACTGTGAATTCAACTTGTACCGATTCCCGCGGATTGACTGCATCGACATCGACCACGGTCTCGGTTAACAACCCGCCGCCCCCTGTGCCAGTTGTCGACAAGGTACTCGAAGCTCGACTCGCGCTGCACAGCGTCTACTTCGCAACAGCGAAGCCCACCGAGAAAGACCCGACCGGCGGTCTAGTGACCAGTCAGGAACAGACCCTGACCACGCTGGCCGCGGATTTCAAGGTGTACCTCACGCAAGTTCCGAATGCTCACTTGACCCTGGAAGGTCACGCCGACGAACGCGGTTCCGTGCCCTATAACCAGGCACTCTCCGAGCGTCGCACGACGCGCGTCAAGAGCTTCCTGGTCGCGCAGGGCATTCCCGAAGCCGACATCGATACCAAGGATTTCGGCAAGCAGCACAATTTGACTGCGGATGAAGTCAAGTCCGCCGTCGAAGAGAACCCGGACATCACCAAGGAGGAGAAGACGCGATTCCTCCGCAACATCACGGTGATCAAATGGGCAAGCAATCGCCGCGTCGATGTCACTCTGAACAACGGCAAGGGAGAGACCGAGACCTCGGTCCGTCACTATCCGTTCAACGCGGCCGATTCGCTCACTCTGATCGGCGGACGCGAAGCCGACAGGAAAGCTGCGGCAGCAAAGAAGCCGGCACCCAAGAAGAAAGCGGCGCCAAAGAAGCCAGCGAAGCAGTAATCACTGCAAGGTGAGTCTTCAAGAACACGACGGAGGAAGCGAAACCCGCTTCCTCCGTTTTTTATGCCAATGAACACTTCTCTGTCATCGCATTCTCTATCATCGATGGCTGCGTATGCCGACGCTGACGCGACGGCCCCAATTCTGACTTAGAATAGTTTTTCGATGCTCCCCCGCGCTTGCCCGGGAAGCAGTTTGACTCCGTGATGCGACTCGGCTGGATCATTACGCTCGGACTTTGTGCCACTCTCCCGGTTGCGGGCAGAGCCTCCTGGCGGCAGGACGCGACAGGCTCCGCGACCCCACAAGCGTCGCCGGCTGAAAAGCCGCCGTCGGATGCTGGCGTCCCGGATGATCGCGTCAAAGATGCTCCGGTCAAGGACAAAGTGCCCGCAGCTTCTTCTGCCGCCACACCATCGTCGAGCACATCGCCGAGCACCATCAAAAAACGCCGCAAACGCGCCACGCCGCCGCCGGATGGTGCTCCGCTCAAGATCGTCGTCCGCGAGGGAGGAGCGAGCGAACCGGCAGCGCAGATCGCTCCTGGATTGACTCCGGCCGAACAGGCACGCCAACGCCGGAGCGCCGAGCAGTTGCTCAGTTCGACCGATGACCAGCTGAGACAACTCACGCTACGCACATTGAATGCGCGGCAGCAGGAAACAGTCGTCCAAATTCATAACTACATGGCTGGCGCGCGTTCAGCGTTGAAAGATGGCGACCTGCGGCGAGCGAGCACCTTGGCGGAGAAAGCACACCTTCTCTCCGACGACTTGTTGAGACACTAGTCAGGATGTTTCGTCAATGCAGAACGTAATGCGCACGATGTCATCCAAGACTTCCACCGAGCGCTCGGGAAACGTCGATTCCACATAATTCTTGACGTCGTCGACCGACGGAATTCCGTCCCGTCCCGTGAGACCTCTCGCGTCGTCGAGTAGGATGATGTGCGGATGGGAATGCTTCAAAATCATTTCCAGTTCCGCTGAGAGGCGCTGCTCATTCGTGCGAATTCCGACCCAGCCGTAGTATCCCGCGTCAAGCCAGAAAAGTGCCGGCCCCGTCAACATCGCCAGTACTTCAGGCATGACCGCTCGACTGTCTCCCTGGAAAATTCTGATGTGCTTGTATCGCGCGAACTTGCGCATGGCTCGTTGCGCCAGTTCGGGCACAAATTCGATCGAATAAATATGGTCAAAACGGTTCTTCATCGCCGCGACCATTTCGCCGTAATAAGTGCCGGTTTCGACCAGGGTTTTCAAGTCGTACGCCGAGCCATATCGGCGAACGACTATTTGCTTCAATAGATGCGGGGATCGTTCCGGCCGCCCACGCAGGATCCAGTACCAATAGTCGGGGTAATGGCCAAGCGTCTTATATGCTCCGTAGAAAGGTGTGCGCTGCAACAAACGCCGGAATGCTTTCAGGATTTCCTCCGCAAGCAGGAATGAAAAGCACGGGAATGAAAAGCATAGGTGCGACCATGATCGCGGTCAAGGCAAAGAGCGCAGAAGAGCACGAGGTTCTACTCACCAACCGCTCGGTCGGTGCGTAACCTTGTTGCTATCCGACCCCTCCTCTATCATCGAGAGGAGTGCGCGAGAGTAGTGCGGGGAGTCGAATGCCTGACCAAGAACCAAAGGCGAATGTCAGCAAGGCCTTAGCTGAAAGCCCAGTTTCCGACGTCTTTGATGATCGCAATCCATCCCCATCGGAAAAGGCCTGGGCAGAGAATACGCTTGCGCCCACGCTTGAGAAAGCTCCTGAAAAGCCGATTGGCGCTCCCACAGGCACGAACCTCGACGAGCACAACCACGCTCGTTTCAGTACGATCTCGAACGTCCCCATTCGGAGGCTTTACACGCAGGCCGACCTGCCTTCCGATTGGAACTACGATCAATATCTCGGCTATCCCGGCCAACCTCCGTTTACACGAGGTATCCACGCCACCGGCTATCGCGGCAAGTTGTGGACGATGCGTATGTTCTCCGGGTTTGCCTCGCCCGAAGAAACCAATCAGCGCTACAAGTATCTTCTGGAACACGGCGGCGGCGGACTCTCCGTGGCTTTCGATCTCCCCACATTGATGGGATACGACTCCGATCATCCTGCCAGCGAAGGAGAAGTGGGTAAGTGCGGCGTCGCGATCGATTCGCTTGAAGATATGGAGATTCTGTTCGACGGCATTCCGCTCGAAAAAATCACAACCTCAATGACCATCAACTCGCCGGCCAGTGTTCTCTGGGCGATGTATCTGGTGGTCGCCGAGAAGCAGGGCGCGGACTGGAAGAAAATTTCCGGCACTCTCCAGAACGACATTCTCAAGGAATACATCGCGCAGAAGGAATACATTTATCCGCCCGCGCCGTCGATGCGGCTGGTGATTGACACTTTCGAGTTCGGCGCGAAGTTCACACCGCGCTTCAACACGATTTCGATCAGCGGATACCACATTCGCGAAGCTGGCTCGACCGCCCTTCAGGAACTCGCCTTCACCATCTACGACGGGGTCGAATATGTCGAGTGGGCGCGCCGCCGCGGACTGGATGTAGACGACTTCGGACCACGGCTCAGCTTCTTCTTCAACGCGCACAACGATTTTTTCGAGGAAATAGCCAAATACCGCGCCGCTCGCAAGATCTGGTACCGGCTGATGAAAGATCGTTTCGGCGCGAAGCATGACCGCACCCGCCTGATGCGTTTCCATACCCAGACGGCTGGCGTTTCGCTGCCCGCGCAGCAACCGATGAACAACATCGCGCGCGTTGCCATCCAGGCCCTGGCTGCGGTTCTTGGCGGCACGCAATCGTTGCATACGGACGCCTATGACGAGGCGCTCGCTTTGCCGACCGCCGAAGCAGCGCGCATTGCGCTGCGTACGCAGCAGATCATTGCTTTCGAATCGGGTGTCGCGCAAACGGTCGATCCGCTCGGCGGAAGTTACTTCGTCGAGAAACTGACACTCGATATGGAAAAAGGCGCCTTCGATTACTTCGAAAAGCTCGATCACATGGGCGGCATGGTGAAAGCCATCGAGCGCGGCTATCCGCAAAAAGAAATTGCCGAAGCCAGCTATCAATACCAGCGAGCTGTGGAAGCGAACGAGAAGATCACCGTTGGTGTAAACGACTTCGTGATCGAAGAGGAATCGCCGCACATTCTCTATATCGATGAATCGGTGGCGCGTGCCCAGGAAAAGAAGCTGCAAGCATTGCGCGCTCGCCGATCAAACGACGAAGTGCGGCGTAGGCTCGATGCGCTGAAGCAGGCTGCAGCACAGATTCCGTCCGCCCCTGCGAACGGGAATATTTCTGACCCCAATACCATGCCCTACATCGTCGACGCAGTCCGCGCTTACGCGACCGTAGGTGAGATTTGCGAGGCGCTACGGCAGGTTTACGGAACCTACACGGAAGTCAGCATCACTTAAACCGTGCCCACCACATCACCGAGTACGTCGGCGAGGCGTGCCGCAGCCGCGATCGCCGTGCTTGCATGGTACGGTCTCTTACTTCAGTTTTACGTGATGATAGTCAACGCGAGAGCCATCGGCGTTCCCATGGCCACCGCCATCGCCAACTATTTCAGCTTTTTTACCATCCTGACCAATCTGCTGGTTGCGGTGAGTCTAACCCTTTCCCTACGGAGAACACCTTCTACTCTGGGTATTCTGGCAAACCGTCCGACGGTCCAGACCGCGGCTACGCTCTACATCGCGATCGTAGGGATTGTTTACTCACTCGCGCTGCGACACATCTGGGACCCGGAAGGATTGCAGAAAATCGCCGACATCATCCTTCATGACACGATCCCAGCACTATCCATATTGTTTTGGCTCTTGTTTGTGCGCAAAGATGAGCTGCGTTTTCGCGACATACCAGCGTGGCTGGTTTATCCCTCGGTCTATCTGGTGTATTCCATGATTCGAGGAGCCGTCCTCGGCGGCTATGTTTATCCGTTTCTCGACGCCGGTGCGCTCGGCTGTGGTCCCGTCATTATTAACGTGGTAGCAATCGCGGCCGCGTTCGCTGGACTCGGCCTGCTGCTCGTCGGCTTTGGCCGATGGAGATCGAAGTCGCCGTTTAGATAAATGCAGCATCATTTGGATTCATCACATTCTCACCGTGCTGCTGTCACATCCTGAGAGTACCCGGCGGCGGTACGATCAGGATTTCGGATTGACCGAACGATGCCCAATCGCAAACCGCCACATAATAGCTCACCGCGAATTCCAAAAGCGACGATCGTTCCAATCGAATCCAGAATTGCAATTCTCCGCCACCAGAAAATCGTCATCGACTCGGCCCTAGCGGAGATCTACGGCGTTCCGGTGAAGCGTCTCAACCAGCAGGTCAATCGCAACCGCGAGCGATTTCCATCCGATTTTATAATCCGATTAACGCCACGAGAGTTCAAATCTTTGCGGTTGCAATTTGCAACCGCAAACATCGGACGAGGTGGCCGGCGCTCGCTTCCATATGCCTACACCGAACACGGCGCGATCATGGCGGCGAGTGTGCGCAACTCGAAACAGGCAGTCAGAATGAGTGTGTTTGTTGTGCGCGCGTTTGTTCGGTTGCGCGACGCGCTGTCTGCGAACAAAGAATTCGCCGCGAAGATCAAGGAACTGGAAGAACACGTAGGAACACACGACAACGCCATCCGCGAAATCATTAAAATCATCAATCGATTGATGAGCCCGCCTGCACTCCGCCGACGGAAAATCGGATTTGCACTACCTCCGGGGCAGACAGGATAAGCCGCGAATCTGAATTCCCAGTGGCTACTTCATCCGGTTGCGGTAGAGGTTGCCATCCACTTGCCGGACCATGGCTGCGAGGTCGAGCGGGACGTTCAAGAATGCAGCCACTTCTTCGGCGACTATTTGTGGTTCGCGCAACACACGATGATAGTGGACGCGCATGACCTGCACATTCGATTTTCCAGAGAGCCATCTGTTCACTTCAATCAGGTGGCGCTGAAACGCTTCTTCGATGGCCGAAGTTTCCCCGATTGAATCCGTATTTCCTCGGCGTTTGAGCATTTCGTCCTGCGACTTCAAAACCTCGGGCAGCGGCCGCTGCATGAATACAATCCGGTAATCGCGGTTCATTGGCAGCGACAGAATCAGCTGCGAAATGACTTTCACGGCTTTGCCCTCCGCTTCGCCAATCAGGCTCGGATGTTTGGGCAGCTGCTTGATGCGCTCCCACTCAAGATAGCCCTTTGGGTTATCGGTATCGGCCTGGCGCTCGCCGTCCCACAGGACCGGCATTCCCCCAGCCGCCAGCATCTGCATCATGAGGGAGGTGCCAGACCGCGGTAGTCCGGAAACAATCGTGATCATTAAATCTGGATGCCTTTCACGAAAATACGTTCGAAGCAGTCACCGCTCCGCTTGCCCCGGAATGGTGACGTCACTAACGATCTCAAATGATAGTGGGTAGACGCACTTCGGAGCAAAATGGAGAAAAACTAAAGGGTCTGCGGCATTCCCTCGCGCAGGTCGTGACTACGATCGTCGAGAGTAGTAACAAACTGGTAATGGCTCAAACGGGCCATGCCTTACGACCGGAATCCTTTGACAACGGCGAAGTGCGCCGCTATCGTTATTTTTAACGGGGGTTTTCGGTGAGACGCGCATTTTGGCCGCTTATTCTGCTCTTGCTGGGAGCCATTGCCTCCGTTTCAGCAATTCCGCAACCGGACCTTCCCGAGACTTCCTACAACGAAGTTGACACTCCTGTAAATCAGGCTCCTCCGGTGGTCGCAGGCGTTAAGTTTGTTCGACCAGCGATCGCCATCACAATTTTGCCCAGGCAAGTCTGGGAAGCAACACACGATGTCGGAGCTCAAAGTCATGAGCGGAAGTCGGCTCGCACGCCAGTGCGGCCCGATCGGCACTCGTCGCAAGATCTGCTTTGCACTTTTCTAATCTGAAGCTCCACGCTCCCGCCTAACTGGTTAGTCGGCCCTCTGGGCATTTGGTTTCGTGCTAGGAAAAATTTCCTGGCCAAATCGCCCTGCCGCCGCGGACTTTCGGTAGGAACGCGGACTCTCCATAGGAATCATGACTGGCTCATTACTGTGGGCCACTCGGAAAAACCCTAAGCAGTTGCGATCGATTCTCGAATGCGATCGCCAGATCGAGAGGTACTGATGGACGAATTACGCAAAGTATTTCCTGGCGTAACTGAAAACTCGTGGGCCGATCCCGCGTACTCGAACAACCAGACCGTTTACATCGCGGACAAACGAGTGGCCCAGTTGCTCATCGTTTTGCACGAACTGGACGAATCTGTTGCTGGATTGGAAGACCTTCCAAAGGATGAACTAAGTGAACTGGTGGCGAATGCGATTCTGGGCTGCGGGTTTGCGGATCCAGTCGAGGCGCGGTACGCGATTTCCACGGTTCTGAGGATGATCGAAAGTCAGGATTTCGTGCCCGACGGTTCGTAGTTTGATCACGCGAACCGTTTCACAAGTTTGCTCTGCGCAGATTTGATCTCCGTTCGTGGCGCAGAGCGCGGCGATGTGTCCGACCGATTTGTAAGGGTCGCTGTTGAGAGGGGGACTCTTGCGGACGGTCGGACACGGAAGCCGTTTGTTACACGACGACTTGTTGAACCACGACGACGCCATCTCCGCTTCAGCGGTTCCTAGCGGCGAAATTGCCAGGCTACGCCTGGTTGCCTACACCAGACTCCCCTGCGCCGGATAGTATTTCTGAATCATTCGTCCCGTCATCAATCCGCCCTCGTATTCCGGGATGATTACTTCGTCGGCGCCCGACGTGCGGATCGCATTCGCGTAGCGCTGCTGGCCGGCCCGCGTAATGATCTTCGCGTCAGCGTTCAGGGAACGTGCCGTGACCGTGATGTATAGATTGTCGGCGTCACTGTCGATCACAATGCAAATTCCACGCGCCCGCTGGATGCCCGCCTGCAACAGCACGTCCTGCCGCTTGGCATCGCCCTGGATGACCAGAACATTGTTATTGAGCAACTCGCGGCACAACCCTTCGTTGGTCTCGATCAGCACAAACGGAATATCAAGCCGCGTCAACTGATCTACCACCGTGCGCCCGACCTGGCCATATCCGCAGATGATGAAATGGTCCTTGAGTTTTGCGATGTTGGCGTCGTTGATCATGGATTTCCATGCCTCCAGGCCCTGCCGGTTGAAGATCGTGACCAGTACCCGCTCTGCGATCCACACCTGAAAGGCGAAGACCCCGACATACACGAAAATCGAAAACAGCTTGGTGGCCGACCGCACCGTTCGATATTCGATCGCATGCGGATGAAAGATCCAGAAGAACGCGTCGATCGCCCGCACCCCTTCCAGCCTTACGTACACCGCAACGCAGAGCAGGCAGAATGCCCCGAACACGAGCGTAGGCAGCCACAATCTTCGGAGAAATAAAACTGTGATGCGGCCCATAGGTGTTGACCAGTCTTGCGTTCCTTCGCGGAGTGCCGGAAATATAGCAGACCGGAGAACTCTTCTCTAAATTATAACTTGTACAAACTGTATTAGAATTTCTTATGATCCGGTACCTACTCGGGCAGTATTGCGACCCTGAAATGGTTCTGATACCTTGCGAGTCGTTGTTCGTGATTCCAGAGGAGGTCTCTGTGCCCTATTGTTCAACTTGCGGAACCCAGATCGCGGATGGAGCGACCTGCCCGAAGTGTGCTACTGGAACCGCGCCAACCGGTTCTGTCGCTACGGTCGGAGCAGGACTCGACGACAATATCGCGGGTGCGCTCGCCTACGTGACCATCATTCCGGCGATCCTGTTCCTGGTGTTGGAGCCCTACAACCGCAAGCGCTTTGTCCGCTTTCACGCCTTTCAGAGCGTCTTCTTTTTCCTCGGCTGGGCTGTCCTCAACTTCGGTCTGGCGTTCTTCAGCCATATCCCCTTCCTCGGATGGGCAACGCTCCCGCTATTCCCCCTCATCACGCTGGCTATGTTCCTGATCCTGCTCTTTCTAATGTTCAAAGCCTATCAAGGGCAGACCTTCAAGCTGCCCGTGATCGGCGATATGGCTGCCCAGCAAGCAGGGTCGTAGTCTGAGCCGCCGTAACCGTGGTTGCGTGAAACCTTTTCTCTTTTGCCACGTCAATCGAGTAAGGTAGTAAGTGCGTGTTCACCGATCTTCAGCCGACGTTTTTGCAGTCGATCAAGCCGCCATTCCGGCGTCATCGGACGGTCGCGTCGTCGGTCGCCGCGCACCTGGCGTTGCTGGGAGTCATCGTGTTCTACACCGGCCCGGTGATCGACATCCGCCCGGACTGGCTCGCCCACGGCGACAGCGATCACACCTACAAGCTCACCTACATTCCTCCGGACGACCTGACGCCAGACACTCCTCCCGATGCCGCCCGGCTGATCTATCCAAAGCAGCCAACGAAGCCGCGAGTATCGCCCAAGCTCAAGGTCAAAAAGCCGCCAGAGGATATCCTCGCCGACGCGGACGCCGCCGACCACAACTCACAGGCCGGATCTCCGCTAGGCACGGTGCTCGACGGACCCATCACCGGCCACGAAGTGCATGTTGCTTATCCGGTCGTTTATCCGAATCCTCCCGTCGACCGCGCCGAACTCCCGCGCGACCTGGTCGGCGACGTGGTTGTCGAAGTAACGATCGACAAGCAGGGCAACGTCGTAGAAACCAAGATCGTGCAGGCGATCGGCCACGGCATCGACGAGAAAATCGAGGCTACGCTTCGCCTCTGGCATTACCAGCCAGCCACGCTCGACGGAACGCCGGTAGCCTCGCGCCACGACGTACACTTCCACTTCCCCTCGTAGTAAACGTTTGTCATCCTGCCCCTGAGCTTGTCGAAGGGGAAGGACCTCCTTCTCCTCCGCTCTAAGCCCGCGCAAAGGAAATTCGCCATCTGTTCGCCCGTGTGCTAACATTTTCCACGCCAACCAGCTGACGACCAGGAGTAGCCGACGATGCACAAGGCGAGGATACACAAGAAGAACCACGCATCAGCGACCAGGCATCTCAAGAAATCCGACCCCGTTCTGGCCGCAATCATCGAGCTCGTCGGCCCATGCCGCTTGCAGTTTGGCGAACCCACGTTTCATGCGCTGGCGGAGTCGATCCTCTACCAGCAACTGAACGGCAAAGCAGCCGCGACCATCTTCGACCGCTTCACCGCCGCTGCCGGAGACCCGCTAACGCCGCAGGGCATCCTCAAACTGACCGACGCCGAAATGCGCGCCGTTGGCCTCTCGCGGCAGAAGACGGCTTATCTGCGCGATCTCGCCGAGAAGACCGCAGCGGACCTGTTGGAATTTGAGCGCATGCCGGAAATGACGGAAGAAGAAGTCATCGCGCATCTCACCCAGGTCAAAGGCGTCGGCGTCTGGACGGCCCACATGTTCCTGATGTTCACCCTGCGGCGTCCGGATATTCTGCCCACCGGCGACTATGGCGTGCAGGCCGCCATCAAGAAGCATTACAAGAAACGTAAGTGGCCAAAGCCCGCGGTAATGGAGAAGATCGCAAAACCGTGGGCCCCATACCGCTCGATTGCCTGCTGGTATCTGTGGAGGAGTCTCGATATTAAGACAGTCGAAAAATAAGTAAAGACGACACCAATCAAAACGGGAACAGAATTCCCTTATCTTTCAGTTTTTCAAAGCGTGCTGCCTGGAACTTATAGAGTCGCGCCGGACGTTGTCCGCCTCTGCGATATTCAGGCAAGGCCTTCAGAATCTTGAGCAGCGCCAGTTTTCTCCGAAAGTTTCTCTTGTCCAGCTTCTTTCCCAAGATCGCTTCGTAGATTTCCTGAAGTTCCGTCATGGTGAATTTTTCCGGAAGCAACTGGAAGCCTACCGTCGTATATTCGAGTTTATTGCGGAGGCGCTCCAGCGCGTAGGCAAGAATCTTGTCATGGTCGAAGGCAAGCGACGGTAGTCGGTCTATCGGCCACCAGTCGGCTTCAGACGCATCTGTACCCGCCCTTAGCGGACGCCCCGTCGAAATCAGGGCAAAGTACGCCACTGTGACGATGCGCCCCCTGGGATCTCGCTCGACGTCTCCAAAAGAATAGAGTTGTTCCAGGTAAACATCCGCAACTCCAGTTTCCTCTCGCAGCTCCCGCAATGCCGCTTGGTCTAGATTCTCGCCGTCGAGAACGAACCCTCCTGGGATCGCGAACTGACCCTGAAATGGAGCCGCGGCACGCTTCACCAATAAAACCTTGAGGCTCCCGGACTGGATCGTGAAGATTACGATGTCAACAGTGACTCGCATTGTCGATTAGGGGTTACGTTTCTCAGGATACGACAAGCCGGGCGCTCTGTTCAGCGGCGCGCACATGAGCAATCGCTCCTGAGTTAAATTGCAGGAAGTCCGCTTCCATGCCATCGCTGAAGATTACACCGTACGAAGGCATCCGCGATTCGATCGTTAGCTCTTCACCAGGTTTCAGGATGCCGGCAACAATGCCTGCTTGCGAGTGACGGCTCACGAATGGTTCGCGCACCACAAAAAGAAGTCGCCGGTCTTCCCATGGCATGCGCACCGGCGTCACGGTCGGCCCTCCACAGAAACGCGAAACCCCGGCCGCCATGTTGAACGCCGACGAAACCCATCCCGTCGACCCCGCTCCCGTCGACACCAGGACGCCACTCGATGACTGCATCTCAGATTTCTTGCCACATGTGATCTGATATTGCGCGGAAATATGACTCCGCGCTCCAAGAAAGAAGTCGTTGAAGGCCAACAACTGCTGTCCGTCACCAAGTATCACTTGCGCCAGCGTTATCTCGCGAATCTTGGCACGTCCCTCCATCACCCCCTCCACCGCCGCGCGCGCCTGGTTCGGCAGAAAAGGTAAGAGGATCCCGTCAAACCGGTCCGGTTCAGGATTCACCGCCACCATCGGCTGCGCCCCGACATACTTCGCCGTGTTCGCGACCAGTCCGTCCTGCCCAAGTGTTACCACGAGATCCTCTTTCTGAAAATGAAATGTCGAAACCAGGCTCCGATCCACCGGTTGCTGCGGCAACTCGAGATCCACATCCAAAGACCGGCGGAGCGTCTCCAGCGCGAAGCGGTAGGCATCATCCTCACGCTCATAGTCGGCAAAATCCCCGCCTGCGTGCTCGATGTAGAACTTAGCCTGCGACCGCGTGTTGAAGCGCTCCACCAGTTCCTGCAACCGTGTCTTGCGGGTTACGATCACCAGCTTCTTGTACATGGTCATTTTCCTGCGGTGCCGCTGCCCGTCGTTCCGATCCCCGCAGGTCCAATCCCCGTAGGTCCAATCAATGACCTCAGTAGGTCGGGCGAAACGTTCAGCTCGCCGATCTTCTGCGCATTCTCCGCCATTTCCTGAAACGCCATGGCAATCATGGCGTTGGGATCGGCTCCTCTTCCACCCAGCATCATCAGTGCTTTCCAATCGAGATCGCGAAGAGGCTTCAGGATCTCGGTGAGCGCATAAGCGCGTACATCCGCATCCTTGCGATCGTTTTCGACCCGCCGCGAGACGAGTTGCAAACGTTTCTCCTCCACTGATATTTCAGCAGCCATCTGGGTTTCGCGAATCTCCCTCTTCTGTTGCTCCGCAGCAATCTCCGCCGCAAGTTGCGTTTCCCGGATTTGGCGTTTCTTTTGTTCGACTGCAATTTCAGTATTGAGTTCGCTTTCCTTGATCATGCGTTCGTTTTCAACGGCGGCATTACGGCGCGCGTAGATTGCTTCGTCAGCACGGCCCTGCAGTGCCTCCCGCGCCTCCGCTTCAAGTGCCCTCGACATCTCTGGAGTGGGCTTGATGTCCAAAATCGACAGTGCCAGAATTTCCAGTCCCATGCTGCGGACTGCTTCCGATTCTTTGAGCTTTGCTTGCGCCTCCGCCACGATCAACTCCGAACTGACCAGCATCTCCCTGAGCGATAGGCGTTGCGCGACAGCCCGAGTCAACGATTGCAGAGTATGGACCAGACGTTCCGGCAGCTTCTGTCGGTCGCGCGAGTGGTCCTCAAAGTAAGACGTGTTCCGTTTGTCGATCGTGAAGTCGAGTAAGGATGCCAACCGCTTCGGATCGGCGACCCGGTAAGTAAGTTGCCCCTGAATCGTGACGGACTGGAAATCCGCCGTCGTCTCCGGGAACACGAAAGGCACATCGGCGCTAGCCAGGGGCACTGCCACGATCGTCGACGTGGGAGCCCAGTAGAAAAACGAGAGCCCGGCGCCTTCGCGCTTGATTTTGCCATGTTTGTACTGCAGAACGTAAGTTGTCGGCGGCACTTTCATGAAGCTGAACATCGTGTGCACCTCAATAGTGTCTCTATGACACTATATTAGTGTCCAACAGACACTATGCCAAGCGAAAAATCATAGACCGCCCCCACGAATAGTTGAAATTCAAGTTTGTCATCCCGAACGAAGTGAGGGATCTCCAGTTTGCCGACGTAGGCACGACAATGGGTGTTCGGCCGCATCCCCAGTTTACCCATCCGATATCTCACAAACGCCCAGTGACCGCCCTCACAGACACCACACCACAAGCGGTGCGATACTCCGAATGAATTGTGTCCGCCTCCAGAGACGAACATCGCAACCGACTTCTTTGACAACGCGAAATTGCAAACATCGGTGACCAACAAGGCTGCAAAAATCATCCAAAATTGATGATCCAGTCCTTTAAGTCCCGTGTTTTGATGGGTCTGGAGTTAACTATCCTGAAATGAATAAGTTACGCGAAAT
>DATGGT010000052.1:0-369604 GCA_035308395.1 Terriglobales bacterium
AGTAATACTGGCCAGGGGCGTATTTGAAAAGATTGATGACACGCTGGCGAAACTGGGGGCGCAGAAGTTGTACCAGGCGCTGACGGTTTCGGACCAGGCGCAGATGCGGGAGTTTTACTTGTCGAAAGTAGAAGAAGTGGATTCCGCGCTGCGTACAAAGTTTCAGCAGCTGTATCGCTATTACTGACGGAAGGAAACAACGAGCGAGATATGGCGAAAGAGAAATTTGAGCGTAATAAGCCGCACTGCAACGTGGGGACGATTGGTCACATTGACCATGGCAAGACCACGTTGACGGCGGCCATCACCAAGGTGTTGTCCAAGCACAACCCGAAGATTCAGTTCCGGTCGTTTGATTCGATTGATAACGCTCCGGAAGAGAAGGCCCGCGGCATAACCATTGCCACGGCGCACGTGGAGTACGAGACGGCGAACCGGCACTATGCGCACGTGGATTGCCCCGGCCACGCGGATTACATCAAGAACATGATCACGGGCGCGGCCCAGATGGATGGCGCGATTCTGGTGGTCGCAGCAACTGACGGACCGATGCCGCAGACGCGGGAGCACGTGCTGCTGGCGCGGCAGGTGGGAGTGCCTTACATCGTGGTGGCGCTCAATAAATGTGACGCGGTTGACGACCCTGAACTGCTCGACCTGGTGGAACTCGAAGTGCGTGAGTTGCTGAAGACGTATCAGTTTCCGGGCGACGATGTGCCGGTGATCCGGCTGTCGGCACTGGGCGCGCTGAACGGCGAAGCCAAGTGGGAGAAGCAGATTGATGAGTTGATGGCGGCGGTGGACAAGAGCGTGCCGCAACCGGCGCGCGAACTGGACAAGCCGTTCCTGATGCCGATTGAAGATATCTTCTCGATCTCGGGCCGCGGCACGGTTGTCACCGGACGAATCGAGCGCGGCAAGGTGAAGGTGGGCGAGGAAGTGGAAATCGTCGGCTTCCGCGACACCCGCAAGACGGTGGTGACCGGCGTCGAAATGTTCAAGAAGCAGTTGGACGAAGGCTTGGCGGGCGATAACGCCGGTCTCTTGCTGCGCGGCATCGCGAAGGAAGATGTAGAACGCGGCATGGTGCTGGCCAAGGGTGGATCGATCACGCCGCACACCAAGTTCAAGGCGGAAGTCTACATTCTGACCAAGGAAGAAGGCGGACGTCATACACCGTTCTTCAAGGGATATCGTCCGCAGTTTTATTTGAGGACGACGGACGTGACGGGAATTGCGGAGCTGCCGGCGGGCACGGAGATGGTGATGCCGGGAGACAACGTGAGCCTGGTAATCGAATTGATCACGCCGGTGGCGATGGAGAAGGGCTTGCGCTTCGCCATTCGCGAAGGCGGACACACGGTCGGCGCGGGAACGATTGCCGAGATTGTGGCGTAGGGCAGGTTAGAGGTCAGAGGTCAGATTGCAGAAGTGAAAGCTAACAAGCGGCTTGCGGCATGCCGCCAGATCTTTCTTCCCGGGGCTTACTGAGTAAGACAGCCGGGAGGGGTAAAGAGAGTGACATTGTGACTGGAAAAGAAAGAATTCGAATCCGATTGAAGGCCTACGACTACCGCATTCTGGATCAGTCGACGGGCGAGATCGTGGAGACGGCGAAACGAACCGGCGCGCAGATTGCGGGGCCGATTCCTCTCCCGACGATGAAGAACAAATACTGCGTGCTGCGTTCGCCGCACGTGGATAAGAAGTCGCGGGAAGCGTTCGAGATCCGCACGCACAAGCGCCTGCTCGATATTCTCGAGCCGACGCAGCAGACGGTTGACGCGCTGATGAAGCTCGATTTGCCGGCGGGTGTGGATGTCGAGATTAAGGCGTTTGGGAAAGAGCACAAATAGCTTTCAGCTTTCAGCTCTCAGTTGTCAGTAAAGGCGAGAGATTTGGAGAGCCCCAGCCAATAGGCGTTGAAAAACGACCCACGCTGGGAATGGAGAAGGAAATGGCAAGAGTCACTGGAATTCTGGGCAAGAAGGTCGGCATGACGCAGCTCTTCGATTCGAAGGGCGATGTGCGGCCGGCGACGGTCTTGCAGGCGGGTCCGTGCGTGATTACGCAGCACAAGACCATGACGCGCGACGGCTACGAGTCGGCGCAGATTGGTCTCGTCGAATTTGTGAAAGAAAAGACGCTCACGAAGCCGATGAAGGGGCACTTTACGAAGCACAATCTGCCGCCGGTGAAATTCATGCGCGAGGTTGGGGTGGAAGTCGATGCTCCGGGCGAGACGACCGAAGGCGTGCTGAAGGCGGGCGACCGTATCCTGGTCGACATTTTCGAAGGCGAGCGTTTTGTCGATGTGATCGGGACAAGCAAGGGGCACGGCTTCCAGGGCGTCGTGAAGCGCCATCACTTTGCGGGCGGCGCGAAGTCGCACGGTTCGATGTTTCAGATTACCGGTTCGATTGGTTCGTCGGCGTTCCCGTCGCGCGTGTTTAAGGGGATGCGGATGTCGGGTCACATGGGCGATGCGCGGATTACGACGCGCAACCTGCGCATCCTCGGCATCGATAAAGAAGAGAATCTGTTGGTCGTCGAGGGCAGCGTGCCGGGAGCAAACGGCGGCTACATCATGATCAGCAAGGCGAAGAAGCCGCCACGCGAGCGCCGCGGATTTGCGGGTTCGGCGACGGTCGATCCGTTGAAGGCGGCGAAGAGAGCGGCCAAGAAGGGCTAGTAAGGGAAGATCAAAGGCTAGCGACAAGATCAAAGGCAACAGCAAGGGCAGCGGGCGAGGGCGCCCGCTCCACACGAGAAAAGCATATGGCAACTATCGATATATACACGATGAGCGGGGGCAAGGCTGGGACCCTGGAACTGGCCGACGAAGTTTTCGGCGCGGTCAACGAAGACTTGCTCTGGGAAGCGATCAAGCATTATCGCGCCGCGGCGCGGGCGGGAACGCACGCGACCAAAGGCCGCTGGGCGGTTTCAGGCTCGGGCAAAAAGCTTTGGAAGCAGAAGGGCACGGGGCGGGCGCGTATCGGTTCGGTGCGGTCGCCGCTGTGGCGCCACGGCGGCACGGTGCATGGTCCGCAACCGCGGTCGTATGACTATGCCTTCCCGAAGAAGAAACTCCTTGGGGCGTTGCGTTCGGCGCTGGCTTCGAAGTTTGCCGATGGCAAGCTGATCGTCGTGCGGTCGTTCGAGATCAAAGAGCCGAAGACAAAACTGTTTCGGGAGTCGCTCGACAAGCTGAAGGTCGATGGCACGGTTTTGCTGGTCGATACTTCGACGACGGAAAACAAGAATCTGGCGCTCAGTTCGCGCAACATCGACGGGCTCGAACTGGTGCGAGCCAACGAGGTTCACCCGTACCACCTGATGCGCTACACGCACGTGGTGTTCGCACAGCCGGCGATTGAGAAGCTGCAGGATTCGTTGAAGAAGTCGGCGTCGCGCCGTTCGCACGAGGCGGAGCCGGAAGAAAAAGCCAAGAAGAAGCCAGCCGCGCGCCGTTCGCGTAAGGCGGAGGTGGCCTGATGAAATCCGCATATCAGATTATTCAGAAGCCGGTGATCACGGAAAAAGGCCTCGGCATTAAAGAGACGCAGAACACGCTTGTGTTTCAGGTGGCGCCGAAGGCGACCAAGACCGAGATCAAGGAAGCGGTGCAGACAATTTTCAAGGTGAAGGTCGCATCGGTGCGGACAGCGAATTATCCGGGAAAAGAACGGCGGCGGGGGAAGTTTACCGGCTACCGTCCGGATTGGAAAAAGGCGTACGTGCGTTTGAAGACGGGCGAGAAGATGCCGGAGTACGCACAGAACCTGTAAAACGGTCGTTGGTCGTTCGTCGCTAGTCGTTGGCAAAATCGAATCGCGAACGACTAACGACTAACGACTAACGACAGCAAGCGAGCTTGATATGGCCATTAAAACCTACAGACCGACAACGCAGACGTTGCGCTACCGCACTTCGGTGACGACCGACGACATCACTTCGTCGAAGCCGCACAAGCCGCTGGTCGAGGGCAAGATTCGTTCCGGCGGACGGCGCAATTCCGGCGACACGACCATGCGCTTCCGCGGCGGCGGCAACAAACGCTTGCTGCGCACGATCGATTTCAAGCGCGACAAGCATGGGATTCCGGCGACGGTCGTGACGATCGAATACGATCCGGGGCGCTCGGCGCGCATCGCGCTGTTGAGCTATGCCGATGGCGAGAAGCGCTACATCGTGCAGCCCGATGGCCTGAAAGTTGGAGCCAAGATCCTGAGCGGCCCCGAAGCCGACATTCTGGTCGGGAACGCATTGCCGCTGCGGAATATTCCGCCGGGCACGACGATTCACAACGTCGAACTGAAACCCGGCAAGGGCGCGCAGATGGTGCGTTCGGCGGGTGGTTCGGCGCAGCTGGTCGCAAAAGAAGGCGACTATGGCCTCGTGAAATTGCCTTCGGGTGAAACGCGCAAGGTGCTGCTCGACTGTTTAGCGACCATCGGGCAGGTTGGCAACACGGACCACGAGAACGTGACGTGGGGCAAGGCGGGACGTACGCGCTGGGTGGGAAAGCGTCCGCATAACCGCGGCGTTTCGATGAACCCGGTTGACCATCCGCACGGCGGCGGTGAAGGCAAGACCTCGGGCGGACGCCATCCGGTGACGCCGTGGGGACAGCCGACGCGCGGCTACAAGACGCGCAACAACAAGCGGACGGATGCGTTTATCGTGAACCGGAGAAAGAAAGGGTAACGGCTTTCAGCTTTCAGCCGTCAGCCGTCAGTGAAGGCGGCGAGCGGGAAGCTGGGAGATGAGGGCTGGGTTCAGAGTTTCTAGATTTTAAGGAAAACAGCTTTGGTTCGGCAGTACTGAGAGCTGAAAGCTGAGAGCTGAGAGCTGACTTTATGGCACGTTCGACAAAAAAAGGACCGTTCGTGGACGCGCACCTGGCGACGAAAGTCGGAGCCATGAATGCGCGCAACGAGAAGAAAGTGCTGCGTACGTGGTCGCGGCGCTCGACGATTATCCCGGAGATGGTGGGACACACCATCGCCGTGCATAACGGAAGGAAATTTATTCCGGTGTATGTGACCGAGAACATGGTGGGGCATAAGCTTGGCGAGTTCAGCTTTACCCGTCAGTTCAAGGGACACTCGATGAAAGCGGCAACGGAAACGGCGGCGAAACCGGCGGGTGTGCCGGGTGGTCCGGGAGCAGCATCGCCGGCGCCGAAGGCGTAGAAGCAGCTACTGGCTGCTAGCTCCTAGCAAAGAGCTAAGGCCAGAGGCTAGAAGCTGAGAGACATAGAGATGGAATTTCGAGCGGAAGCAAGATACATGCGGGTGTCGCCGCAGAAGGCGCGGCTGGTGCTGAACCTGATCAAGGGACAGCGCGTCGAAGCGGCGCGCAACACGATTGCATTTACCAAGAAGCGCGTGGCAGCGACCGTTGGCAAATTGCTGCAATCCGCGATCGACAACGCGAATTTTCTGAGCACCGAAAAAGGTCTCGACGTCGATCTCGACAACCTGTATGTGAAGCATGCGGTGGCGAACGACGGTCCGCGAATGAAGCGGATCCGCCCGGCTCCAATGGGGCGCGCGTATCACTATGTGCGGCGCATCGCGCACCTGGAAATTGTGCTGGCGGAAAAAAATAAGAACGGCGCGGCGGTCGACAGCGGCGCTTCGGCGGGCGCGAAGACGGTGAAGACGGCCTCCGCAAAGCCGAAGACGAAAGTAAAGGCTAAGGCGCCGGCGAAGAAGAAGGCAGTCGCGAAGAAGGCGACGGCGAAGAAATAAAGCGATCGAAGTAAGTCGATCAAGGACGTTAGAAGTTTAGGAGCAACGATGGGACAGAAAGTACATCCTTACGGATTCCGCCTCGGCTACACCAAGCCGTGGAAGTCGCGCTGGTTTGTCGAGAAGGACTACGACAAGCTGTTGCTTGAAGATTACAAGCTTAAAGCCGAGCTGAAGGAAAAGCTCAAGTCGGCGGGCATCAGTTCGGTTGAGATTGAGCGTCCGGGCAACAAGCTGCGCATCATCGTGAAGACGGCGCGTCCAGGCATCATCATCGGGCGCAAGGGCGCGGAAATCGACAAGTTGAAGCAGGATCTGCAGAAGCGCACGTCCCGCGAAGTGCATGTCGATATTCAGGAAGTGCACAAGCCGGAACTCGATGCCCAGTTGGTCTCGGAGTCGATTGCGCTGCAGCTCGAAAAGCGCGTGGGTTTCCGGCGGGCGATGCGCAAGTCGGTGGACTCGGCGCTGCGTTTCGGCTGCAAGGGGATCAAGGTCCGAGTAAGCGGGCGGTTGAATGGCAATGAAATCGCGCGGTCGGAGTGGTATCTGCAGGGGCGGTTGCCGCTGCACACGTTGCGTGCCGACATCGACTACGGATTCACCGAGGCGCGGACGACGTATGGCGTGATTGGCGTGAAGACCTGGGTCTACAAAGGCGAAATTCTCCCGACGAAGAAGCGGGAAGCGACGCCGGCGCGTGAAGTGCCGACGACGGGCGCGTTCTAGAAACCGATTGCAGAAGTCAGAGGTCAGATTGCAGAGGTAAGAGCGTCTGGTTGTTTTACTGAGAGCTGACAACTGAGAGCCGAGAGCTGATTTTATGTTAATGCCAAAGAAAGTTAAGTACCGCAAGCAGCAGCGCGGTCGGATGACGGGGAAGGCCTGGCGCGGCAGTACGCTGGCGTTTGGGCAGTTCGGGCTGAAGGTGCTCGAGCCGGGATGGATTACCGACCGGCAGATCGAAGCGAGCCGCGTGGCGATGACGCGTTTTGTGAAGCGCGGCGGCAAGATCTGGATCCGGTTATTTCCCGATAAGCCGGTCACGAAGAAGCCCGCCGAAACCCGTATGGGTAAGGGCAAGGGTGCGCCGGATCACTGGGTCGCTGTGGTGCGTCCGGGGAAGATCCTGTTCGAGATGGAAGGCGTGACGATCACGGACGCGAAAGAAGCGATGCGTCTGGCGTCGCACAAGCTCCCGCTGCGGACGACGTTTGTACGACGGGATGTGCTGTAGAGATTGCAGAGGCCAGAGGTTAGCAATTAAGCACTGGCGACTGAGAACTGGGAACCGATTTTATGGAAGCTGAAAAGATTCGCAACTTGACGGACGTCGAACTCCTGCACCAGGAGAAGGATTTGGCGGACCAGCTCTTCAAGCTGAAGTTCCAGATGAATATGGGACAGACGGAGAGTTTGAAGAAGATCCGCGGTCTGCGGCGGGACATTGCGCGGGTACAGACGGTGCGGCGCGAACAGGAAATTGCGGGCGCGAAGTCTAGCGCGAAGCCGGCTTCGGTGGCGACGACGACCGCGACAGCGACTGCGGTGGCAAAGCCAGTTGCAAAGTCCGTCGCGAAGTCCGTAAAGAAGAGTGCGGCGAAGTCCGCAAGTAAGACGGAGAAAAAATAATGGCGGAAACTACAGGCCAGGCGGAAGCGAAGAAGAAGCACCACAAAGAGCTGATCGGCATCGTCGTCTCGAACAAGATGCAGAAGACGATCGTCGTCGAAGTGACGCGCAAGAAAGCGCATCCGATGTACGGGCGGGTGATTGCGATCCGCAAGAAGTTCTACGCGCACGACGAGAAGAACGAGGCGCACACCGGAGACACGGTGAAGATCGAAGAGTCGCGGCCGTTGTCGAAGCTGAAGCGCTGGACGTTGAAGGACATTGTCCGCAAGACGGCGCTGGTGCCGGAAGTGGCGGACGTGGACGCGACGGCGGTTGGCCGGTAGAAGCAGGCCGCTAGAGCGTCCGCTGAGATTCGAGAGCGAAGAGGGAGACTGATATGTCCTTAATGATGAGATCGATGATCGAGGTCGCCGATAACTCCGGCGCGCGCAAGCTGCAGATGATTATGCCGCTGGGCGGCTCGACCGGTCTGCACGCGAGCCTGGGTGACGTGATTACGGCGAGCGTGAAAGAAGCTGCGCCGGACGGCCAGGTGCAGAAGGGCAAAGTGGTGAAGGCCGTGATTGTCCGCACGAGGAAAGAATATCGCCGGCGCGACGGAACCTATATCCGCTTCGATCAGAATGCGGCGGTACTGATCAACGAAACGGGCGAGCCGGTCGGTACGCGCGTGTTTGGTCCGGTGGCGCGCGAATTGCGCGAGAAGAAGTTTTTGAAGATTGTGTCGCTGGCGCCAGAAGTACTGTAGGTGCCAGGGCTTAGGTCTCAGGAAGACCTGATTAAGGATTGAGGAACGAGATGGGAACTGCAACTGCAAAGATTCATAAGCGCGTGGATATCCGGCGGAATGACACGGTAAAGGTCATGACCGGGCGGGATTCGGGAAAAGAAGGGCGAGTGTTGCGCGTGCTGCCGGACGAGGGCAAGGTCCTGGTCGAGCACGTGATGACGGTGAAGAAGCACGTGCGGCCGAATCCACAGAAGAATGTTAAGGGCGGAATCGCCGAACAGGAGAGGGCAATCCAGTTGTCGAACGTGGCGCTGGTGTGTTCGACCTGCGGTCCGGTACGGATCGGGCATGAAGTGCGCGGCGAGCGCAAGGTTCGAGTTTGCAAGAAGTGCGGGACGACGCTGGATAAGGTGTAGGTAGGAGCTTCCAGCTTCTAGCTACTGGCTTCTAGCGAACCCGTAGGACGAACAGGCCAGAATGGCCGAAAGATTTGAAGGGGCTCACGAACCGGAAGGCTTCCCTGGCGGGAAGCTGGTCCGAAACCGTGAGAGAAGGTAGCAACGACAATGGCAGACGAACAAAAACACGATCAGAAACCCGAAGGCCAGAAAAAAGACGAGAAGCGGCCGCCCAAGGGCGAAAAGCGGCAGTCAGCGCAGGCTGAGAAGCCGAGCGCGGAAGCTCCCCGACACGCGGCCAAAGAACGGCCGCGGTTGCGGTCACGGTTTGAAAAAGAAGTCGCCGCGTCTTTAATGAAGGAGCTGGAACTGAAGAACCCGATGGCCGTGCCGCGACTACACAAGATCGTTGTGAACATGGGCGTGGGCGAAGCGACGCAGAACGCGAAACTGATCGACCCGGCGGTCAACGAACTGGGGCAGATCACCGGACAAAAGCCGGTGACGACGAAGGCAAAGAAGTCGATTGCGGCATTTAAGGTCCGCGAAGGCATGCCGATCGGAGCCATGGTGACGTTGCGCGGCGATCGCATGTACGAGTTTTTCGACCGTCTCGTGAGCGTGGTTCTGCCGCGAGTGCGCGACTTCAAGGGTGTATCGACGAAGTCGTTCGATGGCCGCGGCAACTACACGCTCGGACTGCACGATCAGTTGATTTTTCCGGAGATTGACTATTCGAAGGTCGACAAGCTCAAGGGTATGAACGTGACCATTGTGACGACGGCGCGTTCGGACGATCAGGCACGGTCGTTGCTGAAGAGTTTGGGAATGCCGTTTAGGGCGTGAGGCTAGAGGTCAGAGGTTAGAGGTCAGATTGCAGAAGTAGAAGCGAAATTTGCAAGAAAAGGGTTTGCTAGAAGCTAGCAGCCAGGAGCTAGAAGCTAAGTGGCAACTACAGCAAAACGAGTGAAGGACGCGAAGAAGCCGAAGTTCTCGTCGCGCAAGCACAACCGCTGCAAGATCTGCGGACGTCCGCGGGCCTATTTACGCAAGTTTGGCCTGTGCCGTCTGTGTTTCCGCAGTTTGGCGTTGCGCGGGGAGATCCCCGGAGTTTCGAAGTCGTCCTGGTAGGAAAACCGTCGCTGGTCGTTCGTCGATCGTCGTTGGCAAAGCGGTTCGCTAACGACCAACGACAATCGACTAACGACAGAAGTTAAGCTGCTGACAGGTTCTCCGGCGTACGCGGAGCGAACGAGCGGCTTTAGGAGAAGCAAACAATGAGGTTGACCGATCCGGTCGCAGACATGCTGGCGCGCATTCGCAACGCGATCCGCGCACGGCACCAGAAAGTGGATATACCAGCTTCCAAGCTGAAGAACGAGATTGCCCGCATTTTGAAAGAAGAGGGCTATATCGCGAACTTCAAGCCGGCCGAAGAAGAGGGCCACAAAGTCCTGCGCGTGTATCTGAAGTACGGCAACAACAACGAAGCGGTGATCACGAATCTGGCGCGCGTGTCGCGTCCGGGGTGCCGCGTCTATGTGCGCCGCACGGAGATTCCGCGAGTGCTCGGTGGTATGGGCATCAATATCCTGACGACGCCGAAGGGCGTGATGACGGGACGCCAGGCGCGGCGCGAAGGCCTGGGCGGCGAGTTGTTGTGCGAGATTTGGTAGAAGAGCGGCCGTTAGCACTTAGCCTTTAGCCGTTAGCTAAAGCGCCGTGCTAATAGAGATGTTACTAAGTGCTAATTGCTAAAGGCTAAGAGCTGACCTTATGTCACGAATTGGAAAAAAACCGATCCCGATCCCGAAGGGCGTGACGGTGAAAATCGAAGGCAACACGGTGATGGTCCAGGGGCCGAAAGGCAAGCTGGAGACACCGCTTCCGTCCGGCATTACGATGGAGCAGAAGGACGGCAACCTGGTGGCGATCCGCCCGGACGACGCGCACGCCGCGGTGCATGGACTGGCGCGGGCGCTGGTCAATAACGCAGTTGAAGGCGTGACCAAGGGCTGGACGCGCGACCTCGAAATCGTTGGTATCGGCTACCGCGCGGAAATGAAGGGCAAGGGGATGGTCGTGTTCAGTCTCGGCTACTCCCACCCGATCGAATATCCGCTGCCGACAGGCGTGGATTGCGCGGTGGATGCGAAGCTCACCAAACTGACCCTGAACGGCATTGACCGGCAGAAGGTTGGGCAGGTAGCGGCCGAAATGCGATCGCTGCGTCCGCCCGATCCGTACAAGAACAAGGGTGTGCGCTACGCCGGCGAGCGCTTGAAGAAGAAGGTTGGCAAGACGGGAGCAAAATAGCTTTCAGCCGTCAGCTCTCAGCTTTCAGTTAGTCCAAGAGCTGAGTTTTTAACTGACGGCTAATAGCTGATAGCTGAGGGCTAGATCAAATGCTGAGAGTCAATTCAAAAAATCAAACGCGGCAACGGGTGCACGATCGGATTCGGAAGAAAGTTCTGGGTACGCCGGAGCGTCCTCGGCTGAATGTGTATCGTTCGCTGAACCATATTTACGTTCAGCTGATCGACGATTTGAAGGGCGTAACGCTGGCCGCCGCCTCGACCGCGGACGAGCGCAAGGACAAGAACAAAGATTCGCGCGTCACTGGCGGCAACGTGGCGTCGGCGAAGACGGTCGGCAAGAAGATCGCCGAACTGGCCAAGGAAAAAGGCGTCACGAAAGTAGTGTTTGACCGCGGCGGCTACATTTATCACGGGCGGGTCAAGGCCGTGGCGGATGCGGCGCGCGAAGCGGGATTGCAATTCTAAAAACAGTTCTCGGTTCTCAGTTCTCAGTTCTCAGTGAAAGCTGAAAACCGGGACCTCCGAATCTGACGACTAGAGAGTTACAGGATTCAGAATGGCTAGAGTCACAAAGAAACTCGATGCGGGTTCGTTCCAGTTGAAGGACCAGGTGGTCTCGATCAACCGGGTGACGAAGGTGGTCAAGGGCGGCAAGAACATGTCGTTCGCGGCGCTGGTGGTGGTGGGCGATCCTTCGGCGGCGGTGGTGGGATTTGGGTCGGGCAAAGCGAAAGAAGTGCCGCAGGCGATCCGCAAAGGGATTGAGTCGGCGAAGAAGAACCTGATCCGGATCAACCTGACGCAGACCTCGGTGCCGCACACAGTGCTCGGGCGGTTTGGCTCGGGGATGGTTCTGCTGAAACCGGCGCCGGAAGGCACGGGCGTGATTGCCGGCGGAGCGGTGCGCGCGGTCATGACTTCGGCGGGCGTGCAGAACGTGCTGACCAAGTCGATTGGCACGAACAATCCGCACAACGTGATCAAGGCGACGTTTGAAGCGCTGAAGAAACTGAAGAATCGCGAAGACGTAGCGGCGCTGCGGGGCAAATCGGTACAGGAACTGTAGAGAAATTTGTGATTGGTAATTGGTAATTTGTGATCTAGAGGCAGAGTTAGACGGGAAGTGAAATGACTACTAAGACATCAAAATCTACGCCGAGCGGGAAAATCCAGTTGAAATGGGTGCGCTCGGCAATTTGCACGCCGGAAAAACAAAAGCTGGTGGTCAAGGGGCTGGGATTTACCCGTTTGAACCAGGTGATTGAGCGGCCGGATACCGCTGCCATTCGCGGCATGGTCAAGAAGATCCCGCATTTGGTTGAGGTCGTAGGGTAAGGTCTCAGGTGCCAGGTCTCAGGTCTCAGGAAGACCGGCAACGTTAGTAGGTGCGCTTTTCCTGAGACCTTAGACCTAACACCTGACACCTAGGATTTTCTATGAATTTATCGACAATACGGGCACCGAAGAAGTCCACGGAAAAGAAGAAACGCGTCGGGCGCGGCATGGGGTCCGGCATGGGAAAGACCTCCACGCGCGGGCATAAGGGGCAATGGTCCCGCTCGGGCGCGCGGCTGATCCGCGGATTTGAAGGCGGCCAGATGCCGCTGCATCGCCGCATTCCGAAGCGCGGATTCACGAACATTTTCCGCGAGGAATATGACGTGGTGAACGTCGAACGACTGGCCGGACTCGGCGAGACGGAAATCACTCCCGAAGTGCTGAAGAAGGCCGGCGTAGTGGATGGCCATGCCCCAGTGAAGATTCTGGGCAATGGCGAACTGACGGCAGCCATCACGGTACATGCTCACAAGTTCTCGAAGTCTGCACAGGAAAAGATCACCAAAGCGGGCGGCAAGTTTGAGGTCTTGCAGTAATGCTTTCCAAGCTGGCGAATATCTTCCGGATTCCCGACCTACGCAAGCGCGTGTTATTCACGATGGCCCTGCTGGCGGTGTATCGCATCGGTGGGCATATCCCAACGCCCGGAATCAACGGCGACCGGCTGGCACAGTTTTTCGAGCAGAATAAGGGTTCGGTGTTGGGTTTCGTCGATCTGTTCAGCGGCGGCAACTTGCGCCGGCTGACGATTTTCGCCTTGGGCATCATGCCGTACATTACGGCGTCGATCATTTTGCAGTTGCTGACCGTGGTGTATGAGCCGCTGGCCAAGTTGCAAAAAGAAGGCGAGATGGGCCGCAAGAAGATCACCATGTGGACGCGTTATCTCACGGTGATTTTGAGCGCGGTGCAGTCTTTCGGCATTGCGGTGAGTCTGCAAAAAGCGGGCGATTTCGTGAACACGCCGGGTCCGGGGTTCATCCTGATGACCATGTTGACGCTGACCACGGGCAGCGCTTTCATCATGTGGCTGGGTGAGCAGATTACGGAACGCGGCATCGGCAACGGCATGTCGCTGCTGATTTTTACGGGCATCGTCGTGGGTCTTCCCCGCGGCGTGATCGATCTCTACCAGAAGGCGAGCACCTCGGCCTGGGGAGTTTTTACCGCTCCGGCGATTATCATGCTGCTGGTCTTAATGATCGCGGTGGTTGCGTTCATCGTCTACGTCGAGCGTAGCGAGCGCAGGATTCCGGTGCAGTACGCGAAACGCGTCGTGGGACGAAAAGTGATGGGCGGCCAATCGACGCATTTGCCGTTGCGGGTCAACGCAGGCGGTGTGATGCCGGTGATTTTTGCGTCGTCGATTTTGGCTCTGCCGCAGATGCTGGGGGCGGCATTCCACAATAACAAGGTGATTGGGCCCCTGCTTGACGCGATGCGTTGGGGAGAGCCGCTCTATACGCTGCTCTATTGCCTAGGCATCATTTTCTTTGCCTACTTTTATATCTCGATCGTGTTCAACCCGAACGAGGTTGCGGACAACATGCGGAAGTGGGGAGGATTTATCCCCGGTATACGGCCCGGCAAGCGGACTTCCGATTTTATCAACGACGTGTTGACGCGAATCACGCTGGTGGGTGCGCTCTACCTGATTCTGATTTCGCTGATTCCGGAGTGGATGATCGCCGGCATCAAGCTGAATCACCTGCCGCTGCTTGGGCGTTTCTTTGAGAACCTGCCCACCTGGGTCACGAACGGCTTGGGAGTGAATTTCTATTTTGGTGGAACATCGCTGCTGATCGTTGTGGGCGTGGCCATGGATACGGTTACGCAGATCGAAGCGCAGCTGATCATGCGGCATTACGATGGCTTCACGCCGCGCAGCGGACGGATTCGCGGACGGCGGACTTGGTAATGCGTTTGGAAAAGATTGGGTCGTGTGATCGAGGTCACACGCCGGGCGAGAGCCCGGTAGTAGAATTTTGCGGGCGCGGAGCACGACGGAATTTCCGCGGCGGGAAAAACGAGTAAGAGACGCCATTTCGATGGCCAACCAGACCGCGCGAAATATTGGGCCAGTGATTCTTCTGGGGCCTCCAGGGGCTGGGAAGGGTACACAGTCCAAACAGATTGTCGACCGTTACAAGGTTCCGCAGATATCGACGGGTGATCTGTTGCGAGATCACGTGGCGCGCGGGACGGCGCTTGGTGTTGAGGCCAAGGGCATCATGGCGCGCGGCGAACTGGTGCCGGACGACTTGATGTATGGCATTGTGGCTACTCGGCTGCAGGAGCCGGATTGCCAACATGGGTTTGTGCTGGACGGCTTTCCTCGGACAGCCGCGCAAGCAGGATGGCTCGATGCCTTCCTGAAAAAAGGGATCTTTGAAAACTGGGAGTCGTGTCCGCTGGTTGTGATCCAGTTGCTGGTGGATTATACTCAATTATTGCAGCGGCTTACCGGTCGGCGTTCGTGCCCCACCTGTGGACGGCTCTATAACATTCATTCTCAGCCACCTCACGCAGAAGGCGTGTGTGATTTGGACGGATCGAAGCTGGTGATCCGTGAGGACGACCGCGAAGAAGTCATTTCTGGACGTCTGGCGGCCTACGAGACGCAGACCAGCAAGGTGGCCGAGTATTACAAGGCGCAGGGACGGCTGGTGCCGATCAATGCCGATCGGCCGATGGCGGAGGTTACGGTGCAGATTTTTGCCGTGATCGAGAGCCAGCGTCAGCGCCAGGGCGTCTGCCAGTAGCGGATTCGTTATGAGTTTTGGAGAAGACCGGATCGTCCGCAAGTCGCCGGATGAGATCGAGAAGATGAGGCGGAGCGGGAAGATGGTCCGCCAGATTCTGAATCATCTGAAATCTGTCGTGGCGGCTGGCGTTACGACGATGGATCTGGAAAAGGCCGCCGAGAAAATGATCGCCGACCTTGGTGCGGCGCCGGCCTTTAAGGGGTATTACGGTTATCCCTGTGTGTTGTGCACTTCGATCAACGAAGAGATCGTGCATGGCATTCCGTCGGAGAAGCGGACGCTGAAGACGGGCGATCTGGTTTCGATCGATTGTGGAGTGGTCTTCGAGGGTTATTACGGCGACGCGGCAATCACGGTGCCGGTGGGCGAACCGAAGACGGAAGAATTGAAGAAGTTGCTCGAGGTGACGGAGGCGTCACTTTATAAGGGCATCGAGCAGGTAAAGATTGGCAACACGGTTGGGCACGTTGGATCGGCGATCCAGAAGCATGTGGAAGCGAACGGGTTCAGCGTAGTTCGGGAATTTGTGGGACACGGGATTGGGACCAAGCTGCATGAAGCGCCGCAGATCCCGAATTTCGGCAAGAAGGGCCAGGGCGCGGAGTTGACCGAAGGGATGGTCCTGGCGATCGAGCCGATGGTGAATTCGGGCGGTCCCGAGACGAAGGTTTTGAGCGATAAATGGACGGCCGTCACGCTCGACGGCAGTTACAGCGCACATTTTGAGCATTGCGTGGCGGTAACGCGGCAAGGGCCGATGATTTTGACCCAGTAGTTCTCAGTTCCCAGTTCTCAGTTCTCAGTGAGAGCCGGTAGGTTTTAACTGAGAACTGAGAACTGGCAACTGAGAACTGATTTTAAGGAGTCAATGAGTAAAGAAGACGCGATTGAAGTGATGGCGACGGTGGTCGAGCCGTTGCCGAATGCCATGTTCAAGGTGGAACTGGAAAATAAACACCAGGTACTGGCACATGTTTCCGGCAAGATGCGGAAGAACTTCATACGCATATTGCCGGGCGACAAAGTCGCGGTCGAACTTTCTCCTTACGATCTGAATCGCGGTCGGATTGTGTACCGCTACAAATAATTATGATCCCGCGCGAAGCGAGGGGTCTGCAGCTGCAGTTACAGTTACTAAGCACTGGCAGCTGAGAACTGAGAACTGATTTATGAAAGTAAGAGCATCGGTAAAGAAAATTTGTGACAAGTGCAAGGTCATCCACCGCAAGGGAGTAGTGCGGGTGATTTGCGAGACGGCGAAACACAAGCAGCGTCAGGGATAACCGAAAGCTGACAGCTGAGAGCTGACGGCGAAGTTAAGAGAGGGAACATGGCACGTATCGCAGGCGTCGATCTTCCGCGCAACAAGCGTTCGAATATCGCGCTCACTTACATTTACGGGATTGGCGACTCGCGCGCGGCGCGGATTTTGGACGCAGCGAATGTCGACCCGATGAAGAAGATTTCGGACCTCGGAGAAGACGAGGTCAACCGCATCCGCCAGGTGATCGAAGCGGAAGGCTCGGTGGAAGGCGATCTGCGCAAGGACGTTTCGATGAACATCAAGCGGCTCATCGAAATCGGCTCCTATCGTGGATTCCGTCATCGCCGGAATCTACCGGTCCGTGGACAGCGGACCCACACCAATGCCCGCACCCGCAAAGGTCCGCGCAAGGGAACGGTCGCGCAGAAGAAGAAGACGGCGAAAGCTTAAACCCAGTTCCCAGTTCCCGGTTCCCAGTTCTCAGTAGCGGCGAGAATGGGTTTACTGAGAACTGAGAACCGAGAACTGAGAACTCAAAGCAATGGCAAAACCAGCAGCAGCAGGCGGCGCCGCAGCGGCGCCCGACAAAAAGGGCAAGAAAAAGACTTTCAAGAAAAAAGAGCGCAAGCACGTTCCGCATGGACTGGTGCATGTGCAGGCTTCTTTCAACAACACGATCGTCACGATTACGGACATGTCCGGGAACGTGCTTTCGTGGAAGAGCTCCGGCTCGCTCGGTTTCCGCGGGTCGCGTAAAGGGACTCCGTTTGCGGCGCAGCAGGCCGCGTCGAACGCCGCCCAGATGGCGCGCGATCACGGCGTCCGAACGGTGGATGTGCGGGTGAGCGGTCCGGGATCGGGCCGTGAGTCGGCAGTGCGCGCGCTGGCCTCGGCTGGGATTGAAGTGCGTTCGATTAAAGACACGACTCCGATTCCGCACAATGGGTGTCGGCCGCCGAAACGGCGGAGAGTCTAACGCGACAAGTGTTCTCAGTTCCCAGTTCTCGGTTCTCAGTAAGAGCGGCGGAACTTGGGTTTTACTGAGAACTGGCAACTGAGAACTGAGAACTGATTTTCGTCCGGGACGAAGGGTGAAGCCAAACCTGTAAACCGGTCATCTAACGAAGGAGAACAACTTGGCACGTTATACGGATGCAGTGTGTCGTCTATGTCGCCGGGAGGGCATCAAGCTCTTCCTCAAAGGCACCAAGTGCTTTAGCGACAAATGCCCAATTGAAAAGCGCAACTTCGCTCCCGGACAACACGGGAAGGACAAGAAGACCAAGGTCGTAGGCTACGGTCTGCAGTTGCGTGAAAAGCAGAAAGCCAAGCGCATTTACTTCACCCAGGAAGGCCAGTTCCGGAATTATTTCGAGAACGCGGTCCGGTCCAAGGGTGTGACGGGTGCGAAGCTGCTGGAATCGCTCGAACGCCGTCTCGACAATGTGGTTTTCCGTCTCGGCTTCGGTATTTCACGCCGCCAGGCGCGCCAGTTGGTGCGTCACGGCCACGTGCAGGTGAATGGAAAGAAAGTCAACATTCCCTCGTACGAGGTTGCAGTCGGCGAAGAGATCCAGATTCGCGAGTCGAGCCGCAAGGTTCCAATTCTCGAGATCGCAAGGGATTTTGCCAGCCATCAGCCGGCACCGGTGTGGTTGGAGATCGATCGCGAGAATTACAAAGGCCGCGTGATTGCGCTGCCGCGACGCGAAGATATTCAGCTGCCGGTGAATGAGCAGCTGATTGTCGAACTTTACAGCAAGTAGTCGTTACTAGTTCTCAGTTCCCAGTTCTCGGTTCTCAGTAAAACCGAAGAGCCGCAATGTTAGGGTTTACTGAGAACTGGCAACTGAGAACTGTTTTTTGGCCACCATTCGTGCCAGATCAGCCTTTCCGGCTTTGACCTGAGTTGGCCAACTCAGCGAGCCGGATTGAGCCACATGGCCGAGAGGAGCAACACATGCTTTGGAGAGGCTTTCAAAAACCGAAACGTTTGGCGAGCGATACATCTTCGCTTACCGATAAATACGGGATGTTCTGGGCGCAGCCGTTTGAGCGCGGATTTGGCACCACCATCGGCAACGCGCTGCGGCGCGTGATGCTGAGTTCGATCGAAGGCGCGGCGGTTACCGCGGTGAAGATCGAAGGCGTGCTGCACGAGTTCCAATCGATCCCTGGTGTCGTCGAAGACGCGACCGACATCATTTTGAACATGAAGCAGGTTCCGTTCAAGCTGGCGGGCGATGGTCCGAAGGCGATTTACTTGCGCGCCGATCAGCCGGGAGTGGTCACGAGCGGCATGATCGAAGCGGATGGCGATGTCGAAGTGCTGGATAAAGACATCTACATCGCGACGGTGAGCGAAGGCGGCAAGCTTGAAATGGAAATGCGCCTGAAGCGCGGCCGCGGTTATGTTTCCGCCGACAAGAACTTCGAAGACGATCTCGGCATCGGATTCATTCCTATCGATTCCGTCCACACGCCGGTGCGAAAGTGCAACTACACCGTCGAAGCGGCGCGTCTCGGGCAGATCACCGATTACGACAAGCTGACGGTCGAAGTCTGGACGAATGGTTCGATTACTCCGGGCGACGCGCTGGGGCTTTCGGCGAAGCTGATCAAAGATCACATGAACATCTTTATCAACTTCGAAGAAGAAATCGAAACCGCATCTTCGAGCGAAGAGCGCCGGCCGGAAATCAAGAACGAGAACCTGAACCGTTCGGTCGAGGAACTCGAGCTTTCCGTCCGCAGCTATAACTGCTTGAAGAATGCGAACATTCAGTCGATTGGCGAACTGGTGCAGAAGACCGAAGCCGAAATGCTGAAGACGAAAAACTTTGGCCGCAAGTCGCTGAACGAAATCAAGGAGATCCTTTCCTCGATGGGCCTGAGCCTGGGCATGAAGATCGACGAGCACGGCAACGCCGTCCCCGGACCGACTTCGAATCAGGTGCTGCCCGCTTCGGCGTACGGCGATAACGATCTGTAGAGCAGTTCTCAGTTCTCGGTTCTCAGTTCCCGGTTAACACCCTGGGAACTGAGGTCGGGTTTACTGAGAACTGAGAACCGAGAACTGAGAACTCAGGGGTTAAACATGCGTCACAAAGTTGCAGGTTACAAACTCGGACGGACCACTTCTCATCGGCGCGCGATGTTGCGCAACATGGTGACCTCGATCATCATGGAAGAGCGCATTGAGACGACTGTGATCAAGGCGAAGGCGGTGCGTCCGTCGGTCGAGAAGATGATTACGCTCGGCAAAAAGGGAGATCTGGCGGCGCGGAGGCAGGCGGCTTCATACCTGATGACGCCAGAGGCCGTCACGAAACTTTTCGACACGGTTGCGCCACGTTTCGGCGACCGCAAAGGTGGATACACGCGCATCGTGCGTGTCTCGTGGCGCAAAGGCGATGGCGCCGAAAAGGCGTTCATCGAACTGCTGGGCAGCGAGCAGGTGCTGGATGAGAAGCGGCAGAAGCGCGCCGAGATCCGTGCCAAGCGTGCGGAAGAGAGCCGCAAGGCAATGGAAGATGCCGATGCGCAGGCGGAGCAGGAAAAGGCTCTGGCCGCCGAGGCTGAGGACAGCAAGAAAGACAAAGAGTAAATTTTCTGCAGAATTGAAGGTTCAGGCTTGAAGGTTCAAAGAAGGGGCGTCCGATTTTCGGACGCCTTTTTCTTTTGTATGCTTGCCTGCTTCTATTTTCCGACGGTCTATTGTCCGACTTTTCCGGTGGCAGTGCCAATGTATCCCGTTTTGTTGTCGAGCACAGCCAGCCGGAGGTTCTGACCAGGAGCCGGCAAATCCATGTCGATGGGTACCATCATGCCCTTATCCAGAAGTTGTTGATACGTTGCGGCGTCGAATGAGCGGTCAACTTTCGTGCTCTTGGTCCCCATGTTCTGTCCATCGGCGCCGTAAAGGCTGGCGTAGAGGACGACGTTCATCTTCTTTCCGCCTCCGCTATCTTCAGCGCTCAGGGTGTGGGCGTCGACCAGAAAGATGACGCGCATCTTTCCGGGATCAGTGGGCTTGGCTTGTGCCATGAAAGAGACTTGAGTGGAGGGAGCTCCGAGTTCTAGCGCGGCGGCCACATCCGATTCGAAATTGCCTTTCTTGTCTTTATCCTGCGACGGATCGACAGCGTAAAAACCCTTGCGATAACGCAACTGTGTGTCGCCTTGATCGACCTTTACTTTCAGGTTGCGGAACTTGCCATCCCATTTCTTATTGTCGGGATAGTAGCCGAGCGAATATGAGGCCTTCTCGTCCGAAACGGCCAGGGTGATTCCGTCTTTGATATCGTTTTGGTTGATGTAGGCTTTGCCGCCCGTCTGAGCGGCCACTTCTTCCATCGTGCCCTGGCTAGAGCGCTGGGCCGAGAGCGTGGAAATAGCGCGGTTGCTCACTGACGTATCGTTGAAGACCGATCCTTGTTGCGTTGCGGAGCTTTCCATTCCGCTCATTAAGCCGGTGACATCCACCGGATAAATCGCGATACTTGCATTCGCCAATTGCGATTCGGCTTCCTTGATGTCTTGACCATGCAGTTGGCGGGACTCGGAAGCATAGGCTCCGGCGGCGTTCGTAGACACTGATCGCTGGCGGCCCTGGCCGGGCAGGTCGGCGAGTAACTCAGCTTCGCTCATGTTGCGGTCTTCGGGGACCAGGTCAAAGGGCAGAGATGCCGTCAGCCAGACGACATTCTTGCGGCCCGGCAGTCCGCCGAGGATTCTGGCCAGAGCTTTCATCGCTTCGATGGTAATCAGGGTGCGGCGTTCCAAATTGTAGCCAACCTGAAGATCGGCGAATTGTTGAGCAGCGGCTTGAGCGGAAGCAAGCGCCGCGGCACCGGCACCACCACCGCCGCCGCGTCCCAGGTCGACTGTCGAAATGCCGTGGGATTCCGGCACCGGTCCCGAGGACTGCAAAATCTGTTCCTGCGGCCGCAGGTTCTTGATTGCAGTCATCAATACCTGCGGATCGCTTGTGAATTGCTGCAACACACCGAGACGGTCGGTCAACGTGAGCACAGCCATCGAATGGCCGCTCTCGCCTTGTTCCACAACATACTTGAGCATTTGGGAACGGGCGTAGGCCTGGTCCTTAAATGGGGAATTGCACGCATCCAGAAGCAAAACCGTGGGAATGCCCGCGGGCCCCACGTTTTCCGGATGGTTCGAGAGAATGCCGGCCGGGGCTGGTGTGGGCTTCGGTCCGCGGTCGGTTCCCGGGGCAGCGAAAAGCGAAACTTTCTGCTTCTTTCCGTTTTCCTCAACCGTAAAATTCTCCGGCTTGAGGCCAGTTACCGGCTGGCCTTTCTTGTCGGTCACCACGACGTCCAAAGTGACGAGACGGGTGTTTGTGCGAATCGTGATCGACGGTTCGTCAGCGGACGGCTGCTGGGCAGTGAGAATGACTGGTCCGGTGACGAGATTGAGAATCAAAGCCAAAGCGATCGCGATCCGAAAGCGCAGCGTGCGCAACATTGGAAACCTCCAGGCGGATACTAAGTCGGGAAACCACTCGGAATGTACCGTGTTTGAGGACGCTTGGCAAACGAACGAGCGGATGTTGGTCTTCGCATTTGCCCAACAGGTAAGCGCTCCCTACAATAGAAGGTCAACCAAAACTTATGATCCATTTTCCTGTCCCCGAAGCCCTTACATTCGACGACGTTTTGCTGCTCCCGGCGCACTCGGGTGTCGTACCGGCCAATACCAATACGCAGACACCGATTACGCGTAACATCCGGCTGAATATTCCCATCGTCAGCGCCGCCATGGATACGGTGACCGAGTCGCATATGGCGATCGCGCTGGCGCAGCAGGGTGGATTAGGGATCATCCATCGCAATCTGACGATTGAGCAGCAGGCGAACGAAGTCGACAAGGTTAAACGCTCGGAGAGCGGCATGATCGTCGATCCGGTCACCATGTCACCGGACGCCAAGGTTTCTGACGCGCTTGAGGTGATGCAGAAATACAAGATTTCTGGTGTCCCGATCACGCAGAAAGACGGCAGGCTGGTCGGCATTCTGACCAATCGTGATCTGCGCTTCGAGACGCGGTTCGACATTCCCATCAGCAAGGTGATGACGCAGAAAAATCTAATCACTGTACCGGTGGGAACGACGCTAGAGCAGGCCGAAGAGATACTGCACGAACACCGCGTTGAAAAGCTCCTCGTCGTTGACGACAAATACAACCTGAAGGGTCTGATCACAGTTAAGGATATTCAGAAGAAATTGAAATATCCGGGCGCGGCGAAAGACGACAAGGGACGGCTACGGGTAAGCGCGGCGATCGGCGCTACCGGCGATTTCCTGGAGCGCGCGCAGGAAATGGCCAAGGCGAAGGTCGATGTGCTGGCGATTGACAGCGCGCACGGCCACTCCTCGCTGGTGCTGGAGGCTGTGAAGAAGGTGAAGGCGAAATTGCCGGAAGTGGACTTGATCGCCGGCAACGTGGCCACGTTCGACGGTGCCTGTGATCTGGTGCGCGCCGGAGTCGATGGAGTGAAAGTCGGCATCGGGCCGGGATCGATCTGCACCACGCGTATTGTCACGGGCGTCGGCGTTCCTCAGATTACTGCGATCGCCGAAGCGTCGCGGGCTGTCCGCGACTCCGGAGTTCCGATCATCGCCGATGGCGGCATCAAGTATTCGGGCGATATCAGCAAGGCTCTGGCGGCGGGGGCGTCGGCGGTGATGATTGGATCGATGTTCGCGGGGACCGACGAGAGTCCCGGCGAGTTGATTCTGTATCAGGGCCGGACGTTCAAGTCGTATCGCGGCATGGGATCGCTCGGAGCGATGGCACAAGGATCGAGCGAGCGTTACTTCCAGAACTCGGATGGGGACGCTTCGACGGCTGGCCCCGTGCTTGGCGAAGAGTCGAACCGGCTGGGCAAGTTGGTGCCGGAGGGCGTTGAAGGACGCGTACCGTATCGCGGTTCGGTGGCCATGATCGTCCATCAGATGGTCGGGGGATTGCGGTCGGGCATGGGCTACTGTGGATGCCAGACGATTGCCGACTTGCAGCAGAAAGCGCGGTTCGTACGCATCAGTTCCGCTGGCCTGCGCGAGAGCCACGTCCACGACGTCATGATCACGCGCGAAGCGCCGAACTACGCGGCCGAGTAAGGGACGAGAAACAATTTTGGCAAACGATTCGACTTCTTCTCGTCCTAACCTTCTTCGCGCGTGGTGGCCGGCGGCCGTTTGGGTCGTCCTCATCACGTTCGAGTCCACCGACTACTTCTCATCGGAGCACACGGGCAGCTTGCTCTACATGCTGTTGACTCGTTTGTTCGGGGAAATCAATTTTCAGGATTTCCTAGTCTTCCATCACTACCTGCGTAAGACAGGACATGTCGTTGGGTACGGCATGTTGGGGTTGCTTCTGCTGCGAGGGTGGCGTGCGACGTTTGGCTGGACGAAGGCGATGTTGTGGCGCACCTCACTGCTGGCATGGCTGGGGACGGTTTTTGTTGCGTCGATGGACGAGTGGCACCAGAGCTACATTCCGTCGCGGACTGGGACGTGGAAGGACGCGGTGCTGGATAGCGTGGCGGGGTTGGTGTTTCTGGCGGTCGCTTATTGGTGGTTGCCTCATCACGGTGATGGGCAACCCGCGTCGTGAGCCTCTAAAATCCACGCTCGGGGTCACCCTGGTTAGCGCCCACAGACCGGGCGCGAACCCTTCGACAAGCTCAGGGCAGGCTCTGGGGCACCGTCAGTCGTTCTGGATGCTCCTGGCCGGCGAACGGTAGGCTAAGAGCGCGATCGCCGAGAAGATCGCGATTCCCGCTGAAAAATAGAAAGGCACCGCAGGGCCGTAGAGCTTCCACAGGGCTCCAGTGATGACGCTCGAGAGCAGAGTCGTCACGCTGGTGAAAAACGAGAATATCCCGAGAGCACGGCCGCGGACCTCGCCGTGCACGCTTTCGACAATTAATGCTTTGAGTACGGCGTTGGTGAGGGCATAGAAGAGGCCGTAGAACGACATCGAGAGCCAAATGGCCAGGTGTGAAGGCGCGACCGCGAAGACGAAATAGACGATGGCATAAACCAGATATCCGGCGGCCGCGATGGTTGAACGCGAGAAGCGGTCGCTGAATTTTCCGGCGGGCCATGAGAATAGCGTGAACATGATGTTGAAGACGAGCCCGAGCAGCGGCGCTTGCGACGCGGGGATACCGATGTTTCCGGCGCGAAGCACGAGAAACATGTCGCTGGAATTTCCGAGCGAGAACAGTGTGACGATGACCAGAACGTAATAGAAACCGAAGGGTAGCTTCGGGAACCATGGAGATTTCTCGGCTGCGCGCGACGAGTTGTGACCGGCCGTGACGGGAGACGGCGTCGTGTTCTTCGCTTTCGTGCCGCGGTGCACTTCGCGGATTCCGAGCCAGGCCACGATGACGCACAGCGCACCGGGGACCGCGGCGAAGGCGAACACGCCACGCGTTCCGAAGTGGCCGATGATTGCCAGTGCCAGCAGCGGGCCGGCGATGGCGCCAGCGGAATCCATCGCTTGAATCAAGCCATAGGCCGAGCCCAGGGTCGAGGGATCGACCGAATCGGCAACCATCACGTCGCGTGCGGTTCCGCGGACCCCCTTCGCTAAACGATCGGAAAAGCGGATTCCGAGAATCTGCCACCACGAAGAAACGAAGGCGAGCAGAGGCTTGACCGCGTTGGCCACGAAATATCCGCCGACCACGATCGGCTTGCGTTCCGAGATTTTGTCGGAGATGTAGCCGGAGAAGAGCTTGGCGAACGATGCCACGCTCTCGGCAATGCCTTCGATGATACCGAGTTGAGCCGGTCCGGCGCCGAGCGACGCCAGAAATGCGGGCAGGACCCAGTACGCCATTTCGCTTGCGGTGTCGTTGAGGAATGACGTGAAACCGAAAGCGTATACATTGCGTGGAGTAGGCTGCGAGGCCAGTGGGTGCGGTGAATCCATGAGCGCTTCTCGAAAATAGCACGATACGTGCGCAGAGGCGGAGAGGGAAGGGCGGCGAGGGAACGGCAGGCCTTCTGCGGCCGTCGCGGCGGAGTTAGGTTCCAACCAGTCTTTACTTAGTATTCAGTGGCCGCGTCATTCAGTGGCAGCGTCCGACCATCCGAAGTGACAGCGTCGGATGTCGCTTCGGGCGATGCGGTTCCGCCAGCGGTTGGTGGAGGTGTCACAGGTGGTCGTGTTACCGCCGCGCGCGTCCCAATCCCAATCTGCATAGCCGTGTTTTTCGGAAACACCACTTCGTGCCCGCGCGCGATGAAATGCGAGTAGACCGAAACCGCAGCGCCATAGGCTCCCATGGTAGTTCCGAAGGCGCGGGAGCGTGCAACCGCGCCCACCACCATCCCCACTAACTTGAACCCGCCAAGACCGCCGGTGGCTCCGCTGTTACCGCCTCCATCTCCATCGTGATCCTGGCCGGAACTCGCCGCCATGATGGCCAGTCCAAGCGACACCGCTGTACCCAGATAACGCGACTTGGAAGTTGTCGCCTCCGCGCCACCTTCGGAATCCAGCTTCACGTTCGCATCTTTGCCCGCCTGCACACCTTCGAGCGTTGACACGACCTTCTGCTCAACACCGTCAGGTGGAACAAGTTCGGTGAACGCGATGCGCAACTGCCCGTTCTTCTTCATGCGGCGCGCGGGCTGCGCCTGCTTCACTGTTCCCTTTAGCCGGCTGCCTTGCGGGAGAATCAAGTGCTCGCCCTCCATCAGTGGGCGCCAGAGAACTGCTTCCACCTCCTGCCCCTTACGCGCAGTTGCGGAAGACAGCGGGGTGATCAGCCGCGCATTCACGACGCTGCCCTCGGGGAGCGGGCTGCCGATCGACGAGGCCATCGGGACTGACATCACCTCGGTCCCGAAATCCACTGGCTCCTGCAATTCCGCAAAGTAAACGGTGCCCGCCGGAATGTATTGCCGATGAACGGGGAGTTGCGCCTCGCCGTAACGCTCCAGGCGGCGAATCTTACCGGGAGTATTCAGCTGCTTCACAGCGTTGTCCCATTCCTGGTGCGCCTGCTGCTTCGCTTGCTGAATTTTCTGGGAGGCGGCATCCTGAATGGCATTCTTTTTTTCTTTTTCTTTATCAGTCGCCGCAGTCACTAACTGGATCACCTGCCCCGTGCCGGGAGTCACGCTGGTGTGCAGCGGAAAGCGTCTCCCGTCGGAGAGCACCAGTTCGTGAAAGCCGACTTCAACTTTTCGCAGCGGAGTGAAATCCGCATTCAGCACGGCTTCGGTCCGCTTGCCGCCGGACACGTTTTCGATCTTCGTGACTTCGCCAATAATCTCGGAACCAACCGGTATGACAATGTGGTCAAACGCGTATACCGGTTCCACAATGCGCCCGTGCACCGGTTGTCCCACCTTTTTCACGCGCACTTCCTCATCAAGAGCGACTTGCAAAGGCGCACCCTTCGCCACGGTAAGAGCGATTGTCTGTGGCGCGGGCTGAACGGGTTCCGCGTAGGCGGTCTCCGGTTTGCGCTCGGAGCCCGGCGTGAGCTGAGGCATAGGAACTTCCTGGGCTGCGATGACGGAGGCGAACGCGAGGACTAGAAAAATCGTAAGCAATGCGCCAGGTTGCGCCATGGAATTGCACCGCCTGTTCAGCGAGTGGCCTCGAGTGTTTCTACCATTGTATGGCAATCCTCTCGCGGCGGTGAACCGATGGAGACTCAAGTTCGAGGGGCCGCAAAAACCGCCATTGGCAGTCCTCGGACCCAACGCTGCCCGATGTCCAGTACCTGCCCCGGTTCGTTTCCAGTTCGTTCTCGGCACCTTCCCAGTACAATAGAAACAAATGGCCGACCGCACATTTAACCTCGATGAAGCACAGATGCTCCTTCCGATTCTTGAATCCCTTTTAAAGCAGGCAATTAACGGCAAAAAGCTGGTCGAGGACGTGGACAACGAGCTGCAAGAAACCGCTCACCGCGTTTTTCTGAACGGCGGCACCAATCTGAATGTAGTCCACCTGGCGCGGCGTAAGGCAGAGCGCGAGCGGGCGATTCGGCGCATTAAAGATGCGCTCGCCGAGATCGACGCGACCGGGGTGCAGGTCAAGGATATCGACATCGGACTGCTGGATTTTCCCTGCAAGGTGGATGGCGAAATTCTGTTGCTGTGCTGGAAGCTGGGCGAAACGCAGATTACCCACTGGCACGGGACCAACGAAGGTTTCGCTGGGCGCAAGCCGATTGACGAACGCATTGCCAGGGCTGGGAAGAAGCGGACTTCATAGGAGCGACGAACGACGAGCGTGCCTAACGACGGGAGCGTCGAACGACGAAACCGTGCAAGTTCCCAGGCGCGCCGCGTTCCTGACTCTGAGCGCTTTTGCCGAAATCCCTACTAGTACGACCCAAGCCATGCACTATCGGGGATGGGGAGGGATCGTGCGTTCTGCTAAAATCACGCTATCTGAGGCGATCATTTATGTTTCGTGGCCGTATGTTTCGTGGGCGCAAACTGGCGGTGACGCTGGCATTTACGGGTATGGTTGCCTTGGCTACAGGGGTTAGCTGCCGGGGGTTCTTTCCGGCCCCAGTTCTCCAGTCGATCGCCATCAATCCGACAGCGCCGCAGGTCAATGTAAGCCAAACGTTGAGTTTGCAAGCGTTCGGAACCTATGATGATGGGACGCGCCAAGTGATCACGAGCGGTGTGGGCTGGTCTAGTTCTGACACGACCGTGGCTACAGTCACTGGGAGCGGCACTGCTACGCTTAGCGGAATAGCGTCGGGCAGCGTTACTATAACAGCGAGCGCTCAGGCTCTTTCCGCGACCGCAACCGCGACAGTAATTGGCAATGTCACTGCGATCACCGTCACTCCCACGTCTGGTAGCGTTGCAATTGGCGGAACCGGCCAACCTTTCACGTTTGCGGCGACTCCGGGACCACCTACCTTCATCACTGTTGACAATGGTGGTACTTTGACCATCACGCCGTCCGATGGTTTCATCACGTGCACTGTCTCAGTGGATGGCAACAACAACCCTGACGAGTCGTGTACGGCCCTTACAGGCGCAAATACGGTCACTCCTTACCAACTTGTGATGACTTATCCGACCGCCAACGGTGGCACGATAACTTCTACAACAGCTACGCTATCGGTGCATTAAACGAACGAATGGGCGGGCGGTTAATTACGGCCCGCCTGTTACGGGCAAGAACGGCGTCGATCCGTCCTCAATCTGCGGTGTCGTCGGTTTCTTGAAATCCTTTCCACCGCCGCGATGCGGCGCTATAGTAAAACTTCAGCCGGTGAAGCTCCTCTCTAAATCTATGTCCGACTTCCCGCTGCGAGTGGCGGGGCTTGCACTCTGCCTGGCGAGCTTGCTCTTGCTTCCGGGCTGCGGACGCGGTCGTGGCCGCGTGCTTGAGATCGCTTACGTTTCGAGCGTGCAGGCCAGCCTCCGCGATCATGTGGCTGCTGTCTACGAGAAGGCGGGGACGGTGAAGAATGGCGACCGCGTCGAGGTGCTCGATCACGACCGGCATTTCGTCAAGGTGCGCAACGCTCGCGGCGAGACGGGATGGATCGAGCAGCGCTACCTGGTCGGTCAGGATATTTACGACCAGATACAGAAGCTGACGGCGGAGCATCAGCGCGATCCTTTGCAGGCGCAGGGCGTGACGCGCAACGACACGAATCTGCATGTTGAACCGGGCCGCGATACCGAGCATCTTTATCAAATTTCTACAGGAGAGAAGTTAGCGCTCCTGAAGCGCGCTACTGCGGATAAGCCGGGAGCGGTCGCTCCGCCACCGCGCGCCGCGCGCGCTGCGACCCAGGCGGGCGGCAATTCGCAAGACAAGAAAGAAGCTGTGCCGGTGCTCGAAGACTGGTGGCTGGTGCGCGACTCAAACCAGCGCGTCGGTTGGGTGTTGTCGCGTATGGTCGATGTCGACGTGCCGCTTGACGTTGCACAATACGCCGAAGGGCAGCGCATCGTCGCAGTCTTTGTGCTGGATCAGGTCCAGGACAAGGACAAGGAAAAAGAGAAGAAGGTTCCGGAATATCTCACTGCGGTCACGGAACCGAAGGACGGCCTTCCGTTCGACTTCAACCAGATTCGAGTGTTCACCTGGGACGTGAGGCATCATCGCTACGAGACGGCCTATCGCGAGCGCGTTGACGGTGTGCTTCCGGTGACTGTTGCGAAGGAAGACTTCGATAAAGAAGGCACTCTGCCAACGTTCACGATTCGCACGCAGGATGACGCCGGAAAAATCGTTGAGCGGAAATACAGGTTGAAGACGCCGATTGTGCGTCGCGTGCTGGCTCCGGGAGAAGAACCCGTTCACTCGGCGGCCAAGAGAACCACAGGGCGATCAAAGTCAAAACATTGAAGCTCCCAGCGAATACTCTTCAGCTGTAGAAGTCGGCGATACTCTCGACTACGCGCTGAATCTCCGCGTCGGTTAACTCCGGGAACATCGGCAACGCTAGAACATCGCGAGCTGCCTGCTCGGAGATCGGCAAGTCTCCCTCTTTTAGTCCCAGGTAAGAAAACACAGGCTGCCGGTGCAAAGGCAAGGGATAGTAAATCTCGGAGCCAATTTTTCGTGCCGCCAGAAATTTCCGGAGTTCGTCGCGGCGTTCGGCGCGAATCACATATTGATGGAAGACATGTTTTGCCTGCGGACTCCTGGCTAACGGACGCACCGGCGCGGAAGAAGCCCGATTGGAAGTGAGTCCCGCGTCTTTGAGCAAGCGGTCGTAAGTCGCTGCATGCTGGCGGCGACTCTGGTTCCAATCCGCTATATGTTTCATCTTCACGCGCAAGACCGCGGCCTGAATGCCATCCATCCGTCCGTTCCAACCGAATTCGTTGTGGTAGTAACGCTCGGGGCTGCCATGGTTGCGAAGCCGGCGCATGTGGTCGGCCATTTCTGGGCGCGTCGTCGTGACGATGCCGGCGTCTCCGTAGGCGCTGAGATTTTTGGTGGGATAAAAACTAAAGGCGGCGGCCACGCCGAGCGAACCTGCGCCGCGTCCGTTCCATTCGGCGCCGATCGCTTGTGCGGCATCTTCGACGATCGCGACTCCGAATTCTTGCGCGAGGCGGTTGAAGGCGTCCGTATCGGCGCACTGACCGTAGAGATGTACGGGAAGAATGGCGCGGAGGTTCGCGGGCCCATGATTGCCGGGACGATGGTTGCGGATGGCACGCTCGACCAAGGCTGCGTTGAGATTCAAGGTGTCTGGGTCGACGTCGACAAAAACCGGAGTCGCGCCCGCGCGCACGATGGAACTGGCGGAGGCAAAGAAGCTGAACGGGGTCGTAATCACGGAGTCGCCGGGCTTCACGCCCGCTGCAACGAGTGCCAGCCAGAGAGCCTCGGTTCCGGAGGCGCAGCCGACGGCTTGCGTCGCTCCGGTGAAGGAAGAAATTTCTCGTTCGAGTGCTTCCACTTCCGGACCGAGAATAAAGCTCTGCGAATCGCAAACACGCGCGATTGCGGCCAGGACTTCTTCGCGAATCTCGTTGTATTGGCGACGCAGATCGAGGAGGGGGACGGACTCGACGACCGAACTTAGTTTCGGAGAAGGCGGTTTCGCGGATGGCGGCGAAGAAAAAGTGGTCTTCACAGTGAAGTAATTTTAGCAGGCAGAATCAGAGCGGCGCTTATCTTCTATTTAGCGGCTAGTTAGCTTCGTTGCTCGATCGTCGCTCGATCTTGGGCAGAGGTGGCGTGATTTCGGGCCGATTGTTCTGCGAAGTACTGTCTTGCGAGGTATGCCGATCGACCGCGCGAGCTTTCAGATACTGATGCCATCGTCCTGACTCTGTGCGCAACCGGTCAATGTCGAGATGGGGAAAAGAGTGTTCCGCGCCGGGGAGATTGCGGAGGGCGCGTTCCAGAACAGACGAAGCGCCCGCGGTGTTGCCAGTGGACTGATGATGAAAGGCGACGGCTAGCTGAATCAAGGCCTGGACGTGGAGGCGTAGGGCGCTGTTCTCCGATGAATCGCCCGGCCGGTCGATGGTCTTGGATTCGGATTCGGACTTGGATCGGTATTCGGATTCGGAGAGAGCGCGCCAGACGTCCTCCAGGGCTTCGTGGGCCTCGAAGAATTGGCGGCGGTTGAAGAGGTTAACTCCTCGAGAGAGATCGTCGATTATGCCATCAACACTCATGGGGAATTCCCTCCCTTGCAATCCACCAAGCCCGCTTCCAATGTATACGTGTTTTCATATAATAAACGACTGTATCGATACTAAAAACTGTATTTCATTTGTGTCGCAAACGTAAACCATTGAAAGATATGCATTTTATTCGATTCTGTTTTGGAATGCTGATTGCACCTGTGGGATGTTCTGATTTTATCGAGTTTCCATGGGGCGTTGGGTTTCGTGTGGACGGCACTCACGCAATCACCGTAATCGATCGATGCAATCGCTTCACCGAATAAACAGGAGAAATCGAATGGAATCTGCATTCCGCAAAACTTGGACCTACCTCCTCACAGCAATCACTCTGGTTGCCCTTAGCGTTGGAGCTTTCGCGCAGGGCGGCGCTGGCGAACTGACGGGCTTGGTGACTGACGCTACTGGGGCGGTAGTTTCCGGAGTCACGCTCAAGCTGACCAACAGTGCGACGGGCGAGGTGCGGACCACTGTGACCACTCCAGCGGGAACATACAATTTTTCCGCATTGCCAATCGTTGGAACGTATGCCCTTGAGATCGCAACCAAGGGCTTCAAAACGACGAAGGTGCAAAACGTCGTGGTGAGCGTAGGTACGATTACGACGCGCGACATTAAGCTCGAGGTCGGAGCTGCGACCGAGCAGGTGACAGTCGAGGCGGGCGCACAGCTCGTGCAGACCGAAGACTCCTCGCTGTCGCAGTTGATCGATCGCCGGGTTTGGGAAAACATGCCGTTGGAAGCGCGCAACGCAAATGATTTCATTAATCTTGTGGCGGGCGCGGTTCCCGAGCAGGAAGCTGGCGGCACGTTCCGTGGGGCGGCGGTTAACGGCGTCCGAACTGGCGCTGGTAACTACATGGTGGAAGGGACCGACAACAACGAGCAGGGCCAGGGCGGCGTGGCCATTTGCGGCACCGTTTGCGGCCAAGGCGGAGCTAATACTTCGATTTCGCCGGATGCCATTGAGGAGTATCGCGTTATCGCTAACAATTTTAGCGCCGAGTATGGCAAGGTCGGCGGGTTCGTCACCGATACGGTACTCAAGAGCGGAACCAATAAGTGGCACGGTTCTTTGTTCGAATACAACCGCATTCAAGCCTTGACCGCGCAAGACTGGTTCTCCAATGCCGCCGGCCTAACGGACCACTTGGTGCGAAACCAATTCGGCGGCTCTGTAGGTGGTCCGATTGTCAAAGATAAGACATTTTTTTATGCGACCGTTGAGGCGCACCGCTTCCGCGAATCAGCCCCGGTCAGCGGGGAGTCGATTACTTCCCAGTTCCTAAACTTTGCCCAAACCGGGCAGCTGGCCACGTTCGTGAATAGTGTTGCCCCTTGCAACACGATAGCGGGAGGATGCCCGTTGCTGCCGACCACTCTCGGGCCAGTCTTCTCATCGCTGCTGCAAAAATTTCCTCTGGCAGTGCCGCTGGTAAATTCGACCGTTGACTGCAGTTCGACTCCGACGCCGTCGGTATGTTTTAGCGATGACGCGTACGGAAATAACTTCGCCGGTATCCTGCCGGCGTACCCGGTGCCGATCTACGGTGCGGCCACTGAGTCCCAGAGCGCACCACTGAACCAGTATAGATTCAGCGTAAAGCTTGATCACAATTTCAGCAGCAAAGATCGATTGGGCGTGACATACTTATTCGAAAATGTGAATGCGACCTTGAATTTCGGAGGCGGTGACGATCCTTTCAGTCCGCCACTCGATAACCCAAACCGAGCCCAAACTCTGAGCGTAGGATGGACTCATACCATTTCTCCCACGGTGTTGAACCAATTCAAGATTGGCTACGTACGCCGAACGGCTAACTTCACTAATCCAGGGACAGAGGGTGATCCAGAATTCTTCTCCATCGATCCGACCGCTATCAGTCTGGGTTCAGGGATCGGAATCCCGCAGTTCTTTACGGAGAATGAATTCCAATACAAGGACGACGTATCAATCACACACGGCAAGCACCAAATTAAGTTCGGCGGTGAGGACCGCCGCACACGGAACGGCTCAAGCTTCCACAACGACGCGCAAGGCCACTTCGCCACCTGGGGTGCGGAGGGTCTAGTCACCGATGGGTTGTTTACCGATGCTATCGATGCTGCTGAAGTGGGCAACGGCACGGCGTACGGAGGCGTAGGATACGGCGGGTGGTATTACGCAGGTGCTTCTGTTGTGCCGAGCACAGGGGCGGTACCGAATTTCTATCGCGGCTACCGAGCCAATGAAGTTGCTTTCTATGGGCAGGATGATTGGCGCATAAGTTCACGGCTGACATTGAATCTGGGTTTACGCTGGGAGTACTTTGGCCCACCCCACAACTTCCAACCAAATATCGACTCTAACGTGTATTACGGCCAAGGCGTGACACCATTCGCGTGTCCGGCGCCTTGCAATCAGTTCTTCCCTTCCAATAATCAGTATTATTCTTTCGAAGCCGGCGCCAATTTCCAAGTGCACAACAGCAGTCTATGGAACAAGGACTTGAACAACTTTGCCCCGCGGATCGGCTTCGCTTATGACGTGTTGGGAAATCAGAAGTTGGTGGTGCGAGCTGGATTCGGAGCATTCTACGACCGTATCTACAACAACATTTTCGAAAACATCCGCTTCAATCCGCCGTACTTTGCGGACGAACTTGCCGGTCTGTTCCAGAGCGGTGCAGCTCTTGGGCCAATGAAGACTCCTGGGTTGCTGACGGTGCCTTTCACCAGCAATGCACTCTTCGTCAGCCCTGTGACCTTCCCGAACGGTTTGCCGAAGCCAGTGCCACGACACATGGACCAGAATCTCGTGGCACCCTATTACATGCAAGAGCACTTCGGCTTCCAGTATGCGTTGGCCAAGGATATGACCCTCGAAGCCAATTATGTAGGCACATTGGGCCGTAAGCTGATTGGCATTCAGAACCGCAACACTTTCGATGGACGTTTGGTGGGTGGAAACTCCGCCCGTCCGAACCCGATCTTCGGGAACGACAACGCCCGCATGGGTATCTTCGGCAGCAATTACAACGCGCTGCAAGTATCCCTTCGTAAGCGCTTCAGTCATGGTCTTTCACTTAACGCAAACTATACTTACGCCAAGTCCCTTGACGAGGTCAGCGATGCGTTTCGAGAAAAAAATGGACAAACTTCAGTGACCGATGTTGAGAATATCAAGAACGACTACGGACCATCGGATTTTGATATACGTCACCGGATAGTGGTTGATTTCAATTACGATCTACCGCTCTTTCACGGGAATCGTTGGCTCGGTGGATGGACTGTCAACAGCATCATCTCGTGGAACACCGGTTCTCCCATCGGCTTTGTCGACAGTGCGCACGATGCCAACCAAGACGGCTCCAGAACCGACCGCCCAGAGTTTATCGGTCCGGGAAGTGTCATCAAGTCAATCGTTGGTAAGGAGGAAAATGGGACCTACCAGTACCTGGATCCCGCGCAATATGGAGCCTCAAACCTCTGTTTGACAAACCCGGCTATCGATAACCACGGCGGTCTGTGGTGTAATCCCAATCTGGGGCGCGGAGCGGTTCCGGGTCCGATGTTTACTAACATTGATTTTGGCGTCAGTAAAGGGTTCAAGATTAATGAGCGGATGGCTTTCAGGTTCGATGCGAATTTCTTCGATCTCCTAAACCATCCGAACTTCGAGAATCCGAGCACAGGTGGAGGCGGCGCGAACGTCGCTTCGGGAAACTTCGGACAGTCGACCTCAACCTATGGAGACACCGGTGGTCACCGTGTAACCCAGTTGGCGCTTCGGTTCGAATTCTAAACTCGCTAGCGAATCCGAAACATGGCCGACCAGTAAAATGGTCGGCCTTTTTCTTGTCGTATGATCAGTCGTTTGAGAGGAACTCGTTCCGTCTGACAGCATCGCCGAGCGTGTGTGCTAGACTTTTTGTATCCTCATATGCTGGTTGTCGGGCGGTTTTTTCTGGTTCTGTTGCTGGCGCCGTGCCTCGGTGCCGCCGCTGCTCCGAAAGCCAAGAAGCCGACGGCCGGCCCCCCCTCGGAACCCAACATCATTCTCATTACGCTCGACACCACACGGTCGGATCGCATGGGATTTCTGGGATCGGATCGTGGTCTGACTCCGAATCTTGATCTCCTTGCCAAGCAGAGTGTTGTGTTTGCGCGAGCTTATGCGCAGGTTCCTCTGACGACGCCTTCGCATGCTGCCCTGCTGACGGGAACTTATCCTCAGTTCAGTCATGTCGAAGACCTGGGTGCGCCTCTGCGACCCGAGATTCCATACTTACCGGATTTGCTAAACAAGCACGGCTATCGCACCGCTGCTTTTATCGGGTCCAACATTCTCGATCCGCACTCGGCAGCGCCGGGATTTCAGCGCGGGTTTGACGTGTATGACGCGAATTTTCATCAGCGCAAGTCGGGGGAGGACCGCTACAAGAGCGTGGAGAGGCGGGCAGAAGTTGTGGCAGATCACGCGCTGGCCTGGATCCACGAGCATCAGAAGAGCGGCCCGTTTTTTGTGTGGCTTCACTTTTACGATGCGCACGATCCATACGACCCTCCGGAACCGTTCAAGTCGCGCTACGCTTCCGCTCTTTACGACGGCGAGATTGCTTATACGGACTCGATCGTCGGGAGCTTTGTGGAAGTATTGCGGAAGCACGGGTTGTACCAGAACGCGGTGATCGCGATTGCAGCTGACCACGGAGAAGCATTTGGCGAACATGGGGAAGAACGCCATGGGATGTTTCTTTACGACGAGACGATCCATGTGCCGCTATTGTTGAAACTTCCCGCGAACCGATTGGCAGGAAAGCGGGTTGAGGATCGAGTGGCACTCGCCGAGGTGGCACCCACGCTTCTGGAGGCGGCGGGAATGGCGACTCCGGCGACGATGCAGGCGCGCTCGCTTTTCCCTCTATTTGAAGGACAGCAGGCGAAGAACCCGAAGGCTGGCAGCCAGGCTGGGAATGACACGACAAATGACGTGACAAGGGACGCGGCACAACTCCAGTCTGGCGACAAGGCGAAGCAGGAAGAACGGCCCATTTACTCGGAGACGAATTATGCTCACCGCGCGTTTGGTTGGAGCGAATTGTATTCGTGGAGAACAGGGAAGTACCTTTACGTTGAAGCCCCAAAGCGAGAACTATACGATCAGTCGGCCGATCCCGAGGCGGCTAAGAATCTGGCTCCGGCAGCGAAGGCAGTGGCCGATACTCTCGACTCACAGCTGACCGAGTTTCGAGGAAAGACCAGCAGCGCGCAGACGGAAGCAACAAAACTCGATCCCTCACAGGCGGAAAAGTTGCGGGCGCTGGGCTATTTGGCGTCTGACAGTGCGGGCGCGAAGAGCAACGAGAAGGCTATCGTAGATCCCAAGGACAAGATCGAAGTTGCGAATAAGTTTCACCGGGCACTGGTTGATCTTGAAGAAGACGACTATGAGGACGCCGTGTCCAACCTCCGCGAGGTGGTGAAGCTTGAGCCCGACATGGCTAGCGCATATCTCGAACTCGGCCGCGCGCTCGTTCACGGCGCAAAGTATGAGGAGGCGCTGCCGGTTCTTCGCACTGCGGCGGAGAAGAATCCAGAGTCGGGGATGGCGCATTATGAACTTGGGCTGGCGCTGATCAAGACGGGGCAATGGGAGGCGGCGCTCCCGGAAATGCAAGCGGCGGTTGTGTGTACGCCGAATTCCCCGCAATTGCATTTCTATTCGGGGGCCGTGCATTTGCGTTTGAAACAAATTCCCGAGGCTACTGCCGAGTTTGAAAACAGTTTGAAGATTGATCCGGGTCACTTTCTGACCAATCTTAAGTACGGCGAGATGCTTTTCCGCACGGGCGATGCGGAGGGCGCTCTGCCAAAGTTGTTGCGGGCGGTGAAGGTGGATCCTACATCGGCGGAAGGGCACACGTTTCTTGCCGACGTTTACCAGGAACTCGGACAGACGCAAAATTCGAGCCGCGAACGTGCCAAGGCCGCCGAGCTTAAGTCGCAACCGCCGCAATAATTCATTCCGCGCTTACTTCCTCGCGCTTGCTTTCTTGCGCTTACTCTCTCGCGCTTACTTCTGGCCGGCTTTACTCTTCTCACGTTTCGCATCTTCAGCTCGGCCTAGATGATCGTAGGCTGTCGCTAGCGCAGCGTGCGCAGGAGCGAAGGCGGATAGGCGGCCGGTGGCGATTTCCAGGTGGATGATGGCCGTCTTGTAGTCTGCGGTTTTAACCAGGGCAGCGCCGATTGCGTAGTGTGCCCAGGCCGCGTCGGGTTGCAGTTCGATGGCTCGGTGCAGATGCTTTACGGCTTCAGCGTATTGGCCCCTCTGGGCGAGAGCCGTGCCCAGTGTGTATTCGGCGAGGTAGAGATTGGCATCGGCGGCGACGATTGGCCCCAGGGCAGCGATGGCTCGCTCGGGTTTCGATGGATCGCCTGCAGCGGCTTCGATCACTTTGTTGGCGATGGCGATCTTGCCTTCGGACTTCGGATCTGTTCCTGCAACCGGCGCGGCTGCGCACGATGTCTTGCTCAGTCCCGCGTAGCCGAGAGATGCCAACTTCTGCATCTCGGAGGAACTCAACTCGCCACAACCCTTGCCCGCCTCGCCGCTAAACCGACGGTCAAAGTTATCGAGCTGTGACGCCATCTCGTTGAGGATGGCTTTGGAACTCTGCGACAGATCGTGGGCAGCAGACGGGTCGGCGGTCAGATCGTAAAGTTCGGGTTTCGGCGCGCGGATATAAAGATATTTTCGGACGCGCCAGGATTCGAGCGGGCTCCAGCCGAATCCGCGCTGGGGGAGATCGCTGCGCGAGTAGACGGGCTGATCGTTGCTCGCGCCGCCTCCAGACTTGGCGGCGCGTAACAGCGATTGTCCGGACATTTGCGAAGGGACGGGAATCGCGGCGATTTCGAGGACAGTGGGAGCAATATCGACGAGCCGGACTTTGCCTGCGACTCGGCCTGCGACTCGGCCCGCGACTTGAGTGGTTGAGGGCTTGGTGGCGGCCTCGGTTTCGGGGAGCTTCATCAGCAACGGAACGTGGATCGTCTCGTCGTAAAGGAAGACTCCGCTACGTGCCTCGCCATGAGCGCCGAGGCTTTCGCCAAGACTGCCCGCCACAATGACGGCGGTTTTTCCGTAGATTTTGTTTTGTTGCAGAGCGCTCACCAATTTGCCAACAGCGGCATCGCCCGCGCGCGCGTCGCTGATGTGGACCCAGAGAAAAAACTCTCCTTGTGTATTGTGGTCGAGCCAGGCGAGCGCGCGCGCCGTGACCTGATCCCCGCGGCGTTCGGTTACTGGCGGATGGAGGTCGCCGGGAATGACGGGCCTAAATCCTGCGTCATACATCTCGAATCCACGGTCGAAACCTTGGGCCAAGCCGTTTTGCGGGTCGAGATTGATGGAACTGACAAAGGCGGCGGTGTGGTATCCCTGCGATTTGAGCAGGTCCGGCAGGTACGGTAGCGACGTCGTGAGCGTGCCGCCGATCTCACTCATGCCTGTGCTCTGCGGATACGCTCCCGAGAGGATCGTCGCGTGCGACACGATCGTGCCGGGGGCTTGCGCATAGGCGTGTTCGAACACGATGCTTTCAGCGGCTAGGCGGTCCAGGTTCGGCGTCGGGGAAGTCGTTGACTTAGCGCCTAGAAAACCCATACGGTCGGCGCGGGCTGAGTCGACCGTGATCAGCACCAGATTCGGCTTCTGGGCCGCTGCGAACGAATGGCTGGCGAAGGAAAGGCAAAGAAATAGTTGGCCAACGATGGTTGTAATTTTTCGGGCTAACCGGATTCGGATCATCACAGTCAGTGTAAAGGGGGTGGCTCGGTTCCTCAAAATTGACGAGTATTCTCAAACCCGCGAATGTTGGGCCGCGTCTTGGGCCGCGTCTTGAGCCGCGTCTTGAGCCGCGTCTTGAGCCGCCCTGCAAGTCCGCGTACAATTTCAGTGCTGCTCCCCGGGACTCCAGTCTTGCAGTCTTGTGTGGCGATGCTGGGCTCACCGCCCGTTTTAATCTGGAATCTAGTCAGAACGTCAGCTAGGAAGCTGGACCAATATTTGCCGACCATCAGTGAGCGCCAACCTGAAGTGACAGGGTCATTCAAGAAACGCCTGTGGATGGCGTGTCTGCTTGCGTTGTGTGGCGCGAGCTTATCCTTGTTTGTTTCTTGCCAGCGAGCAAAGGCATCGTCGTCGCGAAAAGTAATCATCCTTGGCATCGACGGACTCGATCCCGATCTGCTAACCAAGTTCATGGCAGAAGGCAAAATGCCCAACTTCGCCCGGCTGGCCGAGCAGGGATCGTTTCGGCGCTTGACCACCAGCATCCCGCCGCAGAGTCCGGTGGCGTGGTCGAATCTGATCACCGGCATGAATGCGGGAGGCCACGGAATCTTTGATTTCATTCATCGCGACCCAAAGACTTTTGAGCTTTATTTTTCTACGTCGAAGGTCGAAGGACCGAAGCATAGTTTCCATGTTGGCAGTTGGGTGATTCCACTCGGGAGCGGCTCGGCGGAGCAGTTGCGTCACGGCAAGGCCTTCTGGGAAATTCTCGATGAGCAACGAGTCCCGAATTATATTTACCGCATTCCCGCCAATTTTCCGCCCATAGCCGCGAAGGGAAAGACTCTTTCTGGCATGGGGACGCCCGATCTGCGCGGCACCTATGGCACGTTTACTTTTTATACGGACGATCCCACGGCCGCCGTCGGAGCGGTCGAGGGCGGCGAAGTCGTGCAGGTCGAGGTGAGGAATAATCGGGTAGCCACGAATCTGATTGGACCGGACAACACATTTCGCAAGAATTCTCCGCCGGCGACGGAGCCTTTCACGGTTGATGTCGATCCGCTGGACTCGGTGGCGCGCATCGGGTTTCAGGACCAGCAATTCGTTCTGAAAGAAGGCGAGTGGAGTGGATGGATGCCGGTGGAATTTCAGCTGATGCCAGTGATTGGGAACGTGAAGGGGATGTGCCGGTTTTATCTCAAGCAGGCGCATCCGCGGTTTCAACTCTATGTGTCGCCGATCAATATTGATCCGGCAAATCCGGCGCTGCCGATCTCGACTCCTGCGAGTTACTCGAGCGATCTGGCAAAGCAGATTGGGGAGTATCACACGCAAGGGATTGCCGAGGACACCAAGGCGCTTACCGACGGCGTGCTCGACGATAAGGAATATCTCGAGCAAGCGCACACAGTGTTGGCCGAGCATCGGCGGGCGTTTGACGTGGAGTTCCCGAAATTCCGCGATGGGCTTTTCTTCTTTTATTTTTCGAGTCTTGATTTGAATGCGCACATGATGTGGCGGCTGACGGACCCGCAGCATCCTGCGTATGATGCTGGGCTGGCTGCGCAGTATGGGACCGCGCTTGAAGAATTTTACGAGCAGATTGATCAAGTGCTCGGCGAAGTGATGCCGAAGGTCGACGAGAATACGACGCTATTGGTGCTCTCTGACCATGGATTTGCTCCTTACCGGCATTCGTTTAATTTGAATACATGGCTTTTGAATAATGGCTACATCACGCGCAAGGCTGGAGCGGGTGGCGATTCGAACGAGCCTTTTCCTGATGTTGATTGGAGTCGCACGCGAGCCTACGGCCTCGGATTGAACGGGCTCTATCTGAACATTCGGGGACGGGAACGCGAGGGCATCGTCGAGCCGGGGGCGCAGGCTGATGCGTTGTTGCAAGAAATCCGGCAAAAACTGTTGGAGGTGCGCGATCCGAAGGATGGGTCGAAGGATGGAACGCAGGTAATCACGCGCATCGATTTTGCGAGCGACGCGTATCAGGGGCCGTATGCGCACTCGGGACCGGATGCGCTGGTTGGTTATAACCGCGGGTATCGAGCGGGATGGAAGACGATTCTGGGGGCGTTTCCTCCCGATGTGCTTGAGGAGAATACGAACGCCTGGAGCGGCGATCATTGCATGGACTTCACAAAGGTTCCGGGGGTGTTGTTGAGTAATCGCAAGATTGCTGCAGAGAATCCGGCGCTTACCGATATTGCTCCGACGATCTTGTCGGAATTTGGGATTGCAAAAACGGCGGAGATGAAGGGCAATTCTGTGTTCAAAGGACGATAGGGTTGCTAGGGCGGACGTTGCCAGGGCGGACTCAGGCCCAGGTTAGCGCCACAGAACGGCGCGAACCTGGGGCACGATCGATAAGTTAGGGGGATGCATGTTTGGTTCACATAAGGTGAAGATCGAGGGGGAGTTGTTGGAGAAGGTTAAACAGTGCTCGGATGCGGCGGGATACGAATCCATCGACGAATTCGTCATTCACATGCTGGAAAAAGAGACGAAAAAGATCCTGCCGGACGAGAACAGCACATCGAAAGAAGAAATACAGAAACGGCTGCGTGGACTGGGGTACATCGAGTAGCGTGAGTGCTCTCTCAAATTCGATGGCGGCTCGTTTCGCAGCTCTCGCAGCGGTGAGTTTGTCACTGTTCACAAGCCCCCTCGCAATTGTGATCTGGGTTTCGCTGGTGGTTGGATTGGTGATGGTCGTGCTGTTTGGATACACATCCGATCAGAAGGCCATTGGCATTGCCAAGGACCAGCTGAAAGCTCATCTACTGGCGGTGCGTCTGTATCGCGATCAGATCCCGGTGGTGATGGGTTCTTACGGGAAGATTTTGCGCGGCACGGGGCGCTATTTGAAGCTCGCGTTCATGCCTCTGCTGTACGTCATTATTCCGATCACGTTGCTGATGGTGCAGATCGATCGTTATCTCGGGCAGACGCCGATCGCTGTGAATACTCCGTTTCTGCTCACGGTGAAGCTCGCGGGAAATGATGTGCTGAACGACATCGCTCTCGATCTGCCAGCGGAGATTGCGATGACTGCGCCTGCTGTTCATATTTCCGATGGAAACGAGATTGTCTGGCGATTGGCGGGGACGAAACAAGGAAAGTACGAAGTGAAGATTAACGCTGCTGGACAGAGCGTGACCAAAGCGGTTTGTATCGGCAACGATCTGCCGCGAATATCGACGGTTCGCTTGCGCGGGCGATTTTGGGAACGCCTGTTTTCATCGGCCGAACCGGCCTTGCCAGACAACAGTCCCATCGAATCCGTTTCGATCAACTACCCGGATCGCGACATTGAAATCGCCGGCTACGGAATGAACTGGATTTGGATGTTTTTCATCTTGTCGATGGTCGCTGGGTTTAGTTTTAAAGAATTGCTGGGGATCAAGATATGAAGAAATTGTGTGGGGCGGGCGCCCTCGCCCGCCTGTGTGCAGCGGATACTGGTCTGCTCAAGGGCAGTGATCGCCCGTCATTTCGTCTTGAACGCAAGCTTTTCGCGGGCGGGGGCGCCCGCGCCACACGTTTCACAAATGCCACGCGATTTTTGCTGATCGCTCTTATTTTCTTGCCTGCGCTGGCCCATGCGTATGCGGGGCCGGGCGCGGGTTTTGCGGTGCTGTCTTCGTTCTGGGCAATCTTTGTTGCTTTTCTTTATTCGTTCTATGCGCTGATGACTTGGCCGTTCCGGCAACTATTTCGCTTTGTCCGGCGGCGAAATGCTTATGGAAAGGCGACGTTCGATCGGGCGGTAATTTTGGGGTTTGATGGGATGGATCCGGAACTGGCCGATCGCTTTATGAAAGAAGGACGGCTGCCGAATCTGTCGAAGTTGCGCGACAAGGGGACGTTCAGCAAACTGCGCACCACGTTTCCCGCGATCTCGCCGGTGGCATGGTCCACCTTCATGACTGGAGTAAACCCAGGCAAGCACAACATCTACGATTTTCTGGCTTGCGATCGGAATAGTTATCTGCCTTATCTGTCGTCGGCTGAGATCAAAGGGCCGAAGCGGCATATCAGGGTGGGCAAATATTCCATTCCGTTTGGCAAAACGGAAATCAAGGCCATGCGCAAGGGGACGCCTTTCTGGCATTGGCTCGGCGACGCGGGAATTTTTAGCTCAGTGATTCGGGTTCCCGTTACGTTTCCGCCCGAGAAATTTCAGGGCGTGCTGCTTTCGGGGATGTGCGTGCCCGATCTCAAGGGCAGTCAGGGGACGTTTTGCTTGTGCACGACTAGGATGTCGAGCGATAAGTTTCGCGAAGGCGGAGTGCGCGTTCCGATCGAACGAAGGAATGGCGTTTGCAGGGCGTACGTTCCGGGGCCAGATAATCCTTTGAAAGAAAATGCCGGCGAAGTGCGCATGGAGTACGAAATTCGGCCGGACGCGGGCGCAGAGTCGGCGCGGTTCATCGTCGGCTCGGAAAAGTTTACGTTGAAGATCGGGGAATACTCCGACTGGATCACGGCCGAATTCAAAGCGGGGATGGGTTTTACGGCACACGGCATCTGCCGCTTTTATCTCAAGGAAGTTTCGCCGGAGGTTGAGGTTTATGTGACGCCGGTGAATATCGATCCGGGGCATCCCGATCTGCCGATCTCGCACCCGGTGACGTATTCGATTTATTTAGCCAAGCTCTTCGGACCGTATGCGACGCTTGGCCTTGCCGAAGATACTTGGGCATTGAACGAGCACGTGCTCGATGACGACGCTTTCCTGGCGCAGGCTTACGGCAATCATGAAGACCGCGAGCGCATGTTGTTTGACGCGCTCGATAAGACGAAACAAGGTCTCTGCACGTGTGTCTTCGATACGACCGACCGCATTCAACACATGTTCTGGCGCTATTTAGATGAAGACCATCCGGCGGCGCGCGATGTGCCGCACAGTGAGCATCCGCAGGTGATTCAGGATTTGTACCAGCGCATGGATCGGTTGATCGGGCGCGTGATGGAGAAAATCGACGACGACACCCTGTTGATGGTCATCTCCGATCATGGTTTCAAGTCGTTTGCGCGCTGTATGAATCTGAATGCGTGGCTGCATCAGAACGGATATCTCGCGCTCAAAGAGGGCAAGACCGAGAGCGGTGACTGGTTCGAAGACGTGGATTGGTCGCGTACTCGCGCCTACACCATGGGCCTCAACGGCCTTTATCTGAATATCAAAGGCCGCGAGAAGCAGGGGATTGTTGATCCATCCGAAGAAGAGGCGCTGAAAAAAGAGATTCAGGAAAAGCTGAGTGGTCTGGTCGATCCCGCGTCAGGCACGGTTGGAATCACGGGGGTCTTTATTGCCGACAACGTTTATCGCGGACCCTACACCGAAAATTCTCCCGACCTGATCGTCGGTTATGGCGCGGGCTATCGCGCTTCGTGGGATTCGGTGATGGGCAAAGTAACGGCGCAGATTTTCGAAGACAACATGAAAGCCTGGAGCGGCGACCACTGCATCGATCCGCGGCTCGTTCCGGGAGTGTTGTTTTCGAGCCACAAGTTCATTGAGGAGAAGCCAGCGATTGTGGATGTGGCGCCGACAATTCTCAAGTTGTTTGGACTTGCGCTGCCTGCGCACTTTGACGGCAAGCCTTGGACGCTGGCGGCGAAAGCGCAGTGACGCGGTTCTGAGCGTAAACCCTGATTGAAACAATTAAGTGGTCGCTGGTGTCAGATTAAGGTGTGAGAAGCGTTCGGCGATTGCATAGACTGGTCCTCGCAAGCTTCGTGCTTTGCGTTATCTGGCACGCGCACCCGATTCCCGCTCGTTCCCAAGAGACATTTCATGTGCGTGGCAAGATCGAAGATTCCCATGATTCTCCGATTGTTGGCGCGCAAGTGAAGTTCGAGGGTTCGAAAACAACCCGGATCGTGTCTTCTGACAGTCGAGGTTTCTACCGCGCAGAATTACCGGTTGGTCTTTACACGATGACAGTTGCAAAAGGCTCATCGAGTTATGGGGAATTCTACAGGCGTCCGCTATTCCGTGTGGCATCGCCCAAAACGGTAGTACTAAATGTAACTCGGTATCCACCGCTGCCGAGCTGTGATCCGGGAGCCATAATTGAAAGGCGGCTTGATGGAACGACTAGAAGTGAAATTCGCCCAGCGCCTGATACGCTTCGAGATGAGTGTGGAGGATGGGATCGTTATCCCTTCCCTTCAGATGAGGGAGTGCCTTTCGAGTTGCTTGTTAGATATTCGAATCGGGTGCGGCGCGACTCCGAGAGAATCTACAATGGTGGGTTCCGGAATCCAGTTTTCGTTGCCTTTAATCTCTTTACACTGACGGCAGACCATGTCAGTTACGACATGAATAGCCGAACCCTATTAGCAACCGGAAATGTCACGATCACGAAGGGTCTGCTGGCTCTACCCAGGCTAATTCAGTGAAATTCGAAATCGACGATGCCGGAGCGCTACTGCTTCCATAGGCAGTTGGCGAAAAATCTCCGGCAAAACGGGCAGGCTTGTGAGGACGTCCGTTGCTCCATTTACAACTTCGTTGTTCTCAGGCGCACTGCGAGCCAGCTAACACACGCTAGCATTCCGCACCATCCCAGGAAGTTGACGACGGCGCCGATTTTTGTGTCGTAGGCTAGGACTCCGAGGCTTTCGAAAATCGTGTTCCAATCGTGCTCGATGTAATCGGAGTCTCCTCCTCCTGCCGACACCAGAGGCAACACCATGGCGCGGGCGTCGGCCATGTAAGTCGCGGTGTAGAGCCAGTTCTCAAAAAAGAAAAACAGGCAGAAGGCGAAAGCGGCAGTTTGCCGTTCGTGGAAGAAATACGCCGCGAGCAGCAGGGGGACCATCCACTGAAGAATCGTCCCTCCCCAGAGGCCGATCGTTTTACCGAACCAACCGAAGAGGAGGTGGCCGCCTTCGTGGACCACCAGGTTGGCGGAGTCGATGAACAGGTAGCCGCCATGCATGCGGAAGGCGTAGAGCAGAAATAGGGCGTAGAAGGCGAGCCACGCGAGAATGGCTGCGCGAGAGATGGGACGCCAGTCTTCATTCGCGCCCGACCACTCGGCGATTGCGTCCAGAAGTTCACGCATACGGCTCAATTGTAGGGAGCAGGGACGGCGGGCGCGAGATTACGCTCGTGCGCTGCGATCCAACGGTTATAGGTGTCGGACTGTGGGGAATCGAGGACGAAGTTCGGTTGAGGGGCCCAGGTTAGCGCCCAAAAGGACGGGCGCGAACCTGGGGCACGATCGTTCCCGCGGTCATTCACACGATCTCGAAAGACTTACTTTCCGAACATGGGGTAGTGGCTGGCGGCGCCCATCAGGAAAAGCAGTGGGAATGAGAGCACGAAGTTTGCTCTCGAAGTCAGGAACGCCTGGCGCGCCAGGTATTTTGTTTTGTCGGGCATCGGAGTCCCATTAGCAGCGTTATCGGCGGTCCACTTGATGATCTTTTTCTGTATCCGCCAGATTACTCCCCAGACGTTGAGCATCATCATCCAGCCGATGCCGCCACCGATGCCGATGGCGAGCAGGCGATTGCTTTCCCACCCGTGGTTATTGAGGCGCAAGAAGAGACAAGACGCGGCGAGGACGATCACCGTGTAAATCACCGCGAGGACCGGGCCTTTGTCGAGCGCACCTTTGCCGGGGATCAGACAGGCATACATCAGCGCCCAGGCAACGGTCCAGATGCCAAAGAAACTGCCCATGGGGACGCCAGAGGATGCGCTGCCATTCGAAGCGTCGGAAGCTACGATGCTTCCCCAGTAGGCAAGTCCCATGAGCACGGTCAGCACCGATCCCCAGCGGAACCACCAAAGAGCGCGGGTCATAAGGCTGGGCAGGACTTTGCCCTTGGTGGTCGGATCGAGATTTTTCATGAACGGGACATTAACTAAGTTAAAGAAATACAACAGGCCGATCCATGTTATGCCGCCGACAAAATGTAACCATCGAAACAACATCAGCAGGTTTGTCTGGAGGTCGGTAGGGATGTTAATGTCGGTCACTCTCGGGGCTCCTATACAGTGCTTGGCTAGGGAACTGACGATTGTAGGTTAGTTAGAACGTGGTACACAACCGGTATTGGCGGGCCGGTGAAGATGGGCCGTAGGGCGCGCCGGATGGGCCGCTGACTCGTCGAAATATTGTTTGGCCAGAAGTTGAAAAGCGGCGGCTGAGGCCGTATTGTAGGAGCCGACAAGAACCGAGCTGCGGCCAATTGCCCTCCCTAATGCTCATGGCGCAGCATCGACACGAAAAAAGGAGATCGGCAAATGGAAGCCAAGCCGGCGCAACAGAACATTCAGGATTCCTTCCTTAACACAGCGCGAAAGGAACGGCACAACATTACGATCTATCTGGTCAGCGGCGTGAAGCTGACGGGCCGTATCCGATCGTTCGACAAATACTCGGTCGTCCTCGAGACCAGCAATCAGGAGCAACTCATCTTCAAGCACGCCATTTCGACAGTCGTGATCGCACGCGGGGGCCATATCCATGGTGATGCGAGGCCGACGGCAGTGGCGTCACACGGCGAGGCGGCGACGATGCCAAGTCCCGCTTCCGGTACTGAAGGATAGAATTGAGTTTGCTTGCGCCGAGATGACACCAGACTGAGCAGCCGCGGCTCGTCGCGGAAAGACCCCAAGGTGGTGCTGAATCCATCGAACCAGCAGGAACGTGCGTTCTTGGTGGGGGTGGAGTTCCGCACGCGCGGACACGCGGGTGCCGGGGGCAAGAAGAAGCTGGGCGTGCCGATTACTCCGGGCGCGCAAGCGGCACGCGACCATGCCACGAGCGTGGGCGGTACTTCTCCGAAGTTGCCGGGAGATTCTCCTGATTTCAGCTCCGAAGAATCGCTCGATGAATTGCGGACGCTGGCGACGAGCGCGGGAGCGCAGATCGTTGGGGAGTTTACGCAACGCCGCGACCGGCCTGAACCGGCCACGCTGATCGGAAAAGGAAAGCTTGAAGAAATTGCGGGCGCGGCGGCTTCGGTCTCTGCCGACGTGATTTTGTTCGATCACGATCTCTCACCCTCGCAACAACGAAACATTGAGAGCCTGCTGCACACGCGGGTCATCGATCGCACCCAGCTCATTCTTGACATCTTCGCGCGTCACGCGCGCACTCGTGAAGGTCAGTTGCAAGTGGAGCTGGCGCAGCTCGAATACATGCTGCCGCGACTGGCTGGACGCGGAATCGAGATGTCGCAACTCGGCGGCGGCATCGGAACACGCGGACCGGGCGAAACGCAGTTGGAGACGGATCGACGAAAAATTTACCGCCGCGTTCGCCACGTGAAGGAGCAGATCGAAAGCGTTCGACGCATTCGAGCGCAACAGCGGCGGAGGCGCGAGTCCGTGCCTGTTCCACTTGTGGCCTTAGTCGGCTACACCAATGCCGGCAAGTCCACGCTATTCAATGTCCTTACTAAGTCGAAGGTGTTGGAATCGTCGCGTATGTTTGCCACCCTCGATCCAACGATTCGCGGAGCGGAACTACCGTCGAAACGAAAGATTCTGTTCTCCGATACGGTTGGATTTATCCGGCACCTGCCGCATACGCTGGTGTCGGCGTTCCGCGCCACGCTTGAGGAAGTGCAACGGGCAACGCTGATCATTCAGGTGTCAGACGCCAGTAGTCCGGTGTCTGCCGAGCAGGACGCGCAAGTCGAAAGCGTTCTCAAGGAACTTGAAGCCGATAAGAAGCCGCGACTGCGCGTGATGAATAAGATCGATCTGTTGCTCCCGAAGCAGCGGGAATCGCTGCGCGATAGCGATCTCGGCGATAAGGATCCGACTGTCCATGTCTCGGCGGCGAAGGGAACTGGAATCAGCACTCTGCTCGATCGTGTCGACGCGCTGCTTGATGAAGACCGGCCGCAACGCGTGCGGTTGAGCGTTCCGCAAAAGGAAGGAAAGATGCTCGCGCAGCTGCAGGCGGGCGCCCGCATTTATTCACGGCAATATCAGGATGGTGTGGTGCTTTTGGATGCGGAAGCGCCAGCGTCGTTGTTGCGCCGGGCTCGGGCGTGGGTCGTGGATTGATTCGTAGACTGAGTTCGCGGACTGAGTTCCCGGGGGCACCGGCACAGGTTACATTAGGCACTTGTCAAGGGAGGCGGGATCGGTGTCCCATATAGCCCATGGGGATCCGGATGGCATCGAGGCTCGCGCTCTGCGTGCTTCTTCTGAGTACGATTCGCGTTGCTGCGCAGGAGAACGCCGCTGCGGCATCGCAGGTGCGCAAGCTTGAGGAGAAATGGGCGGAAGCGTACAAGGAACGGGAAATCGATATTCTGTCGACGCTGCTGACCGAAGAGTTCGTGATCACGGTCGAGGACGGCAACGTCTACAGTAAGGCCGGGTACATCACGCACAGCGCCGATCCTGCGACGAAAGTCGAAGTCGCCGAACTCTCTGATCTGCGGGTAAGAGTGCGGGGTGGCAATATTGCGGTCGTGACCGGGGCTTATCACGAGACCGGACGCACCAACGGCAAGCCCTACGAGTACCATGACCGGCTGACCGATGTTTGGGTGCGAGTTGGGAACGGATGGCGAGTGCTGTCTTCGCACTACAGCGTACCGCTGAAGTAGTAACGACGAAGCTGAGAACGAAGTTGAAAAACAAAGCCGAGTCTTACGCTTTTCCGAACGGATCCTCCAAAGACGGGCTTTGCGGCGTGAACAATTCTGCTCCGCTGCCTGTGATGTGCATGTCATCTTCCAGGCGGATTCCGAATTCTCCGCGGATATAAATTCCCGGTTCATCGCTGAAAGTCATTTCGGGCTGTAGCTTTGTAACATTGCCGCGGACAAGGTAGGGCCACTCGTGGCCGTCCATGCCCATGCCGTGACCGAGGCGGTGCGTGAAGTATTTGTAATCGGGGCCGTAGCCCCCGTCGGCGATTATTTTTCTTGCTGCGGTGTCAACGGAACCAGCCTCTGCGCCGGGCTTGGCGGCGGTGAGCGCCGCGCTTTGGGCTTGATGCACGATGTCGAAGACTTGTTTCATCTTGTCGCTCGCTTTGCCGAGAACATATGTGCGGGTGATATCGGACTGATAGCCTTCGACGGTGCAGCCGCCGTCCATCATGACGATTGTGCTCTCGCGGATGACCTGGGGCGCGACCGAGCCGTGTGGAAAAGCGGAAAACTCTCCGACCTGCACATCGGCGTCACCTTCGAATCCGAGTTGCCGATGTGCCGCTTCCACCATTGCTTCGACATCTTTCTGTGTCATGCCAACCTTGATCGAGCGATAGGTTGCCTCGTAGGCAGAGAGCGTGATTTTCGAAGCCAGACGCATGAGTTCAATTTCGTGGCGGCTCTTTATCATGCGGCATCCGGCGGTGACAGGTGTTGCGCTGGTGAAAGCGGCGCCCGGAGCAGCTTTTCGCAGGCTGTCGAGGAAGACAAATTTTGTCGTTTCCTCAATGCCGATGTTCCCGGCTGCAATTCCGCGATCGCTGAGCCCTTGTGCCACTCGGGCGTACGGGCTTTCGTCTTCCTGCCAGACGCGGAGGTCGGGCTTGCCGCCCTCGGGCGACTCGGCGATCTGTTCGCGGGCGCGGCCTTCTTCGAACGCCGGACCAACGTAAAATGCCCCGCCTTTCGCAGGAAGGACCATGGCGAAGAGGCGCTCGCCACCTTCCCATCGAATGCCGGTGAAATAGCGAAGAGAAGTGCCCTGGGGCAGGAGGATGGCGGAAAGGCCACCGTCGCGCATCAACTGGCGGGCTTTTTCCTGACGATCGGCGCGCTCTTCTTTGGTGATGGGTGTTGCTTCTGCGCGGCGAGATTGAAGGGCGGCAATGGCGGGCGCGAGGGCATTGTCGTGCTCGTGTTCTGGCTCTGCCGTACGTGCGAGCGCGGGCAGAGTGATGCCGAGACCCGCCGCGAGCGTACTGGTTGTCAGGAAACGGCGTCGCGATGGCATGAGACCTCTGGGAAGAATCGCCATTATATCGAGTTGCGTACGGCGGGCCGTATCTTTACTTCTACTTCATGTACTTCATACATCGACTTCATGCATCCACTTCACGCAATTCCCGAAAGCGCGCTGAATTACAATGAGGGTTCGCAGAAGCGAATGCGTTTCCAGGAGGACCAAGAGCAATGTCCAACTTCCCCACAACTGCCGTTACCGGACGAATGGTCGCCCATCAGATGGTGACCACGCAGTTTGAACTCGACGGATATCGCGTGGTGCGTACGCTCGGCGTGGTGCGCGGCATTACAGTGCGGTCGCGCTCGATCTTTGGAAATATTGGGGCGAGTTTGCAGACTCTGGTTGGCGGCAACATCACGCTGCTGACGAACCTATGCGAGCGGGCACGCGCGGAGGCGTTCGACTTGATGCTGCAACATGCCGCGGAACTCGGTGGAAATGCGGTCGTTGGTGCGCGCTATGACGCGACTGAGGTCATGCAGGGCGTCACGGAAGTTCTTGCCTACGGAACGGCGGTTGTCGTAGAGCCGACCAAATAGTAGAGCCTGCGAAATAAACGTACCGAAAGACCGCTCTTTGCCGGAGCAAGGTCGATGTACCGAAGTAACAGCGGGCACTCTAGCGATTCGCGTTAGAGGCCCTTAGAATCTCCTCTGATCAAGCACCCAGTTTCAACTCAGAATTCCATCAACCGAGTAACTATTTTTGCCAATCGGCGAGGAGACAGAATTCCATGAAGGCTTTGCGAAGTGTAGCGTTAGTTGTTTTTGTGGCTGCCGTCTGCGCCAGCTTCAGTCTGGCGGAAGAGCCAGGACGCCATCCAGCGTATCTGCACGCCTTGTCGGATCTGCGCGATGCGCGTGCGCATCTTGAGGAGATGACGCCGTCAGGCCATATGGACCGAGAAGAGGAACATGCCATTCGGGAAATCGATGCCGCCATCGACGAAATCAAGCGGGCAGCGATTGACGACGGCAAAAACATTCACGAGCACATGCCGGTCGACGCGCATATGGAGCGTATCGGGCGTTTTCATAAGGCGCTGGAATTGCTCGACAAAGCCCATAACGACGTTGCCCGCGAAGAAGATGATGGCTTTGCCCACGGACTGCGGAACCGCGCCGTACAACACATCGATGAAGCGCATCGCATCGTGGGTCGGATCATCGAGCAGCGTTCACGCGACTAGCTGGCGACGAGTTTCTTAGAGTGGGCACAGCGAATCCTGGAAACGATTACTTTCAGGAGTCGGCTGTGCCCTTCGTCATTTGGGTTCTACTCCTTGTAGATGAAGCCGGCGACCACAGCGGCTAAAATCGAGCCTACCCAGAGGTCGAGCATCCAACCCAAGGGCAGCATCCGTGGGACAGGGGACCAGGCAGCCTGCCCGAAGTTTCCGGGCACGCCTGCGCAAAATCCAACGATCATTCCAATTTTGGCGGCAGTCTTAATTCCGGGGCCGGCGGTGGCGCGAGCCCAGGCGTAGAGGTGTGCGATCAGGATCGACATCACGAAAACCAGTAAAATCCAAAGCGGTGCGAACAGCGAATAGCGCGGTGCCTTCAGAAACAGCCCCTGTTTCTGCATGGCTTCGTAGAGCGGAGCCTGGCGCATTCCTATGAAAAAGCTCCAGGCTGTCCACGCGACGCCGCCGGCGATGCCGCCCATCCATATGCGTGCAGTGTTCAGCTTCATTGTGTCCCCCGTTGGTTGGCTTAAGTTCGCAACGAGTGTACTGCGGCGAGTGGGTGACGAGGAGTCCCACATTCGATGCGCCCTGAAGCTGGGTGTGGGCCGGCGATATCGAGAGGCCGAGGGCTGAGTGACCCCAATGTTTCCGAGTACCGAAAGCGAGTATCGGAAGATTGAGATGCCCAGCCCTGACCGGCCGCGTGGGAACGGCTTACTGGCCTTCGCAGGTCACGTGATTGTTCCAGTCGACGAATGCACCCTCTGGATTGTTGCGCCAAGCCCAGACATGCAATTCGAAGAAATCGGCCAGATTAAAACGGTTTGGCGCGGGGACGAACTGAAAGTCCTGGCCATCGAGCGATGGAGGTGTGTTGTTATTGTTCTTCAGCCATGTGGCTGCGTCCACAATGTATTCGACGCCTACAAGCCTGCGCTTCTCTCCTACCGGTTCGTAGATCAAGGCTTGTGGATGTGCCACGTCGATCAGGCCGGCGCCGACAAGAGCGCCGTTGACGTAATGTATGCCCATCGCCCCATGGTCGGGACCGCTGACGCACCCAAATGCCGGCCCATAGCCGGCCGCGACGGCGGCATTGACATCGAGGAATTGCTTGGTCGCCTCACGAACATCCTGGATGAGTTTGGCGGTCGGGGCATGAGTCGCGTGCTGCGAGTCTTGTGCGAAGAGCGGCGAGGCGGTGATGAAACTGACGAGCAGCGCCAGGGGCAGAATCGTTCTGGGTGTGCGAATTGCACCGCTGCTTCGATCGATGATTCGTGAATCGATGATTCGTGACATGGTTTGTTCTCCTTTTTTGGTTTCGTCCTCGATTCCCTTGAGGACACTTGCACGGCCCTGGCAGGGCTTATCGCCCCGCCGACTTTCTTGAAATTGGTCAGCTGATTCGCGGCGCTAGAGCCGCTCTGCTATGACCGAAACGGGTACTCCGTTGGTCAGGGAATCGAACACCGGAGAATGTCCCGTGCCCAATGCAACAATCTCCTGCAACTGCTCGTCGGGTACGTCAGCCTTGATCTTGAAGTTGACTCGGATTCCCTGGTATCCGTTGCGTACCTCTTTGTCGAGGTCCAGAAACCCGTGCAGGTCGATATCGCCCTCGAAGGAAGATTCGACTTCGTCGATAGTGATGCCGCGCGCCGCGGCGTGATAGACCATGGAGGTCGTGATGCACGAAGCCAGTGCGTGGAGCAGATGTTCGACGGGGTTCGCGGCCTGGTCGTTGCCGAGCAGAATGGCGGGCTCATCTGCGTCCAGGATGAACGACTTTGACCGGGATAGCTCCTGCCCGGCGCCGTAGAACTCGTTCACTGTCGAGCGGTTTTGACTGGCTCCCTGCCACCGGTTGCGAATGCGAAAGTTGAATTTCGCGATCGCCGGTGTGGCCTTGATCGCATCGATCGTTCTGAATAGATCGATGACGTTGACTCCGTTGATCGTCTTAGAAACCTCTTGTGCAGTTGCCATTTGCGCCCCTCGATCCTCTATTTTCTCGGCTGTTTGTCTTCTGTCTTCGAGCCAGCCGCTCTCGATGAGCAAAAATAGCCGCAAAACGGGCTTGCCACAAGATGGCAGATATGCCATTGTAGGTAGGTTATTAAGCCATTGGTGATTTTGGACGATTCCGGGCGGCTATGCGAGAGATCACGGTCCTTCTTCTAGACCAAATGTTTTCATCGACTGCGATTGGTCCGATGGAAGTTTTTCGCCATGCAGGTTCGTTGTGGAACATTCTCACGGGAACGAAGCTCGCGACGAGCTTCCACGTAACCACGGCGTCCGCCGATGGACGTCCCGTACGCTGCGATGGCGACATTCAGATTCGACCCAACGTTGCCCTCAAAGATGTGGGCCAAACCGACCTGATTTTTGTTCCAACCACGGGACTGAGCGTTGATGATGTCGTGGAGCGCAACGCGGCGATTGTGCCCTGGCTGAAGCGCCGGAGCACGAACGGTGTCGCGGTGGCGAGCGTCTGCTCGGGTGTGGGTCTGGTCGCCGCCGCCGGGCTACTCGACGGCAAGCGCGCAACCACTCACTGGGGGCTGGCAGAGCGCTTCCGCGAGAAGTATCCGCTGGTTAAGTGGATGCCGGAGTTCATGGTGACAGAGGACCATGGTTTCTACTGCGGCGGCGGAGTGAACGCATCGCTCGATCTGAGCATCTACCTGGTCGAAAAATTTTGTGGACACGATATTGCGATGCAGACGGCGAAAGCCCTGCTCATCGAGACGCCGCGCGCCTGGCAATCTGGATTCGCCATTGTTCCCCTGAAAACTGACCACACGGATGACAGCATTTCAAGCGCGCAGGAGTGGATGCACAAGAATTTTGCCAGGACTTTTTCGCTCGAAGATCCGGCGCGACGCGTGGGCATGAGCGTGCGCAATTTCGTGCGCCGCTTTAAGGCGGCGACTGGGGATAGTCCGCTGATCTACCTGCAGAAGTTGCGCATCGCCGCGGCCAAGCGCATGTTAGAGAGCAATCATCGTACGATGCAGGAGATCGGCGATGCGGTCGGGTATCAGGACGTAGCCTTTTTTCGCTCGCTCTTTCAGCGGCACACAGGGGTTTCGCCGAGCGCCTATCGCGAACGGTTTGGGATGTAATCAGGATTGTAGAAAAATCTATTTCGCTCTTCACGTATTTCGAATTTCTATTCCGCACTTCCGAGGATTTATGGACAAGGCTGTCACGGATATCAGATCGCTACAGAAACCATTGAAAGAGCAGTATCGTCGAGACCCCCAAAGTTCGCGGATCACGCTGACGGCCAAGGGCAGCGAGACATCCACGCCGCTGTCATGTTCGGTCGATATCGGCCGCGCCATCTACCAGGCAGAAGCCCACAAGGGCGTTGGAGGCACAGGCTCGTCGGCGTGCTCGGGAGATCTTCTGCTGGGGGCGCTGGCCGCTTGCGCCCAGCTTACCTGTCAACTGGTGGCGACGGCGATGGGAATCCAAACCCGGCATATCGAAGTAACGGTAAACGGCGTTATGGACCTGGCGGGAACGTTGGGCATCTCGAAAGAAGTGCCGGTAGGTTTTGAATCCATTCGCATGCAGTTCAATATCGACGCGCCCGAGGCGAATCCAGATCAATTGCGTTTGCTCCAGGAAAAGACAGAGCAATACTGCGTCGTGCTGCAGACGCTGTCGCACCCACCAAAAATTGAGTCGGAGTGGATAGCGGCCGGTTGAAGCCGGCCAGTTCAAGCGCAGCAGTTCAAACCCTGGACAAAAAAATGCGTCATTTCACGGTTCCTTTTCTTGCGCTCTACCTGTTTGCCGGCACGCTTCGGGCCGCCGAATCGCAGAAGTTCTCGCCTGCCGAGCTGGAAGTGCTCAAAGTCCGCAACGAACTGAGAGAGACTGCTCTCCGGCGGGATATGACAACTTGGTCCCGCCTCGTCGCGGAGGATTGCATCTTCAGTACCGATGATGGAACCCTGATCACAAAGGCACAGTTCATAAAACACATTGGGAAACTGCCCCCTGAATACGACCGCTCGATGAATCCGCGCGACTATGTCATCCACTTGTACGGCACTACGGCAATCATCAACTTCCGACTCACTGGACACGAGCAATTCACCGATGCCGACATCGTAAGTGAAATGCGCCAAACAGAAACCTATGTCAAGCAAAACGGGTCGTGGCTGCTGGTTGCGAGGCATTGGAATAACTTGCCGGTGAACTTTCGCAAGCCGATTGTTGTCGATACCAGCGTTTATCGGGATTATGCGGGCGTGTATGAGTGGCGTCCCGGCGATGATCTGGAGACCGTTTCGGTGAAGGATGGGAAGTTATGGTCGCGGATCGGAAACGATTCACAAATCGGCATCGATGAGGATGTGTACCTGCCTCTGGCCGCGGATACCTTCTTCGTCAAGAGCGATCTAGGAACGGCCGTGTTTGCCCGCGATCTTCAGGGTCGGGTGACTGGCTATACCTATCACCGAGTGGACGGCCAGGAAATTCATGTCAGGAAGATTAAGTGAGCTGGCAAGAAAAATGAGGTTGCCGTCGCAAATCAGGTTTCCGAACCGTCTGTCGAATCGGAGATTAGCTCCGCGCGCTCAAACGCAAGCGGAAGATTCACAATTCCTCGCCTCCGCGAACCACTTTCATAAACACAAGTTCTAGTGGTCATCTTTCTGGTTAACCGCAAGATGTCGCGCTTCGCGAAACCAGCCTCGCACTAAGGTCTCAACCTGAAACTTTCTTGTTGACAACAAACCATTTAGGCGTAGGATGTGGACAAAAGTGGTTAGAAGTGGACCAAACATTAGAGGTCGTGGGTAAGAACGCTAACTTTCGAGGCGCCAGTGGTTTCCGAGACTGACACCGACAAAAACGAGCCCAACGTACCCGAATCCACTTCAATTGTGACTGCTTCTACCTCCCTCGTGCTGATGGCTGTGGTAGTGGCCATACATAACCAACGGACCCCAACGAGCAGGGCACATGTTTCGCGGAAATCATCCAACGCGCGTCGACGAAAAGGGACGGTTAAAGGTCCCGGCGGAATTCAAGCGCGTGATCGACGAGAAATATGCTCAGAAATTTTACATCACGAGCGTCGACGGAGTAGTTGCTCAAGTGTATCCCTTCGAGGAATGGGAGCGGATCGAGCAGAAGCTGGCGGCGCTCTCGACCTACAACCCGACCAAGAAAAAGTTTTTAACGCGCACGAATTACTACGGACAGGTCGTAGAGATGGACGGGCAGGGGCGCCTGCTGGTTCCGCAGATACTGCGTGAGGCAGCGCAGATCCGCGGGGAAGTGGCAGTGCTCGGCAATCTGACTTATCTGGAAGTCCGGAATTTAGAAGCGCTCGATAAAGAGGTCAAAGAGCCATTCACGGATGACGACACGAAGACGCTCGACGAATTGGGCATCTAGCGGTGACGGATTCAGATTTAACAAACACCCCCGAGCGGGGTGGGCATGGGGTGGTTGGCCATGTCCCGGTTCTTTTAAAAGAAGCGATCGATTTTCTAGAAGTAAAGCGTGGCGGAACTTATCTGGATGCCACGGTGGGCCTGGGCGGGCACAGTTACGAAATCGCAAAACGCCTCGGCGCACCGGGACATTTGATTGGCTTCGATAAGGATCCGGCGGCGCTGAAGAGGGCAGCTGTCAGCCTTCAGCCATCAGCCGTCAGTGAAGGCGATTGGCCGACGGTGACGTTGCTGCACGGGTCGTTTGCCGAGCTTGCTAACGACCAACGACCAGCGACGATCGACGGTTTAATCGCCGATCTTGGAGTCAGCAGTTTGCAACTGGGTGACCCGGCGCGAGGATTTAGTTTTCAGGCGGAAGGACCGCTGGACATGCGGATGAACCCGATGTCCGGCGAGACCGCCGAACAAGTGGTAAACCACATCGACGAGCGCGAGCTGGCCGATGTGATTTACGAATTCGGTGAGGAAAGGAGGTCGCGGAGAATCGCCAGAGCCATTGTCCGGTCGCGGCCGATACGCACGACGAAACAACTTGTCGAGGTTGTATCAGCCGCGGCCCGGTCAATGAAACATGAGCGCATTCATCCGGCGACGAGAACTTTTCAGGCTCTCCGAATATTCGTAAACCGTGAACTGGACGATCTGAAGGCGCTACTGGAAGCGGCGCCCCGGGTCCTAAGGCCGGGCGGAAGGCTGGTGGTGATCAGCTTTCATTCGCTCGAAGACAGGATCGTCAAAGATGCAATGCGCGAGGGTGCCGGAGCCGGACACTTTCGGTTACTAACGAAGAAGCCGGTAACGGCATCTGAGGCTGAGATTGAGAGCAACCCGCGGTCGCGCAGCGCGAAGATGCGCGCGGCGGAGCGGTTGTAAGCGAGTTTGAGGTTAGCCCCGGAGAAACTGCCGGGCTCCCGGTGCGGTGATAGTACGGCGTGCCGGGTAAAGACTTTAGAAAAAGCTGTGGTGGAGTTTTCGCGGAGCGGCCAAGAAAAAACAAAATAAGGCTGTGTCCGCAAAGAAAAGCTGGGAAGAGCAAATGAAATTTAGCGGCACCCTGATTGAGGAATTGATGGCAACGGTCGAGCGCGCGGAACGTCGAGCGCACACGAATGAACTTTTATTTGCCGAAGCATCGTCTGACGAACCATTGTTTGCGATGTCGATGTCGGTTGCTATTGAGCCCTGGATCGCTTCCGTGCACGAGTACCCGGATTTCGATACGAACTTTTTTGATACGAACCTTGTTACGAGCCCTGTTGGAGTGACATAAATTATGAGCGCCGCGGCCATTCAAATCGCAACACCTTCTATCCGGCGCAAGTCCTGCTGGCTAGGGACACCGGAAATTTATTTTCGCAAGACCATCGACAACTCGCGCCTGGTGAAGGTCGAGGACCCGCGCCGCGCCCGCGAGATGCGGTCTTTCGGAGTTGCGCTCTGTTTCCTGTTCCTGCTGGTGATGGGCTACGCCCTCCAGCATTTCCGCGCGATTGAATACGGATACAAGATTGAAACGCTGCGCGTGCAGCGTGACGGACTGGTGGAAATGAACCGGGCTCTGCGCCTGGAAGAAGCTTCATTGCGCGATCCCGAGCGCATCGATCTGATGGCGCGGAGGCTCGGCATGCAATCTCCGCAGCCCGGGCAAGTGCAGCGTATGGATGCCGCGACGGACACGACGGGACCGGTCATGGCGAGCGCTGCTCCGGTCGGAGTTGTGTCGGAACAGTAACCAGTTCTCAGTTCCCAGTTTTCAGTTCTCCAGGGATGGCCATTTGGGTTCTTACCGAGAACTGAGAACTGAGAACTGGGAACTGAAATGGCAGCGAGTACTTCTTCTTCTTCGACCAGCGCAAAGACTCGACTCTACATCTTGTCAGGATTCTTGTGCCTCTGGCTGCTGGCGATCTGCCTGCGCCTCGTTTATCTGCAAATTTTCTGCTACGGCGATTTTGAGCGCCGCGCCCAACACCAGCAGCAGCGCAGCTTCGATCTCTCGGCCAAACGCGGAGTCATCTACGACCGCGCGGGGCGCGAACTCGCGATGTCGATCCAGGTGGACTCGGCGTTCGTTGTCCCTTCGGAAGCTCCCGATCTTGCGAACACGATCAGCCTGATCTCGCGCATCACGAAAGACGATCCTCGCGTGGTGCTGGCGGATTGCCGTGCGCACAAATTTTGTTGGGTGGCGCGCAAGGCCGATGCCGAAGTCATCGAACGTATCCAGGCGCTGAACCTGCAAGGCATCCATTTTCAGAAAGAGCCCAAGCGTTTTTATCCCAAGCGCGAACTGGCCGCGCAGGTGCTGGGCTATGTTGGCACCGACGATCAAGGACTCAGCGGACTGGAGCGGCAATACAATCAGCAACTCCAGGGCAAGCCCGGCAAGCTGATGATTTCGGTCGATGCCCGCAAACATTGGTTTTCGAGCGTTGAAAAAGAGCCGGAATCGGGCAGCAGCCTGGTCCTCACGATCGATCAGAACATTCAGTACATCGCGGAGCGCGAACTCGAGCGCGCGATGGAAGAAACCAAAGCGATCGCCGGTACCGTCGTCGTCGAGAATCCGCATACCGGCGAGATCCTAGCGCTGACGAACCGGCCGACATTCAATCCCAACAACCGCAAAGAAATTCGTCCTGAGTCGCTGAAGAATCACGCGGTCAGCGACGTCTATGAGCCGGGGTCGACGTTCAAGGTGGTCACAATCTCCGCCGGATTGGAGGAGAAGGTGACTCGGCCCGACGAGATGTTTGATTGCCAGATGGGATCGATCGTGATCAATGGCACGCGCATTCATGACAGCAAGCCCCACGGCGTGTTGTCCGTTTCTGACATCATCGCCGAATCGAGCGATGTCGGCACAATCAAGGTGGCGATGCGCCTCGGGAACGATCGCTTCTACAAATACATTCGCGCCTTTGGGTTTGGCCAGCAGACCGGCATTGAACTTCCCGGCGAAACTCGCGGACTCGCGAAACCGGTCGATCGCTGGTCCAAGATATCGTTCGCGTCAATCTCCATGGGGCAGGAGGTAGGAGTCTCGGCCGTCCAACTGTCGACACTGATTTCGACGATTGCGAATGATGGAGTACGTGTTCCACCGCGCATCGTCGTGGGGATAAACGCGGGCACGGCGCAGCCGCAGAATTCACCGCAAACCGTCGCTTTTCATCCAGTCGAAGGCACCCGCGTCATCTCTCCGCTCACTGCCGCCGAGATGAAGCAGATGCTGCAAGGCGTGGTCTTGCATGGCACGGGGCCCAAAGCGATTCTCGAGGGTTATACCTCCGCGGGCAAAACCGGTACGGCCCAGAAGTTCGATTCTGCCATCGGCAAGTATTCAAAGACAAAATACTATGCGTCGTTTGCCGGCTTCGCCCCGATTAACGATCCGCAAATCGCGGTGGTGGTAGTCCTGGATTCCGCGGTTGGGCTGCATCAGGGCGGCCAGGTTTCGGCGCCGGTCTTCCAACGGATCTCGCAGCAGGTGCTCGAGTATCTTCACGTTCCGCATGATGTTCAGCTTCCAGCGAGCCGGCAGGTGTTGATGGCCCGGCGCGATGTGCCCGAGGCGAGTCTGGATGAGAGCGCGCCCGACCATCTGGGCGCGAGCCTCGATATTGCCGACGTGGGCGAGACGCCGGTGACTCCGATTGTGCCGAATAACGTGCCGAGTAACGTGCCAAAGAACGCTCCGATTGCCGCGCAGGTCGTGGCCGCCGCCCAATTGACAAAGGAGTCGGCCGGATCACCACTCTCTGTTGGGCAGTTGACACCGAACACGATGACGGCTAAAACAGCGAGCTTACCTGCCCCGGAGTCGGTGACGTCGGAATCCGCAAAAGCATCTGGACAGAAATTGCCTTCCGGCGGAACGGTGGTGCTCGATGTCGAAGAAGGTGGGATCGAGGTTCCATCGTTCCTCGGCAAGACCTTGAGGGTCGCAATCGAGGCAGCGCAGGATTCCGGGCTCGAACTCGACGCTGTGGGGAGCGGGGTTGCGCGGGAGCAATCTCCATTGCCCGGCACGCACGTCGCGAGCGGGTCGCATGTCGCCGTGCACTTCGGGAGATAGGCCCGCTTTCACGCTGCAAACCGCAACGTATTTATAATCACTGCAATGACCTTCCAACAACTCCTGCAAGGCGCCGAAGTTCTTTCGCAGAGCGGGAATGCGGCCATTACCGGGGTGGAGTACGATTCGCGCAGGGTGCGCCCGGGAACGCTGTTTGTCGCGATGAAGGGCGAATCGAGCGACGGGAATCGGTTTATCGATCAAGCCATTGCCTCGGGCGCGGTTGCGATTGTGACCGACTCCGCGACGGAAGCGCCGCGCCCCGGAGTCGCGTGGGCGCAGGTCGTGCATGGGCGGCGCGCTCTCGCCCGCCTCAGCGCGAATTTCTATAAGCGTCCGGGTGAGCGTATTGCAAATACTGGGATCACCGGAACCAACGGGAAAAGTACAACTGCATTCCTGATCGAATCGATTCTGCGAGCGGCGGGGCGTAAAACGGCTCTGGTTGGGACGATTGAATATCACGTTGCGGGCAAAGTTCTTCCGGCTCCGCATACGACTCCTGAAGCGCTGGAGTTGAACAGGCTTCTCTCCGAAGGCCTCGGGGTGGGAGTGACCGAGGCAGTGATGGAAGTTTCTTCGCACGCGCTCGAGCAGCAGCGTGTTTTTGGGATTCCGTTTGATGTGGCCGTCTTCACCAATCTCACGCGCGACCACCTCGATTACCACCATACGATGGACGAATATTTCCGCGCCAAGCAGGTGCTTTTCGAGGGCTGCGGGACGGAACCGCCACGCGCTGCGGTGATCAACATTGACGACGAATATGGCCGCCAATTATTGAGCGTCGCGAAGAAGAAGAGCGCGGAAGTATTCTCTTACGGTCTCGCGTCCGGTGACTTTCATGCGGAGGCGGTCGACATCACGCCACGGGGGACGCGCTTTCAAATGGTGACACCTTCAGGGAGCATCGCGATGTGGTCTCCACTGATCGGCAATATCAATGTGTATAACGTGCTGGCTGCGTCGGCGGCAGGATTTGCCCGCGATTGCTCTGCCGAGGCGATTGCGAAGGGAATTTTCGATCTTGCCAGCGTGCCGGGACGCTTCGAGCGCGTCGATTGTGGACAGCCTTTTACCGTCGTGGTGGATTATGCGCATACGGATGACGCGCTCCGCAACGTTACGGCCTTGGCCCGCGACTTTGTCGAGCGTGCGGGACTCAAGGGCAAGGTCATCACTCTCTTTGGTTGCGGCGGTGATCGCGACCGGGCGAAGCGTCCGCTGATGGGTGAGGCGGCGGGCAGAGGGAGCGACTTCGTGGTGCTCACTTCGGATAATCCGCGGTCTGAAGATCCGCTGGCGATCATCAACGACGCGTTGGTGGGGTTGCAGAAATCTGGAGTGAAATATGCGATGGAGCCTGATCGCCGCAAGGCCATCGGGTTCGCGATTGGGCAGGCTGCTCCGGGCGACATCGTGCTGCTGGCGGGCAAGGGGCACGAGAAGGCGCAGGTCACACGCGATGGCACGATTCCTTTCGACGATATCGAGGTCGCGCGCGAAACTCTGAGAGGCCTCGGCTACGAATGCAAGAATGCGGCGACGGTGGGAGGCGCAGGGAAGACAGCATGAAGCTTCCTTTATTTCGCATCACCGAGTTTATTTCCGCCGAGGGTGACCGTTCGGAAGGCGGCGCGATCGCGCAGGGATATTCCATCGACTCGCGGACGGTGCAACCCGGAGAACTCTTTTTTGCGGTCAAGGGTGAACGACTCGACGGCCACGACTTCGTGGAGCAGGCGCTCAGCCGGGGAGCGATCGCGACGGTAGTGGAGAAAAAACAACTGGCGCGGTATGCGAGTACGACGCGTTTGCTTGCGGTCGATGATACGCTGGTCGCCCTGCAGACATTGGCGACGGCGGTTCGCAAAATCTGGGGCAAGACTGCGATTGGCGTCACCGGTTCGATGGGGAAGACGACGACCAAAGAGGCAATGGCCCACCTGCTGGCGATCAGGCATCGGGTGCATCGGACCAAGGGAAACTTCAATAATCATTTTGGCCTGCCGCTCGGCTTGCTGACGCTCGAGCCGGAATACGATCTCGCGGTGGTCGAGATGGGCATGTCGCATGCAGGCGAAATCGCGGCCCTGGCGCGAATTGCTCAACCGAATCAGGCTGTGATCACGAATGTTGCTCCTGTGCATCTGGAGAGTTTCGATTCGATCGCAGGAATCGCACGCGCAAAGTATGAATTGATCGAAGCTCTTCCGCATGGGGGTACCGCTGTGCTGAATGCGGACGATGAATACGTCAGCCAGTTTGGCCGCGATTTCAAAGGCAAAGTGGTGTTCTTTGGAATGAGGTCGACTGCGGACGTGCGCGCCGAAAACATCGAAGCTCTGGGAGCTGGAGGCACGCGTTTCGACCTCGTTACCCACGAATTGAGACAGCCGGTGCAGAGTCCGCTGCTCGGGACGCACAACGTCTATAACGTGCTGGCCGCGGCTGCGATTGCGATGGACCACGGCATTACGCCATCGGAGATCGCGGCGGAGTTGCCTTCTCTTCAGCCCGCCGATAAGCGCGGGCAAGTCGTCCAACTGGGTAACATCACGGTGCTGTACGATTGCTACAATTCAAGTCCGAAGGCCTTGATGGCGGCGGTGGATACGCTGGCGGCAATGCCTGCGCGGCGGCGAATTGTGGTCGCAGGCGAGATGTTGGAGCTGGGTCCGACCGGTGAGGAGTTGCATCGCGAATGTGGACAGTACATCGCGGAAAAGAAGGCGGGAAACAGATTGGATTTCCTGCTGGGTGTGCGGGGATTGGCGAAGCCGATGGTAGAAGCGGCCAGCGCGGCGGGGATGAAAGCGGAATTTGTGGCTACTCCCGAGGAAGCAGGCGAGTGGCTGGCGCGCGAAACTCGCGAAGGTGATGCGGTCCTGTTGAAAGCGTCGCGAGGTGTGCGACTGGAAAAGGCGCTCGACACCTGGAAGCAAAAAAGGGGTATCCCCAGCGTGACGGGCGCTGGGAGTTGAAAGCTGAGAGTTAAAAACTGAGAGCTGACAGCTGAGAGCTGACAGCTGCTGTCGGAGGCGGATTGCTCTACTGGCTGCTCTACACGAAGCTCTACCACTATTTTCCGCCCTTCCGTATTTTCCGCTACCTGACTTTTCGGACTGCTTTTGCCAGCTTGACCGCTCTCTTCACGGGCCTGATCGTAGGACCGATCGTGATTCGGCGGCTGCGCGATTTTCAGATTGGCCAGTACATCCGCGAAGAAGGTCCGCAGGCGCATCAGAAAAAGGCGGGCACCCCGACGATGGGCGGCTTGCTGATCGCGATTGCGATTCTGGTTCCGACACTACTGTGGGCCGATCTGGGCAATCCGTTTGTCTGGATCGCCGTGTTTTCGACGGTGGCTTTCGGAGCGATCGGCTTTACCGACGACTACCTTAAGGTTGTTCATCGCCGCAATCTCGGCCTTACGGCGCGGGCCAAACTCGGCTGTCAGATTGCGGCGAGCTTCGTGATTGCGATCGCATTGATTGTCTTGCAGCATCGCGGAGAATATTCGACGCGGCTGCTGGTTCCGTTCTTCAAACAGTTCCACCCGGACCTGGTGATCGAACGTTGGGTGGCTCATCCGCAATTGTGGCCACTGGCTTTTTTGCCGTTCGTCGCTTTCGTGGTATTCGTGATTGTCGCTTCGACCAATGCGGTCAATCTTACGGATGGCCTCGATGGTCTCGCGATCGGCTGCACGGTGATCGCAGCGGGAGCGCTTGCGGTTCTTACCTACCTCAGCGGCCACGCCACTTTCGCGACCTATCTTGAACTACAGCGCATGCCGCAGATCGGCGAGCTGACGATTTTTTGCGGAGCGATGGTCGGCTCGTCGATTGGATTCCTCTGGTACAACGCGCATCCGGCGGAAGTTTTCATGGGCGATGTCGGCTCGCTGGCGCTCGGCGGCGCGATTGGGACAGTTGCGGTCATGATCAAGCAGGAACTGCTCCTGCCGTTTATCGGCGGGATTTTCGTGATCGAAGCCCTGTCTGTGATTCTGCAGGTCGGCTCTTACAAGCTGCGCAAAAAACGAATTTTCAAGATGGCTCCGATTCACCATCATTTTGAATTGCTGGGCTGGTCGGAGTCGAAAGTCATTGTGCGGTTCTGGATCGCATCGCTAGTGTTTGCTCTGTTTGCGCTGACTACGCTGAAGTTGAGATAGAAATTTACTACGGTAAGAAGTTACTCGATGGAACTGAAAGACCAACGCGTGCTGGTGGTCGGCCTTGGCAAGTCGGGCGTGGCTTCGGCGCTGTTCATGAAATCACGCGGGGCACGCGTCACGGTGTCGGATTCGAAGCCAGAGGCTGAATTGCGCGACGAAATTCTGCTCCTGCTGGAGCATGGGATTGCCATCGAAACCGGCGGGCATGGCGATCGCACTTTTCGTGGACAAGACCTGATTGTCGTAAGTCCGGGCGTTCCTTTCGATGCCCCGCAACTGGTGCAAGCGCGCAGTCTTGGCGAGCAGGTGATCGGCGAGATTGAACTGGCGGCGCAGTTCATTGCTGGGCAAATCGTCGCCATCACAGGCGCCAACGGCAAGACCACGACAACTTCTCTGACCGGCGAAATACTTGCGGCGGGTAATTTGTCAGTGCTGGTCGGTGGGAATATCGGCACGCCGGCAATCAGTTTCGTCGACCGGGCGGGACCTTCGACATGGACGGTGCTCGAGGTGTCGAGCTTTCAACTGGAAACGATCGCCACATTTCGTCCCCGGATTGCGGTGATTCTCAACATTACTCCTGACCATCTCGATCGCCACAAGACGTTTGAGAATTATGTGAGCGCGAAAGCGCGAGTTTTTGAGAACCAGCGAGCCGAGGATTTTACAGTGCTGAATGCGGACGACCGGACGACGGCGGAATTGTCGAAACGGACCGCTGGGCAGGTGTTCTGGTTCAGTCACAAGAATAAGATTGAGAGAGGGGCGTTTGCCCGCGCGGCGCACATTTATTTTCGCGATGGGCACTTTGAGCGCGAGATTATGCCGCTCTCGGAAATCCCCCTGAAGGGCGCGCACAACTTGGAGAATGTCCTGGCTGGTGTCGCGGTCGGCGCTCTTGCGGGCTGCGAACCGGAACAGATTCGGCGGGCTGTACGAAATTTCAAAGCGGTTGAGCATCGCTTGGAGTTTGTGGCAAGGGTCGCGGGAGTGGATTTCTACAACGACTCGAAGGCCACGAATGTCGACGCGACCATCAAGGCACTGGAATCCTTCCCGGGAAATATTCACCTGATTCTGGGCGGCAAGGACAAGGGCAGCGACTACACCGTCCTCAATGGTCTGCTGCGGGAGCGGGTGAAGCGCGTTTATACGATTGGCGCCGCGGCAGCCAAGATCGAATCGCAGATTCAGGACTCTGCTGTCGTCGATCACGCGGAGACACTGGAAAATGCGATTCGGCGGGCCACCGAGTCGGCGGTGCCGGGCGATGTTGTGCTTCTGGCTCCGGCTTGCTCGAGCTTTGATCAGTTCAAGAGTTATGAGCATCGCGGGCGCGTCTTCAAAGATGCGGTGCATTCGCTGGCCATGGCTCGATCCGGCTCTGAAGCTAAAGTGATACCCTGATACGAACCTCTCTGGTACGAATCTCGCTGTGCTCATCTTTGTCTTTGTCGGAACCAACTCAGTTATCCCCTTCGCGAAAATCTCCTGCTGAAAAGTTCTTTGGTCTCGGTACTCCGTGGTGAAATGAAGCCTTATGGCCAAACGCGTCAGTGTCGATCGCTGGATGTTTACGGTGACGACGATTCTGGTTTTTATCGGGTTGGTCATGATCTTCAGCGCCTCGGCGGTGATGGCCAAAGAGCGGTTTGGGTCAGCGTATGAATTTCTGCTGAGGCAGTTGGTGTGGGCGGTTGCTGGCCTTCTGGCGATGGTTGTGGCCATGAAGATCGATTACAAACATCTTCAGCATCCAGCGCTGGTTTTTTCTTTGCTGGGATTCACGACGTTGCTGCTGATTTCCGTTTTCTTTCTTGACCGCGCGCACGGAACGCACCGGTGGTTTCACGTCGGTCCGATTTCACTGCAGCCTTCAGAACTGGCCAAGCCTGCTCTCATCCTGTTTCTCGCGTGGTTTCTCGAAAACAAGACCAAGGCGATGGACGACTGGCGCAATACTTTGATTCCAGCGGTCTTGCCGACTACGGCTTTTCTGGGACTCATTGTGTTTCAGCCCGATCTCGGGACTGCGATCGCCTGCGCGGGGATTACGGCTTGCGTTCTGTTTGTGGCTGGGATCCGGCTGCGATACTTTGGATACGCTTTTGCCGCTGCCCTGCTACCGCTCTATTTTCTGATTTTCCATGTGTCTTATCGCAGGGACCGCATTCTCGCGTTCTTGAATCCGTATGCCGATCCGAAGGGATTTGGCTTTCATATCATTCAGTCGCTGATTGCGGTTTCGACGGGTGGTATCACGGGGTTGGGATTGATGGAGGGAAAGCAGAAGTTGTTTTATCTTCCCGAGCCGCACACGGATTTCATTTTTGCGGTCACGGCGGAAGAGTTGGGATTGGTCGGAGCGATGGCGGTCATCATTCTGTTTGGGATTTTCCTATGGCGTGGAACGCGGACAGCGCTGCGTACACCGGACAATTTTGGGCGCTTCCTGGCGGTCGGGATCACGAGCATGATCGTCTTGCAGGCCTTCATCAATATCAGTGTGGTGCTGGGGTTGATGCCCACGAAGGGGATTCCGCTGCCGTTTGTTTCTTATGGCGGGTCGTCGCTGTTTGTGACTTTGATGTGCGTTGGGGTGCTGCTGAATATCACGAAGCAGGCGGAATAAGGACTCGCTTGTCGTCCCCAGACTGATACAGCGAAGATTCTGCTACGATTGCATTTCGTTGAGGAAGCTATGCCCGAATACGTAATCGAACGTGAAATCCCCGGCGCGGGTAATTTATCGGATGCGGAAATACGGGAGATCGCCAGGACATCGGTCGGAGTTCTGAAGGAAATGGGTCCGGAAATCCGGTGGCTCCATAGCTACGTTACCGGAGACAAAGTTTACTGCGTGTACCTGGCGCCCGACGAGGAAACGGTTCGGGAGCATGCGCGTCGCGGAGGTTTCCCGGCGAATCGCATCTCTGCGGTTCGGCGCATGATGGATCCCAGCCTTGGAAGTTGAATAAAGAAGTTGAATAAAAACAAAACCTTGCCTTGATCAGTTGTTCAGCGCTTCCTTGATGGCCTGTTCCACGGGCATCTCCCACCCCTTCATCCACGCCGTCATACCTGCGGCATTGCCCAGTGAGCGGCGGGCAAAATCCAAGGCCTTCTCCAGCCGGGGTAGTTCGGCTGGAGTGAGTGGTGTGCCCAATCGATGGCGGAGGGCGGCAGCGGCTCCGGCCACGTGGAGAGAGAGCTCGGCGTTCGACTGCGCCGCGGCGCTCACCGCGAGGTCTTCAAGCACTCTCGCCATGCCGCGGCGATGACCGAGTTCCTGGAAAATCCTGATGCTCTCACCATAGAGACGGAGGGCTTCGGCATTGCGGCCTTGATCGCAGCTCAGACCTGCCAAGTCGGAAAGCACGCTCGCAATGCCCCACTCATCCCGAAGGAGGCGAAACGCCGCGAGACTCTGTTCGCAATAAGAACGCGCCGCGGCGAGGTCCGCTCGTTCTCGAGCGACGTCGCCCAGGTAGTTCAGGGTCCATGCGGCTCCGGCTCCGTCTCCGGCTTTGCGGAACATGACGAGGCACTCATCATAAAGAGCGGACGCGCGCGAATATTCGCCTCTCAATTTCATCACGTTGGCAAGATTGCTGAGAGCACGGGCAATATCGGCGGAGTCGCCAAGGTCTTTCCAGATGGCAACACATCGCTCGAAGAGTAAGGACGTCAGGTCGAGGTCGCCTCGATCGCGAGCGTTGACCGCCAGGGCATTGAGGGCGACAGCGACTCCGCGGTTGTCGTCGAGTTCAAGACAGATGTCGAGACTTTCCTCGAACACTTTCTGGGCTGCGGGGTAGTCGCCCTGCTCGCCGGCCAGAACTGCGGCTGCGAAGAGCAGGCGCGCCCGCACTTTCGGAAATGCCCGGCCTTCTTCCAACGCAAGCAGCCGGTTGATCGCTTCGCGCCCCTCCGTAAGATGTTCGCGTGTTTCCCAGAAGCGAAACAGGGCGACGCCGAGACGGAGCCCCCAGGCGGCATCCTTGGTCCTGGTCAGATAATCGAGTGCCTGGCGGAAGTTGTCATGCTCGGCCTCGAAACGGTCGAACCATTCAGGATGGGCAACCAGGTCCTCGGCTCCTTCTTCGGCAAGCACGAGGTAATAGGCGGCATGGGCTCGGCGAGTGGAGGATTCATCTTCACTCTCTTTGAGTCGTTCGAGAGCGTACTCCCGTATGGTGGAAAGCATAAAGAAGCGTGTTTCCGCTTCCGATTGCTCCAGGTGTTGCGCCAGGCTTTTGTCCACCATCGACGCCATGCCGTCGAGCGCGTCGAGGCCCAGATCGCCCTTGGTGTCGCACACGGCTTCGGCTGCTTCCAGGCTGCAGCCTCCCGAAAACACGGAAAGCCGGCGGAACAGCGTCTGTTCGGGCGAATTAAGAAGGCCGTAACTCCAATCGACGGTGCCGCGGAGGGTTTGTTGCCGGGTCGGCAGATCGAGGGCTCCTCCAGTCAAGAGGTTCAATCGGCTTTCCAGACGTGCGAGCATGGCCGACGGAGAGAGCAGTTTGATTCTCGCCGCCGCAAGTTCGATGGCGAGAGGCAAGCCGTCAAGGCGGGCACAAATGGCCGCGACCAAAGGCGCGTTCTCTTTCGTAAGCGCGAATTCGTGCTTCACCGCCTGCGCACGTTCTACAAAGAGCGCGACCGCCGGAATTCGCGACAGCACATCCAGGGCAGGGATGGATTTCGGATTGGGCAGAGCGAGCGGAGGCACAGGAAATTCATGTTCGCCGTAGATGTGGAGCGGCGCCTGGCTGGTAATTACGATCTTCAGTTTTGGCCCGGCGACGAGCAGTTGCGCGACTAGCGGCGCGGAGGCGACGAGATGCTCGAAATTGTCGAGCAGCAGGATCAGGGGCTGCTCGAGGCCACCCAGGTACTCTTTTAATCTTTCCTGCGGCGTCTGGTTGCCGCTTTCGTGAACACCTACCGCTTGCGCGATGGCGGAAGCGATCAACCCGCCGTCACGGACGGACGACAAAGCGACAAAACAGACACCGCCCGGAAACTGATCGGCAATCTTTTCCGCCACCTGCAAGGCGAGGCGCGTCTTCCCGATACCGCCCGGACCGGTTAGGGTCGCCATCCGTACATCCGGGCGGCTCAAGAGCTGAGTCAGGGTTTTCTCTTCGTTTTCGCGCGCGACAAAGGCGGTCCGCTGCACGGGGAGGTTGTTGGGGCGAGTATCCGAGAAGCGGCCAGGCACATCGCCAAGGTGGTCCCGGACCGCAGCCAAGTCGCGAGCCAATTCGCGGGTGGTGGTATAGCGCTGCTTCGATTCTTTCGACAGGCAACGCTCGACGATCCAGACAAACGGCGCGGGCGCTTGCAGCAATTTGGCAGCGAGCCGTTCCGGATCATCGCGAAGGATCGCGGCGGTTGTCTCCGCGTGCGTTTTCTTCTGGAACGCGGGAACCCCGGTGACCATTTCGTAGAGGATCGCTCCCAGCGAAAACTGGTCGGAACGAAAATCGAGTTCGTCGCCCACCATCTGTTCGGGAGACATGTACCCGACCGTGCCCATGACCGTGCCTTCCCGGGTGATCGTGGTGGAAGCATCCGAATCTGGAGCGCTCTTGGCCACAGGTAGTTTCGCGAGACCGAAGTCCAGAACCTTGGCCGTTCCGTCCCCGGTGACCATCAGGTTTTCCGGCTTCAAATCGCGGTGGACGATGCCGATTTCGTGGGCCTTGGCGAGAGCGTCGGCGACCTGCGCGGCGATGACAACCGCCTGGCGAAACGGAATCGGCCCGGTCTTAAGCAGCGCCCGCACCGTCTCGCCCTCGACCAGTTCCATGGCGATGTAATGTGTGCCGTTCACATTCCCAAGTTCATAGATGGTGACGATGTTGGGGTGATTGAGCGCGCACGCCGAACGGGCTTCGCGCTCAAAGCGCGCCAGGGCCTCCGGCTGAGAATAGTGGTCCGGCGAAATGGTTTTGATTGCGACATCACGGTCGAGGCGTGTGTCTTTTGCGCGGAAGACCTCGCCCATGCCCCCAGCGCCCAATCGTTCCAGAATCTCGTAATTCCCCAGGCGCGTACCCGGCGGAAGTACCGGTGGGACGGAACGGGATGAAGGTGGGCTCATCGAACTCGGAACTCGCTGGCGCAGTGTCGGCAGTTCTTGTAAGTCGGGTTATGATACCCCAGAATTCAAGCCCGTGAGACTGGCGGGCGTCGCTTTCGCAGCACCCACGTGGTCATGCAACGATAGTCCTGGACGATCGTTGTCTTGAGAGGATCGACGAGGATCGCGTTCAATTGCTCCGTGAGTTCCAGAAGCATTTTCTCATCGACCAGGAACCAGACAGAGCCGTCTCCGATAACATAGCGGCCGCCGCCGGCGCTCTCGAAATCCATTCCAATTCTCGAACCCATGCGGCAGAAGAGCATTCCACCGGGGGTTAAGACGCGCCACATCTCGGCCAGCATCTTCTTGAAGTGGGCCTGATCGCGCGCGAAGTGCAGCACGGAGTTGCAGAGCACAACGTCAACAGACGAATCTGGGAAAGGCATCCGCTCGATGTAGCCCACTCGGAAGTTCTCGGCAGGAAGTCCGGTTTCGAGAGATGCAGCCAGCTTCCGGACGTGCTCGATCGCGTCGCGATCTTCATCCAGCGCAAATATCTCGCAGCCTTCTCGCAGCAGATAGACCAGATTGCGCCCGTATCCGGACCCAGCGTCGAGCACGCGCATTCCGGCGGCGATATTGCCGCGCAGAATTTGATCGAAGACGTAGATGTCGATCTGGCCGAACTGTTCCTGAACACTCAGGGCCATGCCTGAGCATACAGGGTAGGGCGGCTCAAAATCTCCAATCGGGGCCGCGTTTATTTTTCCATCGCCAGCAACTGCTCTTTGCGCTCGATGCCCCAGCGATAGCCGCCCAAATCGCCGTCTTCGCGGATCACTCGGTGGCAGGGGATCGCTACGGCGACGGGATTCGTGGCGCAGGCTCTGGCTACGGCGCGCGTGGCTTTCGGCATGCCGATTTTCCTGGCTACGGCGCTGTAGGAGCGGGTTTCTCCCCGGGGAATTTTTTGCAGGGTTTCCCAGACCCTGCGTTGAAATGCGGTGGCACGGATGTCCAGTGGAAGCGAGGGATTGGCTTCGCGCCCAGCCATCAAGCGGGTTAGATTGACTCGCCATTCGGCCATGGCGGCATCGTCGCGGCGGCGGGTGGCGAAGGGGAACTCGCGCATCAATCCCTGCTGGAGCTGATCATCGTTGTCGGCGAACTGGATGGAGCAGATGCCTTTGTCTGTGGCGGCGATCAACATGCGTCCCAGGGGTGAACTGGCGATGGTGTAGCGGACGACTGCCGCGACTGCGCCTCTCCGATATTTTTCCGGAGTCATTCCCAATTGAGTGGCGGTGCGTTCGTAGAGGCGGCTGCTGGAGCCGTATCCGGCGGCATAGAGGGCGGTCGTCACGTCGTGTCCGGCCTGGAGATTAGTTTTTACCTGGCGCAGGCGGACGGCGTCGATGTAGGCCTTGGGCGAGACCCCCAATACGGACTTGAAAGTGCGCTGCAAATGGAATGGACTCAGGCGGAATTCCTTCGCCAGCAGAGCCAGCGTTACGCGCTCTTCGATATGCTGCTCGATGTAGCGGCACATCGCTCGGACCAGCGCGGATTGCGGGTTTCCGTCGATGGCTTTGGGCCGGCAGCGGAGGCAGGCGCGATAGCCTGATTTTTCGGCTAGAAGGGCGTTGTCGAAGAAAGCTACGTTTTCACGGCGCGCCCGCTTTGAAGGGCATGACGGACGGCAGAACACGCCGGTGCTGGAGACGGCGAAAACGAAGGCTCCGTCTTGTGAAGCGTCGCGGTCGATGACGGCTTGCCAGCGGCGGTCGGTTATTGGTTCCGATTGTTGTGGAGTTGATTTCATTGCTTCTTCTGGAAGTATCGCATTGGTGGCCATGCAGGTAACATAGGGCACGGCGGGCCGCACGGACTATCCGGATGTTGCGGTCAAACCAACTTCGTCGTGGACTAGTATGGCGAGTTCGGTGACGCGTTTAAATCTCAAAAATTGTGAAGAGGACCCTAATGAATTGCAATCGTACGAACATATGGCTCGTGGTGGTGGCGGCTCTGGTGGCACAGGCGAGCGCCCAAATCCTTACGGCGGATCAGGTGAAAAAGCTTTCGCCGACCACCTATTACTTTGCTGGTCAGAGCGCGTCGGTGCAGACGCGGAATACCGCAGGAGTGAAAAATTCGGCGGGCAAAGTTGTGCTGGTGGGGTTGGTCGATACGTCCGGATATTCGACGGCGGTGCAGGAGAAGTACCAGGGGCTTCTGATCACCGAAACCAAACTCACCTTTGACGGAGCCACGCTCGATCCGGGCCAGTATGGATTTGGGTTCAAGGATGGAAAGTTTGTGGTGATGAATGTGGCTTCGACGGACCTTCTGTCGGTCCCGAGCCAGAACGACGACAAGGTTCAACATCCAGTCCCGCTGAAAATTGAGAAAGATGGCGATGGGTACAGGCTCTATGCGGGGCGGAAGTATGTCGTGTTGAAAGCTGATTAGTCCAGCGAGCATTTAGCCGCCAAGGTCGCCAAGCAAAGCCGCGAAGGTCGTCGAAGGCAAGCACACGCCGGAAGCCATGACCAGCGCGGCTTTTGCGCGTCTTCTTCGTGTGCCGGTGCGCGTGCCGGCTTTTTCAACTTACCCTGGTAACGCTTCCCTCGTTACTCATAAAGTGCAGATGCTTGCATCCCTGGCTTTCCGAGATCGCCGTTTGTGGTCGCTAACTCCATTCACAACAGATACTTACACGTCCCCTTTTATATGGTTTCATGGGTGCACTGTACCTCTGCGAAGCCCCGACGATATGGGGCAAGCCGGGGGACATCAAGTGACCGTGATTTATAGCGCCGAATGCGTTTCTGCTCAGAAGGCTTCGAAGCCGATCGCCGTACTTCCCCTGCTGGTCATTCTGTTCGTTGTCTCCTATGTCATTTTGACCATGCTGGTGTTCGAGCAGGGACAGACCATCGAATCGCAGCGCGGCTTGATCAAAGAAATGATGAAAGACAGCGCGCAACTGGCTGCCCTCAAAGACAAGATGGCGCGCGAACAAGGCAAGCGCGTAAGCGACAACGCGGCGGTCCCTGCCGAGCGCAAGGACACGCAAAAAGATCAGAATGCAGGCGTGGCCGTGGTAGGCCCGAAAACGGCGGATCGGGATGTGAAGAAGCCGGGCAAGTCGGCTCACGTCACCAAGCAGATTCCCAGCAAGCCGGAAGCGGATCTCGAAGATGTGCGCCGCTCCACTCAAGTGATCTAGTCTGACCGATTTCGAAGTCGGCTACGACACGCCGACATTTCAAACACGCGGCTACTGTGGGCTGCGAAGCAAGTGAGACCCTAGCAATGAAGACCCTGGCCCTCGCTCTGATTTTGTCGCTTCCCGTCCCCAGGTTTGCGCCACAAGTTCAGCCCGCCCCCACCCCCAGCCAACAACCGGCGAAGAAAAAAGGGGGACAGTGGTACTTCGCCGCCAACGGCCACGCCGTCTACTGTTATGGACCGGTGATGACCATGCCCCAGGCGCCCGGTCGGCTGATGAAAGTCGCCACTTTCTGCCGCGGCGATCGGACCATGGTCCCGCTCAAAGACTAGCAACCAGCGCTAAAAGGCTCGCAAAACGGGTAAGTCTGGCCGCTTTTTGAACGGAATATCACTTTCACACACTCCGTACGCCACCGCACCGACCACAAATCAGAACTGGTGGTACGTTTTCGGCACTGTATACCATGTGCCACGAGGGAGGTTCGCATGCCAGAAGCAGCCTCAACACTCGCACCTACTTGCGCTATCTGCGGCAAACCCTGCGATCTGAAAACCTGCAAAGTCAATTGGGACGGGAAAACTATCCACGAACAATGCTTGCTGATGCTCATTAGTCAAAAGAACGGGAAAGCGGCTTAGCGTAAGGCGATAATTCGCTTTTTAAGCTACCTGTCACTGTCCCATCGTCCGCTCCAGTGGTCGTTACCGTTGCCCCAATCACCCCGACCCCATCCACGGAACTGCGAACCGTCTACATAGCTGCCTTCGACATATTCAAACATGCGTTCGCGGCCATTGGGACCGCGTGCGTAGATTCGCAGCGTCTTTACGACTCCGCGGTCCGGGTCCACGCCAAAGGTGCTGTTGCCCATGCGGAACGTCATGTCGGTGCGTGCCAACTCTCTCAGGCGCTGGGTGACGTCGACGTGGTTGCGCCGGGTTCCATATTGCGCGCTCAAAATTACGTATTGGCCTGCATCGCCGGCTCCAGGTCCGCCAGGCCCGCCGCCACCGTTCCAGTTGCCACTCCAGCCGCCGTTGCCCCAATTGCCGCCGCCCCAGCCGGTGAACTGCGAACCGTCCACATAGCTGCCTTCGGTGTATTCGAACATGCGTTCGCCGCCATTGAGACCGCGGGCAAAAATGCGCAGCGTCTTTACGACTCCACGGTCGGGGTCCACGCCGAATGTGCTGTTGCCCATGCGAAAAGTCATGTCGGTGCGAGCCAGTTGTTTAAGCCGCTGCGTGACGTCGACGTGATTGCGCTCAGTGCCGTATTGGGCGCTCAGGATCACGTATTGGCCCGCGTCGCCGCCCCCGCCCCCGTTCCAGTTGCCGCTCCAGCCCCCGTTACCCCAGTTGCCGCCACCCCAGCTGCGGAATTGCGCGCCGTCAACGACACTGCCTTCGCGGTATTCGAACATGCGTTCCCGGCCATCCGGGCCGCGCGCGAAAATTCGCAGCACTTTTACCACCCCTGGATCGGGATCCACGCCGAAGGTGCTGTTGCCCATGCGAAATGGCTGGTCAGCGCGCGCGATTTCCTTCAGTCGATTGGTGACATCGACGTGATTGCGTTCGGTGCCATATTGAGCGCTCAGGATCACGTATTGTCCGACGTCGGCCGAGGCCGTTCGCGGAAGGAACGAAAGTGCCAGCGTCAGGAAGATCGAAAACCGTATGTGAAACATAAGTTTCCTCCTCATATGATCGGAGAATCTGGTGATCAGAATGTTTGGTTGAAGGCGACCTCATTGTATACTCGCCCGGAAAGATCGCAGCCTTGGTGAATGCTTTTGTCCCGTTTTCTTAAATTGGCTACTATCGGTGGTAATAGAACACTGCGGTAAAATTAGGCAGGACAGGGCGGATCGGCATGCGGCTTATGTCTTAGTCTGCTTTGCCATAAGGGCCCGTAGCTCAAGCGGATAGAGCATCGGATTTCTAATCCGAGGGTTGGGGGTTCGATTCCCTCCGGGCCCACCAGTTGCCACGGGAACGGCACCGCCCATTTGGTTACCATTTTCCACAGGGAACCACCCGTTCGTGCCATTCCCAGACTAAGGGAGACAACGTAGAGTTGTCCTTGAGCAGACTTCGGGGGAGGGCTGTTCGACGAGCGTCCGATGACTCTTAACTGAGTCCGGGCGCTTTCGTTTTGGGGGCAGATTTTGGCTTCGGCTTCATCTTTCCCCATTCTTCCTCGGTTAGCTCCCGTCCCAGGGCTGTGAACTCGCCGGCTCCTTGCAGCCATTCGCCGCCATCCATGGTTATTACGTCCCCGTTGATGTAGCCCGAGCCGTCGCTGATGAGAAATGTCGCGAGGTTGGCGAATTCTTCCATGGTGCCGAAGCGGCCCATAGGAACGCGTTTCTTTGCTGCGTCTTCTAATTCTGGGCGCGGGAGCAGACGCGAGAACGCGCCTTCGGTCTTGATTGGGCCGGGGGCGATCGCGTTCATGCGGATGCCGCGATTTCCCCACTCGACGGCGAGGCTGCGGGTGAGCGCGTGGACTCCCGCTTTGGCTACGGCCGATGGCACAACATAGGCCGAGCCGGTCGTCGTGTAGGTGGTGGTGATGTTGAGGACGACCGCGTGATGTTCGGCCGCCAGCCAGCGGCGTCCGCAGGCCATCGTCGTGTGCAGGGTTCCCATCAAAACGATGCCGATCACCGATTGAAACGCTCCGAGCGAAAGCTCTTCGGTGCGAGCGAGGAAATTTCCGGCGGCGTTGTTCATGAGGACATCGAGCGGGCCGGCGGACCAGATGGATTCGATCATCGCTTCGACAGCGGCGGCGTCACGGACATCGCAGGGATGAGCGTGGATCTTGCCGCCGGTGCTGGCGTGGAGTTCCTGCGCGGCGGCGGTGAGCACTTCTTCGCGGCGTCCGCAGATGTAGACTTCGGCGCCCAGTTCGAGAAAGCGGTGAGCTGTGGCCTTGCCGAGGCCGGTGCCTCCGCCGGTGATCAGGATGCGCTTGTCGTGGAGAAGATCGTCACGAAACATGGGGAGGATTGTAGCTGGTCGCCGGAGTGGAAGGGGGCAGAATGGATGGTCGATGAAAGTCAGTTTCAGAGACGGACTGGGGTCGTTAGTGAAATCGCGTGGTGACATCAACTACTCAGACTCAGGGTAAAATTAGCCCGTATCGGCTGCTCTTAACGCTGCTCGTAACTATGACGATTGCAGCAATCCGAAGTAGAGAGGAAACAACCGATGAACGGTCGCAGAACCGTTTTTCTCTCCATTCTCGTGGCCGGGGCGCTTATGGCCGGTGGCTTTGGGCTATTAATTTGGCGTGGCTTCAGCGCCAGAACCGAACCATCCCCTTTTGAGAAAACACTGGCCAGGACCGTCAGGAATCTCGCCATTCCGCGACGCGAACGTAATGAGAAGAATCCTTTGGAGGTCAACTCACAGACTCTGACGGACGCCCGCGAGCGTTTCATAGCACGATGCTCGGTCTGCCATGGCAGCGATGGCAGAGGGCAGACCCAGATGGGGCGAAGTCTCTACCCAAGAGTGCCTGATCTACTTTCAGCTCAAACCCAGAGCCTCACAGACGGCGAAATTCACTACATCATTGAAAATGGTGTGCAGCTGACGGGAATGCCTGGATGGAGTAATCCGCACCAGGAGACAGAAGACGACAGCTGGAAATTGGTTCTTTTCATCCGCGATGTTAGACCACTGACCGATCACGAGAAATTGCAAGAGAGCATGACTTCGGCATCGGCGCACTATGTGGGCTCCCAATCGTGCCGGAAGTGCCACACGCAAATCTATGAACATTGGCTAAAGACGCCTATGGCGAATGTAGTTCGCGATCCTCGCGAACATCCTGACGCCATCATTCCCGATCTTGCAACCAATACGATTGCCAAGTTCACGATGGACCAAGTCTCCCTGGTTTATGGCAGTCTTTGGAAGCAGCGTTACTTCACGAAAAGAGGAGACGATTACTTTCCTGAACCCGCGCAGTGGGATGTTACCCATCGAGTCTGGCGACCTTATTTCGTGGCCAAGGGGACGGACTGGTGGGTACCGTTTTATCCGGAGGACAACATGCAGCGGCCCACGGGGCCGACCTGCGATGGCTGCCACTCTGTTAACTACGACATCAAGACCAAACAAGTGGCGGAGTGGAACGTCGGATGCGAAAAGTGCCACGGGCCGGGCAGTGATCATGTGCAGCACCCAACTCGCGGAAACATTCTGAATCCGGCTCAAATGGACTATGTCGCAGCGAACGATACGTGCATTCAGTGCCACTCTCAAGGACGGCCCCTAACGGTTCCCATTGAAGGCAAGTATTACGACTGGCCAGTTGGATACCACGCTGGATTAAACTTGCGGGATTTTTGGCAGCTTGAAGAGCATACGCTCGGCGAGGGGACGTTCACCCACTACCCAGAGGGGACAGCCCACAAAAACCGCATGCAAGGAAACGATTTCGTACAAAGTGTAATGTATCGGCGTGGCGTGACGTGCTTCAGTTGTCATGATGTGCACGGGACGGGCAACTACGCTCAATTGCGCAAGCCTGCGGACCAATTGTGTATGGACTGCCACGGCCCGCTTTCATTGAATGGGCCGCGCACCGCCACTATCGAGGAGCATACGCATCACAAAAGAGGATCGGCGGGGAGCAGTTGCATCGCCTGTCATATGCCAAAAATTGAAACGACCATTGCAGATGTGAAGGTCCGAGCGCATACGTTTGCCTTTATAACGCCAGCGATGACCGACAAATACAAAATCCCAAATCCCTGCACGACGTGCCATACAGATAAAACAACCGCGTGGGCCAAGGAAACGCTACAACACTGGCCCGAGCGTTCGCCCTGGCGCATGGAATGAGGTACCCGAAAGCCGTGCCAGACTATCCGCGGTGGAGGAGAGCGTTGAGAAGGCTATGTGGCTTTAGAGTTGTCTCGGTACTGATTGCGGTATTCACCGTCCAATCATTTGCCCAGAAGAACTCGCCTCCTCCGAGTACAGCTCCACTCGTGTTGACGGGTGCCATCCCGTTGCCGAATGTGAAAGGGCGCATTGACCATTTCGGACTCGATCCGGCACACAACCGGCTCTTCGTCTCGGCGCTGGGAAACGATACGGAAGAAACTATTGGCATCAGTGCCCAAAAAGTCATTCATACGATTTCTGGAGTGCCGGCTCCTCAGGGCGTGGCATATTCGCCCGAGACCAACAAGCTGTTTGTGGGAAGCGACGCGGGAAAACTGTACATATACGACGGCACCACCTTCGATCTGATCACATCAATCGACTTTGGGGATGACGTGGATAACCTTCGCTATGATGCGGCGGAGAAACGACTCTACGTCGGCTACGGGGACGAAAAAACCGGTGCAATCGGAATGGTCGACGCCGCCAATAATAAGCGACTTGACGACCAGTTCAAGCTGGGAGCACATCCAGAGTCTTTCCAACTGGCAGCCTCAGACCCGAACATCTATGTGAACCTGCCAGATTTGAAACAGATCGCCGTCATTAATCGCGTCACCCATTCCGTCACTCGCTGGCCGCTCAGTTTTGAGAGCAATTTTCCGATGGCATTGGATGAGGCTAATCATCGGCTTTTCGTCGCCACACGGACTCCTCCTCGACTGGTTGTTCTTGACGCCGACTCGGGACGTTTGGTTGCTACACTTCCGATTGTCCAAGACTCAGACGATCTCTATTACGACGCTGCCCGCAAGCGCCTTTATAGTCCCGGCGGAGAAGGCTATATCAGCGTGTTCCAGGAAGACGATGCCGACAACTACAGGCTCCTCGCAAAAGTTCAAACGGCCGTAGGAGCACGCACTGCCGGATATTTTGGAAAAGGCCGGAAAGGGTTTGACCGTTTCTATCTTGCTGTCCCCGCTCGCGCCGACCGTGGTGCCGAAGTTTGGATCTATACCGTACAAGATTGAAGACCCTTTGAGACGCGCAAACCGATTGTGCGGAATACTGACAATTCATATACTCGCCATAGATGGCGTACCGATTTGAGTTCGATCACAAGAACAAAGTTCTCTGGTTCCGTTCTGAAGGTCAACTTACCGACGAGTCTCTTTCGGAGTATTCCCTTGCAATTCGGAAATATTGGGTGGCTACCGGTGCAAGAGCAGGTATCTGGGATTTTTCGTCCGTCACTGACTTTACTCTAACCGCGGACCTCATACGTCGCCTGGCTCGCCAAGAGCCGACCCTGGCTGATCCAAGTCTCCCGCGGGTCATCGTCGCATCGGACTCGGTGGGATTCGGTTTGTCAAGGATGTTTCAACTCGCGGGGGAGCCCAAGCGACCCCTGTTACAAGTCGTGAGGACATTCGAGGAAGCACTGGCAGCGCTCAACATTCAATCCCCCAAATTTGAACCTTTGGAATAATGTTCTGGTCAGTCGATGCCCCGATTATCGAAAATGTTGAAATATACCCATTACACTCGGAACCGCGCGTGCCGGTTTATTTTTGCATCTTCAGGTTCGGAGATCTCAATAGAAGAGAACTGCAGCGGTCCCGGATCAAACACATCGTTCATTCGACCTTCTTATTCAGTACGAAATGTAGGCTGTGTTTGTACCGATCACCGAGCTGGATCTGATTTCGCTCATTAGACGCGGTGAGCGAGGTTCCTACTTGAGTTGGTGCAGCGCCCACTTGGCATGTTCAGCGACGACGGAGTCTTCGTCCTCGGCAAGTTTCGCGAGTGTGGGTGCGAATTTCTGGTCGCTGCTGTTTCCCATCGCGATCGCTGCATTTCTCCGCAGGCCGGAAAGCTTCGTGCGTTTGATGGGAGATCCGCGGAACGTCTCGCTGAATTCTTCCTGCTTCATTTCGGCTAGCCAGTCGAGCGCCGGATTGACTAACCCTTCGCGCGGCTCGAATTCCTGGGCGGAGGTGATTGGGGCTTTGCGGTTCCAGGGGCAGACGTCCTGGCAGATGTCGCATCCGAAGACGTGGCGACCCATGGCTGGGCGCAGGTCTTCCGGGATTTCGCCGCGTTTCTCGATGGTCAGATAGGAGATACAGAGGCGGGCGTCTAGTTCGCCGGGTGCGGTGATGGCCTGCGTGGGACAGGCCGTGATGCAGCGAGTGCAGGTTCCGCAACGGTCGGGTGCGGGCGAATCGGCGCGAAGAGCATTCACCTCGAGACCGGTTTCTGAGGTGAGATTTTCGGTGATCTTCTCCGCGATCTTCTCTTCGACCTCCAGCGACGTGAGAATTACGCCCAGAAAAAGCCACGATCCTAGTTGCTGGTTGATGATGCAGGTGTTTTTGCCGATCCATCCTATGCCAGCGTATTTGGCGTAGATGCGCTCGACGAGCGGGCCGGTGTCTACGTAGGAACGGAAGAGACAGTTCTCAGTTCTCAGTTCTCGGTTCTCAGTTAGTGCAACCGCTTCTTGCACGTCTTCTTCTACCTTCCTCAACCTACGAAGAACTGCGTCATGGTAATCCTCTCTGGCCCAGGCGTAGCGGGAGATCCAGCCTCGGCTGGCATTTTCGGTTTTCGTCTGTTCGTTGATCGAGTAGGGATGGGCGGTGTTGTAATTGATGGCGCAGACGATTACGCTGCGCGCCCAGGGGGCGACTCGGGGCAGAGAGGCGCGCTTGAGTTCTCCGGAGTCGTCGCGCGCTTCCAGATATTTCATTTCGCCTTGCTTGCCGTCGGCGATCCATTCGGGAAAAACGCTGAGCTCCGCGAAGTCGCGGACGGGGGCGATACCGCAGAGATCGAATCCTACCTCGCGGGCGAATCGTTTGATACGGGTTGAGAGATCGAGGAGCAACGGCGTCGCGTCTTGGTGTTGCGAAATTGGTATTGAGAAAGATGTGTTGAGAACGATCTTAACCGCAAAGGAGGCGCAAGGCCGCTAAAGACCGCAAAAGGCTGCAAAGGGTGCGAGGGAGCTACTTTGCGACTTTGGCACGGGCGGCGAGCTTGCGCTTGGCTGGCGCGGGTGTGAAATGTTCAACACGGTTGCGCCCCTTTTCTTTGGCCTGGTAAAGGCCAGCGTCGGCATGATTCAGCAGAGATTCGAGCTTGTTTTCACCATCGCAGTCCGAAACTGCGACTCCCATGCTCATGGTGACCGGGCGCTCAACGCCAGACCAGGAAACGGGTTCACGGGCGATGAATTCGCGCAAGCCATCGGCGCGCAGGATCGCATTCGGCAGATCGCAGTTGGGGAGAATCATCAGAAACTCTTCTCCGCCGTAGCGGCCGACGCCATCGTAGACGCGGAGTTGCGCACGGAGTCGGCGACTGATTTCGCGGAGCGCTTCGTCGCCGAAGAGATGGCCGAGAGTGTCGTTGACATTCTTGAAATGGTCGATGTCGCCGAGGATCACGCCGACAGGCTGGTGCTCGCGGCGCGCGCGCTCTAATTCGCGCTTGAGCATGGCAATGATTTCTCCTCGATTCATCAATCCCGTGAGACTGTCGTGGGTGGCGGCGTGACGCATGGACTCGCGGGCAGCGACCAGTTCCTCCTGTAGATCGAGAATTCGTTTGCCGACGAGGAGGCGGGCTTTCAGTTCCATCTCGTCGAAGGGCTTTACGAGGTAATCGTCGGAGCCGGCTTCCATGGCTTCGAGCATGTTCTCGCGGCCTTCTTTGCTGGTCAAAAGGATGATGTAGGTGTAAGAGCCGGACGATCCGCCTTGCCGGATGCGCTGGCATAGTTCGATGCCGTCGATATCTGGGAGAACCCAATCGAGCAGAAGCAGTCTGGGGGCATCTGGCTGCTGGAGGACGGACCAAGCCTCCTCGCCGCTCTCCGCCAGGGTCACGCCAAACTCCCAGCTGCGGAGATGATCGCCAATCAGTTTCCGGTAGATAGCCGAATCGTCGACGACCAGAGCTTGCATGAACCTGAGACCTCCAACCTTCGCTTCGCCGAGTCTGGTCGCGCCCAATCCCGTGCCAAGAAGCAAATGGTCGCTCATGCAACCTCTAAGACATCATACGGCCAGAGGTCGAACTCGAGACCGCTTATTGGCGACCAGTGTATTCAGAGATTCATCATGAGAAATCGGCAAAAACAGGTGAGGGCTTTAGGCGAGTCTGCGACGGGCCGTAAATCAGATGCAGCCCTTGCAGCTATCTACGCGGATGACATGATCGATTAGCGTCGGTTTTCTAGTGGGCAATTACGTTGAGTTTGGTCTCAATCAAATCCGCGGAATTGCCGCCGACCATGATTTTGAAGCTGCCGGGTTCCACGACGCGATGCATTTCGCGATTCAGGAATGAAAGCTCGTCCGGCCCGAGGGTGAACTTGACCGTCTCGGTTTTGCCGGGATCGAGAACAATACGGTGAAAGCCCCGCAGTTCCTTGACCGGACGCGTGACTGAACTCACTTCCTCGCGGATATAAAGTTGAACCACTTCCGCGCCACTGATTTTTCCGGTGTTCGTGACATCCACAGACACAGAGGTTTCGCCCTCGGGGCCGATTCCATCAGGACTCACGTGCAGGTTGTCGTATTTGAACTGTGTATAACTCAGGCCCCAGCCAAATGGGAAAAGAGGAGTGACGGACGCGTCCACGAAGCCGCGTTTCGCGGAAGGCTTCTGGTAGTAGTAGTCGGGTAATTGTCCAACCGATCGCGGTACAGTGATCGGCAGTTTTCCGCCCGGGTTGTAGTCGCCGAAAAGTACGTCGGCGATGGCGGTTCCGCCTTCCTGACCGAGATACCACCCATCGAGAATCGCGGGAACATTTTCGGCAATGTAGTTAATGGAGTTCGGGCGGCCGTGCTGGAGATAGACAACGGTCGGCTTGCCGGTGGCGAGAATGGCTTTCACCAGGTCGTCCTGATTGCCGAGCAGATCGAGACTATCGCGATCACCAAGATGGTTGGTGGCCCATTCTTCGCGCGAGGTCTGTTCGTTCTCGCCGAGCGCGAGGATGACGATGTCAGCCTTTCTGGCAACTGCGACAGCCTCTTGAATCCGTTTGACATTCAACGCCGGGTCGCCGAGCACAACTTTGTCGGCGTCCCAGTCGGGGAGTGTCTCAGTTATCTTGCATCCTTCGGAGTAGAGCACTTCAGAAGACGAGCCGACCTTATCTTTCACCGCCTGCAACAGGCTTATGCCGCGTCCCGGTTTGTTGCTGTAGCCGCCGAGATGCAAGTCGGCGGCGTTCGGGCCGATCACGGCAATGCGCTTGTACTTCGACTTGTCGAGCGGCAGCAGGCTGTTTTGATTCTTCAAGAGGATGATAGCTTCGTGCGCTGCTTTCAAGGCCAATTTCTGGTGGTCGGCGTTATTGACTAACTTCTCTACATAGTCGGGATCGACATACGGATTCTCGAAGAGTCCCGCCTCGAACTTCGCGCGCAGCAGATGCGTGACGGCACGGTCGATCGTTGCCTCGGAAACTTTTCCCTGATGGACCTGATCGATCAGACTCGGATACGCCGCTTCGAAGGGAAGTTCGATCTCGACGCCCGCCTCGACCGCCATTTTTCCGGCTTCTTCTTTGGTGGCCACTACGTGATGAAGATTGACGAGATCGGTGATGCCGAAATAGTCGGATACGATCGTTCCGTCGAAACCCCATTCGTGGCGCAGGATGTCGTCGAGCAAATGCTTGTTGCTATGCGAGGGAATGCCGTCGATCTCGTTGTAAGAGGCCATGACAGTTCGCACCTGTCCCTGTTTGACGGCGACTTCGAAGGGCTTCAGAAAATACTCGCGGATGACACGTTCCGAATAATTGCCAGTCGAAACATTGGTGCCGCCTTCGGGCTGGCCGTGGACGGCGAAATGCTTGGCTGTGGCCATGACGTGTTTGTTGTCGATGGGCCCGGTTCCCTGAAAGCCGCGAATCGCAGCCAGGCCGATGTGTGAAACGAGATACGGATCTTCGCCGTAGGTTTCTTCTGTGCGGCCCCAGCGCGGATCGCGAGCCAAATCCAGGACGGGAGCCAGGCAGTGGTGAACCCCGCTTGCGCGCACTTCGGCGGCGGTGGCAGTGAAGATGTTCTCTACCAGAGCGGGATCCCACGTCGACGACAGGGCGATCGCTTGCGGATAGGACGTGGCTTTCGGCGCGACATGCCCGTGCAGGCACTCGTCATGAAAGAGAACTGGGATTCCGAGGCGTGTGTTTTCTTTGAACCATTTTTGCACCGTGTTGGTGTAATCCGCCATTTGGCGAGGGTCGCGATTCTCATTCGGACGAGAAATTTCTCCCAGGCCATTCTTGATGAGTACTGCGGCGCGATCGGGAAGGAACTTGCCATTGGCGTCGACGAAGAGCCCGTTCGGATCTTTGATCTGATCGCGGTTCTCCCAGGCGCCTTCCATCTGGGCCACTTTTTCTTCGAGCGTCATGCGCGACAGGAGGTCGGCCACGCGCTGGTCGACGGGGAGCTTGGGGTCCTGATAAGGAAGAGTGCCCTGGGCAAGAGCGGCAGCGCATGCGAGCAAGGAAACAATCAAGCTGCGGAGAATTGCGGGCACGGTATGAAAAATCGAACGTGGAGATTCCATAGGAAATTCGTCATCCTGTCGGGCGCCCTCAGAATTAGAAGAGGCGGCGTATGAGCTAGTTGAACGGTGAAGTATAGCGCGGGCGAAACCGGTTCGGCAGGAACAAATAATGGGGGAGTTGCCCGGAATGAAAAATCGCTTCTCGGCCACATCGGCCGCCGCTCGCAAAAGCCTGTGGCTTGACCGCAACTCCACCCGCGGCCTACCATAACCGCCGACGGGGTTGAGGCCTTTGGAATGATCGGCCAGACAGTCTCCCACTATCGCATCGTTGGCAAACTTGGCGGTGGTGGCATGGGCGTGGTGTATGAGGCGGAAGACACGCGCCTGTCCCGGCATGTGGCCCTGAAATTCATCCCTGTCGAAATGGTCCACGACAAAAAGTCGCTGGATCGCTTCGTGCGCGAGGCTCGCGCCGCTTCTCAGCTGAACCATCCTGGCATCTGCACCATCCACGACATCGACGATAACGGCGGGCATCCCTTCATTGTCATGGAGAAGCTCGAAGGGGTCAGCTTGAAGGAGCGGATCCGCGGGAAGCCGATGGAGTTCGAAGAGGTGCTCGACATCGGCATACAGGTGGCGGATGCCTTGGCCAGTTCGCATGCTAAGGGGATAATCCATCGCGACATCAAGCCGGCGAATATTTTCGTTTCGCCGACGGGGCAGACGAAGATCCTCGATTTTGGATTGGCGAAGTCCATCCCCGAGCCAGGATCGAGCGAGGCGGCGCTCGAAGATTCGCTGACCGCTGTCGGCGTGATTCCAGGGACGGCGGTTTATATGTCTCCGGAGCAGGCGCGGGGCGAAGAGTTAGATCCACGCAGCGACCTGTTTTCGCTCGGCGTTGTGTTGTACGAAATGGCGACGGGCAAGAAGCCGTTTGCCACGGGGAACGTGATTACCACGCTCGACGCCGTTTTGAATCAGAAGCCGGTTTCGCCGCTGCAACTCAATCCCAAACTGCCGCCGGATATTGAAGGCATCATCGGGCGCGCGATGGAGAAGGACCGTGGCCATCGCTATCCGAATGCGCTGGCGATGAAGGGGGACTTGCAGTCGTTAAAGAAGGAGACGGAATCGGGGCTGACGAAGACCGGGGCGCGGCGCCCGGCGCTGCCGTATCGGATCGCAACCACTACATTTCAGGCGACCAGCAAATTTTCAACCTATCTGCTGCTGGGGATGGCTGCGCTGCTGCTCACGGTCCTGGTCGCGGTGGGAGCGTGGTGGTTCAAGCAGCGGGGGATCGTTGGCGGAGGCGCTCCGAAGAATACGATTGCGGTGCTGCCGCTCCAGAATATGAATGGCGACATCAGCGTGGAGTTTCTGCGCACCGCGCTGGCCGATGAAATTTCAAACACGCTGACCTATACGCGGACGCTCGATGTGCGGCCCTCGGCGATGACGCGGAAGTTTGTCGGCAACGATGTGGATCCGCAAGCGGCGGGGAAGGAAATGCACGTCGCCAACGTGATTACAGGGCACTTTTTGAAGCAGGGAGACCGGCTGCTGATTACGCTCGAGGCGATCCAGGTCGAGGGTAACAAGCTTCTGTGGCAAACCAACGTGACCGCTCCGGCGCAGGATCTGATCGCGTTACAGGCGCAGATCTCGGCACAGATGCGGCAAGGGCTTTTGCCTGCGCTTGGAGCGACCGGAGGCTATCTCGATACGGGCACGCGCCCAACGAGTCCCGAGGCCTACGACCTTTATCTCCACAGTCTCGCTCTGCCGCACGACGCTGCGCCCAATAAGGACGCGATCGCGGTTCTGGAGCATGTCGTCGAAGTCGATCCCACCTACGCGCCGGCGTGGGAACAACTCGGGTTGCGGTGCTATTACGACGCCGACTATTCGGATGGCGGCGAGCCGATGTTCCAACGGTCGATCAAGGCTTGTTCCAAGGCTGTTGAGCTTGATCCAAACCGTCTGGTAGCCGCGGGGCAGCTGGTCAGCAACAGCGTCGAGCGTGGGGAGTTAGGCAAGGCTTATCAGGCGGCACAGGCCTTGGTGAAGCGGCGTCCAGATAGCGCGCAGACCCACATGACGATGGCATATGTGTATCGCTATGCCGGAATGCTGGAACAGTCGGCGAACGAGTGCAACACGGCCTTGTCGCTTGACCCCGGTAACTACACGTTCCGTTCCTGCGCATGGGCATTTATGGAGATGGGCAACACGGAGCGCGCGGCGGACTTTATTCGTCTGGACGCCGGGTCCGAGTGGGCCTCGTATGCGACTCCGTCATTGTTGCTGCGCCAGGGCAAGGTTGCGGAGGCGCGGGAAGCGGTGAAGCGCATGCCGACGGCTCCGCGGTATCGGCGTGATCTGCTGGAGGCCTGTTTGGGGCTGCGTCCGGCGGCGGATTTGGACCGTCTGGCGCAGGAGGCGGAAACGAGCGTGCCGACCGAGGCTGATGCCGAGATGTGGTACTACGAAGGATCGCTGTTTGCCTACTGCGGAAAGAAGCAGGCGGCGCTCCATTTGCTGCAAAGCGCTGTCGGCCAGAATTATTGCGCCCACAGCAATCTGCTTTCGGATCCCCTGCTGGCGAAGCTGCGGTCTGATCCGGAATTCGATAAGGTGCTGACGGCTGCGGGGACTTGCCAGGAAGCAATGCGGGCAGCGGCCACGTCGCCCCCGGGTCAGTAATTCCATCCAACTGGTTTGAGGATCGCGCCTTTTTGCTTGCCAACCGGACGGTCGGTCGGTTACCATTTTCCTGACTGCCGACCCACCGGCCATAGTCGATGGCACGGTGGGTTTGTTTTTTCCCGAGCTTTTTGCAGAGAGGCTTTATGACGGATCGGAACGCTACGCCAGCCCCGGACGCAACATCACCCGACGCGACATCACCCAAGACTTCGAATAGGACTTCGAAAAAAATTATGACTGGGGCGGGCATTCTTTGGGAGTGCCTGGAGCGCGAGGGCGTGAAACAGGTCTTTGGCTACCCGGGCGGGGCTATTTTGCCGGCCTATGACGCGCTGAAGCATAGCAAGATCCATCACATACTGGTGCGGCATGAACAGGGCGCAACCCACATGGCGGATGGCTACGCGCGCGCCTGCGGAGACGTTGGCGTTGCGGTTGCGACGTCCGGGCCGGGCGCGACGAACATGGTTACGGGGATTGCCACGGCCATGCTCGATTCGTCTCCGATTGTCTGCATTACGGGTCAAGTCGGCAGCAAATTGATCGGATCGGATGCATTTCAGGAGACGGATATTACGGGAGTGACGCTTCCGATTACCAAGCACAACTATCTGGTCACGCACGCCAGTGAAGTGGCGCGCACGGTGCGGGAAGCTTTCTATGTCGCGCGATCGGGGCGTCCGGGTCCGGTGCTGATCGATATCACGAAAGATGCGCAGCAGAGCACGTGCGAATTCGACTGGGAAGCGGCTCGGCCGCAATTGCCCGGTTACCGGCCTGATTTGTCACCCGCTCCCGAGGAATACGCGCAGGCGCTGGAGTTGATTCAGAATTCGAAGCGGCCAGTGATCCTGGCAGGGCACGGGATCATCATTTCCGGGGCCATGCGCGAGGTGCGCGACTTTGCCGAGCGCACGGGCATTCCGGTGGCCATGACCCTGCTCGGACTTGGCGCGTTTCCGGCGTCGCACCCGCTGAATCTCGGGATGATGGGGATGCACGGCGAGGCGTGGGTGAATCACATGATCCAGGAAGCCGATCTTTTGCTGGCTTTTGGCATGCGGTTCGACGATCGCGTGACCGGCAGCTTGAAGACGTACGCGGTCAACGCCAAAAAGATTCACATCGAGATTGATCCGGCGGAGATTAATAAAAACGTCAAAGTCGATGTGCCGCTGGTCGGCGACTTGCGCGAAGTTTTATTGGAGCTGACGCCGCACGTTGAATCCATTGATCGCAGCGAATGGCTCGATCATATCGACAAGTTGAAGGGCGATTCGGCGGTGCGGGATATTCAGAATCTGCCCGACAGCGGACATCTTTACGCGGCCCACGTGATCAACGATCTGTGGCGACAGACGCGGGACGGCAACACGATTGTCGTTACCGACGTAGGCCAGCACCAGATGTGGGAAGCGCAGTATTACAAGCATGAGCGTCCGCGCTCGCTGATCACTTCCGGCGGACTGGGGACCATGGGCTTTGCGCTGCCGGCGGCGATTGGCGCGAAGGTGGCTTGTCCCGACGCCGAGGTATGGGTGATTGTAGGCGATGGCGGATTCCAGATGACGATGTGCGAGCTGGCGACGATCGTCCAGGAGAATTTGAAGATCAACATCGCCATCATCAACAACGGATTTCTTGGGATGGTGCGGCAGTGGCAGGAATTTTTTTACGACCGCAATTATGCGGCGACTCCGTTGTTGAATCCGGATTTTGCGCGGCTCGCGGAAGCCTACGGAATTCGCAGCGCCACCGTGTCGAAGCGTTCGGATGTGGTCCCCACGGTTGAAGCGGCGCGGCAGCATAACGGGCCAATGCTGATCAATTTTCAGGTGGAGCAGGAAGACACGGTGTATCCGATGGTCGCGGCCGGCGCAGCGCTGAACGATATGATCCGGCGGCCCAGTCCGATTGTGGAGACGGCGCAAGACGAATGAAATCATTTCAGAGGTTAGAGGTCAGATTGCAGAGGTTAAAGCCCTAGATCGAAGGTTCTTACTTCTGCAATCTTACATCTGCAATCTGACCTTGTACTTCCGACCTGCTATTGAGAGATGAGTCGAACTTATGTTGAATACCTTCATGGTGTATGTCGAAAACAAGCCGGGCGTGCTTACGCGCGTGGCTTCGCTGTTTCGCCGGCGCGCTTTCAATATCGATTCGCTGACGGTGGGGCGCACGGAGAAGCCGGAAGTCTCGCGCATGACCATCACCGTCGATGCCGACCGCGATCAGGCGCGCCGGATCGAAGCGAATTTGTACAAACTCGTGAACGTGCTGCTGGTCGAGAACATCACGAATGAACCAGCCATCGTCCGGGATCTGGCGATGATCCGCGTGGCGGCGGCTCATGAGGCGCGGTCGCATGTGCTGGAACTGGCGAACGTATTTCGCGCGCGTGTGGTGGATGTGGCTCCGGAGTCTTTGACGATCGAGATCACGGGGGCGGAAGAGAAGATCGACGGGCTGCTCGAGTTGCTGCGCCCTTACGGGATTTTGGAGATGGTGCGCACAGGAATTGTCGCTATGCGGCGAGGGAGCCGGTCGCCGCAGGCTCCTACTCGTGACGTTACAGTGCACGACGCGGCGGCCGACAATGTCTCTTACTCAGTGTGAGGCGGGCTCGGGTCCGAACGCGTCAATTCGTGTGACGGGGATTTTTCGCCAACTATGCCACGGGTTCACATCCCATCTGCGGGTGTGCGGCCTACTTTCCTCGTCGCCTCCTGCAAGCAACGAAGAGCGATTTCTGTTCCGATGGCGCGAAGGTGCTTTTCCGCCCGCTCGAACTTGGGAATGTCTAGGCTGAAATCGTCCTTTCCCGCAAGTGCACAAATGGTCTGCTGTTTCTCCACAGAAAGTTCGGCCATCCCTTTGAGCGCAGCTTCGGGACGACGATCCAAAAGGTCGCCATAGAAGTACCCGATTTCCGAAATCACATCTGGACGGTCATCTGCTACTTCCAGCAGCGGCGCAAGCAACTCGGCATCACCACGCCAGTACAGGTTAGTTATGTAATCCAACAAGTCGCCGTCGCAAACATTATCCTCAGCGGACACTTTGAGCTTCGACACACAGACGTTCAGCAACTCCAATAGGTAATCACGGTTACGCTGATAGTCCTCGCCGAAAACAGCTAGCGAATATGCAATGTCCCTCGCACGTTCCTCAGATGCATTAGGCTGCTCATGCACGAGAGCCATGACCGCATGCTTCGGTGCGGCATCATGACTGACGGTCGTGTACACGCCAGGGTCGCAATCGTTGCACTCGGACATAAGGTAGCTGACCCATGTCCCATGCTCAACGGCGCTGGTGAATCGGAATGGTTTGAACCAATAGGGAGGGTACGCAATTCCGAACTCCCACCGCCCCGGAGTGACCCACGATGGATGCACGTCCGAAAATTCCAATGTGTGCTCACCGCAGACTACGGTCACATTCACTTTGTCGTTATGCGATTCCGGCCCTTTCTTGAAAATCGCTGGAACAATAAAGCCTTGAGTTGAGAGTTTCGGCACAATCTGCTGGCCGTGGAACCGCAGTGTGATCTTCAGGGCAGGGCAACTCACTCTTTCGCCATCAACCGCAAAGGTGACTAACAGAGATTGATTCCCCGATGCGCTGCGGGCAAACGCAGTTCCTACGATTGCAAGGATGAGTAACAAGATGCCGATTGTTTTCACGAACAGCACTTTACGCTGAATCTCAGATAACTTCTACGACAGTTGGCGAAAAACAGCGGTTTACACTCATTGAGCACAAACCCAAGTTAGTCGGTCATCTTCGCCACGTGTACAGCAAAGCCAGTTTTTGGCAGAAGCGATCTTAGTTCGAATACTTTGAAACCGTCGCCGGTGATTTCGGATTGGCGATAGAGGCCGGGTTCGGTTTCGGCGGTTTCGTGACGGCCTTGCAGATCGTCCAGAAACTTCAACGCATCTTTGCTGCTGACTTCCCCGCCTTTTGCGCGCGTGATGACCGCCTCGGTGGCATAGGATCGCGACAATTTCGGCCAGTATTTCTGGAGAAGCTGGGTGCTCGCGAAGATATCGGCCCAGACAATTTCTCCGTTGACGGCGACGACCACGCCCACGGCGTTCTTGTCTCGCAGCTGATGGATCACGCTTTCGTAGTCCCGCTCGATGGGTTCGGCGACGGCGTCAACTTTCTTCTGCACTGCTTTGTTATCCATGACGCGGGAATAGGAAGAGGTCGTATTGATTTCCGCCGCCTCCGCTTCCACAACGACCGTCTGCATTGATTGCTTCGACTTGGCTACGCCGGCCCAAACCTGCTGCTGGTTCTGGGCGGCCATCGCGGGAGCGCGGACGCTCGGGGCGGCGAAGGTGTTGAGGCTGCTCCGTCCGCCGCCGAAAGTGTTCTTGCCGTTCGTCGGCACCCAGCGGCCAGGCTCCACGCAAAAGACGCTCAGGTCGACTGGATCGCTTTCTGCAGGAACGATGCGGTCTTTGCCAATGACGCGGTCCTGCTTGCCTCCAGTGACAATTTCTCCAGCGAGCAATAAGAGCGGGCGCTTGGAGTTATTGACCAGGACCAGCCGATTTACTTCCGCATCGCGTACGGGATGCATGATTGCTGGATCGCTCGGGCGTCGACGGATCATGCCCTGAACCTGGCCCGCTTCGGTGACGATTACATCGCCGCTGCGGAGGCCTTCATCAAGGGTGAGAAATTCCACCGTGTCATAGGACTTGGCGGCCACCACGGGAAAGACGGTCAGGTTACCGCTTCGAATGGGGTTGAGAAGAGAATATCCCGATGCCGACGGCACTTCGCCAGCACGCAACAGGGACGGAACCACAACGGCTGCGACCACCAACAGAGCAATTCCACTGACTACGACGATCCACCGCATAAACGGCCTCCCCGTAGCGTGCAAAAGTAGTTTGCAAACTTAGCTTCGAAACGTAGCTTCGAAATAACGGCGGCAGCAAGCGACACCGATCCTCCCGCGGCCCCGATCTGCTCGTGTTTCGCCGCTAGCTTTTCGCGGCGACTCTTTTTCGCGGCGAACTTCGCGCCGCTACCCTCGGCGCGCCCGATCCCCTTCAAAGAACGGGCGAGCCGAGGGGGCTCAACTGCGAGGCTTCCAGGAGTGTCTTTCTCTGCTCGCTGACCTCAGAACGTACGATTTCCCGATCCTTGCGTCTAAAAAATTGCTAGCATCAAATGGAACAGCCTCGAAATCGCTCAATGCCCAATCCCATCCAATCTGGCCAGCAATCGCTGATCGGGACGACGAACGGGACGACTTACGCGACGACTTATTACGAGCGCAGCGGGGCGGCTGCGTATGGCATGAGCGTGGAGCAGTTCGCGGATGTCCTCGACGATGTTCTGCGCAAGTATGTTCCGGCGAAACCGGCTTCCAGTTCCAGTTCCAACTCCGGTGACGCGACGGCGGAGACCGATGCATTCTGCGCGGCGCTGAAACTGGAGGAGCTGGCGCTGGCGCGCGCGTGCGCGGCGGGGAATGAGCGGGCATGGCAGGACTTCATCGACCGCTACCGGCAGAAATTGCACCGCATGGCGCTCCATATTACGCGCGACGGCGCCAATGCTGCGGAGTTGGCCGATTCCTTGTTTGCCGATCTCTATGGCGTAAACGCGCGGGACGGAGTTCGCAATTCGAAGCTTTTGTCTTACACCGGCCGGGGATCGCTCGAAGGTTGGTTGCGCACGGTGATGGCGCAGGAGTTCATCAATCGCTATCGCAAACAGAAGCGTACGGTGAGTCTCGAGGAGCAAACGGAAGAAGGCGCGCAGTTTGCGGCGGCGGCTCCAGAGCCAGAGAGCGGGGCCGATGCGCGGCTCGAAGCCGCGACGGATCAGGCGCTGGCAGAACTTTCGTCGGAGGACCGGTTTACCCTCGCGGCGTACTATTTGGACGGGCGGACGCTCGCCGATATTGCGCGCGCGCTCGGGCTCCACGAATCGAGTGTAAGCCGGCGGCTCGACCGTCTTTCGACCGGGCTCCGGAAGCGCATTCTGGCGGGGTTGCGGGCGCAGGGGATGAGCCATGCGCAGGCGGCGGAGGCTTTGGAGACTGACGTGCGCGACTTGGGGTTGAATTTACGGTCCCGGTTGACGCAAGATTCGGGGTCGAAAACGTTCCCCGATAGTAAGCTCCCGGCCCAGAATGCAAGCGACGGGAACATCGGCTGAAAAGCCGAAAGCTGAAACGACGGACGACAAAAGACGAACGAAGAATGGCAGAAGTTCCAAAAATCGTGCATGACCGCCTGCGGGCTACGGCAGCCCAAACCGGGCCGGGCCAGAATGCGTCCGAACTCAAGCATCCTGGCGCGGACCTGTTGACGGCTTTTGCGGAGCAATCGCTATCGCTGAGTGAACGCGAGTCTTTGCTCGAACACCTCGCAGGCTGCGGTGATTGCCGCGAAGTGGTAATACTGGCGCTGCCAGAAGCGGATGCGATCGTTTCGGCCCCAGCCGAGACCCAAGTCGAACGGACAACGGCAGTCGCGATAAGTGCGAACCGAGGATGGCTGAGGTCGGGCGCATTTTCGTGGGTCAATCTGCGGTGGGCCACCCTAGCGGCAGCGGTTGTTGTGGTCGCTGCGGTGCTGGCGCTGCGTCCCGGGAGCCAAAATGACAATCAGGCGAAGTTGACTCCGACAAGCGCATCACCGCCGACTTCCGCGCCCGCCGATGTCGAACGTCAGATCGCAATGGCAACCCCGTCCGCAGGCCTGGCTAAAGAAGATTTGGCTAGAAAAGACTTGGGTAAAGCAGAACTCGCTCAGGCCGATCGATTGAGGTCCGTTCCGCAAACGCGTTCGGCGCTGAAGTCCGAGGCCGGGCAATTAGTATCGAATCTGGACCTGAAGGCGAATCAAGACTTGAGCACCGAGGCCAAACGAGCTCCCGCGCCGCCGCCCGCGCTGAATGAGGGGGCTGGCATGTTTGTCGCGGGCACCACAAACGGCCTAAAGAAAGACTCCGAGCGGGCAGACAGGCCCGCAACGGCGGGGGCGTCGGGAGCGAGGTTGGCCGTTACGAACGGTTCGTCGACCGGCCAGAACACTGAAACAGTCGAGCTCGAGTCCGCTGCCGCAGCGGTCCCTCCCGAGCCTTCGGTTGTCGGCGGACTGATGGCGCGGGATGAAGCACCGGCGGTGGAAAAGGCAAAGCCCGCGACGCAAGAGCTCGACGCAAACGCGACGGCAAGTTCTGACGCGCGGAAGACGCCGGTGACGGATGTTCCCAACGCGCACAAGTATAGCGCCGGCGACTTTGCCTATCGGAATGCGACTCTCTCCAAGGCGGCCATCGTTCCAAAAGCGACTTGGGCGATCACTGCGGGCGTTCTACGGCGGTCGTTGGACGGCGGCCAGACCTGGGAGAGTGCTTTGCAGGCAGATCATCCCTTGCAGTGTTATGTACTTTCCGGCCGGGACGTGTGGGCTGGGGGGCAGGCAGGCACGCTTTTGCATTCCCCGGATGGCGGGGCGACCTGGACTAAGGTACATCCTTCGTTCAAGGAGCAGACCTTGACATCGGACGTAACCCACATTGATGCGCCCGGGGTGGGGAAGATCACGGTCTCAGCCGGAGACAAAGAGATCAAAGAGACATGGAGCAGTGCTGACGGCGGGCTGACTTGGGAGAAGAAATAGCCCCGCCGTAGCGTGAGATAACGTTACTTCCGTACATGACCCTGCGGTGCCTAATCCAAAAGTTGACATTACGTAAGTGACATTTACAGTGCGTCCACATGGACATAGGATGGGCACGTGGTTTGGCAGTTCTGGGGGAGGGCTGCCAGAGGCGTCCTGAGCTAACGCTCAGGGCGTTTTTTTTTGCGCCCGAATTCCGCCAACTCAGGTAGCGGCCGGCGTGGCGGCGGACGGCGCGACGGAAGTGGCAATGGAGGCGCCGCCAAAGACCGAATTCACTGTCCCAACGATCTGATCCATGGCTCCTTCAATATCAAAGGTGAAGCGAGCGAGGTCCATGTTTCCGAGTTCGGGATAAGTCCGAACCAAAGTTCGCCAGGCCTCGTCACTGCCCAGGTCGACCCCAATCGATTCTTCATAGCCATAGTCGAGATAGCTGACGCGGCAGAGCAGGTCGCTCAAGTGAACCAGACAGGCTAAGGGTCCAGCGGACGACAGAAGGGCGATGTCGTGATGGGCTCGCGTCGCTTCCACCAATTCCGGCGGCAATCCCCACTGCTCCGAGAGCATCGGCCCAGTGTCATTGTGAGTGAAGCCAAGGACCTGAGCTTCAACGACATGGAGAGGCAAGTGTTGCTCATTGGCCAGGCGCAGGCATTCGCGGAACTCCTGGTTATACAGGACTGAATTTACCAGCACTCCGATATCGTGCAGCAACCCGGCGAGATAGGCCTTTTCGGGTTCGGGATATCCGATTTTCTTCGCCATCCGCTGGGTCACCAGAGCGCAGCCGAGCGAGTGACGCCAGAACGCGTCGGAGGAGATGACCCACTTGTCCTTTGGGATGACGCGGTTTACACACAGCCCCAGCAATATCGAGCGCACGCGTTCGAGACCGAGAGCCATGACTGCGCCGCGGACGGTTTCGATCTGGCTTCTTCCGAATAATGGAGAATTCGCCATGCGAAGACATTGGGCCGCGATGGTTCCGTCATAGGAAACGAGTTCGACTACTTTTTCGAGCCTTATTTCGTCGGCCGGCAAGCGCAGCATGGCGACGAGCGGCGTCAGGATCGCCGGGGCAGTCGAGATCGAGTTCAGTTTCTTGATTTGGACGAGAAGGTCCGCTTTGATTTTGGCATTCATTTCTTACCTCCGTCGGCCGGCAGGCCCGTGGTTTTCCAATAGGCCGTGGTGCCGGGGAAATGCACCAGCCGGAAGGTTTCATTGATCTGAAACAAAGACTCGGCGTGTCCCAGAAAAAGGTAGCCGCCGGCCACGAGGTTCGAATAAAAGTGCTGCACCACGCGGCGTTTCGAGGGCACGTCAAAGTAGATGAGCACGTTGCAACAGAAGATGACGTCCATGCCTTTCTGAAACAACATCTTGTTGTCATCACTGAGATTGACGCGGTCGAAGCGGATTTGGGACCGCAGCAGATCGTTGGCCCGCAGCTTCTTGTCTCCGATGTCAGTGAAATATTTCCGGCGCAGGTGTTCGGTGGTGTTACGCAGGGCATACTCGCCGTAGATGCCGGCGCGTGCCGCTTCGAGCGAGTTGTCGTTCAGGTCGGTGGCCAGGATTTCGAACGTACAGTCGGCAAGCAGCTTCTGCTTCTGTTCCAGCAGAAACATTGCTAGGGTGTGGGGTTCTTCGCCGGTCGAGCAGCCCGCGCACCAGAAACGTATACGTTTCGGTCCTATGGCGTTCTTGGTCTGCAGAATCTGAGGAAGGATTAGGGTGCGCAGCGCGTCGAGATGCGCCGGGTGGCGGAACATGTAAGTTTCGCCGATGGTGATTTCGTTGAGTAGCAGACGCAACTCGGCAGTGCCCCCGGTGCGGATCGTCAGACGTCCCAGATACTCCGCCGGACTGGCCGCGTCGAGAGCGATCATTCGCCGGGTACAGCGCGAAATCAGAAGATAGAGTTTTTCCTCGGTGTGGTAGATGCCGGAACTCTGATAGATGAGATCGCGAATTTTCAGGAAGGCGGGATCGCTCGGCGCTGCGTCCGGACTTGCTGTCGGCCTGCTCTTTGCGATCTCTACAACCATGGTTTTAACTCGTATGATTTAACTTCAGCCTTGCTTTTCGCCGGCGACGCCTGAAGGCCCCCGCTGCCAACATTGCACGTCCCGGTTACGGGTGCGCCGCCATTGCCGCCATTGCCAAAGACCGTCGGATCGAGACCCGGCGTACTAATTCAGCGCCAATTCCACCGAGTGGATAAATGCGATCGGCGAGGTTCGCGGCCACCACGCTTCCCGGCATACCCCAGACCACAGAGGAAGCTTCGTCCTGGACGATGACCTGTCCTCCGGCGCCGTGTATGTCAGAGGCACCACGGGTGCCGTCGCTACCCATGCCGGTAAGCACGACGGCCAGAACATTAGGACCATAACTTTGCGCAACCGAGCGGAACAGCACGTCCACAGCAGGGCGGCAGGAATTCTCGGGCGGGCTGTCGTTCAGTCCCAGGACGAACTCCGTCCCTTTGCGAGTAACTGTCATGTGATGGTCACCGGGGGCAATCCAAATCTGGCCGCGCTGCAGCCGCTGTCCTTGCTTGCCTTCCTTTACTTCGAGCGGGGAAAGCATGTTGAGGCGCTCCGCCAGCAAACGTGTGAAGAGCGGCGGCATGTGCTGCACGATCACTACGGGCACGGGAAAATCCGGGGGCAGGAGAGGAATGAACGCGCCGAGCGCGTTCGGCCCGCCGGTTGACGTCCCAATCGCAACGATATCGATTCGTGATGGTGGGCGGATGGAAGATGCGGCGGGCGCGGGCGCCGGCCGGGGCTGCGGCGACGGCACAGGGCACAAGGACTTGATCTTCCGAATGAGGTCTTCGCGCACTCGTTCGATGGCGCCTTCTGGAGGATCCCGATGCGAAGGTTTGGTGACGTAGTCGCTGGCACCGCGCGTCAACGCCTCGAGAGTAACCGCAGCACCGCGTTCGGTAAGTGAACTAAACATAATCACCGGCAGCTTCCAATAGATTTTGCGAATCTCGACCAACGCTTGCAGGCCGTCCATTCCAGGCATTTCGACGTCGAGCGTCACCAGATCGGGTCGAAGCTCGCGAATTCGTTCCAGCGCCTGATTGCCATTCCCCGCCGTCCCGGCCAGAACAATCTCTGGATCCGAGGCAAACAGATCTCCAAGCAACTTGCGCGAGACCGCAGAATCGTCGACGACCAATACGCGAATCTGGTGCATTCTCCACTTCCGAAGGCGCCTGCCTATGCAGGCTCCATGTTGTTGTTCTCAGCGCCCACCCGCCGCGGCGGAACGCGCCGCTGCAATGGAAGGTGCTTGCTCCGATTTCCGACGCCGCTCGCCGACTTTGAAGCGACCGACCAAGTCGCGCAACTGGTTCGCCATCCGCGCCAGATGTTCGGTGGCCGTCTGCGCCTCGCCGACGTTGCTTGAGGTGTTCTGCGCCGCTTCCGCAACTCCCTGAATGTTGGTCGAGATGGTGGCCGCTCCGCGGGCTGCTTCGGTTACGTTGCGCGACATTTCGCTAGTGGTGGCGCTCTGCTCCTCCACTGCCGTCGCGATGACGGTGGAAATATGGCTGATCTTGTCGATCACTTCCTGGATGGCCGCGATAGCCGACACCGCTCCGTCGGTGGTGTTTCGAATCGCAGTGATCTTGCGCTTGATTTCCTCCGTCGCCTTCGCAGTCTGTTTCGCCAGTTCTTTCACTTCGTTGGCGACGACCGCGAAGCCCTTGCCGGCTTCTCCGGCGCGCGCCGCTTCGATGGTTGCGTTCAGCGCCAGGAGGTTGGTTTGCTGCGCGATGGAAGTGATCACTTCGATTACCTTCCCGATTTCGACACTTGATTCGCCGAGCAGCGAGACGGTCTGATTCGCCGACTGTGCGGCCGTGACAGCTTCTTTCGCGATCTGCGCGGCCTGGGTCGCATTGTGCGCAATTTCGCCGATCGTGGATTTCATTTCTTCGGCACCCGTGGCCAGTGTCTGCAAGTTCGCGTTGACCTGTCCTCCAGCCTCGGAAACGACTCTGGCCTGCGCCGTGGTTTCTTCGGAATTGGCGGTAATCTGCTGTCCAGTGGCGGAGAGCTCCTCGCTCGCTGCAGCCAGCTGCTCAGCCGTCTCGGCAATCGACCGGACGAGCTGATGCAGGTTGTGCTTCATGCCATTGAGAGCGGTTCCCGCCGCACCGACTTCGTCCTTCGAAGTAATTTCCATGTCGTCGGCCACCAGATTGTTGGCCGCGATCTCCTGAATCAGCGTCAGCATGCGGGCGAGCGCCACGGAGACTGAGCGCGTGATGAGAACGGTTACGATCAGGCCCACGAGCACCCCCGCAAGGGCCAGCACCCAAATGCGGATCCGCACGGATTTCTGAAATGCTGCCTCTTCCTTTTGAGCCTTTTCGTTGAGCTGGTCTTGAAAGCTCATCAGGGAGGCAACTTCTTTCCGCAATCGGGTTCGAACTTCCGTTGTCTCAGGGCTGAACATCAACGCGACCGCTTCTTTCGTTTTGCCGGCTCGCCGCAACTGAATTTCGCGGTCGAGGGTCGTGCGAAACTGCGTTGAGTCACGCTGAATTTCGGCGAACAAGGCCCTGCCTTGCTCATCGATCAGCAGTCTGTCGATGCTCGCCATGTTTTCCGCAAATTCCTGCTTGCCCTCGTCGCCGTGAGCCAGCAAGTCTTCTTTTCCGGCCAACAAGAAACCGCGCACGCTGGTGGACTGTTTTTCGATCCCAGCTTCGATCTGCGACACCATGTCTTTCTTTTCCAGATTGTGCGCGACGCCAGCGGAGATTTCCGCCAGCCGATTGACAGCCTGGTACGACACGAACCCCATGGCGAGGAGGGCCGCCAGCAAGCTGCCAAAGCCGATGCCTAACTTCATTTTCAAACTCAAACGATTCATCACCATTCCTCAGGAGATCATTCAATGGTTCCGGTCGGCAGAGTCGCGGCCAGCCGCTGCCAACGCCATCCGGAATGCCGGACACGTCATGCGTGACCGGCTCCGATCCCGGGAATCTCGCAAGCCCGGTCGGTATCGAGCACGTGCATTAATTCGTTTTCGAGCTTGTGCACTCCTCGGATCATGGATCGCAGCCGACGCGACAGCGTCTCAGGCGACGGCTCGAAGGTCCCATCTTCGACGTCGACTACACTGCCGACTTCGTCGGCCAAGAGACATACGGTGCCGCCCGGGGCGCTCACGACCAGGCACACTGGAGATTGATCCGATGCGCGGTCTGGCATTTCCAGTTGACGCCTCAGTTCAAGCGCGACCACGACTTGCCCGCGCAGGTTCATCAATCCGCTGACGGCCGCGGGAGCCAGCGGAACAGGGCGCAGCGAACGGTAGTTGACTACCTCCTGAATCTTCTGCGACTCGACGCCAAAGAGGAGCCGATCGAGATAGAAGGTGCAAAATTGGCGAGTATCGTTCATGAATAGCTACTTTCGCGCGCTTCGATATTGATATTGATATTCCTCATCTCACACTGCTCCTGCTGCTCCCCCTGCTGTAGCGACAACCGGTTCGTGCGCCTCGCCCGCGAGCAAAATAGCGGGTACGTCGAGCAATTCAGTGACCCGCTCCTCGATTACCGAGGAATGAAGCACGCCGGCCCGCGTCGGAGGAGACTCGGCTCCCATGGCGATCTCTACGATGTCGAGAATCTTGTGGACCACGAGGCCGATCGACTGGCCTCCGCTTTCGAGTACCAGCACCTGCAAGCTCTCTTCGGTCGGGAAAGTCATAATGCCCTCGGTAGATGCCGGTTGACGCCGCTCTTCGAGCGCGTGGCTGATGCGGATGAGCGGAAGAATGTGACCGCGGTACTGGGTCACCCACTGATTGCCAGAACGTTCGACCATCGAGCCGGGAATGATTTCGAGGCGCGCCAGCATATCGAGTGGCACCGCGATCCTCGACCCGGCGCGGCCGGTGAATAGAACCAGTTTTTCCTTATGTTCCGAACCCGTCGAGCTGCTTTCCACTTCTTGCTCGTGGACCGTTTCGTTGCCCTCTGCCAGGATTCCCGAAGCGTGCGCCAACCCGAGCACATCCAGAATCAGGGCCACAGTGCCATCGCCCATAATTGCGGCTCCGGCATAGACGCCGATGTGTTTCAGGTGGCTGCTCAGCGGCTTCACAACGATTTCTTCGGTATCGTTAATCGCATCGACTACGAGGCCGAATTGGTGCCCGTCGGCTTGGAGGACTGCGATGTTGGCCTGACGCGAGGCGGCTTCATTGTCGGCCGGTTGGGATTTCACAGTGTCTCGGCCGGATGCCGTTTCTGGTTCGCGCTTCAGCGCGCGGTTCAAATAGACGAGCGGCAAGAGGCGGCCGCGAAGCCGATAGACGGGTGCGCCGTGGATCATCTCGATTCCTTTTTGTCCATCGGCGCCGTCGATGCGCACGAGTTCGAGTAGACTGACTTGCGGAATCGCGTAGCGCTCGCCGTCGCCGGTCACAATCAGCGCTGGAATGATGGCCAATGTCAATGGAATCTTCATTCGAACGAGCACGCCCTGGCCCGGCTTCGACTGCAGGTCAACGGTGCCGCCAATTTTTTCGATGTGGGTCTTGACCACATCCATGCCCACTCCGCGCCCAGAGACGTTCGTCACTTTTTCAGCGGTGGAGAAGCCGGGCAGGAAGACGAGATTTACGATTTCGCGATCGCTGAACCGTGTGGCCTGTTCGGCGGAAATCAGACCCTTTTGCAGCGCCTTGTTGCGAATCCGGTTCTGATCGAGTCCGGCTCCGTCGTCAGAGGTGTCGATGTTGACTTGTCCACCCTCGTGAAAGGCGCGCAGCGTCAGCAAACCCTCGGGGTTTTTTCCGGCTGCTTCGCGGAGATCCGGATGTTCGATACCGTGGTCCACGGAATTTCTCACGAGGTGGGTGAGAGGATCTTTGATGGCCTCGATAAGAGTCTTGTCGAGTTCGGTCTCTTTGCCCTCCATCACCACCCGTACCTGCTTGCCGCAGGTCACGGCGAGATCGCGGACGGTACGTGGAAACTTGTCCCAGATGTTGCCGATCGGCTGCATCCGGGTCTTCATGACGCCCTCCTGCAATTCGGAGGTGATCAAGTTCAGGCGCTGGCTGGCGGCGACCAGCGCGCCGTCTTCGGTGCCGTTCGCGAATTGCAGAATCTGGTTGCGGGCGAGCACAAGCTCGCCCACCTGATTCATCAACTGGTCGAGCAAGCCGACATCCAGCCGGATGGTGCTGTCGCTGGCGCTCTGTGCGCGCGCGGTCTGTTGCACGCGCAGTGCGTCGAGCACATCGTGTGGACGGACAGCGCCCTGTTCGAGCAGAATTTCGCCCATCGGGCGCTGGTCGCCTTCCTTTTGCTTTTGGGCCGCGCGCTGGATCTCGGCCGGCGCAACGCCAGCGCGGTCCATCAGAATGTCGCCGATAGAGAGCCGCGAAGAAATTGGCGATGAGGGGGGATTCTCAGATCCCCCAAGAGTCGTGTTTGTGACGGGCGGTTCGGGGATCGTCTGCAAGGTCGTCAAACGGGAAATCAGCTGGCTATCGTCGCGCTCGCCTTCCAGTCCAGATCCGTCGATGCTTGCGAGCATCTGCCGGACCGCGTCGACCATGGCCAGCAGGCCGGTGGTAATGTCCCGATCCAGGGTGAGTTGGCCATCGCGCAACCGCCCGAGCAGGTTTTCGCCCACGTGTGCCACCGCGCCCAATTTATTGAAGGCGAGAAAACCGGCCGTGCCCTTAATGGTATGAATCGTGCGAAATACGCTGGCTAGAATCTCGCGATCGTGCGGATTTTTCTCGAGCACGATCAAGTCCCGGTCTAAGCGGTCGAGGTTCTCGTAGCTCTCAACGAGGAATTCCTTAACGATGTTGTCGGAATCGTTCATGGCGAATACCCACTTCATCGGCGCGGGGAGGCTGCGGCTTGAGGGTGGAACGGCGGGGAGACGCGGCGGGGACGTGCAATGGGGACGCGTGTCCCCGGTGAATCAGAGCGCGCTCACGAAGGAATCATGCGGATGTCCGTGCGTTAGTACGTCCGACTGGGCGGCGGCGAAGCGGACAGGCTAATCCCTTAAGTACGACATCGGCGGCGTCGTACGCGAGGTTCAGCGCCGGCAATTCGTCCGGACGGAACCAGCGAACGTCGGCCGCGTCGCTTCCGGCTTTCAGATCGCCGCCGATCGGCTGGCACAAGAAGTCGATGAGAACATAGTGATAGCGGACGCGCTCGGCATCGTCGCGGATCACGCGTTCATAGACGCCGAGCATGTCTCGTGTCTCGACCAAAAGGCCAGTTTCTTCCAGTGCTTCGCGTGCGACAGCCTCCCGCAGCGTCTCTCCACATTCGAGTACGCCGCCTGGGAGTGACCACTCCCCGAGCAGCGGAGGCTGTCCGCGACGGATCAGCAGGACGCGAGCGTCTTGCACGATGACGGCTCCGACGCCGACGAGCGGAGACTCGGGGTATTCACGTTTTGGCATTGGACGCGAAATCAGGCGGGCGGGGTCGCCCGCCCCATACTGTTTTACACACTAGAGGATGTAGCGCGACAGATCCTGGTCTTTCACGATCTCGCTGAGCATCTTCTGTACGTAGGCGGAATCGACCACGAACTGCTGGCCTTTTTTCTCGGGAGCCTCAAAGCTGATTTCGTCGAGGACGCGCTCCATGATGGTGTGCAGACGGCGAGCGCCGATGTTTTCCGTGCCTTCGTTGACGCGGAAGGCAAAGCGGGCGACTTCTTCGAGAGCGTCGGGAGTGAACTCAAGCTTGACGCCTTCGGTTTCGAGCAATGCGATGTACTGCCGCGTCAGCGATGATTTCGGTTCGGTCAGGATGCGGACGAAGTCTTCCATGGTGAGCGACTGCAACTCAACACGGATCGGGAAGCGGCCTTGTAGTTCGGGAATCAGGTCGCTGGGTTTCGAAACGTGGAAGGCGCCCGCAGCCACGAACAGGATGTGGTCGGTGCGGACCATGCCGTAACGAGTGCTGACGGTCGTCCCTTCGACGATAGGCAGAATGTCGCGCTGCACGCCTTCGCGTGAAACGTCAGGTCCGTGGCCGCTCTCGCGGCCGGCGATTTTGTCGATTTCGTCGAGGAAAATGATGCCGGAGTTTTCCACTCGATCGATGGCGACGCGAGTCACCTGCTCCATGTCGATGAGGCGCTGCTCTTCTTCCTGGATCAGGTATTCGAAGGCTTCGTTGACCTTCATCTTCCGCTTCTTGGTGCGCTGGCCGAAAATGTTGGGCAACATGTCCTTGAGATTGACGTCCATCTCTTCGACGCCCTGGTTGGAGATGATTTCAAAGGACGGAAAATTGCGCTCGCGAGTTTCGATCTCAACGGTGCGGTCATCGAGTTTGCCTTCGCGCAGTTGTTGACGAAGTTTTTCGCGCGTGCGGCTGGAGGATTCGGTTAGCGTCGTGTTGGCGTCGATGACCACGCCTCCGGTTGAAGTGCTGCTGGAATCGGACGGACGCGGCGTTACCGGCGGCAACAGGATATCGAGCAGGCGCTCTTCGGCGTTTAACTCAGCTTTGTCGGCAACGTCCTCAAGCCGTTCTTCGCGGATCATTTCGATCGCGATTTCGACCAGGTCGCGGATCATGGACTCGACATCGCGCCCGACGTACCCGACTTCGGTGAACTTGGAGGCTTCGACTTTGAGGAATGGCGAATTGGCGAGCTTGGCAAGCCGGCGGGCGATTTCGGTTTTGCCGACACCGGTGGGCCCGATCATGAGAATGTTTTTTGGCATGACCTCTTCGGCCATTTCAGGGGCAAGTTTCTGCCGGCGCATGCGATTGCGCAGCGCGATGGAGACGGCGCGCTTTGCGTCTTTTTGTCCGACAACGTACTTGTCGAGCTCGGTCACGATTTCGCGCGGCGTCAGTTCGTCGAGCGTGACCTGTTCTTCTTCAGCGGTTCCAGGTAAATAAATGGCCATAAAATGCGTCGTTGGTCGTCAGTCGCTGGTCGTTAGGGAACGCCGCAATCATCCGCGAATAGCGAACGACTAGCGACCAACGACCATCGACTCTTTCCTACAACTCCTCAATCGTAATCCTGTCATTGGTATAGATGCACATGCGGCTGGCAATCTTCATGGCTTCTTCGGCGATTTCGCGGGCCGAGAGCTTGGTGTGGTCGGCGAGAGCCTGGGCCGCAGCCTGGGCAAACGGGCCACCGGAGCCGATGGCGGCGATACCGGTGTCGGGCTCGATCACGTCTCCCTGCCCACTGAGAAGGAACGTGGCTTCTTTGTCCGAGACCAGCAGCAGGGCTTCGAGATGCCGCAGGAATTTGTCGGTGCGCCAGTCTTTCGCCAATTCGACGGCTGAGCGGCCGAGGTTGCCGTGATACTGCTCCAACTTGGCCTCGAAACGGCTGAATAGCGTAAATGCGTCCGCCGTCGAGCCCGCAAAGCCGGCAAGAATCTTGTCCTGATAAAGGCGGCGGATCTTCTTTGCACCGTGCTTGATAACGGACTCACCCAGCGTGACCTGTCCGTCACCGGCCATGACAACTTTGTCGGAGCGGCGGACGCAGAGGACGGTGGTGGAACGGATCAGGCGTTTGGTGGAGGCTTGGCTACTCTCTTCAGGGACTGCGACTACTGGTGTGTTCTTCTTCATGAGCGCAATTTTCGATTATACCAGTGGCAGCCCATGATAATTTGCCTCGAAGTCGTCAGTGTCACTGCGGCGCCATGCAACTGCCGCAGAGTCTCGCTCGCGGAGTGCGCAAGGGCTTACCGCAGTGTTTACAGGGCGGACCGTAGAGTGCGAGTTCATGATGGTAGACAGCATTGGGATTGGTTTCCTTGAAGCCTGTGACTTTCTCATACTCTGCCAGAACGTCTGCGAACTGCTCCCTCAAATTGTGTTTGGTCAGATCTCGCTTTGACAGAACCTGGCGGAACTCCGCTGGATCGAGCATGGCTACTTCGCATTTACAACGCCAGCACCATAACAGCTGCATAGTTAGTTATTTTAGTCTTTCAGCTATGTACATAATTTCATGAATTGTGTACACGCCGTGATATAATTTCGCAGTAAAGGTGACTTCCATGGCCACGTCAAGTAGTCGCGTGCATAAACACTTTCAGTTGGATTCTGTGAAAATCAAGCGCGCTCAAAGAGTATTACGCGCGAAGACTGAGACCGAAACGATCGAACGCGCACTGGATTTTCTGATCACCGAGCATGAGAGCAATCGCTTGGCGTTTGAGGCCACCGAGCGTTTCCTCAGGAGCGGCGGCGAGATTAAAGACGTTTTCGGCAAGCTGGACCGTTAGATGAAGGGCGCGTTGCTCGATTCCTCCGTTTATATCTCCAAGATGCGGAGAGGCGACCGGGCTGTCCTGGAGCTGAAGCGGTCGTCGGTGGACACTCCGCTTTGGCTCAGTGCGGTGGTCCTGGAAGAATTATACGCAGGCGCATCGGGTCGTGTTCTGCACTCTCTGGAACGGATGGAGCGCGAATTTGATCGTATGAAGAGGATATTGGTTCCGAACCTCGGGGACTGGACTGAAACGGGACGGGTGCTGTCGCGTTTGGCGTCTAAATATGGCTACGAGAAGATCGGGCAGGGACGTCTGGCAAATGATGCGCTGATAGCAATGAGTGCCGCGCGAATGGGTTTTCGAGTGATCACGACCAACGAACGAGACTTCGGAAAGCTTGCGGAGTTTCGAGAGTTTCAGTGGGAGTTGGCCGCGCTTTAGCGCGGGCTGATCGCGGGTAGGTGTTCTGAATCGCGATTGCTGAAATCGCGTAAGAAGAATCTGGCCTCCGCGGGGCGCAGCCCGACCTTCTTGTAAAATTCAATCAGCGCACCCGGAGCCATCCCCTTTTGTCGTTCTTAGACGATCTAAATCCGCAACAACGCGAAGCAGTTGAAACTACCGAAGGTCCTGTCCTGATTCTGGCCGGGGCGGGCAGCGGCAAGACGCGCGTCATCACGTTTCGCATCGCTTATCTGATCGAAAAAATGGGAGTAATGCCAGAGGCCATTCTGGCCATGACTTTTACCAACAAGGCCGCCGCTGAAATGGCCGAACGCGTCGACAAACTTGTCGGCGGGCTCAGCATTGCCAAGCCGGTGATTTCTACGTTCCATTCTTTCTGCGTGCGCGTGCTGCGGCGGGATATTGAAGCTTTGCGGATTCCTTCTTCGGTGCCGGGACAGCCCGCGATCGGGCTCACGAAAAATTTCGTGATTTACGACGAGAGCGATCAGCAATCGGTGGTCAAGGGCATCATGCGGCGGCTCGGTCTTGATGACAAGCAACTGACCCCGCGCAACGTGCTTTCGCGGATTTCGTGGGCTAAGAATCACATGCTTGATCCGCAGGAAATTTACCTGCAATCGGCGGATCCTAAGTCAGAGAAGATCGCCCACATCTTTGAGGAGTATCGCAAAGAACTTCTCAAGGCGAATGCAATGGACTTCGACGATCTGTTGCTCGATGCCGCGCGGTTGCTCAAGTCGGTGGCGGCTGTGCGCGAGTATTACAATCGGCGATTTCAGTATCTTTTGATCGACGAGTATCAGGATACGAACCGTCCGCAATATGAATTGATGCGCCTGCTGGCGGGTGATCGCCACAACGTGTGCGCGGTCGGCGATGAGGATCAGTCGATCTATTCTTGGCGTGGGGCCGACATCCGCAACATTCTGGAGTTCGAGCGCGACTTTCCGGAAGCGAAGATCGTGCGGCTGGAGCAGAACTATCGCTCGACGCAGAACATTCTGGAAGCGGCATCGGTAGTGGTTGCGAACAACGTCCGGCGCAAGGGCAAGAATCTTTGGACGTCGCGACACGGCGGAGCGAAGCTTGGATACTACGAAGCTCCGGATGGCGAGAATGAGGCGCTGTTTGCGGCAGATACGATCAACAAATATGTGCGCCAGACGGCGGAGAATGGCGAGACTGGGCGGGCGGCTGTGCTCTATCGGACAAACTCGCAATCGCGGTTATTTGAAGAGGCGATGCGGCGCTATGGGTTGAAATATCACGTTGTCGGTGGGTTTTCGTTCTATGAGCGAGCCGAGATCAAGGATCTGATTTCGTACTTGAAGGTGATTCAGAATCCGGACGACTCGGTTTCGCTGCTGCGTGTGATCAATACGCCGGTGCGTGGGATTGGTAAGACGACCATCGAAATGATCGAGCGGCTGGCACTCGAGACCGGGTTGTCGATGTGGGGCGCACTGGGGGAAGCGATTCGGCGACAGCTGTTGCCGGCGAGAGCACTCGCGGCTCTGCAGGCTTTTCGCAATCTGATCGAGGATGGGCGGGCGATGCTCGCGGGAACATTTGTGGAGCGGGTTGCGGGGTCGGCGGTCACGTCTGACGAGTTTGCCGAGCTACACTCCGGTGGGACAGGCGCGGCGCCGGTCCCCACACAATCATCATCATCGCAGCCCGATGACGATACGGATTTTGATCCCGGCAACTTCAGCTTTGATTTTGGCCCGAACGTGGACGACGCGGTTGCCCAAGACGCAGCTGCCGATGACGCAGTTGCCGAAGAAAGTGCTGCGTCCACCGATGAACCGCAGGCCGAAGCTGTGGAAGGTTTTCGCGCGCCGGGCGCCGCTGCGAACACGGCTGAGATTCTCAAGTTCCTGATTGATCGCACCGGCTACATCAAGCAACTTGAAGAAGAGGACACACCCGAAGCGATCTCACGCATCGAGAATCTGCGCGAATTGGTGAATGCGGCGATGGACTCACGCGATCGCGGGGAGACGCTTGATCAGTTTCTCGATCACGCCGCGCTGGTCAGCGATGCGGATCAGTATGACGAACACGCGCAGATCACGCTAATGACGCTGCACGCGGCCAAGGGGCTGGAGTTTCCGCTGGTCGTCCTCGCTGGGATGGAAGAGGGTCTGTTTCCGCATTCGCGGACCATGCTCGAGCCGGATGCGATCGAAGAAGAACGGCGCCTGTGCTATGTCGGCATGACGCGCGCCATGGACACGCTGGTTTTATCGCGCGCCGTCTATCGGCGGCGATACGGAACCGATATGCCAGAGGCGAGCGTGCCATCGCGGTTTTTGGAAGAAGTTCCTCCGCAGTTGGTGGAGGAACTGGGCGGATCGCGGCGGCGTGGATCCTCCGCTTCTTCGGCCGTCTCTTCCGCTTCCGGCAGTTCGCGGACAAGAGTGTCCGCGCCACACGGGCAATCGGCTCATTATTCTTACGAGGACGAAGACCAGAGCGCGGATTGGAATCCCGAGAAGGTCAAGGTGAAGTCGGCGACTCCGTTGCGAAATTACAACTCCATCGACAACATTGCCGAGTTCTTTGCGTCCCGAGGTAAGAAATTCAGCGTCGCCAAACTGCAACCCGAGGAGCCTACGGGCAGGCGGGGATTTCGTCCCGGGCAGAAGGTCAAGCACCCGAAATACGGCGAGGGGACGGTCTATCAGCGCGAAGGGGATGGGGAAGATGCCAAGATTACGGTACAATTCCCTCGCTTCGGTTTGAAGAAGTTAGTGGAGCGGTACGCGCAGCTGGAGAAGGCCTGACCCGAAGTCAAAACGTACGAGTCCAGGGAGTGTGGGTATGAAGAGTACGCGTGTGGGTATGAGGAGAATGAGCCGATTGGGTGTGGTTGTGATGTTGGGGATATTGGCGGCATTACCAGTATTCGGGCAAGCGAAGCAGGCGCAGGTTTCACGGCGACCAGCGGCGGACGCACCAGCGAGGACGTCGTCGCCTAACGTCGACGGTGTTGGTCCTTACAACATTCTCAATGGCCTGCCGCTGTTGATTGAGCTTCATCACGACACGGAAGTGGGCACGAACAAGCCGGTGGATGTTTACATGTTCGTGATCGAGATGCAGATCATGAACTCGGACGGCGACCTGGAACCTATCGGTTTGCAGATTCACAACTATTTCACGAAGTGGCCACAGGATATTAGAAACGATATCAACCGTCACAACGCGCGCGATTGCAAAATCTGGGCTGGTTTGCAGACGAGGGCGATGAGGAACCGTAATCCGAAGATCAATACGTGGCAGTATGTGGAGTTAGTGACCAACGCGGAACCTCGCGTGCTCCAAACGAATGAAGATGGGGCCGTCTTCTACAGCGACGATATCGAATGCTGGGGATCGGTAGATCGCTTCTCACCCTTCTGAAGCGGAGGCCTCCGATGGCCGGCGAATGTATTTCGCGTGGACCAGATAAACTAAACACAGAGGAAACTAACTGCAATCATGGCAAACACCAAGAAGCTGGCAAAAGACGAACGCAAGAAAACCAAACGAGCCTCCCGCAAGAAAGCAAAGGCGGAAAAGCCGAAGAAGCCCCGTGATTACGCGCGCGGATCGAAGAAACCGAAAGTGAAGAAACTGGCGCGCGGTCAGGCAAAGCGGTAAACGTCCGCCGCTAGTTGCTGGCTGCTAGCTCGCAGTGATTGACGAAGGCACGAGCGTTTTGCTCGTGCCTTCGAGTCCATCTTCCATCTGCATATTCGATCTGAGGAGACGACGAACTCTTGCCGCCATCGCCCACTGAGCCAGCCAGCGCGGTCATCCGCACATCGAATCGGCAGGCGTTCTGCTGTAAATCCATCGACAAACTGATCTCGGAGGCCGACGACCCGGAGCACCGGCTGAGCAAGAGTCTGGGCCCGTGGTCGCTGACGGCGCTTGGTATTGGCGCGATAATCGGCTCCGGCATTTTTGTGCTTACCGGCACCGCGGCGGCGGGAGAATATTTTCAGGCGCCGTCGATCCTGCATGCGCAGGCGCTCGATCTGATCGTGAATTTCCTGCGCACCGGGACGACTGCAGGTGCGCTCATGCATGGCCGTCCGCCGGCAGGGCCATCGATTGCCATTTCGTTTTTGCTGGTGGCCATCGCTTGCAGCTTTGCTGGACTGTGCTATGCAGAGTTGGCGTCGATGATCCCGATCGCGGGCAGCGCTTATACGTATTCGTATGCGACGCTCGGTGAAATTTTTGCCTGGATCATCGGCTGGGATCTGATTCTTGAATATGTAGTCAGCAACGTCGCCGTGGCGGTGGGCTTTGCCGGATATACCAAGGCACAACTGGCGGCGTTTGGCCTCAACTTGCCTGACAAATGGGCCAGCCCGGTTTGGGCAGGCGGGCAGTGGACGGGCGCGTATTTCAACATGCCCGGATTCCTGATTGTTTTTATTCTCACATTGCTGCTGGTGCGAGGAGTAAAAGAGTCGGCCGGGACGAACAACATTATGGTGGCGGTGAAGATCGGCGCCATTCTGACTTTTCTCGTGGTCGGGGGGATGCTGGTGAAGCCGGCAAACTGGTCTCCGTTCGCGCCATCTGGCTTTGCGGGAATCGTCACCGGCGGGGCAATCGTCTTCTTTACCTATATCGGATTTGATTCGGTTTCGACGGCGGCTGAGGAGTCAAAGAATCCGCAAAAAGATTTACCCTTCGGCATCATCATGTCGTTGATTGTCTGTACGCTGCTCTATATCGGAGTTGCCGTCGTGCTGCTCGGCATGATGAAGTACACGACGTTCGTTTCCGGAGAAGCTGCCGACGCTCCGGTTGCTTACGCGATGAAGTATCTCGGCGTGCATCCGTTCTTCCGGTCGGTCATTGTGATTGGCGCGCTGACGGGAATGATTTCTTCGTTGCTGGTGTTTCAGTACGGGCAGGCGCGTATCTGGTACGCCATGTCGCGTGATGGTCTGCTGCCGAAGTTGTTCTCCGCGGTGCATCCGAAATACAAGACACCGCACTGGTCGACTTGGATCGCGTGTTTCGCGGTCGGAATTCCAGCCGGTCTTGTGGATATTGGCGACGCCGCCGATCTCGCTAACATCGGAACGCTCTTCGCCTTCGTCCTGGTCTCGCTCGGCGTCATCTTCCTGCGACGCAATCAACCCGATCGCAAGCGAGCGTTCCGCGTGCCGTTTGTGCCGTGGTTCCCGATCATCTCCGTGATTCTGTGCGGCGGACTGATGTTCGGGCTTACCCTGATTACCTGGCTGCGCTTTGTTATCTGGCTTGCGCTAGGACTGCTGATCTATGTCTTCTATAGCCGGCGTCACAGTGAGTTCTGCAAAGAGAAAAAGCTCGGGTGATTGGGTCATCTTGCGAAACGGGCCCGCTGAGGCCGATATGGACGCCACCCCACAAAACGTAGTTCATGCGATGACGGGGCTTTTCCCCGGCGACTACTTCGTCCATGAGTTTGAGTTTGGTGGCCAGAGTTTTTTCGCCTACGGGTTGCTTCGCAGCATAGACGGCACGAAGTATCATGCGGATTACAAGAGCGGCAATCCACCGTCAAAGCCGTCAACTGTATCCAAAGAGTCACACAGAGTTGTCGGTCGCATCAGCAAGCGTGCATATCAGTTGGCACGTCTGCGCCAATGGCCCAATTCGCAGGCGGAGGTTTCAGCGTTGATCGATTTCTCGGCCGGTAAGAAGATACGGCTGTCGTTTTCAGAGCGGGTCAGCCTACTCTTTGTCAGATGATTCGGCTCAGACCTAAGACCATTCATGTCTTCCCACTGTCCGCATTCGTGACTTAGCTAAAACCACGGTCTGCTTTAGAATCTCCCCATGCCTTTCGAGCCTTCCCGCTCTATCCTGTCGCTCCCGAAGGCCGAACTCCATCTTCATCTCGAAGGCTCGATCGAGCCTCCCACTCTGCTCGAGCTTCGCCAGCGTCACGCGATGCCAGGCGCTTCGCTCGCCGAAGTCGAGCAGCTTTATAACTACAAGGACTTCGCGGGATTTCTCTCGGCGTTCAAAGATGTCACTGGCCACCTGCGGACTCCGGAAGACTACGAGCTGATCGCTTATCGACTGATGGAGCGGCTGAAGGCGCAGAATGTTCTTCATGCGGAAGTGATCGTCTCGGTGGGAGTCTGCCTATGGCGCAAGCAGGATTTCGCTGCGATTTTCGAGGGGCTGGAGCGCGGGCACGAGCGCGGAGTGAAAGATTTCGGGGTTTCGCTCTTGTGGATTTTCGACGCAGTCCGGCAATTTGGCGCGGAAAAAGCTGAAAGGGTGCTTGATCTCGCCATTCGGTTTCAGGATCGCAACGTGATTGCGTTCGGTATTGGCGGCGATGAGCGCGGCGGCCCAGCGGAATTGTTTGAGGGAGTCTACCGGCGTGCCGCGGAACATGGCCTTCATCTCACCGCGCACGCCGGCGAAAACGCCGGACCAGAATCGATCTGGGGTGCGCTGAACCTCAAGGCGGAACGAATTGGGCACGGGCTTACCGCTGCCCAGGATCCTGAATTGATCGAGGAACTGGCGGAGCGCCAGGTTCCGATCGAAATTTGCGTGACCAGCAATCTGCGGACGGGTGTGTGCCCCGAACTGGCGCAGCATCCGGTGCGGCGGTATTTCGATCAGGGATTGATGCTGACGCTGAATAGCGACGATCCGGCGATGTTTCGTACGTCACTGGTTGAGGAATATGCGCTCGTGCAGGAATCGTTCGGCTTCACCGACGAACATCTGCGCGAGTTGGCGCGTAATTCGTTTGAAGCGTCGTTTCTGCCTCCAGAAAAGAAGGTCGAGTTTTTGAACCTGTTGGATGCCGCAGCCCTGGGGTCCAGAGTCGAATAGCACCATAAATGTCACTAATTGGTGCTATAGTTGGTGCGTGGAGGCGTCAATATGCGAGCGACTGTGGCACTCGACGATGATTTGGTACGCAAGGCTCAAGAATATTCGGGCATTACGGAACGAACAGCTTTGCTTCGCGAGTCGTTGAGGGCTTTGATTCACTTGGGCGCTTCGCGAAGGCTTGCTGCACTCGGCGGCACAGAGCCAGACTTGGAAGATATTAAGCGCTTGAGGGTGGGAGAACTGTGATCCGTGATCTTAGCCGACACCTCGGTATGGGTTGATTATCTGCGGAGAGGCAATCCAGAGATGGAGAAAAACCTCCGCCGCGGACAAATTGTGATGCACCCGTTTATCGTGGCGGAGCTTGCTCTCGGATCGTTGCACAGCCGGCGTAAGCGGCTCGCAGAACTGGAAGGGCTGCTCGAAGTGAAGGTTGCGCAACTCGGCGAGGTGCGGCACATGATTGAGACTCGCGCCCTCTACGCGAAGGGCATTGGCCTTACGGACGCGCATCTATTGGCGTCGTGCTTGATGACGCCGGAAACGCAATTGTGGACGCTTGATGGCGCCATGAAGAAAATAGCCAGAGCTCTCGGAATCGTCGTCCATTTATCCTGAGCGTTCATTGAGCCGACGCCACAGTTCGCTCGTCTATAATCCTCTGCCTATGAAACTCGAAGAGAAGATTGCCGAACTGAAGAAGCGCGACCAGTTGGCTGAAGAGGGTGGCGGGGAGAAACGGCGCGAGCGAGAACACAAGGCGGGCAAGATGACGGCTCGCGAGCGCATCGACTTTCTGCTCGACGAAGGCACCTTCGAAGAAACCGACAAACTGGTCACGCACCGTTGCAACGATTTCGGCATGACCGAGCAGAAGTATTATGGCGACGGATTTATCACCGGTTATGGCCGAGTGGAAGGCCGCTTGGTTTTTGTTTTCGCGCAGGATTTTACCGTGTTTGGCGGATCGCTCTCGGAAACCAACGCGGGAAAGATCGTCAAGATCATGGACCTCGCCGCCAAGATGGGCGCTCCCGTCATTGGACTCAACGATTCAGGCGGAGCGCGCATTCAGGAAGGCGTGATGTCTCTCGCCGGGTACGCTGACATTTTTCTGCGCAACACAATTTATAGCGGAGTCGTGCCACAGATCTCCGCGATTATGGGACCATGTGCGGGCGGAGCGGTTTATTCTCCGGCGATCACCGATTTTATTTTGATGGTCGATCAGACTTCTTACATGTTTATCACCGGGCCCGACGTGATCAGGACCGTCACCCATGAAGAAGTCACGAAAGACCAGCTGGGCGGAGCGCACACGCACAACGAAACCTCCGGCGTCGGCCATTTCATGTGCCGTGACGATGCGGAGTGTCTCTCGATGGTGCGCGAGCTGCTGAGTTTTATTCCGTCGAATAATCTGGAAGATCCTCCGCGGAAAGCCTGCAGCGATCCCATCGATCGGCTGGATGAGAAGCTCGACACGATTGTTCCCGATCAATCGAACATGCCGTATGAAATGAAAGACGTGATTCATACGGTCGTCGATGACGGATATTTTTTTGAAATTCACGAGCACTACGCGAAGAACATTGTCGTCGGATTCGCCCGGCTCGACGGCAAGCCGGTCGGAATCGTGGCCAATCAACCGGCAATGCTGGCTGGAACGCTCGATATCAACGCGTCGGTAAAAGCTGCTCGCTTTGTGCGCTTCTGCGATTGCTTCAACATTCCGCTGGTGACGTTTGAAGATGTTCCGGGATTTTTGCCCGGCACGCAGCAGGAATACGGCGGGATCATCCGCCATGGTGCGAAGTTGCTCTACGCGTTCGCGGAGGCGACCGTGCCGAAAGTTACGGTAATTACGCGTAAGGCCTACGGCGGAGCGTATTGCGTGATGTCTTCAAAACATATTCGCACGGACGTCAACTACGCCTGGCCAAGCGCTGAGATTGCAGTGATGGGTCCCGAGGGCGCGGTGGATATCGTCTACAAGCGCGAACTGGATGGAGCGGAGAATCGGGAAGCGATGCGCGCGCAGAAAATTGAAGAATTTCGCGATCGGTTTGCGAATCCGTACGTGGCGGCGGATCGCGGATTTGTCGATGCAGTGATCCAGCCGCGGGAGACGCGGAAAAAGCTGATTCAGGCGCTGGCGATGCTCGAGACGAAGCGCGACAAGAATCCGCCGAAGAAGCATGGGAATATTCCGCTGTAGATAGTTGTCAGCCGTCAGCTCTCAGCCGTCATGCCTCTGCTTTCAATGAGAGCGACTGCATCAGTGAGGTGCTGTGGGAACCTGTGGTGATTCCGGAATGGCAGCGCCGTCGGCTCTGGGATCGGACGCACCGTAGTTCACGCCGGTCGAGCTGTCGTGGAGTACCGCTTGCCCTCGTCCCATCGTCGTCGAATACTCTTTGCGAACGTCGAGCAGATGTCCCATTTTTGTGAGGTGGTCGATGGAGTCGGGCGTGACGCGCGATTCGATCACGATGTTGCACCCAAGTTTAGCGTTGACTGTGAACCGCGGCTCTTCCAATGCGGCCTGGATGTTCATCTTGTAGTCGACAACGTTTGAGACGAATTGTGCGTGCGCGAGGGGTTGATTCATTCCACCCATAATGCCGAAGCCGATGTGCTGGTCGCCATGCTCCATGAAGGCCGGGATGATGGTATGAAAAGGACGCTTATGGCCGGTGAGCGCGTCGGGCGATGCAGTGTCGAGCGAAAACAATCCTCCGCGATTCTGGAGCACGAAACCCATGCCATCGACTGTGATGCCTGACCCGAAGGTCGAGTAGTTGCTCTGGATGAAGGAGAGAATATTTCCGTCGCGGTCGACGACCGATAAATACGTCGTGTCGCTGGCGGGGAGCGCTCCCGGGGCGACGTTGCAGTTGGCTTTGCCTGGATCGATGAGATGCGCGCGCTGGGCCGCGTATTCTTTGGAAAGCAATTGCTGCACCGGAATCTTTCCGAACCTGGGATCGCCGTCATACCGCTTGACGTCGGCATAGGCGAGCTTCATGGCTTCGATTCGCGTGTGCAGCTCGGCGACGCTATGCGGGCCGCCCGGAGCGGGTGGGAATTGCTCCATGATGTTGAGCATTTCCAGTGCGGCCATACCGTCGCCGTTCGGAGGCAGTTCGTAGACCGTCCAATCGCGATAGCGGGTGGAGATCGGCTCGACCCATTCGGCGGAGTACTGCGAGAGATCGTCGGCGGACATCGCGCCTCCAGCTGCCTCCGAGGTTTTCAGAATGGCCTGTGCGATCGTTCCCTTGTAAAAAGCGGATTCGCCCTCGTTCGCGATCAGTGTGAGGGCACGGGCGATGTCGGGGTTGCGGAAAATCTGACCGGTGGCGGGGGCTTTGCCTTCGGGAAGAAAGACGCGCTTGCTCTCCTGATTCTTCATCAGATCAGCCTGCGAACCTTGCCAGTAGTCGTGAATCATTTCAGGTACGGGATAACCGTGATCGGCAAAAAAGATGGCGGGCTGAAAGAGGTCACGCCAAGGCAGCTTACCGAATCGGTCGTGGAGCTTCGTCCAACCGTCCACCATGCCCGGCACGGTCACGGAATCGATACCGGACTGAGGCATCGCAGTGACGTCCCTAGCTTTCAGATGTTCGATAGTCAGAGCTTTCGGAGCCCATCCGCTGGCGTTAAGGCCATAGAGCTTGCCGGTTTTGGCGTCCCAATAAATCGCGAAGAGGTCGCCACCGATGCCGTTCATCATGGGCTCGGTAACTCCAAGGACAGCGTTGGCGGCGATGCCAGCGTCAATGGCAGAGCCACCCTGCTCCAGAATGCGCGCGCCCGCCTGCGAGGCCTGAACGTAGCTGGTTCCGACGATGCCATATTTCGTGATAACGACCGAACGGCCGTAAGAGCGGTCCTGCGCTGATACGCAGCAAGCTGCAGCTGTGAAAGCGATGAAGGTAAGTGCGGATTTAAGCAAAGGCATTCGCGGGGCTCTCCGATTTGATGGGCACATCTTTGATGGGTACATCTGACGAAGGGAAGTCTCGGGCAGGGTATCACGGACGCTTACGGTGGGGTGATGCTGACTTCGGCTAAGCTAGAGCCGATCTTTGCTCGACTTGGACGGGCGAGGTGTTCGCCGCGCGCACGATCGAACTACGGTGACATCGTATAATTCGGGCCGAGGACAAAATGCGTACGCCATACGGCCTGGAGATCATAGAGAGCTGCCTCATTTGTCCGCTCCGGCATGACCGGATTTTTTGCGATCTGCCGCTGCGAGACCTGGAGAGTCTGCAGGCCATATCTTCCCTGGCAACCTATCCCAGAGGTTCAATCCTCTTCGTCGAAGGTCAGGAGGCGCGTGGTGTTTTCGTCCTCTGTAATGGCAGGGTGAAACTCAGCGCAGGCTCGGCGGACGGTAAATCGCTGATCATGCGCATTGCAGAATCCGGTGAAATTATTGGCCTGCCGGGCACGATTTCAGGAAAACCTTACGAACTCACAGCAGAGGCATTGGAGCCATCGCAGGCAAACTTCATCGGCCGTGACTCGTTCCTCAAGTTCTTGCGTGAGCATGGGGACTCCGCGCTAAGGGTCGCGCAGATTCTGAGCGATATCTATCACGCCACGTGTCAGGAAGTGCGCTACCTGGGTCTATCGAGTTCCGCTGCCGAAAAACTGGCTCGCTTCCTTTTGGATTGGACCGCCAATCACGGCGGAGATTCCGATAGCTCACGCTCGGTTTTGACACTGACTCATGAAGAGATTGCGGAAATGCTGGGGACTTCCCGCGAAACGGTGAGTCGCCTGTTTGGCGATTTCAAGCGCCAGAAACTCGTCGACGTGCGCGGATCGAGCCTGGTCATCACCGACAAAGTGGGCCTGCAGCAGTTTCTCGCCTCCTAACCTGATTTTGCAAGCCAGCGATTTCAGAGGCTATTTAAGACTCTCCACATAGGCGATCAGCGCCTTTAAGTCATCGGGCGGCAGGTCGATGGGTGGCATACCGCCGGCGTTCATTTTCGCGCTGGGATGTTTGAAAAGTTCGGCGAGCTGGTCAGGCGAAAATTTTGTTCCTATGCCGATGAGCGCTGGCGCCGCAGCTGTGCCCACTCCGCCGTCACCGTGGCAGGCATTGCAGGATTGTGCTTCGAAGACAGTCTTCCCTTTTGCAGCCAGCGGATCAGCGAGCGTCACATTCGCTGCGGCCAGCGATGCCGAAGAGAGCTCGGGCTCAAATGGCTTGCGTCCGTATTCGTCTTCTTCGGATTTCTGCTTGGCCAATTGCGCAGCCACTCCCGAAGCGTGTCGATCCAAATATTGGCTGCGCAGGCCGAGTCCCAGTAGCACAAACACTACGAATACGTAGGCCCCCATCGCTACGGGCCGCTTCCAGGGCCGTCGCTCGACGCTGCGATCGAGAAAAGGCAGCGCAATGATAGCCAGGACGAGGAGCGCAGGGACTACAAGCACGCCGATGATCGCGGCCGACCCATGCCAGTATTTCAGCCATTGAAATATTGGCAGGTAGTACCACTCTGGACGCGGGATGTACTGCGCATCGGCGGGGTTGGCTGATGGGCCAAGTTGCAGCGGCACAAAGAAGCACAGCAAGCCGAGCCCGATAATAAGCAGCGCAGTCAGGGAGAGATCCATCAGCACCTGGCGCGGGTAGAACGGCTCTGACGGCTGTTTTGCATGGTAAGGGTCTTCGTCGACCGGGCCCGCTGCTCCAGCCTTTCGGAAGAGAAAAATGTGAGACGCCACTAGTGCGAAGATGCCGGCGGGAATCAGAAAAACATGGGCCACGAAGAAGCGCGAAATGGTGAGTGTGCCCATTTCCGTGCCACCCCGCATGAGGCGCTTGAGGCCCTCCCCAATCCACGGAATTTCGCTGACAGCGTTGGTGCCGACCGCCGTGGCAAAATATGCTCGTTGATCCCAGGGGAGCAGGTATCCGGTAAACGCCATCGCCAAAACCAGCCCGAAAAGCACGCAACCGGAAAACCACAGCAGTTCGCGCCGGCCTTTGTACGCTCCGTAAAAATAGGTTTGTGACAGGTGGAGAAATAACACGACTACCATCGCGCTGGCGCCGTAAGCGTGGAGGCTGCGGAGAAAAGAACCCGCTGTAACCGCTTTCGTAATATATGCGACCGTCGTGTGCGCGTGATCGGCAGAGGGAACGTAGTACAGCGCAAGAAATACTCCGGTGATTACTTGCGAAATGAAAATAAATAAAAGCCCTGAGCCGAATATGTAGGCGAACCGCGCGCCGCCGGGAATGGGCTCATCGAGAGCTGTGCGCAACAAGTCATCCATGCCTGTGCGATGATTGATCCATCCCCGTATTCCGCCTTGGACGGGCCGAGGAACGTCACTTTCGCTTGTATGGTTCGAACGCATTCCTCAGAAGTTCCTTCCCTAGCCGATGACTTCCTTGTCTGAGACGAGTTGACGGAAATATTGAAATCGCACCTGCAATTGGCCGTCGGCAACCGACGTTTCCAGAGTATCCATGCCCCGCAGCGAGGGTCCGCTGACACGACTTCCATCTGGGGAGAAGGTAGCGCCATGGCACGGGCAAACAAACTGACGCTTTTCTCTGTTCCACGGAACCGTGCAACCAAGGTGAGGACAAACGGATGTGAGCACACAAAGTTTGCCCTGACTGTCTTTGGCTACATAGACCGCTTTTTCGGAGATCGCTTTGCGCCAGCCATCGACTTGCTCAATCTGAATGGTGCGCATGATGGGCTCGGTCAGGGAAGAGAACTCTTGCAGTTCTCCGACGGGCGAATTCTTGAGTTCCGTCGTGCGACGGAGCAGCGGGAAAAGCGCGAATCGGAGCAGCGGCACCGACAGCAACGTACCTACAAACAACGAGCCGACTCCAAGCAGTGCGCCGAGAAACGAACGTCTGCTTTCGACAGATAGTCCCGGGCTTGGGCTGGCCTTGCCCTCTTGTAACTGCCTAGCGTCCTCAACCATGCACTTCCGCCTCCAACAACCGTGACTCTACAATTTGCTTACTTTTGTTTCGGCAGCTCCCGGAGGAACGCCACCAATTTTGTGAGATCGTCAGCTTTGATCTTCGCTCCGAAAGCCGGCATCTTGCCTCGGCCCTTGGCGATCACTTCCGCCAGTTCCGCGTCAGTTTGCTTTTGAACCTCGTCAGAGCGCAAATCCTTCGCATGGAATGCCTTGCCGGTCGCGCTGTCTCCACTGCCATTGGCCGAGTGGCACAGCACGCAGTTGGCTTTGAAAAACTTGGCGGGATCGGATTGCGCTTGAGTTGCGGTTGGCAAAGCCAGGCAGCACACGATGCCTGCTGAAATAAGGCACACAAATCGCTCTTGCATGTTATCTCCTAAGTTGGAACAGGTGTTCGCAAGGATCACTTAGTTGACCCACAGACTCGCTACCTGCCCAGTTTTCAGATCGTTTAAGCGCGAAGTCTAGTCCGTGGAGCCTCAAAAGACAAATCGAGCGAGTAGGTAAACCGTGTTATTCGCTGCCGCATCCCGTCCCGAGCCGTCGTAGTTCAATCGGGCACCGTTGAAGCGAAGGTACCCGGTGTATTGCACCGCCAGGTCGACGTTCTGGGTAGGCCAGTACGACAAGTTCAACGTGTAGCCATTACTTTGAGGAGACCCGTTCGCGCTTCCTCCAACTGCAGCCGGCGGGAAGAGCAATGGGTCGGTGGTTCCCGTGATGTTGAAAACTCCCGCCGTCCCTGACACTCGCGTGCCAAAGTGATATTCGATATTCGCCTGGGCCGTGTTCAAGTGATGCGCAGTCTGAGTTGCTCCGCCTGCGGCAAATGTCGCTGACAGATTCGAGTTCTCCCGGATAAACGTTCCTCGGAACGAGACCACGTCGTTCTTGAACCGTGGAATGGTGCGCTCGTATTCGAGGTCCGCGGCCCAATCGGTATAACCGTCTTCCAGACCGCTCACCGCATTCGGAGTGCTCTTCAAGTGCATGCCGTATGTGCCGATTTCCAGATAGTTGTTTTTGGTGGAGGTCTGATAAGCGGCCCGCCAATAGGGCGCAACTCCTCGGATGTTATAGGTGAAACCAGCGCCGGAATTGGGTTGAGCCCCACCGATATGTTCTGACCGATACATGGTCGCAGCCAAATACCAATGGTCGTCAAACATGAAGTATCCGCCCCCTCCCGCCACATCTTGAGCCAGCGATCCGTTGATCAGCGCCGCCGCGGATGGTCCGGGAGCGACATTACTGCCGACGTAGGGGTAACCCCACGCGGGCGTGGTATTCCAGAGGTCTTCCACGCCGGGATTGTTGTTCAGTGTGAGCCCGTAGGTGAAAGGCCTGCTAAATAACTTGTGATCGTGATTGGCATAGCGGATGTCGGTGTTGTCCCAGGAAAAGTGATCGCCCTGACTGTCGTAAGTGACCTGTACGAAGCTGCCGATGTGGCTCGTCCAGGCGCCAGCGAGAAACAGCGATACGTCCTGAGGAAATTGGAAATTGCCGTTCTGCGTGCCCGGTTGCGGCGACTTGGTCGTCGTTAGAGACGTGTCGAAGACGATCGAAAGAGGAAATGCCTCCAGCAGTTGCAACGCGGCATTGTGGTCTTTCTTGTCGTCGGTCACCTGGGCTTTCGTGGTGAAGGTGTAGCCCTCCAGCTTGAAGGTCCTGCCGAACGGAGTCAACTCGGGCGGGGCGTAGTGACAGGAGGCGCAAGGGAGCCCGGTTTGCCGGGAATAACTGGGCACGGCGTGCGCGCTGGGTACGCTGAGAACAATCAGCGACATCATCAAAAAGAGCTTCTTGTTGAACGCTAGCTGAGGAGTATTGGCTCCCGACGCGGGCTTGAAGGCAGACTGTTCACTTCGCATGCCTAACTTATAGTTAGCGATCCATGTCGACTCCGTGACGGGTGTCACAGGTACCCGTGTGCCCGGTCACAGCCAAACAGAGCGTTCAGTCGGATCGGCATCACGGGATAGACGCGGCCTGAAACCTACATGGGTCACTGGGAAGTGTGACGGCCTGTCATTACAAAGGGTCGGACTCAGCATTCTGCCGGAGATCTAAGATTTTGGCGGTGGGTGGGCTTCTGAGATCCGTTACTTGCGGTAGCGCTGAACCAACTGCTGGAAACGTGGGTCCGACCGCAGCGATGAGAAGTAAGGGCTTGAATCGAGCGCGGTAAAGTCGTGGAACCCCAATTCGAAGGTCTTCTGCAGCGTGGCGAGAGCTTTCTCTTTGTCGCCGTGAGCTGCGTAGGCTGCGCTCAAAAAGTAATAATTGATCGCCGACGGCAGAGCACTTTTAGCCAGGGCCGCGATCGCTTGGTCATAGTCGCCCTGCGCCAGATAGGCTTGGCCCAGGCCCATGTACGCCATCGAGCTATTCGGACTTAATTCTTTCTCTTGCTGGAAAGAAGCAATTGCCTCCGCGTAGCGCTTCTGGAGGATGAGAGCGCGGCCAAGATGATAGTACGCGGGAGGAAACGACGGTTGCAGGCGCAAAGACTCCCGTGCGGCCTTCTCAGCCCCAACCGGATCCGGCGGCTGCTTGTAACCGAGCGCCCACGAGAGCTGGTCCCATGCATGGCTGCTGTTTGGGTTCAGCCCGGTAGCAGTCCGAAACTCATTGGCTGCGTTGTCATATTCGTACTTGCTCATCAAGACTGATCCGAGGGCCACATGAACCTCAGGCAATCGGGGATCGACGGCCAGCGCGCGCTGCGCATATTCCTCGGCATGCTGCAGGTGCGCTGGCGTTGAGTCAAGATTGCGATAGATCTGCACTTCTACCCACGCCAGCCCGGCAAGAGCAAGAGCATAATTCGGGTCCGACTTAAGAGACTCCTCAAAGGCCCGGCGAGCCGCCTCAATCTTTTCCGGTTGATCGGGATACTGGACCAGTGCTTGACCACGCAAGTACGCGTCGTAGGCTTGCACGTTTCCCGTATAGCGATGGTGAATGGCCTCCTCTTCCTTCGGGCTGAGCTTCAGGTTGAGCGACTGCGCGATCTTCAACGCCGTTTGCTCCTGCAGCGAAAAAACGTCTTTCATTTCTCCCGTGAAATCGTCAGCCCACACCTGAAATCCGGAGGTTGAGTCGATCAGCTGCACATTGATCCGCACCTGATCGCCCGCCTTGCGCACACTCCCTTCGAGCAGGTAGCGGACACCGAAGGTTTTGCCGAGTTCGGCGGCACTCTTGTCAGCGGTTTTTACCGCCATGACCGAGGAATGCGACACCACATCGATGCCCTCGATTTTCGCGAGCTTGGTTGTGATCTCATCGGTCATTCCGTCGGAGAAGTAAGTGCTGTCGGGCTCGGCACTCAGGTTTTGCAGGGGAAGGACGGCAACTGAGGGCTTCTTGGCCAAAGCCGCGGATTGCCCCGGCGAATGTTTCAGATACCACGTAACGCCCGCAAGCGCGACCAGCAAGACTAGCCCTGCTGCAGCCGCAACGATTCCACGCTTTGATTGCCGACGCACCGGAGACTGCGCATTGACCGAGGATATTCGTCCAGAGTCTGACGTTCGCTGAAGACGCTTGAGGTCCGCACGCAGTTCGGATGCGGACTGATAGCGCAGGTCGCGGTCTTTTTCCAGCGATTTTTCGAGGATGTGCTCAAACGCCGCTGGCAGCGCCGGGTTCAGCCGCAGGGCCGAAGCAGGCGTCCGGTTGAGGATGCCGTCAAAGATTACTCCCGTGCTCTCGCCAGCAAAAGGCAGTGCACCCGTTGCCATTTCGAATAAGACGACTCCGAACGAAAACAGGTCCGTGCGTGCGTCCAGTTCCTTGGCTCTCACCTGTTCCGGTGACATGTATGCGACCGTCCCGAGGGTGGAGCCGGGGCTGGTGAGATGTTGTTCACTGGGGCTGAGAGAGGGACCGATTGCGGTCATCGTGTTCGCGGAGGCGACCGGGTTCGACGAACTTCCGGTTTGTGCTACCTTCGCCAATCCGAAATCGAGGATCTTGGCGTGCCCGCGTTCGGTTACAAAAATATTGGCGGGCTTGATGTCGCGGTGAACAATGCCCTTGGAATGCGCAGCGTCGAGGCCGTCGGAGATCTCGATTGCCAGGGAAAGGATTTTTTCGTTCTCTAACGGCTTGCCGGAGATGAGGTGTTTCAGGGTCACACCATCCAGAAATTCCATGGCAATGAACGACTGCTCGCCGTGTCTGCCAATTTCATAGATGGTGCAAATATTGGGATGGTTGAGAGCGGACGCTGCTCGCGCCTCGCGACGAAAACGCTCCAGGGCTTGCGGATCCTGCGACAGTTCGTCAGGCAAGAATTTCAGAGCGACGAAGCGGCCAAGTTCGGTGTCCTCGGCCTTGTAGACCAAGCCCATGCCGCCGGCGCCGAGTTTTTCTACGATGCGGTAATGCGAAATCGTTTCGCCAATCATTCGGAGACGAATGGTTTTCGGGGTCGCCTCATATTACGGATGCGTGTGAGAACAGTCAACGAAGAGCGGGGGATGGCTTCGGCGTTTGCGGTGGGACGATGCTGAGTTCGGTAGGGGCTAGCGGGCTTCGCTCGACGTGGACGGGCGGGGCGTCCGCGTCCCTCAATGAAGAACACACGTTCACAAATAGAGAGTCCCGAGGTGATGTTGAACTCATTCGTCTCGGCCAGTAGCTCGCGTTAGACCCTTGCTGACCTTATTCTTACAACTCCCTTGCGGGTGCATTGTAAGCCGATCTTGCTCGGGCTCCGGGCTCACCGCCAACCGGATAAACCAGCTCAACGCCTCGGGACTCTATCCTGCCTTTGTCAGTGGCTCCTGTTCTTCTCGACCAGCGCTTAGCTATAGACCCTTGCTCGCCCTCCCAAACTCACCTCGCGGTTGTCTGGGTGACTACGCTTGAGCCCCGGACGCTGCACCAACCGGAAAAACTTCAGAACGTGTCAAAGAACGATTATGGTTTTAACATAGCCATTTTTTACGTCAATGAAATTAACGCGCCTATAACTTCTTATTCATCAATGGAGTGCAGCCCGTGCACAGGCCGGTGACACAGGAATTGTGCAATCGGCCTTCCGGGCGTGAGGAATCGCCAATATCCATGCGGTTTTTCGCGGGTCCCATGCAGAGCAATTTTGATCGTCACATTGGAATGTGATTGTGCAAATCAGAGTGCCAGCCGCTTGGATACTGTTCTTTTCGCGGGTTAACCGGGTCGCGAGACCAGCAAATCTTCTACAATGCTGATCTCTTTATCGTTATCTTTACATGGAGGCGTTTGCTTGAACCGAAGTGTGCGTGCCGCTGCAACCCTTTGCTGTCTGACAGTCTTCTGCTGGGTACGGATTTCGCCGGCGCAGACACCGCCGGCGCAGACCCCTGAGGAGAAGACTGCGAAATATATGGAATCGGTGCGGCATCAGCCCGGGCTGCTGCTGGCGTTTCTCCGGGAGATGCCTAAGGGCGGCGACCTGCATGTCCACCTGAGCGGCGCGATTTATGCGGAGAGCTTCATCGACTGGGCGTCGGAGAATGCGCTGTGTGTTGACCGAACGACGTCGAAGCTGATCCGTGCGGCGTGCGACAGCTGCGAGCCTTATCAGAACAAACCGTCGGTGCGCTGCGCTTACCAGGACCATATTCTTTACGACCAGTTGATTGATGCCTGGTCGATGCGCAACTGGCACCGCGAAGAGGAATCGGGGCACGATCACTTTTTTGCGACGTTCGACAAATTTGGTCCGGCGATGGATAACCACACCGGCGACGCTTTCGCCGAGGTCGCGTCGCGGGCGGCGGAAGACCATCTGCAATATGTCGAAGTGATGCACACCGCGGACGGAAGCTTGTCGCGCGATCTAGGGAAGCGGATTGGGTGGGACGACGACTTCGCTAAATTGCGCGACCAGATGCTCGCCGGGGGGATGGCGGATGTGGTGGCGTCGACCCGGAGCAAGCTCAACGCTGATGAGGCGCGACAGAAAGAGTTGCTGCGCTGCGCGACCGCCGAGGCGAAACCGGGATGCGAAGTGAAGATTCGTTACTTGTATCAGGTGCTTCGCGGATTTCCGCGGGAACAGGTGTTTGCGCAGATTCTGCTCGGCTTTGAGCTGGCGAAGGTAGATCGGCGCTTTGTCGGATTCAATCTCGTGATGCCGGAAGATTATTACGTTCCGATGCATGACTTCGATCTGCACATGAAGATCATCGAGGCGCTGCACAAGTTTTATCCGACGACCCATGTGTCGCTGCACGCAGATGAGTTGGCGATGGGGCTGGTGCCCCCGGAGGGTTTGCACTTTCATATTCGCGAATCGATTGAACGCGCTGGGGCAGAACGCATTGGACACGGCGTCGCTGTGATGGACGAGGACGATGCCACTGGATTGCTGCGCGAGATGGCGAAGAAAAAAGTGTTGGTCGAAATATGCCTGACGTCGAACGATGTGATTCTCGGCGTGAGCGGCGACCAGCATCCGTTGCCGATCTACATGAAGTATGGAGTGCCGGTGACGCTGGCCACCGACGACGAAGGCGTTTCGCGCAGCGATATTACGCATGAATATCTGCGCGCGGTCGAAACTTACGGCTTGTCCTATGCGGAGCTCAAACAGATGGCGCGCGCGAGCCTGGAACATAGTTTCTTGCCAGGCGAGAGCCTTTGGGGACACACGTCAGGCGAGGGAAACGTCGTGCAGTGCGTTAACTCGCTGAAGACATCTGACAAACCCACCCGAGCCTGTGAGCCCCTGATCGCTCAGGGCGAACGGTCAAACATGCAGTGGCAGCTCGAAAAGGCGTTGGCTGAGTTTGAGAAGAAGTTCTGAGGACTTTTCGAACTTTCTAGGGCTTGTCATCCCTCGCTTCGCTCGGGATGACAAGACGTTATTATGATGACGCTTCATTCTAAACTCTGACAAATGAGTCCCGACCTCTTTACTCGCGCCGAATCCGCCGCTACTTTCATTCTTTCGCAAACGAAACTGCGTCCACAGATCGGGCTCGTGCTGGGCTCGGGCCTGGGATCGTTTGCCGATGATCTCACCGATCCAGTGCGCATTCCTTACGGCGATATTCCTGGATTCCCGCGCTCGACCGCGGTGGGTCACGCCGGACAACTCGTGATCGGGAAGTCCGGCGACGTTCCTGTCGCCGTGATGCAGGGGCGGGTACATCTTTATGAAGGCTATTCAGCTGCCGAGGTCGCGTTTCCTACACGGGTGCTGGGGCGGGCGGGCGTCCGCGGTCTGATTCTTACAAACGCAGCGGGCGGCATTAACGTCGAGTATGGACAGGGTGCGCTCGTGATCCTGCGCGATCACATTAATCTGCAGGGGCAGAATCCGCTGACGGGGGCGAATGACGAACGCTTTGGGCCGCGCTTTCCTGACATGACATACGCGTATACGAAGCGCTATCGCGAGATTGCGCTCGAGGAGGCGAAGAAGCTTTCCATTCCTCCGTGGGAGGGCGTCTACGCCGCTCTGGCGGGACCCAGTTACGAGACTCCGGCGGAGATTCGTTACCTGCGCGCGATTGGCGCGGATCTCGTCGGGATGTCGACCGTTCCCGAGGCGATTGCGGCGCGCCATATGGGGATGAACGTTCTGGCGATTTCATGCGTAACAAATATGGCGGCGGGGATTCTGGATCGCGCGCTGGTGCATGAAGAGGTGCTTGAAGTCGGACGGCGCGTGATGGGGCAGTTCGTGGCGCTACTGCGGGCGGTCCTACCTCGGATCGCGCAGGAGTTGCATGAGGCGGGCTAACGTGAGCGGTGAGGGAGGGGTTCAAATGAAACCGGTCTGTTTGATAATTCTTCTGATTTCATGTGTTCTTCAAGTTTCAGCTGAGCCGCTCGTAAAACACAAAGTCGGTCCGAGTTATCCACGGCTCGCTTGGCAAGCTGGGATTCAAGGTACTGTCACCGTCGAAATCGAGCTCGATACCGACGGAAATGTAGTCTCCGCAAAGGCATCCGGAGCGCACGAGATGCTGCAACGTGCTGCCGAGGAGAATATCCGCCTTTGGACTTTTTCGGAAGTCACGCCGGATCAGCACACGCTGACCTTTACATATGTCTATAGGATTGTGTCGCCCGAGCAAGGGCGCTACAGCACTCGTTTGCCGGTTAAGTTTGATTTGCCACATCGACGGATTGAGATTTCAGTTTATCCAGCTGAGATTAATCCGTAATGTTGCTGCAGTGCTGCCGCGGATCGCGCAGGAAATAAAAAAAACCCGTTATTCGGTCTGCTGAAGAAGCGCTTTTCGCATAGCCAGGAAGCCCGCTCCCATCAGCAGAGTTCCAATCAGCATCCAGTTATCGAGATCCCAGAATGCCAGAAATAGCGAGCATCCGAGGACGACACACACGATCGACCACAAGGGGACGACGCGCGTCCCCCAAAGCGTGAGCGCCTGCAAAGCCAGACCGATCATCGTCAGTTTCGCGAGTGTCGTCGTGACTAGAAAAGCTCCCTGTGGAGTCGTCATCGCGATAAAAGTCGCAGTCGCTCCCGCCAGGTTTGAGGAATCGACCAGACCGAGTCCCCGGTAAAATGCGGTCCACATCCCAAAGACACCTCCCATGTAGATGGACCCGGTGATGGTGATCATCAGGGTGATCGCACTCGCGAGCGGACGCACGCTCCGGCCGAGCAGATAGAGAGCGAAGGCGCACAGCGGAAATACCGGGAGCGCGAGATAGGCGATCATGTGAGGATCGTGCATCAGCGGCCATTGGTTTTGTGCGGCGATGAGTGTGGCAACCGTTTTCTCCGGCGCGCGCTGCACGTAGTGCGTGTGGAAGTGGAAGAAGTCGACCAGGTGCCGGAAGTGCATGATGAAGACAAGAACGAAGACACACGGAAAAACGAGTAATGCGGTCGCGAGTATTTTTCGAACCGGTTCAGCGCGTTCTGTAGGTGTCATGGCGCTGATGCTATAAAAGCTGAGTGCAGCGGACAACAAAAAAGGCCTAAGGATGGCACTTATCAAACATAAATCTGTAAGTGTCTCGCATGTTCACGGCGACCGCGCAAAAAAAGACGAGCGCGTCATACGCAGCCGTAAGCAAATCGATGCGGCTTTCGTCGAACTACTGCATCGGCGCGCTTACGGCAACATACGGGTGAGCGACATTGCGAAAAAGGCTGGCGTTGGGCGCGCGACCTTCTACGCGCACTATCCTTCAAAAGACCATCTGCTGCGCTCGCAGTTCGATCGGTTTGTCGCGCCCATGTTGGCGATCAGGCGTAACCAGGATTGTCCTAACGACGATTGGCCTAACGAAGATTGCCCGTTAGACGCCACCGCATTTTTTACTCACATCCAGATGACGCCGCGGTTTTTCAGGGCTTTAATCGGTGGGCCCGATACGGGCACTGGTCCCAGAGTATTGCAGGATTGTTTCGAGGAGCGCGTAAGGCAGGCGCTCGATGCGCCAGACGATTCTCGGAGCAGCAGAGCGGAAGACCCAGCGCTCGCCACGGAACAGGCGATCGTTACGCGGGTGGTGGCGTCATCGTTGCTCGCGGTTGTTGAAGGCTGGATGGAAAGCAACCTGAGCGGGTCGCCGCAAGAAGTGCAAGCGATTTTCAGCAAACTTGTAGGCGGAGGTCTCAAAACCTTGAGGGCCGCGCATCCCTAAAGCCCCGTTTCAGTGTCCCTTCCGCGGTACGAAAACCGATTGCGGCGGATCGATCTTATACACCGTCGCAAAGTTCCCCTGATTGACCGCGAAGCTGGCGCGTCCACGGGAATCGATGTACAACAGTGGTTGTTTCAGCGGCACGTCGCTGAAGGTGTTGACGAAGGGCATCTCTTGTTCGCGTCCTGCGATCGTCACCTTCAATTTGTCGCCGTGTTTGTAGCCTAGCTTCAGAAAATCTTCGTCACTGATGTTGGTGACCAGATTGCCGAAGGGTCCATCCAGGGCGATCACTTCTCCGGTCAGTCCTTTCTCGTCGACGGTGGCGGGCTTCAGATCGAGACGAATCAGTTTCGGGACCACGGGACCGACTTGAGTCCAGTCGTCGCCGCGCGCGACGTGCGCGCCTACGGGCGAGAAGATATCGCGGCCGTGAAAGGTGGAGGAAATTTTCGAGCCGACCATCCAGTCGGGGTTCGTAATCTCGCGAATGCTTTCCACGCCGTCGCGATCTTCGACCAGAGTCATCAGGCCGTTGTCGGGGAGGACGAAGAATTGTCCGCGCTTGGTTTTCACGACGACGGCTTTGCGCGTGCTCCCCACGCCGGGATCGATTACGACCACGAAGACCGTTCCGGCGGGGAAGTAGGGCGATGCGCCATAGAGATAGAGGGCTCCGTCACGAATGGAGTACGGAGTGACCTGGTGGGTAAGATCGACGATGCGCAGGTTGGGCGTGATGCCGTACATGACTCCTTTGCAAAGAGCGACGGAATCGTCGATCACGCCGAAATCCGTCATGAATACCACCGTCGGCGGCTGCCCGGCCGGTTGCTGCGCCAGAAGCGGGATGGCGATCACCGATAGGAAAACCGATAAGAAGATCACCGATAGCAAGGTGAGAGGTGAAAAAGACTTTCGGGGCAAAATTCGTGCCGGGGTGCATGTCATGGGATCCGTCGTCGACCTCGCGGGAAAGAGTATTATTCTACGGTCAACGACGCGTCAGCGGGGAGAGAATTTAACCGCCAAGGTTGCTGCAGATCGCTAAGGATTCGCAGTCTTTGAGACGGGGTCTGGCATCTATAATCGGGACCGAAAAATTCATTGCGATAAATCAAACAGGAGAAAGTCAGCATGTCCAACATTCCCGAAAAGTATCTCGATCTTTTCCAGAAGCCCGCATTCGCCAGTCTGGGCACGATTATGCCGGATGGACGGCCGCAGGTGACACCGGTGTGGTGCGACTTTGATGGCCAGCATGTGATTTTCAATTCGGCCCGCGGACGGCAGAAGGATCGCAACGTGCGCCGCGATCCCCATGTGGCGCTGGCAATTATCGACCCCGATAATCCCTACCGTTATCTGGAGATTCGGGGCACAGTGGTCGAAATCACTGAAGACGGCGCCGACCACCACATCGACAAGATGGCGAAAAAATACATGGGGGTCGATAAGTATCCATACGCCAAGCCTGGGGAAGTGCGTGTGATCTACAAGATCCGGCCCGAGCACACAAATGTTATGGGCTGATAACGTTTTCCCGAGCTACGAGTCCAACTCAACCAGGGAACTTCGGAAGGGTGTCTTCCGTATTAGAAGACACCAGCGGTCGGGGAGGGGTCTATGGGAGTTGGGAAGAGCAACGGGGAAGCTTCGCACGCGGATGGTCTCCATGCAATGGATCTGCAAACCAACAGTGTTTCCGCGCAGCAGGTGGTGAAAGCGGCGCATGAAGAGCTCCTCCAGTTGATGCGGCAGCGGGCCGAGGTGATGAAGCGCATCGGTACCGTGAAACAGACGATTGCCGGGTTGGCTAATCTTTTTGGCGACGAAGTGCTGGGCGATGATTTGCTGGAATTGATTGACCGCAAGCCCAACGGCCGCCAGCCGGGGTTCACCAAAGCCTGCCGGCGCGTTTTGATGGAAGTGCGACGCCCGCTCGGAGCGCGTGAGATTTGCGGAGAATTGGAGCGGTACGCTCCGGCGATTCTGGCGCGGCACAAGGACCCGCTTGCCTCAGTGACGACCGTGCTGAATCGGTTGGTGGATTATGGCGAGGCGCGCAGTTTGAGCAATGACCGCGGACGGCGGGTTTGGGAGTGGATTAGTGAGGGTGAGGCCGAGATTCCGGCGAGAAGGACGGCGTAACCCCGGCTGCTGAAACCGCAGTCAATTTACTGCGATCACGGCGCGCATGAAGCCGCGCGGCCTCACATCATGCCCTTCAAATCGTAAGTGTCTTCTGCCGGCGCATCTCTACGCGGGCAGCAATCTTCCTTTTTCCAGATGCCTCGTGACGTGGGCGTAGCTGGCGGCATGAGGGTCGTGGGTTACCATCACGATCGTTTTGTGGAAGCTTTCATTTAACCTTTTCAAAATTTCCAGAATATCTGTGGCCGAATTGCTGTCGAGGTCGCCGGTTGGTTCGTCGGCTAAGATCAGCGTCGGATCGCTGACGATGGCTCGGGCGATCGCGACGCGCTGTTCCTGTCCGCCGGAGAGTTGCTTCGGCAGGTGGTGGACGCGTTCTTCGAGTCCCACCAGTTTGAGCGCGGTCATGACGTGATCGCGGCGTTGTTGCGGCGTCATCTTGGTCAAGAGCAGCGGCAGCTCCACGTTTTCAAATGCGGTGAGAACCGGGATCAAGTTGAACGTCTGGAATACGTAGCCGACGTGTGTGTTGCGCCAGGTGGCGGACTGTCCGTCATTCAGGCGGAAAATATTTTCGTTCATCACCAGCAGTTCGCCAGACGTGGGGCGATCGATGGCGGCGATCATATTCAGCAGAGTCGTCTTGCCCGATCCGGAGGGTCCCATCAGCGCCAGAAATTCGCCGGCGGCAATGTCGATCGAGACATTGTCGAGCGCGGTGACCTGGAAAGCATCGCGCTTGAAAATCTTGCTCACGCCTTTGGCTTGCACGACTTTGCTGCCAACAGCGGGTTGCGTCGGTGACTGCGTCGAAGCTGGAATTGCGTTCATGATTATGATTGCCCCTTAATGCGAATCTTTTGCCCGTCCTGTAGATCTGCGGGCCCTGCCGTAATCAAGTTTTCGCCGCCGACTAGCGAGTCCACGAGATAACCCCCAGAACGCTGGCCTTGCACGTGAACATCGCGGCGGAGAGCCTTGCCATTGAAGGCGAGCAGCACAAACTTCTTGCCATCCTTGTCGCGCAGCGCGGTGGTGGGAACAAAAACGTAATTCTGTTTCGCGGTAGCGTTCTTGTCCGTGTTCTCTTTTGCCTTGAACTGCACGCTGGCGTTCATCTCCGGACGCAGATAGGAGTCCGGCTGAAGGATCTGAACTTTGACCTGCACCGTTGCCTTCTGCCGATTCGCTTCCGGCGACATTTCGGCGATCTCTCCTTTGTAGGAGCGGTCTTTGAAGGCGTCGAGTGTGACCATGCCTTCCTGCTTGGGAGAGAGTTTGGCGAAGTCGTCTTGCGCGATGTCGAGCTCGACCTGAATGTCGTTGAGATCGGCGAGAGCGACCACCGATCCGCGCGGACCACCCTCGGCGCCGCTGGCAAATTGCGCGGTGACCAACTCGCCTTTTTCGGCAGTACGATCGAGAATCGTGCCGGATACAGGGGCGCGAATCACCGTGGCATCGAGTTGAGACTTCGCGTAGGCCATGGAGCCTTCAGCCTGCAGCAGGTCGCCCTTGGCGCGCGCGATTTCTTCGGCACGAGGGCCCAGTTGCATCAGCTTTGACGACTGCTCGAGCGAATTCATGCGCTGCTGCGAACTTTCGTATTTCGCAATGGCGTCGTCGAGATTTTGTTTGGAGGCAACGCCCCCGGCAAACAGTTCGCGGGTGCGGTCGAGATTGATTTTGTCGTTGATGGCGGTAGCGCGCGCTTCGGAGAGATTGTGATCCGCTTGTTTGATTTCTTCCGGACGCGATCCGTTCTGCGCTTCGAGCAAGCGGGCTTTGTAGCTTTCGACGGCGCCGCGGGCCTGTTCGTATTGTGCGCGGTATTCTTCGTCTTCAAGGCGAACCAGGACTTGCCCTTCTTTTACTTTGTCGCCTTTTTCGACGCCGATCCAGGCCACGCGTCCGGTCACTTTTGAATTCACGCTGATTTTGTGATGGGCGACGATGTATCCGCTGGCCGAGAGGACAGTGCTGCCGGCAACATCGCTGCCTTCGGCGGCGGCGCGGGCGACTTCCACCTCGGGAGTATCTCCCGCGAATGCGCGGTATGCCAGGGCGACGATGCCGAGTAGTACGACCGCTGCAATTCCGCCCAGGATGATGCGGCGCGACCAGGCGGGAGGTTCTCCGCCGCCCTCGCGCAGGGAATGATCGATGCGAAGGCTGCGCAGGTCTTCGTGCCGGCTATCGGTATGTTCGGTTTCCGTTGGCATTTGCTTTTGCTAAAAAGCTGCTCTCAAATCTTACTTCGTGTCACAAAGAATTGTACGAACCTTGCATCCACAAAGTTCTCACTGGGCTCGCATAACCAGGCCCGCATAACTACGCCCGCAGCGAGGTCAGAATATCCTGCCTTGCTGCTTGCCAGGCGGGGGCGAAGCCGCCGAGCAGGCCCATGATTAGGGCGAAACAGACGGCCGTCAGCGCCACCGCCCACGTCAGGTGGAGACTGAAAACGGTTTCGCTGAAAGTCAGGGAGTTGCCGATGCCCGTGCTCATGCCGTTGAAGGGCAGGATCAAGACGATACCTACGACGGCTCCCAGCAAAGAAAGCAGCAACGCTTCGATTACGAACGATGTGAGAATGCTCGGACGAGAAAATCCGATGATGCGCAAGGTTGCGATCTCTTTCGAGCGATAGGCTACGGCCGCATACATCGTATTCATCGCGGCGAAACTGGAGCCGATGGCCATGATGATAGCAACGAAGGTCCCGATAAATTTGATGGCTCCGCCGGAACTGGTTTGTTTTTCGTAGTAATCGGTTTCGAGCGTGCCTTCGAGTTTCAGACGCTGATCGTCGCTGACCCGGTTTTTCAAGGCGTCGGCTGCAATCGGATCAGTCGCCCGCAGATACGCGGACGCGTAGCCTCCCTGGCGGTCGAAATCGACGGCGATCTGGTTTACATCGCCCCAGATCTCAGAATCGTAGGCGGTGCCGCCGTCGTCGAACACGCCGACGACTTTCCACTGGCCCTTGGCGAAGTCGAGCGTGTCGCCGACGTTCGCGCCTGAAAAGCGGTCGTGAATGGAGTGTCCTACGACGACCTCACGCTGTCCGGTGGTGAACCAGCGGCCTTCGGTCAACTTTAATTTTGGCTTTCCGTGAGAATCGGTGTCTTCCAGACGGAGCGTGATGCCGGCGGGCATCAGTCCGCGCACGGAAACATTCACGTCGCCGGTGCCATCCTTGCGCGGAAGGACGACCACGACGACCCATTCGCCGGAGGCGAGCGGCTGTCCGCTGCTGTCTTGCTTAATGCCGGGGAGAGTTTTCAGCGTGGGGAAAAGATTGGCGTCGAATCCTCCCGAGAGTTCCGCCGTAGAGCCCTTGCGCATGACGAGCACGTTCGTGGCGCTGCCGCTCGACTGAAAGGCTTTCTGCAATCCTGCGAGCAGCGCCATGAGGAAGACCGCCGTGGTGACAGTGAGTGCGATGCCGAGGGCGGTCATGATAGTGAGGCCCTTGCGGAGTTTCAGGTTGCGGATGTTATAGCTGATCGGAATCGCCATGATTTACTTTCGTTCGAAACGTCGGACCCATACCCTGATACGAAAATTCTACGCAGCTCATCTTACGAAGCTAGCGTGAGACCAATCTTTCCTTACCCGATGTAGCGCAGACCCTCCACGATATCCAATTTTGCCGCGTGATAGGCAGGCAAAATGGCGCTCAGGAATCCGACCATCCCGGCGATGAAGACGGCCAGCAAAAAAGTCGGGAGCGTCACTTTCATCCCCGTGAGAAACAGGCCCATGCCCGGCGCGTGCGACATGACGAAGACGAGCAAGGGCGCGATCAGGCACCCTAGAATCCCGCCGGTCAGGGCTACAACGACGGCTTCGCCTATATACAACCTCAAAATTGACGGACGGGTAAAGCCAAGCGTCTTCAGGACTGCGACTTCGCGTGTCCGCTCGCGGATCGACATCGCCATCGTGGTCGCAGACACGAGGAGCGTGGCAAAGATGACGGCGAAACAGATGCTCAGAATAAACGCTTTCACGTTGCCGATGCTGTTGATGAAGCTGAGTTGAAATGCCTTTTCACTCTCGGTTTTTGTGGGCTCGGGAGAATTGCGGAACATGTCGTCGACTGTCGCTGCCACTTTTGCGACGTTAGCGGGAGAGTCCACAAGAATATTGAACGTGCCAGCGTGACCTTTGGCAAACGAAACCGCCTCCTCAACATACTTCTGATTAAAGTAGACGGAATTCGTCGCGATCGGTCCGGTGTACATGCCGCGAATCGTGAGTTCCAGATTCACGGGGTAGATGGTTCCCTGGAGCGTGATCCGATCCCCCATTTTCCAGCCGAATTTCTTGGCGAGCTGCTCGTCGACGATGACGCCGGCGCGGTCGCGCTGCCATGCCACCAATTGGTCGTCGGGTATTTTGAAGTCGGTGAATATCTTCATCATTTCGTCGGGGTCGGTGCCGAACTGGGCGAAGAAATTCTCCGGCTTTTGATCTTTATATATGCCGCCAAACCAGTTGTTGGGAGCGACGGCGACCACGCCGGGGATGGCTCGGATCTTCTCCCGATAGAACGCGGGCATCGCCTGGGTGAGGGAGACGCGATGGCGCGTGATCAGGCGCTGGGCCGATTCGGCACTGCCTTTGTCGATATAAAAGGCATTCCAGATCGTGATCATCAGCGTCAGCAACAGAAGCGAAAAGGCGATGCTGAGCACGGTCAGAATGCTGCGGCGCTTGTTGCGAAATGCGCTCTTGGTCACGAAGCGGGTTAGGGTCATGCGACTCCCGAGTGCCGAACAGGATGATGAGAGAAAATACCGACCGGTCGAATCAGCCCCAATGCGTTGTCCATGAGGATAAAGCAGCAGTTGCCATCTGGACAACTGCGAAAGAAATCGATTTTGTACAAGCGGGACCTCGTATCAATTGGCGGCTCCCAATGTTTAGTCTCAACTCTGTACCTGCGTACAAGGTCAAGAGGTTCGACGGGCTGTTATGTCTCCTCGTTTGATCTTCGAGTCCGACCACCCTCTGTATAGACGTCGAAGATCGGGCGGCGAGATCGACACGGCTCCGTACTTTTTCTTACGATTTGCGACGGGGGGAAGTTCCCGAATCTCCCCCAGAGGCGGATCGCCGCCTCCGGACGACCAGCGACTAACGACCAACGACTGCAGGGGTCGTTTCGCTACGTATTTCCCGATCGTTAGGGCTAATTCTCCTAGGTGCGCGAAGCCCTGTTTCGAGTACCTTCGTAACTCTCAGTTGGGCCGCCAGTGGCGGTATTCTAGCTTTGATTCTCCCCTGCTGTACGCCATTCCATATTCAGGAATTACTGCGGCTTGAGGCCGCAAGGACGATTCGCAAATGGCAACGATGTTTGGCCGGTTTGAAGTTCAGAGCGAGCTTTCGAAGTCTGACACCGCCTCGATTTACAAGGCGATGGACACGGAATCCAACCAGGTTGTGGCGCTCAAGACGCAGAGTCTGGAGCCGCTCGGCGACCGCGCGGAAGCGTTTGTGGACATGTTGATTGCCGAGGGCGAAAGCTCGCGCGACCTGGCGGGCCAGAACATTGTGCCGGTCTACGGAGCCGGTGAAATTGACGGGCAGTTCTGCGCGTCGATGGAGTACGTCCAGGGCAATAGCATCGCCACCATGGTGGCGCGCAAGGAAGGTTTTTCGATCTGGGACCTGCTCGACATTACCCGGCAGATTTGTGCTGGTCTTGAACACGCGGCGTCAAAGAATGTGGTTCACCATTCATTGGAACCGGCGAAGATCCTGGTGCAGTGGGACGGATTGGTCAAGATTCTTGGTTACGGCATTTCCTACATGAGCCTGATCGAGGCGGAAAGCGGGAAAGGCCTCGGACGGCTGATGCCTTACTGCTCTCCGGAGCAAATTCGCGGCGAGGCGATTGACGGGCGCTCGAATATTTTCACGTTGGGCACAATTCTGTACGAAATGGTCGTGGGACGGCAGGCGTTCGATGCGGCGGACCCAGTCACCTTGCTCAGCCGGATTGAAAATGAAATGCCGGCGGTTCCGACGTCTGTGAACGCCAAGATTCACCCGGCGGTCAGCGACCTCATTATGAAGTCGCTGGCGAAGGACCCAGCCGCGCGTTACCAGAACACGCGTGAACTGGTCGAAGATCTGGAGAAGTGCAAAGAAACAAGCAAGAAGGCTGCGCCCGCCGTGAAGAAGCCGGTCGCGGCGCCGAACCTGACGGTTGACGCTGCAGCACGCGCCGCGGCTGCCAGCAAGTTTGTGAACCCAGGGGCTGTGGCAGCGGTTACATCCGCGCCCGCGGCCAAGGTTCCGGCGCGGCCCGTGGAGCAGAAACAAGAACAGAAAATAGAGCTGAAACCCGCAGTGCAGGCGACCCCTCGGCCCGCGCCATCCGCGCCGGCTAGGCCTGTGTCTCCGCCCGCGGTTTCACGGACTGCTCCGCCTGCCGAACCGCCTGCAACGACAAGAGCGGCAGCCGCAGCAGCAGGTGCGGTCGCTGGCGGCTCTGGCGCTGCTGTGACTGATGGTTTTGAAGCGGGCTTTAGCTCTGGGAGCAATGCGAACTCCGGCTCCGACGCCGGTGCTTATTCGGATGCGGGCGCGCAACTGATCAGCGATTACGAAGTTCCGGCTCCGGAATCGCACGCTGCGCCGAATGCGGTTATGTCGGCTGCGGTAGAAGAAGCAGAGCCCGCGACTGAACAGGAAACGCCGCGCATCGCCGTTGATCCTTCGATGGCAGAGCCGGCTCTAGGTTCGGCGGCCAAGAGCTTTTCCGATCTCGACGAGCTGCCTCCGCTCAAGCAACCCGTTTATACGCCTGCTCCCGAGCCCGAACCCGAACAAGTGGAGCAGACACGGACCAAGACCCAGATTTACCCGAAGAGCAGGGCTCAGGCGGAAGACAAGCCCAGGATCCAGCCGCGAGAAGTCGCGCAGAAGGCATTCAAGGAAGTCTCTACCGTTCCGCCGCGTTTGATGTTGTTCTCGATCCTCGGTGCAGTCGGGTTGATCCTGATTGTTGCCATCGCACTGTTCTTCCACGTGCGGTCAGAGGATGACGGATCGACCGCGGCTCCGCAGCCGGTCAAGGTCGAAAAAGCAGCTCCGGCCGAGGCCGAAGCTCCAGCACCCAGCCCAAAGCCGGCTCCGCCAGTGCCGCAGGTTCTGGATCCGCAGCCGGATCTGACTGTGCGCCAGGTTCCGCGGCAAAAGAACACTCGGCGGCCAGTTCCCGCTCCAGCTCCGGTCGTGGTTCCGGGGCAGGCTTTGATCGACTCCAATCCACAGGGGGCGCAGTTCTTGGTGGATGGAAAGAGCGATCCATCGTGGGTCACTCCTTTTACGGTCGCCAGCCTGCTGCCGGGCAAACACATCATTTCGGTCAGCAAGTCTGGCTATTCGTCGGAAGTGCGATCGGTTGACGTCACGGCAGGCAGCAAATCTACTTTGACGCTGCATCTGGCTCCGGTCAACGCACTGCTCGTCGTCAACAGCACGCCGCCGGGCGCGGAAGTCGTGATCGACGGGAAGTCCACGGGACGAGTGACTCCTGTGCAGTTTGCGATTGAAAAGGGAAGTCATACCGTTCTCTTACGCAAGCAGGGATATCTTGAAGAAACCGCAACCGCCGACCTTGGCCCGGGCCAGAATTTCCAATATTCGCCGGCTCTCAGGGCGCTCGGCAACGTCGAGGACATGAAGACCGTCGGCAAGCTCAACAAGTTGTTTGGCCATGGTGGCGGCGACAGCACGGCAGGCATGGGAACGATCAGCATTCACACCCAGCCGAAAGGTGCGCAGATTGCCATCAACCAGCGGATGTTGGATAAACTCTCCCCGGTTGACGTCATGCTCGGCCCTGGGAACTACGTCGTGGATATAACCCTGACGGGCTTCAAGGCGGTCCACAAAGTGGTTAGCGTCGAAAAGGGCGGAAAGGTCGCCATCGACGAGATCATGGTACGAGAATAAGATCCGGGAATAAGGCGGCTCCGGTCCCCGAAGCACGACGCACGAGGGAGAACGCCGAAGACTAACCAACCACCGGCCAAAGGCTTCTCTTACGCTTGGCTCGGGCTGACTTCCCACTCCTAACCCATCTTGAACCCACGGCTTGCGCAGTGGGCCGCGTTCTGGCCCCTCTTTGCGTCTGCCGTGTTCTTGCCCCGTGTTCATATCACTATGTGTTCATGTCACTAAGAGAGGTGATGAGCGTCACTGCACATTGTTTACGCCGAGAGCAGGATGGCAGCTGACGAAATAGGTGCAGACGTGTCGGAACAGGCTCCCCTCGGGCAATTGAGTTCCGATTTGTTAGCGGCCCTTCGTCGGATAAAAACCACACGATTGTTTGCCAAAGGCAGCGGGTTATTTCAGGCTGGCTCAACGGTCGCGGGCGTTTATCTGCTGGAAAGCGGCGAAGTGCGGCTCCTGCTGACGACTGCGCCGGGCCAGAAGCAGTTACTGGAGATCGCCGGGCCGGGAACCCTGCTTGGCCTCAGCGAGAGCATGACCGGGGGCGAACATGCCGTGACAGCCGAAGCCTCCGAGCCGACGGCTGTGTCCTTCATTCGGCGTGAAGATTTCCTCGTTTTCCTGCGCGAGCGCTGCAACTTTTCGATGGAGATCTCACGCCTGCTGAGCGAAGATTTGCACGGAATCTACCACAAGTTCCGCAGCATCAGCGCCCATCCAGGCCGGCCGCGCCAGCGTCTTTTGCATGAGGAACTGAACTAGTAGTCGGGGTTAATGTTTTGACTGAGAGCTGACAGCTAATAGCTGACAGCTAGTTCGCCTTGAAGTTAACCGTGACTTGGGTCTGGACTTCGACGGGATTGCCGTCGAGATAGTAGGGCTTATACCGCCACTGCCGAACTGCTTCCACAGCGGCGCGCGACAGGATGGGGTCTCCGCTAAGAACTTTCACGTTGGTGACTGCGCCCTCTTTGTCGATCGTAGCTTCAATCTGCACTGCGCCTTGAGCATGAGCCGCAAGCGCCATTGGCGGATACTTCGGCTGCACGCGTTTGATTACCATTCCCTGCGACACGCCCTGCGAAAGCCTTACGGTGGCTAATGTGGGCTTCGGAATGCTTGACTCCGCCGGAATCAGGCCGCTCAACTTGTTGTCGTTCGGCGTCGCTTCCGTGAGTTGGCTGGTCAAGACCGGGGCGGAGTCATCACTTTGACCCTGCGCTTGAGCAGGTTTCTTGGCAGCCGTGGCCGATTTCGCGACGCCATTCTTCACGACGATGGCGGGTGCTCCTGACTTCTTGACTGCAGGTTCGGAACTTGCGTCCAGCCGAATCACCGGAACTTTGCCTGCTGTGGTCGACGGGTCGGCAATCGCAGCGCTCGTCGTTGCGGTTGTGGTGTTGGGTACGGACTGGGTAGAATCCGCCGGCTCCAGATTGCTGCCGGTCGATCCAGTTACTGGAGCGGGCGAGGCGGCAGTCGTGGTCGCGGCCGGAGTCGAGCCTGTGCGTGCGGCGATGGATTGAGGCGCCGGAGTGGAGGCGCCGGACTTGCTGGCGAACATTCCATAAGCGAAGTATCCGACGACAGCGATCAGCGCGATGGCGGCGACTGCGATCAATATTTTCTTTTTGCCGCCAGATTCCTCGGCATCTCCGCCCAGCGCGGAAAACGACGGAGCGCTCGAGGTCATGCTGGACCCGAACGTGGGTCCGGAGCCGAATGTAGGCCCTGAGCTGGGTGCGGAAAATGACGGACTCAACGCTTCGGGTTCGGCAACTTTGCTCCGCATCTCGGAGTGCATGGTCACTTCTTTTGCGGGAGCGGTCGCCGCAGCCGATCCTGAAGAAGCTGAAACGGGGATATTTGACGACCCTTGTCCGGCAAACATTTGGCTCGGAAAGCCGTTCACTACGGGCCGGACGGTATCGCTATTCTTGACGATTTCGCCGATGGCGCCGGGTTTGACAGGTGCTGTCACGGCTGGCGGCGCTTCCGTAACGCGCTCCGTGGGCGCTGCAAGATCGTTGTGTGACGCAGGCGCGGCGGCAAATGCTAGGGGTTCGCTCACGTGCGCAGACGCCGACATCGAGGGAACAGAGTGAACTTCGGACGGAATCTCAACCGGGGCCGGTGTGTTATTCGGCGCCTCGAACTCGCCGAAGTCGGTGTGCAACGACTCGCGAAGCTCGCGCCTTTCAGGTATGGCTGCAGGCGCTTCGTCTTGAATGTGGACCTGCGATGTTCTAGACGAACTATCGCTGGCCGCCGCCGGTGTTTTTGCCGGTGGAGCGGAGACGGCAGAACTCGCGGCATCGGAATTCTTCCGCAAGAGTCCTCGCGCCACTCGCAGCGTACCTTTCGCCTGTTCAACGTTAATGGGCTTGGTGAGTACGAGGTTCGCTCCGATGCGGTAAGCCTTGGCGACTCCAGCTTGTCCTTCGACGACGGCGATGGCGAGTGAACTCTGATTGGAAGTGGAATTTCTTGCGCTCTTGAAGAGCAGAGAAGCATTCTGTTCGTTTTCGCAGTCGACGACGAAGGCGTCGAAACGTTGCGTCATCAATTTCTTGACCGCGGCAAACGGCTCGCGGACCGTCTCGATACTGAAGTCGAGTTCCGTGAACACCTGACTGACGACGCGCGCCAGTTTTTCGTCGGGACAGAAAAGAAGAGCTTGGTAACCCATGATAAGGTTCATCGTAGGTAATGTGGCGGGTAACCAGCAAGTTACGGGGGTAATTTGGAGAGGCTAGTCGATAGTCGTTAGTCGATGGTCGCTCGGATTTCAGAGAAGGCTGATCATTCCGCCGCTGAGACCAACGACGAACGACCGACCACTATCGACCAAGCCTTACGGCCGCTGAAAATCCATAATCACGACCGTCTGGAAGGGCTGGGCTCGGCCATCGCGCATGTAGGGACGATAGCGCCATTGTTTCACCGCCTTGATCGCGGCACTCGCCAGGACAGGGTCGCCTTCGACCAGTTTTACACCTGCAACCTTTCCATTCTCATCCACCACTTCTTTTAGGACGAGAGTGCCCTGCGCTCCTCCGGTTACCGCGCCGGCGGGATACTTTGCCGGAACGCTATGGGCTAGCCGCTTCTCAGCGCCTTTTGACGACAGAATGATCGCCGTGCTCTCGCCCGGCAACGGCGCGTCATCGGCTGCTTCCTTCTTGTTCGCTTCGCTGTTGTCGTTCTTGAGATCGTTCTTGAGTGCGACAGCCTTCGTTGCCGGCGTGGAAACGGGCGTGGTTGCGACCGGAGTCGGCGTCGAAGTCGCCGTCGCCATCGTCGACGAAGCGGGTGCGCTCGCCGGAGCCGAGGTGCCCGCCGCCGGCGTAGCTGCGGAATCCGCGGCGTTGGATGCTGATGTTGACGCTGATGCTGTCTGATTCGGAGTTGCGGCCACCGGCGCAGCTCCAGCTGCCACAGCCGGCCGAGGCGCGGCATTCGTTGGACGGGCTGCTGGAGAAGGCGGCGCTTGATATACCGGCGCCATTCCCGCCAGCGCCAGGACGCGATTGATCTGCGGTCCAGCGATTTCCTTGAACCCGGGCTGGTACGTCCAGACGCCATAGAAACCGGCGGCTGCGATAGTGAGACCAAGGACCCCGACTAACGCTCCGCGAGGCTTTGTGCTTTGTTGATACGAGGAGAAGACAGGACCGTGCTCATCACGGGCCAGTTGCCGTTTTGCTGGTTTCTCCGCCTTTGCGGTCTTTGATTGCGACTGCAATTCCGACTGACCTTCCGGCTGCGGTTCAGTGGGCTCCAACTCCCCGAGTTCGGTTTGCTCAATCTCTCGGAGCACTGGATCATCCGACGGAACAAGAGGTCGTGCGGCCTTCTGTGAAGCGGCAGTGCGTTCTTTAAAAGATTCAGCGAAAGACGGTATCGCGGACGCGGCAGACGATTTCAATGTCGCGACTGCGGGCGACGCTGTTGACGTTGGCGCTAGCGGAGCCGCTTTTACTGGCGGAGCAGCTTTTGCGGGCTGATCAACGACAGGCTCAACCGCGGCCTGCGCCTTTGCCGCAACGCCGGCCGCGATCGCAGACTTACCCTCGGCGCCGGCATTTGCTATCGCCTGAACACTCGGAACGAAACTTGCTGCGTCGTCAGCGTAGCTGGTCAGCTGCGGTGTCTCGGGTCCAGAAGCAGCGCCAGCGGCAGCCGCCAAAGCACGCTCTAAGGGAGTTCCGGCCGACTTGGAGGCGACAACCGGTGTGAAATCCGCTTCGCCGGGTGCGTCTTTGTTGTTGTCTTTGCGGAGACGGCCAACGGCGGTGCGGATCGTAGTCCGCGCCTGATCTTTCGCGACCGGCTTGGTCAGGATCAACTCTGCGCCGAGCCGAAAGGCAGTCGGCAGACCGGCGCGTCCGTCGACGATGGCGATGGGCACCGGAGTGTTGCCGTCTTTGCCGCGTCGGCAAACGTCAAATATCAACTTGGCGGCTGGAAGGTTTTCACAATCGACCAGGACCAGATCAAAGCTCTGCGAGTTCAGTTTTTGGGCGGCAGAAAGTCCATCAAGAGGACGTTCACAGGTGACGGACAATTCTTCGAGGACGCCGGTGATGGCGCTGACGGCCTGATCATCCGGCGACAACAGCAGAGCATGAGGCATGGCTCTCCCATGCTAGGAACCAGCGTGCAAAGCCGCAAGTTACGGGGGTAAGGGGCACGTCCCCTATAGTTTCCGAGGAAGTCTCGGGGAAACTAGCGCTCTCCCAATCCAGACTCCGGCGGAGGATAGACGATCGAGCCACGCAGGGCCGACTTTTCGGCCGGAGGATAGTCTGGGAAGGGCAGGGTTCGCTGGTCACGCCATTGTTGCACTTGCTGCTCCGCGGCAGCGGCCTTCTCGGGGTTGATCGCCAAATCGCGGGCGAAATATACGGGATAGGCGAAAGTGCTGCCCGAATTCGTAACAATCTCCATGATGCGTAAAAGCAGGTCTTCGCGGATCCCGGTAAATTCGGCGAAGTCGCGCGTGAGCACGTAGCTGAAGATCTCGATCGAGAGCGCGCTGGCGTCGAAATTGGCGAGGCGCACACGGGCGGAGTCGCTTTCGACTTTCGGGTGTTGATACAACAATCGCCGAACCTCCGCGAGCAAATATCGCAGTTGGTCGGCGGAGGTCTCGTAACGAATTCCAAACGTTGGATTGAACAGGATCTTGTCGCGCCGGGTAAGGTTCTCGATGCTCATCGTGGCCAGCGCGCCATTCGGAATGGAAAGCTCCGTGCGTTCGTTGGTGCGGATGCGGGTGGAGCGCAGGCTGATGTCTTCGACGGTTCCGACGCGATCGCCGAAGCGGCAGCTATCGCCGACGCGGATGACCTCGTCGGCCAAAACTGAGACGCCTCCGAAGAGATTTTCCAGTGTCTTCTGCGCGGCGAAGGCGATGGCGATACCACCAATGCCGAGGCCGGCGAGCAGGGTTGTCAGATTGAAGCCGAGGATGGCGAGCGCGGCCAGCGCGGCGAGGATCAGTATGAACGCCTTCAGCAGTCGCTCACCGAGAACCATCAGCGTGCCGGTTCCAGTGCGGCCCGAACTGACGGCGCGGATGCGCAGCCGCTGCATGGTGAGGCCGGTCACGCGCATCACGAACCAGAAAAAGCTGATGACGATGATGACGCCGATGGTCCGGTAGTAATAAAGACGCGGAAGCAGGGGCAGGCCGAAGTAGCTGGTGATGATGCGGTGGGCCAGCGCGCTGAATGTCACCCGGAGCGAACGGGAAAGCTGCTGATAGGACTGAAGGTTCGGACGTTTCCTAAATTTCAGCCAGAGATTGCGCGGGATCGTCAGCAACAGAACGATCGCCCAGCCGATTCCGAGCGCGACAGGAACCGCCGCCAGCAAAGCCAGCCATTGCCATGCGGGCATTCCAAGAAAGGTGTTGCGGACCAACCCTTCAGGCAGTTTGCTCTCGACCCGGTGCGCTTCGAGATTGTCGTAGAGTTCGGGAACTTTGCTCAGCGTGTCGGCGGAGAAGAGCCAGATCTTTCCATAGGTCGGATCGGAGACGCGAACCAGTACGACCGGGACGTCAGCATCGCCGTAAGAGAAAACGCCAACCGTCTGCAGATCCGGTGTGCCCGATTCCGGACTGCCTTCGGGGCTGGTGCTGATGTGCCGGATGCTGCCGACGAAGCTGCGGTCCATGAGAACTTTAAGATGTTCGGCGACCTCGGCGCCTTGCGATTGCCGATGAGCGGCGCTCAATTGCAGATAATCGGCGGCGGCCTTCATGTTGCCGGCCTGCGCGGTTTGCAGAAATCCGAGGATGGTTCCAGAAGGAGTGTCACGGCCGAGAGGATCGGCGGATGTGGGATTTGCAGGCGGAGTCTGCGTCGCGTGGTTCAGGATACTCGACACGGATTGAGCCGAGGCGCTCGAGAGAGCGAGGCTAATGCCGAGGCTCACAACGAAAATCAGTAGAGCGAATTTCTTCATCAATTCTTTGACAGCCGCAGTGTCAAAACCTGCCATCTGCTGGCCTTCCAGAGTACATCGCGAGCGGCGCGGCGGGCGCGGCGCCCGCCGGAACAGCGTGCCATTTACTTCTATCTCTTCCTCTACCTCTTCGGACGATAGATGTCGGTGGCCTGGCCGTAGAAAACTTCCGCCGATTCCATCATCGTTTCTGACAAGGTTGGGTGCGGATGAATCGTCATGCCTACATCGGCGGCCAACGCGCACATTTCGATGGCGAGAACGCCTTCGGCGATTAGCTCTCCCGCACCTGCGCCCACAATGCCGACGCCGAGCACGCGTTCCGTCTTCGGATCGATCAGCAGCTTGGTGAGTCCTTCGGGGCGGTCGATGGTGACGGCGCGTCCCGAGGCGGCCCAGGGGAATTTCGCGACGGCAATTTCGCGGCCTTGTTCTTTCGCTTGGGTCTCGGTGAGTCCGGCCCAGGCGATTTCCGGATCGGTGAACACGACCGCGGGAATTGCGTTCGGTTCGAAAGCGACCTTGTGTCCGGCGATGGCTTCGACGGCAGTACGGCCTTCGTGCATCGCTTTGTGAGCAAGCATCGGTTCGCCGGCCACATCGCCAATGGCGTAGATCGTGGGGTCGGCGGTCTGGCGCTGACCGTTGATTTCGATGAATCCTTTTTGATTTACTTTAACTTTAGTTTTGTCGAGCCCGGGGATTTCGGAATTCGGCCGCCGTCCGACCGACATCAGCACGCGATCGAAGACCTGTTCCTTTTCTTTGACGTCGGGACCATCGAGAGTTACGCGAATGCCGTTTTTTTCCTCTTTGAGGGATTTGACGGTCGTGTTGAGCAGGATCGAGGAAAAGAGTTTTTCCAGTCGCTTGTGCAGAGGCAGCACGAGGTCGCGATCTGCTCCGGGCAGCAATCCAGACATCATTTCGACACAGGTCACCTTGGTGCCGAGCGTGGCGTAGACCGAGCCGAGTTCGAGTCCGATGTAGCCGCCGCCGATGACGAGCAGAGTGCTGGGGACGTCGGGCAGGTCAAGAGCGCCGGTCGAATCCATGAGGCGCGGGCTGTCGAGTTTCAGGCTGGGGACGACGGTCGGACGCGACCCGGTCGCAATGATGATGCGGTCGAAGGTTAGATTCTCTTTCGCGCCTCCGGCCTTGGTGACTTCGACGGTGGTCGAGTTCACGAAGCCGGCTTTGCCCTGCACGTACTCGACTTTGCGCTGTTTCGATAGCTGACCCAACCCGCCAGTGAGCTTTTTGACCACTCCTTCTTTCCATGAGCGGAGCTTGCCGAGGTCGATTTTCGGCTCAGCGAATTCGATGCCCCAGTTCTTGGCCTGCTCGGCTTCTTCAAGCAACTTCGCGACATGCAGAAGGGCTTTGGACGGGATGCAGCCGCGATAGAGGCAGACGCCTCCGGGGTTTACTTCGGGGTCGATGAGCGTAACCTTCATGCCCAGGTCGGCGGCGAGAAATGCGGCGGCGTATCCGCCGGGGCCACCGCCGATGACTGCGATGCGGAGATTGGAACTGGTCGTCATGATTTTTTTATATCCTCTATCGATGAATTCAGATGTGGTTCTCCGAGAAGGCTAACCGCCATCGATACGCGTCCTTCTCGAATCGAAAAAGGACCGTAACACAATTTCCGTAATACGGAATCAGGACGCTGGTGCCAGCTGCCCCAGGAGAGGGGCGAATCGCCGTTGGCATCGAGCGCTTGTTTGTTCGCGCCTGCATCCAGGAGCAACTGAACGACGGTCTCGCTGGCGAACGCTGCTGCTCTATGCAGCGGAGTCTCGCCCTTAGTCCGAGCGTCGCGCATGAAAGCACCGGTCTCAACTCCGACCTTGGTGTGAACATTTACTTTCGCACCATTGTCCAGCAGAACCCGCACGACGCGTTCATGACCGGCGCTCTCCTTAGATAAGGCAGAATGCAAAACCGATTCGCCAGTGTCAGTGTCGGCTTCATTCGGGTCGCCTCCACTCTCAATCAGAAACTGACACAAGCGCCAGTGTCCGTGGAAGGCCGCGCCACCCAGCTCACCCTGCAATGAAGCCTGCGATTCTCCGTTTGCCAGCAAGTATCGAATAGCGCTGACATCGCCGTAATAGGCACACCATTTCAGCAGAGACACGCCATTTTTGTCAGTCGCCGTCGCAGGGTGCCCCTGTGCTAGATAGTCAAAGACCAAGTCAGTGCGCCCGTCAGCGATCTGATTAAGAACGATCCGATTAAGTGTGGACATGGTCGAAATTCCTGGATACACTCGCGGCCGTTGCGTCCTCCGCCCGAAATGAGAACGCCACCGAAATCTATTGACTTAACCCGCGCCTCGTCCGACGATAGAACTCTGATTGGGGCAACTTCGAGGCAAGTCCGTCAGCAATGACACGCCTCGAAGCTGCCCCAAACCCATTTTCAGCGCTCTTCGACAACCTAAGTCCTTTATTTTCAAAGACTCTATAGGTAAACCCTTTAGAATCAAAGACCGAAGCAAAATTTCCCCGCTAACCCCATGATTCCATTAAATAGGGGGAGGGGGGGTAGGGGTAACCAACCAGTAAACATCCTCCCAACCCGGGAATTCGGCGTTCTCGTGCGCGGCATTTATCCCTGCACCGAAAGCAAAAACGGTTGCTCAAACGCTTCCGCGATCCAGCGCAAGAAGCGCGCGGCGTCGGCGCCGTCGATCAACCGGTGATCGTACGAGAGCGACAGCGGCAGAATCAAGCGCGGCTCGAATTTGTTTCTTTCGCTCACCCACTCCGGCTCCATGCGTGAACGCGAAAGGCCGAGAATCGCGACTTCGGGATAATTCACGATCGGCGAAAATCCGGTGCCCCCGATTCCGCCCAGATTCGTGATCGTGAACGTGCCGCCTTCCATTTCTTCGGAAATCAGCTTCTTATCGCGCGCTTTTTTCGACAGCTGAGTCAACTCAGCCGCCAGTTCCACGATGTTCTTTTTGTCCACATCACGAATCACCGGGACGAGCAGGCCGCGATCCGTGTCCATGGCCACGCCTAGATTGATGTACTGCTTGTAAATGATTTCTTCCTTCCCCATATCGATGGATGCATTGAATTGGGGGAAGACTTTCAAGGCCGAGGCGCAGACTTTGAGCGCGATGGCGGTGACGGTCATCTTGCCGCCGGCTTCTTCGGCGCGCGGGGCAAATTTGGCACGGAGCTGTTCGAGTTCGGTGATATCGGCGCGGTCTTGCTGCGTCACGTGGGGAATCGTGTTCCAGGCCTGCCGAAGATGTTCGGCGGTCTTGCGCCGGACTCCGCGCATCGAAACGCGTTCGGTTTTCCCCCACTTCGAGAAGTCAGGCAATACGGGCTCGGCGAAAGTTCCGCGCGGTGTTTGCGCCGCTGTTGCGGCTGCAGTCAGGGCATTCTTTGCGGAGAGCTTCACGTCATCTTCGCTGATGCGTCCGCCGGGGCCGCTGCCTGTGACGCTGTGGATATCGACTCCAATTTCGCGCGCTAACCGGCGCACGTGCGGAGCCGCAGGCACTGGATCCCGGTGTTCGGTGCCGGCAACTTTGCCCAACTGCACCGGCATGCTGAAGGAAGATGCGGACGGTTGTGGTTGGTCCGGAGGCAGGGCCTGAGCTTCTGTTTTGCCCTCGGCCTGCATCGCTAACTGGAATGAGACACGCGCGCCGTGCTGTCCGGAAGCATGCTCGACCGGACCATGCTTGGCGGGAGTCTCTGCGGGAGCAGATGCGCCGCCTTCGAGCGTGAAGATGACCTGCCCGACTTTTACTTTTTGCCCTTCTTTGACTTTCAGTTCGCGGACCACGCCGCTCACCGAAGAAGGAACTTCGACGACCGCTTTGTCGGTTTCGAGTTCCATCACCGGTTGCCCTTCGGCGACGGTTGCGCCGGGCTTGATCATCAGGCGGACAAGGTCGCCGGAGTCGATGTTCTCCCCAAGCTCTGGGAGTTTGAATTCAGTGGCGCCAGGCTTGGCGCGGCGGTCGGCCTGTGGAACCGCAGGCGTTGCTGGAACCACGGCGGCTGGGCTCGGGGCCGGGCTCGGAGCTAGGTTGGGAGATGGAGGAGTGGGAACAGCCGCAGACGGGGCCGATTTCTCCGCCTTCGCGGCCGGAGCGGTCTTGGCTCCATTCTCGACAGTGAAGATGACCTGCCCCACGCGCAGCTTGTCGCCTTCTTTTACGCGAATCTCGCCGACAGTTCCGGTTACGGACGAGGGCACTTCAATGACGGCTTTGTCGGTCTCAAGTTCCATGACCGGCTGGCCCTCGCTGATCGTGCCGCCTGACTTGATCATGAGCCGGACGAGGTCGCCGCTTTCGATATTCTCGCCCAGTTCGGGCAGCTTAAATTCCGTTGCCATTCTTTCGTTATTCCTCAGCGATTCTTATTCTTCGTTTCGATCCATCGACACCGCTGCCCGCGGTGCTAGCTGGTTGCCGGGTTTCGCTTTTCTGGATCGATGCCCAGATCGCGGACGGCCTTCTCCAAAAGCTTGGCATCGACGCCTTCACCGGCAAGCGCGTGCAGCGTTGCGAGTACGATGTGCTTCGCATCTACCTCGAAGAAATCCCGGAGAGAAGCGCGATTTTCGCTTCGTCCGAAACCGTCTGTGCCAAGAGATACCAGCTTGCCCGGAACCCATTGTGAAATGCTCTCAGGCAATACCTTCATGTAATCGGATGCTGCGATGAATGGACCGGCTGCGCCCTTGAGGGTCTGGGTCACATACGGAACCTTCGGCTTCGCGGTTGGGTGCAGCATGTTCCATCGCGCGCAGTCGTTGGCGTCGCGATAGAGCTCTTTGTAGCTGGTGACGCTCCAGACATCGGCTGCCACGCCGTAGTCTTTCGCGAGAATCTCCTGCGCCTTGAGGACTTCGAACATGATGGCGCCGCTGCCAAGCAACTGGGCTCGCAGTTTTGCACCTTTCTTTTCGGATGTCTTGAAGCGATACAGGCCCTTGAGAATGCCTTCGCGAATACCTGGCTGGTTCGGCATCTCTGGCATGGGCAATGGTTCGTTGCCGACGGTCAGGTAATAGAAGATAGATTCGCCATCGATATACATGCGCTTGATGCCGTCTTGAATGATGATCGCGATCTCATAGGCGAACGCGGGATCGTACGCCATCAGGTTCGGCACCGGCAGCGCGAGGACGTGGCTGTGGCCATCCTGATGCTGCAGGCCTTCGCCGGCGAGGGTGGTTCGTCCGGCTGTGCCTCCGAGGAGGAAACCGCGGCAGCGGATATCGGCGGCGAGCCAGATCAGGTCGCCGATGCGCTGCAGTCCGAACATCGAGTAATAAATAAAGAAGGGAATCGTATTGATGCCGTGGTTTGCATAGGCGGTTCCGGCGGCGATGAAAGAGCATACCGATCCCGCCTCGGTGATGCCTTCCTCGAGAATCTGGCCGTTCTTCGCTTCTTTGTAATAAAGGAGAGTATCCATGTCGACCGGTTCGTAGAGCTGGCCGACGCTGGAATAGATGCCCACCTGGCGGAAGAGCGCTTCCATGCCGAAGGTGCGCGCTTCATCGGGAACGACGGGCACGATGAGCGGGCCGACTTCGGGATCGCGCAGAAGCTTCGAAAGCATGCGGACGAAGACCATGGTAGTCGACGCTTCGCGGCCCTCAGTACCTTTGTAGAACTCTTCGAAGAGCGCTTCCGGGATCGGCTTCAGCGGCGTGGCGCGCGTTTTTCGCGCAGGCATGTAGCCGCCGAGCTGTTTGCGGCGCTCCTGCATGTATTTGATTTCGGCGCTGTCGTCGGCAGGGCGATAAAACGGCGCGTTATGCAATTCGGCGTCGGGAATGGGAATGCCGAAGCGCGAGCGGAAAACCTGGAGTTCGTCGTCGTTGAGCTTCTTCTGCTGGTGGGTAATGTTCTTGCCTTCGCCAGCTTCGCCGAGTCCGTAACCTTTAATCGTCTTGGCGAGAATGATCGTGGGCGATCCCTTGTGATCGACGGCTGCGCGATATGCAGCATGCACTTTGATGGGATCGTGGCCACCGAGGCGCAAGCGCGACAGCTGCTCGTCCGAAAGATGCTCCACCATCTTCAGCAGGCGCGGATCGGTGCCAAAGAAGCTCTGGCGGAAGTAAGCGCCGCTCTCGACGAAATATTTCTGATACTGTCCGTCGGTGATCTCGCCCATGCGCTTGACGAGCAGGCCATCGCGATCGGCCTGAAGGAGCGGATCCCAATCGCCGCCCCAGATGACTTTGATCACGTTCCATCCGGCGCCGCGGAATATTGCTTCCAATTCTTGAATGATCTTGCCGTTGCCGCGGACGGGGCCGTCGAGGCGTTGAAGGTTGCAGTTGACGACGAAAATCAGGTTGTCGAGACGCTCGCGCGAAGCGAGGGTGATCGAGCCCAGAGACTCGGGTTCGTCCATTTCGCCATCGCCGAGGAACGCCCAGACCTTGCCGCCGGCCGAGCTTTTCAGGCCGCGATTTTCGAGATACTTGATGAAGCGGGCGTGATAGATCGCCTGGATCGGGCCGAGGCCCATCGAGACGGTGGGAAATTCCCAGAAGTCGGGCATGAGCCACGGATGCGGGTAGGACGAGAGTCCGCCGCCGGGTTTCAGCTCACGGCGGAAGTTTTCAAGTTTTTGTTTGGAGAGGCGGCCTTCGAGGTAAGCGCGCGCGTACATTCCCGGCGCGGCGTGTCCCTGGAAATAGACGAGGTCGCGGTCGCCGGACTCGGTGGCGGCGTGAAAGAAGTGATTGAAAGCAACTTCGTAGAGCGTAGCCGCGGAGGCGAAAGTGGAGATGTGCCCGCCGATGCCTTCTTGGAGTTTGTTGGCGCGGACCACCATGGCCATGGCATTCCAGCGCACCAGGCTCTTGATGCGGCGCTCCATTTCCTGGCTTCCAGGAAATGGTGGCTGCTGCTTGGCGGGGATCGTGTTCTGGTAGGGAGTCGTCGCGGTGAAGGGCAGATTGATGCCAGCCTCGCTGCGGGCGTGGAGCGCGAGTTGCTGCAAGAGCCGGCCGGCGCGGTCGGCTCCTCCGCGGGAGAGGACATAATCGAGCGAGTCCAGCCATTCGCGGGTTTCGAGGACTTCAATACCGTTTGTCTGTTGCGTTTCTGCCACTAGGACCTCACAGAGTAAGAGTGCGACTCTTCATCATAAAGAATCGGCGGGAATTTTGCTTGCGATCCGTCCCGAACATGTATTTGACAGCATATGTTCCAAATGACATAATGTAGAAAATGAGCTGGATCGTCGAGATCAGCCATGACTTTCTACCGGAGTTTCTAGATCTGCACGAAGAAGTGCAGACCGAGATTCTAGCGTTGGCGCGCCTGCTTCAAGAATTCGGGCCGCAGTTGGGGCGGCCACACGTCGATACGCTGAAGGGTAGCCGTCACCCGAACATGAAGGAGTTGCGCTTCAGCGCCGCCGATGGCGAGTGGAGAGTGGCCTTTGCTTTCGATCCCAAACGCAAAGCCATGCTGCTTGTGGCAGGTGATAAATCAGGTGGTAGCGGAAAACGTTTCTACCGCGAACTGATCCGGAAAGCCGACGCCCGGTTCGCTTCACATCTGATGCAAATGAAGAAGACGAGATAGGCGAACGAGCTAGGGAGGTGGGGAGGAACACGACCATGCCGACAAACGTGAATGAAATTATCAAGAAACTAAGCCCCGCTCAACGTAAGAAGGTCGAAGCCAGGGCGGCTCAGTTGATTGCGGAAGAGATGACTTTGCGAGAACTCAGGCAGGCTCGCAAGCTAACACAGGTCCGCATGGCCAAGACTCTCGGAATTACCCAAGACGGAGTTTCGCGTCTCGAAAAACGAAGTGACTTGTTGCTGTCCACACTTCGAAAGACGGTCGAAGCCATGGGTGGGAATCTATCTTTAATCGCTGAATTTCCTGATCGCTCACCGGTCGTTCTATCGGGGATTGCGGAGGACGATTCGCGCGGGTGAGTAGAAGTTAAGGCCTTCCCTTACTCGAGTGTGACCGCCTTCACCAGATTCCGCGGACGATCCACATCAAGCCCACGCTTCGCGGCTACGTAGTAGGCGAAGAGCTGTAGAGGCACGATCTCCAGAATCGGCGACAACAATTCCGGTGCAGCGGGAATAAAGATGGTGTGGTCCGCTAGCTGCGGAACGGTTGTGTCTCCTTCGGTAGCCAGAGCGATGACCGTTCCGCCCTGTTTCTTAAAGCCTTCCATGTTGCTGACGTTCTTCTCGTAGCGTAGTACGGAACCCCGATCGTTGCGGTCGCAGGTCGCGATCATGACCAGCGGCAAGCGGAAGTCGATCAGTGCGTTCGGGCCGTGTTTGGCTTCTCCGGTGGGATAGCCTTCGGCGTGGATGTAGGAAACCTCTTTTAGTTTGAGCGCGCCATCCATGGCGATGGGGTAATGGATCGCGCGTCCGAGGAACATGAAATCGTCGACGCGATAGTAAAGCTCGGCCAGTTTCTCGACCCGATCGGCTGCATCGAGGACGGTCTGAGTCTTTTGCGGCAAAGAGAGAAGCTCGGCGATGTAATGCTGAGCGAGTTCCTTTGAAACTTTGCCTTTGATTTCGCCGAGATAGAGAGCGAACAGAAACAGGCATGCCATCTGGCCTGTGAACGCCTTGGTGGAAGCGATGCTGATTTCCGGGCCAGCGTTGATCGAAATGAATCCGTCGGCCTCGCGCTCGATGGTCGAGCCCTCGACATTGGAAATGGCGATGGTGCGCGAACCTTTCCGGCGAGCTTCACGCTGGGAGGCGGTGGTGTCGGCGGTTTCGCCCGACTGAGTAATAAAGATGCTGAGTTCGCCATGGCCGATCATCGGATTGCGGTATTCAAATTCACTGGCATAGTCGACATCGACCGGGACGGCGGCGAGTTCCTGCATCATGTACTGTCCAGTCATGCCTGCATGGCGGCTTGTGCCGGAAGCGACGATATTGATGCGGCGAAGCGCGCGCAACTCTTCGCGCGAGATACGGATTTCGTCAAGGCGCACCTCTCCAGCGGCGAGCAAGATGCGAGGCTCGATGGTGCGACGCAGCGCGTCGGGTTGCTCAAATATCTCTCGAATTAAATGATGCGGAAACTTGCGCATCTCAGTCATCGCTCTCCTTAATAATAATAATGTTGTGCCAGATAACGTTCTGCAAGATTCAACGTGGCTATGCTTGGCATTCAATTCCGCCGACAAAAGTTCGCAGCACTTCTCCTTGCGGTGTCAGGACCACAAAGTCGGCGTGGGCTCCAGCCTTGAGAACCCCTTTGTCTGCGATGTGCGCCACCCGCGCCGGATTTCCGGTCGCGGCTGCTACGGCGTGTTCCAGGTCCCACTCGGCAAAGCGTGCCAGATTGCGAACCGCCCGGTCCATGGTTAAGACACTTCCTGCCAGACTGCCATTGGACATGCACTTGCCATCGTGAACTTCGACCGTCAAAGACCCCAGATGATAGGTGCCATCTGGCATGCCGGTGGCCGCGGTTGCATCGCTGATGAGCACGGTTTGCGCGTGGCCCTTCGCCACGGCAAACAATTTCACGATGGCGGGGTCGAGATGCACGCCGTCGGCGATGATGTCGGCGGTGATTCGGCTGTCCGTCAGCACGGCGCCGAGAATGCCGGGATTGCGATGATCGAGAGGCCGCATCGCGTTAAAAGTATGAGTTGCGTGCCGTGCTCCAGCCGCGATTCCGCGTTCGGTGGCGGCAAAATCAGCGTCCGAATGCCCGAGGCTCACGCAAACACCGCGGCGCGTGGCCTCGGCAATTACTTCCGGTGCGTTTTCCAGTTCGGGAGCAATCGTCAGCATGCGAATGTGACCGCGTGCCGCCTGCCAAAATCTTTCAAACAGGGCCAGCGTCGGGGTCAGCAGATCGGCCGGCGGATGAACTCCACGCCGCAGATGGCTGATGAACGGCCCTTCGATGTGGATGCCGAGGGGTACGGACCGCTTATTGTTGTCGGCCCTCTCGTGCTCGCGTTTTTCGATTGCCCCGGCGAGTCGCTCGAGGGCGCGAAAGGTGGTGTCAAGCGGAGCGGTGACGGTGGTTGGGAAATAACTCGTGACCCCGTGCCGCGCCAGCATGTGTTCGATCGCCGGAAGCGCTTTGGGGGCGGCGTCCATGACGTCATAGCCGGCGTTGCCGTGGATGTGGAGGTCAAGATAGCCGGGCGCGATTATGGCATCGCCGAAGTCAATCGGCGAAACGCCGGCCGGAACGTGGCGGCTGCCGGCGGCGACGATCTCGAGCACGCGGCCCTCGTCAACGAGCACGAGAGGACGGTCGATGGCGTCCAAGGGAGTCAAGAGCCGAGCAGCGGTAAAAGCCAGCATAGAATCGTTTTAATAGAGGCAAAATGACGGCTGTGACCAAGATTGTAACAGCCCCTGGCGCGAGCGAGTGGACACCGAGTAGAGAGGCTGATCGCCGCCGCCCGCGCTGCGGCTGTCCGCTCTTGCGCGAGAAGAGGCTTCGGCGGAGCGAGGCCCCCGCACCGAGTCGCTCCCGCAAATCACCAGCCCGCAGAATGCTATACTGTCTGAGTTCGAGCCGCTACGCCGTTCCGCGTCGGCCGCCAAGAAGTATCGCCAGGAGTTTCATCCGTCGGGGAGTGGCTCAGCCTGGTAGAGCACCTGGTTCGGGACCAGGGGGTCGGAGGTTCAAATCCTCTCTCCCCGACCAATTACCTTAGTCCCATCATTGAATTACCCAGGGGGCTGACGCATCTTTTCACCATTGACATCTGCGCCATCGGCTTGGTGGTGCCGACTGATTTTATTCGCCGGTGCCCGTTAGGTTCGAGGTCTGCGGGCTGTTGTTAGCGCTATCACCCACTCTCAACTGCCCCGTCCTCTTCCCGATCGCCGTCGGCTTGAACGTCACGCTGATCGTGCATTTGCCCTTTGCGGGCAGACTAGTCGTGCACGTCGTCGCCGAGACCGCAAAGTCGCCCGTGGTTGAGATCGCGATACTGGTCAGTGCCACGGTCTGATTGTTGGTCAATGTGAACGTTTTCGCCGTGCTGGTCGTGCCCACCTTCTGCTTCGGGTAGGCGGCGCTAGCCGGAGACAGCTTCGCTTCGGTGATCCCCGCGCCCGACAACGGCACCGTCTGCGGGCTTCCAGCGGCATTATCGGTAAAACTAAGGGTGCCTGTCAGCGGTCCCAGCTGCGTAGGCGTGAAGGTCACACTTATCTTGCACGTCTTTCCCGAAGCCAGCGTGGCCCCGCAAGTGTTCGAAGAAACGGCGAAGTGCGTACTTGCGGTGATGCTGCTAATGTCGAGCGTGGTCGAGCCCGAGTTCTTTAGCGTTACCGTCTTGGCCGCGCTCGTGCTGTTGATCGCCACATTGCCAAAGCTCAGCGAAGTCGGCGAGATCGAAACTGTGGATACCGATGGCACGAACACGTATGCCGCTCCCTGAAGCTGATTCGAGCCGACAGCGTGAGCAGGGGCGCCCACGATAGCCGTGGTGCCGTCAACCGCGACGGACCAGCCGAAGTAGCCTCCCACGTCGTCGGCTGCGGCCAGCTCCGCCTGCTGACTCCACGTTCCGCCGCTCCCGGTGAAAACATACGCCGCTCCTTGATTTGAGCCGACCGTGTGAAGGGATGCGCCCGAGAGAATCGTGCTCCCACTGAACGAGACAGAAACGCCGAACTCATCTCCTGCCACGCCGTCGGATGGCGTCAGCTCTGCCTGTTGAGTCCATGTCCCTCCGCTTTCACCGAACACGTATGCGGCTCCTGATCCCCCCTGGCAAAAGGCGAAACCATTCCTCGGGTGGCAAGGCGCCCCGAGGACCGTGGTGCTGCCGCCGACCGCGACCGACTGGGCGAAGAAGTCTCCTGCCTCTCCGTCGGATGCGGTCAACTCAGCCTGCTGAGTCCACGTTCCGCCGCTTCCCGTGAATACATACCCCGTGCCCTGAGACTGATTCGAGCCGACCGTCCGATCAGGGGCCCCGATCACGATTGTGCTGCTGTTGAGCCCAACCGAGTAGCCGAACTCGTCGTTAAATATCCCGTCGGACGCGGTCAACTCGGCCTGCTGAGTCCACGTTCCGCCGCTCTCGGCAAACACATACGCTGCCCCCTGCGCAGCGTGGCCCATGATTTCCTTACCGTAAGCTCCAATCACCGCCGTGTTGCCATCCAGCGCAACCGACCAGCCGAAGTAGTCCCCGGCCACGCCATTGGACGCCGTCAGTTCGGCCTGCTGCGTCCACTTTCCGCCGCTTGCGACGAACACATACACCGCGCCTTGACCACATTGGCCATTCGAATTTGTATGGCAAGGGGCGCCGACCATGATCGTGGTGCCGCTGATCGTGACCGACAAGCCGAAGGCGTCATAGGCCGCACCATCGGATGCCTTCAGCTCCGCTTGCTGACTCCAGGTTCCGCCGGTTTCGACGAATACGTATGCCGCTCCCGCTCCGTAGGTCGTGCCGAACGAGTGATCAGGAGACCCCACTACCATGGTGTTGCCGCTGATCGCAACGGAATTGCCGAACTGATCTTGTGCCGCGCCGTCAGAGGCCGTTACCTCCCGTTGCTGGATCCACGGGTCTACCTCCGCCGCAAAATTCGCCGTCGGCGGGCTGCTCTTCAGTCTTGCGGACGTCGGGCTCGCCGACGCCAGGCTTGCCGACGAAAGATCCCTTCTAGCGTTTGACTGCGCATACCCCGAAACGCATATCCCGCCCACGAGCACCACCACCAAACTCAAAGTTAGAACGCTCCAGCACCCTTTCACTTCGTGGTTCGTGACTGTCCCAGGCATAGTCCCTCTCCTTAAAGTCTCGCTGTTTCTCTTGCTGGCATTTACGTTTCCGGTCGGCGATCCCGAGTGCGACGCAGTACGCTGCTTGGGGGAGCAGGTCACTATCCCTAGGGTACAAGAACGCATTTTCACAGCGCTCCTGCCCCAGGTGGAAAGCGCTACAACCCGCAACCCTAGCGGTGTTCCGGGCTCGTGTCAAGGCAAACAAGTGCGGCTGCCAATCCACGTAATCGGCGGGCAATGTTTCTGTTGGCGAAAGGTTTTATCCTAGACAAAAGAAATCAAAAGATATAAAAAGAAAGACTTCGAAAGTCAATCGCACTGAATGTTGAAAAATTGAGTGCGAAAGATGGGCACGCCCCTGTCCACAACAGTACTTAGCGACTCTGAAATACGCTGCGACGGTTTTTTCGCACGAGTGTGGACGGATACGAAGAAGGGCAAGGTTCGATGCAACGTAGAGACTTTCTAAAAAGCAGTCTCGCATTGGCAGCAGCGGCAGAAATCGGAACCGGCAAGGCGCGGGGGCTCGTAAGCGCTCACAACTGGTCGAACTATGATTTCGGCTCCGGTCCGCCCGTGACCGACCGGCTCAATCAAGGGCCCTTTCCTCAATATCCGCCCGATGCAGTCATTCCGACTGACGATGTGGTGATGACCACGACTGCTTCAGAAGACGTCGTGCCCAATTTTGGCAAAGGATTGATCATCTACATCACGGCCGATAGTGGCACGGAGGAAATTAAATCGGACAACATTCGCCAGGCTATCGAGGAGCTCGTTCAATTTCCCCTGGGTCAGCAGCTCTACCTGCGGCCGACTTGGCGCGAAGTCCAGCCGCGACCTGGGCGTCTCGAGTTGCCTGACTATGTAAAGCTCGTCTTTGATCTCGCGAAGAAGAACAACAAGCGCGTCGGGCTTCGCATTCAGATGAGTGCTCCCGACTATAAGCATCAGCCCGCGCTGCCGGATTTCGTCCTCGACAAGGTACCGACCGTCGACCTCGTTCCCGATGAGAAAGAAAAGATGGCGGCGGCGCGATTTATGGAAAATCAATATTCGCGCTATCAGCCACGGTTCGACCATCCTTTCTTTCAGCAGTCGTTCGCGGAACTTGTCGGCCTTTTAGCGGCGGAGTTTAATGGAAGCCCTGCCATTGAGTTCATCGATACCTTCATGTACGGATTCTGGGGCGAGGGACACACGTGGCCCTTCGTCAATACTCCTTTCCCCGATTACCAGACCGCCGAACGGACCTGGATGAAGATGATGGAAGTGCAATTGGAGCACTTCACAAAGACTCCGCTGATGACGAACACTCAGCCCGACTACAGCCGCGTCGGCAATTCGGAGCTTCTCGATCTCACGGTTCGCAGCAACAATTGGATTCGCAGTGACACCATCTTCATCGAAAACGAGCAGATCGAAACCTTGAGCAATCGACCGCCATGGATCGCCGCGGTGCTCGAACAGGGGATTCCAGCGAAGACCCCGGACACGAACGGATCGGACGAAGGAGTATCCCCGACTGAAAACATGATTGCTCATGTGATCGATGTGGGAGCGAACTACTGGTCGCTTTGGAACTTCCACGCCATCAGTGCAAGGAATCTGTTGGCGTACTACCAGGCGTTTCCGAAAGCGTTTGACCAGATCAATCGTCGAATCGGCTACCGTGTGAGGCCTTCGATGATTTGGAGCTACGAAGACAGCGGTTATCTCGGACTCATTATCGCTTTCGCCAACGATGGCATCGCCGGCGTTCCGGGCGTGTTGCGAGTGACTGTCGAAAATGAAGATGGGAAAATTCTGATCAGTGGTTGCCTCGATCCCGGTTATCCGTTGCCGGGAAAGCTGCGGCAGGCGCAATTTGTGCTCCCACAAGGAACAAAATTTTCCGGATTGAAACTCAGGGCAGAAATCGAGGTCAAAGGCATGCGCTACCCGGTACGATGGGCTTGTCGTCAGAAGCTGAATGACGATGGCTCACTCACGTTGCGTCCTAATCTGCATCACGGCTTCTAAGGTAACCGTAACCCATGATGAAAACGCTATCTCTCGTAATCGTGTTTGCCACGCTCTCGGCGGCGGGGCAATCTCCAGCACGGCCCGATCGTGCCGCGCCGCAGTCTGCCGGCCTTGCAACGGGCTTGGCGCAAATTCAGAGTGCGCAGATTCAGAGCCCCATGCTTCGCATCGAGTTCGACAAGAACATGCGGAGCCGCGTGGTCGCGCGATTCAAGGGCAAAGATGTTTCCCTCGGCTCGTTCTCTGCCTCCGAGACAGTGAGAGGCTCCGACAAAGGCGCTGAGCGCTCCTGGTCGAACTTTGCCTTGGCCTCGCAAACGCACGACCGTGTCGCGGATGTTTATGGCGCGGGAGAAAAACTCACTCTCTCCGGCACGTCCGGCGCACTTCGCAAGGATGTTTCTGTCGTCATCTACGACGAATTTCCCAACCTCTCGGTCTTCGACGTCACCTACACGAATGTCGGGAAGTCGCAGCTGAAGATTCTCGAGTGGAACAACAATCAATACACAATTGACGCGCAGAGCGGCCTTCAACATGTGCCTTTCTGGTCGTTCCAGAGCGGTTCCTACGAGCGGCGTCCGAATTGGATCGTCCCACTGCAGGCCGGATTCTCTCAGCAGAATTATCTCGGGATGAACGCGAGCGACTACGGCGGCGGCACTCCGATTGTCGACGTATGGCGCAAAGACGTGGGAATCGCAGTCGGCGATGTCGAACCACGGCCTCGGCTGATTTCGCTGCCAATTTCCATGCCCAACGCGCACCAGGCCCAGGTCGGCGTGCAGTACCGTCACGATCAATCCCTGAAACCCGGCGGAAGCTTCCACACCTTTCGCACGTTAGTCGCTGTGCACGAGGGAGACTACTTCGAGACGCTGCTTACCTATCGCCGCTTCATGCTGAAACAAGGGTTCGAGATGGCCAAGGCTCCCGACGACGCCTTCGGAGCCATCTGGTGCGCGTGGGGATACGGACGCAACTTCAAGCCACAGCAGGTCTATGACACCCTGCCCACAGTGAAGCGAATGGGATTTACCTGGGTCACGCTCGACGATGGCTGGCAGAACAATTATGGCGACTGGCAATTAGATCCAAAGAAATTCCCGCACGGCGATGCCGATATCAAAGCGATGGTCGACCGAATTCACCAGGAGGGGTTCAAGGCCCAACTCTGGTGGTCGCCCCTCAGCGCCGTTCCGGAGTCTAAGTTATTAACCGACGAACCTGACCTGGTGTTACTGAATCGCGATGGTTCGCGACGCAAGATTTCGTGGTGGAATTCCGATTATCTCTGCCCGGCCAACTCGCGTGTTGTCGAGTATCACAAAGAACTGGTGCGAAAGATCTTGGTTGATTGGGGATTTGACGGTCTCAAACTCGACGGCCAGCACATGAACGCTGTCCCTGAGTGTTACAACCCAGCGCACCACCACCAGCGCCCGGAGGATTCGGTTGAGGCCTTGCCCGAGTTCTTCCGTGCGATCTATGACGCCGCACAAAAAGCAAAACCAGGCGCGCTGGTGGAATTCTGCCCGTGCGGCACCGCCTATTCTTTTTTCACGATGCCACATTTCAATATGTCGGTCGCGTCGGACCCAAGCAGTTCTTTTCAAGTGCGCACCAAGGGCAAGACGCTCAAAGGCCTCATGGGCGACGATGTCCCCTACTTCGGCGATCACGTGGAACTCAGTGACAATCACGACGATTTCGCTTCGACTCTCGGCATCGGAGGAGTGGTCGGCACACAGTTCGTTCTGCCTTCTCTGGTCGAGAAACATGGCCGCTTTGATCTCACTCCCGAACACGCACAGAGTTTTCAAAAGTGGATGGAGCTTTACCGGGACAAGCGACTTTCCCGTGGGCAATATTTGGGGACGCTCTACGACATCGGTTTTGATGTGCCTGAGACCCACGCGATCCGTAAGGACAAAAAGATGTACTACGCATTCTTCGCCAGCAACTGGAAAGGGACTCTGGAGTTGCGCGGCTTGGATGATCGCGCCTATCACGTCGTTGATTACGTCGACGGGAAAGACTTTGGAATCGTCCATGGCCCAGTTGCCCGGGTACTGGCAGACTTTTCAAAACATCTTTTGCTCGAAGCCGCCCCACAATAGGGAAGCGAGAAACGGAAAGGCGAACGAATGAAACGTCGGTCCTTCTTGAAGACGGTTGGCGTCGCTGGTATCGGAGCTGGCATTACGCCAGCGTGGAGTGTGCCTTTGGCGGCGAGCCTCCAGGGTCCGCAGTCCGATGCATCCGATGCCACGAAAGCCGCCGAGGCAGCTTCGCCCGAAAAGATACTGTTGAAAGACTACCGGCCCAAATCTCTCTACAAAATTCCAGTTACAGAAGTTCCCAAGGCGAAATTCCCAATCGTGGATATGCATTCTCACGCATACGCCAAGACTGCCGAGGAAATCGCCGAGTGGGTCAGGAATATTGACGAAGTCGGAGTTGCGAAGACCGTCATTCTTTCGGGAGCGAGCGGGAAAGAGTTTGACGATGTCTACCGGAAATATTCTGCCTATCCCGATCGTTTCGAGCTCTGGTGTGGTTTTGATTACACGGGTTTTGACCAACCGGGATTCAGTGAAAGAGCGATCGCCGCGCTCGAAAAGTGCCACCAGGCAGGTGCGCGTGGAGTCGGCGAGCTTCATGACAAGGGGAAGGGCCTTACATCCGATAAGGTGAATGCCTTTGGCATGCACCCAGACGATGCACGGATGGATCCCGTGTTTGAACGATGCGGCCAATTAGGAATGCCGGTAAACATTCATGTTGCGGATCCGATCTGGATGTACGCGGCCATGGACAACACAAACGACGGCCTGATGAATGCTTTCGAATGGCGGCTGGACAATCAGCCCGGCATTATTGGCCATTCGGGAATGATTGACATCCTCGAACGTACGGTGAAGAAGCACTCGAACACAACCTTCATCGCCTGCCACTTTGCAAATCTCGATTATGACTTGACGCGATTGGGGCAAATACTGGAAAGACATCCCAATCTATATGCCGACATTGCGGCGCGGTATGCGGAAACAGCTCCTATCCCCCGTTTTACGTCGGCGTTTTATGTGAAGTACGCGGACCGCCTGCTCTACGGCACTGACATGGGATTCGACAAGGACATGTATCGAGTCACTTTCAGAATTCTTGAGACACTCGACGAGCATTTCTACGAGATCGATATGTTCAGCTACCACTGGAGCCTGAATGGCTTTGGACTGCCCGACGAAATATTGCAGAAGATATATCGCACGAATGCGGTGAAGATTTTGAATTCACATGGAACGCTAGGAGCGCGAAATTCTTAATCCATCTCCTGTGGACGTTGCAAAGGTGTGGTCAGGCAATTCTCAGGATTCACGGCCATCCACAAAATCGCCCCCAGCCCGCACAACCCCGCTGCTACTAGAAATGACGCGGTCCAGCCAAAGTGTGCCGCGATGATTGGTGTGAGCGACGCGGTGGTCATGCCTCCGAGCTGCGCCCCCATGTTCATGAACCCCGACACCGAACCCGAAGACGAGCCCGCGAGCCCCGCGGCTACCGACCAGAACGAACTCTGCGCCAGGTAAAGCGCGCCTGCGCCGCCGGCTAGGACGACGCTGGCGAGCCGCGCGCTGGCGGCGTGCGATCCGAGAATAAGAAAAATTGCGGCCAGGCCGATCGAAATTCCCGCTAGCCCACACCGCCCCAAACGCGGCCCATGCGATATCGTAAGCCGGTCGCTGAGAATTCCTCCAAGGGGACAAGCCACCGCCATGGCGAGGAACGGCAACATGGCGTAGAAGGCGCTCGCCTTCAGATTCAAACCCCGGATTGTCGCCAGATAAATGTAGAACCAGCTGAAAAATATCCAAGCCACATAGCCGTAGCAGAAATAGCTAACCGTTACGGCCCACACGTCCTTACTTTGCAGAACTTTCGCCCACGGAACTAGGGCTTCCTTGGACGCCACCGGATTTGACGCAACGAGATTTAAGGTGCTGCCACTAACCGGCCGAGGAAGGCCCTTTCGAATGTGATCGAGTTCTGACGGCGATACGAGGGGATGTTTCTCCGGGGTATCGCGAGCCGCAAGAAACCAGATCGATCCGGCAACGATTCCGATGGTTGCGCAAACCCAGAACGACATTCGCCAGCCATAATGCAGCATCACGAATGTGATCAATGGGGGCGAGAGTCCGGCGCCCACGCCCACCCCCGCAAAAATTATTCCGTTCGCGACTCCTCGCTCTTGCGGAGGAATCCACTGCGCAACGAACTGATTGGATGCCGGGTACACAACCGCTTCACCCGCGCCCAGGAGAAAACGGATACACAACAAGATGAATACCGCGTGGCCGATTCCCGTCGGCACGATCGCGCTCAATGCAGTAAATAATCCCCACCACAAGACGCCGCCCGCCAGGACTCGTCGGGATCCCAGCTGGTCTGCCAGTCTTCCTCCAACGGTTTGAAACAAGGAGTACCCTGCGAGGAATGCGCTGAACACATATCCAAGCTGCGTGTTACTCAATCCGTAGGCTTGGGCAATCGAGCTGCCGGCAATCGAGATATTCACCCGATCAAGAAACGCGACTGCGCTCAATAGCAATAGCAGGAACACCAGCGCCCAGCGCACGCGACTCACTTTGTTGTCAGGCATTCATTCTCGGCTTGCGCGATCTTCGGCTTGAGCGACCTTCGCTTTGATCGATTCTTTCTTTGATCAATCAAAGACGGCCAAATTGCTTTACTGCTTCTTGTATCGACTTGAATTTCTCGATTACCGGATACATGGAGTGTTCCTTGAAGTCCATCTGTTCCGCCAATGCCAGGGCCTCCACGGCCCGATCCCGGGGCACGACGACTACGCCGTCGCTGTCAGCAACCACGATATCCCCAGGGTTCACCGTAACACCGTCGCACTGAATCGGAATTTGCCCTCCCGCGAAGCGATAGTGATGGACCGACGTGGATGGCACAATTCCGGTGGCATAAACAGGGAATCCAATCTTTCGCAAGTAAGCGACATCGCGCACACCGCCATCGATGATCGCGCCCGAATATCCGCGAGCCGCCATCGCGGTGCCCATCAGGCCGCCCATGCCGGCAATGTCGGCGCCGTCTTCGACGGCCATGACGTAAACGGAGTTCGCCGCGCCGTCATCAATGGCAGCGAGCATTCCCGTCAACGCAGCCGGATCGTTGTTGCCTTCGTCCTTTTTCAACTGAACTGTGCGCGCGATTCCGGCGAACTTCGTCGTGAAAATCGGCGTCATCCGATGACTCATGTACATGCGCTTTCCCGCAAGTTGTTCGATGGCATCGGACACCGAAGCCACTTCGACCTTGCGGAAAGCCTCGACGAGTGAACTCTCGTCTGAGGTCGTGAGACGGGCAGGCGCAGGCTGTGCCACCAGGAACCATGTTCCCGCGCACGTTATCACGGCGATCGTTACCAGGACGATCGTCACGAAAGCCGTCCATTTTGAACGGGTGGTATACATGCAGCCCTCCAGAACGAGTTTCGTATGCTTTCGCTTACGAGTGATATGTTTCTATTTTCAAATCCTTTCGCGGAATGTACCATTGTTCGCGGTTTGATGAAAAGGCCTAAATTCACTCCACGCCAAAAAGGACAATCAGCAATGAAAACGCTACGACGACACTTTCCAGTCACTCTCACTGCGCTCCTCGTGTTTGCAATGACGCTCGCTGCCGGCACGAACTGTTACGCCGAGAAGCATAAATACATCAATCTTTCCGTCGGCAAAGGCCTTCCATTTAGCGATGGCGTGGTAGCGGGGAAGACTCTGTTTGTGGCCGGACAGGAAGGAGCGGATGAGAAAGGGAAACTGGTGGCCGGCGGCATTGCCGCGGAAACAAAGGCCGCTCTGGAAAATATTCAGAAAGTGCTTAAATCCGCCGGATTTGAAATGTTCGACATCGTTTCGGTGACGGTGTATCTCGCAGACATCCAGGAATTCGGGGACATGAACAAGGTGTACAAAGAAAACATGCCCGATCCGAAGCCGGCGCGCGCCACGATTCAGGCGGCGGCATTGGTCAACAACGCGCGCATTGAAATTGCCGTCATCGCCGTCAAACAGTAGTCAGGAATGGCTCGAATCTGGAGACGACCAAATTATTACGAAAGGTTGCGAAAGATTTCGATTGACACCCGATGAAAGCGAGGTGTATCAGAGATAACTGTTATTTCTGATGCTTTTTGCGCGTTCCGTGTGCTCTGGAACGTCGATTCGAGGAAACTCGCGGCGGTTTCACCTGTCTTCGGATCGACGCCGACGGGCCTCTCAAAATAACGGTCCATCGTGGTCCAGGTCCTAAGGATAGGGTCGAAACGAGAGATACCGAGGATATGAAGTTTTCATCGAAGTTTCCATCCAATTTTTCATCGATGGGCGGCTTCTGCTTCGCGCTGATTATCGTCCTGCTGATCAATTCTCCGGCCCAGGAGTCCTCTCAAAATTGGACCCACACCGTGCGTATCGGTGCTTACGGTTTGGAACGCAACAATAACGATGCGGTTCAGATCGTGCGCAAGGCGACGGACGACCATGTCTATGGCGTAGAAGTCGACAACGACATTCCCGGCCGCTATGAAAGCTTCCTCGACCCCACGGCCAAGCTTGAAGCCATCCGTAAAGTCGCGGAGCAAGCGCACAAGGCGAACAATAAGGCTTTTGTCTACATCGCCGGCACGGAGTGCATCACTGCCCACGCCGACAAATCGCCGCATACTCTGCTGAAAGATCACCCGGACTGGATACAAAGGAAGATTACCGGTGAGCCCGCCGTGTTTACCGGCGGCGCGGCCTTCTGGATCAGACAGGACGATGAAGATGTCTGGGTCACGCCGTACGCGAAAGAGTGGCGCAAGCAATACATGCAACGCGTGCGCCAGATCGCAGCCACGGGCATCGATGGAATTTATGTCGACATCCCGTACTGGATGACCCATTTTGACGGTTGGGAGCAGACCTGGGCCAGTTTCGACGATTACACGGTTGCAGCTTTCAAAGACAAGACTGGGCTGGACGCGAAGAAGGATTTGAAATTAGGTGATTTCACTGACGCGAATTTTCGCAAATGGGTTGATTTTCGAATTGAGACCATGACCGATTTCGTTCGTGAGATTCGCGAGGAGGCCCGCACGGTCAATCCCAAGATTATGGTGATTCCCGAGATCTATCCGGGAATCGAAGAAGAAGCGCCTCGAGTCGGCGCCGATGTTTACAAAATGTATGACGTGGTCGACGTCATTGCGCACGAATATGAGTTTGGTAACGGCGAGCACATGGCGGCGGTACGCTCGCAAGTCGACTGGTTCCTCTACCAAGCGGGCATGCTGTCGTTCCGGGCCTTCGCGCAGGGCAAGGCGACCTGGATTCTGAACTACTCGTGGGATGGGCAGAAAGATGTTACCGCTCCGGAGCCAATGAAAAATCTCGCCAACTCGATCGTGATGGCGGGAGCAAATTTCTGGGACGCCCCAGGACATTCGATGGCAGGCTCGAATGATCTGGCCACGCGCCGGCAGATTTTCGAGTGGATCGAAAAGCATGAAAAAGAACTTTATTCACCGCGAACGCCGATACCCTCCGTAGGCGTCTACTTCTCCCCGAAGAGTCGTGATTATGCAGGGAAGGGATTTCTGCCGTCTTATCGTGGAGCCCTGGTATTGCTCATCCAGCAGCACCGGCCCTTCGAGGTGGTTACGCCAAGGACCCTGGCGGGGTTTCATGGCGAGACGCTGGTGCTGCCGAGTGTCAGTGTCTTGAACGAAACCGAGCGGCGAAGTATCAAGGAATTTGTCGATCATGGCGGGCGACTGGTTGTATCAGGCGAGGACGCTTCCGGTGTTCCGCAATCACCGCAAAAGACTGTGTTGCCATCGGATCCGGCGCGCGTGTGTTTCGACGCGCTACAAAGTGACTTCGCGAAAGGTTCGGCGAACCCTCCCGCCGATCTGTTGAATGCCTTCGGCAAAAACGATCGCATTCAACTTGATGCACCGACTACCGTGGCGGCAAATTTCGCCAGAGTGGACGGATCGCTACATATCTACCTCGCAAATTTCGGCGGACTGGTCCCCGGTAAGGTCGCGGTACCGACCCCGGTCAATAACATTCGTGTGCGGGTTCCAGCAGCCACCGGAGATTCTCTTGCGTACCTCCCGTTTCTCGGCGAAAAACAAATTGTTAAGGGAGTAAAGCAAGGGGAGTCGGTCGAATTCACGCTGCCACCACTGGAGCGAGGAGCGGTGGTGTGGGTTATGGGAAAGCAATGAAGGCCGAGCTTGGCCTTTTGCTGAAAGTGACCGGCATCGTGGTTCTGTCGCTCTGCTGCGCCGCTGTCTGTCAGGTTTCAAAGGTGAAAGGTTCTCTCCCCCAAATCGCGAACGGCGAAGGCAAGAATCTCTTTGAGTCTTCCTGTGCCGTGTGCCATGGACTTGACGGCGGTGGAGGCGAGCATGCGCCGAATATCGGTCGCGCCTCCTCTGCCAAGTCCAAACCGGACGCGACGCTTGCTCGGATCGTTCGGGATGGAATTCCGGGCAAGGGAATGCCCTCCTTCAACAAATTTAGCGACCTTGAGGTCCAGTCTGTTCTGTTGTATTTACGTTTTCTGCAAGGGAAAAGTGAGGTTCGATCGGACGTGGGAAATCCCGTCCGGGGCAAACAACTTTTCTTTGGCAAGGCGGGATGTGCCGAGTGTCATGCCATGCTCGGGGAAGGGCATTTCCTTTCGACCGACCTGAGCGATTTTGCCGATGATCACGACTCGAGCGAGATACGCGCTGCCATTGTCAATCCTCGGGAACAGGAAAGAGAGCCCCACAGCTGGGCCCGCGCCACGACCAATTCGGGCCAGGTATTGGCGGGTGTTATTCGCAACGAAAACAATTCTTCGCTTCAGATCCAGGACGCAGACGGACAATTCTACTTATTCATGAAATCGGAATTGCAATCTGTCGAGCGTTCGCCGGCTCCTTCCATGCCTATCGACTACGAACAGAAATTAGCTGCCGCCGAAATTGATGATCTTGTGAGTTACATCGTCCATCAAGCAGGCTCGAGAAGTCGAGTTTCTCAACCCCTTAACCACAACAATGGAGGCTATTGAGTACCCGTTATGGCAAATTTCAGTCGGCGCAATTTTATCCGCTACGCGGCAGCCGCCCCGATGCTCGGTCAGATCTTCGCAAAGAGCGCATTCGCTACCGCAGCCTCCGCGATTGGCAAGTCCTCTCACCTGAATGTCTACTCTCGACTCGGAGTAAAAACGGTCATCAATTGCCGCGGAACTTGGACATATTTGAGCGGATCTTTGGAATTTCCCGAAGTGCAGGCCGCCCAGCGAGAAGCTTCGGAATATTTTGTGAACATGTTCGAACTGCAACACGCAGCCAGCCGGCGGCTGGCGGAATTGACCGGGGCGGAAGCTGGCATGGTGACCTCCGGTGCCGCGGGAGCGATGGCATCGGCCACCGCAGCATGCATGGCTGGAAGTGATCCGAAAAATATCTGGCAGCTTCCGGAAACAACCGGCATGAAATCTGAGGTCGTCATGGTGGGCGGAAGAAGTGCCTTCGACAACGCCATTCGGCTGACGGGAGCGAAACTTGTTCTGGCTGAAGGTCCAAACGAATTAGCCGCTGCGATTCGCCCGGATACAGCGATGATTTACACCACACACCTCGGAGAAGACCTGGAAAAAGAAAACGCGATCGCCAAGAAGGCCGGTGTCCCCATGCTGCTTGATGACGCAGCGGGAATCCCGCCCATCGACAACATTAGGCTTTACGCAAAAATGGGATTGGACCTGTATACATTTTCGGGTGGCAAGGGACTGCGCGGCCCGCAATGCAGCGGCTTGCTGCTGGGAAGAAAAGATCTGATCGAGGCGGCGATGCTGAACACGAGTCCGTGGGAGGGAGCCGTATGCCGCGCCATGAAAGTCGGGAAGGAGGAAATCATCGGAGTCCTCACAGCAGTTGAGACGTGGTTCAAAACCGATCTGAACGCGCTCAATCGCGAATGGAATTCCCGCGTCGAACGCATCGCCACACTGGTAAAAACCGTTCCGGGCGTCGAGACCGAGATTTCGATTCCAACCGACGGCAATCGCTATCCGACGCTTTACATTTCCTGGGATCAAGAGAAGTGGGGCTACACGATAAAGGACTGCGTCCAGGCTTTACGCACAGGTGATCCGGTCATCGAAGTGGCGGGAGCGGATAATCCCAGCATCGTGCCGGCGGTCCGCGAAGGCAATCCAAATCCGAAGAGCAAGGCAGCAGTGTCGAGGCCAGGCAGGCTGGAACTGGTTTCCTCGACCATTCAGCCGAATGAGGTGCTCATTGTGGGGCAGCGTCTTCGAAAACTTCTAAGTGCCGCGCAGAAAGCGCGGGCCGCCTCATAGTGAATTGCGTTGCTTCAAGTACCGAGCGCCAGAGGAGTGCGCCAAGGAGAGCCGGTCGCATGCGTCACTTCTTTTTCGGGATTGTTTTGCTGTTTGAGACCGTCGCTTTCGGGCAAGCGAATCCGGTTGCACCCCAGTGCTCGTCGGCGATCGATGCGGGTGGTTATCTTTACTTGGCAGGGCAAACTGCGAATCGCCCGGACGGTACTGTAGCCGAAAGGTTTTCGGAACAGGCGGCCCAGGCTCTCGAAAATGTAAAAGCAATCGTCAACGCGTCAGGACTGACGATGGACCACATTGTCTATGTCCAGGTTTATCTCGAAAACATAGACGACTACCCATTGTTCGAAAGCATATTCAAGAAGTATTTCCCGATAGTCCCTCCCGCAGGGGCTGTACTCGGAGTCGCAAAACTGCCCTCGCCGGACATTCAAATCAATGCAGTCGCCGTGCGTGATACGAATGGACGCAAAGCGGTCATTCCCCCGAACTACAAATGGGAAGGACCGTTCTCTCCTGGAATCCTGACGCACGATCGGCTGTTCGTTTCAGCCATGCAAGGAAGAGACCCCCAAAGCGGTAAGCTTGCCGATGAACCAGGTTTGCAGACAGACCTCGCCCTCGATGGTTTGAATGCGGTTGTTGTGTCGGCCGGGCTGACGATGAAACACTTCGTCTTCGTGAATCCCTACTTAACGAGCAAGATCCCCTCGAAGGTGATGAACGAACGCTACGCCCGCCGCTTTGAATTTGGTAATACACCGGCACGAGCAACTATCGAAGTGACCGCTTTGCCGCTCCTAGCACAGATTGAATATACCGGTGTGGCAGTGCGCGACCTGAGCCTTCGCCGCGCGGTTCGTCCGAAGAACATGCCGCCAAGTCCCACGGCCAGCCCGTGCGTCTTTGCCGGTGAGACTTTATATTGTTCTGCGAAAAGCGGATTCATCCCGGGTCCCCACGGGGGAGTGTTTGGCAGCTCGACGGCGGCGCAAGTCCGGCAAACCATGCGCAACCAACTCGATAACCTGCAAGAAGCTGACATGGATTTCAACCAGGTTGTGAGCACAACCGTTTATCTGGACGATATTTCAGATTCCGGTACGTTCAACAAAGTCTATGCTGAATATTTTCCCGATGCTCCACCCGCGCAAACGATCGTGCAACAGCTTCCCTCGGCGGACCGTTCTCCAGATTCGGATGGGCACTATCCGGATCTGGAGCAGATGTCGTTGATCGCGGTAAGGACTCCCAAGACGACCGTCGACAAATTGTGCAAATGATAAATCGCGCTACACATCGGGTCCTGAGGTTATTGCTGGTCTTGTCTTTGGGGGCATTTCTCCAGGTGGAAGCCCGGGCAGAACAGCCGCCGGCCACTTGCAAGGTGGAGACCGTAAATTACAAAGGCTGGCAAGCGCAGCAGGTTTCCAACAACTGGGTCAAACTCATTTTCGTGCCGCAAAATGGTGGGCGGCTGATGCAAGTCATTTTTGATGAGCATCCATTCTTGTTTGTGAACCCGACTTATGCGGGGAAATATCTCCCGCCTTCAAACACGCAATGGTTTAATTATGGCGGCGATAAGTTGTGGGTGCTTCCCGAAGGTAACGACGACGAGCAACACTGGGTAGGCAATTCCGACGTATTGGACGATAGTCCGTTTGTTTTTCACGTTGTATCTCAAGGGCCGGTTTGTGAGGTATCGTTGGCCGGACCGGCAGACCCGCTTACGGGTCTCCAGTTTACCCGTACCGTACGCCTCGATTCGGATTCCCCTCGCATCCGTTTCCACGCGACGTTTGCAAACGCGAGCGGACACCCGGTCGAATGGTCCGTGCAATCGGTAACGCAATACGATACGTCCGATGCCCGTGACCCGTCGCACCATAATAAGGATATCTGGGGATTCAGCAGCGCGAATCCGACGAGCGCCTACCTCGATCGGTACCACGTAAGATTTGGACCCGCGGAGAACTCTGCGGCTAGGATCAGGCCAGACGGCATCTTTTCACTGCATTATGTCCCCCTGGCGGCGGAGTTGTGGCTGGATTCGAAGGATGGATGGTTGGCAGTGGTAGACGGCGCCAGCCAATATGCCATGGTCGAGCGATTCCGCTACGACGAGACCAAGCAGTATCCGGGAAAGGCGTCCGTAATTTTTTGGACGAACGGTCCGGAACTTCGGCAGGCGGCAGACGGAACCGTGACCTTTGGACGACCGGATAAGGAACCGCCTCCTTATTATATGGAGGCAGAGTTGAATTCCCCGCTGGTGCGGCTCTATCCCGGAGAATCGTACAGTTTCGATACGGAGTGGTTTCCAACGCGCGGTGACAGCGGGTTTCAGACGGTTAGAGATTCGGGGTTGGTGGTTAAGCCTTTGCGTGCGGTTGAAGTAGGCGGCGAAAAGATCGATGTCAGCGGGACTTTTGGCGTCTTCTTTCCCGGCCAGCTGGTCGCCTATTTTTACAGCTCCGCCGGAACTGTGATAGGCACTCAGTCAGTCGCAGCTGTCGATCCCGCGAGAGTCGTACGTCTGGAGAGTTCGGTAAAGTTCAGCGGCCATCCCGGACGCATTTCGCTCCATCTCGTCGATACCAACGGTTTAGACCGCGGATCGCTCGGGGAAGTGTCGATTGAAGTTTCCGGCCGGCCTCAATGAAAATCAACCTGCGGTCAAAGGCGGAAGCAACAGCAGGTCTTGCCCTATTGCTCTGCGGCATGGTCGCGCCGCTGCAAGCACAAGAACCCGCAACGAACGTGACTGCAAACGCAAACGTCAACGCAAACAAGGCGCATACGCAAGAGCAGGAGAATGTTGCGGCCAGTCCCAACGGGAAGAACTGGACGTCGTATAACGGGGATTACTCCGGGCAAAGATACAGTAGCCTAAGCAGCATCAATACAACCAATGTTTCGCACCTGCGGGCGGCGTGGATATTCCATGCCGAAAACACCTCAAAACTGGAAGTCACGCCCGTGGTCTACAACGGTGTGATGTATGTTACTGCTGCGAATACTGTGTCCGCGTTGGATGCGCGTACGGGACGGGAGTTATGGAAGCACGAACGTGCCGTCAGCAGCGGTCTTATCGATGATGCCGCTGCACACAAGAATCGCGGTGTGGGACTCTGGAAAAACCGCGTTTACATGCAGACCGATAACGCGCACTTACTCTGCCTCGACGCACGCTCGGGTCGCGTGCTTTGGGATGTGACCTATGGAGATTCTGCCAAAGGCTACGGATCCACCGGCGCTCCGCTCGTAGTGAAAGATCAGGTCATCGTCGGTACTTCCGGCGGCGATAGCGGAGTGCGCGGTTTCCTCGCGTCTTACGACGCCGAATCCGGTGAGTTACGCTGGAAGTTTTGGACGATACCGGCTCCGGGAGAACCCGGTTCATCAAGTTGGCCGGGAGACGCTTATCTGCATGGCGGCGGCACGACGTGGATGCCGGGGACGTACGATCCCGAACTGAACATCCTGTACTGGACGACCAGCAATCCAGCACCAGACTTCGCGGGGAAGCAGCGTCCTGGAGATGATTTATACACGGATTGCGTTTTGGCGCTGGACGCAGACACTGGAAAGTTGAAATGGCATTTTCAATTTACTCCGCACGATTTGTACGACTATGACGCAAATGAGACGCCGGTTCTGATCGATGTGGATGAGCATGGAGAGAAGCGCAGGTTGCTCGTGCAAGCGAATCGCAACGGCTTCCTCTACATTCTCGATCGAACGAACGGGAAACTTGTAAGGGCGACGCGCTTTCTAAAAGAGGTGACTTGGGCCACGGGGATTGACGAAGCTGGCCGCCCGATTCTTTCATCGCTTATTCCAACGGCGGATGGCACACGCATCTGTCCCGGCATCGACGGCGGCACAAATTGGTACTCTCCTTCTTACAACCCTGTAACTCGGATGCTCTATTTCGTTGCACTCGAAGGTTGCAGCTTGTTCGTCGCAGGGCCTTCGGAGTACAAAGACGGAGCGACGTATTATTCCACCGGAACGAAAAAGATCCCCACCGAAGGCCAACAAAAAGCCCTTCTCGCCTACACCATTCCAGATGGAACGCTGGCGTGGCGCTATGCGCAGGTGGGGCAGGGAACCTCGTGGGGAGGAACGATGACGACTGCCGGTGGGTTGATATTTTTCGGAGACGATTCCGGATCGATTGCGGCAGTGGATGCGCGCAGCGGTCACCCGCTCTGGGAATTCAATACCGGACAAACGATCCGCGCCTCTCCCATGAGTTATGAAGTTGACGGAGTGCAATATGTGGCGATTGCTGCCGGAAGCGACGTCCTATCTTTTTCGCTCGATCTCCATTAGTGCTCTCGGCTTGGCATCCGATCCCGATCGACGAGATAGACCGCTCCTATTGACTTTGATAACAGCCGACGTCGATTTTCTCGGATTTTACTCGCGCAAAGCCATCAAGATCCAGTTCTCCGACCGGTACGCTGTCTTTGGTGCCGGTTCCAAGCGCGGGCGAATCTGATCGCAGGTGGAAGTCGTTCTTGGCCGGATCAACGAAGCGCGGGTCGGAAAAGCGCGAACTACGATCATTCCCGCTGCTCTCGACATATTTGTCGAATCCCGTGACAGTGGCGGCGGCTCCTGCCCATGTACTCGCTTGCGCGCCGGAAGCACAATAATAAATGTTGTGATCGATGATGGCGGGGAGCTGGTTCTTGTTGTCGACCTGAGTTTTCGTCAACGTGAGGAGGCAGCGGGGCCCTGCGACCACGATGTTATTTTGAAAAATATTGTCAGCCATGTTCCACTGCATCTGGAACTCTCCAGAACCAGTCGCCGAAGTATCATTTTCATAGAGAGTGTTATTGATCACAGTGCAGTGATCGGTGTGTCCCCGGTCGGGCGCATAGCCCCCAATAGAAACCCCTGCGGTATGGCAGTGATAGATTAGATTGTTGCGTGCCGTGATGTAACTGGTGGCGCGATCCTTGTGCTCGCTCGCCAGTTCGATCCCAAAATCCACATCGTGAATCACGTTCTGTTCGATCAGTATCCTGGTGCCGCCGTCCACGTAAATTCCGTCGGAAGACTCATCGCTGCCGTATGCCGGATTCCCCTTCGACGTAATGTTGTACACCAGGTTGCCACTCACCACTCCGTCGCGAGCCTGATCGACGGTGAGGTCGTGTGCCGTGCGCTCAAAACCGATGACGTCGATTCCGATGTTGTTATTGTCGTGGACGACGTTGTGCGTGATGCGAAAATTCGTGACGTTCCCATTCACCACCAGCGACTCGCTTGACCCGGTCTTAAGGTGATGCACCTCGTTGCCATCGATGATCAGGTCAGTGATAGGAGCGGTGGTGTCGGTTCCGTAGACGGCAATGCCAAAGCCGTTGCCGCCACTTCCCGGAGCATCGCGTCCAGGAAATGTTTGCTCGATGTGATGGACGTTGTTCTTTAGAAGTTCTATATGGGAGCCAGCCCCGGAAACGTCGATACCTAACGGCGCTAACCGATGCTCGGCAGTTCGGAAGTTCCGAATTTCAAAGCCCTCAATCCTTACGTAACTCTGGTTGTGTATGGTGACTATGCCCTGCCTGTCAGCGGGAGTGAAATGCGCAGCGTCGAGAATCGCCGTTTCGCCCGGGTAGCTTCTCAAAGTGATGAATCCGTCACTTGCATTCCCGGAGAAGTTGATTTTCACCAGTTCTTCGTAGACCCCTTCCCGCACGTTGACGGTGCTGCCAGCGCGCGCAGTGTCTGCCGCATGTTGAACCGTCCGCCACGGTCTGCTTTGAGTGCCGGGATTCGAATCATCCCCCGCCATCGACACGTAGACGAAAGAATTCGGCTGGCCAAACGACGCAGAGACAGAAATAAACACCAGGAAAAAAATTGAAAGCTTCAAAGTGGATCACTCCCGTGAAAACGCTCCGACGAAAAAATCAAGAACTGCGCTATTGCCGATGGTTGAAGATGTCGAATACCAGACTGGTGTTTGCTGTATCGAGGATGAGAACGTAGCTGTCGCCGATTGGGTTCCCGGACGCATCAAGGGCCCGGATTTGGTAGTCCATCCTCTCGGCGCCTCTGAGTCCGGACGTGTCAAAGCTGGCAGTCCAGACGTGTGCGTCTAGAGCATCCAATTGCGCTCTGGCGGAGACTTCTTTCCAACTCCAGTCGGTTCCAGATCCCGTGTAGCGCAGCAATTGCGCTCCGCTCGTGTCGCCCTGCAGCATATACTCCGCGCCGACAGCGAGCCCTCCGCCGTCGTAGCCGGTTTTCGGATTCCGATCCGTGTCGAAAAACACCTGCCACTCCGCCCCGACCGCTGAACTCCAGCGCACCGAAACCCGGCCCGGCTTTCGCAGTCCGTTCCAGTCGAATGAATCCGGCCACGCCGTCGCAAACGGAGCCTGCACTGCCTGTTGCTCCACCCGCGAAGCCTCAGCTTTCCAATAAGCGGGCGGGCTCGCGTACGGATTCGCCGTCTCGTCTGTGAAATACACCCAACCTGCGTTGCGCTGCTTGGCCAGTTCGAACGCCTCTGTCAATTGGTCCGCGGACATTCCATAAACGATGTGCCAGAAGCGATCAGGCGGATATTTGTGCACCCATGCATACCCCACATAGTTGTCCCGATAGTTTTCGAGACCCTGGTCCTCCCAGTTCATCAGGATATTTGTGATCCCCATCCAGCAGTCGCTCGGGCTGTAAGTGCCCGGATTGAGCACGGTGATGCGCGCGCCAACTTTTTCGCGAACGTAATTCGTCAGTTCTTGGTAATAGAGAAACGCGGAAGAGAAGTAAGGGTTCGTTGCGTTGCAGTCGGTCGGAGCTTCATCAAAGAAAATGCCATCCACAAGGTAATTCTTGTAGACGGCATCAATCTTGCTTCGAACAATTTTCGGGTCCCGGGTTCCATAGCCGGTGTAGGTGTAACCGAGGACGAAAATTCCGCTTGCGCGCGTTGCTTTGATTGCCCGATCCACGCTGCTGTAGTAGCGGTCGTCATCCCCGTTGTCGAGGTTGACGATCATGATCCCCGGAGCCTGCGGTCCGGGTTTCTCCCAGCCTGACCACTCTGGCGATCCCGGGTCCTGATACGAAGGCGCGCCCAGCCGAACTTGCCCCTGCAGCAACGTCACAAACAGGGCCGAAAAGAGGCCCATGATGAAGCACCGCAACCGACTAGACATTTCCGACTCCCTCTAGAACTCGAACCTGACACCGAACTGGAAAGTCCGCGGCACATACCCCGGCGCATCAGCGTTATTACCAGGAATGGTTCCGAACAGAGGATCTCCAAAGTTCGAATTTGGCTGCCCAAAGCGCGGATGATTGAAGAAGTTGAACATTTCCGCCCGAACCTCGATTTTCGTTCCTTCCTTGGGCACGAATGACTTATAAAGATTCAGATCCACATTGTGAATGCCGTCCACGCGCAAGTTAGAGAAATAGCGTGGAGCATTCCCCGGAGTCTGATCGCCAGGATTCGCAAAGCAGTTAGGGTTAAAAAACGTGGCGGGCGTCGCATTCATGTAAGTTAGGGCTACGTCGTTCATGCTGAGCCCAGTCCTGGGATGGCTGCACAAGACGTCAGGGCGCTGGGTGCCATTCGCCAGTTGTGGACTGGTGAGAGCGATCGCCATGGGTTGACCCGATTGTGCTGTGATTAAGGTGGCGATCGACCAGCCTCCAACCACGGAGTCGAGAGCGCGGTTCATATCTTCGCCAATCCATTGATTGCGGCCGATCGGCATGTCGACAACAACGGCTAGCGCCAGACGCTGCGGCGTGTCGTTGGCGCTGATCGAGTGTTCCAGGTTTAAGCGGTCAAGCTGCTGCGGCTGTCCGCTGCCGAGCGTTCCCACCCAGTTATTCCTGCCGGCTGAGGAATCGTCTGTCGACTTCGACACGGTGTAGCTACCTTCGAAACTGATGTGGTGCGTAGTGCGCTTCTGGAAGCGAATCTGGAGCGCGTGATACCAGGAACTGGCTTCCTCCAGCGCCAGGCCCTCGAAGTCTCCGCTGAACTGGGGATACTTAACCAGCAGATTTCCCAATGGGAGGGTACTTTGGAAATAGTTCGAGTTGGGCTCGTTGAAGCAAGGATTGGAGGGGGAGGGGGAACAAGGGCTGTTGAACAGGGGCGCAAACGGATTGCCAACCTGTGTCTGTAGGAAGCTGCTCACGCAAGCATCCATCAAACAGGTCGGATCCGTGGGAGTAACTGCGGCGGTGATCTGCGCCAGCAGTGCCGACGGGATAAAATCCTGATTGTTGGTGCCCGACCATGGCAGATGGGTGCTCCGGTTTGCCGAGTAATCCATACCTAATACGATCTGGCTCGGCAACTCCCGCTGGATTCCCAGATTCCACTGATAGATATTGGCGTCTCGCGCTGCGGTCGTGCCCAGATCGTTATTGTTGCCGTATCCCCAATTCGCCAGCGCGCCGTACTGTTTTCCCTGCGGACCAGTGAAACCGGACGGAAACGGATTCTCCAAAGTTGCCGATTGTGTCTGAAAATTGTCGTTGGTAAAAAACATGGTGGCCGTCTTGCGGAAGGCGGTGCCGGGATATTGGAAGTTTGTTGCGGGGCTCATTCCGAAATAAATTCCCGCGCCGCCGCGTACAACGGTCTTCGAATCGACCGCATAGGCGAAGCCTAGTCTTGGTCCGACATCCTTGCGGTATACAGGGACGCTCCTGTTGCCAGAAGTGGGGAACTGAGTAGTTCCGAACAACTCCTGCGACGCGGGGATGCTGACGCCTTGCGACAGCAAGAGCGCCTGGGCGCTGCTTGTACCCGCCGGTGCGCCCGATGGGACAAAGTTCAGAGGGATATTCACGCCAGTGTCGGTCGTGAAGTCGCTGAACTCGATCCGATTGTGGCGCTCGTTATACGGCGTGCTCCACTGATAGCGCACGCCGAGATTCACTGTGAGTTTCGAATTCACCTTCCAATCGTCCTGGAAATAAAATCCTGTTTCTGCCGACTTGTTGGCTACCGACGGCAGCACAGTAAGGGCCGTCGGTTCCTGTGAAAACGGATTTACGTTGTCGGCATATCCAAAAAGAAGGCTGGCAAATGGATTCCCAGTTGGGTTGCCGGAGCCGTCAGTCTCGCTGTTCGGGGTCGGCGAAGTGACGTAATCGGAAAAATTGAAGCCGCCTGTCGGATTCGAAGGCTGAAAGAAGTTATTGTAGAAAAGTCGCTGTTCCCCACCGAACTTCATCAGGTGCGAGCCTTTCGAAATCACGAACTGCGACGAGTAACTGTAAAGGGTATGCGCAAAGGTCGTGTTTGTGCAGCACTGATCAAAGAGATTGCTCCACGATGAAGCCCCATTCATGAAGAACGAGGGCAACCGGTCGACTCCGTTGGCCGTTTGCAGCACGGCGGGTAATCCTTGAGCGCCGGCTGGTAACGAAGCGTTGAGGCTGGAAATCGTGGGGCCGTTCGGTGTCTCCAGTTCGTGCACGCGGTCGATCGCCGCGTGATTCGTCCAGATCACCCGGGGGCTGATCGTCCATGTGTATTCGAACGAGCCGTTCTGCGCCACGACTGAATCGCTCTTGATTCCGTCATTGTCGAACCCGTCTCCCAGAATAAAGGGAGTGGAAAAGTCAGATGACCCTCGGCTGTAGCGAGCGTTGACGCTCTGTCTTTCGTTGATCTTATGGTCGACCTTGATGTCAAATTGGTAATCCGGCTGATGCGCCGGAGTGGTGAACTGGAAGTTGTTGAATTCACCTGCTCCCGGCACGTTCGGCTGCGGGTATAGGTTCAGGACCGCCAACCCGATTTGGTCAATCTCGTTTCCGGGTATTATGTTACCCGGAACCAGCGGCCTAACACACCCTAATGATGGGGTGCAGGTAGGCTGCGTGGGGTCATAGATTAGATTGGGAGTGGGGTCGGTAGCCGTTGGGCCGAAATTTCCGCTTCGTTGAGCCACTGTGGGTACCGAAGCTAAGCTGCTCGTCGCGGAATAGCTACTGACTTTTTCATAGTCGGCGAAGAAAAACGTCTTGTTCTTCACGATCGGCCCGCCGATCGAAAAACCGCCCTGATCGCGCTTGCTATCAGGCTTAGGGCTTGGCGCGGGATTGAAGAAATCGCGGGCGTCCATTTGTGGACGTTGCAGGAAATACCATCCACTGCCATGAAAAGCGTTTGTGCCGCTCTTCATGACCATGTTTACGACAGTGCCGCCGTTGTTGCCAAACTCCGCCGAGAAGCTATTGTTTTCAACCTTGAATTCTTGGACGCTCTCGACCAGCGGCTCGTAGTAAACGTTCGAGTTGCCGCCTTCGCCCTGTTCGGGCGCGCTGATCAAAGCGCCGTCCAGTCGCACCTCGGCGGTCGCATTGCGTTGTCCGTTCGAAACAAAATTGGTCCCCGACGGGTAATTGTCGCTGGTGCCGGACCCGGCCACCTCGGTGACGCCAGCCGACAAGAACGTCATGCCAAAAAAATTGCGATTAGCCAGCGGAAGCTCTTTCACATATTCACTAGTAATGTCCGTTCCTAATGTCGCATTGTCCGTATCAAGCAACGGAGCGGTGGTCGTCACGTTTATGGTCGCGAGTGTGCCCACAACGTCCAACTTAAAGCTCAGCGAGGATTCCTGGTCCACGGCCAGAACCACCCCGGTTTTCTCCGCCGAGCGGAAGCCGGTTGCCTCCACCGTTACGTCGTAGGTGGAGGGGCGCAAACCGGTGAAGAAAAACGACCCCTTCCCATCGGTGCGAGCCGTACTGGCAATGTTCGTGCCCACATCCTTGATGGTGACCGTCGCGTTGGGAACGACCGCCCCGCTCGCGTCGGAAACAACGCCGCGCAATTGCGCGCGATAGTTGCCTTGCGCTACCGCCAAGGTCGCCCAGGTGACAAACAACGCCGCCAAAGGAAGAAGCCGTCCAGTCAGTCGCATAGAGCCCCCTGATGCAGATGTGTTTCGTTTGGTTACGATTAATTGCGATAGCCATCTTTGAACAGCAGGGCTCAGGGTGTCAAGGCAAATGTTGCGCCTAGGGTCCGGTCAACAGGCTGAAAATGACGCTTGCGCAAGGCTGGCCAAATTGTGCGGCGGTGCTTGCCTCATCTCAGCTTCGCCCATGATTCATCTGGCCAGATGGTTTCGAGTGGTTGTAGTATGTTTCCATATGTTTCGTTCCAATCGGCACCAGCTATGCCGAGGATGGAAGGAAACAGTCCGATTTGGCACTATGTTTTTTGGTACTAGGATTTAAGGAGGATACTTGCAGAATCCGCTGCAGGCTCTATTGGAGCTGGCTGACGAGGAGAAGGACTTGCGCGGGCTGCGCTACACGCCGCGCGAAATCTCGCAGCAACCCGACAGTTGGGAGGCAACCTATCTAAAGTGCCGAGGCCAGCAAGTCGAAATCGACTCCTTCCTGAAGAGCTTCGGAATTGGGCGCGACCTCGAATCGAAAGAACTCGCGGCTCCAACCGTCTACCTGGTGGGCGCAGGCACGTCCGACTACATTGGGCGCGCCGTAGCCGACTTGTTGCGCTTGCGTTGGTCTTGCCCGGTGTGGGCCATTCCCAGCACCGATTTGCTTACAGACCTGGACAATCTTGTTCTCGAAGACCGCGACTACCTCTGGATTTCTTTTTCCCGGTCCGGCGATAGCTCTGAAGGTGTTGCCGTCCTCGAAAAGGCGCTCGCCGCCTATCCCCGCGTACGGCATCTTGTTGTCACTTGCAATCAGGCTGGACGAATGGCTCAACTCTGTTCTCAGAATCCAAACCAAATGTTCGCTCTCATCCTCGACGATGCCGTCAACGACCGCGGCCTGGCCATGACCAGTTCCTTCAGCAACATGGTCATTGGAGGCCAGTGCATCGCTCACCTCGATGACATGGAACGATACGGAGATACCCTGGCGAGCTTGAAAGCCATGGGGAGCAAGTTCCTCTATGACGCAGTGGAAATCGCTTCCTCCATAGCAGGGTTGAATTTCTCAAAAGCTTGTTTTGTCGGTATTGGACCACTCGCTGCGGTTGCGAACGAGTCCGCGTTAAAGCTACTCGAACTCACAGCCGGCAAGATTCACACCATGTCGGAATCGGTATTGGGGTTTCGGCACGGTCCCATGTCGGCGCTGGATAAGAACACGCTGTTCGCGCAATTTGTCTCCAACGATTCTCGGCGGCAAAAATACGAACTGGATCTGTTGCGTGAAATACGCGACAAGCGTTTGGCTGGAATCACGATCGCGATTGCGCCGCAGCGTCTTCCGGGACTTGAGTCTCTCGCCGATTACGTGATTTCTCTGGAAGCTCCAACGACTCTCAAGGACGAGTACCGGCCCCCTGTCGATGTCATGTTTGCTCAGTTGCTGGGCCTGTTCTCATCGCTCAATGCGGGCCTCCGCCCTGATCACCCTAGTCCAAGCGGCGCGATCAACCGGGTGGTTGCGCATCTCCAGATATATTCCTAAGAACCCACTCAGACCAGAGTTACTTCAATGCCGGCATTCCTCAAGGCCAGAAGGTCAGGCTTGCGGATGCCCTTGTCGGTGATGACGTGTTGTAGCGAACTGGGAGGTGCGATGAGCGACAGACTGCGCCTCCCGAACTTACTAGAATCGCACACGACGACCGTCCGTTTCGCAATTTCTGTCATGATTCTGTTGACTTTGGCTTCCAGAAGGTTGGGTGTGCTGAGGCCATAGCGGACGTCAAATCCATCGACGCCGAGGAACAGTATGTCCGCGTTGAGCCGTCCCAGCGCCTCTTCCGCGATAGGACCGACCAGAGAGAAAGAATTCTTCCGCATCGCGCCACCGGTCAGGATGACGTCGATTGCGGAGTTGGCCAGCTCAGCGGCAACATTTACGCCGTTGGTGATCACGGTAAGATTGCGCATGTCGCGCAACGCGCGGGCAATCTCGGTTGTCGTCGTGCCGGAATCGAGAATTACGACCTGCCCCTCGGAGACAAGGCGTGCAGCCGCCGCTGCAATGCGAAGTTTCTCCTTCCGGTGCAAGCGTCCCTTTTCACGCAGCGTGGGATCTTCCAGCGCACTGTCATGCGTAGGCAGCGCGCCGCCGTGCGTGCGTTTGACCATGCCCAGCAAATGGAGAGCTTCAAGGTCTTTCCGGATGGTCACTTGCGAAGTTTGAAACTCCTTCGCGAGGTCGGTCACCAGTACTCGCTTTTCGCGCTGCAGGAGGCCAAGGATTGCCCGGCGACGTTCCTCGTTGAGCAGGTTGTTTTTTTCGGCAGAGGGCATCTTGGCGTCACGCGTCGAGCTACGTCGCACAGGGGCCACTCTTTATATCGTATCTCCTCCGCATCAGCAAGAAGCAGATACACAAAGGGACACGCTGTCTAATTAATTTGCTGATCCTTGGGCAGTCCGGCGTTGATGTCTTTTAGGGTTTGGAATCCATCCTTGACGACGGTTGTCTTGATGTTGTCCCTGGTCACGGCGACCGGTTGCAACATGATCGTGGGCACCTTAATTTTGCCGTTGTTAGTCATCGCGTTCGCGTCGGGTTTCTCGCCTTTGGCTAATTGAACGGCAGCCTCCGCAGCCTTTGCCGCTTGCTGTTTGATCGACTTGTAGACCGTCATCGTCTGCGTGCCCTGCGCGATGCAGATAATCGCGGCTAGATCGGCATCTTGTCCCGAAACCGGCACTTTGCCGGCCAGATTGTGTTCGCGGAGAGCTTGGATAGCGCCGCCAGCCATCCCGTCGTTCGAAGCGACGACCGCTGCGATATTGCCCTGGGAGGATTCAATCGCCTTGAGCATATGAAGATAAGCCTCGGAGGGTAGCCACTCTTTCATGTATCCATCGGCGATCACTTTGATGTCGCCGCGATCGATATAGGGCCGCAGTACCTTCATCTGTTCGTCATGCAGAGTCTTGGCGCCCTCGTCACTAGGAGAGCCGGCGATTAGAACATAATTTCCCCGGGGCGCGAGTTTCACGAGAGATTCGGCTTGCATCTTGCCGATCTTGATCCGGTCAAAACTAATATAGAGATCGACATCGCTATTCTCAGCGAGGCGGTCGTAACTGATGACTTTCACGTTGGCCAACTTTGCGAAGTCGACCATCCGGCCGGCCCGTGCGGTTTCGTGCGGCAACAAGACGAGGACTTTGATTCCGGTCTTGACCATGTCCTTGACCTGCTGGAACTGAAGATCATCGTTTCCGTCCGCGTCACTGGTGATGACTTCGGCTCCCAATTGCTGTGCCCGCGCCTTGAAAGAATCCACGTCGGTCTGCCAACGCTCGCCTTTCATCGCTTCGGCGGAAAAGCCAATCTTCAGGTTGTCGCCGCCTTGTGCCTGCGCGAGTGGACTGCGGGGAACAACTGCCAGGGCGCATAGAACCGTCAGCATTCTCAGGGATTTCAGGATGCCTCCTTGACCTTGCCGAGCGTAGTATAGCGCTCCGCCAAGTGGCAGATGCATAGCGAAACAGAGTCCTCGCACACCAAAGGCTTTGGTCAAATGTTCTGGCCCGCTACATTGAAGACCACGGCAACATGGCCGCCAGCCACGTTGCCAGCATCGTGATTGTTACGGGTGTAACCGTGACTGATCGTTGCAAGCACCTATAATTTGTGACAGAATTCGCAGCCGTAAGCAACGAAGTCGGGACCCGGGCCCCACATGAAATGGACAAACTAAATGTAGTTGTTGCTCTCACCACACGAGACAACGATTACCAGGCGGAGCAGGCAGTGGCCGTGGCTGACATGGCCGCGCGACTTGGCGTCAAGATCCAGATCATCTACGCGGACAACGACGCCGTCAATCAGACTCAACAACTCATCAAGATCATCCAGGACTCCACACAGCGGCCGGACGCCATTTTGGTCGAACCGGTGGGTACAGGCATGCCTCAGGTCGCAAAGGCGGCCGTTGGAGCAAAGATCGGCTGGGGCATCGTCAACAGTCATCCTGATTACATCCCCGAACTTCGCCGAGGTGGCGCGGTTCCGGTTTTCTCGGTCAGCACCGATCAATCTGAAGTGGGAAAAATTCAGGGCAAACAACTCGGTGTCCTGGTTCCCAAAGGCAATGTTCTGTATGTCGAAGGGCCGTTCAGCAGCACGGCGACGCAACAGCGCACGAAAGGAATGCTTTCCACCAAGCCATCTTTGGTCGAATTAAAGATGCTTAAAGGCGATTGGACGGAGCGCAGCGCCAACCGCGCCATGAAGTCCTGGCTGTCACTCGGGTCGTCACGCCAGCTTGAGATTCGAGCGGTGATTTGCCAGAACGATGCCATGGCGATGGGAGCCCGAAAGGCTCTAGACGATCTCACGGAAAAGGATCGCGAGCACTGGGCGAATACTCCCTTCACCGGGTGCGATGGCGTGACCAAGACGGGGCAGGACTGGGTGCGCCGCGGCTTGCTGAAAGCCACCATTATCACTGCGGCGGCGGCGGGAACGGCCTTGGAAATTCTGGTGAAAGCAGTGAATGCCGGTTCTCAGCCCCCGGAGTCCACGTTGATTCCGCCGAAATCCTTTCCCGCGATCGAAGAATTGCGGGGGCGCGGCTAAGACAAATCGCGGCTTCACAAATTCTGCTGGATGTATTTTGCGCTGTCGAATTTCTTGCCCGTACTCGCGCCTGACATATAACGAATCAGACCGAAGATGGGGCGGTCGAACCACGGGCGATCGAACTTGCCCACAATTGACCAGGCGATTCCGGCATAGCCGTTCGGGTCGCGTCCATCTAATTCGTACTTATCGTTGAGGCGAACGGCGATCTGGTAGGCCTGCGCAGGCGATGGACTCCATTCCAGAATTTTCTTGGCCCAATACATACGCAGATAGTTGTGCATCCAGCCGGTCGTGACCATCTGCTTTTGCGCAGCATTCCAGAGTTGATCGTGGGTTTCGGCCTGCTCCAATTGGGCTTCGGTGTAGAGCACCGGTCGATTGTCTTTTGCGTGACCCGCCAGGGTGCGATGCGCCCATGGTTCGGCGCATTCGAAATTATCGTAATTGGGATTGAAACGCACAAGATTAACCGCCAACTCGCGCCAGGTGATGAGTTGGTCAAGGAACGCTTCTTTGTCGGAAATGGGGGCGTCGGTTTTTTGTATGGCGAGCGCGACCGTTAGAGGACCGATATGACCGAAGTGAAGATAGGGCGACAGACGGCTGGTGCCGGTAAGCTCTGGTTTGTTGCGGTTGGTGTCGTACCCCTGCAATCCGCGCTTGATGAAGTCACGGAGCAGTTTGAGAGCTTCGCTTGTGCCGCCGCGAAAACTTGAGACAGGACCAACGGTCCTATCGAGGGGCCAACCGTCGGTGATGTCGAAGTTTGGATCGAGCGAATGCAGCTCTTCCGATCCTGGCGAAGCCCATGCAACTCTGGCGTTGGGATTTTTCGGCGACACGAGAAATTGCTTGAAGTGCGCCCGCAGTCTCGGCCGGATGACGCGCGCGGCGTATTGCTCTTTAAGTAGGAGAGTTGATGGGACAATCACGTCGGCATCGACCGTCCAAAATGGGACGGTAAGCTTCATGGCTGCACTGCGGCGCCACGATTCGGGTTCGCGCATGGGATTTTCGTCACCCACGACCAGCGCTGCTTTCACTTCGGCGCAGAACTTCAGCAGGCTGTGCTCCGGGAACCGCCGCAACACGAATCCGATGTTGCGCTTCTTGAGAGACGAAGCGATATCAGGGATTCCTTCGGCCAGGAAGCGATAGTGCCGCAGGTTGGCGTGCGGATAGAAAGGAACGGGCGCGAAGAAAACGACTGCGGGCTTTTGCAGTGCATTTGCGGCCTCGACAGCGACGTCGAGGGCTGGATTATCGAAGCCGCGTTGCGCCCGTTGCATCCAGTAGACGACGCATTTGCCGTCGGGGTCGGGCAGGCCGGGGCGTCTTACGGTTAAACGCGGATCACGGGTCAACTCAGCCAGAACATCCATTGTGGGATCAGTGGTTCTCAGTCTATAACTCTAGAGCATGAATGAGCCGGATCACGCGGCGATGCTGGCGGTGGCACTGGCGGAGGCGCGCAAAGGACTGGCGGAGGGCGGTATTCCGATCGGCGCGGCCATCTTCGACGCGGAAGGCCGGCTGATTGGGTCAGGTCACAACCGCCGTGTGCAGAACAGTGACCCCTCGATGCACGGCGAGACGGATGCCTTCCGCAATGCTGGACGGCAACGAAGCTATCGCCACCTCACCATGGTGACTACGCTCGCGCCTTGCTGGTATTGCAGTGGGCTCGTCCGTCAGTTCGGTTTTGGATCGCTCGTGGTGGGAGAAAGCCGCACCTTCCAGGGCGGAGTTGAATGGCTGCGCTCGCTCGGCATCCGAGTGGTAGACCTCGATTCTTCGGAGTGCGCCACGTTGTTAGGCGAATACATCCGCAAAAATCCAGCGGTGTGGAACGAGGACATCGGGGAAGAATGACGACGTCCGCTACCAATCCCTCCTTATGTAGTAAATACCAGGCCGTTCAACTCCAAGCGGAGAAAAACAAATTGATCGAGCGCTACTTTAAACTCGCCGAAAACCAAACCAGCTTTAAGCAGGAAATGCTGGGCGGGCTCACCACGTTCGTCACCATGGCTTACGTGATCGTCGTGAATCCGCGCATTCTGGCAGACGCGGGGATGCCCGTCGACGGCGTAGTCTTTGCGACGTGCCTCTCGGCAGCGGTGGCTACGTTGGTGATGGGCCTCTACGCCAACTATCCGATTGCCCTCGCGCCTGGAATGTCACTGAACGCTTATTTTACTTACGCTGTCTGTCTAGGCATGCACGTTCCGTGGCAGACGGCACTGGCCGTGGTCTTCTTTTCTGGTGTCTTGTTCCTGCTGCTGACCGTGACTCGCGTCCGCGAGCAGATCGTGAACGGCATACCCAACTGCCTGAAACATTCGACTGCGGCCGGCATTGGAATGTTTATCGCTTTCCTTGGCTTGCGCAATGCGAAACTCGTGGTCGCGAACCCAGCGACTTTTGTCGGGCTGGGCAACTTCTCCGACAACGAACTCCAAACGGCCTGCTTCGGCCTCGCTCTTACGATTGTTCTGATGGTGCGCCAGGTTAAAGGCGGAATCCTGATCGGCATCCTCGGAACGACGCTGCTCGGAATGCTGCGCCACATTTCGCATTGGCCCACCGCGATCGTGGCGCTTCCGCATCCTTCGTCGACATTTCTGAAACTCGATTTTCGCGGGGCGATGCATCTTGGCCTGCTGGAGATACTATTCGCATTCCTGTTCGTGGACCTCTTCGACAATGTGGGCACGCTGGTCGGAGTCTGCGAGCAGGGGGGATTCATCAAGGATGGCAAGATTCCGCGCGTGGGCCGCGTGCTTGTCGCGGACGGTGTAGGCACGGTTATAGGCTCTCTGACCGGGACATCGACCGTGACCAGCTATATCGAAAGCGTGGCGGGAGTCGCAGCGGGAGCCCGAACCGGGTTGAGTAACATTGCGGTCGCCGGCCTTTTTCTGCTCGCGACCTTTTGCTCGCCGGTGGCGGCCGCCATTCCCGCTTATGCCACTGCGCCTGCACTGATACTGGTGGGAGCGCTGATGACACAGTCCATATCGCTGATTGAGTGGAGCGATTTCAGCGAGGCGGTGCCGGCTTTTATCACCATGCTGGCGACGCCCCTCACCTTCAGTATCGCCACCGGTCTGAGCCTCGGGCTGATCGCGTATACCGTGGTGAAAATCGCCGCCGGCAAGTTCCGCGAAATCACTATCCTTATATGGATCCTTACCGCACTCTTTGTTCTGCGCTACATCTATCTGGCGACGGCTTGATCGAGCATTTCCCGGCTGCCCGGGTCTCGATGTTGGCTTAGAAACACGTCTAGATGTTCGTCTCAAAGAGAGACTAACCCGTGTTTGTCACAGAAACGGGAGCGTTCCATCACCAATCCCCGCCTTCATAAGATGTAGGATACTTCGCGTTTTGGAGTGTGTCCGCCATTTGATGGGAAGCCAAAAAGCGGGTCCGATTCACCGAATATTCAACAAATTGTCACCAATTATTAACAAATGGAGGACTAGGCTGAACGTTCGCCAAAAAAGGGAAACTGGAGACCCGATGGATTTCCCGTCACCGCTGTCTGCTGTCTAGAACATTTATTTCTAAGGAGATGGAACAATGAAACGAATGATGGCTATGGTGTTGTCGATGACGCTCCTAGGGAGCGGGATCGCGGCGCAGGCCCAGAATGCTCCTGCGGCAACAACAACGAAGAGTGCGCGCAAGAAAGCGGCTCCCAAGCCGGCCGGGCCAACAGTTTCGTCGCAACTGAGCGATATGAAACAGGCGATCGAGGCCCAACAGGCGCAGATCAAGCAGTTGAGCGATTTGATCCAGAGCCGCGATCAGAAGATCCAGCAACTGGAGCAGCGGCTCGATCAAAACCAGGCCGTCGCCACCCAGGCGCAGACCAAGGCCGATACCGCTGTCGCGCAATCGACCGATCAGCAGCAGGCAGTGATCGCGCTCAAGAGCGACGTCACCGACCTGAAGTCCAACGCGACGAACACAGCGATGACCTTGCAGGAAACCCAGAAACGGATTGGAGAAGTTGAGAGTCCGCTGGCGATTCACTACAAGGGAATCACGATTACTCCAGGTGGCTTCCTGGCGGGTGAAACCGTGTATCGCAATCGCGCCCTGGGAGCGGAGGCGACTCCCTTCAACAGTCTGAACTATCCCGGAAGCGGACAGAATACGATTTCCGAATTCTACGGATCCGGCCGACAGTCGCGGATCACGATGCTGGCGGAAGGCAAGATTGGGGCCGCCAAACTCTCGGGCTACTATGAGGCTGACTTTCTCGGTGTAGGCATAACATCCAATCCAAACCAGACCAACAGTTACGCGCTGCGGCAACGGCAGGCTTGGGGCAAGGCGGAATTCGGCGATGGTTGGAGCGTCACGGGTGGCCAGATGTGGACGCTGGTGACCGAAACCAAAAAAGGACTGGACAACCGGACCGAAGCGACGCCGATGACCATCGACCCGAACTATACCGTGGGTTTCAGCTTCGAGCGGCAGTATGGTTTTCGTGTCGTGAAGAATTTCGATAATAAATTCTGGCTCGGCGCATCGTTGGAAAATCCGCAGACGATTTTCGCGGCCTCTGGCAATAAGAACAACTTCGCCTTCGGCGGACCTGGCGTGGGCGGTGGTTTATATAACTCGACTGCCAGCTACTCGTTCAATGCGATGCCGGACGTGATCGTGAAGGCCGCCTACGAGCCGGGCTTCGGCCATTTCGAGGTGTTCGGCATTTTTAGCCGGTTCCGCGACCGCGTTTATCCTTGCGTGGACGTGCTTGTCGCTTGTTCGGGTGGCACGGTATCTGGAGCCTTCAACTCCTCGAAAAACGGCGGCGGAGTCGGAGCGAACGGACGCATTACCGCTTTCAACAAGCACGTGGATTTCGGCCTCCATGCCCTGTACGGCAATGGCGTCGGCCGTTTCAGCGCGTCCGGTTTGCCGGATTCGACGATCAATCCGGATGGCACTCTGGCCTTGCTGCGAAGCTATCAGGGGCTGGCCACGCTGGAATTCCACTACCCTCGGTTTGACTTCTACCTCAACGGTGGCGAAGACTATGTAGGGCGTCGTTACTCTCTCGACCCGAACAACGGCAATACACCGGTTGGCTACGGATCGCCGACTTTCTTGGATACTGGCTGCTACACCGAGACCGCGCCCGGTTCCGGCGGCTTCGCCTTCGGCGGGCTTAGCAATTGCAGTGGCAACACACAACGCGTGATTGAAGGCACCATCGGCTTCTGGATCAAGCCCTACAATGGTCCGAAGGGGAGATTGCAGTTCGGTCCGCAATACTCCTACATAAGCCGGGATGCTTGGACGGGCACAGGACCAGCCGCTGGCACATTTGTCGCCCCACACGCCATCGACAACGTGATTTACACCTCGTTCCGCTATTACTTGCCGTAGAGTATTCGCAACCTGACAAACGCTCCAGTGCGGAAACCCGCATTGGAGCTTTTTCTTTGTGTACGGCTTAGTGGTTAGTTGCCGAAAAAACCGATTTCGGTTCAGGCAACTACCATCTGCCAGTCTGCAACTAAAGAATTAGTTACCTTTCGCGGGCTACCGCGTCTAAGTTGGTAGGGAGGGCCGTTCATGCCGCCACGACAATCGGGAACCTTGACCGAAGCCGAGCTGCGGATCATGAATGTTCTTTGGGTCAAAGGATCGGGTACGGTCCAGCAAGTCCTTGATTCTATTACCGAAAAGCCGGTTCTTGCGTACAACTCTGTGCTGACCACAATCCGCGTTTTAGAGCGAAAAGGCTATCTACGGCACTTGAAGGACGGGAGGGCCCACGTTTTTTCACCGCTGGTCGGTAAAACCGAGGCGACGCGTTCGGAAATTCGCCACCTGGTCGGTCGCTTTTTCAAGAATTCTCATGAACAACTTGTATTGAATGTCCTTGAGGATCAGGGCATTGGGACCGAAGAATTGGCCCGTCTGCGGGAGATGCTCGATCGCAGCGGCCCTGATCGCAATGCCCCCAGCCGCGACCTTAATCGGAGCGAAGCGAAATGACCTGGCTCCCGATGGAGAATGTCGCACAGATTTCGGCCGAGCGTCTTCTCAATGCGTTGCCCGAAGGATTGCTCATAGCGCTCATCGCCTGGGCGTTATTGCACGCCTTGCGCCGCCAGAATTCTGGGACTCGTTTTGCCGTCTGGTTCGCGGCATTGCTGAGCGTTGCGGCCCTGCCTGTACTGGGCGGGTTCAACAGCGCGAGTGCATCTCTCGCATCACCGGGGTCCTGGGGACATCTGCGGCCCGCGATCACGATTCCCGAATACTGGGCGTCTTTTCTGTTTCTCACCTGGGCTGTCGGAGCGAGCGTCGGAATAATCCGTTTGGCGGTTGGACTGTGGCGGCTGCGTCAGTTGCGCCTGAGTTGTACCCCGATCACGACGGAAGATTCAGAATTTGATCCGGCGTTGCGACAGATGCTTGACACGATCTGCGGCTCTTCCGGGGACGCGATCACGATTGCAACGTCTGAGAGATTGCGCGTGCCATCAGCCATTGGGTTTTGGAAGCGGACGGTTGTGCTTCCGGCTTGGACGCTACGAGAGCTTTCTCCGAGCGATCTGCGCGTGATCCTTCTCCACGAAATCGCGCACCTGCGGCGTTGGGACGATTGGACGAATCTGATTCAGAAGGTCGTACGGGCCCTGTTCTTCTTCCATCCCGCGGTGTGGTGGATTGAAGGCCGCCTTTCCGAGGAGCGCGAGATGGCTTGCGACGATGCGGTGCTCGCTGCGACGGAGAATCCGCACGGGTACGCCAGTTGCCTGGTGTCGCTCCTGGAGAAAAGCGCGGCGCATCGTTTGACGAATCGGCCATGGTCGATGGCGCAGGCGGCGGTGAACCGCGCGCGCGAAGCCTCGTTGAGACTGGCGCGGATCCTCGACAAGAACCGTCCAGTGGCGACGCGTGTGTGGACGCCCGCGCTTGCTATGGCCGGCGTATTTTCCGTCGCCTGCCTGATGGCGCTCGTGCACGCGCCGCAAATTGTTGCTTTCGATCGAAACAGTGTGGGACCTCAGTCAGCGCGGGCGTATTCCGCTGCGGCCGAAAATGTTTCAGCTCAGCAGGCGATGCACTCCGCGGCGATAATCCCCGCGGCATTTCACGTTGGCGATACGGTCGCCCATGATGCGGCGAGAGCGGGTGCGAGGACGACGATTAGATCATCCAAGGGTATCCCGGCGCGCGCGATCCGCAGGCGCTCAGTTCCTCGGCCAAACGTAGCTGTCGCACAGATGAACGCGCCGCTTTCGCAACTCATTGCGGCAAGTGCGCCACTAAACGCCGACGAGGATCGGGACATCGCGCCGGAATTTCAAACTCTGGTCTTCGTCGAAACCACACAGTTCATCATCTCTGACGCGTCGGTCTGGAGGGTTCAACTGTGGCGCATCACTCTAAAGGGGACGATCCAGCGAATTGGAATCGTGCCCGTGGCGCATTCGATTTAGCGGCAAAAATTTTTTGTAGATAGCAACTACATAATTAGTTGTAAAGGAGAAAGGTGAAATGAAGATGTGGATGGAACGTTTCAAGTCAGTAACCAGCAGGCGTTTTGCGGCAGCTTTCCTCGCCGTCGCGGTCGTAGGGTCGGTCGCGATGTTGAGCCTTACAAATTCAGTGAAGGCGGCTCCGGCTCCGACTCCGGCGGCAGCGGGGCTCGACGACAACAGCGTCGGGGCGTTGCTCACGCTTGACCGCGCGATGGAAACTCTCGCGGCTCGAGTGACTCCGGCGGTCGTGAACGTCACGGTTGCTTCGAAACCAAATCAGCAGCAGGCGGGTCAGGATGGCATGCCCGACATGCAGCAATTCTTTGGTCCGGGTGGGCCCGGCGCGCCGGGCGGTCCCTTCGGACGCCAATTTAATTTTCCACAGCAGCCGCAGAACCGCATGGAACATGGCTTGGGCAGCGGCGTAATTATTTCTCCCGATGGCTACATCGTCACCAATAATCACGTGATCGATGGGGCGGTTGATATTCGCGTGACCATGAGCAATCGCGAGGTGCTGCCGGCGAAGTTGATCGGCGCCGATCCGCTGACCGATCTTGCGGTCATCAAGGTGGAAGGGAAGAACTTGCCAAGCGTGCCGTGGGGCAAGTCGGCAGACCTGCATCCGGGACAGACGGTGCTCGCGTTCGGCAATCCGTACGGCTATCGGTTTACGGTGACGCGCGGCATTATCAGCGCGCTGAATCGTCCGAATCCTGATCCGAGCGATCGGCGCAAGCCGGGCGAGTTCATTCAAACCGATGCGGCGATCAATCCGGGCAATTCGGGTGGAGCGCTGGTCGACGCTCGCGGCGAACTCATCGGCATCAACACGTTTCTGATTTCGTCATCCGGATCGTTCTCGGGGATGGGCTTTGCCATTCCAACCCAGATCGTCCAGCCGACAGTCGAGACGCTGATTCGCGATGGCAAAGTGACCCATGCGTTCATCGGAATCCAGATCGCCGACGTGACTCCTGACAATGCCAAGTTCTTCCAGATGAACAAAGCTGAGGGAGCGCTGGTCAGCGATGTGCAAGCGGACGCGCCGGGCGCGAAAGCGGGCCTCAAAACCGGGGACGTCATTACCGAACTCGACGGCAAGCAAGTGCTCGATGCCGGACAGCTGCAGATGCTGGTCGGACAAAAACGGCCAGGAGAGACGATCCATCTGCAGGTGATGCGCGACAACAAGAGCGTCAGCGTCCCGGTGACGCTCGAAGCGCTTGGCGGCGACAAGAACAGTGAAGTTGCCGGCAACGAACACGGCAAGGGACGCTGGGGATTGCGCCTCGCCGACTTGACTCCGGATGTGCGCAATGAACTGCAAGCTCCGGCGCAAGAATCAGTACACGGCGCCGTAGTCGAAGATGTGCTGCCCGGTAGTCCTGCCGATAACGCGGGCTTGCAGCGCGGCGACGTCATCATGGAAGTCAACCGGCGCGCGGTGAAGTCGGCGTCGGAAGTAGCGACGGCTCTGTCGGGTGTGCCGAGTGGCCAGGATGCGCTGGTTCTGGTGTGGTCAAACGGAGGCAGCACGTTCCGTGTGTTGCATCCAGTGCAGGGCTAACACGGCGGCAAGCCCAGTAAGACGAGAGTGTCCCATCCTAACGTCGCATCGGTTGCGACGCTAGGGTGGGCACGCTTGGTCGCGGGGCCCTGTCACCAGCGGTTCTCGACGAACCTCTGAATTCTCTCATCGTAGATGCGGCGCACTGAGCGCATCGCTTCTTCGGTCAGGGGAGGTAAATCGGAAGCGCGGCAATTGTCGGCAACTTGATCCGGCCGTTTGCCGCCCGGAATTGCGCATGTCGCTGCGTCAAACATGAGAATCCAGCGTAGAGCGAACTGGCTCATCGAAACGCCGGCCGGGACAAGCGACTGTATTTGATCGACGGCATCGAGTCCGACGCTATAGTCGACGCCAGAAAACGTCTCGCCGACGTCAAAGGCCTCTCCGCGGCGATTGAAATTGCGGTGGTCGTCGGCAGCGAAGGTCGAATCGCGGCGCAATTTCCCAGTCAGCAGGCCACTTGCAAGCGGCACACGAGCCAGGATACCGACGTGCTTTTCTTTGGCGCGCGCGAAAAATTGATCCGCCGGACGCTGGCGGAAACAATTGAAAATAATCTGCACACTTTGTATGTTCGGAAAGTTAAGCGCTTTAAGCGCTTCGTCGATTTTCTCGACGCTCACTCCGTAATAGCGAATCTTGCCTGCGCCTGCCAGATCGTCGAGGATTCCAAAAACTTCAGGGCCGTCATACAACGCGCTCGGCGGACAGTGAAGTTGCAACAGATCGAGGCAGTCGGTGGAAAGATTTCGCAAGCTGTCTTCGATCCACTTTGTCAGGTTCTGGCGGTTGTATCCTTCAACCGTTTGGCGAGGCAGGCGGCGGCCTGCTTTGGTCGCGACCACGATTTCATTTTTGCGACTCTTCTTGAGCTGAGCGATCAGACGTTCGCTACGGCCATCTCCGTAGACATCGGCGGTATCGATAAAATTGACACCGATGTCGATGGCCTGGTTCAGCGCGGCAAGAGATTCATTGTCGGAGACATTTCCCCATGAGCCGCCGATTGCCCACGCGCCGAAGCTGATGTCCGAAACCTTCCAATGGGTGCGTCCAAGTTGACGATAGTGCATAGTTCTAAGTATAAGGTCGGCGCGGAACAGAATGACTGCTCGTGACGGTGATCCGTTGCATAAAGAAATCGAATTGGACTTGCGATCATCTCGACACTAGAGTTCTAAAATGGACGGAGTCTGGCGACACGCTGCCTCAGCAAATTAATTACGAGGACCGCGTAGCACGGTAGTAATCAATGAATCCGCGCCGGGAGTGGAGGAGTTCGGTTTTCAGCCGATAGAATGGCTCAGGGGGATACCGTTCTACTTATCCTCAGCATGGTTGGAACACAAAGGCGCTAGTTGTGAGCGCCGGACCCGCAAGGGTTGAAATGGAGAAGTGATTTGGACAGTTCGAACGAGTTAGTGCAAGAGCAAGACCACGCTGCCAGTTCTCTCGACGCCAGTTTCGTGCTGACCTGGGAAGAGATTGCCAGCCTGGCGGCCGAGCCCGGAAAGCCGGCCGAGACCCTGATGAATGTTGTCGCGCTCATTGCCAGAAGGTTTGGCACCGACGTTTGTTCCGCGTATCTGCTGGAGCCCGATCGCGCCAACCTTGTGCTGGCTGCGACGCTCGGGCTGCGTCGCGAATGTATTGGCAAATTGCGCATGGCCGTGAACGAAGGACTGGCCGGTCTGGTCGCCGAGCAGGTTCGTCCCGTAGCGGTCGAGCAGGTCAGAAATCATCCGCGCTTCAAGTATTTCAGCGAAGCCGGTGAAGATGCGTATCAATCCTTCTTGGGAGTTCCGCTGATCGATCGCGGCGTGTTGCAGGGTGTTCTGGTAGTGCAGACGGTTGAACCGCGTCTGTTTCCGGAAAATGAAATTCGCTTGCTGACCGAAGCTGCGAACCGAGTGGCGCATGTGGTCAGCGAAGCGCGCACGCTCGATCGCTTCATTGCGCCTGCGCAAGAGCGTTTGTGGGCTCTGGCGCGCAATATGTGGTGGAGTTGGGATAACGACTCCTCCAGTCTTTTTCGCGAGATTGATCCGCAGCGCTGGAGTCAGCTCAACCACAGTCCGGTGTCGCTGTTGAATGAATTTCCGCTGGCGAAACTCGAAAAGCGCGCCGCTGAACTTGCGCTGCACAGCCGCATCAACTATGCCTATCGCCGCCTCTGCGAATATCAGGAGGCGGAGCGCACCTGGGGCGCGAGGCACGCGGGAATTCTGCGGCCTCGTCCGGTCGCTTATTTTTCCGCTGAGTTTGGCGTGCATGAGTCGCTACCTATTTATTCTGGTGGACTCGGGGTGCTCGCTGGCGACCACATCAAGAGCGCATCCGATCTAGGGATCCCGCTGGTCGGCATCGGCCTGTTTTATGGTCAGGGATATTTTCGTCAGCGTCTAGATCGCAATGGCTGGCAGCACGAGGAATATCTCGAGACTGACGTTACTCAGCTCCCGATGGAAACGGCGATCGGCAAGAACGGACGCCCGGTCATGGTGCAGGTCGATACCCGCCACGGCCCCATCTATGCCAAAGTGTGGCGCGTCAAAGTCGGGCGCTGCGATTTATTTCTTCTCGACTCTGATGTCGAGGGCAACACTCCCGAAGATCGCGACATGACGTCGCGCTTATATGGTGGCGATGGGCGAGTGCGTGTGCACCAGGAATTGCTGCTCGGGGTGGGCGGATTGCGAGCTCTGAAAGCGATGGGGATCACGCCCGGGGTGCTGCACTTAAACGAAGGCCACAGCGGATTTGTCGTGCTCGAAGCCATTCGGCAGCGCATGGAAGAAGAAGGAATCGGCTTTGAGAAGGCAGCGCCACGCGTGGCGCGCGAAGTTGTCTTCACGACGCACACACCTGTGCCTGCAGGGCATGATCGTTTTGACGCTGACTTGGTCGAGGAACATCTTGGACCGCTGCGGGAGGCGCTCGGCTTGTCCAAAGACGGCTTCATGGCGCTCGGACGCGAATTCCCTGAGAGCGACGAACGCTTCTGCATGACCGTGCTCGGCTTGCGTCTGTCGCGGCGCGCCAATGCTGTTTCCTCTTTGCACGGCGAAGTTTCTCGCGCCATGTGGACCGGACTTTCGCAGGGCAAGCCCGAAGACGCTGTTCCGATTGGACACATCACCAACGGAGTCCACGTTCCAACCTGGCTCGCTCCGCAGATGTTCCGTCTCTACGATAAACATCTCGGCACGGGATGGCACCTGCGCAGCAGCGAAGCGAAAATTTGGGATGGCATTGAAAATGTCGACGACAGCGAGCTGTGGGAAACGCACTTTAGCCTGAAGTCGCGGATGATCGAATTTGTCCGCCGCCGTGCCGTCAAACAGGCCGCCCGGCGCGACGAACCGCGCGACGTGTTGCAGCAACTCGAACGCGTGCTCAGTCCCGACGCGCTCACCATCGGCTTCGCGAGGCGCTTTGCCACCTACAAACGCGCCAATCTGATTCTGGCTGACATCGAAAAGATTGCCAGCATGGTCAACGATCCGAAACGTCCCGTGCAGTTCGTGTTTGCGGGCAAGGCGCATCCGCTCGATGAACCGGGCAAGCGCGTTCTACAACAGATTGCGCAGCTGATGCGCGATCCGAAATTCTCCGACAAATTTGTTTTCGTCGAGGATTACGACATTAACGTGGGCCGTCATTTGACGCAGGGCGTCGATGTCTGGCTGAACAATCCACGGCGTCCTCTTGAAGCTTCGGGAACCAGCGGCCAGAAAGTCGTTCTGAATGGCGGATTGAACCTCTCGGTGCTCGATGGCTGGTGGGCGGAGGCTTACGACGGCCTGAACGGCTTCGCCATCGGCAACGGCCGAACGCATACCGACATGAACGTCCACGACACGCGCGATGGCGACGATCTGATGCGAGTGTTGCGCGAAGAAGTAATTCCTCTCTACTACCAGCGCGACCGCGACGGCCTGCCGCGTGGCTGGATCAAACGCATGAAGCGCACCATCCGTACTCTTGGCTGGCGCTTCAACGCCGACCGCATGGTGATGGACTACACGCTGAATTGTTATGTTCCGGCAGCGGGCGGCACGTCGAGCGATCTGCGCCTGGGATTCTAGAAACGTCTCTTTCGACCTGTCATTCTGAGCGGAGCGGGAACTCCACGAAATGAAGTTCCCGCTACGTCTCACGGTCCGTTTTCAAGGCATTCCTCTCGAGCCCGATTCTTATTCCGATGATGTTTTTCTCGGTGTTTACACTTGACACTCTGGCTCAACCGTTTACACTAGATGAATATTTATGCATGATAATGGATAAATATGCCTTAAGAGGCGATTTTGATCCGTGATTTTGCACCGGGAGCAATCGGTAGACTCGAAAAAAGTGTAATGACGGCCAGACTTAAAACCGCAGTTCTCGGCGCGACCGGCTATTCCGGTCTCGAACTCGCACGGCTGCTCGACCGCCATCCCCGCACGGATGCGCCCTTGCTTTTGCGGCGCAGCGCGGAAACCGACGAGAACGGAGCTGGGTTGCCATACGCTGGCAACGGCAATGGCCCTCTGCATTCTGCCTTGTTGCCGTTCTCGTGGACCGCCGTCGAAGATCAAGGTGCGCAGCTGCTGTTTCTGGCCACGCCCCACGCCGTTTCTCGGGAGCTCGTACCCGAGGCCATCGCGCGCGGGCTGCGAGTGATCGATCTGAGCGGTGCCTGGCGTTTGAAGCTGGACGAAAATCGTGCGGTGTATGGCTTCAAAGACGCAGATGCCGCGACTGCTGCCGAACTCACGGAACGAGCCGTCTACGGACTGCCGGAATTGAACGCCGGTCAAATCGCGTTGGCCGCGCTGATCGCGAACCCGGGCTGCTATGCGACGTCGGTTATTCTTGCGCTCGCGCCTTTGCTCGGGGCGGGGATCGTCGATTGCGATCGCGGCATCATCTCGGATTCGAAATCCGGAGTGTCGGGCGCAGGCAAAGAGCCGACCGCGCGGACTCATTTTGTCTCGGTCGCCGGCAATTTTTCTGCGTACTCGGTTTTTGGTCATCGTCATACCGGGGAGATCCTCGAGCAATTGAAGCTCAAGTCTGGCCAGCTGATTTTCGCTCCGCATCTCTTGCCCATTCCGCGCGGGATACTCTCGACGATCTATGTGCAGCTTAAGCGTGAAATGAAGGCGGACGAAATCCAGACTGTCTTTCACGATTTCTACGAAAACAAGCAGTGGGTGCGCGTTTTCCCCGCATCGAGTCTGCCCGAGATCCAGTTCTCGGTGCATACCAATTACTGTGACCTTGGCTTTTCCCTGGCAAGTGATGGCCGCAGGCTCATTGTTGTCTCGTGCCTCGACAATCTTCTGAAAGGCGCGGCGGGGCAGGCTGTGCAGAACATGAATCTGATGTATGGGTGGGATGAAGCGGAGGGTCTCCAGTGAAAATTGTCGTCAAAATCGGCGGCGCAGCGCTCGAAGACAAAGCGTCTTTGCAGAAATGCGCGAAAGCCATCGTGCAGCTCTCGCACGATGGACACCAAGTCGCCGTCGTGCATGGTGGTGGCAGCGCGCTGACGCGCACACTGAAACTACTCGGCAAGGAAAGCGATTTCGTCCACGGGCTTCGCGTTACCGACGCCGAGACGCGCGACGTTGCCTTGATGGTGCTTGCTGGAATCGTGAATAAGAGTCTGGTCGCGGCAATCGCAGCCGCCGGCCAACCTGCCATTGGACTCTGTGGCGGCGATGGAGGAGTGTTTCGCGCCCGCAAGAAGCAGGATGCAGATTACGATCTGGGATTTGTCGGCGAGATTTGTTTTTCAGAGCCGCGCTGGCTGCGGGCGATCTGGGCCGAAGGCGGGATTCCCGTGCTCTCCTCGGTGGCGCTCGGAGGAGACGGGCAATATTACAACGTGAACGCCGACCAGATGGCGGCGGCATGCGCGATTGCGTGCGAGGCCGATGCGCTGATTTTTCTGACCGACGTCCCCGGCGTGAAGCAAGCCGACGGTTCGGTCATGACGCGGCTCGATACCAAGCAGGTGGCTGGGTTGATTGACGAATCCGTGATCAGCGGCGGAATGATGCCGAAGCTCGAAGCGTGTACGCAAGCGCTCAAGAGCGGAGTTGGACGCGTGCGCATTTTACCGGCGGCGCAGGTCGACATGCTCCCTCTGTTTTATTTCACAAAGTTGGAGTGTGGCACCGAGGTCTTGCGGGCATGAGTCTCGCATCCGTTTCGCGCATGGAAGCGAAGCTTTTGCTTCCGACATACGAGCGTCAGCCCATTCTTTTTGTTCGTGGACGCGGCGTGTATCTCTGGGATTCCGAGGGCAAAAAGTATCTCGATTTCCTGAGTGGGATTGGAGTGAATGCGCTTGGGCACGATCATCCGCGCATTCAATCGACGATCAAACGGCAGGCTGCGCGCCTGATTCACATCTCGAATTTGTTTTTCCATGAATACCAGGCCAAACTGGCGGAACTGCTGACCAAAATGTCCGGCCTCGATCGCGCGTTCTTTTGCAACAGTGGAACCGAGGCGTGGGAAGGCGCGCTAAAAGTGGCTCGCGCTTTTGCGCAGGCGAATACCAAGAATGGCAGCGAGCCGAAGACGCACATTCTGGCCATGGACAATTCGTTTCACGGGCGCACCTTTGGCGCGCTCGCGACCACCGGCCAGCCTAAATATCGTGCTCCGTTTGTTCCTCTTGTGCCCGGGGTGACGTTCGTTAAGTTCAACGACCTCGAGGACCTGCAACGCAAGTTTGATCCCGGCGTTTGCGCTGTGTGCATCGAGACGATTCAAGGAGAAGGCGGAGTTTGTCCCGCCACTCCCGAATTTCTCGAGTTCGCTTCGCGCTTGACGAAACAGAGTGGCGCATTGCTGCTGCTCGACGAGATCCAATGCGGCCTCGGCCGCACCGGGCGTCACTTTGCCTACCAGCATTACGGAATCACTCCCGACGTGGTCACGGTGGCCAAGCCGTTGGCGTCGGGTCTGCCGCTCGGCGCGTTCCTTACTACGGATCGGGTCGCCAGTTGCATCCATCCGGGAATGCACGGCACGACATTTGGTGGAGGGCCTCTGGCCTGCGCGGTTGCCATCGCGTTTCTGCGCGAAGAGAAAAAGTTGCTCAAGCACGTGCGCGAGATGGGCGAATATTTCCATGCCGGGCTGGCGGCTTTGGATGGTCACCACAAATCGATTCTTGACGTTCGCGGCGTCGGCTTGATGCAGGCCCTCGAACTGGACTCTGCGGAATTGGCGAAAGCCGTGGCCCGGCAACTGTTGCAAGAAGGAATTATCATCAATCGCACGCACGACACCGTGCTGCGCTTTCTACCGCCCTACGTGATCCAGAAAAAGCACGTGGATCAGGTGGTCAAAGCGCTGGATGGGGCGTTGCATAAAAATGCAGAGTCCACGCAAAAGGAAAGCAACCCCGTCTCGACGCGGCGCCAGGCAGCAAATGCGCGTGCGTGAGGCAGTGCTGCCCGATGCGGAGCAGATCCATGCTCTGATCTCGGCGTATTCGGGCGATGGCACTCTCCTGCCACGCACGCTGGCGGAAATCTGCGAGAACGTGCGCGACTTTGTCGTGCTCGAACACAACACTCGCATCATTGGATGCGGCGCTCTTCATCTCTATGGCGTGCATCTGGCCGAGATTCGTTCGATCACGGTCGATCCCGCAAGCCAGAGTGGCGGCGGTGGACGACGACTCGTGAAAGCTCTGCTCGTGCAGGCGGAGAAGCACAACGTCTCCTGCGTATGTCTGTTCACGCGCATTCCGGATTTTTTTTCGCGTCTGGGATTCACGGTCGCGGCGCATCAGGACCTCCCCGACAAGATTCACAAAGACTGCTACAAGTGTCCGCGTCTCTATCGTTGCGATGAAGTGGCGATGGTGCGTGGCAAAGTGCCCTCGTTTGCCATCTTGCCGCCGCCGAAGAACTGGTTGAAAATCCAGGCATGAACTCGTTGCAGCGTTCGCCCGAGCCAATTCTTTTGCCCGGAGGGTTTTCCTTCTCCGCCATTGCTGCCGGAATTAAAGTCAGCGGACGGCCGGACCTGGCGCTGGTTGAAGCGACCGAGGGGACGCGCGCGGCGGCATTATTCACTACGAATCGCGTGGTCGCGGCCCCCATCGTCGTGGGCCGCGCCGCGCTGCGTGCGACGGGAGGGCACGTTCGAGCGGTCATTGTGAACTCCGGGAACGCAAACTGCGCCACTGGACGCGCGGGCATTCAAGTCTGTGAAGGTGTGTGTCGGGATGCTGGGAAGCTGTTTGGAGTTCGATCGGCTGAAGTTTTTCCCTCCTCGACCGGCATCATTGGGGTTCCATTCCCGGCGGAGAAGATTCACGCGAAGTTGCCCGAGCTAATCGGAGCGCGATCAGCCAGCGAGAGCGGCGTAGAGGCGTTTGCGCGCGCGATCATGACGACCGACACGCGGGAAAAGATCGCTTCGGCGCGGATTCGAATCGGCGGCAAAGAGGTCACCGTCCTGGGAATTGCCAAAGGCGCGGGAATGATCCATCCGCAAATGGCGACGATGCTGGTGTATTTGCTTACCGATGTGGAAGCAACCGCGCGCGAACTGCAGTCATTTCTGCGCGAGGCTTGCGACGATTCACTGAATTGCCTGTCGATCGATGGCGACACTTCGACTAACGATACGGTACTGCTGCTGGCCAGTGGCGCGAGTGGGGCTCCATTGAAAGACGCCGCCGCGCGAAAAAAGTTTTCCTCTGCTCTGGCCGCAGCATGCCAGTCTCTCGCCGAACAAATTGTCAGCGATGGCGAAGGCGTGCAGCACGTGATCCGTCTTTTCGTCGAGCAGGCGCGCAGCAGGGAAGAGGCGCTACGAGTTGCGCGAACCATCGCTCACTCCATGCTGGTGAAGACGGCGTGGGCTGGGGCCGACCCGAATTGGGGGCGCATTCTCGCGGCGGTCGGACGCAGCGGCGTGACCGTCGATCCATCACGTGTGCAGATATTCATTGGCAAGCAGAAGGTTTGCCGCAATGGCGTTTCCTGCCCGTTCGATGAACGGCGAGCCCATAACGATCTCGCGCAGCCTGAGTGCCATATCCGGGTGTTACTCGGACGGGGCAAGGCAACGGTGCGATTTCTTACCACTGATCTGACCGCGGAGTATGTGCGGATCAACGCCGATTATTCAACGTAGCAACGCAAACTAGAAGCTGAACGAAGCCTGCAATTCAATTTTCCGGTTTGCGGCCGCGCTTGAGAAAGGCCCTCCCGCCAGAGCGATCGACTGCCCGAAAGACGATGAGCTCAAGGAGCCAATTGGCGTCGCCGCGTTCACCTTGTTCAGGACGTTTCGAGCGTTTACGCTGAAGGTCAGGCTGTAGCGCCGAGTAGTTGCTGCACCGAGTCCGCCGCCCCCGCCGCGTCCAAAACCGCCGCCACCACCGCCTCCGCCGCCACCGCCGTGCGCTCCGGGCGTGTGGCCGCCGCCCGCACCGCCTCCCTCTTGTGGCCCGTTGTTTTTCGCGCCAGCCTCCGGTCCGAAGCCGAAAGTTTTTGCCAGGCGCAAGTTGAGCGTGAAGTGGTTGGGACCGGTTAGATAGTTGACCGGAATTAGAGTGCTGGAAGCTGTGGGGATTACGTAGCTCAAGCATGCCGCCGGTGTCCGAAACGGACACGAGCCGGGAGGATTGGTGCCGAAGGCTGGACGATCGTCAATGACGGTATCGCTATTCAAATCTCGTCCCGTGGTGACGTTATAGGGCGAGCCAGAATTGAAAATCATGAACGGACTCAAGCGAAAGCCTTTGGGCATTCCGACGGTGCCGCCAAAAAACACCCGATGCCGGATGTCGAACGTGGCTCGCCCGTAGTCGGCGGCTATGTCATACGAATCCGAGGCAAAGCCAGAAGCGCCAGAGGTATCGCTGTTCGCATAATTCAGCGCGTAGTAACCGAACAGAGAGAGCTTCGATCCGGCGCGGACGTTGAAATTCGTGATCAACTGGTTCTGCCGGAAAACTCCGTCCGAAACATATTGAAAAATGGCGAGATAGTTTGGGTTTGGGAGAGGACCCGATGAACCGGGCGTTCCCGGCGGCGGGGCGTTGGCGTTCAAGGATAGAAGTTGATGCACCCCGCGGGCATTGAGGTAGGTCACAGTAAGATTCGCAATCTTGGTAAGCTGCCGCTCCATACTAAATGCGGTTTGCATGATGTAGGGAGCGCGCAGTTCGGAATTGATCCGGTAGATCGACTGCAATGCGAAACTGCTTGGCGGCGGCGTGGTCGGGAAAAAGGTTGGTGCATCCTCAATGCCCTGTTGCTGCACGACGCCATTCTGGCGATCTGCATTCAGAATCAGGTCTTCCGTGAAGCGATCGTAAAACAGACCAAACCCGCCGCGCAGCACGGTTTTCGGAGCGTTCTTTCCGCCTCCGCCCAAGCCCCACGCGAACCCGAGTCGCGGCGCCCAATCCGCATGATCGTGGATTCCACTTTGCGTTTCGAAGCGCAGCCCGCCGCTCAGCGTGAAGTTCGGGCGCACTTTCCAATCGTCTTGTATGTACAATCCCGCATCCACCATGGTGACGGGGACGCTCGCCGCCGTGCCGCTTGCCGTTCCATTAATCGAGTACTGAAGCGGAGTGCCGTTCTGCGCACCCTGCAGCGCGTTTGCGTAAGTCGTGAGATCCGCGAAGGTGTAACTGCCGTTGAATCCGGCACTGGAGATGTTGGTTTCGTGAATGGCTCGCAGGCGCCCGCCGAATTTTACGAAATGTTTGCCTGCCGAAACCGAAGTGTAGTTCTGAAATTCGTAGTGATCCTGATGGTCGGTCTGCGCACCCGAACTGCTGCCGCCGCCGATAAACTCTCCCGGTACGCTGATGCCTAAGGCTGTGCTCAACGGAGTCTGGCCGCTGTTTTCGCGCAGGTACTGGAAGTGGATTTCGTTTACGACCTTTGTTCCCAGAATTTGAGTATCGCTGATCTGCACCGTATGTTCGGTGGAATTGGTGTCATCCCCAGCCTCCGGTAGTACCAGGGCGCCGACACCGGCGTTCTGCTGCGTGTCGCGGTAGAACTGGTAGCGCGCAGTGAGCGTGTTGTTAGTGCTGACCTGATAGTCGAAGCGTGTCCCGATGTTGGTTCGCGTATGCGGGTTCGGTACGCTCTGCTGGAAATGCATTGGCAGAAAGGTTGCAAGATCGAGCACGGTTGCATTGACCACCGCGATCTCGTCGATGTTGCGCCGCTGCACATCGAAAAAGAAGGACGACTTCTTGTTGATGGGGCCGCCGAAGTTTCCCTGGTAGATCACGGAGTCATAGGGTTGTTGCTGGGCGTCTCCGAGGAAGGGATTGCGCGTGTTCAGGCCTGAGCTGTTTCCGACGACGGAAAACTGGCCGTGGTATTTGTCGGTGCCGGGCTTGGTAAAGATTTCGATTCTTCCGTAGCCGAGTTTGTCGTATTCGGCGGAAAACGGATTGGAGTTGATGCGAATTTCGCGGATGGAACTCTTGGGCGGTAGCTCTCCAGCGGTAAATCCGTCGATGTAGAGCTGGCCACCATTGGGACCGGCCGAGGGTCCGGCGAGAGCTTGCAGGTCAGCCAGCAGTTCATCGGGATCGTCGGGAAGCGCCTCGAGATCTTTGTCTTTCAGTACGATCGCGCTGGCATTGTTCGCGGGATTGACGTCGAGCGTCGGCCCCTCGCCGTTTACGTTGACCTTCTCTTGTTGAACATTGATGTCGAGCGCGATGTTGAATTGCGCGACTTGGCCGGCGGCCACATCGATGTCGTCCTGCACAAACACGGCGAAACCCTGCGCATTGGCCGTGACTGTGTATTTGCCGGGCGTGAGGTTTCCAATTTCATACGCACCCGTGCGGGTGGTTGTGGCGGTGTGGGTTGCTCCTCCCGGAACCAGGATCCCGACCGTGGCATTGGGCACGACAGCGCCCGAGGGATCTGTGACTTGCCCGCGCAGCGTGCCTGTTGCGGCGGCCGCTTGTGCAATTGCGGGCGTAGTCTGTCCGATCAGCATTGCTAAACAAAAAATGGCCAGAATGGAGACCGATAGATACTTCAACACACACCTTTTCTTTCCAGGCAGATCAGATCGATTCAAAAACAGATCGAATCAAAAACAGTGAAGACTCGTAACTACTGCGCGGCTTCGCCTTCTCCTCCGGCGGCATTCAGAGACCACGGCGAAAGCAATGAAGCGCTGCGGTCTGGTGCGGCCCTCAGGATGGCATCGACTCCGGCGAGCAACGTGATTGCCGTCACGGCGTCGGCGGTGCCGTCCACGGTCGAGACGATCATCACAGCGTCGTCTTTTTGCAAGTCCGTCAACTTGCTATTGGGCAAGCGGCTCAGCAATCGCTGGAAGTCTGGCGGCCCGTTTCCCCCTGCGCCGCCCGGCGGGCGACCGCCTTGTGCGTCCGACCCTGCCCGCGCAGCACCCGAGGAGCCTTGACCCGCAGAACCTTGCCCATTCGCGGCCTGGCCGTTGCCGCCCGTTTGCTCTCCGCTCGCGCCGCCTGCCGCGCCCTTCAGTCGCATCGCGATGCGTTGCGCAATCTCCGGCGGAAGTTTTTTCACTTGCGAGTCGGAGGAGATTTTCACCACAACCGCAGCTTTGCTGATCGCATCTTGCACGGTCATCGTGTTGCCGGTCGCGTCGATCGTTTTGATGGTTCCAGCAATGTTGCGGAACGATCCCGAAACAATCTCTTCCGCGGCCAACTCGCTGCCATCGGCATTGCGATTTCCCCGGGCGCGCAGTTGATCGCCCACCTTGATTTGATCGATGGGGGCCGGTTTTGCATCGTCGAAGTTCACCGATCCGGGCGCGTAGCGGCGCAGGACGGTGTTCCTGGCAACCTGCACAGCGATGCTCTTGGTTCCAGCGATTCCGCTCGATGAGGACGAGGATGAGACAGTGATGATGCCGGCCGTGGCGTCGACTTTGGTGACGAGTCCGCCCAGGCCCCGCTTCTGCCAGTCGTCGCGGTCGCGCTGCTGCTTGGCTGCGACGTCTGCCTGCTTCATCACAACCACCGATAGCGCCGTGATTGTGTGCCCATCGTCATTCGACGATGCCTGCCCGCGAACCAGTACGCGGTCGCCAGGCTGCAGGTCTTGTGGCTGCAAAGGAGTTGCATTCTTTAGATCCTTTTCTCCCGGAGGGATGCGAAGGATCTTCGTTGTGGCCGTCAATTTCGCCGTGACGTCGCCGCCGGATTCCGCCGCGATGACAAGGGAATCTGTCTGAATGCTCTTGATCGGCCCGACAGCTTTGGCTACCTGCCCATTTCCACCAGGGCTGCCCTGTTTGTCTTGGGCGGCCATGTGGACGGGAGCCAGAATCAGCGCAACGGCCGCGACGGTGATGATCGCGGTCACCCGGATCCTCGTAGTCATAGCCGACTCCGTCGCGCAAGCCCGCGCCAAACTGCGGTCAATCCATCGCATCCTTTAACCCAGCGCATTCCTTAACTTTAGCATCGAGAAACGTCTCTACATTTCGTCTTTACGAAGATTTACCTGACGTTGACCTGCTTATTACATGGCTGCTGCAACGACACCCGATCCGCGGGCATCAACCGTTGTAGGTGTCTCTAGGTTGGACACTAGCTTGGGGAGTTGGGCTTGCGAAAACAAGTTGGACAAAACTATGCTTGCATGGATGCCAACATCGGCTGACACGTCCGCTGGAAGCACGTCCACAAAAAGCACGAGCCCTCGATTCGCTACCTGTTTCGTGGGCCAGTTGGCTCGTGTCGCGAGCGTGGTTCGCGCGATGCTTCGCGAGATCTTCGACGAATCCGCCTATGACCGATTTTTGACAAGGAACCGAGTGCAGTCCTCTCCGGATGCCTACGCTGCCTTCCGGCAGGAAAACGACCAGTCGAAATCTCGAAGACCAAGATGCTGCTGAAAAGCGATGCCGCTGAACAGCGAGGCTACTGAAAAAGAGAAAAGGAACCGGCTCAAGGCTGATATCGGATAGCCGGCAGCGCCCTGCTACACTTTCCTCATGCGGGTCCTCGGCATCGACTGTGGCACGGAATATACGGGATACGGCGTGGTTGATCTCGTGTCCGATGCTCGCAGCAACGACCGCCTGATCTGTATCGTCTGTGGCGCGATCAAGGTTTCCCCTCGCGATCCGATGCCTACGCGGCTCTCGAATATCTCGATCGGTCTACGTGAACTGATTTCGAATCATCGACCCGACCGCGTCGCCATTGAAGACGTCTTCTACGCTACTAACGTGAAATCAGCCTTGAAACTTGGCCAGGTCCGCGGAGTTGCCATGCTGGCCGCCGCTTCCGCCGGACTCGCCGTTGCCGAGTACTCGCCGCTTTCCATCAAGTCGGCAGTCGTCGGGTACGGCCGCGCCGAGAAACATCAGGTGCAGCAGATGGTGACGCGGCTCCTGAATCTCCACCAAATTCCCGAACCCGCTGACGCCGCCGATGCCCTGGCCATCGCCATTTGTCATCTGCACACTGCTGCGACGAAAGAGCGGCAGAGCCACGTAGCGACGTAGACATTCTCCCCGCCTTGCCAAGTTACCTTCGCCCTTGTCCTGAAAACGTGTCCCCAGGCAGTGCAGCCACCACGTCTCCCTGCCGATCCTGAAGACATCCAGAACTTGCACCATTAGACAGAGGAGACAATTCCATGGGCCTTCGCTATTGCATACGCGTTATCGTCCTCATAGCACTTTTCCTGCACGCAACCGTACTCCATGCTGCCGAGGTGGCCTCCTGCACTTTCGACACATTCTCCGCGCCGGCGGGATACTCCTTCACGCAGATTGAAGGCATCAGCGATGATGGCACCGTCGTCGGCCAGTTGGTCGAGAACCAGACGCAGCACTGGATGGCCTTCTCGCGTTCAGCCGGCGGAGTCATGACGATGCACGCCGCGCCGGGCTCGTCGAGCACATGGCTCTATGGACGCAACGGCGTCGGGGACAATACCGGTTTCTATCAGGACAAGATTCATCCCGAACGGGTACATGGATTCATTCTCCAGGGCGCGAAATTTACGTTCATCGATCATCCGAGAGCTGCCAACACGTGGCTTTTCGCCATGAACCAACTTGGAGTGGCCGTCGGCAGCTACAGCGCCAGCGCCTCGGTGATTAAAGGATTCATGCTGCTGAACGGGGAATACACGACGATCGGCGTTCCGGAAGCGCAAGTCACATACGCGCTGGGGATCAACGACAACAGCGATGTGATCGGAACCTATGCCAGCGGCCCCGTCAGCAACGGGTTTCTGTGGAATGGCGGAAACTTCACCACCATTAACTATCCGAATTCCAAGTATGGTACGGTTCTGGCCGCGATCAACAACTCTGGAGTGATCGTTGGCAACCATCTCTCCAAGAATAAAGATTCGGGATTCATCTACGAGAACAGCGTTTTCAAAGACATCGTCTATCCCGATGCCCAATACGCGACAGTCGGCGGCATTAACAACAATGGAGTGATTTCTGGTCAGATCTATCTGCTCGGCAGTACCACGCTGGGATATACGGCGATTTGCAAGTAGATAAGACGGAGAATTTCGTGGAATCCGACCATTGCGCACCGAACGCGCAGAGTCGGGTGTTCTTATCTCGTCAGTGTCAACCGCCCAGAGTGTTCTCGCACTTGACACTCCTCGCCGCATCCCCAATCATTACTGCGGCCCATGTCTCGAATATTTCAGATTGCCTGCTTCCTGATTCTCTCGGCCCTCACCACCTATTCCCAAACTCCAAGCCTGGCGACCGTGACTTTCACGATCGATTTCCCCAGCTCTCAACCCGAACACTATTCGATCCGCATTTCATCCGATGGCACGGGGCACTACCAGTCCAGTGGACGCATATCGGCAAATTCCGACGACACTGAGAGCTTTGATTTGGATTTCAACACCACGACGGAGACGCGCGAGAAGATATTCGGCCTCGCCGCGAAGGCCGGCTATTTCAAGAAGGATGTTGACTCTCATCACAAAGGTCTGGCTTTTACGGGCAAGAAGGTGCTCGCCTACCAGGACGCGCAGCGCAACGGCGAGTCAACCTTCAACTATTCAACCATTCCCGCGGTGCAGGACTTGACGAGCCTGATGCAGAGTCTTTCTATGACGCTCGAATTCGGGCATCGCCTGCGGTACGACCAGCAATATCAGAAGCTGGCACTCGACGATGAACTCAAGCAGATGGAGACTTTGGCCGGCACCAATCAACTTGTCGAGGTCGCGGCCATTCAATCCATTCTCGATCGGATCATCGCCGACCCGGCCGTGATCAACGTCACCCGGGCTCGGGCCCAGCGCCTGCTGGAGCGCGCCCCGGCGCATTAAACGATGATCTAAGCAACGACGATCCCCGCGTATCCCACCACCGCCGCGTAATCACCCGAGACCTCGCCCGACGTGGCGTACTTGATCAGCGCAGCTGTGTGTGCGCCGAGTAGCTTGGCAGCGGTGAGCATCGCAACCGTGGGCCCGAAACCGCACATGCTGATTCCCTCATGCATGACGACGTCCCAGAGTCCGCGCGCATCGAGAGCCAGCACGCGGTCGATAGCCTTGCCGTCTTTGACTCGGGTGATCGCGTCAGACTCGTAATGATTCATGTCGCTGGAAGCGACGATCAGAACCTTCTTGCCTCGCTCTTCTTCCACGTCAGCAATGAGGTCCGCTAATGCCTCCCCGAGTCCGCGAAGGCCGTCGAAGTTGCTGGTTCCAACAGCGATTGGGACGATGCTCAACTTCGGCTGTTGCGTCTGTAAAAAAGGCAGCTGCACTTCGATGGCATGTTCGGAGCGATGTGCGGCGCTGTCTTCGTGGAGAGCGGGAAAAGTGTGTAGTAGCCGCGTGGCCAGATCCGTATCCGCCGCGATCTCACCGAGCGGAGTCTGCCACGTCGTATTGGCCATAATCGCCAGAGGGACACCTCTGCCGGTGTGGTTGGGGCAAAGAATCACGCAGCATTCGGGAATTTCAACTTGCGAATACACCGCGCCCGCGACGACGCCAGAATATATGTATCCAGCGTGGGGAGCGACGCAGCCGATCGCGGCAATCCGGCTGGCCGCTGGCGGAAACGTGTACTTCTGGACATCGCGCAAGAGTTCGTCAGCGCGACCCGGATAGAACCGGCCAGCCACGGCGGGAGTGCGCAATGCGGAAGTCACGGTTTTTGGACACCAGTGCGCGAGCTATGAACTGCCGTTAGTGAGCGCACGAAACAAAGCTGCAGTTCTCTCGATCGGGAGCGCCTCGGCTCGAATTGCAGGCTTCACGCCGCTCTTCGCCAACGCTGCCCGCAACAGGTCTTCATCGTAGGCCGTTTTCAGATTGTTCCAAAGCGTCTTTCGTTTCTGCCCAAAGCACAATTTCAGGAACGCGATAAACTCCGCCTCGGGAACGCGCAGCGCTTCCAGTTGAGGTTTGATCGTAATACGGATCACGCTGGAATGTACTTTCGGCGGAGGAACAAATGCCGACGGCGGGAGTGTGAATAGCTGTTCGACGCGGCCGTAAAGCTGCGCTGTCGCCGAGAGCAGGCCATAGTCGCGGGTTCCGGCCGAAGCGGCCAGGCGATCGGCAACTTCTTTCTGAACCATGATGACGATGGTCGAAAAATAGCGGTGATATTCGAACAGCCGCAACAGAATGTCAGACGTAATGTAATAGGGCAGATTGCCGATCACACGCGCCGGTTCGGGAGCGAAACTTAGTCCGGTGTGCAGCATTCCCGGCTTCAAGCCAAACACCGTATCCAGTTCGATCGTAAGGATGTCGCCTTCGATGATCTCAACATTCGGATGCATGTTGAATTTCATGCGCAGTTGCGCTGACAGCACGCGATCCAGTTCCACCGCAATCAACCGCCGCGCCCGGCGCGCCAGCAAGTCAGTGATCGCGCCGCGTCCGGGGCCGATCTCGAGCACCGTTGCGTCGGATACATCGCCCAGCGCCTCCACAATCCGCAGCGCAGCACCGTCGCTCGAGAGAAAATGTTGACCCAGCTTCGGCTTGCGTGGACTTGTGTTTACGGTAGCGCCCTTCGGCACGTTGACCCTCTCTGTCTTCGGCTTTAGACTGGCGGAGCTTCTTTTGCCGACCCTAATCATAACGTGAGCGAGGCATATCGAGTCCCAGCTCAGGAGGCTTTCCCGCAATGCATATCGCTTTCGCCGCATCCGAGTGTGTCCCATTTTCGAAGACGGGCGGCCTCGCCGATGTGGTGGGTGCGCTGCCGCGCGCACTGGCCGCTCTGGGCCATCAGGTCAGCGTCTATGTGCCGCGCTATCGGCAGACCAAGCTCGAGGATCCGCAAACGGTCGTACGCAGCGTCACGGTTCCTTTCGATGACAAATATCGCTTCTGCTCGGTCGTCACCGCCGGCACAAGTTCAGGAGTGCGTTTTTATTTTGTGGAATATCCTCCGTACTTCGATCGCGAGGCGATTTACGGAACTCCGGCGGGCGACTATCCCGACAACGCCGAGCGCTTTGCGCTATTTTGTCGCGCGGTGATCGAGGCTTCCAAGATTCTGGGCGTGCCCCACGTTTTTCATTGCCATGATTGGCAGTCAGCTCTGATTCCGGTGATGCTGAGGACGCTCTATGCTGAAGACCCAGCGTTCCGCGAGGTCGCCACCGTTTTCACCATTCACAACATGGGATACCAGGGCCTGTTTCCGCCCGACACTTTGCCCCTGCTGACCTTACCCTGGGATTTGCTCACCATTTCGAAGATGGAATTCTTTGGACAGGTGAATTTCCTGAAAGGTGCACTGGTGATGTCAGACTATGTCACCACCGTCAGCAAGAAATACAGTCAAGAGATTCAGACTACCGAGTACGGATTTGGCCTCGAAGGCGTGCTGCGCAACCGCGCCGCGACCGTGACGGGAATTTTGAACGGCGTCGACTACGAAGAATGGAGTCCGCAGACCGACAAATTCATCGTGGCAAAATATTCCGCGCAGGATCTCGCGGCGAAGCAGAAATGCAAACAAGACTTACTCGCCGCTTTTGGCATAAAGAATGCCGACACAAAAGTGCCGGTAATCGGCATCGTCTCCAGATTTGCGGCTCAGAAAGGTTTTGATCTGATCGCACAGATCATCGATCGCCTGGCTCGCGAAGAGATGATCATGGTCATCCTCGGCTCAGGCGACAAGCTTTACGAGGAAGCGTTCCAGCGCTTGAACAAGCAGTTTCCGAGCAAGATCGCGATCAAGGTCGCATTCGACAACGCCATCGCCCACAAGATTGAAGGGGGCGCCGATATGTTTCTGATGCCATCGAGATACGAGCCTTGCGGACTGAACCAGATTTACAGCTTGAAATATGGTACGGTTCCGATCGTCCGAGCCACTGGCGGTCTCGACGATACGATCGAGCCCTGGGATGCGCGCACCGGCAAGGGTACGGGGTTCAAGTTCACCGATTACACCGGAGAAGCGCTACTCGCCACCATCAAGCAGGCGCTCATTGCGTATCAGGACCCATCGTCATGGCAAACGCTGATGCGCAATGGCATGGCCCGAGATTTTTCCTGGGGAGCGTCCGCGCGCGAATATGGAAAAGTCTACGAGCGAGCTCGGCAGGTGCGGGCCACCGCTGAGTCATCGGCGGCAGCGGAAGTGAAGGCTGAACTGAAGAAGGACTCGGTGCCCGGGTAACCCTCGGCTCGTTTCTTTCTCAGCGAATTCTCACGGTACACTGCTCGAAGGCTCGCTCCAATGAATTCCCTACGCACCATCTTTCACGTCGATATGGACGCCTTCTTTGTCTCGGTCGAAGAACTTTTCGATCCGTCATTGAAAGGCAAGCCTGTCGTTGTGGGCGGGCGGCGCGATGAACGCGGCGTGGTTTCGGCCGCGTCATATGCGGCGCGGAAATTTGGCGTGCATTCGGCTATGCCGCTGCGGACGGCAGCGAAGCTTTGTCCGCAGGCAATTTTTGTCAACGGACATCCCGATCGCTATCGCGAATACTCGCAGAAAGTGCATGAAGTCCTTGGACATTTTTCTCCCTTGGTTGAGATGGCTTCGGTGGACGAGGCTTACATCGATATGACGGGCACGGAGCGGCTCCACGGGAAACCGCTGCGTTCCGCGCACCAGCTCCATGCGGCAATGAAGTCGACCACACAGCTGAATTGCTCGATCGGTATCGGTACCTCGCGGCTGATCGCAAAAGTTTCTTCTGCCAAAGCCAAGCCGAACGGAGTGCTCTGGGTGCTTCCCGGGCAAGAGGCGAAATTTCTCGCCCCGCTCGAGGTGGGCGACATACCAGGTGTTGGCAAAGTGATGGAGCAAAAACTACACGCGATCGGTATTCAGAAAGTTGGGGATCTGGCGCGTCTCGAGGATCACGATCTCGAACATCGCTTCGGAAAATGGGGACTCGCACTGGCCGGGAAGTCGCGGGGCGAAGACGCTGGAGGATGGTTCGACAATGAAGTGGGCGAAAATGTAGATGCGAAGTCGATCAGCCACGAGCACACGTTCAACGAAGACACGGGCGACGCCGAGCGCCTGCAATCCACGCTGATGCGTCTCAGCGAGATGGTTGGGAGGCGGCTGCGCGAGGGTGGATATTTCGCGCGCACCATTCAACTCAAATTGCGCTACAAGGATTTCACCACCATCACGCGGGCCCATTCGCTGGAACAGCCGACGCAGATGGACAATCAGATTTTCGAACAGGCACGCCGGTTATTTTTCGACAACTGGAAGGCGGGTGCGCCGGTGAGATTATTGGGCGTGCAAGCTTCCAATTTCGAATCGTTCCAAGGTCAGCTCGACTTGCTTGAACCAGCACGCGACCAGCGCTGGAAGAACGCTCTGGCCGCCGCCGATCATCTCCGCGACAAGTTTGGAGAATCGGCAATAGGACTCGCCCGTGGAATGAAAGGGGGATTCCGTGAACGCGTCCACGAAAATCCGGCGGCGCTGCCGGGCAAGAAACCGAAGAAGGAATGAGGCTGGATGCGAGATCTGACGAGTTCGTTGTGGATCAAAATGAAGGGCGGCCTTTTCCTGGTGCTGGCTCTACTCTGCGGGACCCTGCTATTTCTCCTAAACCCGACGTTGAAAGTAGCGGTGCTTCTGATACTCACAGTGTGGGCTTTCTGCCGTTTTTATTACTTTGCATTTTACGTGATCGAACACTACGTAGACCCGAGCTATCGGTTTACCGGTCTCTTTTCATTTGCCGGCTACTTGTTTCGAAGGCTCCCTCAAGCGGCTACGGAAGGCGATAGCCCGCGAGAAAATCCCACGCGTCGTTGTTGATGCTGTCGGAGATTTCGTAGTAGTCGTGGCTGTGACCGGAGATTTCCTTGCAGCGCATCAGGGCTTCCGCAATGAGTCTCTCGACTCGACCAATTAAAACTTACGAAATGTATTCGCGAATATAGTCGTCGCGCGAAGCGGCCAGTTGTTGGGCGTCGCCATCGAAGATCACTTTGCCGTCTTTCAAAATCAGGAAACTCATCGGCACCTCACAGCGCACGCCTTTTGGGTAGGCGACCATCTGGTTCTTCGCGCTGTCAAAATAGTGGGTCGCCATGGTGAAGGCATCCTGAAGGCGGTGCGTCACCATGAGTGCACTTGTCTTGTACACGTCGCGCTGTTTCACGATCAGTTCGACGATCGTGTTCGAGGTCACGGGATCGAGCCCGCCCGTGGGGGAATCGTAGAGCAGGACCTCGGGCTGCGTGATGATGGCGCGCGCAATGGCAACGCGCCGGCGCATGCCGCCGGAGAGTTCCGAGGGATACATGTCATACGTCCGCTCCAACTCCACGAATCGCAGGACCTCACGAACGCGTCGCTCGATCTCGTCCGGGGGAGTTTTCTCCTCGGCTAGGCGGAATCCCACGTTTTCGTAGACTTTGAGCGAATCGAAGAGCGCGCTTTCCTGGAAGACGATGCCGACACGCCGCCGCAGCTCAAACAATTCGGCTTCCGACATGCGAGTGACTTCTTCGCCGAGCACGAAAATGCGCCCACTGTCGGGCGGCATGAGTCCCATGGCGAGCTTAAGCAGAGTGCTCTTGCCCGAACCGGCGACGCCGAAAAGAGCCTTGGTTTCGCCGTGCGGCAACTGGAACGAGATGCCGTCGAGGACCACGTTCTCGTCGAAAGCGATCGACACGTTGTCGAACTCGATGGCGTACTTGGACGGATTGGCCACCGATGCGACCGGATTTTCGATGGGCAACGTCGGAGTGGACATTCCTTACCTGTATCCAAAAATGGCAAAGATCAGCTTGGTGACAAAGAAATCCACGACCAGAATCAAAACCGAAGCAGCGACCACGGCCTGGGTTGTCGAGCGGCCCACGCCTTGCGTGCCTCCTCGTGTCGACATCCCGTAATAGCAGCCGACGGTCGCGATGATGAACCCAAAGAGCACCGGCTTAATGAGGCCCGTAAATACGTCGCGAAAAACCAGGATCTGCCAGACCGAGGTCCAGTATTGGCGCGAGTCCAAGCCGAAGATGAGATGAGCCACCGCCCATCCGCCGCAAAGTCCGAGAAGATCAGCGATGATGGTCAGGAAAAACAGCATGAACGCCGTCGCTCCAACCCGCGGCGTCACCAATTTTTTGGTAGGGTCGGTGCCCAGAGCGCGCATGGCGTCGATCTGCTCAGTTACGATCATCGAGCCGAGTTCGCTAGCCATGCCGGATGCGTTCCGCCCCGCGACCATCAGTCCGGTGATCAGCGGTCCGAGTTCGGTGACCATGCCGAGCGAGACGAGCTGGCCGATGAGGGTGATCCCGCCGAAACGCTGCAGAGTGCTGGCGGCATTCAAAGCCAGCAAAGCGCCGACGGAAAGACCTGTAAGGATCACGATGGGCAGCGAGCCAAAGCCGATCAGGTCGGCTTGCTGCAGCATGTCTCCCATGTAGAGCGGTCGGCGAAAAAAATTCGCCACCGATCGCGCCGCCAGCAGGGTGTATTCCTGCACCGCCAGCGCGAGATCCTTGGCGACATCGAAGGGCGAGATGAGTTCGATTTCCAGCGCCATGTAGGGTGCGAAACTGCTCAAGGAACTATAGCAGACAGAAAAGGGCGCTGGGCCATCCTGTCATGGGAACATCAAGATCAACCACGAGGGAGTTTCTGGAGGACCCGCTCACCCAGTGACTCGATGCTCCTCCCGGCTTTTCTTGCGGATTTCGATGGCTAGGCGCTTGATCTTTTGATTCAGGGTCGAGAGCGGGACGTGGAAACGTTCGGCGGCCTCGGTTTGGTTCCAGCTGCATTTTTCCAGCATGTCGATGATGATCCTACGCTCGCAGTCTTCCATGATGGTGAAGAGCGTGGCGCCCGAATTCGGTTCCAGCACAGGGACCGAAGTGCCGCGTCCCACAATGTGGTCGGGGAGAAGTTCCATGCCAATGTCACTGTCGGATGACAACACGACGGCGCGCTCGATGGTATTTTCCAGTTCGCGGACGTTGCCGGGCCAGGAATAACTCATCAGCGGGCGCAACGCCTCGGTGGTGATGTGGCGCTTCGGCCGCTCGTTTTCCTCGGAATATTTCTGGAGGAAATGCTGTACGAGCAGAGGAATATCTTCACGGCGCTGCCGCAGGGGCGGCAGATCGAGACTGATCACATTAAGGCGGTAGAAAAGATCTTCGCGGAACTTGCCTTCGCGGACCATCTGACGCAGATCTACGTTGGTGGCAGCGATGATGCGAACATCAACCTGAATCTCCTGCACTCCGCCCAGATGCATGAACTTGCGATCCTGCAACACACGCAGGATTTTGCTCTGGGTGTCCATGGTCATGGTGCCGATTTCGTCGAGGAAAAGGGTGCCGCGGTCGGCCACCTCAAACAAGCCTTTCTTCGACGTGACGGCGCTGGTGAAAGCGCCTTTTACGTGGCCGAAGAGCGTGGATTCGAGCAGGTCGGGCGGCGTGGAACCAGAGTTGACGGGAACGAACGACCGGTCACGCCGCGTGGAATTCAAATGAATCGCTTTGGCAATCAGCTCTTTGCCGGTGCCGCTTTCGCCTTGCAGCAGGACGGTCGAGCGGCTGGGCGCAACCTGGGCGACCAGATCGAAAATCTTCAACATGGGCTCGCTCTTGCCCACGATGTGCTCAAAGTTATAGCGCTGCTTAAGGGCGCGCTTCAGCTGGATATTTTCTTCTTCCGCCTTCTGGCGCGCTACAGCCGCTCGCACATCGGCGAGCAATTTCTCGTTGTCCCAGGGTTTCTGGATGAAGTTGGTAGCGCCAAACTGCATCGCCCGGACGGCGTTCTCGACCGTGCCGTAGGCCGTGATCATGATGACGGCTTGCTCAGGATGCAATAAGCGAATTTCGGAAAGGACGTCCATCCCGTTCTTGTCTGGAAGGGCAAGGTCAAGCAAGACGACGTCGAAGTTGCGCTCGCCGATCTGCATCAGACCCTCTTTGCCGCTTCCTGCGACCACGACGGTGTAACCCTCCATCTGAAGAAGAGTCTCCAGCGACTCGCGGATCTCGGCTTCGTCGTCAATGATGAGAATTCTGCCGGCACTCTGTGGCTGCGTGCTCTCGGGAGAGCTGCGCCGCGGGACGGTCGTGAGTTCAGACACTGCTAGTTCAGACATGGACTGCCTTCCTGGTCGAGATCAATGGAAAATCCAGAGTAAAAGTCGTGCCCTCGCCTGGGCGGCTCTCCACGCGGATGCTGCCTGCGTGTTCCTGGATGATGCCGTAGGTGACAGAGAGTCCAAGACCGGTGCCGCGAGATTGACCTTCAGCGGGAGCAGTCTTGGTGGTAAAGAATGGATCGTAGATGCGTTGAATGTTTTCCTGTGCAATGCCTGAGCCGGTGTCGGTGACGCGCACACTGACGAATTCGCCGTTAGTCGTCGCGACGTTGAGCACTCCGCCACCCGACGTTGCCATGGCGTCTTTGGCATTCAAAAACAAATTCAGAAACACCTGTTGCAGGCGCCCAGCGTTACCCTGAATCAACGGCAAGTTCTCGTAAAGCTCGGGCTGCACCTGAATCTGCGCCACGCGGAACTGGTGCTCGAGCAAGGCCAACGTATCCGAGATCACCTTGTTCAGGCTGACTTCGGTCAATTCCGTGCCGGTGGTGCGGGAGAAGTTCAGCAGGTTGTTCACGATCTCTGAGGCACGGAACGTTTGCTTCGTGATCTTGTCGAGGACACCGGCTTTTTGTGGATCCGATTGCAGCTGCTTGGCCAGCATTTGGGTATAGGAAGAAATCACCGCCAGCGGCGTGTTGACTTCGTGGGCCACACCCGCAGCCAGCAGCCCGATCGAAGAAAGTTTATCGGCCTGCGTGAGCTGGACTTCGAGGTCAACCCTCTCCGTGATGTCGTCGATGATGACCAGGCGGCCGACCACGTTGAATTTGCGACTGACGAGCGGCGCGATCGCGACATTCACAATGCGCGATTCGCCCGTAGGAGTCCCGAGGCGGAATTTGTAGAGATTGTGAATCCCAGGATTTTGGCGAACCCGGTAAAACTCCTCGACAAAGGACGTTGGAAAAACCTCGCTCAAGGATCGCCCCACCACCTGCCAACGCGGCTGGGCGTACATGACTTCCATCTGCGAGTTCCAGGATTCGACGCGGTCTTGCAGATCGACCGCCATCACGCCGACGTTGATGGATTCAACGATATTCTCGTTGAAGTCTTTGAGCCGCTCGTATTCGGTGACTTTCTGCTCCAGTGAGGCGTAGAGGCGGCCGTTTTGGATCGCGATGCCGATGTATCCGGCGAGCGCCTCGAGCAATTCGACATCTTCGCTGGAGAGGAAATCGCCTTCTCTGGTTTTGCCCAGCCCGAGGAATGCGATCGTCTTCTGCCGGGCGTGGCAGGGAATGTAGTAATTCAGGTCGAGGCGTCCGATCGCTTCCTGAGCCAGGGCGTTCTCGCGTGGCAACTGGTGCGTATTTTCGAAGAAAATGTGTCCGGCTGTGTCTTCCGCACGGGGTTTCGCGAGGAAGGCCAGGTCAAGGCCGCTGACGTGGGCGATTCCGAATGACTTTGACAGTTCGAAGCGGGTCGAGTCGCTGTTTCCAAGGAAAATTGCGATGCGATCCACCAGCAGTGTGCGCGCCAGCCGGTCGACGAGCGACGAAAGCATCTTGTCGAGATCGGTTTCCGAACTCAAGTCGCGGCCGAATTCGATCAAGGTGCGGCGATAGTCGTATCCGGTTCGGAAGAAATATTGGTCCAGCTTTTCCTGAATCCACTTACGCACCGGATCAAACAGCAGAGCCGTGACCACGACGGCAACCATCAATCCCCAGGGCCCGGTACTCGGCACCCGCATGTGCACCAGTTCCGCGATGGCGGCGACGCCGGCGAAGTAGGCTCCAACAATCGCAGCGGCGGCTAACGTGTAGGCCATGCCGCGCTTGAAAATCAGGTCCACGTCCATCAGGCGGTAGCGGAAAATGGCATAGCCGAAGGTGAGTGGCAGCAGGCCGAGCGAAAGCACTGACACCTTCATGGTGGGCGAAGGCATCACCCCAAGTAGATACGGCAGAACGTAAAAAAGGGTGAAAGGCGTGATCGCGAGGATGGTCCCGCGCGTAATCCACTTCATCTGCTGGCGCAGGATCGGAGTCGTCGCCTGCTGATAATTGCGCCACAGTACCCCCGCCGCCGACACGAAGAAGATGGTGAGATAAGCCCAGTGAATGCGGTTCAGTTCAAACAGGAGCCCGGCGCTGGCCTTCAAGAGTTGAAATGCAAGCACCTGGCCAGCGAGCAGGACCAGTCCTGGCAGGTAGAGCAACGGAATCGACCAGCGATTCTTATTAACGAAAGGACGACGTTCCGGGAAGGTCAGAACGAAGTGCAGGAATAGAGCGGGTTGCAGCAGCCATGCAAGTTCGTTTGCCCAGAGGACGATCCAGTCAAAAGCGTTGAACTTGCCGGTGTAGTGCAGCGAGTAAAAGACAAACGATACCAGACAGAAAATGAAGAAATGCGTTGAGCCGACCGCCGTCCAGCGCCGCAACAACACATAAAGCCCAATGCCAAGGTAGATGAGCGCGATGAGGCGAAGCCAGTCGTTCATCGAGCGTTCGGCCGGAACGAGCACTACTTCGACGTCCAGCGGAACCGAGCCCCGGGTCAGCGAGTAGGTGGTCTTTGACCAGACGCCGGAATAATAGAGCTGCCGCGTCACCGCCGCAGCTGTGCTGACTGCGCGACCGTTGATGCTGACTACTTCGTCTCCGCGACGGATGCCCGCTCGTTCTGCCGGACCGCCCGGCTCCAGGCGATCCGCGACCAGGCGTCCGTTGTGCTCGATCCACCACGCCCCGTCGTCTGGAATCGCCGATTGGTGCTCGATCTTGTAGTTGAAACCGGCGAACAGTATTGCGGCCACTGTCAGGAGAGTCAGCAGGATGGCGGTAAACCGGGCCTCAAATTCTCGGTTCATGAGCTGGGACGGCTGCGGGGCGGCGCGGCCAGACACTCGTCGCCACTTCGGTATAAGCAACTTCACTGCCACCTTCCAATTCCGTTAACCGCCGCTAAGTCGTTCATGTATATCGACTTCCATAATTATAGAGGCGATTCGGAATTGTAGCTATGAAATATAGTAGGTGGTTTCTGCTTTTCGGGATGCCATAGAGAGCGGGAACAGGGTCTGGGTGGAGGTAAGCCTGAGGGAGCGAATGCGGATGTTGTGAATGGCGTGTGACTGAGATGCGGTTAAGATGACGTGCCCAGACCCTTCTATCAGTTTTTTGAGGGGTTCGAGAGCCCTTCCCCAAGTTCCTCGAACCCCTCGCTTACTGGCCCACCTCCCGGTTAGGAGCGATGAGCAAATCCCGTTACTGAGTGTGATATTGCTCCCGCTTCGAAAAAAGGTCCATGGAGACGGTCTGAAGCCGTCTGAATTGATCTGAAGAAGAAAATTCACGTCTCGGCGCTTGACAGGGCAAGCCGGCCAGACCAAAATTTCTGACATCCATTTGTGCCCTGAATCGCCGCCGCTTAAGTCTGCTAGGAGTTTGTCTTGGCTGGTAAGAGAATCCGTTTCGACGATTTCGAACTCGACTACACCCGATTTCAGCTCAGCCGAACCGGTCGCGCGATCCGGTTAGAAGGACTGCCGCTTCAGTTGCTCATGTTCCTGGTGGAAAAGAGAGGGGAACTGGTCACGCGTGAGGAAATCTCCGCGCAGCTCTGGAGCAAGGACGTTTTCGTCGACGTGGAGCAGGGAATCAACACCGCCATCCGCAAAATTCGGCGGGCACTGGCAGACGATGTCGGCGAGCCGCGCTATCTGCAAACGGTAGTTGGGCGAGGTTACCGCTTCGTTTCGCCGACCGCCGAAGAAGAGGCCAACAGCCCGGTGCCTGGACCGTTTGCGGTCTCCGCCGAAGAACTGGGCCGTGCCATCATGACCGCTGCCGGATTGGATCCCGACGATCCCAAAGGCACCAAACTTTCATAGAGTTCTGTCTAGGCGAATTTCTGGCACAATTTAGGCATGTCTCGCCTTGATCAAATTGCAGATCTGGAAAAACGCTTTCTTCTTCCCACCTATAACCGCTATCCAGTCGCATTCGAGCGCGGCAAGGGCGTGTTTCTTTACGACTTCGAAGGTAAAAAGTATCTCGACTTTGTGGCTGGACTTGGCGTGAACGCCCTCGGCCATGCTCATCCGCGCATCGTCAAGACGATCCGCGAGCAGGCCGGCCGAGCCATTCATCTGTCGAATCTTTACTACAACGAATATCAGGGACAACTGGCCGAGCGTCTATGCCAGCTTTCGGGTCTGGATCGAGTGTTCTTCTCCAACAGCGGGACGGAAGCGATGGAAGGTGCCATCAAGCTGGCACGTCTAGCGGGGCACAAAGCGGGCGGCGACGCAAAATCAAACCTGGTGGCTCTGCAAGGTTCGTACCACGGACGAACCTTCGGAGCGATGTCACTCACTGGGCAGGAAAAGTATCGCAAGGGTTTTGAGCCGATGCTTGACGATGTGACTTTTGTCGCGCAGAACGACGTCGCAGGGCTGCACGCAGCGGTGAATGCCAATACGTGCGCGATTGTTCTCGAACCCATCTTTGGCGAAGGCGGAATCCTCGAATGTTCGGAAGAATTTCTGCTCGCATGCCGGACGCTTGCCGATCAGCATCACGCTGCGCTCATCTTCGATGAAATCCAATGCGGATTGGGACGCACCGGGAAAATCTTCGCCTTCCAAGGTTTTGGTGTGACTCCAGACATCGTCACCATCGCCAAGCCGATCGCCGCCGGAGTTCCGCTGGGAGCATTTTTGTCCAAGCAGCAATTCGCCTCCGCGATTTCGCCCGGGCAACACGGCACGACGTTCGGAGGTGGTCCGCTCGCCTGTCGCGTTGGCCTCGAATACCTTGCCATCCTTGAAGAAGAGCGGTTGATGGAGAACGTTTTGAAAGTGGGCGGCTATCTCCATGAACAACTCTTGGGCCTGGTTGACAAGTATGCAGCGGCCATCGAAGCGCGAGGACGAGGTTTCATTCAAGGCCTGGTGCTCGACATTCCGGCGCGGCCAATCGTCGAGCAAGGGCTGGCGGAAGGAGTACTTTTTAATGTCACCCAGGATAAAGTCCTCCGCTTCCTGCCGCCGTTTCTGTTGGAAGAAAAGCATGTGGACAAGGGCATTCGCGTGTTGAAGAAATTGCTTGGGAAGAAACGCAGAAAAGTGACCGTAGCGGAAACGGATCGGACGGCGGATAGTGAGTCGTGACTGAGTACTGGGAGAACCCGCAAAATTAAACGGGCGTCCGAATTCTTGCGAATCCAGGACGCCCGGGCAGCCCTCCCCCAGAACTGCTCAAACTCAATCTACGACTAAGCGGAAAATCTGAGAATGGCACGCGGGTGCTAAAACTCTTCCACCAAAGTGCCACGCCGTAAGTTGAAGATTACACATCGAAATATCGATTTTTCAACCTACCATGCGGGCTACTTTTGGCGCCCCGTTTAGGCCCGTCTTGGCGTCGTTTTGCGATGCTCAGGGAAGACTGGGCCAGCCGCGTCCTTACTGAGAGAGAACCATTTTGCCGGGGGCCGCAATTGTCGAAAACGGCGAGCCTGCGATTGCGGTGAGCGCTCCGGTGGAGGAATTGTAGGTGTAGCCGGCGATGCTGGTGCCGCTCCCACCGCCAATGTAGTAGAAGTTCCCGCTCGGATCGACAGTCGAGAATAGTCCTCCCCCGACCACGCTGAACGGCGAGTTGGTGGCCGACGTCAGGCCGCCATCCTGGTTGATGGTGAAGCACCAGACCGCGAAGCTCGAACCGGCCGTGGCCGCATACACAAATTTCCCAGTGGGATCGACCGTGATTGTGCTGGGTCCGTTGCCGTTGTTGGCGGCAAACGGCGAGCCTGTGACGAGCGACAAAGCACCAGTGTTTTGGTCGATATCGAACGCCGAAACGTTCCCCTTGGTTGCGGTGTTCGGCGGAGGGTTGGGAGCCGAGAGATTCGCAACATACAGGTGCTGCTCGCTGGCATCCACTGCCAAACCGGTGGCTCCCGCACCCGAGAAAAATGGAGATGTGGCCACAGGCGTGAGCACGCCGCCCGAGAACGTGAAGGCGGTGACCATGCCAATGTTTTGATTGGTCACGTAAACAAACCGGCCGGAAGGTGTGATCAAAATCTCGGTCGGATTCGAATTAACGAAATAGGGTGACCCCGCAGCCTCTGACAGAGCCCCCGTTCCGGGGTCGATCGAATAGACAGAAAGAAATCCCAGTCCCTGCACAGTCGAGAACGTTTTTGTCACTAATAGATATTGTCCCGAAGGATCGACGACAGCGCGGTTAGGACCAAAACCGACAAAAGTCGCCGGCCCAGTGAGGTTGAGAGTGCCATCACTGGCAACCGCGAAGGTTGAGATCGAGTAGGCAGTGAGACCGGAATTTACAACGTAGAGAAATTTCCTCGACGGCAGCAGCGCAATCCCGGTGGGGGCGGCATTCTGCACTTGCGGCGTCTCCGCGGCCTGGGTCATCACACCGGTGGACCCGTCGATATGGAGCAGCAGGACGGAGCCACGGGCGGGCAACGTCACGTAGGCGTTGTGGTTAGGGCCAGTCGGCCTGTAACTGCTGCCGCAGGAAAGGCAGAGCATGGAGAGCGTTACCGCAACAACTGTCAGAATTTGTGGGATTCCACTCTGATTCGTTTTGGCCGGTGTCGCCGTTCGTGCGGCGCACGCCGCCCCTAAAAAGCTCATTTGCAAGCCTGCTCCTAAGTAACCTGAGGTCAGAACGAAAAGATCGTGCTCACTATCGTGCATGAGAAGGCGCGAATCGCGCAACTGCGCGGCTCAGGGAAAAGTGTATGAGCGTATCTCGACTCTCCTGGTTGGATGCGCCGGTGACGACCGGGGCTGTGCGGACTCCAGCAGTTCATTCCAGCGGCGCGTTCCGAGAGATGGGCTGGGAACGATCAGTTCTAACGATGTGTTCTAATTGATGGGAAGCTACTCGTGTGATCGACATCCATTGCCATGTGCTGCCGGAGGTTGACGACGGCCCAAAATCCTGGGACGTGGCCGTCGAAATGTGCCGTATGGCAGCAGCGGACGGAATCACTCACATCGTCGCGACTCCGCACGCCAACGATCGTTACGTCTATGACCGCGCCTACCTTTTGGGATTGCTCGACCAGTTGCGCGCAAAGGTCGATCCGGCGCTGGCATTGCAGTTCAGCCTAGGCTGCGATTTTCATCTCTCGTTTGAGAATTTGGAGCGCGTCCTCGAGCAGCCCCACACGTACACGATCGGCGAGACCAACTATCTGCTCGTCGAACTCAGCAATTTCAGCGTCCCGACGCGTCTCGGCGACTGCTTTTTCCGGCTCGGAGATAAGGGGATCATGCCGATCCTGACCCATCCCGAACGCAACCCGATCCTCCAGCAAACGCCGCAGCGCATCCTGGAATGGGCGGAGCAGGGATGCCTGATTCAGGTCACCGGATCGGCACTGACTGGGCTATGGGGAGAGCGTCCCGAAATTATTTCCCGCTGGCTGTTGGACCGGGCCGCCATACACATTCTTGCTTCGGACGCTCACGACACCCGGCGGCGCGTTCCGAATCTTTCCTCGGCTCGCGCTGTGGCTGAGAAAATTGCGGGAGCCGAATACGCCGACGCGCTCGTGAGGGGCAATCCAGGAGCGATCGTGAACGGGGCGCCGATTCCGTTCAGCCCGCGACCTGTGATGGATTAGACAAGTTCAGTTAGCAATGATTAAGGGCAGGCGTCCCGAACCGCCGATAAAATAGGAGACATCATGGCTCAGAATCACTACAGTACGAAACGGAAACGACGTCCGAAGAATAACAACCGCAAAGACCCGGCAGCGGCCACGATGGCGGCGTTGCGCGAGCGGGCGGCAGCCGAGAAGGCGAAGAAGTAAGACGGTGAAGTAAGACGGTAATGCGCGGCAAATGCCGAAGCTTCATTCCTTGGGAAGGTTTTCATCCGGCGCAGGCTTTCCCGCCGCCTGCTTCGCCGGTGATTTTGGATCGCCTGTCGCTGGGGCGGTGGTCATGGCGCTCTCGGGATTGAGCAGGTGATCAGAACTCGGGCCGAGTCCGAGCTTGATCAGCGCCCGGGAATCAGGCGTGGTCTTCGATTGCCATCCGTGGTCCGCTTGATATTTCTGCATCGCGGTTTGTGTGGTTGCGTCCCACTTTCCCGAAGGTTCACCTTGCAGGTAATGTTCGCGGATGAGCGCTGTCTGAATCTGAGTGGCGCGGCTCGCGTCGATCGCCTGTTGCCCCCGTTTCTTGCCGCTCTTGCTCCGAGAACTCTTTTTCTTGTTCTTCGAAGAGGTGTGCTTGGCGACGGTGTGATGCGCCGTCTCCGGGCTCGCCACCGGGGTCGCCACATGAGTCGTCGCTGGAGCCGATGGTGCCGCGGTGGCAGCCGCATTGGTCTGCGACGTTGCCCCTGCGCACACGAGTAAACAGAACAGGCCGCAGAAGCCCGCTCGCCGCCAGCGTCGAATTTGGATCTCGAAGGGCATAAATAAAGAGCATAAAAAAACCGGCGAGACCGGCCCACTCCTATCGTCCCTGAAATGGGGACAGAGCGCCAGTCTCGCCGGAGTATATACCGGTTACGGAAGTGTCCCGGCCAGGAAGATGGTTCCATCCGTCGCCCTCGAACCACGCGGACGCACCAGGAACACGACATCCTGCCCGCTCTTGAGCGACGACTCGAGCTTGGAGAAGTCCTCAGGATTATTCACGGGCTGCTTGTTCACTTCGAGGATCACGTCGCCGCGATTCAAACCAAGATCTTCAGCGAACGATCCCTGCTTCACGTCTTGCACCACTACGCCCTTGCCCGCGGCAATGCTCAGGCGATCCGCCAGGTCAGGAGTAATGTTGCGTACGGTCACGCCAAACTTGCTAGCTTTCGGAGCTTCTTCGCTTTGGTTCTCGTCGTCTTCGCCAAGACGCGAAGCGAACAGTTTCGAGCGATCCGCGATGGTAACAGTTGTATCCTGCTTCTTGCCATTGCGGACAAAGGTAAGCTTGGTCTTCGATCCGGGTTTGCGGGAAGCAATGTCCGCCACCAGATCGTCGCCACTCTTTACATCGCGTCCATCGACGGCGGTGATCGTGTCGCCGATTTTCAGGCCAGCATCGTCCGCGGGACTTCCGGATACGACGTTTGACACTGTGACGCCCGAACCGTAAATGCGTGCGATCGCCGGGTTCGGCTGCGCCGAAAACTCGATGCCAATGGAGCCGCGCGAAACGCGGTGTTCCGGTCCAATCAACTGGTTGTAGACAGTCGTGACGGTGTTCGAAGGCATCGCAAATCCGACGCCCGCGTAGGAACTGGTCTCGGTGAGAATCGCGGTGTTGATGCCGATGACCTCGCCCGCCATGTTCACCAGTGGACCACCGGAGTTGCCCGGGTTAATTGCGGCATCCGTCTGAATGAAGGATTGGAACTGGCGATTCGGAACGATGTTGCGTCCCTTGGCCGATACGATGCCGGCGGTCACGGTTTCCTGCAGTCCAAAAGGACTGCCGATCGCGAGCACCCAGTCTCCAACTTCCATGCCGTCGGAGTTGCCAAGCTTCGCTGCGGGCAGCGGCTTGTCCATATCGATTTTGATCACGGCAAGATCGGTTTCCTGATCCATGCCAATCAACTTGGCGTCGTGTCCGGGAGAAGCTGGATTTTCATCCTGCAACTTCACGCGAATGCGGTCAGCCTTTTCGACCACGTGGCGGTTGGTGACGATGTATCCCTTCGAGTCGACAATCACGCCGGAGCCGAGCGAGCGTTGCCGAATCGTGCCGGGATCAGGACCGCCACCTTGACCACCCTGCCCGCCAAAGAACTTGTCGAAGAAATCCTGGAACTGGTTGCCGTCATCGCCACCCTGATCGTCCTGATCGGGATCGGGCCGCACGGAGCGGCCGCGACGGCGAGGATTCTTGACCGTCGATTCAGTGTTGATGTTAACCACGCTCGGCTCAAGCTGCTTTGAGATTTGGGAGAACGCATTCGAGAGTTGCTGCGGGGCGGGGATGGTCAGCGGAGTTGCATCGGAAGACTTCTGGCCTTCCTTGCCCTTGACTCCATATGAAACGACGGTGCCGATCAAAATTCCAACCGCCAGCGTCGCCAAAATCGTAAAAGTATAGGCCCAACGGTTGGCCTTGAGGCGCATCCAAAAAGCGCTCTCTTGTGAATCCATGAAATTCCTCCTAAGACTGCCGAACTAGCTATTATACCTTCGCCCCAGGCAGGGGTCGGCGCGAAGGCTCTGCTACTTAGACGCAAAATGAGGAGCTGAGGATAGTGCTGCCATGGCTACGGTTTTAGCGTCATAAGCGCCAAAAACAATCCCGTGTAACCCGCGATGACGAGCAAGGCCAGCAGCGTCGCGAAACTCAGGACGTTAAATAGCCCCAAGGGCTTCTGGACTGCGCCGAGGGCAAGCTTCCATAATCCGAAGCTGCCAGCGACGGCACACAGTGGCACCACGAACGCTCCAACGATCCGGCCGTAGGGCACGCGGGGAAAGACAATTAGGAAAGTTACGGCGGGAAGAAACGCCAAGGCTGGGAGAATCGCCAGCGGAGCCCCGATCAGATATGCGCGTTCTCGCTCTTTCGACGTCATCGTTGTGTCACCACCGCCCTATCTCCACCCGCGGCAGCTTCAGGGTTGCCAATCAAGCGCATAGATCTCAGGACTTCCGATATCGCGCGTTATTAGTGGAGAGTCATCCGGAGTCAAACCGCTCCACTCCGCGTTCGGTCCCCATAAGCGGTGAATGTCTTTGAGACTCACCAATCGCTCCAGTCGACGATCGGAAATCCGCACCCGGTAAAACGCCTCATCTTCAGTCAGAATCGAATCGAAATAGATGTACTGTCCGTCATGGGACCAACTGGGATAGCCAATCCCCATCCGCGCCAGTTCGGTCCACTGTTGGCGTTCGCGATCAAACAACATCAGCGAATTGGAATCCGTTGTCTCAGCGGCAATGTAACGGCCGTCGGGAGACCACCGCGGTCCAAACAGGTTTTCACCACCCGGAAGTGGTGAGAGCTTGTTGGTCTCGAGGTCGAGAATGTTGATCTTGTTGCTGGTTGGTCCGAGGTCACCGATTGCCAGAACGATTGACTTGCCGTCCGGTGACCAATTCGGGTCAAAGCCAGCGGTTGCGCCAGGAATTAATTCTCGCAGTCCCGATCCATTTGCCCCAACAATGTAGGCCCGCCAGTCCGTGTTGAGTGTTTGTGCCATGAAGACAATCTGACTTCCGTCCGGAGACCAGCGCGGCAGTTCCGCGGTCATGGTATTTGGGTCCGTGAGTTGGATGCGGTCACTACCGTCGATTTTGCTGGACCAAAGTCCCTGGTCGGGAACGGAGACATAAGCGATGCGTTTGCCGTCGGCAGAAAAAGCGAGATCCGTGGCCGATGTGCCACCGAGGTACGGCACGAACGCTCGACCATCAAATCGCAGAATCTCCGATCGTCGCTGTCCACCCATTGCAAAAATCTTCTTTCCGTCCTTAGAGGGAACGGGCAGCCAGAAGTCCAGTGGACCATTCGTCAATTGCACCGGCACAGGCTCCCGTTGAAACCACCACCGACGTTCCGGAAGCGCCCACAAGCTATCTCTGGCGTCGCGAAAATTGCTAAAAAGAAAATACTTCCCGTCCTGTGTCCATCGCCCGCAGCATTCATGGGGAGAATCAACCCAGTTTGGCAGCAAGAGATGTGGCTTCGTTCCGTCGCGGTTGAGTTCCCAGAACTCGCTAAAACCGGTTTTCAGGTCGTCTATGGTCAGGCGGATTTTTCGCCCGTCGGGCGAAACTTGAATATCGCCGATTCGGTAGTTAAGAGTAGCGAGCTTTACGACATTGGTGCCGTCGGGGTTTCCCTCGTAGAGGTCGGCTCCTTTCGCGAAAAGCAGGCGGCGGCCATCCGCCGTCCAGACAGCGGAATGCCCAATCATCCCTTGGACGGGACGGGGCGAACCAACTGGTAGGGGGAGAATCCAAGCGGGACTCTCTTTGGAGGTATTTTCAAAACCGCCGATCAATATGGAGGAGCCATCGGGTGCGATATCTCCTAGAAACGTGTTTTGAAAAGGCGTCGGAATCAAGGCGCTGTCTCCGCCAGAAACGGATACTTCGGCCAGCGCGATGCGGCCCTTGTCCGCCGCCTGGAAATAGAGTCGCTCTCCGTCGGTCACGAGCGCGCCCATCTGATGGACCTTTCCGCCGCTCGTGATCTGCGTGAACCTCAGAATTCGAGGCGATGGCTTCGGCATCAGTGTGAACACGAAAGCAACGACCGTGAGAATGAGAAGCAGACTGCCAATCAATGCGAGCGCCCAGGCTGTCGTCAGTCGGCGATGCGTGGATCGAACAGTGGACGGAACCACGGGCGGCGCAGTCTTTGGCGTGTCTGTCGGAGACGCGCCGACGCCGTTGCCGTTGTTCGAGGCTGGAAGTTGCTCGCGGATCGCGAAATTAACCGGTGCGATGAACCTGTATCCTCGCCGGTACAGCGTTTCAACAAACCTGGGATTGTCGGACTCATCGCCCAGCGCTTGCCGGAGCTTCTTCACTGCGCCGTTGAGGCTCACATCGAAATCGACAAAAGTGTCAGCTGGCCAAAGCCTGGTCCGCAATTCTTCTCGCGTCACTACCTCGCCGGGACGCTCCAAAAGTGCCGTGAGTACCTGAAAGGGCTGATCGTTAAGTTTGATCTTTACCCCGGATTTGCGCAGCTCACGAGCCTGCAAATCAACTTCGAAGAGTCCGAAATGGACGGTATCTGGGTTCACTGCGGGGCGTTCCATACAAACATCCTGAGCGTTGTTGCCGAGTGTACACCGAAAATGGGCGCAAGCCCTTTGAAGGCGAGAATCACACTTCCATCGGACCCCTTTGTTCTCAGTTTGTTAGCCAATCACATTCATATCGCAGCCGAGTCACAGCCGATCCATTGTTCTGCCGGCCTATACGGACCAGATTAGGCGGCAGTTCCGGCAGAATTTGCAGCTCGCAGAAGCCTGCTCGGGCAAATTATCGACAGATTATCAAAGGAGAAAGACTATGAAGAAACAGGCGCTCCACATAACATCGGTTTTCATAAAGACGTTCATAACATCGATGCTCCTGCTGGCCACGCTAGCCGTGACCGCCGCCCACGCCCAATCGAAGATCTCGATTAAGGTGAAGGTGCCCTTCAAGTTTATGGTTTCCGACAGAGCGTTCACGGCGGGCTACTACTCGGTGTCTTCGTCGGGTGACCACTTGACGATCCAGGACGCCGCGGGCAGGTCGATCTTTACCGGGCTCGCCAACCAGGTTAGCGGACGTCATGTCGCTGAGACCGGACAGGTCGTGTTCCACTGCTACGGAGACCACTGTTTTCTCTCTGAGTTTTGGACGCCCACTCGGGACAACGGTAGCAGGGTATTGCCTTCGCGTTACGAAAGGGAATTGGCAAAACTTGGGAAAGGGACTGAGTTCGCTGTGCTCAACCAACGATAGCTGACGCTGGCTAACGCAAGCTCCGGTCGGGGATCCGAGCGATCACTTGGCTTCGTAAACGGTCTTGCCGCCGACGACTGTGCGCAAAACCTTCGTGTCCTCGATCTTCGGCGGAAGCGCCGCGGTGATGTCCTGATCGAGCACGACAAAATCGGCGAGCATCCCCGGCGCGAGCTTGCCTTTTTGCTTTTCTTCGAACTCGGCGAAAGCGGAGCCCGTCGTGTAGGCCGCGATTACCTGTTCGATGTTTAGCTTCTGCTCGGGATAGTAAGTTTTCTTCCCGTCCTCGCTGGTGCGTGTGAGAGCCGAATAAATTCCGCGAAATGGTGTCACGGGTTCCACGGGGTAGTCTGTGCCGAAGGCCACCACAACTCCTTTGCGCAAAAACTCGGCCCAGGCATAGGAGTGCTCGGCGCGTTTCGGCCCCAGGCGCGACTCGGCCCACCCCATATCCGTTAACAGATGGTTCGGTTGCATCGACGCGATCACTTTCAGCTCCTTAAAACGCGCGATCTGAATGGGCGTGGTGACTTGAGCGTGCTCGATCCGGAGCCGGTAGTCGGCGCCTCCGTCGGCAGCTGGCACTTTCGCATCTTTTGCGGCTTTCTCAGCCTCCGCAAACGCGTCGAGCGCCATCTGGACGCCTTTATCTCCGATGGCGTGGAAGCCGATCTGATACCCGGCGAGCACGCGCTCCTTGGTCATCGCATTGAGTTTGGCAGCGTCGTATTGCGGGATACCGCTGTTTTTCGGGTCGTCGCTGTAGGGCTCGAGCAACGCCGCCGTTTTAGAGCCGAGCGAACCGTCCATGAAGCCCTTCAACATGCCGGTGTGGAGCATGTTGTCAGTCGCGGGATGCGACCTGCGTTCGCTGTTCAGTATTTCCATCGGATCGTCGAACGTCAGCCATTCGGAGATCCGGACGGTCAGCTTTCCTTCGCGCTCGAGTTCCTCGTAAACCGGAAAATTTTCCCAACCGGAAAAGTCCTGGGCCGAGGTGATACCGTGGCTGGCCAGATCGGCGAGAGCGAGTTCGATCGCTTGCTTCCGTTTGTCATGCGAGGGCTTTGGAATCGCCGCTTGTACCGCGTCTTGTGCTTTCTCGCGCAGCACGCCGGTGGGTGTGCCCCCCTCGTCGCGGTCGATTTTTCCTCCGTTAGGATCGCGCGTAGCGACCGTGATGCTCGCCAGTTGTAGGGCTTTTGTGTTCGCAACTCCGATATGCCCGTCGACTCTTTCGAGATAGACGGGATGCTGGCCGCTTACTTCGTCCAGATCCCAGCGCGTGGGCAAAACTTTGACCGGCCAGAGCGTTTCGTCCCAACCTTCCCCGACGACCCAATCCCCCGGTTCGGCAGTTTCGCATCTGGCGCGCAATCGGTCGCGAAACTCGTCGAGCGTTTTGGCGCCGACGAGATTTACATTCATTTTTTCGAACCCTGCGCTCGCCAGGTGAAGGTGAGCGTCGTTAAATCCCGGCATCACGAAGTGACCGTCGAGATCGACGATCTTGCTGTCAGGCCCCTTTAACTTGAGGATCTCATCGCGTGAACCCACAGCAAGGATTTTGTCGCCCAGAATGGCGAGGGCTTGCCCTCGGGTGCCTGCCCCCAGGGATGCGGTCACGTCGACGACCCCCGTATAGATGTTTGCGTGGGTGAAGATCACGTCCGCTTTGGGCTTTGAGGACGCGGCGGGCGGCGCAACTTGCGCCGATGCGGCGCAAACGGCGGCGCACAACAAAATCGGAGCGATTCGCTTCCTCATTCCCCTACTCCAGACAGTGCCAACATTGTAAGCAGAATGCGCCTTAGTCCGAGCTCTCGTCCATTGGAGTCGAACCATTCTTGCAACGTGTGCGCGCCGCCGCCGGAGCCTCCTCCGCCGATCGCGATGGCTTCGCGCCCGAGTGAAAGCGGAATGTTTGCATCGGTAGATGCGCGCTGCACCTGCGCCGTGTTGCCTAGTTGCGCATCAACCGCGCGAATCACTTTCAGCAAGCGCGCGTCTGGCGCCAGTTCACCAGCGGGACGATTGCCGATCTCGACGACTTCACTCTGCACCACCTGACTCTGCACCACTTGCGGCTTGCGCGTCTTCGGTTGCGAGGCGGCCTGATTCTCCGCCGCGACTCCTTGCTCCAGAGCTTCGCGCAGCGCGCGTTCCAGCCGGTCGATCTCCGCCATTGACGTGGAGCGCAAATCAACCCGCATGCTCGCCGACTCCGGAATTGAATTCACCGATGTGCCACCCCGAATCACGCCCACGTTGAAAGTAGTTTTCGGCGAGGTCGGTACCGGCGTGCGGCTTAGGATCTCAATGGCGCGCGCGAGAGCGATGATGGGATTGGGTGTGCCGAAATCGCTCCAGGAATGGCCGCCCGGCCCGCGCACGATTACCTCAAAGCGGCGGCTGCCAAGAGCCTCGGCCACGACCGTATCGGCACCGGCCCCATCGACGACCACGCTATAGGCGATCGTGTCGCGCCAGCGTGGTGTGGCGAAGACATGCCTCATGCCGCGGAGATCGCCTTCGCCTTCTTCGCCGACATTGCCGATAAAAACAAAAGGCGCCCCGTGCGAGACGCGCGTGCGCGCTAGCACGCTGGCCACGGCCAGCATCGCCGCAATGCCGGCGCCGTTGTCGGAAACTCCCGGACCATACAATCGGCTCCCCTGTTGCCGGATGTTCAGCGGCGTAGCGGCTGGGAAAACGGTGTCGATGTGAGCGCTGAGCGCGACGAAACGGTTGCCGTATCCGGGGCGAACGCCGAATACGTTGCCCACCTCGTCCCTGTGAACGTCGGCAAGTCCAAGATCGCGGAAGCGATCGGCCAACCAGGTTCCGCGTGCTGCCTCGCCAAACGGAGGCGCAGCCACGCGAGTTGCTTCCATCTGCCAGAGGGCAAACTGCGATTCCTGCAAGCGGAAGTGGTCAAACGCCGCGCGCACTTCGGGCAACCCCGCCAGTCGTGCCACTTCCTCATGCACAGGCGGATACCTGTCCGGCATTGCCACTTGGGGGGAGCGATCCATGGCTTCCGCTTATCTTATATCGGGAGCGGCTCTCGCGAGCGAGGAACCTGAGCGACGGGACGGCACCGGAGTACAGTCCGACAGTACAGTTCACAACACAGTTCACGGGTACAGTTCCGCCAAGGCCCGTTTGGCTCAGTTTTGATAGACTGTCCTCGATTCCGGAACGCGCCCCGCCTGCCCAGGAGGTACCGCTGTGAAACCCATCGTAAAAATCGCCGCTATTGTGGTCGCCGTTCTTCTCGTCATCGTCATCGCGATCCCGTTTTTCGTGAACGTCAACAGCTTCCGCCCGCAGATTGAGTCGAGTCTCACTACCGCCCTCGGACGGCAAGTGAAAGTCGGCGACCTGAGTCTCAGCATTCTTTCTGGCAGCGTCCGCGCCGACCAGTTGTCCATTGCCGACGACCCTAAATTCAGCGACAAGCCGTTCATTCAGGCGAAGTCATTGCAAGTCGGCGTCGAATTGATGCCGCTCATTTTCAGCAAACAGCTCAACGTCACGCATCTGACCATCGAACAACCGCAGATATTCCTGCTGCGTGATCGCGATGGAGTCTGGAATTTTTCGTCTCTTGGAAATCAGTCAGCTCAAACCGCGAAGCCCGCGGAGAAAACATCCAGTTCTCCAGCAAACGTGAGCGTGGCCAAACTCGACCTGACTGACGGGACCATCACCGTCGGGTCGAGCACGGGCAAGCGCAAGCCGATCAGTTACGACAAGCTCGATATCGCTGTCCGTGATTTTTCTTTCACCAGCGCGTTTCCAGTGACGGTTTCGGCTCGGCTCCCCGGCGGCGGCAGCTTGAAACTCGATGGCACCGCCGGCCCCATCGATCCAACGGACGCGGCGTTGACGCCAGTCCAGGCCAAGGTGAAGCTCACCAAACTCGATCTGGCTCAGTCGGCGATTGTCGATCCCGAACTCGGCATTACTGGCTCGGCAGACTTCGATGGCACGCTGGCTTCAGACGGCCACATCGCCAAGGCCAACGGGATTTTGAAAGCCACGTCGCTGAAGCTGGTCCCGAAGGGGTCGCCAGCCACGGTGCCCGTTCAGTTCGTCTTCTCGGTCGAGCACGATCTTAAAACTGAGACCGGAAAGATTGCGCAAGGCGATGCCAGCATCGGCAAAGCTCTGGCAAAGGTTACCGGCACCTACAACATGCACGGGGAGACGACCTCGATTAATACCAAGCTGAGCGGACAAGGCATGCCCGTGGATGACCTCGAAGCCATGCTTCCGGCGGTTGGGGTGATTCTCCCGACCGGGTCGAAACTCAAAGGGGGCACGCTCTCTCTCGAAGTCAACTCCGCGGGTCCGCTCGACAAATTGGTTTCAACAGGCTGGGTCAAAATGAGCAACGCCGCACTGGCCGGCTTCAGCATTGCGTCCAAGCTTTCGGCGATCCCTGGCATGGGCGGCAAGGGTGGCAGTGACACCGTGATCGAGAATCTCAGTTCCGATGTGCGCAACGCGCCCGATGGCACGCGCCTCGACAAAATTAACGTCGTGATTCCGTCGATCGGCACCGTGACCGGCGCCGGCACCATCAGCCCAAACAACCAACTGGACTTCAAGATGCTGGCCAACCTCGCAGGTGTTGGTGCCGGACTTACCAAGGCCGTCGGCGGCGGATCTGGTATTCCGGTGAGCGTTGGAGGTACGACCTCGAACCCGACATTCACTCCGGACATGAAGGCCCTGGCCGGGAACGAAGTGAAGGGACTGCTAAAGGGCGTCGATAAAACGAACCCGGCCAGTGGACTGAGTGGACTGTTTGGGAAGAAGAAACCGCAGTAATCGTAACGCCGTTTTGAGATAGGGACTCGGCTTCAGCGCACGCCGCGCAGCGCGGTCTCGATCGTGGACGACTCGACCGCGGACGATTCGAGTGTGTGCATGCCGCTCAGAATCATACTGATCACGTTCTCGTCTCCGACGGCCGTGTTCAGCATTTGGTGATAGAGACTGCGAGTGGGCCAGTCGGCGTTGAAGTAGTGTTTGATGTAGGCGATCCGCTCCTTGTCTACGTTCTCGACCAGGTCTTCGGCCTCTTCGCGGCGCTTGCCCATTGCCAGCACTCGACGAATTTTTTCATCGCGCGGAGCGTAGGTAAACACCCGGAACGTATCTTCGCGCTCGCGCAGAAAAAACGGCGCACCACGTCCCACGATCACGGCATTTCCTTCGTCGGCAATCGTGGTCATGACCTCCTCCACCATGGCCATCATGCTATCCGTGTCGAAGGCGTGAGACGCGGACAGAGCCATGCCGCGTTCATAGCTCCCGCGCCAGAAGGTTTTTGCCAGGCGGTAAAGGCGGCTATCGACGCGCTCGTCGCAGAGAGCCACAGCCGATTCTGAAACCTGCGCGCGCTTGGCGATCTCGCACGTCAGTTGCTGGTCCCACAACTTCCAACCCAACCGGCGAGCCAGCTCGCAGGCGATTCCTCCACCACCGCTGCCAAACTCTCGTTCCAGAGTAACGATGCGAAACATGGCGCCCCCTCGATCCCAATTCATCCGCCGGGCGGGGATGCCCGGCTCTCCACGGCGCTATTGTACGACGATTTCTGAAGTCCGGCGAGGGCCCATTAACCTGGAATGTGCCTCTAGTGAACGACGACCTCGCCGCCCTTTTTTGCCTTTTTGATCAGAAAAACGAACGGGATGAGGCAGGCGATGACCACTCCCAGAACCCAAAAATTGTCGAGGTAGGCCAGCATGGTCGACTGCCGGATGATGTTCCCCTGGATCATCGCATATGCGTGCTGCTCGGCAGTTCCGGGCCCGGGGCCAGGTCCGGCGCCACCTCCCGAGAATGTCGTCGTCAGCGCCCGCAGGGTCGCTTGAAACCGCGGATTGGAGGCGCTCAGGTTTGCCGTCAGCCGCGACTGATGAAACTGCGCGCGCTGAGCCAGGCCGGTTGTGACAAGGGAGATTCCGACGCTGCCGCCGATATTTCTGGCAAGGTTCATCAATCCGGAGGCAGCGTTATTTTTCTCGCGCGGCAGCGATGAGTACGCCGCCGTGTTAATGGGCACAAAGAGGAACGCCAGGCCCATCGCCTGATAGACGCGCGCCATCATCACGGTGTGGAAATCCACGTTCAAATCGAAATTCGTCATGTGGAAGAGCGAAAACGATAGCATGCACAATCCGAACATCATCAGATAGCGCGGACTATAGCGCGACAGCAGAAACCCGACGATCGGCATGATGATCATGATCGTGAAACCGCCCGGCATCAGTGCGAGTCCGGAGCGCTCGGCAGTATAGCCGAGCAGCGTCTGCATAAATAGTGGCAGCATCAACGTGCTGCCGAGCAGGGCAAAGCCGAGCATGAACATCAGAAAATTCGAAGCGGCAAAGCTGCGCTCACGAAACAGGTGCAGATCGATGATGGGGTCCTTATGGTGCCACTCCCATATGACGACAAAAATGAGCGATGCCGCCGCGATCACGGTAAGCCACAGGATGAATGGCGATTCGAACCAGTCGTCACGCTGCCCTTTGTCCAGGACCACCTGAAGCGTTCCGAGACCGAGCGCGACGAAACCAAGCCCGGTGTAGTCGATGCGAGTCTCACTCAGCTTCCGGCGTTTAAAGTCGGGAGGATCCTTGATCAGACGCGACGTGAGCAGGAGCGAGAGAATCCCTACGGGCACGTTGATGAAGAAAATCCAACGCCAGGTGAAATTGTCGGTGATGTAGCCGCCGAGCGTCGGCCCGATGGCTGGCGCCATGACAACCGCAATGCCATACACGGCAAATGCCATGCCCCGCTTAGCCGGTTCAAACGTGTCCGCCAGGATGGCCTGTTCGCTCGGCTGCAACCCTCCGCCGCCCGCCCCCTGCAGAATGCGGAAGATGATCAGCATGGGGAGATTGGGGGCGAACCCGCAGAGCGCTGAGCTAATTGTGAAGAGCGCCACGCAGCCCATGTAGAAATGTTTGCGGCCGACGATCGAAGAGAGCCATCCGCTCAATGGCAGGACGATGGCATTCGAGACGAGATACGAGGTTAGTACCCACGTACTTTCGTCTTGTCCCGCGGAAAGACTGCCGGCGATATGCGGCAGGGCGACGTTGGCGATGCTCGTATCGAGCACCTCCATGAACGTGGCCAGCGTCACCGTGATTGCGATGATCCACGGATTGACCGCAGGACGCCATTCGTCGGCTGCGTTCATGGTGATGGCGGCAGCGCCCATTATTTAACCCACACCTTCGGCACCACCGACATCCCCGGACGCAGTTCGTGTCCGTTGTTTTCTCCAGCATCGAAAACAATCTTCGCCGGGATGCGCTGCACCACTTTCACGAAGTTGCCCGTGGCGTTTTCGGGAGGCAAGAGACTGAACCGCTCCCCGCTGGCTCCGGCGATTGAATCCACGTGACCCTTGTAGGTTTTGCCGGTAGCGTCAACCGCGATCTCGGCCCGCTGGCCGGGTTTAATGTTCTTGAGCTGCGTCTCTTTGAAGTTGGCCGTCACCCAGATGTTCGCATCGTCGAGCGGGATGATTTTCATCATCTCCTGGCCAGGTTGTACGTTCTGCCCGACCTCGACGGTACGGTTGCTGACTGCGCCGCTGACCGGCGCGATCACTTTCGTGTAAAGAAGGTTCAGTTCGGCCTGGTCGAGTTCAGCCTTTTTTTGCTCGGCGATGGCTTGCGCCGAAAGCGCGCGCGCGCGAATTACCTTCATCGCCTGCGGCGCGGTGCCGGCAGTTCGCAGATCGGCATTAGCCTGTTGCAGCTTGCTCTGCGCCTGTTCGAGTTGCGCGGCATAGGAGTCGGCGCTGGCGCGTGCCGCCTGCACGGTAGCGGCAGCTGACTTGGCACTGGCGACGGCTTGGTCATACTGCTGCTGCGAGATTTCCTGCTTGTCGATCAGTTGCTTGTAGCGGACGAGATCGTTCTGGGCTTTGACATTGTTCGCCTCGGCCTCGGCGATTTGCGATTTGGCTGCTTCGAATTGCTGGCGGGCAGCGGCGATTCCAGCCTTTGCGCCGCCCACCCCCGCCTCGGCGCCGCTGACCTGGCTCGAAGTGTTGACATCGGTGATCGGAACATTGATGCCTGCGGCCGAAGCCTGCGCCTCGGCATCGGCATATTCCGCGCGCGCTTTCGCCACGGCAACTTCGTAGTCCGCAGGGTCGATCTCCACCAGCACCGTTCCCTTTTCGACGTACTGGTTGTCCTGCACGTTCAGACTGATCACATGTCCGTTCACGCGCGCGCTGACCGAGTTCACGTGGCCGTCGATCTGGGCGTCATCGGTGGATTCGTAGCTTCCAAAGTAGCGCCACAAAAAGAAAATGGCGGCCAGGATCACGAGGCCAGCGAAAATCACACCAAACCTGGTTCGCGGATTGCTCAGGAATTCCTTTCGGCGCTGATACTTCGCTTCGCCGTCCTGACGAGTCTGAGGCGTAGGCGTCCCCTGCTGTGCTCGCGGCTCGGTGGCTACGTTGCTGTTTTGGTCCATAGTCTACTTTCCCTTCAGATATTCGCGAACGCCCTGTTCCGCGCGTCCCAGGGCGCGGGCATACGAAACCTTTGCTAGATTGTGCTGATAGAGGCTTGAGATCAAGCTCTCATGCGCGGTCGCGACCGCTTCCTGCGCTTGCACCACTTCGAGATTGTCTGTGACGCCGGCAGAAAACCGATCCTGTGATTGGATGAGCGCCTGGTCCGCGAGATTTACCGAACTCAACGCAACCTCTACCTGGTCGGCGGAAGATTTCAGGTCAAATAGCGCGTTGCGGATGTCCTGATCGATTCGAGCGCGTATATCGGCCATCTGGGCTTGCGCCTGCCGCAAACTTGCTTCGGCTTTCAGAACATCGCTGTGAACCTTCCCACCCTGGAAGATCGGAATGTTCACCGTGCCTGTCACCATGTAAGTCGGCAGCACGCTGTTGGGAGTCTCGCCGATTTCACCGAAGTTGGCCGCCAGATCGATGGTTGGGAAATATCCAGCCGTAGCCGCGCTGCGTTCCAGTTGCGCAGCTACCAGGCGGTCTCGTGCCGCTTTATAGTCAGAGCGAGAAGAATACGCGCGCTGCAGGCTGGTCTCGAGATCAGGCTGCGGAAACGCCTGATATGGTGACTTGTCGGCGAGATCAAATTCTTGTCCTGGCGCGAATCCAATCACGCGTGCCAGCGAGAGTTTTTGTTTCGCGTAGTCGTTTGTGGCTGCGATCAACTGCTGCTGGCGCGTCTGATATTGCACCTGCGCGCGAAGTGTGTCGATCGCCGGTGCAACTCCCGCTTGCTGTTGCGCGAGTGCCTTGTCGTAAAGCGCCTTCGCGGTTTCGACCTGCGCCTGCGCGGTTTCCACGCGAGCCGCTCCTGCGATCGCCACGAGGTAGGCGTTGCCCGTGGCGAGTACAACCAGGTCCCGTGCGTCCTGGAGATCGAACTGCGCCACACCTTCACTGACCGCCGCGGATCGGTATTTCTGTATCGCCTTCCAATCGAACAGGCGCTGGGTCGCCGCGGCACGTACATCAAAATAACCAAAGGGACCAATCACCTTGGGTACTCCCGCGAACGCGCCCCCGCCGCCAAATTTCTCAAAGCCCAGCGCGGCCAGGCTCTGTTTCTGTGCCACCTCCTGGACGTCCGCATTGACGTTCGGGAGTAGATCGCTCAGTTGTTCCCATTTTTTCCCGCGAGCCTCAATCGTGTTGTACTGCGACAAGAGGCCGGCCAGATTCTGCCGCAATGCCCGTTCAATCGCATCGCTGAACGTTAGCGACACAACTCCCGGAGTAATCTTTGCCTCGGGCACGCTCCCGAACACGGGATTCTGGGCCGAGGTTTGAACTTGGTTGGGCACGCCCGCAGAGGGACTTGAGTCTTGGCCGAAAAGGGTTGCCTGAGCAGTGAGGCTCGTCACCACGAACAAAACCACCCGCAACGGCAGCCCCTGGGCAGAGAAACGTGGGCTGGAAGAATCGGCAGAAACCATGGAACCTGAGTGACTCCTTAATCCAAGACAAAATCAAGACGAGAATAATAAGTCTTTTGGACTCTCTTGGATGCACCCTCGATGCAAATTGTTGAGGCGGTTGCCCTAAAAGCTGTGCGTGGCGTGCGGCAATGGCCCTTTCGCTTTGTTTCGAAGTGACTTCGGTCATCTTGTGTCACCTCCTCGGTGCGTTCAATCTATGGTCAGCCAGGCACCTCCATGCATCGGGAATTTTCGCCTGCGGGGATTTTCGCGCCTATGAACGACAACACAAAGACGGCGCCCAAGGGATCGGACTGGACGCGCCTGTTAACCGATCCCGACCTGGTCAGCCACCTTGGGAAACTGCTTCAAACCTATCGCGAAGTGCCGCCCGAAAAGCGCGAATCGGCTCTGCTGACCGCGATGCGTGAGATCAAAGACGCGGCCGTGAAAGCTCGCGAAGCGCGCGCCCATAGTGTGAATGGTGTGGCTGCCGCAGGCGCGGTACCCGCGCCGCCTGCAGTACTGCATCATCCCGAACCCGTCAATGAAGCTGAAGCGCCTCCCTTTGAGCCAGATTTGTTTGTGGCGCACTCGGAATCCGATCGACGGCGTTTTCACCGGATCAAGTGTTACGTGGCTGTGGAAATTCGTGTGGAAGGCGTCCACGAGCCGGTCTGGGGCAACCTGGCAAACGTGGGGCGCGGTGGATGTCTGGTCGAAACCGCCACTCCCGTGCCGCCGGACAAGGCTCTCGAAATCGGATTGTGGGTCGCAAGCGGGAAGATCTGGGTGAAGGGCGTCATTATCAGCGGGGTTGCCACGCGCAGCGCTCCGTCGTTTGGCGTCAGGGTGAAATTCTCCGAAGCCGAGCTTTCCGAGAAGGAGCACTTGCGAGAGTTTCTCAAGTTCGTCGAGAGCACCGCTCGTAAGTCGCAGAGCGGAAAAGCTTATGTTGCGAAGTTGAAGGGCTAAGTTTCGCCGCCAGATCGGCGCTTCCGGCCTCGATTCTCAGCAACTTTTCCTGTGGCACGGGTTCATTCTTAACGAGGCCCATCACCTTGCCCATTCCCTTGCGCGGACACCGATTATTGGCGGCATCTGTTCTGCTCGTGGCGGCGACTTTCACGATGCCGTTTGCCTTCGCGCGTAAGAAAGACAAGCCCGCACAGCCTGACCCGGCCTCGAACTCAGCGACAACGTCAACGTTAACGATGGACGAGCAGAAACGCACCGTCCACGCTCTGAACCGTCTTACCTTCGGTCCGCGTCCCGGTGACGTGGAACGCGTCAGCCAGATGGGCGTCGATAAGTGGATCGAACTGCAACTCCGTCCTGACAAGATTGACAATTCTGCGCTCGACGCACGGCTGGCGCCGTTTCGAACCCTACGGATGAACACTAACGAGATCGTCGAGAATTTTCCATCCAACCAGATGATCAAGCAGATTGCCGATGGAAAAGCGTCGATGCCGCGCGATCCGACCAAGCGCGCTGTCTACGAAGCGCAACTCGAACGCTACGAAAACAAGCAGGAACGCAAGGAAGAATCGGCCAAGGTTTCGGCGACCTCCGATGCGCAGAATTCCGACAAACAAGACCCGGCAAAAACTGGGATCGCCGAATCCGACGCCGAGGAAACGCGCCGTCGCGAGGAACGGCGAGCCGCGAATGTACGGGCACAGGAACTACTCGATCTGCCTCCCGACGAACGCATGAGGGAGATCCTGAGAATGTCGCCAGAAGACCGTCGCGCCCTCACCGGCAACAAAGGCCAGAGGGCAGACGCCATGATGGACGGAATGAGCGCTCAACAAAAAGAAACCATGATGGCGCTCAAGAATCCAGAACAGGTTGTCGTCGATGAATTGATGCAAGCGAAGCTCGTGCGCGCCATCTACAGCGAGCGGCAACTCGACGAAGTCCTGACCGATTTCTGGCTCAACCATTTCAACGTGTTCATCAACAAGGGCGCCGACCGCTACCTTCTGACGAGCTACGAACGCGATGTGATCCGTCCGCACGTGCTCGGAAAATTCGAAGACCTGCTGGTCGCGACCGCGAAAAGCCCGGCGATGATGTTCTATCTCGACAACTGGCTGAGCGTTGGACCCAACTCAATGGTTGCGCTCGGAATCGACCCGCACCACCCCTACGTAAGAAGAAAGGGCAAGCAGTCCAGCGGCCTGAACGAAAACTACGGCCGCGAGTTGATGGAACTGCACACGCTTAGCGTCAACGGCGGCTACACGCAAAAGGATGTCACTGAAGTTGCCAAAGTCTTCACCGGCTGGACGCTCGATCAGCCGAAAAAAGGCGGCGACTTCCGCTTTGAGCCGCGCATGCACGAGCCCGGAGACAAGGTCGTCCTCGGCCATCGCATCAAGCAGAACGGCGAAAAAGAAGGAATGGAAGTGCTGCGCTTGCTCGCGCGCAATCCGCAGACAGCGCATTTCATCTCGCAAAAACTGGCAATGCGTTTTGTCGCTGACGATCCTCCGCTGGCGCTGGTCGATCGCATGACCAAGACTTACCTGAAGAAAAACGGCGACATTCGCGAAGTGCTGCGCACCATGTTCCAGTCGCCCGAGTTCTGGTCGCAAGACACATATCGCGCAAAGGTGAAAACCCCGCTCGAGTTCGTGGTCTCGGCCGTCCGTGCCAGTGGCGCCGATGTTGAAGATGCGCGAGCGCTGGTGGGCACACTCAACAACATGGGCATGATGCCCTATGGCATGATGCCTCCGACTGGTTATTCGATGAAAGCTGATACCTGGGTAAATTCATCGGCGCTGCTAGGACGAATGAATTTCGCGTTAGGATTGGCGGCCGGAAAAATTCGCGGAGTGAAGATGGACGGAGTGAAGATCGATTCGGCCCCTGCACTGAATTCACAGACGCAGCCGATCGACGCACAACAGGCGCTTCTGAGGCAGGAAAGTTCGCTGCTGTCGGGCGACGTTTCCCAGCAAACGCACGACACGATCAGCAAGCAACTCGAGGACCCGAAGATCAGCCAGCGGCGGCTCGATGATCCAAAGCGCCCGCCGAATGTAGCTGTGATTACGGGATTGATTCTGGGATCGCCAGAGTTTCAGAGAAGATAGTAACCAGCCGTCAGCTTTCAGTTCTGGGCGCTGAAGGCTGACAGCTGAAAGCTGAAAGCGGGGTCTGCATGTCAATCACTCGTCGCATCTTCATTCGCAACGGCGCTTTGGCCGCTGTCGGCACCACGGCGCTGCCGGGTTTCTTGACTCGCGCCGCCTTCGGTGGGGCTGACCTGGGCATTCGCAATAAGCGACTGGTCGTGATCTTCCAGCGCGGAGCGGCCGACGGCCTCAACATCGTCGTTCCTCACGGCGAGGCGAGCTACTACGCGATGCGTCCGACGATCAATATTCCGAAGAAATCGGTGCTCGACCTCGACGGCTTTTTCGGTCTTCATCCCGCGATGGCGTCTTTCGAGCCGCTCTGGAAGCAGAAGCATCTCGCCATCGTCCACGCCGCCGGATCGCCTGATCCGACGCGCTCGCACTTTGATGCGCAGGACTTTATGGAATCCGGCACGCCCGGCGTGAAAGTCACCGACGACGGATGGCTCAACCGCGCGCTCCGCGAGTTGCCCGTCGTATCCGAGCCCGCCGTATCCGAGAAAGATAAATCCGCATTTCGTGCCATTGCTCTCGGGCCGTCGTTGCCGCGCATCCTCTCCGGCAAAGAACCGGCGGTTGCAATCAACAACCTGAACGACTTTTCCGTCGGCGGAAAAAATCCGAATGCCGCGCCCATGTCCAACTCCTTCGAAGCCATGTACGACCACTCGGTCGACACCGTTTTGCACGGAACCGGCCAGGAAACATTCGACGCAGTCAAGGCGCTGAAAGTGGCCGATCCCTCGCGCTACACTCCGGCAGCCAACGCGAATTATCCGAAGGGTCGTTTCGGCGACAGCCTCAAACAGCTCGCGCAACTCATCAAAGCGAATCTCGGAGTGCAAGTGGCCTTCGCCGACATCGGCGGATGGGACCACCACGTCAATGAGGGCAGCACGCAGGGCCAGATCGCCAACGTCCTCGGCGATTTCTCGCAATCGATCTCCGCCTTCTGGACCGACCTGGGCGATCTCGGGGAAGACACGGTTGTTGTGACTATGTCGGAATTTGGCCGCACCGCCCGCGAAAACGGCAACCGCGGCACCGACCACGGTCACGCCAATGTAATGTTCGTCCTCGGTGGCCCGGTGAAGGGCGGCAGAGTGTATGGCCGCTGGCCGGGGCTCGATCAGTCGCACTTGTACGAAGGGCGCGACCTGGCGGTAACCACGGACTTCAGAATGGTGCTGAGCGAGGTCATCTCGCAATATTTGGGGAACAAGGACTTGAAGACGGTGTTTCCGGGATTTGAGGGGCAGCCAGCCCAGTTTCTGAAATTCCTGGGATAGTAGATTTTTTCGTGTGGGGACGGGCGGCTCGCCCGTCCAAGCCGAGCACAGCTCGGCAGCGCGATTACAACTCGATCAACACGTCCCCGTTTTCAATCTTCAACGGGTAAACAGCCAGCTTCTCGCTCCCCATATCCGTTGCGCCAGTTTTCGGGTCCCATGCCCATCCGTGCCAGGGACACACCACCTTGCCGCCTTCGATCGTACCTTCGCCGAGCGGCCCTCCGCGATGCAGGCAGACGTTGTCCATCGCGCTGATCTCGCCACTGACATTGGCGACGCAGATTGTTTTGTTTCCGCAGGGGAACTCTTTGGCGTGATCGATCGAGGGGAGTTCGGATTGTGTCGTCAGCTTCGTAAACATAGGTTCGTAAACGCGGCGATAGGGTTAGATCATAAATCAAAACACGGCCGGTATCCTTGAGGGAAGGCCATCTGAGAGGGGAGGCTATCTAACCAATCCTGACGTAGGCCGTCTAAACCGCCACGGAGGGTTTATGACGACGGAGCGAATGGGGCGAAGGCTGGCAATATCTCCGGTGGTTGTTTTGTTGGCGCTATCGACCACCGTTCTGCTCGGCAGTGCGGTGCAGGCTTCAGATCGCCGGGGCACTTTTACCGAGGAATTTCACCAGGTATATCCGCTCTCTGCGCAGGGAAGTGTTGAGATCCAAAACATCAACGGGCCTGTCCACATCACGGGCTCGGACCGCAACGAAGTGAAAGTGGACGCGGTCAAGAGCGCCTGGAGCAAAGAGCGCCTCGACGAAGCGCGGATCGAAGTTAGCGCCGAGCACAACGAAATCTCCATTCACACTGAATATCCCGGTCACGATCACAACTTTAACTTCGGAAGCGACGATGAACACAACAACCCGGCGACCGTGGAATATACGATCACCGTTCCCCGACAAGCGCGGCTCGATAAGATCAATCTGGTCAATGGGCGGCTCGATCTGCAGGACCTGGCGGGAGAAGTCCACGCTTCATGCGTCAACGGCCGGATTCAGGCCCACAACCTGCAGGGCGCTGTTCAGTTGGAGACAATCAATGGCGAACTCGATGCAAGTGTCGACCGGTTGCCGCCTTCGGAGCTGAAATTGTCGTCGGTCAACGGCCGACTGCGACTTACTCTGCCTTCGGATACTCAGGCCGAGCTGAAGGCCAGCACCGTATCAGGCGATATTTCCGACGAGTTTGGATTGCCAGTTACACGCAATCAGTATGTTGGGCGCACTTTGCATGGACAACTTGGCGGCGGAGGGACGCTGGTCAGACTCTCGAATGTCAACGGCACCATTGAGATTCGGCACGCCAGCGACAACCGTCCTGTGAGTCCGGGGCAGAATCTGGAGCGCGAGCGAAGCGGCGACAAGGACGATAGCGACGACCTCTAATCGCGCGATTCAGGCTTGGACGCCATCAGCAATAGCGCGCCGACGCGTTTGAACGCCTTCAGATCTTCGGGCGAATGGAACGAAGTTGTCTGATAGTTGTCCGGTGTCGGCGTGTCGTCAGGAATCAGGGCATACTCGACTCGTTTGAACCCGTGCCGTTGCAAAAGTTCGACATACTCCGCTGCCGAGCGAATATGCACCGGCACTTTCAACTTCGGAACCCACTGCAACGAATACGGATTGTCCTTGTAGAGGTTAATCAAAATGAAAAGTCGTCCCTGTGGCGACATGACGCGAAACAGTTCGGCCAGTGCGATGTCCTGGTCGGGATAGTAATAAAACGACTCGACCGACAACACTCTGTCAAACAAGTTATCTTCGCAAGGAATGTGGGCCGCCGATCCCTCGACGAATTCCACGTTTTGAAACTCTTTCGAAGAGGCTCGCGCCTGCCGGATCATCTCGTCAGAAATATCGACGCCGACCACCCGCCCAGCGGCCTGTGAACCCTCCGCCACCACGCGCGCAAGCATGCGCGTTGCCCAACCGGATCCGCAGCCGAGATCGAGAACGCGCTGGCCGGGACGCAGATCCATGCGCCGCAGCGTTTTCTCGGTGATGTCGAGGTGATGGCGCTCCATCTTCGCGCCTTCGCCCTCATCGGCCCAGCGGTTGAATTCCTGTTGCAGCCGGTCGTCGGGAGAGATGTTTTTTTCTGACATTGCGAGAAGGTCTCTTGGACTAAGTTACTCGGCGCTCCATGGATTCACAATCTGGATCCCACAGTCGCTGAAATCTTGCTCGTTTCTTGTCGCCAACATTGCACCACGCACGCGAGCAATCGCCGCAATCTGCGCGTCGGCGTCGCCGATTGGACGGCCAAGTCTCCGACGCAGCGCAACGATTTTGGAAAAGGTCCGTGCGGCCTCGCCCTCGAAACCAAAGATGCGACCGATCAGGGCTTCTCCAAATAACCGGTCAGCCGCGCCCATTAATGTATCTTTGCGTTTTCCCGGAGCAAGAAACTCGATTCCAGATAAGATCTCTGCTTCGCAAATCGAAGTCGTGAACAACTCCGATACCGCAGGTCTCGCCACCCAACTCAAGACACGAGGATCGGGTGCGGACCTCATCAGTTCCGAAAGCACGTTCGTGTCGAGGATGATCATTCCTCAAAGGTCGGAACTGGACGGATGGAATCGCGCGGTGGCAATTCCAGTTCGACACCACCGAGTGGTGCGAACAGCCGACGAACCTTCTCTGCAAAATTCTCGTTCGCTGGCGACGAACGTGCTAATGCCGAGCGCAGAATCTCCCGCGCCTCCTCCTCCATCGAACGTCCATGATAGGCGGCTCGGATCCGCAGCCTCGACTTCGTCGCTTCATCCAGTTTTCGGATTGTGATCGCTGCCATGCTGTCAATGATAGCATTGATAGCGATGATGGCAAAAGAATTTAAGTCATTCTTTTACAGTTAGTTATCGGACGGCGATCCTTTCGAGATCCTCGAAAAACGCCGGATAGGACACGCCCGCCGCGTCGGCGCCGTGTATGTTGGTGTCGCCCTCCGCCCGCAGCGCGGAGACGGCAAAAGCCATCGCAATCCGATGATCGCCAAATGAATCGAGTTTCGCTCCGCGCAAGTGCTGACCGCCGGGAACTTTCATCCCGTCGGGGCGCTCTTCGATTTCAGCGCCCATTTTCCGCAGATTGATCGCCACCGCTGCGATGCGGTCGGATTCCTTCACCCGCAATTCTTTGCCATCGCGTACTTCAAGCCCGCTTTCGGAGTAGGGCGCAATCGCCGCCAGCACCGGGATCTCGTCAATCAGTGCGGCCGTGTCTGCGCCCGCGATGACACCGCCCTTCCATGCCGCTCCGCGGGCCTCAATCGAACCGACCAGCTCGCCCTGATGTTCCTCGATATGCGTGATCGTCACCTTCAAGCCCATCTGCATGAGGATATCGAGCAATCGCGCCCGCGTCGGATTCATCAGAATTCCGGGGAGAGTAATCTGCGATCCTGGAAACAACGCCGCCGCACAAAGAAAAAAAGCAGCGCCCGATAGATCGCCGGGTACATGCGCTTCCATCGCGCGCAGCCGCTGACCGCCGGCGATTCGCGACGCATTCCCCTTCCGCTCGACTTCCGCCCCAAAAGCTCGCAGCGCAATCTCTCCGTGGTCGCGGGTGCGGATCGGCTCCTCGACCACGGTTTCACCATCGGCAAATAATCCCGCAAAGAGCACGCACGATTTCACCTGCGCGCTTGCCACTTCCGGTTTGTAGTAAATCGCTTTCAGCGGCCCACCATGAATCTTAAGCGGAGGCCTTCCGCCATCGGTCGACTTGATCTCCGCTCCCATCTCTGAGAGCGGTTTCATGATGCGCGCCATCGGCCGGCGCGAGAGGGATTCGTCTCCAAACAACTCGCTCAGGAACGGCTGACCGGCCAGAATTCCGCTTAGCATGCGTATGGTAGAGCCTGAGTTCCCGCAGTCCAGCGCTTCGTTCGGAGCCTTTAGACGCGGCCCAATCCCGGACACCTCAATCGCTCCATCGTCAGCTTTCTTCCACGCGCTGCCGAGTTTTGCAACGCAATCAAGCGTGCTAAAGCAATCGCGCGCCGCCGAAAAATTGTGGAAGCGGCTTGTGCCCTCGGCAATCGCCGACAGCATTGCGTAACGATGCGAAACGGACTTGTCTCCCGGAATGCGCACAACGCCGCGCACGGCGCGTGCAGGGCGGACGATCACGCTGGAATCGTCAGTCTTCGTCTCGTCAGTCTGCGATTCACTGGTCTTTGAATTACTGCTCTTTGAATCAGGAGGCATGAATTCAATGATAACGGAGTTTGCGCAATGAACAGTGAGCTCGGACGAGCCCATTTTCTGGCTCGACTCTACTTCTCAACGCCGAGGCGTTTGGCCATTTCCTCGTAGAGAAACCCTTCGCCGACGCGATACGGCTGAACCCATTCGCCATCAATCACAAACTGGGGGATGGCGCGCTTGCCCGTCCGCTTCACCACTTCCTCGGCAGCTCCCGGAGTTGTCTCGATGTTGATGTCGGTGTAAGGAAGACCGTGCTCGTCGAGGAATCGTTTGGCGAGTCGGCAATCGGGACACCAGGGCGCAGAGTAAACGGCGATTTCCATGCTGCGGAGTAGATGCGCGCAGAGTGCGATTGGTCGCAGAGCCGATTCTCGTCGTTACCCTCGGAAACCAGACTCGAGACAGCTCTTAGACTCGAGACAGCTCATGGAGAGTCATTTCGTTTTCCACGTTGCCAGTGTTCAGGGTCGAAACCGGCTCGAAGAGCATGACCCAACACTCGTTTTCCGCGACTGGGCGGTGTTCCACTCCGCGCGGCACTACGATGAATTCGCCTTCCTCGATCCACTCGTGGTGGTCGCTGAATTCCATGCGAAAACGGCCTTTGACGACGAGAAACATTTCGTCTTCGTGATCGTGATGGTGGAACACGAACGGGCGGTCGAATTTGACCAGTTTCACGTATTGCCCATTGAGTTCGCCTGCGATCGCAGGCTTGTAGCTTTCGGTGATTTTGCCAAACTTCTCAGCGATATTGACTTTGGACATCAGAACCTCGGGAGCGAGATCGGTCAATCATTTTTGATCGCTCGATCATGAGAACGGTCGCAAAGAAAAAAGAAAAGCCGCCAGCACGTGCTGACGGCTCATTCTTGAGTTGAGTGTTAAACGTTTAGAATCCGGAAGCTCCTACTCCCGGATGCCCGCCGCGCAACATCGTCCTTACGCCGCGTTGAGTGTTGATGCGAGTGGTCGTGCTCCAGTCGACTTCGTCGGCGCTGACCACGCCGCTGCCGCCGCTGGCAAGTTCGTAGCTGATGCGGCCGTCCTGATAGGTGTAATTGCCCACCTCGAGGATCATGCCCGACTTCAGCGCGAATACCGGAACTCCCGGAGCCGCGCCGCCAACCGTACTCTTCGTCACATAGCTGGCATAGGCAACCTGCGGCATCTGCTCAGGCATGGCCTGTTCAGCGCGGGGCTGTTCCGGCTGTTCGCTCGCCGTCACGCTTACCTGGCGCACCGCCAACGTTGGAGCCGCATTCCCTTGTGACCTGTAGCTGGCACCTTCATACGAGCCCTGATACGGACGCTGATAGTAGTTGTCTTTCTGCAACTCCGGACGCCCGAAGAAATGCCAGTCGGGACCGTTTGCGGCAGAGACCTGAGGGATCAGGACATCATCCATCAAGCGCAGCTCGAGCTGACTCTCGCCCTTCAGCGTGGGCCGCGGACCGCGCGCCGGCAACATGATGATCTTCCAAGGCCAGAGCGGCGGAATCATCCACTCCACGATATCGCGCGTGGAGTGTCCTTTGCCGCGGATGTCGCCATCTTTATTGACTTTGTATCCGCGTGTCGCGATCACTTTCGCGTCCAGCGGCATGTCGCCGTTCGGCAATCCGATTCGGTCGAAGACCAGCTTCATATTGCCTTTGCCCCAGAAGTGTCCGGGATCCTGGGCCGATTCGAGGTGTCCTACGAGATAGGCTCCTCGGGGAAAAGTCTGCTGGCCAAATTCGGTTACTGAATGCAGATGGCAGAGTACAGGATCTCCGACTGCTACGGTTGCGGACGAGAAGTTCGGCTCGTTCATCGTGCATTTGAGAAGAGTGCCGGCGGGCAGGACAGTCTCCCGAGCACCGGCAGTCACTGTAAGGGATAACGAGAAAGCTAGAAGGGAAACGGCAAATACTGCAGCAGAGCTGGGTTTCACGACACACCTCGGTCTCACGCCCCGGAATTTTTACAGCACGTTCCGTTACAAATTGCGTTGAGCCAGCCCCGATTTACGAACCATACACAAATTGACAGAAGCGGTCAATCGAACGATGAGAATCAGAATGTGTCTTTCTTGCAACAGACGACTTTGGCTCTCTTTTTTTTCAGCGCCGCGTCTCCGGACTGCTTTCAGCACCGGCGGAGTGTGTGCGAGAGATCCGCATGGGCTGCGGCTGGGGATTGAGGAATGTTTACCTACTTGTTACCCCACCCCCCTCCCCCCCCTCTCGAATGGAATCATTGGGTTAGGAGGAAATTTTTGCTGTGGTCTTTGATTCTAAAGGGTTTACATATAGAGTCTTTGAAAACAAACCACTTAGCGGTCAAAGAGCCCTGAAAACCGACTTTCGGAACGCGTTGAGATCCGTTTTGGGAAACGGTCGCGCCTGCGGCCCCCCTCATCACGGCACGATTATGCAGTGAGCGGGAGTGGGTGTCTGTGGCTGCGATCACTGGATGATTGTGATGAAAAACTTCGCGAGCTTATAAGAACTGCTTACGCGACTTAGGCAAAACTCTGATTAAGTCTTGCCGGACGAGGCTGGATGCCCTGAATGCGGGTCCCCCAGCGGCTAAAGCCGCGTCTGTAGCGGGCTTTGGCGGAACGGCTGAAGCCGTGCCCTTTCAAAGCGGTTCGATTCGACTTACTCAGAGGTTTCTGAGAAGCGCGAATTAGATTCGTGCGAATGCTCGTACAGGAAATGTGCCGAATCCTTTCACTTTCACGGGCACGGCGAAGAACCTGAAGTTTTCTTGCGGCAGCGCTTCAAGGTTTGCCATGTGCTCGACGATTGGAATTTCCTGGCCGAGAAGAATGGTGTGCACAGGGCGGCGCAAGTCCTGGACATCGTCGATGTTGTGCGAATCGATGCCGACCAGCGCGACCGCAGAGTCGGCTAAGAATTGCGCTGCGTCTTCGGTGAGAAAGGGATGCCCCTCGAAATACTGTGGCGTGTTCCAGTGCCGCGACCAGTTGGTTTCGACGAGAACGGCCTTGCCCGCCAAATCTTCTCCACGCGGAAAACATGCGACGTCGATCGCCTGCTTGTTTTGGGCCGATATTTTGATTGCAGGCAGGTCAGCGAGCTTTCGGAGTTCCAGTTCTGAGAGATCCTTGCCGTCGGCGTAACGGTGAAAAGGGGAGTCGAGGTAGGTACCGGTGTTGGCGACCATCTCAATCTTGCCGATCTGGAATTCGGTTCCAGGGGCATAGAATTTTCGCGACGCTTCGCGGCTCAGGTAGTCGCAGATGATGGGAGCGGGCAGGCCTTTGTAAGTCACGAGGCCGTGGGTGACGGTGTGGGAGAGATCGATCAGCGTGGGAGGGGCCATCGAGGTCCCAAACATTCTGCCACACTGCGACGCAGCGACCGGGTTTGACATTTCAGTGTGATATATACCATAATATATACCATGCCGAATACATCGCCAAGTAAACCAAAGACGGCCAAACTCTTCTGCAACGGACGCAGCCAGGCCGTGCGCTTGCCTTCGGAGTATCGCTTTGAGGGCTCGGAGGTCTTTGTCCGGCGCGACCCTGCGACAGGCGACGTGATCCTGTCGCGGCGTCCGGAGTCGTGGAAGGACTTCTTCGCATTTCTGAAGACAGTTGACGTGCCCGAAGACTTTCTTTCAGATCGCAAGGACACGCCTCCGCAAAAGCGCGAGCTGTTCTAAATGGCTGTCCGCTATCTGCTCGACACCAACACCGCCAGCTACGTGATTAAAGGAAACTTTCCTCGCGTACGAGAGCGGTTGCTGAAAATTCCTATGTCGGAAGTTGGCATTTCGGTGGTCACCGAGGCGGAATTGCGCTTTGGTGTGGCACGGCTTCCGGAGGCTACGACACTGAAGAGTGTGGTTGAGGAATTTCTGCTGCGTGTGGAAGTGCTTCCGTGGAACTCAGAGGCGGCACAGCAATATGCTCGCATCCGGGCGATCCTCGAGAAGGACGGGTCGCCGATGGGGAATCTCGACTTGATGATCGCGGCGCAGGCCGTGGCGGGGGAGGTTGTTCTGGTTACACATGACCATGTGTTTCGCAGAGTGAAGGGGTTGAAGGTAGAGGATTGGAATAGGTGACCGCGGTTATGCCATGAACACACACGTTCGGTCAATGAATGTAATCGGGATTTTTCGACAACTACCGTCAGTCAGAGCCGTGGTGAGCCTTCAAGCCGCTTCGCTTCAGCCTCAGCTTCCGTCTGCGTAGGGAAGGGGCCGCCGACCTGCTCCACGTCCCCGGCGTCATCCAAATTGTGGGCCATCACAACCCAATCGCGTTTCAGGTTGAAACAATCTGTCGGTTCGGCCACAAAACACAATCTCTTCACTTGTTGCTCCGCAAGATGAGTGAAATCGCGATGTTTCAACAACAGTGACGCTAGAGGGCATCCGCCTTGGAGGCCCGACCTAGTTCCCCTCCGCTGGCGAGCCCAACTCCTTGAGAGTCGGCAAGTTTTGGGGAGTAGCCCAAAGTAGCTTCGCGTCTCGCGAGAAGGAAAGATAAACGGCGACATCCTCCGTATCGACCATGTTTCCACCGTTCTTTCTCACGATGTATGCAAGATCGTAACTGCACCGGGCATCGGTTGGCTCCGGTGTTGTCGCCAAATGGACGGGCGCTCGTGCCCTGCCAAAATCCGGCTTGCCTAAGAGCCGTTCGACTTCATCCATCGGCATCTGTACTTTTAGCCGGTGATAACTGCCCACTATCTGATGTTTCCGTTTGCTCGCAGCGACGTACGGCTCACCGAAAGGCAGTCGTGTCTGTTGGTACCACCCGTCATAATGCGGTGGCTCAACCGCACAATGCACATGAGGAGTCACGGCGGGCGGGACATTCTGCGCTGCAAAAACTCCGCAGGTCGCAGCTATGAATAGAATCAAGAATGACAGTCTTTTCATTAGTCCTCCGCTAGGACATCAGGATGATCCTTGTTGGTGTTGTCTTCGGCCACGACTATGTTAACTGACGTAAACAGGCGATTACACTCACAATCCCCTCCGCTTATCGGCTGGATTGAAACGTGAACGCGAACACAATGAATGTCAGTCCAATCACGACGAGTAGGCTTCGCATATAGAGAACCTGCCACCGTTTCGTCGCAACCTTGCCCCTCCACCACCCTTCCCAAGTGCTGGCGTCCCTGACTCGCACGTTCTTGCTGAACAGACTTCTACCGATGAAGAACAGGCCGAAGACCAGCATCAGCCAACGCCACAGATCGCCAGCCGTCCAACGAAGGGACGAGAACACAAATGACGCTGCACTTGTTACCACGATTTCGAGTGTCACGGCCAGCACTCTACTCCAGATTTCCAGCAGATTCCATGATGACTGTTGTTAACAGGCGATTGCACTCATCGAGAATTGTGCGCAGTGTGCTCCCGCGCGCCGCCCGGGCCCCGGCCTTTCTACTAGCGCACGAGCTCCGGTGTCCAAAGTCCGGGTGGGGGAGCGATAATTTTTCCCGAAGTGTACTACCCCGTCAGATGGTTGAGATCGCGGAGAGCCTTTTGTCCCTGGAACCAGCGGAACACGAAAAAACCGTGGACTCCGAATGCCCATATCGAAAAAGTCACCATAAGTGCGACCATGTCGAGGCTGTAAAGAGCGATGCCGAGAAGAAAGGCCCATCTGTGGCCTTTGCGAGCGGCGAATCCCAGGGCGCATAGGATTGCGATCCACAGGAAAACCGTGGCGTCGGCGATGGCAGGATAATTCGCGCCGAGGCGCCGTCCATAAATTCTCAACAAGTCAAACACGCCGACGTTGATCAGAAAATTGAAGCTGAACCCCAGGATGCCGCTGCACGTCACCGCCAGGCCTGCGGCATAGAAGAAGTAGTTGGCGTCGGTTTGGCTATCCTCGCGCAACTCATCCCGTTGTCGTTGCTTTGCTTCTTTGTATTCCTCGTCCGTTCGGCCTGCCCCGACGTTGAGTATGTCCATTGGCCACCCAAGAAAGGAGGCGCAAGTATAACTGGCGCGATGAAAGCGAGCGGAACTTTTGTTGGAGCTGCGTGCGCCCACGGGGGCTGAAGCCCCTAGTTCTCAATGCCTAAGGGCACGACTAAAAGTCGTGCTCTTCCACTCACATTGGTTTGCAAGAACAAAAGCCGCCAGCTTTCGCTGACGGCTTGAAACCTTGCCGAGCTTCGCTCGGCTGGCGGGCGAGGGCGCCCGCCCCACACGAGCATCTAGCTTTCGTACAGCAGGACGCCTTCGGTCTTCTCTGCGTCTACCGGACGGTAGTACAGTTTGTTCGCCTCGAGGAAGACCTCGATGAACGCAGGCCTTGTCGTGATCGTGCCCTGGATCAGAGCTTCCGACAGCGGATCTTCGATGTACTTCTGCAAAGCTCTGCGCAGTGGACGTGCTCCGTAGCTGCGGTCGGTTAGGGTCTGGTTCAGGATCCACTTCTTGGCCTCGTCAGCGACCGTGACTGTGATTGAACGCTGGGCCAGGTTCTGGTTCAGCTGGTTGACCATCAGTTCGAGAATCTGGATTAGATCCTGTTCGCTGAGCGCCATGAAGAGGATGATCTCGTCTACGCGGTTCAGGAACTCGGGATTGAAGGTGCGCTTAACTTCGCTCTTGACCAGGTCCTCGACCTTCTCGGAGACCATTTCATCCTTCGAATGCTGAAAGCCTAGACCTTCGCGCTTCATCAGGTGACGCGCGCCGATGTTCGAGGTCATGATGATGATCGTGTTCTTGAAATCGACAGTGTTGCCGAGTCCGTCGGTCAGTTGGCCGTCTTCGAAAACCTGCAACAGGATGTTGAAAACATCCGGATGCGCCTTTTCGATTTCGTCCAGGAGCACGACAGAATACGGAGCGCGCTTGACGCGTTCAGTCAGCTGTCCGCCCTCTTCGTAGCCCACGTATCCCGGAGGCGAGCCGATCAACTTCGATACGGAGTGTTTCTCCATGAACTCCGACATATCGAAGCGGACAAGAGCCTTGTCGCTGCCGAACATGAAGTGAGCCAGGGTGCGCGCGACTTCGGTCTTGCCGACGCCGGTCGGTCCGAGGAACAGGAACGAACCAATCGGGCGGTTCGGACTCTTCAAGCCAGCACGCGAACGCCGAATGGCGCGAGCCAGGGCGCTGATGGCTTTTTCCTGCGAGATGATACGGCGGTGCAACTCTTCTTCAATGCGCAGCAGCTTCGCAGTTTCTTCTTCTTTGATCGAGGTGATGGGCACGCCGGTCCAGCGGCTGACCACGTCCTCGATGTCCTCCCGGCCGACAACGCCGGTGGAGGATTCATCGAGGTGGTATTTTTCGCGAAGGGCGCGCAGGTTCTCGCGCTCCTTGCGTTCCTCGTCCGAGTAGAAGCGCGCCTTCTCGAACTCGTGGTTCGCGATGGCGTTCTCCATACGATGGACGATGAACTTGATACGCTTCTGGACTTCGGTCAACTCTTCGGGAAGCGTGGTCTGGCGCAGCTTGACGCGCGCTCCGGCTTCGTCGATCAAGTCGATTGCCTTATCCGGCAAAAAGCGGTCGGGAATATAGCGGTTCGAATGCGAGACAGAAAAATTGATGGCGTCGTCTGTATAAGTGACGGCATGGAACTTCTCGTAACGCTCTTTGATGCCAAAGAGAATTTTGATCGCGTCCGTCTCGTTTGGAGGCGGAACCTTAACCGCCTGAAAGCGGCGCTCGAGCGAACGGTCTTTTTCAATCGACTTGCGATATTCGGCCGGCGTGGTTGCGCCGATGCACTGAATCTCGCCGCGAGAAAGAGCCGGCTTCAGAATGTTGGCGGCGTCGAGCGAACCTTCCGCCGATCCCGCGCCGACCAGTGTGTGCAGCTCGTCGATGAAGATGATGGAATTCTGCGACTCCATCAGCTCTTTCATGATGGTCTTGAGCCGCTCTTCAAATTGTCCGCGATATTTAGTGCCGGCAACGATCAGAGAAAGATCGAGAGCGAGAATGCGTTTATCCGCGAGGAATGAAGGAACTTCACCGTCAGCAATCCGTTGCGCCAAGCCCTCGACGATCGCAGTCTTGCCCACGCCCGGCTCGCCAATGAGTACAGGATTATTTTTCGTGCGGCGGCACAGAATCTGCACCACGCGCTCCACTTCGCCATCGCGGCCGACCAGCGGATCAAGCTGGCTATCCATCGCCGACTGCGTGAGATCGCGGGAAAATTCGCTGAGCAATGAAGACTCGCGCTGCCCACGTTGCGGAGCCGCTTTTTCCTGGCTGGTACGAGCCAGTTCTTCGCGAATCGTCGAAAGGCGCAATCCGCGTTCGTGCAAAATCTCAGCCGCAAAACATTTTTCTTCGCGCAGCAATCCCAGCAGAAGATGTTCGGTTCCGATGTGCTTGTGTGACAAACGTTCCGCTTCTTCGGCCGCATACGCGAGCACGCGCTTGCACTCGTTGCTCAGCGGCAAGTCGACCGAAGTCGAAACCTTTTCGCGGATGGTGGTGTGTCCCTCGATCTGTTTACGGATCGATTCCACCGAGGCGTGCGAGCGCAGAAAACGATTGGTCAGGGCTTTGTCTTCGCGCAGCAGTCCGAGCAGCAGATGTTCGGTCTCTATATAAGGAGAGCCGAACTGACTGGCCTCGTACCGCGCAAAAAAGATGACGCGCCTGGCTTTCTCCGTGTAGCGTTCAAACATAAAACCATTCCCCCCGAGTTCCAGCGGACCGCCCCACTTTCCGCCGAACCCATGACCTTACATCCTTGATTATGCATTCATATCGCCTGATCTCACCAGCGATATCCACCCTGTAGTAACCGCCCAGCCTTACTCCGGTACCGCGAGTTTTTGTTGTATGAATTCAAGTCCCACTCTTAATCGTGCTTCTTTTCTGCCTGTCGTTTCACTTTACAGCTTCACTTTACGCCTACACCTCTAGGCCGGAAGCGATTCCGGCTCGACTTCTTCCATTTTGCCCTGATCCAACCGTAAAACGCGATGGCACCGACGTGCAAACGCCAGGTTGTGCGTGGCAATCAGCGAAGTCAACTGATGCTCCCGATGCAGTCGCGCAACCAGTTCAAAAATCATTTCTCCCGTGCGCCCGTCAAGATCGCCAGTCGGCTCGTCGGCCAGCAGAACTTTCGGTTGCGTGATCAGCGCTCGCGCCAGTGCCAGCCGCTGTTGTTCGCCGCCAGAAAGTTCTCCGGAACGATGATGACCGCGGGCTTCGAGTCCCACTTCGCGCAACCACCGCGAAGCCTCTTTCTCGGCGGGAGCCAGGGCTTCACCGCGAGTCAACAAGGGCATGGCCACATTTTCGAGCGCGGTGAATTCGGGCAGCAGGTAATGGAACTGCCACACATAACCGATTTCGCGATTGCGAAACTCGGCAGCGTCGTCCTCGGAAAGCGAGTTCACTTGGGAGTTGGCGCAGTATACGGCACCCGACGAGGGACGATCAAGCGCCGCGAGGATGTGCAACAAGGTACTCTTTCCGGCACCTGACTGTCCGACGATCGCGACCATCGTTCCCTTCGCGACCTGAAAAGACAGATTCTCAAAGAGCACCAGCTCCGCTTCGCCTGAGCGAAACCTCTTACCTAACCCTTCGACCCTCAACAGAGGATCTTGAGCTGTTAGATGCAAATGGCCCCTCCTAAGTATCAAGACCAGCGCGCCGCCGTCCGGTGCAACGTCAATACAACACCGGAGAAGCGGCCTCTGATCCCATTAGATCACGAGGAGGAACCGGTTGTTCCCGCGATTCCAATTTCGGGAACAGCCTATGCGAAAGACTGTATACCTCTGGAAAACAATTGCAATGTGACCGTGGTCACAGGTAGTGGGAGGCGGGCCCACATCGTAATTTCGGGAATCGTTTATTGCTGATGCGGTTGCCCGGCTTTCCGCGCTTGTTGATATTTCTCCAGCCTTTTCTCGAAATCGTTCCTCCTGGTGGGCGATGACAGTGCGATCGCTTCCAGTTCCGTCCTGGCGGCCTCGTCGGGCTGGTTGTTTACGTAAAAAGCCTCGGCGAGGGTGTCGAGATAATTGGGATTGGGATGATCTTTCTGCAGGCTGATGGCTTTGCGAGCAAGTTCGAGAGCCGCGCCGGAATTGCGAATGGATGGTTCGTCGCTCGTGGCATAGGCCCATGCGACGTTGTTGAGCGAATTGGCGTCACCCTGGTCCGCTAGCTTGCGGTACCAGTAGAGTGCCTTTGCGGCGTCTTTGGTCAGGCCGTTATCGCCGCGTTCGTATTGAAGGGCGAGGTAGTATTGGGCGTTCGCATCACCTAACTCTGCAGCTTTTCGATAATTGGCGAAAGCTTGATCATGATTGCCCGCTCGTTGGTACGCGTAGGCAAGGTAATACCATAATCCTGGAACCCTGGGCTGATAGGTGACAGCATCGCGGAACCAACGCACGGCCTCCTCGTTCTTGTGTGCCATTAACGCGTCGTATCCCCATTTCGCTTCTTCGTAACCACCGTTTCCCGACAGGTTGACTCTCGGTCTTCCCATGGTGGCGCCCCACAAGCCAAGCAGAAAAGTCGCAGCAAGACCAGCTGTGAACAAGGCGCGATTATCTGGCTTCGCGATCGCGAGTCCAGTGAGAATGCCGAGCACCGCGCCTGCGCCGTGCGCGATATTGCCGACCAGCATGATCTTGGTGTAAGTGGCGACTACGCAAAAGAGAAACCAGCCGACAAATAGCTGAACAGTGCGTGCATCGATCGCATCCTTGAAGCGCTCGTCGTAGCGGGAGAGCATCCAAATCAAACCGAACAGGCCATACACGACGCCGGAAAGTCCGACGCCACCGCTGGCAAGTGCGAACTCCCACGCACCGGAGCCGATCGCAAATAGAAGGATCAGGACCGCTGTCCGAAGATGCCCTAGCGTTTCTTCGACCCGGACGCCAAAAATCCAGAGCCAATAAATGTTGAAGACAAGATGCAGGATTCCGAGATGGGGAAAAATACTGGTGACGAGTCGCAAGAGTTCGCCCCGCCGTATTAAGGCGGTTTCGAACAACGGGGAAATGTCGATCTTCATCCACCAGGCGACGGTCACCCCAACCGCCAATAGCGCCGTGCCTGCAATGACCGGATATCGTGGAATTTCGCTCAGACTGGGCGGTGGTCGCATAAGCCTCACGCAATATCTAAAGTGACGACGGGAGGCGGGGTTAGACTCCTATTCATACCGCAGGGCCTCCGCCGGCAAGATCCGCGCCGCTGACCATGATGGATAAATCGTGGCCACAAACGAAATTCCGACAGAAACCAGCGCAACGATCAGCCCGTCCATCAGCCGCGGAGCGAACGGCACATAATCGATCGAATAGACCTCGGCGGAAAGCGAAATGAAGTGGTAGTGTCCGCCGGCGTAGGAAATCGCGTAGCCGATGACGAGGCCGATCGCCGTCCCAATCACGCCGATCAGCACACCCTGCGCGATGAAGACGCGCCGGATCTGCGCTTTCTTTGTTCCGAGCGACATCAGCACGGCGATGTCTTTGGTCTTCTCCATCACCATCATGATCAGCGAGATCAGAATGTTGAGTGCCGCGACGAACACGATCAGTCCGATCGTGATGAACGTGACCACGCGCTCAAGTCGCAGCGCGCGAAACAGAGGCTTGTTCTGTTCCATCCAGTTAGTGGTCATGAAACCGTGGCTTCCGGAAGCAAGAGCGGCGGCCTGTTCGAGCGCGTGCCCCACGTCTCCAGCCAGGTAGATGTCGTCAATTTTGAATTGAATGACCGAGATCACATCGCCCAATCCAAACAGCGATTGCGCGTCCGAAAGACGTATGAAAGCCCACGACGAGTCGTAGTCAAAGAATCCGGAGTTGAAAATTCCCGCCACGCGGAACCGAATATACTTTGGCACCATGCCAAACGGAGTCAGCTCTCCCTGCGGAGAAGTTACCAGCACCACCGACCCCACCGTCGCGCCGATGTCTGCCGCCATGTCTTTGCCAAGAATGATGGGAGGCATGGCCGCGACGCGGGCCTGCACTCCGCCCAAGTCGTCAGGAGACTCCGTTTGTGTGTTTGTGTGGGGACGGGGCTCTGCCCCGTCCGAGCCGGGTCGGAGACCCGGCACCACATGAGCTTCATCCAGTGCCGCCGCTGATCCCAAATTGACCGAGTTCAGCAGATCGCTAACCCGGCGCTCGTTCTGCGTAAGCATCCCCTTAAGCACCGCGCCCCGCGCTCGTGGACCCCGCGAAATCAGCACCTGCTCATAAATTGCCGGAGCCGCAGCCACCACGTGCGGCTCCTTCGACAGCTTCTCGAGCAGCGGACGCCAATCGCGAATCCCGTCACTTTCCACACGCAGCAGACTGATGTGCGACGTCGACCCGAGCAGCCGAGCCTGCAAGTCTTGCCGGAATCCGTTATTGACCGCGAGCGCCACAATTAAAGAAGCCACACCCGCCGCTACTCCGAGCACAGAAATTCCCGTGATGATGCCGATGAACGCCTGGCGGCGTTTGGCGCGCAAGTAGCGGGTTGCGACGAAGAGTTCGAAGCGCATGGGGAGAGGCTGTCAGCTCTCAGCTGTCAGCTTTCAGTTAAACCGGATTATAGCTGGCGCCTTCCGCAGTGCGTTGCGCTACGAGCGTCAAACCGGCAAATGCCTTTGTACATTGTCATCCCGAGCGAAGCGAGGGATCTGCAGCACGCGGCAAAATGCAGATCCCTCGCTGCGCTCGGGATGACAATCCAAAAAGTGAGGCATTTTCGAGCCAAGAGCCTTGAGTCGCAGGAGAGCTGTTATTCTTTTTCACTCATGTCTCCCATCCTGACCAGCGTGTTGCTGGGGCTGACCGCAGCGGCCGCAAACGTGTTCGGCGGAGCCATCATCGTCCAAAGAAATTGGGAGCGGTCCTACCTCCGCTACTTCGTCGCGCTGGGCGCGGGTTTTATGTTGGCAACAGCGCTCGTCGAAATGGTGCCGGAGAGCGTCAATCTCCGCGGCCCATACGCCGGATTTCTCATTCTTGGCGGATACCTGCTCGTCCATTTCTTCGAGCACACGGTTACGCCGCACTTCCACTTCGGAGAAGAAACGCACGCTGATGAGTTCGTCCATGCTCACAAGGGATATTCAGTTTTGATCGGGTTGCTGATTCACACGTTTTTCGACGGGATCGCGATCGCCTCCGGATTCCTGGTTTCCCCGGCGCTCGGCTGGATCATCTTCATCGCGGTTTTTCTACACAAGATTCCAGAAGGATTTACCGTTTCGTCGGTGATGTTAGCCAGCGGACGGAGTCGGGCGTTTGCCTGGGGAGCTTCGATGCTGCTGGGAGTTGCAACTGTGGCGGGGGTGATGACGATGGCTGTCTTACGCCATGAGGTTAGCTTTGGGTTGCCACTGTCGGCGGGCGTTACGATCTACGTCGCTGCGTCGGACTTGATTCCGGAAGTAAACAAAGAGCCGGGAGTGAAAATGGCGTTGCTGGTATTCGTTGGATCTGCGTGCATGTTTTTGCTGGATCGATTCTTTCATGTGCACTGAGAAAAGTACCCAGTACTCAGTAGCCAGTACCCAGAAAAACCTATTCTGGTAGCGAAGCAATCAATCCGTTCAAGATTCTTCCAACTTCGTGGACCCGCTGAAGCAACCCTTCCGTCGAAGGGTGATCAGCATATCCTAGACGCTCGGCGAGCAATAACTGTGTCTCAAGTTCGGCAAGGGATCCAGCCGAGTGTCTTAGGAAATGCCTGAATTCTCGATGGCTGTAGTGCGCCTGTCCTTCGGCAATATTGCTGGGGACCGATACCGCCGCGCGTCGGATCTGATCGGTAAGGCTGTAAACTTCGCGCTTCGGAAAGCAATCCGTCAATTTGTACACTTCCGCGACCATATCCATGGCCTTCTGCCAAACGACGAGATCTTTGAAATGCTGAGCCATGGATTTCGCTGGGCACTGGTTACTAGGTACTGGGTACTGTTCTATCCGCTGTGCCGAATGTGCATGACATCCCCATCCTGCACAATGTAGTCTTTGCCTTCCAGCCGTAGAGTCCCCTTCGCCCGCGCGTTCGCCTCGGATCCCGCTTCCAGCAACTGGTCCCACCGAATCGTCTCTGCTCTTATAAAATGTTTTTCCAAATCCGAGTGAATCGCTCCCGCGGCATTTTGTGCGCGGGTGTTTACGGGGATTGTCCAGGCGCGGCACTCATCTTCTCCGGCGGTGAAGAACGAGATCAGGCCCAGCAGGTGATAGCTCTTGCGGATCAGCCTTGAAAGCCCGCTGTCGGTGAGCCCGTAGCTCCCGAGAAATTCTGCTGCGTCCTCGTCGGACATTTCGGCAAGTTCCGCTTCGACTTTGCCGCAGATTGCGCTCGCTCCGGCATTCGGACGGCCCGCGACTTCACTCAAGTTATATTTTGCAACTGCGGCGTCGAGGTCTTTTCCGAGTTGCGTGCTCTCGCCGATGTTGAGGACGTAGAGAATCGGCTTCTCGCTCAGAAACATGAAGCCGCGAATGCGCTTCTTGTCGTCGGCCGACATTTCCATTTCGCGCAGCGGCTTCTCGGTTTCGAGAAACGCTTTGGCCTTGATCAGCAACTCATTCTCGCGTTCCAACTCTGGAGTCTTCATCTTCTTTAAATCTTTTTCCAGCCGCTCCAGCCGTTTTTCGATCTGGCCCAGATCGCTCACCATCAAGTCGAAATCGACATTCTTGATGTCGCGCAGCGGATCGATTGGACCGACATGCGGGATCGCATCGTTTTCAAACGCACGCAGGACGTGGATGAGCGCGTCCACCTGCCGCAGGTGCCCGATGTAGGCCGTCTCTTTCAGCGCGTCTTGCCCGATGGCGCCCACGTCAACATACTCGACGGACGCGTGCGTCAATTTCTTCGGATGGTAGAGCGCGGCCAGCTTGTCGAGGCGCTCGTCCGGAACCTTGGCGACGCCGATGTGTGCTTCGCGAGGGTTCGAATAGGCCTGCTCCGAAAGATGTACTTTCGTCAAAATTCCGAACAACGATGTCTTGCCGACATGCGGCAGACCGATGATGCCAGTTTTCATGATTCAGGTCTCGGGTGTTAGGTCTCAGGTGTCAGGAACGGCGACAACAGGAACTATCAGAATAAATCATTCGGCCATTCATTGGTCGCTTGGTCATCTGGTCATCGGTTCAACGCAGCGCCTGCGCTGTTGTGTAGACAGCCACCAGTCCTAGCAGGAGTATGGCTTCCTCAAGTTTCTCGGACCACACGTGCAGGCGGTCGAATTCGCGGCGCAGGGGATTGTCGACGGGCAGGTCGTCGATGACGCCTTCGTTGACGCTGACCTCGGCCCGGATCGCATGCATTTTTGGAGAGACACCGAACTGTGAGATCAAAGTGAGAACCAGCATGAGGACTATCAGCACGTGACGAAGCGCCATTGGACGGGCGCTGCCGGACAACATCCGGCTGTAGAGCATCGACGAAGCCAGAAAAATAATTCCCGCGGCGATTGCCATGTAGTGCAGCAGGTCGAGTGATCGCCCGACGATCGATCCGGCCATGTGGCGGGTGGGCAGAAGTCCTGGTGAGAAGACAGTCGGAGCCAGTACGAAGGCGAAGAAAATCAACCCGCCGATCCAAACCACGAGCGACAACAGCATCAGGAAACGCAGAATGGACATGAGCGGAATTATAGATGGCTTTCCCAGCTTGTCATCGCGGCCCTGAGCGCAGCCGAAGGGGAGTGATCTGCCTCTTCCGGCAAACTGCGGATCCCTCGCTGCGCTCGGGATGACAAATTCATGAGTGTGACGAATTATCCACAGGCTGGAACCACCCCCGTCACTTACTCATCGGAGCGTGACTCGGTACCCTCAACCTTCCCCATTTGGTCCGAAAGGGAATCACCCACATGCAACGTTCCATGACGGTGGCCGACGTTAATTTTGTTTCTCTGCAGTCGGCGATATTTTGCGTGCAGTGTGAGTTGCTCAGTGACAACAACACGCCGCGCTGTCTGGCGTGTGGCAGTCTGGCGGTGCTCAATCTTTCGCGCGTGCTGGGCGGATCGCTGCGCGGGCAACAGACCGCGCACCTCATCGCAGATGCGGAACTCGACCGTCTGGTGCGGTCGCTTCTCACTACGGTTCCGACGTTTCTGCCCCAGAGCGAGGATGGCGAAAATCAGGAGCAGGGCGGCGTCAGTGTCAGTATCGAAGACCGCATCCACCTCGCGGTCGGAACAGATTTTTCTCAACGCCATCGTCGCCGGCAGCGTCATCACAAGCCCACGCCCTCACTCCTCAACGCCGGAGAATTAGATCTCGAACCCGGCATCAGCATCATCGCTGAAAAAGCCCAGACACTAACCGGCGCTACAGGGGCTGCCATTGCGCTCCGCCGCGGCAGCGAAATCATCTGCCGCGCCCGCACCGGACGCACCGCTCCCGACGTCGGCGTGCGCCTGCAATCCGATAGCGGGCTCTCTGCCGAATGCCTGCGCTCTGGCGAAGTGTTGCTCTGCAATGACGCCGAATCGAACCCGCGCGTCGATTGGGCAAGTTGCCGCCGCATGGGAGTACGCTCGATTCTGGTCGCGCCTCTGCGCCATTACCGCCGTACCCTCGGAGTCTTCGAAGTTTTATCGTCCACGCCCCACGCGTTCGATAACAACGATGTGGCTACCATGCAGTTTCTCTCTGGAATGATGGTGGCCACGATTTCGCGGCTATCGAGTTTGCAGCCGGGGACCAGTTCTCAGTTGCCAGTTGCCAGTTCTCAGTAGGCCGGAGCAAGGCGAATGTCTTCAACGTCGCGATGCGTCGTCTGGAAGACCTCCGCGGTCGTTATCCTTATCCATATCGATGGTAGTGAGGGTGAGAATTGAGAAACCACTGCTGAGAACTACACCGGAACCGGCACGCTCTCGACAATCTCGCGGAGGACCTGTTCGGCCTGCTCCGATTTTTTCAGTGTCGAGGCGTACAGCGAACTCACAACCACCCGATGAGCAAAGACTGAAACGACCAGAGGCTTGAGATCTTCGGGAACACAATAATCGCGGCCTTCAAGGAATGCCATGGCCTGCGCGGCGCGATACAGCATCTGCGAACCGCGCGGAGACACTCCGAGGGAGAGATATTCTGACTCGCGAGTGCGATTCACGATGTTGAGCAGGTAAGTGATCAGCGATTCGTCGACGTGAACCTGCGCGACCGCCTGCTGTATTTCGATGACATCGGCGGCGCTGAGCACGGGACGCAGATTCTCGAGCTGCGCGACTCCGGCCTCGGCGCGCAGAATCTGGCGCTCCGCATTGCCCTCGGGATATCCCATGCGCACACGCATCAGGAAGCGATCCAGTTGTGACTCGGGCAGGGGATAGGTTCCGTGATGCTCGATCGGATTCTGCGTGGCAATCACCAGGAACGGCTGCGGCAATTGATAGGAATGCGAGTCGATCGTGACCTGGCCCTCGTTCATCGCCTCAAGCAGCGCCGACTGCGTCTTGGGAGTGGTGCGGTTGATCTCGTCGGCCAACAGTACATTGGCAAAAACCGGGCCCCGCTTAAATTCAAACTTCTGTTCGATGGCGGAGTAGATCGAGATGCCGAGCACGTCCGACGGCAGCATGTCACTGGTGAACTGGATCCGCTGAAAGCTGCAGTCGATGGCGCGCGCCAGGGCTTGGCCGAGTGTAGTTTTGCCGACTCCTGGAACGCCCTCGATCAACAGATGGCCTTTGGCGAAAATCGATACCAGGGCAAGGCGCAGCACATCGTCTTTGCCGCGAATCACGCGGCGCAGACTGTTTTCGAGTTCCGCCGCGCGGCGAGCCGTGGCGGTCGCGGTTTCAGGGGACATCGAGTTGGATTCTACTATGGAGGTTGGGCGGTCTGCGGTTACCAATGTCACTGAACCAGTTGTCAGTTCTCGGTAACACCTGGGTCCATGCAGAGCGATTCTTATTTGACCGAGAACTTTACTTTTATTTTCCGAAATCGGCCGGGCGACCCGTCAGGCGCTCAATTCTCTTCGCCGTCGGAGGATGGGTCGAGAACAGGCTGCCGAAACTTCCCGCTCCGAGGAACGGCGCAATGATGAAGAGATGCGCGGTCGATGGACTCGCCACCAACGGCAGCCGCTGCGAGTACGCTTCGATCTTCGACAACGCGCTGGCGAGAGCATAGGGATTGCCCGTCCAGTGTGCTCCGGTATCGTCGGCCCCGTATTCGCGCGAACGCGAAACGGCGAGCTGAATCAACATTGCGGCAAATGGAGCGAGAAAGATCATTGCAATGGCGGCGATGCCGCCGCCTCCGCGGTCGTCGCGATCGCTGCCGCGCATGCCGCCAAAAATCATGCCCCACTTCGCAATCGAAGCGAGATAGGTGATGGCTCCTGCGAGTGTGGCTGCGATCGAACTGATCAGAATGTCGCGATTGCGCACGTGACCCAGTTCGTGTGCGATCACACCTTCGAGTTCTTCATCGTTCAGCAAGCCTAGAATTCCTTGTGTCACCGCAACCGACGCGTGATTGGGATTGCGTCCGGTCGCGAACGCGTTAGGTGAGTCGGTTGGGATCAAATAGACTTTCGGCATGGGCAGGCCGACCTTTTGCGCCAGCCGCTCGACAATGTTGTAAACCCGCGGCAAATCTTCGCGGCTGACCGGCTGCGCACGATAGGTTGCCAAGGCAATTTTGTCGGAAAAGAAGTACGAAACGAAATTCAATACCGCCGCGAAAGCGAGCGCCATCACCATCCCGCGCTGGCCGCCAAGCGCGCGCCCCGCCACCATCAGCAGGAGCGTCATGGCCGTCAGCAGAAGGGTCGTCTTAAACACGTTGCTCATAACTGTCACCCTGAATGATTAGATGTAAAACCAAGCGCGTGGGCTCAGGATGGACTTCCTATCCCTGACGTTTCAGGGCCCGGTCGAGCGTCTGATCGAGCGCGGCTCGCGCCTTGTCGTATTCCATCTCTGTGATCTTTCCTTGCTTGCGTTCGACCTCGAGCTGGAACAGCTCTTCTTTCAACGCTTCGAGCAGCATGGAAGAGCGCGCAGCAGCGGGCGCCGGTGTCGTTGCGACGGCGGATTCAACCGGAGCGTTGTGGGCTGGCGTTCCAGTTTTTGCCGGAGGAATAGCGACGGCAGACGGGGCCGCACCCGCGCTCGGTCCGGGCTGCCGTTTCGTCACTACCCATCCCCCAATGGCGAGCAGCAATGCGAATCCGCCGAGGATCGGCCAGCGATATTTCTGCAAAGCGTCGGGAGCGTCGATCGGCACGCCCAGTCCTCCGCCGGGACGATTGTCGCGCCCTTGCGCTTGGCTTTGTCCTTGTCCCGCCGCTTGTTGATCTTGTTGCTGCGCCGCGCCTGAAGCAGTTTCCTCGGGGCCTTCGTTAATTACCCCGCTTCCCTTGAGCGTGAAACTCAGCGCCTGCCCGACCTTCGTATTCTGCGCAACTTCGACCGCGGCATCTCCCTGCGCCGGGTTTTGTACGTTCTGGAAGCTCGCAAGGACGGCCGCGTTGAACTTCATCGTCTTCGGCAACACCACGACCAGATGTTCTGTCGGATACAGCGGCTTGGGGTCGATCTTGATCTCGCCTTTATAGGGCAACGTGAACTCGACTTGAAACTGCGTCTCCCCCGGGCGTAGCGGAAAGTTCAAGGCGTAGCGATTCTTCTCCGCCTGCGGCGTGGCATCGGTTGCGATGGGCTGTCCGTTTGGAGCGCGCGCCTGCGCCTGCTCGATCTTCGCTCCGGCTGGTAGAAAAAACTCGAAGTTGTGATCGTTCATCTGCGTGACGGCGGGAGAAGAAGTGTTGTTGACGACAAAGAGGCGCACGCCCTGCATCGTCGTGTCGTCGGCCTGAAAGCGCATCACGTCGGCGGTCACGCTGAGCGCCGACACTTTGGTCGCGACGTCATACACCTGCACGTCTACCGAACTGACTCCGGGAGGCGCCATCTGGTGGTAATTCACTCCCTGATGGACGGCGCGAATCAGATGCGGCCCGGCGCCGCCGGTAAGAGTAAAACTGAATTTCCCGCTGGCGTCGGCCTTGGTGTTGGCGGCGACTTCCATGCCGCTCGTGAGGTTGATCAGGATGACCTCATCGCCGACGGCGGGCTTGCCCGTGGTGGCATTGGTGACGGTGCCGGAGAGCGTCTGGGCGGAGACAGATAGGGTTAGGGAAATGATTGCAGCTAGGAACGCGAGCTTTGCGAGTTTGGTCAAATGAACTCCCTGCCTGAGGCCAGGTGACGAAATCGGCATTTCATAAGATTTATGATCGGCGCGACCCCGAGGTTCCGGTGGGAGCGCGTGATATTGTTGACCAAAAATACGCTGGCGGCGCGATGCTGCATTGAGTTTAGAGCGACCGTACGCGGCCGTTTTTCTCATCTTCCAATGCGTGTTGGTTGGCTGAGTCAAGCCTCCCATCCGCTAGATCGGACTGGATACGAGCATCGATCGGCTGCGGGCAGTGTTGTTCAAGCCACACGTACAGCTCCTCGATTTCGCGCGGCGTGAGCGCTCGGATCGCACGCTCGATTTCCCTGACGCCACTTGAGCTCATTGGTCTGCGGTCATTTTACGCGTGGTCTCCGGGAATCGCCAGAATGGTAGTGGCAAACCGTGTGACCTTGATTGCACAAACAGATTTCTCAATGTTTGGGGGGTTCGGTCAGGAAGGACAGTTGCAATCCACAGTCGGTGTTCTCTAGGCGGATCGCTGGCAGCTCAACGTTAGCGCTCTGCTTCCTAACCTCGATGCCTATCTCCTCGTGCTTGACGGACTCTCCTCTTGGCGTCAGGCGAAGCGCAAAGGACCCTTCAGTTGGAGCGTCAATCTCGTAGCGGCCGTCCAAATCTGTGTAGGTGTCTCCAAGTAGCGCGGAGTTACGAACGTCGAGTAGCTCCACGCGCACGCCTTCCAACGGGGTCCCCTTTTTCTCCGAGACGACTGTCCCCTTAACTCTCCGGATCGTGATTATCGTCGATGGCCATTCCAGCGTTATCTCGTCGGAGTTGCTTGAATTGGGGTCGATATTGATCTCCGTGGAACCAGGTAGTAGTCCATCCGGCCGTACCCAGTATTTGCCACGGGGGATTGCGGTGAATTCGGCAACGCCGTCCGCGTTTGTTTTGCGAGCCAGGGATGCAATCGGATCAGATCCTGTCAATGACTGTTCGGCCTCCAAGAGGAGAATCAGATTGGAAACGGGCTTACCACCAGACGCAACTTTGACTGTGAAATCAGGACGCGCCGTGTAAGAAGTGAATATCCAATCAATGGAGCAGAGCAACCATTTTCTTGGCTCTTTTTGACGGGGGGAGTTTTGTCCACGGAGAGGAGAATTGAACGCCAGCACAATCAAGAGCGCAGTGATCCAAATCCGAGTTGAGTTCGGGCTTACCATTCTGTAGTTATCCCTGCGCCGCCACCACTTCCAACCGCCCAATCTCCGCCATGATTGCTGCCGCCTCTTCTTCGAGCGATCCGCGCATGGATTGATAATCGGCGTCGCCTACCTTGCCGGCCTTGTATTCAAAATTCAGGTCGCGGAGATTCTCATAGACTGCTTCCTTTCGCTCGCGGAGGTAGCCGAGCCGCGTTTTTTCCTCTCCGGCATAGACTTCGCCGGGGAAGAAGAAGACATAGTAGAGCGCGGCGACAAGGAATACCGTGCAGACAAACACAATCATAGGTCGGTCTCCCTTCGGGCCTTTAAGCGGAGCTCGTCGAGTTCGTTGCCTTGCGGAATCGCAATGCCATCCGCCAGGGCCGGCGCTGCTCGATGCTTCCAGGAGCGTACGACGTAGGCCACGAAGATAATGCCAAGCGCCAACATCGCGAACGGCATGATCCAGGCGACGCGATTGAAGCCGGTTGCGGTCGGCGCTGCAATCACCGTTGGCCCGTAGTCTTGAACAAAGCCCTGCAAAATCAGATCGTCGTTGTTGCCCTTATCGATCGCTGCCGAAAGTTGATCGCGCATCTTGTCGGAGTAGGTGCAGCCGACGTGATTGCATTCCAGCAGAATTTGGCTGCAGCCACAGGCGCACATCATGCGGTGTCCAAGGTCTTTGAAGCGGGCGTCAGTATCGCCCGCGCCCATGAAGAGGAAGATGGCGGCGGTTAGAATGGCGGCGTGAAGGATGCGGCGGCGCGCCGGGGCTGAAGCCCGCCGATATTGGATACGACTGACGCGGCCCTGAAGGGCCGCTCTTCCACGGCGATGCAATCGCTCCAGGAGAAGTAAATCTCCCAGGCGATGCAAACGGTTAAGGAGATGCAAACGCTGCAAGCGATGCAAACGATCGTGATTCCCGATAAGTTTTTCGTGGCGCGTCATCAGTCCCCCGCTCCTACTTGCGCGGGAGTTCGGACCTGGGCTGGCACCGCGACTCGTACCGGAGATGCGTTTGGCACCAAAGCCACGATCGTCCCAAAGACCATGATGATCAGGCCGATCCAGATCCACGGGACCAGCGGATTTAGATGCGCCTTGATAATGGGACGTCCGGTGGTTTCGTTCTTGCCTTCGTAGACGAGATAGACGTCCGTCACCAGGAACAAATCTTCGCGGAAGCTGGGATAAATCCGCGGCAAAGTCTGGGGCTGCTGGCTGGCTTTGTAAAACCTGCGTTCGGGAAACATCGTCGTGACTTGCTTGCCATCGCGAAACACGTTGATGATCGCCCACTCGTTGCCGTAATTCGGATTGTCGTCCTGCGTATAAGACTGGCAGACCAACGTGTAAGGGCCAATGTTGATCTTGTCGCCAAAGCCCATTTCTTTTTCAACTTCTTTGTTGAAGGGCGTACCTAGAATTCCGATGAAAACCAGAGCCACACCAAAGTGGACGATGTATCCGCCGTAGCGGCGCGTGTTTCGGTGGGCTAGTTGCACCATGGCGGCGAAGAGATTCTGGCCGCTCTTGCCCGCGATGACGCGACCTCCGCGCAAGAACTCGGAGATGACGCTGAAGATCACTAGAGCCGCGAGCACCGCGGCCAGCGTGGCATAGAAATAAGAAGGATCTTCCCAGGGATGTATGCCGAACAGAATCATCATCCCGCCCACGGCCAGAGCGCCGATCATCGGATAAAGAAAATTTCGCCTGAGGCTTTCTAGAGAAGTCTTGCGCCAGGCGAGCAACGGACCGATCGCAGTCAGCAACAACAGAAGCAGCGCCACCGGCACCGCGACGCGATTAAAAAACGGAGGACCGACCGTGACTTTGTGTCCCTGAACGAATTCGGAAATGATCGGGAAAAAAGTCCCCCACAAAATCGTGAAGCAGACCGCCAGGAGCAGCACGTTGTTAAAAAGAAAACTCGACTCGCGCGAAACCATCGATTCCAGCTTGTGCTCGCTCTTGAGGTGCGACTGATTCTTGAGCAGGAAGAATACGCAGACCGCCAACGTTAGCCCGATGAAAACCAGAAACCAAGTTCCGATCGAAGACTGCGCGAAGGCGTGGACGGAACTGATCACGCCCGACCGAGTCAGAAATGTCCCGAGCATCGACAGCAGGAAGGTCGCGAAGATCAGTGACATGTTCCAGACTTTCAACATGCCGCGTTTTTCCTGCATCATCACCGAATGCAGAAACGCGGTCCCAGTGAGCCATGGCATCAGCGAAGCGTTTTCGACCGGATCCCATCCCCAATAGCCGCCCCATCCGAGGACTGCATAGGCCCAGTGCGCGCCGAGAAAAACGCCGATGGTCAGGAAACACCAGGTGACCATCGTCCAACGGCGTGTGATCTGGATCCACTTTTCGCCGGGATAGTTCATGATGAGCGCGCCGAGCGCAAAAGCGAAGGGCACGGTGAAGCCGACGTATCCGAGATAAAGCATCGGCGGATGGATCACCATCTCGGGATATTGCAGCAGCGGATTCAGCCCGGTGCCGTCGACCGGAGTGCCTCCCTGCATCACGGCAAACGGATGCGCCGCGAAATTCAGAATCAGCAAAAAGAAAACCTGCACCGACGCGATCACAACAGACGCATACGCAAACAGCCGCTGATCGGTCTTATAGCGCAGGCGCAGAACGAATCCGTAGCCCGCGAGCAAGAGCGACCAGAACAGCAGCGACCCTTCTTGCCCCGACCACAGCACAGCGAACTTGTAGGCCGCCGGCAGGTCGCGGTTGCTGTGATGGAAAATGTAGGCAATCGAGAAATCGTCGTTGAATGCGGCTGTCACCAGAACGATGCCGGCCAGCAGCACCGCTCCGAAGCTGGCGATTCCGGCGCGGCGAGCGGTTTCTCCGAGGCGAGCCGAAGCGGCGTCTTTGTTGAACAGAGCTAAGAGGCCGGCTAGGAAGGAGTACGCGCTCAGGCCGAGCGCCAGCATCAGCGCGAAGCTACCGATTTGAGACATGTCGGGGGACCCCAATCAATTGCACATCATTTTTTCAGAGAAGCCAGCGGCATGCAAACAACGGGACGACTCGGCGTCGGTCAATCCTATCTCGGAAGGCCCCTGAATCCAAACTCGACAATTGCAAACCCCTCAAATATGACACCGGCAATGACCATGGTTATTGACAGGCAGCGCGCGTTTCGGGTTTTCGGGTTGGTCAAAAGAAAAATCCCCATCATTAACGAGATTGCTCCCGCGATGCCGGTCACCCACCAGCGGTCTATCTCCATGGACACGAGTTGTGGCGCTAACCAAACGGCAATGACGAGCAGACCGGATTTCTTGTCCATGCCGCTTAATACCCTCGCTGTTGGAATGTCTTCGGGATAATCGTCGACAGCTCGCTTGTCTGAAGATGAGTTTCTACCGCTACTTCTCCAACGGATACCCTTTTTCCCGCCAATCGCGGATGCCGCCGTCCATGGAAATGACGTTGGTATAGCCCATTTTCTGCAGATTGTCGGCAGCAAGCGCCGACCGGAACCCGCCGCCACAATATAGGACCAGTTCGGTATTCAAGTCCGGATACTTGCCCTCGATGTCGCGCTCGATGATGCCTCGTCCCAGGTGGATGGCTCCGGGCAAATGGTCGGCGTCAAATTCGCGGTCTTCGCGAACGTCGACCAGAACGAATTTATCGCGGCGATCGAGGCGCGCCTTCACTTCGTCGACATTGGTCTCGCGGACGCGCTGTTTGGCGTCCTCAACAATTTTCAAGAAACGCGGAGGATGCTGATGAGCCATAGGTTTTGTCTCCTCTTTACGGGATCAGCTCTACGGGATCAGCAGGATCTTCCCCGTAGTCTTTCGCCCTTCCAGATCGCGGTGTGCCTGCGGCGCCTCGCCCAGCGGATATATGTGCTCGATCCGAAGCTTAAGCTTCTTGTCGCGAATCATGCCAAAGACTGCTGCCGCCCGCTGCTGCAATTCCTGTGAGGTGATGATGTAGTGGCCAAGCGACGGCCGGGTCAAGAAGAGTGAACCCTTCTGTGTCAGCACAAGCGGATCGATCGGCGCAACGGCTCCGCTTGAACCTCCAAACAGCACCATCATTCCCCGCGGACGAAGCAGGTTTAGCCCCTTCTCAAACGTAGTCTTGCCAACGGAATCGTATACAACGTCGATGCCCTTGCCGCCGGTCAGTTTCTTTGTCTCTGCCTCAAAATCCACTTCTGTATAAAGGATGATGTCGTCAGCGCCGGCTGCGCGGGCCAGGTCTGCCTTCTCCCGGGTCGAAACCGTGGCAATGACTCGCGCGCCGATGTTGTGCGCCATCTGGACCAGCAATAACCCGACCCCGCCGGCAGCCGCATGAATCAGCGCCGTTTCCCCTTTTTTCAACGGATACGTGTCATAGGCCAGATACTGGGCCGTCATCCCCTGCAACATCGCCGCGGCAGCGTCGCGCTCGGTTACTCCCGCTGGGATCTTCACGAGCCGATCTGCGGGCACGGCGGCATACTGCGCATAGCTGCCGAGCACCGAGGTGTAAGCTACCCGATCCCCGACCGCCACATCCCGGACGCCCGACCCTACGGCCGAGACCACCCCCGCTCCCTCTTGCCCCAGCACCAGAGGCAGCGGAGCCTTGTAACGCCCCTCACGGTTATAGACGTCAATGAAGTTGACGCCCGCCGCCGCGATCTTGACCACGGCTTCATTCGGTTTTGGCTCGGGAACCGGCAAGTCTGCCAGTTCCATCACCTCTGGACCGCCCGTATGCTTAATCTCAATCGCTTTCATAAATGCTTTCATATTCACTATCGATGATCCTGGATGCCGAACGGCTACGAATTCCGCCAAGTCGCCTGTTGCCATCTCGATCCGGCCTGGGGTAACATCGCCCACCGGTTCCGGAAGTAACCGGAGGTAATGGGTCTAATGTGGCGTTGACCCAACGAATTTTGCGATAGTACCATCTCAATAGCAAGGGGATCACGTCGCTCGGGGGCGATTTCGTAAGTTTTTGAAAATATGGGGTTTTCTTCCAATTCGAATCGCGCCTCGATCCGGGCAATCCTCTTCTTAGCCGCCTTGGCGGCAACTCTAGCGACGCTCGGCTGTCAGGGAGTACAGAAAGCATCCTTTGTACCTCCGGCTCAGGCCGAAGCTCCGGCGATCGTAGCGGCCAGCAAGCCGCCGGATCAGCCGAAGACGCAGCCCGCCGACGCACCCCAGCCGAAACTCCAGGTTGCGCAGGCGCTCCAGGTCGATCCCATCGGAGACCTGATCGCCCGCGTCGAGAAGGAATATCAGACCGGCCAGGAGAACTATAAGGATGGCCACCTCGAAGCCGCCAAGCAGAATTTCGACAACGCCTTCAACCAGCTTCTCGGCAGCGGATTTGACCTGAAAGCCGACGACCGGCTTCAGCACGAACTCGACCGTCTGCTCGACGGAGTCAACAACCTCGAACTCGCCGCCTTGCAGCAAGGCGACGGATTCGCTGAACAGAAGTCCGAGCCTGCTCCGATCGACGAAGCCAACGAACTCAACCCCACCGCCGATGCGAACGTCAAAGCCAAGGCCGAAGCCGAGATCAAGTCCACGCACTCCGATCTGCCGCTGGTGATGACCGATCAGGTCGCTGGATTCATCAACTACTTCTCCGGCCGTGGCCGCGGCACGCTTGAGCGTGGCCTGGCCCGTTCCGGGCGCTACGACGATATGATCCGCCGTGTTCTCCGCGAAGAAGGCGTTCCCCAGGAACTCATCTACCTGGCCCAGGCTGAATCCGGATTCCATCCTTTAGCTGTGTCTCGCGCCGGTGCCCGTGGTATGTGGCAGTTCATGGGCAGCCGCGCCAAAGGCTATGGACTCGAACGCAGCTGGTGGGTGGACGAACGCCAGGATCCCGAAAAAGCCACACGCGCCGCCGCGCATCACCTGCACGATCTTTACAACGAATTCGGAGACTGGTACCTGGCGATGGCCGCCTACAACTCTGGACCTGGAACTGTGCAGAGCGCCGTCAAGCGCACGGGATACGTCGATTTCTGGGAACTCTACAACCGCAACGTGTTGCCGAAAGAAACGCGCAACTACGTTCCGATCATTCTGGCCGTCACCATTATGGCCAAGAATCCCGGGCAGTACGGATTAACGTCGGTCGTCAAGGACAAGCCCGTGCCCTACGACACCGTAAAAATTAACTACCCGATCGACCTACGACTCGCCGCCGAGTGTGTCGATGCCACTGCCGAAGACTTGTCTGACCTGAATCCGAGTTTGCTGCGGCTGACGACTCCGAAAGTCACCGAGAAAGATCGTGAATTCGATCTGCACCTGCCCGCCGGAACCGCCGACAAGTTCCAGGCCTCGGTGGCTTCGATCCCCGCCGACAAACGCGTCTGGTGGCGTTATCACAAGGTGCAAGACGGAGAAACTCTCGCCGCCGTCGCGAAGACCTACCACACGACGCCGAAAGCCATCGCCGAAGCGAATGATCTGGACGGCGACAACGCGTCAAGCAGGGAAGCGCTCGAGCCCGAAAGCCGCCTGATCATCCCGATCGCCGCCGGTAAACAATCCGACACCAGCACCTACGCTCACGCGACCACTCACTACAAGATTCGCAAAGGCGATACGGTCGAATCGGTAGCCGAAAATTTCGGAGTTTCGCCGAAGATGATTCGCGTCTGGAACCACATCAAAGGCGATAGCCTCGCCGGACGAAGGATCCTGTATCTCCACTTGCCGGTGACGAGAAGCACAGAGACGCAAGTCGCGAGCCGCCATTCGACGAAATCAAAACAACATCATTCGGCTGCGTCGTCGTTGTCGACCTCGACCGCTCAAACCGATCGCCAGAGTGCGGCAGCCAACTCCGTCCTGCATCACAAAGTGAAGCAGGGAGAAACTCTCTACTCGATCGCCAATTCCTACAACACGACCGTCGCCGCTCTCAAGCACGACAACCGCAACGTCGCATCCCTCCGCCCAGGGATGATCCTAGTCGTCCACGAATCCCGCTAATGGCTCTTTCCGTCGACAAATCACTCCAGGATAGTGCCCCAGGTTCGCGCCCCGTTCTGTGGGGCGCTAACCTGGGCGCCCTATCCACGAAAGAAGACTTTTCCCCATTAAGCAGCTTGATGTAGCGTGAGCCCATGCCCACCGGTCTGCGGCGCTTTCAAGAATCGGGCCAGACGCACTTCGTTACCTTCAGTTGCCTCAAACGACGGCCGTATTTCGCGAGCGCCGCACTCTATGATCTCTTCGTGCAGGGTCTGGAAGACATGCGATGCCGGTTCGACATGTGCGTCTATGGGTTTGTGGCCATGCCGGAGCATGTTCATCTGCTCTTGAGCGAACCGACTGGGGTTAAGTTGGCTGAGGCTATGCATTACTTGAAACTGTCATTCTCAAAACGGGTTCCTGGGCTGCTGTCTCGGGCCCAGGTTAGCGCTCAAAAAACGGGCGCGAACCCTTCGGCTCGCTCAGGGCCGGCACTGGGGCACGGAGGATCGTTTTGGGAGAAACGGTACTATGACCGCAATGTGAGGGACTATCGCGAGTTCACTCTGACGCTCCAGTATCTGCATCGCAATCCGGTGGCGCGTGGGCTGGTTGTCGCTCCGGAGGAATGGAAGTGGAGCAGTTATCGACATTACGCGCTGCGTGAGGTTGGAGTGGTGGAACTCGAATCGGAATGGACGGCTGGGGATCGCGAACGCAAGGCGTGTAGTGGAGCGGCGCGATTGTTTCTGCGGTTGGGTTAATTTTTCCTGGTTTGAGTGGGCCCAGGTTAGCGCCCCACAGAACGGGGCGCGAACCTGGGGCACGGTCGCGGTTTCACCGTTCCAGAATTTCTTTGTAGGCGTTCAACGCGACTTTCTTCGGCTGGCGTGCCAGTTCGATGTCGAAGGTGCGGGTGGTGTTGCCACCGATTCCTGCCTGCGCGATTGGAACCATGCCGTTGCCGAAATCGGCGAATATCGGAACCAGCATGGCAAAATGTTCGTCCACGTCGCTCTGCGTGATCGTCATGTGGACCTTGGCCTTGCCCGATGCCTCCGGAGAAACCTGATAGTCGAAGTGGTATCGCGGGATCGCGGTGCCATAGACCCATTCGTCAAAGAACCAGTCCAGCCGGCCATTTTTTCTCAGGTCCATCAATTTAGTCATGTGCTTTTCGGCAATGGCCTTGAATGACTCGGTTGACGCGGGTTGCTCGCGGTGGGCGTCGACAAAGTCGTGCATCATCGCGATGAAGTCTTTGTCCTGGTCTTCGGGCGTGTACATCATCGACCGCAGCATGGCCAGCACATACGCGCCCTTGGGATAAGTAACGTTCTGATAAGCGCTCTGGCTTTTCGGCGAAATCAAGCGCAGGCCCATCCAAATCGGACCAGCGTCGGTCGGCGCAACGCCAAAGTTGTTCTTCTCGATAATTCGCAATCGCAGGCGATCCCAGAAATCGATGTAGTCCTTGTGCCAATTTTTTCCCATGGCCTGCTGCAGAAACAGTCCAGCGGAGAACTCCGCAAACCCTTCCGAGAGCCATTGATCGTGATAGGACGCCCACATCACCGTGTGTCCCCACCACTGGTGCGCGACTTCATGCGGAGTTACTTCCCGTACGAAGCCGGTAAAGTTGTTGTCGATGTGCCCAAACAGCATCCACCTCTGGGTCGAATCCATGTAGGCCGAGATCGGAAGGTAAACCAGATCTGGCCATGACTGTCCGAAATTGAAGTCCGGCTGTTCCGTGATGTAAATATCTTCATACGGACTCCTGCCGAAGTAATACGTGCAGAGCTGCATTTGCGACCGCGCTTGTTCGAGCGCGTATTTCGTCATCGCTCCTGGCGCCATGGCGCCAAGCGGACCGTTCTTAAACCGGCGCAGCGAATCAGGCAACTCCGTTATGTAATATCCGGAGACTTTGTAATGGGTAATGTCATCCGCCATCTCCATCCTGGTGTAATCGCCATAATTGAACCCTGCGACTGTCACCGGCAAAGGCGTAGTCCAGTGCGAAACCGAGAAATCCTGCTCGGTAGACTCCGACTGCAACTTTCCGACACTGACGACTTTGAAATGTCGCGGCACCTTGAAGGTGAGGTCATAAGTGGCGCGCTCGCCAAACCCATTCAGGTTCGGATACCACGAACTCCGCGCGCGAACATAGAAGCTACCTTCGCCCGCTTGCTCCAGAACTTTGTCTCCCGTGTACTCAACCGTGATCGACTCTTCCGTCCCGGCCTGCGGAGCTCTCGGGAGTATCGCGTAGAACGATCCATCTTCTTTCCGGCTCTCCTGAATCCACGACAGCGGCTGCCCTTGATCGTCTGCAACACGCGTAACCCGCAAGTTCGGCAGCAATCCGAACTTCAGCACTCGTTCGCCGGGCACGAGCGGCGCAAACGTAATGGTGGCGATGCTATACAAATGCTGATTCTTCGAAATCACCGTTTCGATCTTGTAATGGCGTGTGGCAAACAGGCGACGATCCTCGCGCGAATTGGCGATGTGCTTCTCGTATTCCGACTTCAGATGGGCCAGATACCACACGCCATCGTCCATTCCTTCCGGATCGTAGTTGATGAGCGCGACTTCCTCCGGTGAATCGAGTTGAGGCAAGGCTCCGACTCGAACCCGCATAAAAAAGCGAAGATCTTTATGTTTCTTTCCGCGCATGTATGCGTTCACAAATTCGGGATGCGCGGGATTGTAGAAAGCGCTCAGCAGGTCGGCATCCACATTGTCCATGGTCTCGCCGGTTAGGATCATCTCGGTAAAACCCAAAGGCCGCTCTCGCCGCTGCCTCATCTTTTCTCGCCAATGATTCATGGCGACGGCCGCTTCAGCCGGCATTGCAGTCTGCTCGCCGATTCCAGGTTTAAACTGCGCCCATCCGTCGCGCGTGAACCGGAAGACCACTTCCGTGAAATCCTCGCTCGCCTCACCACTCCCCGTACGCCGCGTAAGTTCGTGCGCATCGACCGCCAGCACCGGCTTGAGCGAAAAATGCCCTTCTCCTACAAAGACTGCGCCCGATTCAACTCCTTCCACCGGATTCACGATGGTCAGCGTCCCTCGCACAAATTGAAACGTCGCTACATCGCAGGTCAACGTGAAATTATCGAGACGATAAGTCTGCCCCAGCCCAACCTCGCGCAACTTGCGATACAGCGGATCGGAATTCGCAAATGCCAGATTCCTCCCTGTGACGTTGACGCTTACTTCTTGCTGCGCAATCGCGAGCCTGATCTCCAACTGGACCGCTCCATGCAAGTCCACCGTCTTGACCTGTGTCTCAAACCCGTCACGCATCACTCGCAACGAGTAGGTTCCAGCCTTTAACTCCGCAGATGTGAATTTTCCCAAACCATCGGAGACGAGAACCACAGCTTGTGATAGATCTCCTCCGGTAATCTCAATCCGCGCGCCAGTAATAACGGCGCCCGATGGATCGAGCACGGTGCCGGAGATCGTCTCGGCTAGCGCCAAGCACGGGATCAGGCAGAAGAGGAGTAGCAGGGCGATTCTGGTAAGGGTAAGTCTTAGCATGAGTAACTCACGACTAACTCGTAGTCGGAGTTAGCCATTGTGTCATGTTTTCGTTGTCTCTGGAACTTGAATCGGAGGGCGTCGCGATGAAAAAGCGTGATCGCGGGCGCAAGGCGTGTGGTGGAGCGCCTCTAGTGTTTCTGCGGTTGGGTTAACGCGGTTGAGTTAACTTTTCATGGTTTGAGTGGGCCCAGGTTAGCGCCCCACAGAACGGGGCGCGAACCTGGGGCACTGTCATGGGCACTGTCCATCACCCCATCAGCAGGCCGCCATTTACGTTGAGCACGTGGCCGGTGATGTATCCGGCTTGCTCTGACGCCAGGAAGCAGACGGCGCTCGCTACATCTTCGGGAGAACCGACTCTCCCTAGCGGAATTTGTTTCACGGCGGTTTGTTTGAATTCTTCGCTCAGAACTGCGGTCATGCTGGTCTCGATAAATCCGGGAGCGACCGCGTTGCATGTGATATTTCGCGAAGCTACTTCGCGGGCCATGGCCATGGTCAGGCCGATCAATCCGGCTTTGGACGCGGCGTAGTTCGCCTGGCCGGCTTGTCCCATTTGTCCGAAGACGCTGGAGACGTTGATGATTCTTCCCCAGCGCTGTTTGAGCATCGAGCCAATGACTTGCTGAATGCACAAATAGGCGGACGTCAGATTCGTGTTTAGAACCGAATCCCAATCGGCGCGCTTCATGCGCATGACCAGTTGATCGCGCGTGATGCCGGCATTATTGACGAGGATGTCGACCTTGCCAAAGCGGGCGAGCGCCGCTTTGATTCCGGTCTTGACCTGCTCTTCGTCGGCGACGTCCATGACGAACGCGGCGGCTTTGCCTCCGGCGGATGTGATCTCGGCGACGAGCGCTTCGAGTTTTTCGTGATTGCGGGCGGCGACGGCGATGGACGCTCCCTCTTGTGCGAGCGCTAGTGCGCACGCATGGCCGATCCCCTGCGATGCTCCCGTGACCAGCGCAACACGTCCTGCAAGCTTCATTCGTGCTCCCCCAAACAGAATTAAAGAGAATTACGGTGAAACAAAGAGAAATAGAGCCCTGACTTCAGGCTCCAACCCGAGAACGGAGGATTATAAACGCCGCGCCAGAGTTGCGGGCCGTAAAGTCTCGTTCCACGATGCCGATGTTCCCAGCGACGCAGGGACTCATTTCCTCTTTTTGTCTCGTGTCGTTTTGGTGCACCTCATCTTGGCGTAGATCGTTTTGGCGCACATCATGGTCCTGTTCACTCCGCATTCGCCGGTCACCTACAAGGTGAAGGTCTTGATCGCCGACGATAGCGCCTTCATGCGCGGGTCGCTGTCGCGGATGGTGCAATCCGACGACTCGCTCTGCGTCATTGGCACTGCGGAAAATGGACTCGAAGCTCTGGCTAAGATTGCGAAACTCCATCCCGATGTGGTGACTCTTGACCTCGATATGCCGGGGATCGACGGTATGGAAACTCTTCGGCGCATCATGGAGCAGTCGCCGGTTCCGGTGATCATCGTGAGTTCGCTGGCCCGCAAAGGAGCGGCGGCGACTCTTGAAGCGCTAAGCCTGGGGGCGTTCGATTGCGTCGCCAAGGAACTCAGCTACGCCACCTCCGATGTCTTGAAAGTTCAGGCGGAACTGGTCAGCAAGATCAAAGCAGCTGCGGGGCCGCTCCTGCGCCCCTCGCGGCTGGCCAAGCTCCAACAACAAGCGCCGCAGACCAGCGCGCGCTCTCTTGTGACCGACGAGCCTATTCCGGCAATCGTTGCCATCGCCAGTTCGACGGGAGGCCCCAAGGCTTTGCAGGAACTCTTCGCGGCTCTCCCTGCGGACTTGCCCATTCCTATCGTCGTCGTGCAACACATGCCGATGGGATTTGTGGGGCCGCTGGCGGCACGGCTGAACGATTTCAGCGGGCTGCGAGTGCAGGAAGCAAAGGACAAAGATCTCATCAAGCGCGGCCGCGTTTACCTTGCGCCAGGAGGTCAGGATATGACGGTTCGCCGCCGGTCGGCTTCCGAAGTTGTGCTGCGCCTCTCGCCCGCGACGGGCAAGTCGATTCACATTCCCTCGGCGGATGTGATGATGTCGTCGGTCGCCGAGGCCTTTAGCTCGGCTGCGATGGGAATCGTCCTCACTGGAATGGGGAACGACGGCGCGCTTGGGATGCGCGCCATCTTTCACCAGGGCGGAATTACTCTCGGCCAGAATCAGGCCACATGTGTTGTCTATGGGATGCCGCGCGCCTGTGCCGAACTCGGAGTGCTGAGCGATCTTTTGCCGCTCGGGGAGATCCCCGGCCGCATCCTGAGCGCGCTCCGGTATCGCAAGCCCAAGAAGAGCGCGAAAGCTGGTGCGAGCTGACAGCGGGGGACTTGCCTTTAGTGCGAATCTGTTTAATGCGGTCTCCTTTCCTCAAGACCGCTATACTTGGAGACATGATGATTCAGGCGACCCGTTTTCGCGCCTTGCCACTGGCGTGGGTTGTGCTCTTTTGGTGTGCGCTGGCCGCGGCACAGGCGGCTCCGAATCAACCTCCCCAGAGCCGGCCAACCACAGTTCCCGGCGCCGAGTACTCGGGCATGTACAGCTTTCTGCGCGACGGGGAGTTTGTTCAGGTGACGGTTGAGCAAGGGCGAGTCACCGGATTTGTTTCGCGCTACGGCGATTCCGAGAACGATCGCGGCGATTTTCTCGATCATTTTTTCAAGTCCGGCAAGCTCGACGGCAATCAACTTGTCTTTACCACCGAAGTGGTGCACGGCATTTCGTTCGAATTTCACGGGACGATTGAGCGCGGCGAGGGCAAGAACCGGGGCGATGAGGCGTTTTACGTTTTGAAGGGAACGCTGACTGAGAACTCGATGGACGCCGCGAAGAAGACGTCCGCGCACGCGCGCGAGGTCGCGCTCAAGAGCTTTCCGCTGAGTATGGATTCTCCAGAGGCTGGAAACAAATAGATCCGCATTGCTAAGGGGCGACCGCGCGGTTCGCCGCCAATTCCATTTTCGCTATATACTAGCGCTGCTTTGTTTTCGTGGGCCCCTCGTCTACCCCTCATCCCAATATTCCAGGAGCGCTTTATGAAAAATGTTTTGCCTTTGGTCCTCATGCTTGTCTGCGCGTTGCCCGTACTCGCGCAGGAAAAAGAAAACGATCGTATCAACGATGCCGCAGCCGTGATCAGCGAGATTCTCGGCATGCCTGACGGTATTCCCAAGGATTTTCTCAACAAGGCGGAATGCATGGTGATCTATCCCTCGGTAAAGAAAGCTGCATTTGTCGTCGGCGGCAGTTACGGCAGGGGAGTGATCGTGTGCCGGAAGGGGCAGGATTTCTCCGGCCCGTGGGGAGCGCCTGCGATGTATGCGCTCGAAGGCGGCAGCTTCGGCTTCCAGATCGGAGCGCAGGCTACGGACTTTGTGCTTCTGGTGATGAACGAATCGGGAGCGAAGTCGGTGCTCTCGAGCAAGGTGAAACTCGGCGCGGACGCCTCTGTCGCGGCTGGACCGGTAGGGCGAGCGGCGTCGGCAGAAACTGACATTGTCTTGAAGGCCGAGATTCTGTCCTATTCGCGATCGAAAGGATTATTCGCCGGAATTTCGCTGGAAGGTTCGACGATGCGTTCTGACGACGGCGCTAACAAGGCTCTGTACGGAAAGGACCTCAGCGCCACAGACATCGTGCGGCGGGGAAAAGTTGCGCCTCCGGCGTCGGCGCGCCGTCTTTTGGCGGAACTGCGAAAAGCTTCGCCGAAGCACGTAGTGAATTAGTCCGTTTTGATCTGGGTGGTGGCTCGGTTGAAAACTGGGCCACCACCCGACGATTCGGGCACTTGACATCCATCGCCAATCGCAGCAAAATATCGCCAAAACGCCACAAACCGTCGATCCCATCGAGATGAACCGCCAGCGAGTTTATGCCGCCTAGTCAGCCGTCGCCGTCTCCCAAGAAAAAGGGCGCTCCGGAGCCGTGCAAACATCCGCGAGTGCAGATCGTTTCACGCGACGAAGAAACCGAATACGTGGAATGCCAGGAATGCCGCGAGGTTTTTGAGTCGAGCGAATTCAAAGATATGGCGATCGAAGAGAAGAAGGAACCGGAAGAAGAGTAGGCTGCCCGTTCTGTCACTGAGCTTAACTCAATTGATCTTGATTAAGAGATTTCCCGGTCGATCTACCCAGAACTTCTTTTTCGGCGGAATCACGGTGGTTGCGCTGTATTCCGTGATCACGGCCGGCCCGCGCATGGTTTGATCCGGGACGAGATCGGCGCGTTCGAAGACCGGAGTTGCCGCGGCTTTTGACTGAAACACTACAGACACGCGCTCGACCGGAGAAATGCGCTTCGCTGTTTTGCGCGGCATGACTTGATCGGCGAGTTTCTGTCCGAACTTTTGTCCGAACTTCAGCTGAGGGGTTTGCATGCGCGCTCGCAGACGCAGCGTGACCAATTCAATCTCTCGCGTAGCATGGTGATATCCGTAACGGCGCTGATGTTCTTTATGGAACGCGACCGCCATGTCGCCTTTCGCGCCGATGTTGATTTCGTAACCCTGACCGCGATATCGCAGATCGAGGCTGCGCTCGAAAATCAAAGCGCCGCGCCACTCTTCCGCGCGGAATTCTTTTTGCGCCTGCGCTTCCAGCTTGCGGAACTCCTGTTGCAGTCGCGTCCCCGGCACTTGCTTTGCGATCCGCCAGAGCACGGTGCGCGAATAATCTTTGACTACATCGCTCGCCAGGATGCCAAATGCGGAGAGCGCCCCGGGCCGCGCTGGAATGATCACAGTCGGAATCGCCAGAGCCTCGGCGAGTTCGCACGAGTGCAGACCTCCTGCGCCGCCGAACGCCACCAGTGCAAATTCGCGCGGATCGTAACCGCGCTCGATGGAAACAACGCGCAGTGCACGTTCCATATTCGCGTTTACCACGCGCACAACACCGGCTGAGAATTTTTCCAGGCTTAGGAGCGACCTTCTTTTTTTCAGCCATTCGGAGGTGATTCGTCGTGTTCTTTCCAAATCGAGCGCGAATTCTCCGCCGAGAAACCGGTCGGGACGAAGTCGCCCCATCAGCAGATTCGCGTCAGTGACGGTCGGCTCGGTTCCGCGGCCGTAGCAGATCGGACCCGGATCCGCGCCAGCCGACTCAGGCCCCACCCGAAGCGCGCCGCCGGCATCGAAACGCGCCAGCGATCCTCCGCCTGCGCCGACGGTGTGAATGTCGAGCATTGGAACTCCGATCGGCAGCCCGGCTACTTCCGACTGCGCGCTGGTGTGGACCGCACCCTGCACCAACGCAACGTCAGTCGAAGTTCCTCCCATGTCGAACGAAATGATTTTTTCGAAGCCGCTGCGGCCGGCCATGGCTGCGGCTCCGACCAATCCGCCGGCAGGTCCGGAGAGAACTGTCCGCACCGGTTCGCGCGCGGCTGACTCCAGAGCGGTGATGCCTCCGCTCGACTGCATGACGAAAATCCGCGGACGAGATTGGCGGCGGTTTCGCGCGGAGGTCGAAACGCTTCGCGCGGTCACGGTGCGCTCCGACAGATTCTCCATGTAGCTTTGCATGAGCGGCTGGAGGTAGGCGTTCACGACGATTGTGCTGGTGCGTTCGAACTCGCGGAACTCCGGTAGGATGCGGTGCGATACGGACAGAGGCTTGCCGAGATTCTCGAGGACTGAGGCCACGGCAGATTCGTGACGTGGGTTCGCAAACGAAAACAAGAAACAAATGGCGATTGCTTCCGGATTGGCGCGGCGAACGGCCTCGCATAGACGTGTCAACTCTGCTTGCGACGGCGCTTCCAGGATGCGGCCTGCGGAATCCATTCTCTCCTTGACGCCGAATCTGAGTTCGCGGCTGACCAGGGGTTCCACACGATCGAAGAAAAAATCGTAGAGCTTCGGTCGCGCCTGGCGTCCGATTTCGATCACGTCTTCAAATCCGGCGGTGGTGACGATGGCGACCCGTGCGCCTTTTCGTTGCAGCAGGGCATTCGTTCCGACGGTGGTTCCGTGCAACAGCGTGAGTGGGCGCGCAGAGCCGGAATCTCCCATCGCCTCGCCAATTTTCCCGAGAGCCTGGGCAATGGCGCGCGATGGGTCGTCTGGCGTCGAAAACACTTTCAGAGTCTTAAGTTCGCCGCCCTGCACCCACACGCAGTCGGTGAACGTGCCTCCGGTGTCGATAGCGATGCGGAGGTCGGATTGCGGTGCGGCTGGCATTGTTTTTTCGGAGTACGGTTTTACTGGCACGGTCCTCGAACAGGGAAGACGAACTGGAAGATTATCATCACCACCTTCCGTCAAACGAAATCGGGAAAATCGGGCGGGGAAGTCTGCGTTTCGTCGCCTGTGATGCGATCGCGATTGACATACTATGTAATACATAGTATCGTGCATGGCGATGGCACAAACACTTGGCCAAGCCGGCGTCGGCTCCGATTCGGGCGACAAATGGGAAGTTCAGGTTCGCAAGGGTTCGCTCGAACTGGCCATTCTCGCCGTGCTCTGGCCGGGCAGGCTCTACGGACTGGAAATCCTGCGACGGCTGGCCGACAGTTCGGCTCTCATCGTCCCAGAGGGGACGGTCTATCCCTTGCTGAACCGGCTGAAAACGGAAGGACTGCTTACGTCGGAATGGGTTGAAGCTGACGCGGGACACCCCCGCAAGTATTACAAGTTGACTTCAAGCGGCCGACGCCGCGCGATGCAGATGGCAGCATTCTGGTCCGCATTTTCGGCCAACCTGGAAGGCTTGCTCGCGCCCCTGATGCCAGAGACCAAGCCGAATGCCGCCGCCCGCACGGCTGGAAGGAGGAATGCAGATGACTGAAACTCAAAGGACTGAAACTCGGGGGACTGACGTGGACCTCGCGCGCGCGAAAATAAAAAAATACCTGCAAGATCTGGCGGCTGCTCTCGGTTCGCTGCCTAAGGAGCAGTCGAACGACATCGTCGAAGAACTGCGCAGTCACATCGTAGAAAAGTCAGCGGCGAACTTTAATGTGAACGACGATATGAACGGCACGATGACGCCCGCATCGGTCGATGCGGTGCTTGCCGGTCTGGGCGCGCCTGAGAGTCTCGCCAGGCTCTACGTGGCGGACGATTTGCAAATCCGCGCGCTTAAGAGCCGTTCTCCGGTGCTGATCATTCGTACTCTATTCCGGTGGGCGAGCCTGAGCTTCGCCGGCTTCAGCGCTCTGGTTGCTTCAATCATCGGATATTCCCTGTCACTTTCGCTGATCATTTGCGGACTCTTGCGACCGATTCATCCGCGGACTGCGGGGCTGTTTCGAATTCCGGACGGAGCCAACGACTATTCCGTTAGCCTTCGTCTCGGATTCACCGGGCTTCCACCCGGCAGTCACGACTTGCTCGGATTGTGGATTATCCCCATCGGAGTCATGGCAGGCTTGGGGCTATTTCTCTTGACGTCATTGTTTGCTCTCTGGAGTATCCGACGGCTTCGCCGCGCGACTCCGGCACTGTCGCGCAGAGATGAAGGTGATGCGGAGGTGTCCCGATGACGACGCAGCTGTTCTTCGAACCCTCTGGACGATCGAATTTGCAATCAACTCAGCAATCGACCCAGCAATCGCCGACTGGCTGGCGCCAGAGCAAATGGTTGATCGTGGTTGAGTTGGCGATTGTCTTTTCTGTTTTTGTCGCGGACGCACATCATCTTATCCCGATCAGCAAAACGCCTGCCTTGCTGTTGCTGGCGTGGATTTCACTGCGTGTGCGTAGAGTGAAGTGGCGAGACATCGGCTTTGCGCGCAATCGAAGCTGGCGGATGACTCTGGCGCTTGGTATAGCCGGCGGAGTTTTCCTCGAGATCCAAGAACTCTTCGCGACGCAACCTCTGCTCGCCCGCCTCACCGGCAAACAGCCCGATCTCTCGGACTTTCAAGTTTTGACGGGGAACGTCAAATACACGCTGGCCGCCATCGCATTGTCTTGGACTCTCGCGGCCTTCGGTGAAGAGCTGGTGTGGCGCGGCTACCTGATGAATCGCGTCGCCGATTTGTTCGGCTACTCGCGCGCGGCTTGGTTCACCAGCCTGATCTTGGTGAACGTCGCGTTCGGATTCGCTCATTCTTATCAGGGAGTCACCGGCATCATCGAAGAGGGATTTGCCGGTGTTTTGCTCGGCGTAATGTACCTGTGGTCAGGAAAGAATCTCACGGTCCCGATCCTCGCCCATGGCGTCTCCGACACGCTCGACGTGATTCTGATCTTCCTCGGCAAAATGCCTGGCGTCTGAGAACAGAAATCCGGACCACCTGTTCCAAAAGCATAACCGCATCTCTTTGCTGCCTTGCTGGCTTGCCGTATTCTGAAGTGGTGAACGGGAGGATCTGGAAAGCGTGGCTCATGCCCGGCGGCTTGCTACTGGCGCTGGCGGCGGCGCTCGTCAATAGCTCTTTGTTCGCGCAGGTGGCCTCGTCTCTCGGCTTCTACTACTTTGCAGTCTTTGCGGCCGGATTGCTTCTAGCCTGGCGCTTCAATTCGAGCCGCGTTCTGTTTTCGTTGCTGGTTTTGCTGCTTGCTCATAAAGCAGTGGTATTTTTTTCCGCCGGACAGTCATTGGCCGGCCCGGGCCGCACTGCGGTCGTCCTCGCTGCGTTTTTAATCCCGTTAAATTTCGTTGCTTTCGCCCACATGCGCGAACGAGGCCTGATCTTTGCCGGAATCGCGCCGCGCTTTGGATTGCTCTTCCTGGAGTCGGTGGTCTTCGCGGTATGGTGCCGCCCCGAGAATAGTCCGGCGAAAAGTGTAACGAATCCGCACGCTTCTGGCCCGAGCGCGATCGCGGTCTGCATCTTCTTAAGTTTTGTGGTTGCGGGGGGCTTCCTCGGATGGCGCTTCTATCAAACTCGCAAACCGATCGAACCCGGATTCGTATGGTCGGTGGTAGCCGTTTTCCTCTGGCTCGAATTTGCCCCGATCGGTAAAGCGTCTGACGCATATGTGGCCACGGCCGCCCTCATTCTTGCGGCCTCGATGATCGAGACCTCTTACGTGCTCGCGTATCACGACGAACTCACCGGAATCCGCGGACGCCGCGCATTTAACGAGTCGCTGCTATCCCTGGACCAGCAATACGCCATCGCCATCGTCGATATCGACCACTTCAAAAAATTCAACGACACCTACGGACATGATGTAGGCGATCAGGTGCTGTGCATGGTGGCCTCGCGACTTACCGAGGTTGGAGGAGACGGTCAGGCTTTCCGCTGCGGCGGGGAAGAGTTTGCCATCGTGTTTCGCGATGCATCGGCGAAAGACGCTCTTGAACATCTCGAGGCGTTGCGCCACACAATCGAGAAATCGACTTTTCAAATGCGCGGAGGCGATAGACGAGACCAAAGACGAGCCGAGCAGAAAGCCGAGACAGAAAACGACCGTCGCGCCATCCAGTCCGATCGCAGAAAGTCAGGATCGCGGAAAAAGTCGTCGAGTAATAAGACCGTGCCGGTCGCGCCCCCTGTGCAATCGACCGATCATCTTTCGGTTACGGTCAGCATGGGCGTGGCCGAACCCGGCACTCGCAATCGCCAGCCCGAGCAAGTGATCCAGGCTGCCGACCAGGCTCTCTACCGCGCGAAGCAAAAAGGAAGAAACCGCGTGGAACTGGCGTCGACAGCGCCGTTGAAGCTGGCCGGAGGCAAGAAGGCGAGAGCTTCGCGACTCTGAATCGAATTTATTTTCACCACTCGAAAAGGTGAACGAGTAATAACGCGACCGTCCCGCCAAGCGGCAGAAACAGCGCCGCCCGCAGGCTGCCGGTGGAATGCGATATGAATCCAACCATCCAGGGGACGATCGCGGGTCCAAGTGACGCCAGAGAAAACATCACCGCGCCGATGTTGCGAGCAGCGACGCCGTAGTGCTCGGAGAGTCTGGCGACAGTGATCGGATAGAGTGTCGCGAAGCTCAGCCCTGTAATGAGCGCTCCGGGAATAACTCCGGCCAGCGTCGGCACCCAGATCATCAGCGCGATTCCTGCGGTCGCTGCCGCGAATCCGACGCGCAAAACGCGACTCTCGGAGAAGTGGCGCAAGAAGGCAGTGCCCAGGCCGCGGCCGACCGTCAGTGCCGACCAAAAAAACGCCGGCATCAGCGAAGCCATGGCGAGCCCGTGTTCTCCCAGTCGCGAAACGTAGTAACCGATCCATCCGCCGACCGCCGTTTCCACTCCCGGATAAAGAAAGAAGACCGCAGCGAAAAGCCAAATCGTCGGCGTCTTTGCCAGCCTGCGCCACGAAGGCGCTGACTCGGCGGACTTCGCCGATGCCGCCGGAAAAGGCAGATTGCGAATCGCGAAGGCCAGCAGCACCAGGAACACCGCGACCGAGGCCAGAAACAGAGGCAGCAATTTATGCGCCTCCGTCCATGCCACCATCAGGGAGCAGAAGACCGCGCCTACGCCCCAGAAGAAATTCAACAAACTCACCGCTCCGGAGCTCGAACCGGGATTTGGCCCGGCGCTGATTTCCGCAATCAATAAATTATCGGTTGGGATGATAAGCCCGAGGCCGAGACCAAAAGTTGCGACTGAGGCTAGCCCCAGCCACAACGATCCGAGATAGATCGTCGCGATTCCGCAAGCCATCAGCAGCAGGCCAGAAAGAAATGCAGGACGATATCCAACGCGGGAGAGAAGAAGTCCTGACAACTGCACGCCCGCAAGCATCGCCAGGAACTGAACCAGAAAAAGATCGCCGGCCTGCGTTTCGTTGATCGCCCAGCGCGCAATCAGAATGGGCAGCATGGGGCCCAGCAGCGTGGTCAGGACACCAGTCGGAAGGAAAGCGAGCTGACCCGCGAGGATGAGCTTTCGGTTCGACAATGTCGGCTCAGGAGTGAGCTGAGTGGCTGCCATGCTAAAGAGGATTCCTCAATTGAGAAGAGCCTCTCCAGCATAACGCAATCAGATAGGACAACCGATAGGACAACAGACGATCTGGGGCGTGGGCGATTGACTCCTCGTTCGTCTCCTAACCTTTGGCGCCAAGTTCATCCCAAATGCGATGGCCATGGGTCTCCTTCAGCAGCAGACTTCCGACAATAAACGTGAGACCCGCGACGATCATGGGATAGTAGAGCCCGGCGTAGATATTGCCCGTGGCTGCGACCGACGAGAGCCCGATCAGAGGCAACAGTCCGCCGAATACGCCGTTGCCTATGTGATAGGGCAAGGAAAGCGATGTGTAGCGGATCTTCGCCGGGAAAGCCTCGATCAAGTACGCGGCGATCGGACCGTAGACCAGACATACGAAGAGAACCTGCACGAAGATCAGAAGCACCAACATTGTTGTATCCGGATTGGCCGCTTCTTTGACAGGAACCAACGCTCCGGTGGCGTCGGCGGTCATCGAGGTCAGCGATATCGCGCCTGTGACTTTGTTGCGGGTGGATTTCACCGTGACGACATGGTTGCCGGCAGCGCGCTCCATGGCTTTGTAAATCGGAATGTAGCAGAGGACGCCGAGAAGACAGCCCGCCATCATGAGTTTCTTCCGGCCGATGCGGTCAGAGAGCGCACCGACAACGGTGAAGAATGGCATGCCCAGCAGCAGTGCGATCGCGACCACAATGTTAGCCGTCTTCACGTTCACCTTCAGAATGGTCTGCATATAGAAGAGCGCATAGAACTGCCCTGTATACCAGACCACTCCCTGCCCAGCGGTTGCTCCGAAGAGCGAAATCAAAACGAGCTTCAGATTCGCCCATTTGGTGAATGCGTCTTTCAGGGGCTGCACCGACGTCATGCCCGTGGCCTTGAGTTCCGCGAAGATCGGAGACTCCTTCATCTTGAGGCGGATATAAAGCGAGATGATGACCAGGATGATGGAGATCAGGAAGGGAATGCGCCAGCCATAGGCGGCGAAATCGTCTTTCGACATCGAATTTTGCGTCACCAGAATCACGATCAGCGAGACGAACAGACCAAGCGTGGCAGTGATCTGGATAAAGCTGGTGTAGAAGCCGCGCTTGTTGTCGGGGACGTGTTCGCCCACATACACGGCCGCGCCGCCATATTCTCCGCCAAGGGCGAGCCCCTGTAGAACACGAATCAGAATGAGAACAATCGGCGCGAACCAGCCGGCTCGCTGGTACGACGGCATCAAGCCGATGGCAAAGGTCGAAAAACCCATGATCGACAGCGTGACGAGAAAGGCATATTTCCTGCCGATCAGATCGCCGATGCGGCCGAAAAAGAGCGCGCCGAACGGCCGCACCAGAAAGCCCACGGCAAATGTAGCGAGGTACGCGATGTAGGCGAAAGTGTCGTTGCCGGGCGGATAGAACTTGAGGGCCAGGATGGCGGCCAGACTGCCGAAAATGTAGAAGTCGTACCACTCGATCATGGTGCCGACAGACGACGCCATAATGACACGCCAAATGCTGTATCCGCCGGCGGCTTCCATTGCGCCGATCGTTTTAGCCTGAGTCGACATGGTTGAGGCTCCTCTTTCTTGTTTCTCGCTTCTTTCTCGCTAAACTTCAAATTTATTGCGAATGACCAGGAAGTGCGGCTACTTTACTGCGCTTTCTGTGAGGCCGCATTTTGCAAGACGGCATTGACCGTCAGTTCCGATTCCGGCGACACACTCAGGTCGCGCTTCCATTCCACAAAACCCGGCATCGCGATCGTGACTTTGTGTACGCCTGTGTTCAGCGTAACAACCGACGGTGTGCTTCCCACGTATCGCCCGTCGAGAGTGACTTCGGCGCCCGCAGGGGTCGACGTGAAGTTGCACTTCACCGTAACGGCTCGGCTTGAGCTTTCAGTCGTGTTCCCGTAAGCCGGGGCCTGCGGCGGATCGGCGGGTGTTTCTGGATTCGGCTCAGCAGAGAGTTCGCGTACCGGGGCCGCCTTTCCATCCGACGCAACCAGCGTGTACAACTGGCTTCGCGCTTTCCCCGCTTGATCCACGTAGTAGACGGTGATGCCGCGTTTCTCTCGCCTGGCGTCGAAACTCTGCCCTGAGGACAACGCGACGCACCGCGACCACTTCGTGTCCACAGTACAAGCGACACGCATCGGCGTTCCCTCACCCTCCTGTACCAGCAAGGTATTTGTAATCAGCACGGTCCTGGTGTTGCGGCAGTACGCATCGTAATTGACCCCGTCACAATTCTTGGGAACGTCACTATCCGGGATGTTGACCGAATGAGTCTCGGAAGCCAACACCTTGATCCGAATTGAACTCCGCGAGAGTGCCATCAGGCCAGTGTTGCAAGTCAGCACCAATATCAGAATTACCGCGGGCGGCGCAAGGATTCTACACTTCCTCATGGCTACAACTCCTCGAAAGCAAACCGCAACTGCGGGCGCGCCAAAACTGCGTTCGTAGATCCGGAACATTCTGAGCCTTCGGCCCGCTTCGCACAAAGCATTTTTATTGGCGAAGGGGTTAGGTGGTCAGACTCCGCCAGCGGGCCGGTTGCCCGTCCCGCTGGCTTCGAAGTCCGGTCCAGAACGTCCAATCTAGAACGTGAAGATTGGCCCAAACTCACTCCGGTGATCCTGCCATTCGTTGCTCGTTTTTCCTGCGATCGTATAGTTCACGCCGGGTTCGAGACGGGTGGCATAGATCGACTGCTCAAAGCCGAACGAGACAAAGGGGTTTAGTTTGTAGTAAACAGTGACCGCTCCCAACTTGCCCATGAGAAGCGGCAACACTCCGACAGCGTTCGCGTTTACCAAATCTCGATGAACGACCTGGTCTTTCCCGGCGTGCAGGTAAAGCGTCCATCCGGCGTTGCGCCCGGTGGGGTTGGCGTTGAACCAGCGCGATAAGGGCAATCCAAGGTTGACGAATCCGCCGAACGCGCGAATCGGCCGCTGCGGAGCGACTACCACGTCGCCAGCTGGGCAGCCGTTCCCGGGGGCCACCGCGACAGTGCAGGCAAGGTCTGCAGTGCCAGAAGCCGCGGTCACGCCGTCGACAGGGGTAAACGAGACCGCGTTGTTTAGACCGCCGAGGTCGGTGAAGAACGTATTGACTTGACCTCCGAAGAAGAAACGCAGATCGCCGCCGCGATAACCCTGCGCCACCAGCGTGAACCACCGAGTCGGCAGTTGCACCCCGAGTTGGTTGCCATAGCCTTTGCTGGACGTTGTGAAGCCATTCGGGAAAGCGTCCTGATAGGAGCAGATCAGAGGATTTGCCGCACAGTAGGTCGTAGTGGTCGTATAGGCCGAGTTGGTGACGATCGACGTGCGCTTGGATCGGAACCCGCTCCAGAAAATCTGGGCTGGCGCAACCGCTGGCGCTTTGTCGAGTTGGAACTGCAAGGCCAACCTGCCTTCAAATTCGGGACGCCCAGAGTCCGCACCCTCGCGCTCGGCCTGAGCGATTTGTCCTTGCAGGCCTAGGGATCCCAGCTTTTCGATCTGTCCGCTGCTCGGCATCATGAGCGCAAACGTGGGCGACAGTTTGAAATTGCGCGAACTGTTGAACTTCTGCACCAACCCGAACTGGAATTGCGGAGAGCGTTCGTAGATATCGCCGTACCAGTAACCGAGGGCGGTGGTTTCCAGAAGATTGGGCAACGCGCTGGAACCGAACAGCGTCCAGTCCTGCCCCCCCTCGAAGTAAATATCCGTATTGTCGGTCGCGGCATAGTCCAATCGTCCCCAGGCCTGACGGAAGGACATCATGCTGCTGCGAATCGACGAGACGTCGCGGTTATCGACTTCACTGAAATTGCCTTCGTAGTCGGCTTCGATGCGGCCGGTAATTGTGAGTTTTGGGGACGCATCGGGCCACTCAAAGTTCGCTCCGATTCGAGCGGCGCGCGCTTTCAAATGGAACTCGGGATCCGCCGTGGGACCAGTATTGAGAATGGAGGTCGACGAAAGAAACAAACCAGGAAACGGCATGTCGTCGCCGTTCGGTTGACTGCTGTCGTAGACCCCGGTCGCCTTAATGAATCCGTAAGGCGTCATCTTCACGCCACCCATTTTGAAAGCGGCGTTCAATCCGTCTTTCTTAGGAGGATCGACCGGCAGCACTCGTAATGGTGCGACGGCAGGAATTACAGCCGGCGGTGGAACCGTAGGCGGAGCCATCACGGGCTGCGGCGTTGACGTTTGCGTAACGGCTGCGGGAATTATCGGTGACACTGACGCCACCAAGTTCGGAGCTACTTGTGCCGACGCGGATGGCGGACCCGATGACTCTGCGGCGGATAACGCTATCGCCGGTGAAGCTGTTGCTGCCTGGCTCGTCGCTGCCTGGCCTGTCGCCGGCGATCCAGTTAGAGAAGCGTAGTCCGACGTACTCAAAATTCCTTTTTGCAACAGAAGCTCCAACAACTTCGTTCGCTGTTCCGCGGGTGTTCCGCCGAGAGACTTGGCCTCGGCGGCACTGAGCACTCCTTTGGCTACCAATAACTGCAAAAGTGGATCCGAAGCGGTGGTAGGGTTGGACGACGCTTGGGACGTGGACGCCGGAGCATCTTCGCCGATGGCTAGCGTTGTGACGAGAAGAGAGAGGGTGAAGAGACTGCCGAGAAACGAGGCTCGAAATCGCATTTTTCCTCCTAGCGCGACGTGGCGCTGCAATGCGTTTCCCGGTCTTGGAACATCCGGGCCCTCGCTGCGACCGGGCAATGGGGCGGGATTGTATCACAGCTCCAGTATTTTGTGACCTGTCAAAATCAACAGGAATTTGAGGCCGGGCACACGCTTCCAATCGACATCAAGTCCGAGAGGGCCAGTCTTGAATCGCAAAAGGCAACGCCAAAGCCAGAGCCAAAGCCACAGGCGAATCTCTACGTGTTTCCCAATCGACTAGCTGTGGGCGAACGCTGTAGTGTAAAATCGGACTCGCGATTACTCGCTTCACTCAAAGACATCGGTTCCCAAGGCGATCCGACGAAGGTTTGCCTGTGTATGTTCTCGATGCGGTTGAGTGAGTTTGAGGGTCGTGCTCAAGTGGTTGGTTCTACCCGCCGGAGAGGTGGCCGAGAGGCTGAAGGCGGCGGTTTGCTAAACCGTTATACGGGCTAACACCTGTATCGAGGGTTCGAATCCCTCCCTCTCCGCCAGAACTTTAGTTATCTGACACTTGCAAGTTAGTGATACCTACACTGATTCCAGAAACAAGCCGAATGCCAATGAGCCACAATGCCATCGGCACTAGGAGTTCCGCCGCACCGCGTCACATGCCAACTGTTGGGTTCCAGTATGTGGTTGACGTCATGTTCTAGCGCGGATTAGATTGCTGTTGATCATTCCCTGATTGAGTGCAAATCACTCTCAGCAGCAATCGTTGATCGCACATCCCAAGACTCGTCTTATTCATTCCTTGGAATCGTGGTGCTCACCGAAGCGGTTGGGCCGCTGACTGATCCGTAGCGAGTCAAGCGAGGGAAAAATGGCGTAACTTCCAGCGCCATTTTCCCGCGCCCCCAGGTAATGTTCTCGGGCTTTGCCTTGGTCAATTCGATGTGGCTATCCCATGCATTTACCTTGACGCGTCCCCCCAGAGGGAGTGCCGCGATCTGGTCAAGCCTGTCCGAAGCAAGCGTCGGCGCAGCGTCCTTTAATGCCACCATGCGATTCACGTTCCCCTTGCGGTCCGTGAATCCGGTGCCTAAGTGGGGAGTCAACAAAGCAGGAAGCGCCGGGCCCCGCATCGCCAACTCCCGCAGAAACAGTCCCGGCGTGCGCAGCTTATCGGCGTAAGGTGAATTCTTCAGAAGCTCAAGCGCCTTTGTGTCAGCCGCAGCATCCTCCTCAGCGACATGCCGGAAGCCCAGGTTCTGATAGACCGACTGGTCTGAGAACAAGAGCCGATCGTTGAAAGCGTATTTGCTGCCGAGGTTGTGTCCGAGAATGATGTGCGCCACTTCGCGCGACAGCACCATGGCGAGGCTGGCTTCATCCGGCAGCACGTCGACGAGGCCGCGGCTTACGATGATGGTGTTGCCTACACTGAACGTCTCCAGGGGAGTGGTCAGCATCACGCGAACGCGCACCGGCGAGGGCAGTTCAATGTTGTTGGTCACGAGCAAATTGTTGGCCACAGTCTCCAGCACCTTGTCCGCGTCACCGGCAGGGGCTAGCAATCCGGCCTTCTGAAGCTTTGCAATCACGTTGTCTGCTGCCTGCTGCTGCCAGTGCCACTGTGCGTCGAGTGGCGAATCATCTTGTGAACCCGAGCTCACATCGTTAACGGTGGAATCCACCTGCACTTCGGTCAATTCGCTGTCTTGCCCGCGATTCTGCTGGCTATATCCCCAAAGCCGAGTCTGTGCCTTGAAGGCGATCTTGTCTTTCGATCCTTCACTGAAATCGCCTTCCTCGCTGTACACATAAGCCGGTACCCAGTAGTCCGGGATCAGGTTCAAGCGCCAGCTATCCATGTGAAAGAAGTAATGGTTCTCGGGGCGCGGCTGGTAAGTGCCGCTAAATCGTACGATGTTGTAGTCCTGATCTTCCACCCAAATATTTCCATGAAAGCGGCCATGGCCGGTGCCGTGTTTAGGCGAGACCTCGAACACGAGACATCGGACGTCTCCCAGGAACTCGCGGCGCACGTACTTGAAATCGTAAGTCTGGCGATTGAAATTGTCCCGGTCAGCAAAGATCATCCAAGCGAAACCCAACGGCTTATATTGGAGACTAAACAAGCGGATGAAGCCACCCAACAGACCGCCCTCGAAACTGGATTCTTTCGGAAGATAATCGCGTCGGCTCACGCTGTCACTTAAATCCATGCGGCCGAGGAAATAATGGTCCTGCACCGGCACCGGGCCCTCTTCTGGACGGAACTTCAAGTCCTGCAGATAGGTTTCGACGAACGGAGTGCTGGTCTTCAGCATTTCGATCAGTGCGTGTTCTCTTTCAATTGCTCGACTCACGATCGATTCCATCGTGGCGGACAATGGCGGCGTTGACGTCGCGTTCGCAGATGCTGCTGGAGGCCGCGGCGCAACGCTTGCGGGCGGAGACCCGAGCATCCCACTCGGCGAAGCCGGGCGATCCTGAGCGGTCACGGCTGGGGTCGGTTCCAGCACCGATGACGATGTTGAATTTGCCACATGTTGCGCGTTCGCGGTCAACGGAAAAAGGAGAAGAGCGGTACTCAACCAATGCCAAATAGACATAACTTAACCCCGGGGGACTCGGCCTTCCATTGACAACCCATCCAATCGGGATAAGTTTCGTTCGCCAAAAAAAATACCTTTGCGGCAATCGGGCAACTGTGCGCTCTAAGCTCCACAATTGCCGTCAGTTAGAAGCACGGAACCATTGCTCGGCGGCCAGAGACCAGATCTGGCATCTGCCCAGTGATGTGGTCGATTGGAATCACTGTGCAAATTGTCGCTTACGATACACGGGAGAAGACGCCATGGCCTGCAGAAGTCAGCGTTCGATTCAGATCGCTGCTTTCTGTCTTGTGCCCTTAATACCCTCAGGCTCCGATCGTTCCAAAGTGACAGCGCAGGCACGATCCTCAAATGCGCCAGCATGGCGTGCCGATCACCACATCAAGAATTCCCAACCCAACCGACGCGGACGAGATCGCCTTTTTGTCGCAGAAGCGCAAATACAGCTGCCGAGGTACGCGCCCTTGAGCAGTCCGAGGTAGCGAATCGCATTTCGGTAGCGATCTGGAACATGTTCTGCCAAGAGGCCAACGAACTCCTCTCGCGGAACCGGGGCATAGCTGCGCTCCTGCAGAATTTTGTCGTTGATCCAGAACCGGACTTCGGTGTGATCCTAACGATGCGACGCTGTGCGATGGGTGGCCGCCGAGGATACCGACCTGCGTAGCGCAAGAAATGATCCTTTGATGCCAGGCAATCGCAAGGGAATTACGCTCCGTTATACCTGGTCTCGAATGAGTGTGCTTCCTGCGCGCCATTCGCCACGCCATTTGCGAACAAGGGGTCACTTCTCAGGGTGACACTGATCACTGCTGAAAACCACCCCAAACGTTGAAACCATTCTCACCGCGGCCGGCGGTCTACGAGAGGTTGGCCTCTTGTGCTCGGATCAGTCGGAGCTCGCCGAGATCATAGAAGCAGAAGCTATTCGGCTCGGTGGGCTTACGTCTCGCGTGCTGCGAACGAGCCGACTGGACACAGAAGACGTGAAGCCGCGGCTCGAACGGACCGACATCACCGAACTGGTCCTGAATTTAGTCGAGCAGTACTCCCGCCAGTGCACAAACCAACGGCCCATCTGGCTGTCAAAACGTTATGCGGAGCGCGTACGCATATTTAACCGGTGCCTGCCCAGGCAGTTGCACGTGCAGTCCATCGGGACGCTGCTGGAACCTTGGCTTTACATCGCTTCCCAATAGTGACACGCTGCGTATGGATTGACTTCCCACAGTGGCGGCGAGCGAGCGGATCACCGCTTCTCCGTTCGGCGGCCACGCGAGTCCAATTGCATAGAGCGCATCGGCTTTGGTGGTGAAGCGAAAATCTTCAGCCGTGTAGGGAGTGGCATCGGTGTCGTGAAACGAACCAGACGCTACCTTTGTCGGTCCCTCGCCATAGGTTCTCCAGGGGCGAGTTCCATAGATTGCCTCGCCGTTAACATCCAGCCATGCGCCCATATTCAGCAGCACTTGTTGCACCTCCTCCGGTATGGTCCCGTCAGAGCGCGGGCCGATGTTCAGCAACAGGTTGCCGTTCTTGCTGACGATATCAATGAGTTGGTGAACGATAAATTCGGGAGACTTCAAGGTGTCGTCCTTGATATAGCCCCAGGACTTGTTGCTCACCGACGTGTCGGTCTGCCAATAGAGCGGGCGAATGTCACCGAGTTGGCCACGCTCCAGGTCAAGCACCGCCGAATGCTCCTGCATAGCGTAGTCCTTGTAGTTGATCACTCCTACGTGATCACCATACTTCAGGGAACAGTTGTAATAAAACGCGGCAAAGCGCTTGAGGTTCGGCCGGATCGATGTCTGGCCGATCCACCAGTCGAAGTACACAATGTCGGGATGATATTTGTCGACGAGTTCGGCCCCTCGCGCAAGCCAATCGTCAGCCCATGCCGCCGAAACATAGGTGAAGTCATTGGCCACGGGAGTTCCCTAGTTGATGACCCCAACTTGTGCCGGACCGTAAAAGGCGGCGTACTGCGGGTCGTTCACGTCCGATGGGATCTTGCGGCCCACGCCCATGAAGAAATCGTGCTCGACACGATGCGACGACAAGCCGAAATGCAGTCCCTTCCCTCGCACCGCCTTGGATAGATCACCAATCACATCGCGATGCGGTCCCATCTTGGCCGCCGTCCAGTCGCTCAACCCGCTGTCATACATGGCAAAACCATCGTGATGTTCTGCGACCGGCACGACATATTTTGCGCCGGCCTTACTGAACAGTTCGGCCCATGCATAAGGATCGAAGTGCTCGGCTTTGAACATGGGGATGAAGTCTTTGTAGCCGAACTTGTCCTGGGGGCCGTAGGTGGCGATGTGGTGCTTATACGCGTCGAAACCCGGCTCGTACATATTTCGCGGATACCATTCGTTGCCAAAAGCTGGAACCGAATAGACTCCCCAATGAATGAAAATGCCGAACTTCGCGTCCTGGTACCACTCAGGAGCTTCATATTTCTGCAGTGACTCCCAGTCCGGCCGGAACGGACCTTGATCAGCGATGGCATCCACTTCCTTCAGGAGAGCCGCTCGCGCGGCGTCGTACTTGCTGCTGGCACTTTGCCAGATCTGATCAATCCTTGCCGGTTCTTCCGAAGCGGTGGGAGCCGTTGGGCTTTGAGCGTACGTGACGGAGAGCGCGGAAACGACCAATACGATACCGCCGAACCAGCGGTTCAATAACGATGAGAGCAGTTGATGCCACCTCATGATCTTCTCCCGGTCAATCTGGGTTCGTTGCCGTGTCGCCGAAGCCCTCGCGGTTCCAAAACTCTAACCACGCAGCGCTCTGCATTGCCTATTCCGGGAGTGTCTTCGATCCCTTCACTTGAAATGTTCCCGCGACCGATGGTGCTCCGGTATCCGGCTGACCTCCTCCGACAGATACCGAGTACTTCCCTTCGGCAATGATCGGTTCGCCGGCATCGCTGACCATGCTCAAGTCGCGGTCTCTCAGTTCGAATCGTACCGTCTGCGACTCGCCGGCCTTCAGATGAACGCGCTTGAACCCACGTAGCGCACGCAACGGTGCACCTGCGATATCCGGGAATGAGAGATATAACTGCGCTACCTCATCTCCTTCTCGCTTGCCCGTGTTGGTGACCGTCACTTCCGCCGTGAGAGAATCACTCGGCCTAATTGCCCTCTTGGGCAGTTTCAACCCGCTGTAAGTGAACGTCGTGTAGCTCAGGCCATATCCAAATGGATAAAGCGGCTTGCCCTCGAAATAGCGATAGGTCCGCCCTTTCATTGCGTAATCTTCGAAAGGCGGCAGCTGATCGACGCCGGTGTAGAACGTGACTGGAAGACGTCCGGCTGGATTGTTCTTGCCGGAAAGAGTCTCCGCGATGGCCGCGCCGCCTTCCTCGCCCGCGTACCAGGATTCGAGAATTGCATTGGCGTGTTCCTTGGCCCAGTTCACGGCGAGCGCGCTGCCGTTGGCCAGCACGAGAACCACGGGTTTTCCAGTGGCGGTAACCGCCTCCAGCAACTCCTCTTCTGGTTTCGGCAGATCGATACTCGTGCGGTCGCCTCCCTTGAACCCCTCCTCGCTCACCGGCATCTCTTCCCCCTCGAGATCGCTGGTAATTCCAAGGACGGCAATAACAACGTCAGCGCCTTTGGCCGCAGCGACAGCTTCCGGGCTGGGCTTGGGATCGTACTTCGACCAGATCAGCTGGCCTACAATCGGGCCGTCACTGTTTGGCGAGCAATCGAGTTTGAGGGGGATCTTTTTCCCCTGCTCGAGATGCACCCGCCCCATTCTCACGTCCACACTGTCGCTTCCCCAGCTCATCGCCACGGGCTTGTTATCGACAAGCAACTTGGTAAACCCGCCCCTATAGCGCACGCCAATGTTGTAATCGCCGGTTTCGGGAGATGTCAGAAATCCATTCCACTCGACCCGCAGAGGATGTTTACCCAAGGCTTCGGGAGGAATGTCCTCGGCTTTCAGATCCACCGTGGACCCCGAACGGCTCGCGAGAACAGTGGGATTTCCCCGGGAGAACTCTCCTGTCTCGAACTCAACCTGAAGTCCCTGTTTGCCATCGGCGGTAGTAAAGACCGACGCCGGGACCAACTCTCCCTGGTTACTCAAAAAATTGGTGCCTCGCACAAAGTTAATCTGCGCTTCGGGGAACTCTGCTTTGAGACCGTCGAGCACCGAAACTATGTGTGTCGGGCCGCCGTTGTAGTTGCCCAGCAGATAGCGTGTCTGCTCGGCCAAAGGCCCAACCACTGCGATCTTGAGCGCTCCTTGTTTCAGCGGCAAGGTGCCGTCGTTCTTGAGCAATACCATCGCCTCGTTTGCAATTGCGCGCGCCATGGCGCGGTGCTGCGGACTGTCCAGTTCCTTTTCGTCAATCTTCGTGTAAGGAACCATCTCCGGCGGATCGAACATTCCCAGCTTCATCCTGGCCGTGTACAAGCGAATGAGGGCCGTATCAATCTCGCTCTCTTTCAAAAAGCCCTGCTGGTAGGCTTCCAGGTAGGGCTTGTAGTCGTGATCGTCGCTAGGCTTGCCGGCATCGAGGCACTCGTTATCCATGCCGCGTTGCACGGCCAAGGCGGAAGCTTCGGGCTGAGTCTTGGTAAAGTGATGATCGCGGAAGATATTCACGACCGCTTCGCAATCGGAAACCACATAACCTTGAAAACCCCACTTGCCCCGCAGTTGGTCCCGGAGCAGGAACTCGTTAACGCATGCCGGCTGCCCATTGATGCTGTTATAAGCGCACATCACCGAACCGGCCTTTGCCTCTACCACGGTCGCACGAAAGGCGGGCAAATACGTGTCCAGTTCGTCGTGCTTGCTGACTCTCACATCGGCGGTGTGGCGTGTCGGCTCGGGACCGCTGTGGACGGCATAATGTTTAGGCGTCGAAATCACCCGATAGTATTTGGGGTCATCGCCCTGCATGCCGGTCACGAAGGCCACGCCCATGCGCGCCGTCAGGAATGGGTCTTCTCCGTACGTCTCCTGACCACGCCCCCAGCGGGGATCGCGAAAGATGTTGATGTTGGGTGCCCAAAAATCAAGACCCTCGAAGGTGCCGTCGTGTCCTTCTCGCAAGCCCTTGACGTAGATAAGTCGCCCCTCCGTCCCGATTGCGATGGCCATGCGGTGAATTGCATCGGTGTCAAATGTCGATGCCAGGCCGATCGGCTCCGGAAACTCCGTAGTTCCGTTCCGCGCAACGCCGTGCAGTGACTCGCTCCACCAGTCGTAGAACGGTATATTCAACCGGGGGATGGCTCGCGACATGTTGGTAAGTTGTGTCACCTTCTCTTCTGGGGTCATGCGGTGCACCAGATCGGCGGCCCGCCTCTCCGGGGCTAAAGTAGTGTTCAAATAATCCGGCTGCGCGGTGTTTTGGGCGTGCAAGCCGCTGATGGCCAGAACCATAATGGCCAGAACCATAAAAGTCGAAATCAGAACTCGCAAGTTAGGTGCCTTCATTTCTTCTCCAATGGTGCGGCCCAAAGAATTAGTCGATGGGACGATCCGCTTTGTCAGCAATTGCTCTCATGAAATCTCGTTGTATACGGAGTATCGTTCATGCACAATGCTCGACAAAGGTACAAAGGTTACGGCCTGACCCTGTGACCTTCCACGGAACTCGAGCTTGGGCGCCGCAGACCATGCGTCGCCAAAGCCGCCATTGATCGTCACATAAGGCTCAACATCCAGAGGACGGCACAGTGTCATGAACTCATCCCTGCCGACATCGTTGGGCTGGACCGCGTGCCAGACAGGATCCATGATCGGAGGACGCTTGCGAAGGCGACACAGCACGCAACAAGCAGCAGGAGATGAGGTTTCATTGCTTGCTCCTGGCTGGGATCGAGCCGTTTTATTCTACCCCTCAGTTTGCCTTTCACCATGCGCTGGACGTAGGTCTCGGATTACGGGCGACTCTCACCTTGCAGTCGCCGCAGTACTCTGAGATTGCGCTTGCCGGGCGAGCGCGTGAAGCGAAGACAGCAGGACGAATGCGATGGAGAATGGTCTGGCCGTCATGTGAACCTTACTTGATCTTCTTGGCGTGGATTTCCTGCCCGTCCCAGCGATGATACGCGCTTCAGCCAACCGTCTTCGATTCCTTACTTGTTTCAATCAGCCGACGCTAGGCGAACATCGGCGCTGGTCACAGAATGGTCACAAAACTGGGGGCACTCTGCAAAGTTAAGTTGTTGAAAAATAGTAGGGATAAGCTGGTAGTACGCAGCCCTGAAAAGTCTGCACTCTAGTGTCGTCAAATTGCTGGTTGCACGTGGAGCGAGGCTCAATACGAAAGATGTGATCTGGCAAGTCACGCCCGCAGATTGGGCTCAACACGATGGGAAGACGGACGTGGAATCTTATTTGCGAGAACTCTCCGCAGCAAGTCAAACGGGCAGGAAGAACACCGCTCGCTAAGACCAGCTCTCCACCGTCTCACGAAATTGATCCAGCGCGAAGCCCGGTGCGCGCTTCGTTGATCGCATCACATCCATGCCCCCTAGCCTCACGACGTAAATCCCCGATCGCGAACCTGACATGAGCAAAGCGTCACGGCGTTTTGCGAACTCAAGCGCCGTGACGCCAGTTGCAACGGTTGCGGAGCGGACGTTAGTCACTGTGCCTTTGCGGTATCGATGAATGATCCGACAAAGTTAGAAGAGTATTGACAACAGAAGTGATGCGCTGCCCTCAAGGAGTGGGCGTGGGGGCGGCCATGATTTTGGCTTGTGGCCTGGCACCAGTCTGCGCATTGGGGCAACCGCCGGTTCTAATGGTGGATACATCGTTGAATTTGTTGGAACCGGCATAGCTGGACGGAGCCCGGTCAAGTGCCGTCGTAGCCTCGTTAATGGTGTTGAAGGCGACCGTGGTCGGTAAGCTGCACCCAAACTCAATGCCGGTGGTGACCATGGATATCAAATTGCCCTTTATGGTGCCACCATCGCCGACCAAGTACACTCCGTAGAAGCCATTCGAGATCTTGTTGTTCGTCACCGTTTGGCCAAAACCGAAGTACCCTGTGTTGTTATTGGTGATCGTGTTCCCGCTTATCGTACCGGATCCAGAGGAGTTGATTGCCCAGCAACAGCCGGTGCCGACGATATCGTTTCCGGAGACGGTATTGTCCCCGAAAAAGGCCTGCACGTTGTATCCTCCCGCGGCCATCACGTTCGCTTTGGCCGTCAGGGTGACGCCCTCAGAGAGGACCGAGCTATTGTAGATGTCGTGAAAGTTGCTGCTTTCTATGGTGAGGGACTGGGCTGTATTAGCCGAGGCAAGCACGCCCGATTCGTAGCCGAAATGAAAAGGGAGATTTCGCACTGTAACATTGCTTACGACGCCGGATGAGTCACCATAGAAGATGCCAACCTCCGATGCATTGCTGTCGCTTATGGTGCTGCCGGTTCCGTCGACGGTGATGAAGCTGATGTTCACCGGTCCGGCGCTAGTGACAACGATGTGGGCTGCCACATCGATGCCGTCGTCGTCGGTCAGCGATCCCAGAGACGACAACGGTGCGGTTACTACGACGGCGGTCGAGTTGCCGCTGGTGATGCCTGTCAGAGTCAACGGTTGGGTGATCGTGACCTGTTCAGGGTAATTTCCAGGGCAGACTTCAATAGTCGAGCCGGAAGCTGCCCCTGCGACCGCGGCAGAAATAGTGGAGTAACTGGGAAGCGCCGGTTTGCAAGGACCTACGGCATAGGTGGTGGCAAGGGCGAGATCTGTGATCAGTAACATCATTGCAGCAAGGACGAGTGAACTCTTCAGCAAAGTCATAGCATTAGTCTTCTTTCCTTTTTCGATTTGGATTGGTCGAGCATCATTTCCTTGGGTCCGTTTTTGTCACGCGGTAACCGTTCCGCCCGGCCCTGACAACTGGGATAGGGCGTGACAGGCAGGCCGCCATTACTGGGCAAGGTAAAATACATATTGATAGTTCCCCAGTGAAAACCCAGTCAGGGGGCTGTCATTGACCACCTTCCCGAAGTCGTCTCCCAAAGCCGTCAAGTCCTCGTGTGCCCAGGTTGTTGGCGTCGGCTGGAAAATTTGGTGGATATGATTTCCATTTTCATAGGAGACGTGGATCGCGTTATTGGAGGTGGTTTCGTAAGCGACAATCGAGCTGAAGGATAGATCTGGCGTTGGCGCCTTCGACTTGGCGGTCAAATCTGAGCTGGTCCAGGAAGTGCCATTGCTTGAGGCGAGCTGAATCAGGTGGTTTTTTGGGTAGCTGCAATAATAGAGGCGCATTTTCTTCGTGCCGGGGATCACCAAGGCCGCCAATGAAGAGTTCCCTTCGGGCGGAATTTTGCTCAGGGCGGAAATATCGAGGTCAGACCAGGTGGAATTGTCGTAGTGCAGTTCGTTAATGTGTCCACTGCTGTCGAGATAATAGACATACTGCAGGTTTCCAATGTTGAATCCGGAATGCAGCCGGTCAGACGGTAGAGCTCCGGTAAGCGCGGTTAGATCTTGGTCCTTCCAGCTGTTGCCGTCGGTAGAGTAAAGCTGATGGATATCCCCTATCGTTTGGCCTTGATCATCCTGGTAGTAAACATGAAGCGCTGGCGATGTTGTAAAGGCAACCAGCGGTCCAAACCCCGGATAAGCACCGGATTTGCTGAGCGCTGTCAGGTTCGAGTCAACCCAGCTGGAATTGTTGTAGAGGAGTTGGTGAACGCCGTTACCGGAGAGGTAGTAAACGTATTGGTAATTGTCAACCGAAAAGCCTGTGACAGGGCTATTGACGGCTCCCGGGCCGCCGGATGCGACCGTCAGGTCCTCATCCGCCCAACTGGCTCCATCGTAGAAGAGCTGGTGAACGTGAAAGCTCTCGTCCGGCTGAAATACCAAGAAATAGACATGTGTTTGATCGTTTGGTGTTGTCGGGAATGCGGCGAGAGCATAAGACTGTAAAGGGACTTCGTCGAGGTTTTGGTCAGCCCAATATGAGTTGTTATAGAGCAGTTGATGAATCTGCTGCCCGTGGGCGGGGAAGGCGGTAAGTGCCAGCAAGATCGCGAATGCTGAAATCGCAAGACGCAGCCGAGCATCTTTGTAAGCAAATCGGTGATCCATGAAGATTCTCCTCTCGAAAAACGTGCATTTTAGAAACTGCCTCAGGGGTGAGGTCTGTGCATACGGAATGACGTGCGCGACGACAGCGCATTATGAGTTTGTGTAGGTCTGCCCCGCAGTTCACACACAGAAGTTCGCGTGCCGAGTGGCGGCCGACAGTTCACGCAAAACTTTGCCATGAGTTTGTCTCCTGGTTCTGCCAAAATGAGCGCGGCTCCCGGAATCAGTGAATGACCTCCTCCAGCTTGGGGCTGGCGCTTCTCGCGAAGTTCTGGGTACCCGTGAATGTGGCGATCATGCCGTGCGTTCCGCTGGTCAACGTTGACGTTGTAAATTGTGCCTGCCCGTTGACAACGTTGGTCGTGCCCAACACAGTTTTTCCATCTTTGATCGTTACCGTGCCGGTTGGGACCGCCGTTGCACCATTGAAGTCGCCAACCGCCACCGCCAGCGGGTTCGTTCCAACAAAAATGTTGGGAATCGTGCTGAACATGTTGTTCTGCGCGCTGGCCAAGGCTGGCATCACCAGAAGAACCAAGGTGAGGAAAAAGTGGGAACCGAAGCGGTTGCGAATCATGGGTCTCCTTATTTGACTTCGTGTCAAGAGAGCTACTGTTCGACCTTATAAAGCGTTGCCATTCCGGCATCCATGTGGTCGTCAATATGGCAATGAAACATCCAGACGCCGGGATTGTCGGGAACCATGTCCACGGTCTCCATCTGGGCCTGCATCAGGGGTACGACGTCAGTGCGTTTGCCATCATGCAACACAACGTTGCCGTGCCAGTGCGGGCTGTGAACGCTGAATTGTTCGCCGAGCGCAACCAGATACCAGCGAACGCGCTCTCCCTTCTTCATGGTCATCATCGGACCGGTTCCGTAGATGTAGCCGTTGATTGCAAACTTCGCATTGGCCACGGTGAATCCCGAACCCAGGCCCGAGAAATTTCCTTGGTCGTCGACGGGGGCGAAATCAAGTTTTTTCACCGCCTTGGGGTCGCTGGTGAAAGTCTGAATGTTGTGGTCGATATACCAACTCACGTTCTCGTCGAACAGCAGAAATAGGCAGACGAACTCGCGATCCACGTCCTTGGGCTTCCCGTCCGCGTCGGCCATTCCGCGGCGGGTAATGACCATGGCGCCCACCAATCCGCTCTCTACGTCTTTCAGTTCACTTGTGTGGGAGTGATAGAGCCAAACAATGGAACTGGGATCATTCGGCCCTGGTCCGGCGCGCTCGGGAACTTTCCATACGTAGGTGTGGGTCTTTCCCGGAGGCACAGCGTCATCTTCTTTGTCTGGTCCGGAAGTTCCGTCGTCGTAAGGTGCGCCTTCCGAGTCTTTGTCATAGAACACTCCGTGCGGATGCATGCTGTAGGGGCGTGTGGCGTTGTTCTTGAAGACGATTTTGATTATGTCGCCAACTTCTGCCCGAAGGATCGGACCGAGAATTCCGGCGGTCGCCCATTCAGCGGCCCGTGGCTTTAACTGGCTGAAAGTCGCATCGGTATACTCGCGATAGATGGCTTTGCGATACACCGTGCCGATGCGGTGGTCCCCTTTTTCAGTGAACACTTTCGAATAACCATCAAACTTCATCCCCATCATCTTGTTGACGCCGCCAGGAGCGTAATCCCAGTCGACCTCGTCGGCCGCGATGTAGTAAGAGCGGGTCTTTCCGGCCGACTGTCCAAAGAGCATGGACGAAAATAGAACCAGCGCCGCCGCCAGTTTGAAAAAGCGAGTCACGTTTCTCCCCCCTCTTTACAGTTGTGAAATGGGACCGCAACATCAAACTCTTACTCCCGCATGCTCCGCGGCGAATCTACCCACGATCGGCAGCTTGAAAAGTTTTTGCTGATACGCCTGATACATCAGGAAGATCCAGATTCCAAAAGCAGCGACAGAGAAAATCCGCATCAGCGGTAGGGCAATTAAGCCGAAGATTCCGATTGTCAACGGGGTTAGCACTGCGGAGAGAATCATCCAGACAATCCAGAAGGCGGCCCACGCGACGTTGAAGAAAATGGACTGGAAGGCATGAAAACGGACGAAGGAATTCGACTTGTACGGATCCAGGACAAGGAACACGATTCCAGTCACGAAGCCGGCAAGGTAAGTGAGGGCTCCCACAACATTCGTATCCAACGCTTTAGATCCACACTCCGCGGGCGAAAGTAAAGGACCGATCACACTCAAACTCTCGCCCGAGGCTAAGGGGACGTTTATCCCGAGTCCTGTGGCAGACCCACAGGACTGACAGTTGCGGGTGGCATCGGCTAAAGCTGCACCGCAAGATTGGCAAGCGCTCATCCGTCCCTCCCCCCACATGAACTCGGTCAATGAGTTGCAACGGATGGAAATTTGCTTCCGGAGGCAAGAATTAGCAAACCAACTGAGGGCAAATCGTGCACTAACTGCTAACTCTTTTTCTTCTGTATGCTTACGGATGGTGATTAACTCGTTTTAGCTTGTTTTCGTGCTACACTCGACCCGCAAACACTCGCCCGGTGTATGAAGGCCCCTGCAAAAGATAATCCCACCGTCCCGGAGACTAGTTACAGTTTCGGGCTCTACCTGCTTGACCCGGCCAGTGGCACACTGACGCGCGATTCGGTTCGCGTGCGTTTGCAAGAGCAGCCTTTCCAGTTGTTGCTCCTATTGGTGGAACGCGCCGGGCAGATTGTTTCGCGGGAAGAGATTCGGAATCGACTCTGGCCGCAAAACACCTTCGTTGAGTTCGACAAGAGCCTGGGTGTGGCCGTACTCAAGGTCCGAGAAGCCCTCGGGGACGATGCTAGTAATCCCAGATTTATCGAAACCATTCCTCGGCGGGGATATCGGTTTATAGCCCCAATACAGGTTGCGAACCCGATTGCGGCGAATCCGGTCCGGCCGAGCATTTGGATCAAGAAGCGGCCCGCATGGGTCGCGCTCATCGGGACCTTGCTCGCGGTTTCGGCGGTCACAGGAGCCTGGACTGTTCGATTGAGGAGTCGCATTCCCGAACATGCTGCGATCGTAATCGGCGACTTCGCCAACGAGACGGGTGACGCGGTATTTGATGGTTCCCTGCGCCGAGCCGTGATGATCCATCTCGCGCAGTCTCCTTATCTCAACATTGTTCCGGAGCAGAAACTGGGAATGACGCTGCAGAACATTGGGCGGTCGCCCGAGGAAGCCCTCACCCCTGCACTGGCCTTGCAGGTGTGTCAGCGTTTGAAGAGCGCGGCATTGGTTACCGGCCTCATTCGAGGTGCGACCCCGCACTACCTGGTATCGCTCGAGGCGCAAAGCTGCGCTGATGGTGCATCGCTGGTACACGAATCCTTTTCTGTGGATGGCAAACCGGAAGTACTTCCTCGGCTCAGTGCAGCGGTTGACGACCTCCGCAAACGGTTGGGTGAGTCACGGCAGTCGCTGAAGACATTCGATGTCTCGATCGAGCAGGCGACCACCAGTTCTCTCGAAGCCCTTAGGGCGTATCAGTTGGGGCTGGAGCTGCGCTCGCACTCCAAAAATGTGGAAGCGCGCGATGTATTGAAAACGGCGATTGCCCTCGATCCTGACTTTGCCATTGCCTACGCACAGCTGGGGTCGACGTACTCCAACCTCGGCGAGCCGTCTTATGCAAAACAATATTTCGAAAAAGCCTTTGCGCTCAGAGCGCGCGCGACCGAACCCGAACGGCTTTACATCACGGGTCGCTACTTCGACATTGTGACTGGGGAGCGCGAAAAGGGCTCTGAAAACTCCAGGCTATGGCTTGAGATTTATCCCAACGATTGGAAGGCTTTCAACGCACTTGCGAACAATGCCGTCCTCCTCGGGCGATATCAGGCTGCGGTGGACAATGCGCGCAGAGCCGTGGAACTCGGCCCGGGTCAAGAATTCGGCGTATCCAATCTGCTGATGGGGCTCATGGGGATGAATCGCATGGATGAAGCCAAGGCCCTCTGCGAAAAACTCCTCTCAACTGGACACGACAATAGTTTTATCCACCTTGACCTTTTCGGCATCGCATACTTCGAAAACGATCCACCGGCTTTGGAGCGTCAGCGCGATTGGGCAAAGAAACATCCCAACGACGTCGGAATGATCTTCGCCGAGGGATCGGCCGCCGCTTCGGAAGGCAGGATGGAGACTGCCACTAAGGAGTTCGATCAGGTGGCGGAAATGGATATTGCCAACGGTGATTCGGAAGCAGCGGCCATCGCCCTGGCGGTGTCTGCAGAGATCAACTCTGAAATGGGGCGTGGCCTAATCGCCTGGAAGGAATCCGAACGCGCTCTGAAACTGGGCAAAAATGAAATGGTATATGGCCTCACGGGTCTGGTTGCATTGCGCGGAAACGACGTTCAGCGCGCGCAACTTCTGTTGAACCAGATGGATCATGAACACCCGCTTGCTACTTTCAATCTTGGAATCTATTCCCCCATTCTTCGGACCATGTTAGCGGTCTCCCGTGGCACGTCACCTGCGGAAGTCACCCATCTTATGGAGCCCGCTCTTCCATATGAATTCGGTTCATTGGCCGACATGCTCCCAATCTATGTTCGCGGAACTGCGTACCTGGCAGTCAACGCTCCCGCCCAGGCTGAGGCGGAATTCGAGAAGATCATCCGCAATCGAAACATTGACCCGTTCACGACTCTATATCCCCTTTCCGTGTTGGGCATGGCTCGCTGTTATCGGATGATGGGAAAAATGGCCGAGAGTGAGAATGCGTATCGAGAGTTGTTAACGCTCTGGAAGAATGCAGACAGAACCTCGCCACTCCTTCTCAAAGTGCGCAATGAATTTGAAGGGATGAGAAAATCAAAACGCGGCGATCGGCGTGAGCCTGTGAAGACCTGAGGGGGCTATGATAGACAGGTTTGCGTCTCCCGTCCCACATGTGACTGACGTCGACGCCTCGCTCCGCTCTGACGCAAACCAACTCGGTTGCAATCCCCGAATGCCCGGCAATATCGTTTTGTGAATTTAAACAAATGACCAGACTGCCGAGTGGTTTTCCCCATTCGAAGCCGCCATCCTTGGCGCATTATTTGAAGAACACGCTCACGAGCAGCGCACTAAGGCTTGGCGTCTACCGTTGAACCGCAATGACGAGTGACGGGTTGTCGTAACCGTCAGCAGACTGATTTCAGAGTCTAACGTCTATCTTGTTGCGGTACTGGCAGAATATGTCGTTACCCCGAATAGAGGCGATCAAGAAGTGAGACAGAGATGACGCGCTTGATCCGGTGTTTCGGAAAGCGCGTAGCTACAACGCATGGCTTCCCACGCCAGTGCTCGAAACATGTTATTACTCCCGCGGGCCCGACCAACCCGGCCGTGGGTTGGGGCATTAAGCTGCGGAACGCAGTTGATGTATTTTCTCTAGATGTTTGGCGTACTTATTCCGAAAGCGCGTCCCCGCATTGCGGGCGATAGGCTTGCCATGGCCAAACCCGGCAGCATCGAATGAAAGACTGGCAAGTTTGCGTTGGCTCACGCGACCTTCCTCCAAGTTCTCGAAGCCAACGGGATCACCGAGGCCCATGATGTTCGTGCACACATCAGCGGCGAACAGCATTCGTCCGGGACGCCACAGCAGCGCGACCTGTCCGGCGCAATGCCCGGGAACATGAATTACTTCGAAGCCACCTGCGACGGGCAGTGTTTCCCCTGGGGTCAAAGGCTGGTCGATGGCAACCGGGTCCAGTCGCTCGGCGGGATGGAAGAACAGATTGCACAAAATTCGCCCCAACACACCAGGCGCCGGGGTCATCGGCCGAAAAGGACCTCCACTTTCGGCGATCGGAATGTCGAGCGGGTGCATGTAGGTCCTCGCAGCGGTTCCCCGCACGATCGCGGCAGCGCTACCGATATGATCAGGGTGGCAGTGAGTGAAGATCAGGTGCTTGAGTTGGTCTGGGGAACGGCCAAGATCGCGGATCGCCCCTAAGACTGCTGCCTCCTTATTCGGGTAACCAGCGTCGATCAGTGTCAACCCGTCGTCGCCCTCGATCAGGAAGGCGTTTGCAAACCCCATCGGGACGATATGCACACCTTTGATCACCCGCTTCACAGCCAGTGAGTCCTCCGTTCGGGAGTTGATGCACCAGCGCCCGCTAGGGTTGGAAGACGATTCAACTAAGCTGAAGGGTCAAACACTGGCAGGCCAGAAGTCGGCGAGGAAGTTATCAATCAGTCTCCCGGAAGCCGTGTCTGAAGAGTTTCGGGTCTGCCTACCATCCATAAACGTGATTTGCTTCCCGGATCACGACGCGATAGTTAGGATTCGCCAGGGCTCGATCAGCCGAGGTCTGAAAAGCGCATTCGGAGCACACCACTGTCTTTTGGCCCGGTCAGGCCGAGCCAACAAGAGGGCGCGACAATCACAAGGCGGAGTCCGTCCAATTTTTCAAGATGTTCCCCGACAATCATCTGATTAATCATCCTTATAAAGTGGAGATTGCCCAGGAAGAATGGGACATGCACTGTCGCGGATTTCAGGGAACGATGACAGGTCCGATGACGATGCCAGGCGGAATGGGTGATCCAGCCCACGAACAAAAGTTTCTACGTAGATTTCTGTACCGTTGCGCGCTGGAACGAATAAGGTCAGTTCGTGGAAGCCGCCAGGAATCCGACATGTACAAGGTTCGAAGAACCGTTTCCGCCAACTTCCACTGCGCGCCTCGTTAGAAAAGGGAATCTTTCCTGTTCGTCCTATACGGGTTGTAATTTCGTGTTTTATCCGCTATCCGTGGTCGCGAGAACGAACTGATTCGCCGGCTCCGGCCTGGCAGTTGTGTAACGCCAGACCATGAGCCGGATTGAACTCGCTCGAATATTCAGCGCGCAATCGTGGTTTGTGACGGCCAGTACGGCTTGTCGGCATCCGCCAGTCGGCCATCTTCGTATCGGTCGTGGTGCCGGACCCAAGCCATGGGAAAGTACAAACCATCTTCGTCCCTCCCCTTGGGCACGAAGTCGAGATAGTTGTACGTGTTGACAACGTTTTCAGTCCCACGAGCGTAGGCGGAATAGGTGTGGAAGACCTCTCCCTTTTCGTCTTTGTAGAAGACACTGATTCCAGGAGCTTCCTCGCTTGGAAATCTATTCTTGCCAAAGTTGTAATCCACCTCGCCCTTGGCGACTTCCTCCTTGGTGAACGCTACGTGATGGTCTCGGTTGAAATCGCTGCCGTGGGAAGACACCCAGTTGAAGCGCCAGCCCATGCGCTTCTTGAACGCGGCAATCTTGGCGTATGGTGCTCGTGAGGTCGCCGCGAACGATACGTCGCGTTGCGCCAAATGCAGCAGCGCGCCGTCCGTGTGGTCCATGTTGAACGAGCAACTCGGACAGCCCTCCTGCCAATCGGGGCCGAACATGAAGTGGTAAATAATCAGCTGGCTCTTGCCGTCGAAAAGGTCGGCGAGCGTCACCTTCCCGTTCGGTCCGTCGAAATCGTAGCTTTTCTCGACCTTGACCCACGGAAGTCGGCGCCGTTCGGCGGCGATTGCGTCACGCTCGTGCGTGAGCCGCTTCTCCTTGGCCAATAGTTGCTGTCGGGCCGCAAGCCATTCCTCTCGCGACACTATCTTCCGGTCGTCAATCGTGTTTGTCGACATTTTGATCTTCTCCTTTATCTGCTATCTGCAAAGCTGGATCTGAAAAGCGGACTTTAGCTCGCCTTCTCTTCGTCTTCGCGCCTTCGCGCAGCCGCTTGAGGGTCGGTAATGATGTCGACCCACTTTGGATCAGGCGAGGCCTCGGCGTTGTAGTTGTCGTGCCAGTTCCACCACTTGTATGGCGGAGTTTGTGGGTAACCTTCTGGCGAGTTCTCCCAGGTCTCCTGACGGCCGAGTGGAGTGATGTCGAGATAGCTCCACGTGCTCCCCATCGCCTCGTCGCCACGGTTGTTGATGAAATATGTGCGGAACACGCGCTCGCCGTCGCGGAAGAACACGTTGTGGCCGTGCCATTCATCGACGCCGAAGTCTTTGTCGAAGCTGTCGGTGAGGGTGTACCAAGGCATCTCCCACTCCATCCGCGCCTTCAGGCGTGCGATGTCCGCCTGCGGCGCGCGTGAGGCCCATGCAAGTGTGGTATCGCGGGCATTCAGATGAGAAAGATGTGAGACCTGATCGGCGCCGAGAGAGCAGCCGCGACAAGCGTGATCGGGCCAGCCAAATACTCCAGGCTCGAAGAAGGCGCGATAGACGATCAGCTGCGGGCGGCCCTCGAACAGATCGAGCAGGCTAACTTTACCCTTGGGTCCGTCGAACTTGTACTCCTTATCCACGAGCATCCACGGCATCCGGCGACGGTCTGCGGCGAGCGCATCACGGGACCGGGTCAAGGCCTTCTCCTTCGCGAGCAATTGTTGGCGCGCAACCTCCCACTCTTGCTGCGACACGATCGGGGGTGTCTTGATCGCGAGATGCGAGTTCTCATTCGTTCTGGTCGACATTTTGATTTTTCCTTTCCTCTGAGTTCGGCAAGACTTCTCCTGCCTGGTTCTTGCGAGATACCTTGACGGCCAACGCCGCCAGCCCACCGGTAGAGATCGTGCCGGCAACGATTAATCCCATCGTCGAAAAGCAAAATGGACACATGGTTCACCTCTCGGGTGGCCAAGCTTGGTCGTCATAATGACCGTCGAATAATGACCGCCGACTCATGACTGCTAAGCCGCCTCTACACTGGTGACGGGTACGGCTGGTTGATTTCTACAAGCAAAAGAAAAAAACTAGCCACGTTTTTGAAGCAGGAACTCTCTGAGTGCAGGGTCTTCGGCAAGTCCGATCGCCCGGTCGTAAGCGGCCAGGGCCTCGCGTCTCTGTCCCAGCCGTTGCAGCAGGTGAGCGCGAACTGCCCAGTACGGTTGATAAGCGGAGACATCGTCGGAGGCAATCGCATCCAATACCGCCAACGCTGCTTCAGCTCCATTCGTTTCGGCAATCGCCGCGGCATATGCGGTTCGCGTGCCGAGCGTCGGCGATATGCGGATCAGCTGCTCATAGAAGATGACGATGGCTGACCAGTCAGTCCGGCCGCTCCGCACCCGCTCGGCGTGAACGGATTGAATCGCCGCTTCGAGTTGAAACCGTCCGGAGCGGCCCTGCCTGAACGCCTCGGCGAGATGGTACTCTGCCTCCTCTATCATTGGAAGCGACCAGAGCTTCGTGTCCTGCTTCGAAAGGGGAGTGTAGTGTCCATCGGCACCCCTTCGGGCACCCCGTCGCGCCTCGCAATGCAGCATGAGAGCCAACAGGCCTCGGACCTCGGCTTTGTCGGGCAGAAGTTGCAGAAGCACTCGAGCGAGCCAGATCGCTTCTTCGGCCAGATCGCGGCCGGGTTGATCGACGCCCGCCATATCGTCCCAGCCGATGCCGAATGCGGCGTAAATGGCTTCCAGTACCGCGTCGAGCCGCTCTGGGAGTTCGCGGTCCCGCGGGACTTCGAACTGAATACCACCATCGCGGATCTTCGTCTTGGCGCGCACCAGACGCTGGCCCATCGTTTTCGGCGAGACAAGAAACGCGCCGGCGATGCGTGCAGCATCCAGGCCCAAAACGGTTTGTAGCATAAGCGGTGTATGCATGGCCGGATCAATCGCCGGATGTGCACACACGAACAGCAGTTTCAATCTGTCATCTGGAAATTCCCTCGACAAGGTCACCTCGCGCTCCTCTTGCAGAAGTAGGAGAGTCGGCTCACTTGCTGTGGCCACTTTTTGATGACGCGCAACATCGATGAACGAACGGCGCGCCGCCGTCAGCAGCCACGCTTCTGGATTCTGTGGCAGGCCGTCTCGCGGCCAAGTCGTGAGGGCCGCCACTAACGCATTGCTCAGAGCGTCCTCTGCGCTCGCGACGTCGCGCGTATGCGAGCAAAGATAGGCCACGAGACGGCCGTACGACTCACGGGCCACGCGCTCGATCGTCCTGTGAGTGCTCTCCTGACCGCTTCCATTCATCCAGTGATCCGATGCTTGGATGCAGGTGCCAGAAGGCGGACCTCTACCGCACCACTTGCCGCGCTCGGGCATCGCGCTGCCCAATCGAGGGCCACGTCAAGCGACGGGAGTTCCATGATTATGAATCCCCCCAGTTGTTCTTTGGTATCGGCAAAGGGGCCGTCCTGCACGCGCCGCTTTCCTTCCTTGACTCGCACCGTGGTTCCAGTCTCCGGCACTTGAAGCGGATCGCCACCGAGGTAAGCACCGGACTCGACGAGAGCTTTATGGTACGCCCGCCAAGCGCCGGTGTAGGGGTCGGTTCCGTCGCTGTTCCGCGCCGCGAACGCTTCCGGGGATTCGTAGATCAGCAGGGCAAATTGCATTCGATTTTCTCCTTTGAGATCCATGACACCAATTCTATGGGCCTTCGTGTCTCTGAACCCATGACGGATGAGAGGTGACGCATTCGACAGCCTTCAGGAAATATCCCTGAATCGTATGGGCCGTCAACTACACCGTAGCGGCAGGAACTGGACGGTTCCCCTGAACACCAAGAATCTCCTGCCGTCCAAATGAACTGTCGCAGTTGCGCTTCAGCAATTGCTGGTTCGCTTGGTCGTCCGATCGCTGCTTTACGAGTCCAGGGCACAGCAGATTGAACATGTCCTCGACAGAGCAGAATTCAAAGACACGATCCAGCTTTGTCAACTCTAGTACGAGTTCGACCTGGTTCATGACATTCATCAGCCGAAACCTGATCGCGTGAGAATAAGCCCACCCCCGCAGACTCAGCAAGACACCCAAACCCCCCGCGTCGATCCGGTCAACCTGAGCCAAGTCAAGCACCAGCGTCCTGTTATGTGTTTGTCTTTGTTTAAGCACCGCGTTGCGCAGAATCCGGTAGGCGTCGCCGATTACAATTCGCCCATGACACCGGACAACGGTACTGTCTCCCAATTTCTGTGCCGTCGCAATCAGCATGATTGCCTCCTTGGCTCATTCCTGAAGATTTTGGACTTGGAGCTGAGCCTCTGGCCGGTCTCGACCGACTATTCTCGGGCTCTACCTATATGTCGAGCGACGATTGGCGAGTTCGACTGCTTCTGCATCTTTTTTATTGGGGAGGTAATTGCGCGGACTATGAAAAAATGATCGATAAAGGAGAAAGCAAATGACCAACGTCCCAATGATGGATAGGACCGAATCCAAAATGCCGCGCGCAGCCGTCGAACTCTACAACGATTTCATTCACGGCGAGATCAGTCGCCGTGATTTCATCGAGCGTGTGGAGCGCCTGGTGGGTGGTCTTGCGGCGTCGTCGGTGATCGCTGCGTTGATGCCGGACTACGCTCGAGGCCAGCAAGTCTCCCGCACCGACGACCGCATCAAAGCCACGTATGAGACCGTCCCCTCCCCAAAGGGCAACGGTAGCATCAAGGGATATCTCGTGCGGCCGATCAGCGCCGATACTCGCTCCGAGACGGTGACGAAGTTGCCCGGTGTGATCGTGGTTCACGAGAATCGCGGGCTGAACCCGCATATCGAGGACATCGCGCGGCGGTTTGCCCTGGCCAACTTCATGGCATTTGCTCCGGACGGACTCACTTCTCTCGGCGGCTATCCTGGCGACGACTACAAGGGCGGCCAGATGTTCAACCAGATCGATAAGAACAAGATGTCAGAGGATATGGTCGCGGCAGCGATATGGTTGAAGTCAAGGCCTGATTGCACGGGAAAGATTGGCGCGACCGGCTTTTGCTACGGTGGATCGACCGCTAATATGTTGGCGGTGCGCCTCGGCGAGGACTTGGCGGCAGCGGCGCCGTTCTATGGCGGTCCTCCCGCCGCCGAGGATGTTCCAAAGATTAAGGCAGCCATCCTGGTGCATCACGGGGAACTCGACACGCGGCTGGCGGCCACGTGGCCGGATTACGATAAGGCTCTAACCGCGGCACACATTCCACACGAAGGCTACATCTATGCCGGTGCCGGGCATGGCTTTAATTGCGATGCGACGCCAGAACGGTATAACAAGGCCGCGGCCGATCTGGCCTGGCAACGAACGATCGACTGGTTTAATAAATACCTGCATAGCTGATTTTCATCCCGCGCTGTCGGTCGGCTCGGGGGCCGGCTACAGCCACCCTCATCGCAGGCGCCGGATAAACAGCGAGTGCCGTTCTGAGCGGTAGAAACCGATCACGTAAATCACCGGCTTGGTTTTTGATGAATAGATGACCTGCCGAATGCGGAGCAATGGCGCCCCGGCGCGCAAATTGAGCAATTGGGCCACACGGCCCTCAGCCACGGTCGCGTCGACCTCCTCGTCGGCATAGGCCAGCTCGACGCCGAAGTCGTTCTCAAGCGTCAGAAATAACGAGCCCCGCACCAGAGCTGCATCCGCGAGATCGGCGAACTCGTCGCCGGGGAGGTAGCAAATCTCCAGAGCAAACGGCTCTTCGCCGGTAATCCGCACGCGTTCGATTTTGACCATCGCCGACAAAAGCGTTATTTGAACAAACAAACGCCGTCCGCTGGATTGCTGAAGGAGGAAAGATCCTGTGCGAGTAACAGCGGAGAAATAGCACGAGGGAGAGCCCACATAATAATAGGTTGCGCTAGTTTGTGAATATTTGTTATTGACAGCAATAGGCAGCCTCGGTTAAGTTCCCACCTTACCTCGTCAAATAAGTGGTCTGATGCTGACCTTAGCCGAACCTGGATAACGGCCGTGAAATAAGTTAGGGGAGAATTGTGATGAAAAAACCATATCTCTTCGGAAGTCTGGGCCTAATATTGCTGCTTATGGCGACCATTTCATCGGCGCAGTGGATTCCCGGGACTTTAACAAGTACGCAAGCGTCAAAGACCTATATTCCTTGCGCTAATGGCCAAGGTGAACTTCTGGAAACGACATATTCCTGGTCGTTCAAAGACGCTTCCGGAGCAACGCACGCCTTTCCGGGTACAAGCGGATCCGAAGTGTGGGTGGGTGGGCTGAATTGCAACTTCAACAACGAATATTGGCCCTTGAACGCCTGGTCCACTGATGGCCTTTTCTATATCACAGGACCGGCCAATACCGATCTTTCCGAATCCGTCGCCGCCGCAAGCGGATACCTCAATCCCAAGTACAAGGTCATGACTGTGACCTATGCGCCGCCCGGTGGCAACCAGTACAGTTCTGTCACCTACGGCGACACCGACTATGTCGGAAACACCTCCACTAACGGTAGTTCGTTTTCCAACAACTTCACCTTTAGCATCTCGGTTTGTGGCGCAACTGGGAGTGTGACTTGCTCGAATGCGGCGGGGGATCCGGGTGCAGGCATGTTCGGCTTCGGTGGCGGAGTGGCGGTCACTGGGAGCGAGAGTAACTCCTGGACTTGGGTCTCAAACGCGTCGAATTCGATCACGATTAGCAAACAGACGTCGGATCTGGAAATCACGCCAGGAATACCGAACGTATACAGCCCCGTAAATCACGACTACGATATCGTAAGGGTGTGGTTGAATCCCGTCACTCTTTTTACGTTCGTTCCGACGGGCAGTAGCACGGGTAACCTCTATTGGAACGGGTACGGCTACGACTATAACGACCCGCTCCACGAGACCGATGTCTGGCCTGTATATGTCGGTTACCTCAACGGGGACTTCAAGAAAATCGACGGCTCGCCCTGCTACGCAATTGACCCCACCTGCGATCCCCAAGATGCAGACGCCTTGTCGCGAAGCTGGGTCACAACACAGACATTTGCCTCCGGGCAGGGTCCGGGCCTTACTTCCGCCGATCTAGCCAATATCTGCAAAGCAGATCCGTTCTGTGCCAATCCTGGCTACGACGTAACTCTGGAGACCGGAGTAAACCCACCGACCACCACGGACCAGCGTTACACGCAAGCTGAGTTTGGTAATAGCTCACCAGAGACCGTCCCGTATAAACAGGCTCCGCCAGGCAGCACAAAAGGCGAAACAGAGACCTTGAGCGAGCAGTATTCGACAACGACGTCGCAAAGCCAGGGTGGATCCTATAGCTACCAACAGCAGTTTGGGCTCGAAGAGAAGTTTGGAGTGTCTTTCTTCTGGCAGTCTCTTACTGTGGACATCAAGCAGAGCTGGACTTACACATGGATGGACACGTGGCAGAACACCGTGACCAATACGTCGACACAAACAGCCACCGCCACAATCACAGGCCCTCCTTGTCCCTCTCCGGTATCACCGTGCGTGCCAGCTTTCACCGAGCCGCATGAGTTCGCGGTGTACCAGGACAACCTTTATGGCACATTCATGTTCTGGCCTTTTCCCTACTTCAGTATCTCGGAAACACCTGCCGCCCAGACGGTTAAGGCAGGACATGTCACTACATTCCAGATTCCGACGACGGCAAACGCAGGCTATACCGGGAAACTAACGTCGTTCAGCGTAGCGGGACTGCCATCGGGGGCATCCGCCGGGTTCAGCCCAAAATCGGGAACTCCCGGTTTTACGTCAACTCTTACGGTGAGCACGGGGACTTCGACGCCGGCGGGATCCTATCCACTTACCATTGCTGCCACAGACGGCTCCCTAAACTACTTTGCCTGTATCCCCGGCGGTTGCCCTATGTCAGGTGAGCCATACGGTACACTAGTCGTAACGGCGCAACCGACGTTCTCGATGACCGTATCGCCGAATTCACAGACCATCGGAATCGGTGCGGTCACAAATTACACTCTAACCACCACCGCTGCAAATGGCTTCAGCGGCGTGATAGACCTGAACGTGACGGGGCTGCCGCCAAACTCGTCGGCAAACTTCGTTCCTGAGACGATAACCGGCTCTGGTTCTTCCACTTTGACGATAACTACAACAGGGAACACGCCGCCAGGTACCTATCCGCTTACTTTTACAGGGACAAGCGGAAGCTTGGTCGAGACCGCTACGGCGGCGCTAGTTGTAACAGGATCAAACTTCACGCTGTCCGCGGCGCCCGAAATTCAGTCCATAAACGCGGGCGGGAACGCGGTTTACACCGTTACGACTACGGCGGTTAGCGGATTCGACGGTGTTGTGAGCTTAACTTTGAGCACGCTGCCGTCGGGAGCTTCCTACACTTTCAACCCCACGTCAATAACGGGCGCGGGTTCTTCGACCCTAACCATCCGGACCTCTACATCAACTGCGGCAGGGGATTACCCGCTGACCATAACAGGGACCAGCGGAAGCTTGGTTCAAACCGCTTCCATCGAACTTGAGGTAAATAACTAGTTGAATCGGTAGGAATCGGCAGCGATCTCTTGCAACAATGAGCCGCCAGTTTTGTTGCACAACAATGTTGGCAGCCGCCATCATTGGCTGGGGATTCGCCTGATCGGGAAGAAAGCGAATGTCGATGCCATCGGCGCGCGCGTTGCCTATCAGGCAGGCAGTCTGAAGCGGACACGGATGAAAGTCGGCGGCGGCAGCTACCTTTCATCGCACGATCCGAGAATGGTTCTGGGCATCGGCGATCAGCGGAAGCTCGACTGGCTCGAGATACGATGGCCCCAGCCCAGCGGAGTTGTCGAGCGCATCACCGATCTTCCCGTCGATCGCTACATCACGATCGTCGAAGGCGACAAAAAGTGGACCTGAGCAGTCTCCCGTCGTCTACGCTCGTTCGTTTATGTACGATCGTCATTGTGCGCGACTATGCCCGCTCATAGAAGCGGAAGAACAGCGACTGTTTGGCGACTGGTTGAGCTTTTTCTGTCAGTGCTGCCATCTGCTGGTGGCTTAGCGGCGTGAATTCGCGAGCCAGTTGTACATTCTCTTCAAGCTGGGCGATGGAGTCGCAGCCGATAATCACTGTGCTGACGGGCAGCGAGAGCGAATAGAACATCGCTTGCCGCATCATGAGCGTTCCGGCCGTGGGCGCTAGGACCATGCCTTCCCACATATGTTTCTGTTCCTCGATCGGCGGCGGCGTCCAGGTGGATAGCAGTCGCCCGCGCGCGGGAACTTTCATCCCGATGATGCCCATTTGTTTTTCGACGGCCAGCGGCAGCAATTGTTCAGAGAAGCTGAAGTGGTGAGGATCGGCGGCATTCACCGCCATCAGGATCGTGTCGAAGTCGTGACGATGAATGGCTTCGATCAGCGAATCCGGGCGGTAGTGGCCCGTGATGCCGAGGTAGCGCACGATCTTCTGGTCGCGAGCCGCGAGCAACGCCTCCATGGCGCCACCTTTGGCAAAAATCTCATTGATATCGGTCATCGTCCCGATGTCGTGTAACTGCCAAAGATCGATGTGGTCGGTTTGCAGGAGCTTCAGGGAAGTCTCAAGCATCTGCATCGAACCCTCGCGCGTCCGCTCTTTGGTTTTGGTCGCGAGAAAGGCCTGGTTGCGGCGATGCTTCATCACCTTGCCGACGTATTGCTCGCTCCAGCGCTCAGGTCCGCCATAGATCGACGAAGTGTCGATGTAGTTCACGCCGAGGTCGAGAGACTTTTCGATAATCGGGACAGCGACATCAAAATTGTTTGCTTTCTCGAGCGCAGCTTGGCCGCCCAAACTGAAAATGCCAACTTTGTACCCAGTTTTTCCGAGGTTCCGGGTCGGCATTGCATCGCGTGAGACGACAGGCACGGCGGCGGTAGCGGTCTGGGCGCTCGCCACCTCGGGTAGAGCCGAGGTCATCGCGGCGGCGGTCATGATGCCGCTTGCTTTAAGAAAATTACGGCGATTCTTGTTGTCAGGCTGATTCTTGCTCATGATGAGGAGGCCTCCACAACTGCTCGATGTGTCTACGATAGCGCCATTTCCAGCTCAAATCCACGATAATTTTGGTCACCCACTCGCACGTTCAACCTGAGGTACCAATTCCCATTCCTTCCATAACCCCACGCATATAGGCGAAGCTGGCGATGACTCCCGGCATCGGATCGTCGGCGTGGACCTCATATTCGAGGTCGACGAAACCCCGATATTTGGCGTCGATCAGGGCGGCAAATATCTTTCGTACAGGCATGATGCCGTCGCCGACGCTAACCTGGCTTTCCTTATCCGTAAAGCTCTTAAGATCTTTCATGTGGATATTGAACAACCTCGGCCCTGCTTCGTGAATCGCCTGTACCACGTCGGTGCCGGCGCGGACCGTGTGGCCCACGTCTATGCAGCATCCCATGCGCGGATCCATCCCTTTGACTGCCTTCAGCACGTCGAGTGGCGAGTGCCACAACTTGTCCTCAGGGCCATGGTTGTGGATGGCGATACGGATTTCGTATTCCTCCGCGAATTTCTCCAGGCGGGGCAACATTTCCACCGAAGGATCGCCCGCAACAATGGTGCCGATACCGGCGCGCTTGCAGTATTCGAACTTGGAACGGATGTCGGCATCGTCGTCTTTTGGAAAATAAACGGCTCCGGCAGCATGGAGTTTGATGCCATTGGCGGCATAGTCGGCGAGCGCCGCCGTTTCCTGTTGCGGATCCATCGGCAGATGATCTTTGACGTCCTTCGTATTCAACGCCGAGACGTTCAATTGCTTCATGAAGCCAATCATCTGCGCGCGGGTGAAGTTGCGAAACGTGTAGCTCGCCAGGCCCAAACGAATCGGAGCGTCCGATCGCTCCACCGGTTTTGCAGGAGTCTGCTCCTGAGCGAACGGGAATCTCGGCACGGCTGACGCTCCGGCGATGAGCGCGCCCGTTCGAACAAAATCGCGGCGGGAGAACTTACTCTTAAACATGCAATTCCCATCCCTTCTCGTATTCGCGCCCCCACATCTTCATCGCTTCGAGATCGCCCTGAATGTGTGCATCTTTCGGATCGAGTTGCAGTTCGCGATTCACCTCCCATGCGATGTTCGAAAGCTGGAGCATGGTGACCGAGACGTTGCCGTTCGAAATTGGAGCGGCAAGCTTCTCGCCTTTTCGGACGGCCGCAATAAAATTGGCAAAATGCGCATCGGTCATCGAATCGCGGCCCAGTAGATCGCTGGATGAAGTCTTGCTGCCCACCTTGAATTCGCTCGTCTTGTTCCCCTTGAGATCGTAGATCTCGTAACCATCGCGATCCACCAGAACCGAGCCGGTCGTCCCCATGATGGTCGCACCGCGATCGCGGCCGTAATACTTCATGCCCTGGCAGCTCTTGCCTTCCCACGAAATGATCGCGTCGTCGTATTCGAAGCTGGTCACGAGCGTGTCATAAAACTGCCAATCGTCTTTGAACTGGTAGCGCCCACCCGAAGAAGTGACTCGCTTTGGATAATCAACGCCGAGCGCCCAACGGCAGACGTCAACCTCATGCGTGCCGTTATTGAGAGATTCGCCGCAGCCGTAGAGTTTGAACCAGTGCCAGTTATAGGGATGCACGTTGTCTTTATAAGCGCGGCGAGGCGCCGGACCCTGCCACAAGTCCCAATCGAGTTGCGGCGGCACGGGTACTTCTTTCCCGGTGCCAATCGACTTCCTTACGTTCACGTACCAGGCGTTCGCCAGGTAGGGCTTGCCGATGATGCCGCCGTGAATTTTGTCGATGATTTCGATCGTGTGTGGCGAAGATCGCTGTTGCGTTCCCAATTGCACGAGCTTGCCGTACTTTTGTTGCGCCAGCACCAGCATTTCGCCCTCGGCGGGATTGTGGCTGCACGGTTTTTCTACGTAGACATGCTTGCCCGCCTGCAGTCCGGCGATTGCCATCGGCGCGTGCCAATGCTCGGGGGTCGCGATGGTGATCGCGTCGACATCTTTTCGTTCGAGAATCTTGCGAAAGTCTTTTTCAGTGGCGGGAGCCTCGCCCATCTCGCGCTCGGCGGCGTCAGCGAACTTCGCCAGGATGTTGCTATCTACGTCGCAGACGTACCCCAAGCGCGCAGCGCCTCGATTCGCTTTAATCGATGAGAGATGAGCGTAGGCGCGGCCATTCAGACCGATGACTGCAAAGTTGAGGCGCTCGTTCGACCCCAGGATCTGCCCATAGCTTTTGGCCGTCGCTCCAACCGCGAGACCGGCCGCGCCCACTGCCAACGTGTCGAGAAATTCGCGTCGCGTAATCATGATTTCTCCTCCTCGTCCCACATTCTCTCGGCATCAGCAGGAGATGCCAGCTTTCGTCAGTGTCTTCTTGAGTCCGTCCATACTCACGCGGGTCGAGGCTTCGGGCGTACCCGCGCCGCGCCAGTGAGTCTCGAGACTCAACCCGACGCGGAAACCGTCGCGTTGCAGGGCTTGCAGTTGCCCAACCCAGTCCACACTGCCGCCGCCGACTGGAGCCCAATCATATTTATGGTCTTGCTTGGTCACGACGTCTTTGCAATGGCAATGCCCGATGCGGTCTGTGGGCAGCATTTGATAGCCGGCAGGATAGGGCGTGCTTCCGATCGCCGCGGCATTTCCGGGATCCCAGTTCAGCATGAAGTTTTTGTTTGGAATCGCCTTCAGCACTGCCGCTGCTTCTTCACCCGTTGCCGTGTTGCATGACATTTCGTTTTCGAGCAGAAGCACCATGTCGTCTTTGGCGCAGCGCGCCGCGGCCTGCTCCAGCTTGGCGTTGATGGCTGTGCGGTAGGGCTTTTGGTCGTCGAGTCGCCAGAAATCAAAACAGCGAATGCGATCGGTATTGAACGCCTTGGCAAGCGCGATACAGTGCTCGAGCAGTTTGTCTTGTGCGCTCGCGTCGAAATCCGCGTGAAACTGATCACGAGCTTCACTCTGGGATGAGCGCGGAGCGCCCGGCCAATCTGTTTTGAAAAGTGGGCTGGCGATATCGGTGACTCGCAGCTTGTGGTCTGCGAGAATTTTCTGTGCGTCTTCTATTTCTTTTGCTGTTAGCTCGGTGACATTCTTATTCCACATCGAGCGCAGCTCAATCCAGCGAAGCCCAAAATCGCCGGCCGCGATCTGACATGCCTTTTCGAAATCTTGGGTGATCTCGTCATTGATCACAGCCAGCCTGAAAGGGCATGTGCCCGTTTCCCCGGCCGCTAACGTCCTTATTAAGGGGAGCATTGCGCTCCCAACACTCGCCAGTCCCAGGGCCTTAAGCAACCTGCGTCGCGTATATGCCATTTGTTTACACACCCCCACCGGTCAGATGGTCCTCGAGCGATGATTTTCGACGATAGACTATTATCTGCCTTGCCCTATAGTCCGGCGTCATCCGCCGTAATTCTCCAATTTCAGTGGAGTATCCTATCGGAACGCTAAAAGACTCGCTGCACAACATGCTAATCCATCCCGACCGCCTGTTTCCTGCCGAACCCGCCACACGAAAAATAGCGAAGGCGCTATTTGAACAGGTGCGGAGCCTGCCGATCGTCAGTCCTCACGGCCATACGCAAGCGGCTTGGTTTGCGGGGAACCAGCCTTTTCCCGATCCGGCGCGGCTTCTGGTGCTGCCCGACCACTACATTTTGCGGATGCTCTACAGCCAGGGTGTTTCGTTCGACGATCTCGAGATAGGGAAGCCCGAAGTGGCCGAATTGCAAATGAAAGACGCGCGAAGGGTTTGGCGCATCTTCGCCAGTCACTACTATCTTTTTCGCGGCACGCCGACGCGCTTGTGGCTGGACTTCATCTTTCAGGAACTTTTCGGATTAATCGAGCGGCTCTCGGAAAAGACCGCGGACCTCTACTTCGACGCGATCTCGGCGAAACTTCAGACGCCGGAGTTCCTGCCGCGTGCTCTTTACGAGCGCTTCAATCTGGAAGTGCTGGCGACGACCGATTCCCCGCTCGATTCGCTTGCCGATCACAGGGCGATCCGCGAATCGAACTGGAAGGCGCGGATATTGCCGACGTTCCGGCCCGACCCGGTTGTCGATCCTGACTTTGACGGATTTGCAGGAAATATCGAAAAGCTGGCGCAGATGACTCGCGAAGACTGTTCGACATGGCCGGGATATCTGAACGCGGTCCGCGTGACACGAGTCCGATTCCGCGAACTCGGATGCACCGCAACCGACCATGGGCATCCAACGGCGCGCACGGCTGATCTTTCCATGGCGGAGGCGGCGGACCTATTCGGTCGTGTGATCAAAGGCGTCGCCGATGCGCAGCAACGGGAGTTGTTCCGCGCGCAAATGCTCACCGAAATGGCGCGAATGAGTGTCGAAGACGGCCTCGTCATGCAGATTCACCCTGGCAGCGCGCGTAATCATAATCTCAAACTGTACAAACGTTTTGGCCGCGATGTGGGTGCCGACATTCCAACGCCGACGAATTACGTGGACGCTCTTCGACCATTGCTCGATCAGTTCGGCAACGAACCGAATCTCACGATCATTCTCTTCACGCTTGACGAGTCGACGTATAGCCGTGAACTGGCTCCGCTGGCCGGCCACTATCCGTGTTTGCGCCTCGGGCCGCCGTGGTGGTTTCACGACAGTCCCGAGGGAATGATGCGCTTCCGCGAGCGCGTGACGGAGACGGCGGGCTTTTACAATACAGTTGGGTTCAACGACGATACTCGGGCTTTTCTTTCGATTCCCGCGCGGCACGACTTGGCCCGGCGAATGGATTGTGCGTTCCTGGCGAAGTTGGTCGTCGAACATCAACTCGAGCAAGCGGAAGCCGCGGACGTGGCGCGCGAGCTGGCCTACAGGCTGGTGAAAAAGGCGTATCGGCTGTAGCGCCGTGTTTGCGGATCAATGTATTTACGCATCAATATCTATATCTATGTAAGTATGAACGAGTGATGGCATGAGTCTCTACTGCGCGACGGGAAGCGTTGAAACCGATTTGTCTCCGCTTCAGTTGCGCGATCTGTTTTCCGAGAGTCTGGCGAAACTCCTAGAGCGGAAGCGCGTTCTCGTCGTGCCACCCGACCAAAGCCGCGCCCATTCCCGCGCCGGCGACCTGACACGCTACGCGTGGGAGTACTACGGCGACCGGCTCCAAGCGGTGCTGCCCGCTCTCGGCACGCATACCGCGATGGGCCCGGACCAACTCAAGCGCATGTTTGGAGCGATGCCGGCTGATCTCTTCCATGTCCACAATTGGCGAACCGATGTCGAGACGCTCGGCGAAGTTCCCGCGGAATTCATTGAAGGGCAATCAGAAGGGAAGTTGCACTACACCTGGCCGGCGCAAGTGAACCGCCTCATTTCGCGCGGAGGCTTCGATCTCATTCTCTCCATCGGTCAGGTCGTGCCGCACGAAGTGATCGGCATGGCCAATTACAACAAGAACATCCTCGTCGGTACGGGAGGCCGCGACGGGATCAACCGCAGTCACTATCTGGGCGCGGTTTACGGCATGGAGCGCATCATGGGCCGCGCCGAGAATCCCGTACGCAACGTGCTCAATTACGCGTCTGATAAGTTTTTGCGACACCTGCCCATCGTCTATGTCTTAACCGTTGTCGGAAGGACGCATGATGGTCAACTGGCCGTTCGCGGACTTTTCATCGGCGATGACATCGAGTGCTTGCACCGCGCCGCGGCGCTCAGTTTGAAAGTGAATTTCGAGATACTTGACGCGCCGATCCAGAAGACTGTTGTCTATCTCGATCCGCACGAATTTCACAGCACGTGGCTCGGCAACAAAGCTGTCTATCGCACGCGCATGGCGTTGGCCGACGGCGCCGAGTTGATCATTCTCGCACCCGGGGTAAAAGAATTTGGCGAAGATCGAGCCATCGATTTGCTGATTCGCAAATATGGCTATCGCGGAACACCGGCCACGCTAGCCGCGGTAAGCGCCAACGCCGACCTCGCCGGAGATCTAAGCGCGGCAGCCCACCTTATTCATGGGTCTTCCGAAGGCCGCTTCACGATCCGATGGTGCCCGGGTCACCTCAGCCAAGAAGAAGTGGAAGGAGTTGGTTTTAAGTACGGCGATTTAGAGGAAATGCTCACACGCTACAATCCGCAGACGCTTCACCAGGGATATAACCGAGTAAACGGCGAAGATGTCTTTTTCATCGGCAGTCCGGGATTGGGATTGTGGGCGTATCGGGGCAAGTTGGGAAGCGGTCAGGAAAAAGAAAGCCTGTCTACAACCGGAGCGCTCGAGCAATAGCCTTGACCAGTCGGGTCCGCGCACGCGTCTGGGACTTTACTTTTTGGCCGTTTTTAATTGAGAGGCGACGCGGAGGGGTCGGTCAGAGCGATCAGTTTTCCCGGCGGGTACTCTTCTTCCGTGAGAGGCGTGCCCGGTTCAGGGTTAATGATCGTCAGCACTTGGCCGCTGAAAATTCCCCGTATGACGAGGTGGTCCCCTTCGATGGAGACGACCCGATACTGCTCGTCGAAGATTGACTTTTCTTCTGCCACGCATTGATTGGATGCTCGATATAACACCGGCGATGGCTCCTTCGACTGATTTGACCTAAAAGTGACTTGACCTAGAGTGATTTGACCGAAAGTGACTCGACCCAAGTCGTAACGTTTGCGCCCGATGTGTCACTATCTCTTTGGACGAACCGGATCGAACCATGCCCACAGAGGCAGTGCCCACGGTCGACCAGATTCTCGAGGAAGAAGCGCGGCAGGTCGAGACCTCGCGCAAACTAAGGCTCGGACCAGACGCCCTCCGCCCGGCCGCGCGCGATAGCCTGATCGGCCTCGCGTTTTCCGGCGGTGGAATCCGCAGCGCCACCTTTAATCTCGGCATACTTCAGGCGTTAGCGCAGTCCCGCTTGCTCGGAGCTTTCGACTATATTTCCACGGTCTCCGGCGGCGGCTACATCGGCGGATGGCTGATGGCGTGGATGCATCACCAGGGCATCGGAATCCACGAGGTCGAAGAGAAGCTCTCGGCGTTACCCAATGCGCCGAAAGAGGCGGCGGATCCCCCCGAAATTCATTTCCTCCGCGACTACAGCAACTATCTGACGCCGCGAAAAGGACTGCTGGGCGCGGATTTCTGGGCCTTCATGGCCAGCTACCTGAGGAATACCCTCCTCAATCAACTCATTCTTGTGCTCGCGCTACTTTCGTTGCTGCTGGTGCCGCGCAGCATCGTTTTTTTGCTCGCCATGCTCGAGAGCGCCGAAGAGGCGCTGCAAGTTTCGCTTAAAGGAACATTTTCTGAAACCTTCATCGACGTCTATATCAGGAGTCAATACTTCGCGCTGGCCCTCGGGCTGATTCTTGCATTTGGAGCGGTGGTCGGCATCGGATTGAATTTGGTTTCCGTCGATCCCACCAAAAAGCGAATCGACTGCTGGATTACACGTCAATGGGCTGTGCAGGCGCTGATCATCGTGCCCCTGTTTCTTTCGGCGGCTCTGTTTACCTACGGCCTGGGCCAGTTCTTCACCGAATGGCAAATCCTGCAATCTCCGCTCTACCGCGCGCCATTGTTGGGCATCGCCCTCTATTTCGGACTGTGGGCCTTTGCACTTGCCGTGCGCTCGATTGTGCGCGCCATTTTCAAAACGACGGGAAACGGCGGCCCGAAAGTGTGGGCTCTGCTGTTGACGGCGCTTGTCACCGGAGCGATCAGCGGCTATCTTTTCGTGCCCTTCGCCAGCCTGCTGCTTCAACCCGGTCCGGAAGCGATCCCATACTCGAAGTGGCACATCATGACCTTTGGAACCCCTGTCGCGATGATCATGATGTTGACCGCAGGCGTCCTTCACATCGGGCTGATGGGGAGGCAGATGAACGACGGACATCGCGAATGGTGGGGACGGCTCGGAGGATGGCTGCTCATCTATTCTTTCTGCTGGTTCGTTCTGTTCCTGATCTCGATTTACTTTCCGGCAGCGATGGGAAAACTGCTGTCCTGGGAGCAGAACGCCCACCCCAATCATCCGTTGACGTTCACCGGCGTTCTCGTCTGGATCGCATCCACCGCCTACGGAGTCGCCTTCGGCAAAGGCGACAGAAGTGGCGAACTGAAGTTGGACCCGACAAAGAGTCAAAAGTTATTCCATTACCTGGCGAGGGTAACTCCCTACATCTTTATTATTGGCTTGTTGCTTGGGCTCTCTCTGCTCGCCTCGAAAATTTCGGATTGGCTCACGGGAGTCGAAGGCAGCTCGCTGGTGGTTCCGAGCGACTTGTATTCCCATCCTGGCGCGCCGATTTCGTATGCCTTGTTATTCGTCGCGGCGGTCGTTTTGTCGTGGCGCGTCGACATCAACGAATTCTCCATCCATTATCTGTATCGCAACCGGCTCATCCGCTGTTATCTGGGCGCGTCCGTCCGAGATCGCCGCGCCCAGCCGTTTACCGGTTTCTCGGATGCCGATAATTTCCCGCTCTCGAGTCTGACAATTCCGCACAACTCAGAAAACTCAAAAGATGCGCGTCCCATCCCGATTGTGAACACGAGTCTAAACGTCGTGCGTGGAAAAGAATTAGCGTTGCAGACGCGCAAGGCCCGGTCCTTTGCCTTCACGCCGCTCTACGGAGGGTTCACGCGACAGCATCCGGAAGGGAAGGCGTGGGAATCCTTTTTTGGCCCCACGGAGGAAGCAGGCTGCTTGCTGCCCGGATACGATCAAGGAATCACGCTGGGAACGAGCGTTGCCATCTCTGGCGCCGCCGCCAGCCCCAACATGGGATCGTATTCCGAGCCGCCACTGGCTTTTCTGATGACGCTTTTCGACGTAAGGCTGGGCTGGTGGATCGGCAATCCCGCGCACAAAAAATGGAAACACGGAAGTCCTGCGATTGGTTTCTACTGGCTGGTCGCCGAGTTGCTGGGATCGACGACTGACGACAGCAGCTACGTTTACTTATCCGACGGAGGCCATTTTGAGAATCTTGCCGTCTATGAACTGGTGCGCCGCCGCTGCAAATTGATCGTGGCCTGCGATGCGTCGTGCGATTCCGATCACCGTTTCGGCGATTTGCATAACGCGATCGAACATTGCCGCACCGATTTTGGCGTCGAGATCGCTATCGATGACCTCTCGCCGCTGAAGCCGCAAGCAGACTCCGCGGATGGCAGCATGCGCTCCAACGCTCATTTCGCCGTCGGCAAAATTCGCTATAACCCGGCGAAGCCCGATGAGGACGGCACGATCATCTACATCAAACCGGCGCTTGTCGCCAAGGATCCCGATGACGTTCTGGCTTACGCCGTGACCAACCCGGGTTTCCCGAATGACACAACGGCCAACCAGTGGTTCGACGAGGCGCATTTCGAAAATTACCGCGCTCTCGGCCAGGCTGCAGGAGCCGCAGCCGCGGATGTAATCGACGCCGGCATCAGACGCGTGCTTCGCTAGCGGCGGGGCAACATCTTACAAAAAATCTTGCAAAAAATGTGCCTATGCCTTTTTCCCGGGAGCGGCCATCTGGCGCAAGATATCGATAAATGCCGTCGTTGCACACGAAAGTGTGCGATCTCGCCGGTAGGCCAACCCCAGCTCACGGAATAGTTCTACATCCTCAAGGTCAATCAGCTTGACCCTGCCTGACGCAACTTCGTCGCGCGCGAACGAAGCGCTGATCAGCGACACTCCAAGATCGGCCGCCACAAAGCTCTTAATCATGCCGATGCTCGGCAATTCCATCCGGACTTGCAATTCGTCGCGATAGGGACGGAACAGTTTGTCGAGCAGCCTGCGGGTATGGCCCGTCTTTGGCAGAAGTATCGGATGTTTCACGATATCGCGAACGGCCGCCGTTTTGTGCTTGGCCAGTGGATTGTTCGGACTGACCATCAGCATCAACTTGTCGCGGAAGATAGGTTCGATATCGAGACTCGCCGACTGAATCGGCAAGGTCAAAATTCCAACCTCGACCGATCCGTTCTCAAGTTTCTCCGTGATCTTGTAGCTGAAATTTCGGTAAATATTGATCTGTACCGGCGGGTAGCGTCGACAGTATTCCGCAAAGACCTCGGGCAGAACGTAAAGGCAGGTTGCCTCGTTCGCCCCCACACGCAGTGTGCCGCGGGGTGTGCGGCTGTGGTCCGCCACAGCCATGAGCGATTCGCCACGGAGCTTTGTCAGTCGCTCGGCGTAGTCATAGAGGACGAGGCCGGCCGGAGTTAGTTTGACCGTCTTGCCCGAGCGGTCCAATAGACGATCGCCGTATTCCTGCTCCAACTGGCGAATCTGGGCGCTCACCGCCGATTGGGAGCGGAAAACCTTCTCTCCAGCGCGCGAAAAGCTGCCTTGCTTGGCGACTTCCAGAAATGTTGTGAGCTGATCGAAATCCATTGTCTTTTGTCTGTGTGCCCGGAATTATAGCGGACGGAGCAAGTCTAGCGGGAAATTAGACGATCCCCTTCGTGAACCCTTGCGTACCCCGTGTTTTACGGCTCTTTTGTAGCTGAGAACGTGGCCGAAAATCGCGCCGCCCCCACCTTATTACATTGAATTCCCCAAATTCCAATTTTGCATCCGTAACATCGAAATTCTGAATTGTACTTCACACCCTTGAGGCGGTAAGTAAGAAGGTATAGAGGTGTGTTCCTGAGCCGAAGTATGCGACAGCATCGAGGCCTTTGTGGGCCCAACTCAAGAACAGCAGCCCGGTTAGGCGGCAGAGTATCCGGCAAAGTCCGCGCCAAAGTGTGCCGCTTACTTTGCCGAAAAGAAGTCCATGACGACGCGTCTCAAGAATCCGAACGTTCCACCGCCTGCTCAGGGCCTCTACCACCCTTCCCAGGAGCATGACGCCTGCGGCATTGGATTTGTGGCCAACGTCCGTGGCCGCAAAAGTCACGACATTGTAAGCAAGGGAATTCAGGTGCTGCTCAACCTGACGCATCGCGGAGCGTGCGGATGCGATCCCGAGACGGGCGACGGCGCCGGCATTCTGCTCCAGATCCCACATCAGTTTTTCGCCCGCGAGTGCCCGAAGCTCGGCTTCGAGTTGCCTGAACCCGGAGCATACGCGGTCGGGATGACGTTCTTGCCCGTCGAGAAACATGCCCGTCTGCAATGCGAAGGAATTCTCGAGCGCATTGTTCGCGAGGAGGGTCTAACTCTCCTCGGCTGGCGCGACACGCCATGTTTCGCGTCGGCGATTGGCCGCGTCGCCCGAGGCTCGCAACCTTACATCCAACAGATTTTCGTGGGATGTGGTGCGTTCACAGACGAAGATGCGTTTGAACGCAAGCTCTACGTCGTGCGTAAACGCGCCGAGAGCGAAATGGCCGCGTCTGATATCGAAGATGCGAGTGTCTTTCACATTCCCTCGCTCTCTTGCCGCACCATTGTTTATAAGGGCCTGCTGCTCGCTCCGCAGATCACGAATTTCTATAAAGAGCTTTCCGATCCCGACGTCACCAGCGCGTTGTGCCTGGTGCACCAGCGCTTTTCGACGAACACATTTCCGAGCTGGCAGCGTGCGCATCCCTATCGCTACATCGCGCACAACGGCGAAATTAATACGCTCAAAGGCAACGTCAACTGGATGCACGCGCGCCAATCGTTGCTCGCCTCTCCATTATTTGGCGACGACATTGAAAAGCTTTTCCCCATCATCGCGCCTGACGGCAGCGACTCGGCGAACTTCGATAACGCTGTCGAACTCCTGTTGCAATCCGGACGCAGCTTGCCGCACGCGATGGCGATGCTCATTCCTGAAGCGTGGTCGGGCAATCCGCACATGAAGCCCGAGAAACGCGCCTTCTACGAATATCACGCGTGCCTCATGGAACCATGGGACGGGCCCGCTGCGATCGCCTTTACTGACGGCAGAGTGATCGGCGCGATCCTCGACCGTAACGGCCTGCGCCCCGGGCGTTATGTGGTTACGAACGACGACCTCGTCATCATGGCTTCTGAAGCGGGTGTGCTCGACCTCGAACCCGATCAGGTGAAGATGAAAGGCCGCCTGCAACCGGGAAAGATGTTTCTCGTGGATACGGTCGAAGGCCGCATTGTTCCGGACAAAGAAATCAAGCATCGCCTGGCTTCGCGACAGCCCTACGCGCAGTGGCTCAAAGACAACCAGATTACGATCGATCAATTGCCCGCGCCCACGCGCATGCATCACCCCGACGCAGAAACCTTACTTCGCCGCCAGCGTGCCTTCGGCTACAGCGACGAAGACCTGCGCATGATCCTCGGTCCCATGGCTTCGAACGGCCAGGAACCGGTTGGCTCGATGGGCACGGATACGCCACTGGCCTGTCTCTCCGATCGTCCACAATCGCTCTTCAACTATTTCAAGCAGCTCTTCGCGCAGGTCACGAATCCTCCGATTGATCCCATCCGCGAAGAGATCGTCATGTCGCTGGCCAGCTACATCGGCAGCGAGCGCAACATTCTCTCGGAAGAGCCCGAGAACTGTCACATGTTGAAGCTCGCTCATCCGCTGCTGACGAACGTCGAACTCGAAAAACTGCGCCGCGTTTCGACGGGGGACCTGCTCGCCATCACGCTGCCCGCTCTCTTCCGTGCCAGCGAAGGCGAAGCCGGATTGAAGCGCGGACTCGATGAGCTATGTCAGCGCGCATCGCTCGCCGGACGAGCCGGATACACGCTGCTCATTATTTCCGATCGCGGTGTGAATAAAGATTACGCGCCCATCCCGAGCCTGCTGGCGCTGGCCGCAGTTCATAACCTGCTGGTGCAAGAGGAGACCCGCACTCAGGTCGCGTTGATCACAGAATCGGGCGAGCCTCGTGAAGTGATGCATTTCGCTCTGCTCAGCGGATACGGCGCTAGTGCCATCAATCCCTATCTCGCATTAGAGAGCGTTGAAAATCTCGCCCGTCGCGGGGAGTTATCCGACGGCGTGACTCCCGATATCGCCGTCAAGCACTTCATCAAGTCGGTGAATAAAGGTCTGCTCAAGACTTTCGCGAAGATGGGGATCTCGACTCTCCAGAGTTATCAGGGCGCACAGGTTTTTGAGGCAATCGGCTTGAACAAAACATTGATCGATTCGTACTTCTCGGGAACCGCGTCTCGCCTCGAAGGCGTCGGCCTTGATGTACTCGCGCGCGAAGCGCAGTTGAAGCACGACTATGCGTTCCTTCCGCTGACGGAGCACGAAACTGAACTCGCCATCGGAGGAACCTATCATCAGCGCGCCAACGGTGAATATCACCTGCTCAATCCCCAGACGATCAGCAAACTGCAGCAGGCCGTCAGGCAGGAAAGCGTCCAGACTTTTCAGGAGTACACCGATCTCATCGACGCGCAGAGCAGCAACCTGTCCACGCTCCGCAGCCTGATGAAGCTGAAGAAGACCGACAAGCCCGTTCCTCTCGACGAAGTCGAGCCCGCCAAAGAAATCGTGAAGCGCTTCACCACCGGCGCGATGTCGTTTGGCTCCATCAGCAAAGAAGCGCACGAAACTCTGGCCATCGCGATGAACCGCATCGGTGGCAAATCCAATACCGGCGAAGGTGGCGAAGACGAAGAACGCTTCAAGCCAGACGCGAACGGAGACCTGCGCCGCAGCGCCGTGAAACAAGTCGCATCGGCGCGATTTGGAGTTACCACGAACTATCTCGTCAACGCCGATGAATTACAGATCAAAATGGCGCAGGGTGCAAAGCCCGGAGAAGGCGGCCAGCTCCCCGGCCACAAAGTCGATGAGGTGATCGCGCGCGTTCGTCATTCCATCGCCGGTGTCGGATTGATTTCTCCTCCGCCCCATCACGACATTTACTCCATCGAGGATCTGGCGCAGCTCATTTACGACCTCAAGAATGTGAATCCGCAGGCCCGCATCGCCGTAAAGCTGGTCGCCGAAGTTGGAGTCGGCACGGTGGCGGCGGGCGTCGCCAAGGCCCACGCCGATGTAGTGCTGATCAGCGGCGACAGTGGAGGCACCGGTGCGTCGCCGCTAAGCTCGATCAAACATGCGGGCATTCCGTGGGAACTTGGTTTAGCCGAAACGCAGCAAGTGCTGCTGTTGAACGATCTGCGCAGCCGGATCAAAGTGCAGACCGACGGCAAACTTCAGACCGGCCGCGACATCGTGGTTGCCGCGTTGCTCGGCGCGGAAGAATTCGGTTTCGCGACCACGCCCTTGATCGCGATGGGCTGCGTCATGATGCGCAAATGTCATCTCAACACATGCTCGGTCGGCATCGCCACGCAAGACCCGGTGCTGCGCCAGCGTTTTCAGGGGCAGCCCGAACACGTCATCAATTTCTTTTTCTACCTGGCGGAGCAGGTCCGGCAATACATGGCCGATCTTGGTTTTCGTCACATTGATGAGATGGTCGGGCGCGTTGACATGCTTGACGTGCAACCCGCCGTCGATCACTGGAAGGGCCGCGGCCTCGACCTTTCTGCGATTCTTTACAACCCGCCCGTGCCGTCGCGCGTGGCCCGCCGCTCGGTGCAGGCGCAGGACCACGGACTCGAACAAGCTCTGGATCATCAGATTCTCGCCGAGTCTCAGCCCGCCATCGAATCGCTAACGCCGGTTGAAATCAAACTCCCCGTGCGCAACATTCACCGCTCCGTTGGCACCATGCTGAGCGGAGCGATCGCCCGCCGCTACGGTTCCGGCGGCCTGCCGGACGATACGATTCGCGTTCACCTCGATGGATCTGCCGGGCAAAGCCTGGGAGCGTTCCTCGCCAAGGGAGTTACGCTGACGCTCGAAGGCGAAGCGAACGACTACGTCGGTAAAGGCTTGTCTGGCGGCCGATTGATCGTCTATCCGCCGCGAAAGTCCACCTTCGAGCCCGAAAAAAATATACTGATCGGCAACGTTGCCCTCTACGGTGCGACCAGCGGCGAAGCATTTTTCAACGGAGTGGCCGGCGAGCGTTTCGCCGTCCGCAATTCTGGAGCGACTGCTGTCGTCGAAGGCGTTGGAGACCACGGCTGCGAATACATGACCCGCGGCCTCGTCGTTGTGCTCGGAGCATGCGGCAGAAATTTCGCCGCCGGCATGAGCGGCGGCGTGGCCTATGTATTTGATGAGCGCCGCGATTTTACCGAGAAGCGCTGCAATCTCGAATCGGTCGATCTGGAACCGATCGTTGAAATACAGGATGCCGGCCTCGTCGAAGCAAAGTTCGTCGACGCGAACCTGGTCAAGGGTCTCGTCACCCGCCATCTCGAGCTGACCGGCAGTCCGCGCGCCGCCTGGATTCTCGACAACTGGTCAGAGGCGCTGTCGCGTTTTATCAAAGTGTTTCCGCACGAACACAAGCGCGTGCTCGGAGTCGGCCGCCGTCGACAGCCTTATATTCCGAGTTTGCCAATGGCAGTCCTTTCTTCGGGTCAGCAGGTGCAGCATGGGTAAGGACACGGGATTCCTCGAATTCACGCGTGAACACGCACCCAGGCGCCCCGTGACCGAGCGCGTCAACGACTGGTTCGAAATCTATCTCGACTTTCCCGAAGAGAACCTGCGTACTCAGGGCGCGCGCTGCATGGACTGCGGCGTCCCGTTTTGCCAGACCGGATGCCCCGTCAACAATCTCATCCCCGATTGGAACGACCTCGTCTATCACGGCCGCTGGAAAGAGGCGGTACGCCAGTTGCATGCGACCAACAATTTCCCCGAATTCACCGGACGAATCTGTCCAGCGCCGTGCGAAGCCTCATGCGTGCTGGGGATCAACCAGCCTCCCGTGACCATCAAGCAGATCGAAAAGAATATCGTGGAGCGCGGATTCGCCGAAGGCTGGATTCATCCCGAGCCACCAAAGGTTCGCACAGGCAAGAAAGTAGCCGTTGTGGGCTCGGGCCCGGCTGGACTCGCCGCTGCACAGCAGCTCTGCCGTGCCGGGCACGCGGTCACGGTCTACGAAAAAGCAGATCGCATCGGCGGCCTGCTCCGTTACGGCATCCCCGAATTCAAAATGGAGAAGCACATCATTGATCGCCGCCTGGAACAAATGTCCGCGGAGGGCGTTAAATTTGTCACCGATGCGGAAGTTGGAAAGAACGTTGCAGTTGAAGATCTGCGCCGCGATTTCGATGCCATCGTCCTCGCCGGCGGAGCAGAGTGGCCGCGCGATCTAAACGTCCCCGGTCGCGAACTGAAAGGCATCCATTTCGCGATGGACTACCTGCCGCAGCAAAACCGCCGCTGCCACGGCGACACGATTGCTCGTCAAACAGACGACGCCGAAACAGAAATCCTGGCGACCGGCAAACGCGTCGTCATCATCGGAGGCGGCGACACCGGCGCCGATTGCCTCGGCACCAGCCATCGCCAGAAGCCGCTCTCCGTGCACCAGTTCGAGATCATGCCCAAGCCGCCGGACGATCGCTCGCCCTCGACTCCGTGGCCGCTCTGGCCGATGCAACTGCGCACCGAAGGAGCGCACGAAGAAGGCGGCATCCGTGATTGGAGCATCGCCACCACCAAATTCACCGGTTCGGCCGACGGCCGAGTTCAGCAACTACACGCCGTCCGCGTCGGCCCAGCGCCTAAGTTCGAGCCAATTGCGGGTTCCGAGTTCACAATGGAAGCGGATCTCGTGCTGATCGCGATGGGATTCGTCGGCCCCGTACGGAACGGAATGATCGAGCAGTTGGGAGTGAAGCTTGATCCGCGCGGCAACGTGGCGACCGACCAGAACAATATGTCGTCCGTCCCCGGAGTCTTCGCAGCCGGCGACATGCGGCGCGGCCAGTCGTTAGTTGTATGGGCAATCGCCGAAGGCCGGAAGACTGCGGCAAGCATCGATGCCTACTTGCAAACTCCGACAGCGCAGTGGGCTCAGAGACTTCGGCGATTGAGATCGCCGGAAGCCGGGCTGTCGAGCCCAGGTTAGCGCACGGTGCTATTCTAATTTTCGCGCCGCCGATTCGATCAGCGCAGCCTCATCCTCCAGCGCCTTAGAGGCGCGAACGATCTCCGTTTCCGCCTCGGCATACTTCTTCAGTTCGATTCCCTCACGCACGCCCGGCACGGTCTTCACCCCATAACCCGAATAAACTCCCGGAGCGTACAACAAGTGCTTGTACCAGGACCGCCGCGGCAATCCATCGTCGTTCGTCAGCTTGCGCTCGCTCGCGATCAGTTCGCGATTCAACGCCGCGAGCTTGGCCGCAAAGGCTTCGTCTCCCAAACTCGCCTGCTTTTGCGACAGCGCCTGTTCGTAATGCTTAGCGCTGCGAGTCAGAGAATCGACGGCGTTTTGCATTGGCGCAAAATTCAAGTGTGGAGGAACGTCTTCCTTCGCCGGAGCAACTGTCGGCCGGCGTGGATCGAACGTGGCCTTGAACATCCCTTCGTCGATTTCCTGATTGCGTTCGCGAATCTCTTCCTGCTTATCGGCCAGTAGTTTCTCTAAATTTTTCGTGTACGTCTCGACCGTGTCGGCAAAATTCACGAAGTCGAACGGCAATACCTCCGCGTCCGCCAAACGAAGCACAGATGTTCCCACCGTCTGCGCCAGCGCGCGTCCAAACACGAAATCCGTGTCGGAGAAATGCGTGTACCAGTAGAAATCGTCGTAGATAGAATGATAGATGCCCTGCTCGTCCTCGCCGGCGTATGACAGATCCAGGGTTGCGACGCCGATGTGATCGAGGAATCCAGTGAAGTCCGTGCCCGAACCGAGCGCCGCGATGCGCAGATCGGCGCGTTGCCGGAGTTCTTTCTTGTCGTCGGCGGACTTCGCCTCAGCAATCTTCGTCAGTTGCGCGCGCTGCCACACCGTCATTTTCGACTCGGGATCTTCGATGTCACGCGCCACTCCGTTAATGAAATGCTCAAGGCTGTGTGACCCGCCCATATTCAGAATGCCGCGATCATTGCCATCGGTGTTGATATAGACGGCTGCGTGCTCGCGCAGTTCGTCCGCGTGCGCCTCGACCCATTCCGTCGATCCCAGCAGCATCGGCTCTTCGCCATCCCACGCGCAATAGATGATCGTCCGCCGCGGTTTCCATCCCTGTTTCAGCAACAGGCTCATCGAGCGTGCTTCTTCAAGCAAAGAAACTTGCGCAGAAATCGGATCTTCCGCCCCATTCACCCACGCATCATGATGATTGCCTCGGATAATCCATTCATCGGGAGCAACGCTGCCCGGAATTTTCGCAATCACGTCATACACAGGCTTCGTGTCCCAATTAAAAGCGACCTTTAGATGAACCCGCGCCGGGCCCGGCCCCACGTGATAAGGAATAGGAAGCGTCCCGCGCCACTCGTCGGGAGCCATCGGTCCCGCGAGCGCTGCCAGCAAGGGCTGCGCGTCGCCGTAAGAAATTGGGAGCACCGGAATCTTCGTGATGCTTTTCGCTTCGCTGAGGGCTAAACGTTTAGCCCCGGGCGTCGCGCCCACCCCAGGGGTTAGCGGATCGCCTGGGTTCGAGGAAGCAAAATCCATGACGCTGCCACGCTGCACTCCATCCGCGGGACGCATCGGTCCCGCCGGGAAAACATTGTCGCGCGTATAGCCGTCATCCTTCGGTTCCGAATAGATGAGGCAGCCGATCGCTCCGTGCTCGGCGGCAACTTTTGGCTTCACACCGCGCCAACTCTGATAGTACTTCGCGATTACAATCGCGCCCTTTACCGAAATTCCCAGCCGGTCGAGCTTTTCGTAGTCCTCGGGCAATCCGTAATTCACAAACACCAGAGGACCAGTAACGTCGCCGTCGATCGAATACGCGTTATACGTGGGCAACTGTTCCGACTTTTGATTCGAAGTTGGATCGACAGCGAGCGCCGGCTCTTCGAGCTTCGCGGTGAATTTCGTCGGCGCAGTCATCTCGAGCAGCCGCACTTTCGGCGTCGGAAACAGAACGTCGAACTGCTCGATGTGCGCGTCCAACCCCCACTCTTTGAAGTGAGCGAGAATCCACTCCGCGTTGTCTTTATCGTACGGAGATCCCACATGATGCGGTCGTGCACTCAACCGCCGCATGTATTCGCGCAGGTTGGCAGGGTCGGGGATGGCGCGCAACTTCGCCTCCCACTCACGTTCGCTTTGGCTGGATCGCGGAGAATAACCGGCCAACGGGGCGGGATTCGCAACCGGTTGGTCGGCCGCAAAAGATAAAGAGGGAATCACCAGGGTGAAGATCAACACCATCGCCAAAAACGGTCGCATGCAGCTCCTAGCTCCTTAGGTAGAGAAGGCTGCCATTATAACCGCACCCTGATTTGATCGGAGTCCGCCCTCACTTCACAAACGTAAGCCCATGCGGGACCAGATGAGAAAACACATAAGCGTAGAGCATGACGATGATTCCAACGATCGATCCGAGAGCAACCGAGTGCCACACTACGAATCGGAATATCGTGCCTTCGTTCCCGACTTGTTCCGTCGCTGAAGTTGCGATGGTGATCGATTGCGCATCCACCATCTTCCCCATCACGCCGCCCGCGCTATTGGCCGCCACCATCAGTACCGGATCGATCCCAAGTTGCTGCGAAGTGATGCGCTGCAAACTTCCAAACAGCGCGTTCGATGATGTGTCGCTCCCGGTCAACGCCACGCCGAGCCATCCAAGGAAAGTTCCAAAGAAAGGATAGGCCCAACCCGTCCGCGTAAAGGCCAGGCCCAGCACCGCATCCAGTCCCGAATATCGCGTCACGTATCCGAGACCGAGCATGAATGAAATCGCCACCACCGCCAGCCGCATGCGCACCAGAGTTCGCCAGAATGTTTTTGCCAAACGCCCCGGTCCCATGCCGAGCAACAATCCCGAAATGATCGCCGCCAGGAAGCACGCAGTGCCGGTTGCCGAAAGCCAGTTGAAGTCATAACGAGCCGCTTCGGCCGTAGGCTTGGCAACCACAGGCGCTGCGCGAAAGATCGCGTTGTGCAGATAGGGAACATCCCAGCCCGGCGGGCCGGGCCGCACTTTTCCGTCCGGGAGCATCACCTTGAATGCCGGAGTGGTGGCCTGATTGATCGCGAGTTTGATCTTAGGCAATCCCCAAAGCAACACCAGCACCGACAGAATCGCGAACGGCATCCACGCCTTCAGCACTTGGCCGGCCGAATACGAGATTGGCGTGGTACGAACGTAGCCATCGAATTCCTTCGCGGCCCACTCCCCTCCGGCTCGATCGGCGACCGGCGCCGTCGGAGGCGGAAGGACTTGTTCTTCTTTCTCATAATCAAAACGCCAGATCTTCTTCGGTTTCCAAAGATGCAGAAAGGCGACGGTCGCGACAATCGACACCACGGCGCCCATGATGTCCACAAGATTGCTGTCGACGTAGTTCGACCAGAAAAACTGCGTGATGCCGAAAGAGAATCCGACCACGAGAATCGCGGGGAGCACCTCGATCGTCTCGCTCCATCCGACCATCGTTCGTACCAGCCAAAACGGCACAATGACCGCAGTGAAAGGGAGGATGCGTCCGATCATCGCGTTCAAATCCGATTCCGGAAGCCCCGAGACTGCCGCGAGCGTGTGCACCGGCGTACCGATCGCTCCCCATGCCACCGGGGCGGTGTTGGCGATCAAATTCAACGCGGCCGCGTGGAATGGCCTGAAGCCGAGCCCGATCATGAACGCTCCAGCGATAGCGACGGGCGCGCCGAATCCTGCCGCACCCTCGATGAATGCGCCGAAGCAGAACGCCACCAGCAGCACCTGAAGACGCCGGTCGGGAGTGATGCCGGCGATCGATTCCTTCATGATCTCGAACTGCCCAGTCTCGACCGAAATGTCGTACAGATAAACCGCGGCGAGCACGATCCACGCAATTTTCAGCAGGCCAAACGCGACTCCGTAGGCAAAACTAGTGGCCGCAAGCGCGACCGGCATTTTAAAAAACACCACCGCCACCAGGGCCGCAGTGAAAGCTCCGGCGATCGCACACAAGTGCGGTTTCACTTTGAGTCCGGCGAGTAGCCCGAACAGAACCACGATCGGCAGGGAAGCGACCAGCGTTGAAAGCCACCAATGACCCAGCGGGTCATAAACTTGAGTCCAGTGCATGTCGTATCCTTCTAGACTTCAGGTCACAATTTCAGGCAAAGGCTTCCGGCAAACAACGCGCACAAGAATCCTCTAGCGCGGGCGTAAAAGCAAGCGGAAATTCAGCTGACATTCGCCGTCCGAACGGCAGGCTCGCGCCCCAAGATGCTAGATTATAGGGTTCATGTCCGCTCCCAATTCTCTATTTGTCCGCGCTGCCAAGACTCAGCCCACCGAACGCACTCCGATCTGGCTCATGCGCCAGGCCGGGCGCTATATGCCGGAGTATCGCTCCATTCGCAAGCAATATTCCCTCATCGAGATTTGCAAGAAGCCTGAAGTCGCGGCCCAGGTGACGATCGAAGCGGCCGAAATTCTCAAAGTCGATGCGGCCATCATCTTCGCCGATCTTCTGCTGCCGCTCGAAGTGATGGGCTTGCCCTTTCACTTTTCCGCCGGCGAAGGTCCACGGATCGAAAAGCCGATACGCACTCCCGAAGACATTGCTCAACTGCGCACCGATCGCGCCGCCGATCTCGGCTACGTTGCGGAAGCGATCAAGCTGGTTGTCAAACACTTCGGCGACAAGCTTCCCGTCATCGGATTCTGTGGCGCTCCCTTCACGCTCGCCAGCTACATGATCGAAGGCGGAGGCTCACGCAACTACATTTTCACCAAAAAGATGATGTACTCCGAGCCCGCCGCGTGGAATTCGTTAGTGAAGAAGTTGGTCGCGGTCACGTCGGAATATTCCGCCGAGCAGGTGCGAGCCGGCGCCGACACCATCCAGATTTTTGACAGCTGGGTCGGTTGCCTGAGCGTTGAAGACTATCGCACCTATGTTTTGCCGCATGTCACCGATCTCGTGAAGCGGCTGCAAAAAACTGGAGTCCCAATCATCTACTTCGGTACCGACACCGCCACGCTCTTGCCATCGATGCAGGAATCAGGAGCCGACGTCATCGGCCTCGACTGGCGCATTCCGCTCGACACTGGATGGAAGAGTCTCGGAAACGAAGGTGCCGTGCAGGGAAATCTCGATCCCGTGCTGCTCTTCGCCGATTGGAAGGAAATTAAATCGCGAGCCGAAGCCATCTTGCGCCAGGCCGCCGGACGCCCCGGCCACATCTTCAATCTCGGTCACGGCATTCTTCCAGAAACTCCGGTCGACAACGTGAAAGCACTCTGCGATTTTGTCCGCGACCATTCGGCGGAGTTCAAGAAGGAGCGCAAATGAGGTCCGTATCAGGGCATCGCTTGAGCGATGCCGCATGTTTGTGTGGCGCGGGCGCCCTCGCCCGCGGCTTTTGACTTTGTGTGGCGACACGGCTTTAGCCGTCGAGGTAACACTATCGCTCAGGAACATTTTTTCGGGAGCTTGTTCGGGCGCTTGCGGGAGGGCTCATAAATGACGTCCTGCCCGTTGGGACTCGCCGGCCAGTGCTACTGTGCCAAAAGCACGCGCTCATTCTCTGCGTCCGCCCCCACCAAAACCGCCGTGCTTCTCCTCGCCCACGGTACTCCCGACAATCCCGACCAGATTCCAGAGTACCTCCGCTACGTCACCGGAGGCCGTCCGCTCCCGCCGCAAGTCATCGAAGAAATCCGTCATCGCTATTCGCTGATCGGCTTCTCCCCACTCGCCTGCTGGACTCTTCTCCAAGCCGACCAGCTTTCGCAAGAACTCCAAATGCCCGTCTTCGTCGGCATGCGCAACTGGAAGCCCTTCATCGCCGATGCCGTCAAAGCGATCGCCGCGCAAAAATTCGAGCGCGTAATCGCTATCTGCCTCGCTCCGCAAAATTCGCGTACCAGCGTTGGACTCTACCGCAGCGCTGTTACTGCTCAGAACTCCGCGCATTTCGAACTTGATTTTGTCGACGAGTGGCACGATCAGCCTCTCCTCGCCACGGCCTTCGCCGAAAACCTGCGCGCCGCGTGGGCCAAAGCCAACGCCGAATACGGCGGAACGTTATCCGGCACCTTGTCCGGCACTCTGCCCATCATCTTCACCGCCCACAGCGTGCCCGCGCGCACCATCACCGAAGGCGATCCCTACGAAGCCCAGTCCAAAGAAACCGCCCAGTTGGTAGCGAAAGCCGCCGGCCTGGCAGACGATGCCTGGACCTTCGCCTTCCAAAGCCAGGGCATGTCCGGAGGTCAGTGGATCGGCCCCACCGTAGAAGAAACAATTCTGAGCCTCAAAGCCAAAGGCCACCGCGGAGTGTTCATCCACCCCGTAGGCTTCCTCTGCGATCACGTAGAAGTGCTCTACGACATCGACATCTTCTTCAAACAGTTCGCAGAAAAAGAAGGACTGCGCCTATGGCGAGCCGAATCATTGAACGGGTCGAAGACGTTGACGGCAGCGTTGGCGGAGTTGGTGCGGGGCCGGGTGGGAGCAGCTGGGACTTAGTAGCGCCGGGAGACGACCGTTCGGCGTATTCCGTGTAAACACTCGACTATGGCAAGGAGCCGATAAAATCGCGCCCTAAGACCTCAAAGGAGTGATGACTTGTCGAATCTTCCTGAAGGCTGGACTGACGATATGAACATCGCGGTACCTCCAGGGCACACGCTGGATGAGGTCGTCGATTACGTTCTTGAAGGGACGATCCGACGCGATTCTGCAGTAATTATGATCCAACATCTCAAGGCCGCCTTCGGGCTTTCTCAATCGGACGCCGAGTTGGCGCTAGATAGGGTCTGTGGGGGAGTTGTCCGCGCCGCTACTGGAAGAGCTACAAACTGCCCCGCTGAAGACAAAGATCCGCTCGCCTTCGTCAGTTATCAGAAGTGTCTCAAGAAGCCGGCATTGATCACGGCAATCTATCCTCAATTCGCGAAGTCGCGCAAGCCTTGGTGGCGGAGATTGCTGTCATAATATCGTCATTACCCCAGTCACGCAGAAGCGGCTTGTCGACGCAACGGATTCGGGCCACGGTTGGGACCCAAAGTCGAAAGCCTAAGCTCGTAGCTCAAAGCTAGCAGCTAGCAGCTTCTTTATGCCACGTATCGCCATCATCGGCGGCGGAATCTCCGGCCTCTCGGCTGCGTTCACGCTTGAAGAAAAACGCCAGTCCGGAGCGGAGGTCGAGTACGTCCTGTTCGAATCCTCCCCGCGTCTCGGCGGCGTTCTCGTCACGAAACACATCGATGGCTGCCTGATCGAGGGCGGAGCCGATTCCTTTCTCACCGAAAAGCCCTGGGCTTCCGATCTTTGCCGCAAGATCGGGCTCGGCGATCAACTCGTCGGTTCCAACGATTCCGAGCGTCGCACCTTTATCGTCTCCAAAAACAAACTGATCGAGATGCCCGACGGACTCATGTTCATGGTCCCGACCAAGATCATCCCGACCGTGCGTTCGCCGCTTTTTTCCTGGAGCACCAAAATCCGCATGGCTGCCGAATGGTTCCATCCTCCGCACAAAGCTGAGGAGGACGAGACCGTGGCCGAGATGGTGAAGCGCCATTACGGTTCTGAAATGGTGGACCTGCTTGCCGATCCTTTGCTCTGCGGCATCTATGGCGGCGACGCGTCGCAGTTGAGCGTCCGCGCCGTGCTGCCGCGCTTCGCCGACATGGAATCGAAGCACGGCAGTCTTGGCCGTGCTCTGCTCAAGGCCCGGTGGAAGATGCGGAATACCCAAAAGGCTCCTGCGCGCCCTCTCTTCACCTCGCTCAAAGATGGCATGCAGCAGATGGTCGATGCGCTCATTCGCTTCCTCGACCCCAAGTGTTTGCAGACCTCCGCGCCCGTGGAGTCAGTCATCCGCCAGGATAACGGGTGGACGGTTTGCGCCGGATACAAGACCGATCATTTCGACGCCGTGATCGTCGCGACCCCGGCTCACGCCGGAGCGTCCGTCCTCGCAGCGACCGATGAAAACCTGGCCCGCGAACTCGGAGAAATCAACTACAGCTCTTCGGTCACGGTCACGCTCGGCTACGACGAAAAAGTGCGTGCCAAGCTTCCGGGCTTCGGATTCTTAGTGCCGCGCACCGAAGGCCGCCGCATGCTGGCGGCGACTTTCGTCCACAACAAATTTCCTCACCGCGCTCCTGAAAATCGCTCCATCGTCCGCTGTTTTCTCGGTGGCGCGCGCGACGAGAAAATCTTGCAGGTCAGCGACAAAGATATTCTGAATATCGTTCGCGAAGAATTGCGACAGATTATTGGGCTTGACGCCGAGCCTATCTTCGCCAGCGTCTTCAAGTGGAAGTCCGCAATGGCACAGTACTCGGTCGGTCATCTCGAGCGTTTAAACCGCATTGAAACGCTGCGCCAGAAATTTCCAGGCCTCGCCCTGGCCGGTAACGGCTTTTGCGGCATAGGAGTTCCAGATTGCGTGCGCTCTGGCACCGACGCCGCAGGCAAAATTCTCGCCGAGATGGGCATGTGGTCCAAAGCCTAATAACGTTGTCATCCTGAGCGAAGCGAGACCTTCACAAAGTGAAGGCCTCGCGCAGTCGAAGGACCCCGTGCTCCCATGGACGACGATGAACATAGCAAGGCGTTCCCACGATGAAGTTGCCCGTACGGAGCAAGACAGGTCAGCAGCAAGAAGAGCGGCGAGGTGAGAACGCCTTGCTTTGCCGCAGTAGTATTGGCGGGCATGGGGTCCTTCGACTCCGCATGGCTCTCGGCTTCGCCGAGGGCCTTGCTCCGCTCAGGATGACAAAGCATTGAGGTTTTGACGCCGCAGATCGTCCAGAATTACCGCAGTAACGTTCCTTCCAGTCCCCGGTTGCGCGAAACTATCAAAAGGCTTGCGGGTTAATACAATTGCCGCAGGAATTCGGGAGTTGCCATGAAGATTCTGTTGACCACGTTGTGCCTCGCCGGAGCGCTCTGTTTCGCCCAACAAAATTCGTCACCAGACATGAAAGACATGAAGGGCATGAACATGCCCGGCCACGACATGTCCCAGATGGGCCAAGACTCCGGAGCCGACTCCGACGCCGGCGCCCATGCCATGCACGCCATGGAAGGCCACCACATGGAAATGGGCGCGCACATGAAGATGACCGCGCTTCGCACTCAGCAACCTGGCGATGCCGAGAAAGCTCAGAAAGTTGTTGAAGCGGCGCGCGGGGTCATGGAGAGATATAAGGATTACCACGTCGCCTTGAACGACGGCTTCAAGATCTTCCTGCCGAATATTCCGCAGAAGCAATATCACTTCACCAACTATCGCTACGGATTCGAGGCGCGCGCAAGCTTTAATCCCGATCACCCAACCTCGCTGCTTTACGAAAAGAACGGAGACGACTATCGGCTGGTCGGCGTCATGTATACCGCACCCAAGAGTTTCACCGAAGACGATCTGAATCAGCGCATCCCGCTCAGCATCGCGCAATGGCACGAGCATGTGAACTTCTGCCGCGCGCCAGAAGGCCACAAGATGGAAAATTTCGGGCCGAATGCGAAATTTGGCCTCAAGGGCTCGATCACAACCCAGGCGGACTGTGACGCCGCTGGCGGACAGTTTCTCCCCATCGTATTTAATTGGATGGTTCATCTCTATCCGCTGGAGAAAGACTCGGCGCAAGTCTGGTCAGTCGAGCGTCAACACGCGGATTAGTCGAGCACTCTAGCCGCGAAGCCCTATCCCTCATTACTCCGTCCGCCCGTCCCTGTCTGATATTCTTAATTTTTCCCCCGCTCAACTCCCATGGACACTCCCGCTCCCGCGAGCCAATGGAAGATTATTGTTGCGTTCGCGCTGGTCTACGTTTTCTGGGGCTCGACCTACCTCGGCATCGGCATTGCGGTTGAGGAAATTCCTCCCGGCCTGATGTGTGCTGCCCGCTTTCTGATTGCCGGGATCACAATGCTCGCCTATTGCGCCGTCACTGGACGCCGCGTTCGTTTTTCGCCGGTCCAACTCTGGCATCTGGCGGCCGTCGGCATACTGCTGCTGATGGGTGGCAACCTGACGCTCGCCTATGCGGAACGCATCGTTCCCACAGGACTGGCCGCGCTGCTGATTGCTGTGACTCCGCTGTGGTTTCTCGTGCTCGATTCACTCTTGCTCGGAGACCATCACATCTCGCGCCGCGGAAAAATCGGACTCGGCATCGGAATCGCCGGCATTGTCGTATTGATTTGGCCCGACCTTCGGCATCCAAACGCCATCGGTCATCGCGAGCTGTGGTGGTCGCTGGCGCTGTTGCTCGGCTCGTTCAGTTGGGCATTTGGTTCGGTCCTGTCGAAAAAGTGGCAGACCGCGGCAGCCGATCCTTTCAGCGCCATTGCCTGGCAAGTCATCTTCGCCGGAATCGCCAATCTGCTTTTTGCATTGCTCTTTGAAAGATCAGCGCCCGTGCAATGGACCGCGCGCGGTGTGGGCGCGATTCTATATCTCGTCGTCTGCGGCTCATGGATCGGATACACCGCCTACATCTGGCTGTTGCAACATGTCCCAACCTCCAAAGTTTCGACCTACGCTTACGTCAATCCTGTGGTCGCAGTTTTTCTCGGATGGCTCGTTCTCCACGAACGCGTTGACCGCTACATTCTTGTCGGCAGCGCAATCATCATCGCTTCCGTCGTGCTGGTGACCAGCGCGAAAATATCGCATCGAATGGCGACAGAAGAAGTGCCCGCGGTCGAAGCGTAGGCAGTGCGCCACACCTATTCCTCTGGTTCTTCCGAGTCATTCACCACATCGACCACGCGACTACGAATGTTGAACACCAGTTTCTGATCGTCGTCGGGTTGGAACGTAACCCGCATCGGAGCGCGTTCCCAGACCGGCGGCGGACACTCGGAATCGGGGTCGTCATCGCCTCCAGTTTCGCCAGCATCTTTTTTCAGGATCGCTTTGCGCCGCCCGAGCTGGGCGACGATGGCGTAGAGTTTCTTGCCATCTTCAGAAACTCCGCAATACGCGATGTAGTCGCGATACCAACTGGCTGTTGAATAAAAGGGATCGAACTCCGGCAAGTTCAGCTGCGAGACGCGTCCTGTGAGACGGTCGACCAGCAGCCATCCTCCGCGTTGCCATTGCCAGCGTGGCGCTGGTAGCGCTTCAGTTGGGAGCGTATCGTTGACGCGAAACGCGCGCCGCACAACGAACAAGCGATCGGTGACTTCATGCGGCGTTCCGGTCGTGTATTCCTTAAGTCGCGTGTCGACGAACAGAGCGCGCACTTTCAAGTCGAACAACTTCTGTCCCGTAGCGTTCGGCCATTTGGCGGAGACCCATTTTCCGAATGTGATGACGTGCGGTTTCGTGACAGCACCACATGGGGCGCATCCAACGGAACACGCGACAACAAGAAGAATGAATTTCCGTAGCATAGTGCCCAGCATCGTCCCACACTTGCACAAGCGCCACCCGGCGCGCTATGACGCCTGAACACCCGAGATGTTCGGTTTCCCTGACACCTAAAACCTGACACCTGATACCTGCCTCTCCAGTGGCGCGCATCGCGACGTTATGTGAAACTAGACCATGGGTTTCCCCCCGCGGCCTCGCCGCACAACCTTATCTCGGCCGGCGAGTTCTTACTCTGGTATGGCCGATTTGCTGATCGGGCGCCGCAAGCAGTCAATTCTCGTGGTCGACGACAACCAGATGAATGCGGACCTGCTCAAGCAAATGCTCGCGGCGCGGGGTTATCATACGGTTGCCGTCCAGAACGCTGCTGCCGCCGAAGCCGAGATCCGGCGTGAAGCCCCCGACCTGATCCTGCTCGACGTGATTATGCCCGGCAAGACCGGCTACGAATTGTGCCGCGAACTCAAAGACAATCCTCAGACGCGATTGATTCCGATCGTCATGATTACCGGCCTGAGCGCTCGCGAAGACCGCGTGAAGGGAATCGAAGCCGGGGCCGACGATTTTCTCACCAAACCGATCAGCGCCGAAGAACTCTACGCACGAGTGAGTTCGTTGCTCAAGTTGAAGGAGTTCACTGACGAACTGGAATCAGCCGATTCCGTGCTCTGCACGCTGGGCCTGAGCGTCGAAGCGCGCGACCCCTATACCGAAGGCCACTGCGAGCGGTTGGCCACGAACGCCGTCGATCTGGGCCGCTTCCTAGGCGTAGACGAAGAAAGTATCGTGGCCCTGCGACGCGGAGGCTACCTGCACGACCTCGGCAAGATCTCCGTGCCCGACGAAATCCTCAAGAAGGGAACCGACCTGACTCCCGCCGAGTGGGAGATCATGAAGCGGCATCCCGTAACCGGCGAATCCATTTGCAGGCCGCTAAAGTCGCTGCGCCTCGTGCTGCCAATTATTCGCCATCACCACGAGCATTCCGACGGCAGCGGATATCCCGACGGCCTGCGAGCTGGCGAAATCCCGCTGTTGCCGCGCATCTTGCAGGTAGCGGACATCTACGATGCTCTCCGTACCGCGCGTCCCTACAAGCCTGCGCTTGGCCACGAACACGCCGCAATCACCATGCGTGCCGAAGCGAAGGCTGGCCTCTGGGACGAAGAGTTGGTCTCGGAGTTTTTCTCGATGCTCGACAAACGAGAACAAGTTGCGTGAAGCTGAGTCATTGAGTGATTCAGTCATTGATTCATTGAATCATTGAAAGTCTCGTTCGCACTTGACGCAAATGATTCAATGACTCAATGTCTTAATGATTCAATGTCCTTGACCTACAGCTTCGTCATCCCCGCCTATAACGAAAGCGCGCGCATCCGCCCGACGCTCGATGAAATTCTCCGTTACGTGCAGGAAAACAACTGGGACGCGGAAATCGTCGTCGTCAGTGATGGCTCGAGCGACGACACACCGCAAATCGTGCGCGAGTACAGCAAACTGCATCCGAATGTTGTGCTCGTGGAAAATCCCGGCAACCGCGGCAAAGGTCACAGCGTACGCAACGGCATGCTCCACGCCCGTGGCGAGATCTGCCTGTTTACTGATGCCGATCTTTCTTCTCCGATCAGCGAGGCCCAGAAGCTGTTTGATGCGATCGGGCGGAGCGCCGATATCGCCATCGGCTCCCGCTGGCTTGACGCGAAACTGCAGACCGAGCGCCAGCCTTTCTACCGCCAGGTCTTTGGAAGAGTTTTTAATTTAGTACTGCGGGTCGTGCTCGGCCTGCACTTCGCCGACACGCAATGTGGGTTCAAGGCCTTTCGCCGGGAAGCCGCGATGCGCATTTTCCCGCTGCAGAAAATTCAGGGCTGGGCATTCGATCCCGAAGTTTTGTTTCTGGCCCGCCGTGCGGGGTTTCGCGTCGAAGAGGTCCCGGTTCTGTGGGCGCATGACGAGGGCACGCGGCTCCATCCTTTTCGCGACGGAATGCTGATGTTCGGCGAAGTGTTGTGGATCCGTTGGAATGCGATGACGGGCGCCTACACTTCTACGCCGGTGCCATCTCCAGAAAAATCATAGCCGCGGTGTCCGTGAGCGATGTGCGTGGTCACGTGGGTGTGTCACGACACGAGCACCGCACGAGCTAAGAAGCTGCCCGGCTGCTCGTGCCAGCCGCCAACCGTACAGACTCCACGATCTGCGCGCCCATCTCTTCCGTGGAAACCGCTCGCTCACCGGCGCGCGCCAGGTCGCGTGTGCGGAAGCCTCCCGAAAGCGTCGCTATGACGCCGGCCTCCACGCACTCCGCTTCTTTCGTCAGATGGAACGTATGGCGCAACATCATCGCCACCGAAAGAATCGCGCCCAACGGATTCGCGATGCCCTGACCCGCAATATCGGGAGCCGATCCGTGAACCGGTTCGTACAGGCCGACCGGCCCTCCAATGCTGGCCGAAGCCAGCAGACCGAGCGACCCCACCACTCCGCCCGCCTCGTCAGAAAGAATGTCGCCGAACATATTTTCAGTCAGCACCACATCAAATTCCGTCGGCTTCAGCACCAGCGACATCGCGGCCGAGTCGACATACATGTGCGAGAGCTGCACGTCCGAAAATTCGCGCCCAATGCGAGTGACCACTTCGCGCCACAACCGCGAGCATTCCAGCACGTTCGCTTTGTCGACGGAGAGCAACTTCCGTTTCCGGCCACGCGCCAGTTCAAAGGCAACACGTGCAATGCGCTCAACCTCTGGTTCGCTGTAGCGCATGGTATTGACCGCCGCCCGCTCGCCCGAAGCGTCCGATGGGGGAGCCGATATCGACCGCGGCTCGCCGAAGTAGAGTCCACCGAGCAATTCGCGGACAATCAGAATGTCAGTCCCTTTGACAATCTCGGCACGCAACGGCGAAATGCTGGCCAGCGCGGGATAAAACACAGCCGGCCGGAGATTGGCGAACGCGCCAAGCTCCTTGCGGAGCCGCAGAAGTCCAGCCTCGGGCCTCAGTTCGCGCGGGTTGCGGTCAAATGCCGGGCTGCCCACCGCTCCAAGCAGCACCGCCTGTGAGCCGAGGCATGCCTGAATCGTCGCATCGGGCAGGGGATTGCCGAACTTTGCCAATGCGGCGCCGCCGATTTCTTTTTCGTCGATTTCCAGATCGTGGCCAAAGCCGTCGGCCACTTCTTCCAGAACACGAATGGCTTGTGAGGTGACTTCAGGGCCAATCCCGTCTCCGGGAAGGGAAGTGACGCGGAGTTGCATGCGATTCTCGATTCGCTAAGGGTAGGTCAGAGTTTCCAGGCCGCTAGTTTAGCAGGAGCAGAACACTCTACACGCCCCAGAGATAATCTTCCTGCTCGCCGTGATGCTCGCCGAATGGGATCGATACCGTCGCTTGGCCGGCGCTGCCTGCTACATGAGCAGCATGAGAATGAGCGTCATGAGCATTAGCAACCGCGGCAGAAGCGCGAGGGTAAGCCAATGAGGCAGTGGCCGGAGGAAATTTCTTTCCCTGATTCGCCGCATCATTGTTGTTGCTGCTGCTGGTGATGCCGCTGTTAACATCTTGGATCAGCTCCAGTAGATGGCCGTCCTGAACCTTCTTGATGCGATCCGCAAGCACGACAAATCTGCGATAGACTTCGTCCAACTCGCGGCGCTCAAATTGATGTCCCAACTGCTCGCAGCGTAAAGCGAGCGCATGACGGCCAGAATGTTTGCCCAGCACCAGCCGCGAATCGGGAACGCCTACCGATTGTGGCGTCATGATTTCGTAGGTCAGAGGATTCTTCAGCATTCCATCCTGGTGAATGCCGGCCTCATGCGCAAATGCATTGCGTCCGGTGATGGCCTTGTTCGGCTGCACGGCCACGCGCGTGATCTCCTCGAGCATCTGGCTCGCCGGAAAAATCTGTTCCCCCGCCGCCGCGGTTTCGTATGGATAGCGATCAGGCCGCACCCGCATCGCCATCACAATTTCTTCCAGCGAAGCATTGCCGGCGCGCTCGCCGATCCCGTTGATCGTGCACTCCACCTGTCGCGCGCCCTGTTGTACTCCGGCCAGTGAATTGGCGACCGCCAGACCGAGGTCGTTGTGGCAGTGCGTCGAGATCGTAACCTTGTCGATGCCCGGCACTTTTTCAACCAGCGTCCGGATCAGCTGCCCGTATTCCTCCGGCATGCTGTACCCGACGGTGTCGGGAATATTGACCGTTGTCGCGCCAGCCGCGATCACCGCTTCGACTACCTGGCACAGAAACGCTACGTCGGTGCGCGTCGCGTCTTCAGGCGAAAATTCAACATCCGAACACAACGACTTGGCGTGGGCGACAGCTTCCCGCGCCTGCTCCAGACATTGTTCGCGAGTGATCCGCAGCTTGTATTTCAGGTGAATGTCAGAAGTTGCGAGAAAAACGTGAATCCTCGGATGCGCCGCCCCCTGCAAAGCCTGCCATGCGCGATCAACGTCGCCCGTACACGCGCGTGCCAAAGCCGCAATGACGGGCCGCCGCACTGAAGCCGCGATGCTCTGCACCGCTTCGAAGTCGCCATCGGACGCGATCGGAAACCCCGCTTCGATTACGTCAACGCCGAGCCGGTCGAGTTGCTGGGCCAGTCGCAGTTTTTCCTGCACGTTCATACTGCAGCCCGGCGACTGTTCGCCGTCACGAAGCGTCGTATCGAAAATGGTTATGCGCGCCCGATCCATGGATTCCGTTCCTCCAAAGAAGTTACCTGTCTACTGTATCGGCGGATGGGGGCGAAAGAAAAGATGATTATGTTTACAATAACATTAGGATGAGTGATACTATTAGAATAAGTTATGCAGACTTGACGATCATACGATTCATAAAGAATCCACGGTTTCACTAGGCCCACATCTGAATCGGGTCTTTCAAAACGCTCTCCTCCAGAAACTGAGAACTGAGAACTGAGAACTGGCAACTGGGAACTGCTCTAATGGACCTTTCGCAACTCGAAGTCTTCCTCTCCGTGGCCCGCGAGCGCCGTTTTTCGCGTGCGGCCGAAAAGCTGTTTCGCACTCAATCGGCCGTCAGCCAGACCATCCGCAAACTGGAGATCGAAATCGGCGAGCCGCTTTTCGACCGTTCCTCGCGCGACGGCGTGCTGACCGATGCCGGACGCGTTTTGCAGGAGTACGCCGAAAAATTGCTCAACCTCCGTCAGGACGCGCAGACCGCCCTGGTCGAGATGCGCGAACTCCAAAAGGGCAAGCTGACCATCGCCGCCAACGAATTTACCGCGCTCTACCTGTTGCCGGTGCTGGCAGAGTATCGCCGCCTGCATCCGACCATCAAGATCACGGTCCGGCGCTCCCTCGGTAGTCAGATTCCTGACGATCTGCTCAAGCACAACGTAGAACTCGGCGTCCTCTCGTTCGATCCCCAGGATCCGCAGTTGCGATCCGCCGTCGTCTATATCGACCAACTGGCGTTTGTCGTGCCTCCGGGACATCCACTGGCCTCGGCCGGCGAAGTCAGCGTCAAGCAACTGGGCGCGGAGTCATTCGTCGCTCACATCGTGGCGTCGCCTTATCGTGAAAAAGTGATCGAAGCCTTCCGACGCCACAAAACTCCCTTACACATGGACGTGGAACTGCCCACGCTGCAAGCGATCAAGAAATTTGTCTGCATGGGTAACGGAGTCGCGTTGGTGCCGGAAATCAGTGTAGAAACCGAAATCAGCCGCGGCGATTTGGTCCGGGTCCCGGTCCATGATCTGCATTTTCAGCGCAAGCTACGCCTGGTCTATCGCCAGGAATCCAGCCTATCGCACGCCGGAAGAGCATTCCTGAAAGTGGCCGAGCAGGTGGCAAAAGATAAAGGCGGACGCTACCGCTTCCAGAGAGAAAAATAGAACGCCGCGCAATCCCTACGCCGGCCGTACTTCTTCCTGCACCATTGCCGCCATCGCTTCCGGCACGCTGCCGTAGACGTCGAAGACGGAAACCAGATTTGTGACCTCGAAAAGGTGCCGGACCGATTTCTTGGGGCTGGCAAACTTCAGTATGAACCCGGCCGCTTCCGCCCACATGTGCGTCAGCACCAGCTCGCCCAGTCCGCCGCTGTCCACCGAATCCACTCCCGCAAGATCCACCACCATGCGCCCCGCCGAAGGCAGCACCTCGGCCACCAGCGTCGAAAGCGCCCGTGCCTCGCTGCGAAAAATCATCCGCCCCTGGCAATGCAGCACCACCGCGCTGCCGATATTCCCCGCCTCCAGGCTGAGTTTGAGTTGCTTGTCGCTGCGGAGGCCAGTCATCGACGGCGCAACCGAAGCACCCAATGTAGCGGCTGGATTTTGGGGTTTCACCGCTTCACGTTAGCTCTGGATCGAGAAACGTGGGTTGCGGCGAGGTGAAAATTCGGTGAATTCCATCCCTACCCAGCCGCCGCTACTTCGAGTCTTTGCGTCTCGCGGAATCAGCGTGAGGAAGAACCGTTCGCCGCAAGGGCACGATCGCGCCCTTCGAAGCATCGGCGCCCGCCGAGGCCCGCGTCGCCACTTCATGCTGGATGAATTGCACGAACTCCTGAATCTGATGCTGCATTTCTTCCATCCGCTCGCGCATTTGCAGAATGATCGCCATCCCGCTGATGTTGACCCCGAGATCCCGCGCCAGCGACAGAATGAATTCCAGTCGCTGCAAATCCTCATCCGTATAGAGCCGCGTGTTGCCCTCGGTACGGCTAGGCTTGAGCAGCCCTTCGCGCTCATAAAGCCGCAACGTCTGCGGATGAATCTCATACATCTCAGCCACCGCCGAGATCATGTACGCGCCCTTGGATTTACGCTTGCTCACGGGTTCCCTCGCTACGCTCAGGATTTCGCGTGCGGGCTCCCGCTTCGCTCATGCCCGCAAACCGGCTCAACATGTACGCGTCCTTAGGATTTACGCTTGCTCATATCTCCGAGTAGAGTTCCAGCCCTGTCATGCGCGCGATTCGCGCAAAGTCCTTGTCGAGTGTAAAAACGCTGGCGCCGTGTTCCAGGGCAATCGCTGCAATGAGGGTATCAATTGTGCTGGACGTAATGCCTTTTCCTCGTCCGGCTCGGTAAATCGCGGCCGCGCTCCGGAAGGTGTCAAATCCCTTCGGCTCCAGCATGTCCCACTGTGCCAGAAAACGCTCAATCGCACCTGCGTCTCGCCTCAACCCCTGCAAAACCTCCGCAACCACGATCCCTGTCAGTGCGAAAGGCTCGCTCTCCTCAATCATCCGCCGCAGCTCAGCCCCACCGCGACCCGGCGACGGACGAAAGAAATCGACCCAGACTGAGCTGTCGACCAGAATCATCGATCACACCCGGTTTCTCCGCGTGGCCTTCAGATCGCCTTGCCAGATGCCGCTTCCGTAATACTTCAGGATTCCCTTGCGGCTTTCTGAACGCACCAGGAGATCAAGTGCCCGGTCGACGATCTGCCGTTTTGTCCGAAGTCGAGTCAGTTTACGCGCCTTCCGGATCAGGCTTTCATCGATCACGATGTTGGTTCTGCCCATGGATGTAATATACACCTCTTTCCGTGCATTTTGTGTATAGAGCGGAGCCTGCCCAGCCGCAAGAATCCATATACCAGAAAAGAGACGTGGGCAGCGGCGTCTCCAATCGATAACTAGATTCATGGCTTGAACAACTGGCACGGGATACAATGCCGGGCTATGGACATAGTGTCCCAGGGCCGATGGACGATGCCTTCATGACCATCCTCACCCGATTAACGCAATGGAGGGAGCAGGGCAAAATATCGCCCGAGCAGCATGCCCATCTGGCAGGCCTCTCCCGCGGAGAACCTTTCTCCCTTTTTCTCGAGCTGAACGTTCTGCTCTACGCTGGTGTGCTTGCGTTTGTTGCCGGACTCGGCTGGACGGTTAGCACCTGGTCGCATCAAATCGGTGACGTCCTCGTCCTGGCCACCCTCTCGATCATCCTCGCCGTTAGTTTCTGGTACTGTTTTTCCCGCGCGCCTGCCTGGTCTCCCGCCGAAACGCCCGCACCGAGTCCGATCTTCGACTACGTGCTTTACCTCGGAAGCCTTGTCTGGTCATTAGAACTCGCTTACATCGAGAACCGTTTCCACCTGCTCTCTGGGCAGTGGGATCTCTATCTTCTGGCGACTGCCGTCCTCTACTTCTTTCTCGCTTATCGTTTCGACAATCGCTTCGTGCTGTCGCTCGCTTTGTCCTCGCTCGCCGGATGGTTCGGGCTCAAGATCTCGCATTGGTCAGTCGGGCAATGGTCTACCAATCCGGACGCTGAGTATCGTGAATATGCTCTTCTCTACTGCCTGCTGGTCGGTATCGGCGGAGCACTTCTCCAGCGCCGCGGCCTGAAACCACATTTCTTCGGAACGTATCTGAACGTCGTGGCCAACGTTCTGTTCTGGGCTCTGCTCTCCGGCGTGTTCGAGCGAGACGGTTATGGCGTCTGGTTTCTCGCGTTGATTATCGCCTGTGGTGCGTCGCTCGCCTGGGGCATTACCCAACGGCAGTTTGCCTTCGTTGCGTATGCCGCTGTCTACGGCTACGTGGGAGTCAGTTCGCTGTTCCTCCGTGGCATCAGCGATTTCACGTCTGTCCTGTTCTATTTTGTCGTTAGCGGAGTGGCTATGCTCGTAGTGCTGGTCCAAATCGGGCGACGCTTCGGGAGGCCAGCGTGAGAATCTACAGTGCTTCCAGCGAAGAGACTCTGCGTGCCCGCAAACTCCTGAAGGACTGGGTCGGCGAGGGCTTCGTCACCAAAGCACAGTACCAACTTCTGGAAAAGGAAACCGTCTCTGAGCTGCGCACCACCAACATTTTCCTGCGGCTCGTCTTGTTCTTGTTCACGCTCATCATTGTTGGGGCCGGCGCCGGCCTATTCTCCGAGGTTTTTCTCTCGGGGGCATCGAAGCAGACTCTCGGCATCTTCTTACTCATCTTCGCTGCCGTCTGCTACGCGGCTGCCGAATTCGGTGTTTCGCAAGCTAGGCTCTATCGCTTCGGTATCGAGGAGGCGCTCGCCGCTTGCTCGGTCGGTTTTCTCTGCGCGGGGATGGATCTCGCTTTTTTCACCCACCCTTATTCGCCGAACCCGGACGCAGCCCAGTCCCTGGTTCCCGCCGCTGGCGTCGTCTTTTCGCTTTGGATATGGCGCCGCTTCGGGTTCTCCTATGCACTTCTCGCCGCGATGATCTTCGCGGTCTTTCTGCCGGGCTACTGGACCTCGTCTCACACGGCGCAGCATCTGATCGTCACAGTGTTCTATGCGATCGGGCTAATAGCCGTGGCCGCGGTACGCTCCCGCCACTGCTTCGACTACCTCGACGAGACTTATTCGCTCGCCGAAGCGTTGCTATGGCTCGGCGTCTACCTGACCATCAATCTCAAGCTTTTGTCTTTGGATCTGCCCGGGCGTTGGCCCGGCGGGATTCCGGACACTTCTGGACTCTTCCCAAGGCCGTTCTACTGGACCACGTGGCTCCTGATCTGGTGCTTGCCGCCCATCGTACTCGCGCGCGGCGTTCGCCAGAAAGACCGCTTCGTCATCGCGGCAGGAGCGATCGTCGCCGTCCTGACTTTCATCTCCAATAAGCCTTATCTCGGCTGGCCGCGGCATACCTGGGACCCGATCCTTCTGGGCATAGTGTTAACCGGTGTCGCATTATTCATCCGACGCTGGCTTGACCGTGGCCCCGGCGGAATTCGCCACGGCTTCACCGCCATGCGCCTATCGGGAAAAGACAAACAGTGGATTGACGCCGGGTCGACCTTTTTCGGCCTGCTATCGCCGCAATCAATA
>DATGGT010000053.1:0-2838 GCA_035308395.1 Terriglobales bacterium
AGCTTGTTCGCGCGACATCGCTTCTGACGGCCGGTTCGGATGAGTCGAAGCGAGCATGATGTTGAGGAATGGATTCATGGGTCCGTCGGAACCAAGCGCCACGGGGATGCCATCCGCAAGAAGCGAACGCAACGGTTGTGCATGGGCAAGCTTGAGGCCGGCTGCAAAGTGTGTAGGGTTTTGAACGACGACTACACCGAATTGTTTCGCGCGCGGGACCAGATCGGGGAAAAGCCCGTCTCCGTGCTCAAACCGCACGCGACGGCTACTCCAAGCTTTCTCGCCACCCGTCGCTTGCATCGCGTCCAGCATTGCCGACGCAGACGGGTAACCGGATACGTGAACCATGAGCTGGTCGTTATTTTCCAAAGACTCACGAAGCATCGTCTCGATTTCCTTCGCGGAAAATGTCAGAGCAAGCTGGGTAACTGCCAGATTCGGATCGCTTGCAAACAAAGCTCGTTGAGCCTCGCGTGGATTTAGCGTGCCTTCGAGCGGCGTTCCGTCGAGCATCCATTTTGTGCCGCTTACTGTGATTAGGGGAGATGGATTGCGGAGAGTCGATCGCCCTTCCTCGGTGTCGCGGCCGGCCGGCGTGGTCATAGTCATGCGCATCACGCGGACGCGGATCGGCGTAGGAGTCTTCTCAAGCAAGGCGATGCAACGGTCCGGAGGCATGGCATTTGACATGTCTTGGATGGAAGTAATTCCGAACTGGCTGGCCCGCGCGAAATAGTCGCGGAACTGTTGGAGCGCGTCGGTGTCGGACGTGAGATTTGCCTGCGTTCGATCCATTTGCATAGCGGCGTATTCACGAAGAACACCTGTCAGCCTGCCATTGGCAGCGCGTTCGTATCGGCCGCCAAGCGGGTCCCGTTGATCGTCGCGAATTCCGAATTTGGCCAGGGCGGCGCTATTTAGAATCGCGGCATGTCCTGTAACGGTATCGAGAATGACGGGGTGGTCCGGGGCCACCTGATCCAACGCCTCGCGGTTTATCGTCGTGTCGAAATAGACCGCAAATAGAATCTCTCCCGATATGATCGTGCCTTTTGGCGACTTCTGCACGGCACCCGCAATAGCATCTTTTACTTCGGCCCACGAAGGATTCCGGCTCTTGAAGCTCAGAGAGACACTGGAGGCCGGTTGAAGTTCGAGATGCATGTGCGCATCGTTGATGCCGGGAATTACGGTACGACCGCCGAGATCGATTCGCCTCGTCTGCGGACCGGCGAGAGCTTGGACCTTGACGGATTCGTCCGCAGCGACGATGCGCTCGCCGCGTATCGCTAGCGCTTCCACATACGGATGTGCCGAATCGCTGGTGAAAATCTTGCCGTTGAAGAGAACGTAATCGGGGGCAGCTTGCTGCCCTGAACCGAGCAACGCAAGGAAACAGAAAAGGACACCGAAGATCATCAGTCGCGCCGGGGATGACATGGGCACCTCGAATCGCGTCATATTACGATGGTGTACACAGAAATTGGGTACCTTCTTTCGATTCGCGTGATTGGATCCCAATCTGGCATCCACATGGCTACTCAGAACCTCGGCTGCTCTATTGATTCGGTTCTCCAAAGAGGATTGATACAGGCAAATCCGTATTGTCACGATTGCTAGACTCAAACTGTGCGACTGTAGGCGTTTGCCACCGGACGACTCGTGAGGTGCCCATCGTGGCAGGGAGATGACAGCCAAAATCCCAGTGTCGATTACAGAGGCCGAACAGCGCCTTCGAGATCACCTCCAGCACGGCGAAAAACGCCCTCAGCGAGGCAAGCTCGAGAAGGCTCTGCGTCGCTTCTTCGCGATCCTTGGCCCGGGCCTGATCACCGGCGCAGCGGATGACGACCCCTCCGGAATTTCCACGTACTCCGTTGCAGGTGCCGCCTATGGCTACGCCACTCTATGGGTCGCTCTGATCACATTTCCGTTGATGACGGCTGTGCAGTTGATGTGCGCGCGTCTCGGCATCGTCACCGGCCGCGGGTTAGCAGCTTCAGTTCGTATGTATTACCCGCCCTGGGTGCTATGGGGTGCATGTCTGATTCTCGCCGTCGCCAACATCATCAACATCGGCGCCGACCTCGGCGGTATGGCGGAGGCAACGCAACTCATCACTCATGTTCACATGCTGGTGTGGATTCCAATCTACGCGGTACTCATCGTTGTCCTGATGTTCTGGGCTTCCTACAAACTGATGGCGGAAATCTTCAAGTGGATGACGCTGGTTCTCTTCGCCTACGTCTTTGCCTCATTTTACGCGCATGTTGATTGGAGACGCGCGCTGGTCGTCACGTTCGTCCCCCATCTCGAATTCTCCCGCGGCTTCCTATCGGTACTCGTTGCAATCCTCGGGACAACCATCTCTCCTTATCTTTTCTTCTGGCAGGCCGCCGAAGAGGTGGAAGAAAAACGCGAAAAAATCGAAAATCACGCGCCCAAAAAGTCCGTCGGCTACCAGTTGAAGTGCGCCCGCACAGACACGCTCTCCGGAATGCTCTTCTCAAATCTGATCATGTATTTCATCATCCTCACCACCGCTGCCACCTTGCACGCCCACGGCAAGACCGACATCACCACCGCCCGCGAAGCCGCCGAAGCCCTTCGCCCCCTGGCCGGAAATGGCGCATACCTCCTCTTCACTCTCGGCCTGATTGGAACAGGAATGCTGGGCGTGCCAGTTCTCGTCGGCTCCTGCGCTTACGCGATCTCAGAAGCGGCAGGCTGGCGCGCGTCCGTAGCCGACAAGCCATATCAAGCCCGCAAATTCTATGCGGTGATGGCAGTCGCGATGGTGCTCGGTCTCGCGCTGAACTTCCTCGGCTTGAACGCCGT
>DATGGT010000054.1:0-1574 GCA_035308395.1 Terriglobales bacterium
GACGTTCATTCCCAGCTTTTTTCCGACCGTTTCTACCATCTGCGCCAATTCGAGCACTGAGAATTGTTCTGTGAACTGGTTGTACACGCGGCACTCGCCGCGAGCGGCCGGATTCTGGCAAGCGATCTCGATACAGCGAACTGTGTCGCGAATGTCGAGAAATCCGCGCATTTGTCCGCCCTTTCCGTATACGGTAAGCGGCTGGCCGATGGCCGCCTGCACGCAAAAGCGGTTAAGCACGGTTCCGAACACGTCGTCATAGTCGAAGCGATTAATAAGCGCTTCGTCGAGGGCAATTTCGTCGGTCATCGTGCCGTAGACGACCCCCTGGTTCAAATCGGTGGCACGGATGCCCCAAATCTTGCAAGCAAACATGATGTTGTGGCTGTCATGAACCTTTGACAGGTGATAGAACGAGCCCGGCTGCTTGGGATACGGCAGCACATCTTTGCGACCATTGTGCTCGATCGTGATGTAGCCCTCTTCGATGTCGATATTCGGCGTGCCGTATTCGCCCATCGTGCCGAGCTTAATGAGATGGCAGTCTGGTTGAAATTCGCGAATGGCAAAGAGCACATTCAACGTTCCCAGTACATTGTTCACCTGGGTGAAGACTGCGTGCTTGCGGTCAATCATCGAGTATGGTGCGGAGCGCTGTTCCGCGAAATGCACGATCGCTTCCGGCTTGAACTGCTTCATCATCGACGAGAGGAAATCGAAATCGGCGACGTCGCCGACAAAAAGGTCGATCGTTTTTCCTGAACGCATTTGCCAGACGCGAAGTCTCTCGGAGAGCGGACGAATCGGGGTGAGCGTTTGTACGCCAAGCTCATCGTCCCACTGGCGGCGCAGGAAATTATCGATAATGGCCACTTCGTGGCCCTTTTGCGAGAGATGCAGGGCCGTGGCCCAACCGCAATACCCATCTCCGCCTAACACCGCAATTTTCATTCTTGCCTCCCAGCCAGAATATGGACGAGTGGAGTTATTAAGATGCCCCACAAAGGTGACGACGGGCCGTCAAATCATCGGCGTTTGATCTGAAACAGCAATATAGCATGTGATTTTGCTGCACCACCTATCAGATGTTCGTTGGTGGAATTAGGCTTCGACAAGAGGAACGAATTCTTCCACGAAGTTGTATACATCCGAGAACGAATTGTAGAGCGGTACAGGGGCTACACGCAGAATGTCCGGCTCCCGCCAGTCGCAAATCACACCCCGCTCTTTTAGAGCGTCGCAAACGGCACGTCCCTTGTTGTGAAGGCGCAAGGACAGCTGTGCCCCGCGCTGGCCCGGATCGCGAGGTGTAATGATCGAGAAGGAGCGCGAACGGTGTTGGTCGATCAGAAATTCGAGGTAGACAGTCAGGGCCATGCTCTTCTCGCGCAATGCGGAAATTCCGGCCTCGTCGAAAATCTCGAGAGAAGCGCGCAATGCCGCCATCGCCAGAACGGGCGGATTCCCCAGTTGCCAACCCTCGGCGCCGGGAATCGGATGAAAATCCGGTCCCATTTGGAAGCGGGCTGTTTTGTCGTGTCCCCACCAGCCTGCGAAGCGCGGCAGATTAACTT
>DATGGT010000055.1:0-1975 GCA_035308395.1 Terriglobales bacterium
GATCCAGATTCCGTGCTGCGTTACCGGCGCACCTTGGACGTCATGAGGGAAGTTAAGTCCCGCAACGGACAGCTCGTGGCCGTTGCCACCGAGGGCGATCACGAAGCTGCCGATCTCGCCGACGTCTTTTTCGTTCCTGCACAGCCCGAGCTGCTGCTGCCGATGGTTGAGGTAATTCCGCTGCAACTCTTCGCGTATCACGTGGCCACCCAAAAAGGATACGACGTAGATCGGCCGCGAAACCTCGTAAAAGCCGTTGTTATCGAGTGATGATTTTCCCAATCTGAAAGTGCCAGTCTGATTTGTGCCTATGCCGGCCGGCGGTTCGTCCCATATCGATCTGCAAGCGATAGCGAAGCAAGTCGTGCAGGAGCGCGGCTTTGATCCCGACTTCCCATCGGCGGTGCAACAACAATTACAGGACCTGCACAATCATCCTCCGGTAATTGCCCCGGGAGGGCCTACACGCGACCTGCGTGATCCGTTATGGTCGTCGATTGATAACGATACTTCGCGTGACCTCGATCAAATTGAAGTTGCCGAGCAACTGGGGAACGGAGACACAAAAGTTCTTGTCGGCGTTGCCGATGTTGATGCCTTCGTTTCCAAACAGAGTCCGATCGATCAGCACGCGGCGCGCGAAACCACAACGGTCTACGCGGGCGTCCGAAACTTCCCCATGCTGCCGGAAGAGCTTTCGACGGGCAAGACTTCGTTGCTTGAGCAGCAGGATCGCCTTGCCGTCGTGGTGGAGTTTGTAGTGGATGCCGGAGGCCACATCAACTCGAGTGATGTGTACCGGGCAGTGGTGCGGAATAAAGCTCAGCTCCAGTACAACTCACTTGGAGCCTGGCTAGAAGGATGCGCGTCGCTTCCCCCAAAGGTCGCAGCTTCCGGCGAGCTCCAAGCACAACTTCGATTGCAGAGTGATGTCGCCCAAAGGCTACGAGAACAGCGTTACGATCGCGGAGCTCTCAATCTCGAAACTCACGAGTTTCTTCCTCTGCTGGTGAACGAGCAAGTCGTCGACATGGTAACCCAGCAGAAAAATCACGCCACCGAACTGATCGAAGACTTCATGATTGCCGCCAATGGAGTCGTGGCGCGGATGCTGGAAAAGGTTTCATCGTTGCGCCGGATCGTGAAGGAGCCTAAACGCTGGGACCGCATCGTGGAGCTGGCGGCGAATTTAGGTGAAAAACTGCCCTCGGAACCGGATTCCAAAGCCCTGAATAATTTTCTAATCAAACAGAAAGCGGCGAATTCCGGTCGTTTCGCAGACCTCTCGTTGGCGGTGGTCAAGTTGATTGGGCCGGGCGAATATGTTCTGGAACGTCCGGGAGAGCCCGCGCCCGGGCACTTCGGTCTGGCGGTCCAGGATTACACTCATTCCACCGCTCCCAACCGGCGCTTCGCCGATGTGGTAACGCAACGCCTGGTCAAAGCTATGCTTGACGGGAAGCCTAATCCCTATTCCGACCAGGAACTGTCGGCGATTGCCGCCAACTGCACCGAAAAAGAAAATGCCGCGCAAAAAGTAGAGAGAGATATGTCCAAGCGGCTCGCTGCCGTCGCCATGCAGAATCGCATCGGCGCCATCTTTGATGCGATTGTCACCGGCGTGACGCCACACGGCACGTTCGTTCGTGCATTGCAGCCGCACGTCGAAGGGCTGTTGGCTCAAGGCTACAAGGGAGTAGACGTCGGAGACAAGTTCCGGGTTCGACTCATTCGCACCGACGTGCAGCACGGCTTTATCGATTTCGCCCGTGCGTAGCCAGTGGCTCGTCGGACGTCACCAGCGAGCCCGCGCGGGCTGAAATCGCGTGCCCGTCTTGCATCCCTGCAGTCAATAGCTGGTTGCGAATCTGGAAGCTATCCTTACGCAAGGAGTTTGTGCGGAGGCAGGGGATTTCTTTGTCCGAATGGCGCCAGCTAGTGTGCTGCGTAGTGATCGTGATCCTGCCGGCGTCTC
>DATGGT010000056.1:0-1761 GCA_035308395.1 Terriglobales bacterium
CGCTCTTCACGCAGGCTCGCCAGTTTCCTGGATGCGGCGGCGGAACTGTTTGTCGAGGTTGGCTATGAAGCAACCACGATGACCGCGATCGCGGAGCGCAGCGGCTCTTCGATCGGGGCGCTTTACAACTACTTCCCGGACAAACAGGCCGTCGCCCTTACCTTGTTGGGCCAGTACGCCCAGGAGATGGAAGAGCAATGGAGGCCATTGATAGAGCAGGCGAAGAACCTCAGTCATCGAGAGTTCGCAAGTCTCTTTATCGAACGGATCACTGAAATTTTTCAGGTACGTCCGGCTTATCTCAGACTGCTCGCGGTGCCGATTCGCCTACGCCGCGACCCCGCTGCGAGGAGAGTCTTGCGAGCCAACATCGCGAATGCCTTTCGAGCAAAGAACCCATCCCTTTCAGACGAGCGAGCAGCTCTGGCTGCGAACGTAACTCTCCAGATAGTCAGAGGCTTGATAACGCTCTACGGAGAAGCGGGTGATAAAGCGAAAAACCTGATTGTGGAAGAATTCAAGAAGGTGCTGACCCTATATTTGGGAAGCGTTTTGGGCTCATGAATTCGCCCATAACAGACGCCTCTCGGATGACGGCGATTCGGAAACTATCTCCCTTTTTTTTGATCGTCTGCCGGGTTCACGGACGAGCAGATGTTGAAGGGTTCTTTCTCGGGCGTGGGAGCAGAGGTTGGCTATCGCAGGTTCTGGTAGACCAGCTCCTCGAAATCGCGCAGCGTCCGGATGGCGCTCTCGTCGTAGAACGGCAGGACCTGCATCATCATGACGCCGCCGATGTGCTGCACGGGATCGATCCAGAACTCGGTGTTGTGGATGCCGGCCCAGCTGAGGCTGCCCGGGCTGCGGAACTTTGCGTATTGCGGGTCGCTTGACGCGATCTGAAAACCGAGGCCGAATTTATCGTGGCCGGCTCCGAGGGGAAACGGTTTGGTGAGCAGTTTGTCAGCGTCGGTTGCAGCTCCACGAAGATGGACCCGATGTTGTTTTCGCCCATCATCTTCACGGAGCTCTCGCTCAAGATTTTCGCGGGCCCCAGATGCCCTCCGTTGAGCAGCATCTCCATGAACTTTCCGTAATCCTGCGCGGTGGAGTAGAGGCCGCCATCGCCGCGGAATGGAGGCGTCGGCACTGCCGGGATGGGTCGGGGCGGCTGCTCCTCCAACAGGCCGTTTACGCGGACGTGCTTCGTGGCCACCCGCGACTGTTTGGCGGGAGGCACGGCGTATGAGGTATCCACCATTCCGAGCGGCACGAAGATGCGCTGCTGGAAATATTCTTCAAGCGGCTCGGCGGTGATTTTCTCGACGATCTTGCCGAGCACAAGTGTGCTGGGGCCATAGTTCCATTTGTCGCCGGGATCGTTCACGAGTGGCAGCTCCCACTCTTCCTTTTTCGTCGCTTCGCTGAGCCGGTAGACGATCGGATTCGAAAACGCATAGGCGATGCCGGAGGTATGCGTCAGCAAATGGCGGATCGTCATAGGCCGCTTGGCCGGCCGGGTTTCGTAGGTGGCGTCTTTCTCGTTGAACTTCGCAATGACCTGCAAATTGTCGAAGCCTGTGAGGTATTTCGAGACCGGATCGTCGAGCTTGAGCTTGCCTTCTTCGAACAGCATCATGATGGCCACCGAAGTCACCGGCTTGGTCATGGAAGCAATTGAAAAAATGGCGTTCACGGGCATCGCAACATCGTGAGCGACGCCGAGCTTGCCGGCTGCGGCTTCGTAGAGCACGCCGTTGG
>DATGGT010000057.1:0-2635 GCA_035308395.1 Terriglobales bacterium
TGGACCACAAACCGATACACGTTTCGCAGATCGATACGCTGGCGACCAGTCTGCTGGTGACAGGATTTCCGCCCGACCAGCGCAGCCAGCAAACGAACATCGCGTACTACGCTGGTTTCACGCTTCGAACGCACGGGGTGCGGCGCGACGGCTCGGCTGCGCTGGATCTTTGCGGGGTCGCGTCGGGCCGCTTCGAGGCTTTCTGGGAATTCGGGCTGAAGTCCTGGGATACCGCCGCGGGGATGCTGCTCGTGAAGGAAGCGGGCGGAATGGTCACCGATTTCTCCGGCAAGCCCTATCATCCTGGTGACCGCGAGTTGGTCGCGTCCAATGGGAAGATCCATTCGGAGATGCAAGCGTTGGCGGCCGATATTGGGGAGCAAACCGCTAAGCGATAAGTTTGCATGCAACCAGCGCCTTCCCATAGAATTCCAACTAAGTCACAAAATGGAACTGTTCCTCAATCTGCTTTGGGTTCTGATTGCCGCCGGCGCCATTGGTGTGTGGCACATGTGTTGGCGGAGTGAGAAGCCTCGAAGCCGTCGAGACTCGCTGCGCGAATGGACGGCAATGGGTTGCGCGCTTGTGTTGCTATTCTTCGCGGTCTCGCTCACCGACGATTTGAACGCAGCGGCGATGCTTCTGGACGAATGCTCAGCGAGCCGCCGCAATTCGATATCCAGTCATCATGCCGAGCGGTCGAAACAAATTGTGAAGGAGACGGGTCCAGCGATTCTTCCGCGGATCGCTTCGGTCGAATCGCCGCGACCTTATTTGCACACTATTTGCGTCGGTTTCCATGCGACGAAATTCTTCTCCCGATGTCTTTCTGAAGGCCGCGCCCCTCCCGTTTCAACTCTCTAAGCATCCGTTCGTTAGTGAGCTCGCCTGGCGTGCAAGCGCAAGTTCTCTGCCTCGGCGTCCCGTGGGCCAATGTGAATTGTGCTGAGCATCCAACTGGGGCTCAGCTAGAACACAGAGCAAGCCTTAGAGTGAGGAGTTCTATCAATGAAGTCGGCAGTTTTTTTTGTGGCATTGATCGCAAGCGCCGCTGTGTGCAGTTGCGGCGGCGGAACGAGCAATCCCTCGGATCAGATGAAGGCTGCGAGTTCGGATAGTTCGAAGGGCGGCAATTACGTCGCGTCCGACGCCAAAGGCATTCAGACGATGACAGTGAAGATGTCGAGTGTTCCAGACTACCTGGAACTGGCTGAACATATTGAAGCGGATCCGACGCGCGTGGTCCATGTGTTTGCGCCAGCTGGCGGCCGAATCACCGAACTGAAAGTGCGACCCTGGGAGCGAGTGGAAAAAGGGCAAACGCTCGCTCTGCTTCAGAGCAGTGACCTGGCTCGGGCGATGGCTGACTATCAACGGGCCGTCGCGGATAACGAGGTGAAGCAGAAACAGCTTGTTCGCTCGCAGGATCTGCTGGCCCACCGCGCGATTGCAGAAAAGGATTTCCAGCAGGCGCAGGCGGATGCGCAGTCGGCGAAGGCTGCTTTGGACGCCGCGCGAGAGCAAATTCTGGTGCTCGGCATGGATCCTGATAAAGCGGGCGCGCAGTTGCGCGTCACGGCGCCCCGCTCCGGTGTGGTGCTCGACGTGAACGCAGCGCAGGGGGAGTTCTCAAAATCGCTCGACGCGCCGATGCCGCTGTGCACCATCGCCGACATCACGACGGTCTGGGCGCTCGGAGACGTTTTCGAAAAGGATCTGAGTGCTGTGAAATCCGGACAGCAAGCTACTGTTGCGCTGAATGCCTATCCCGGTGAAAGCTGGAAGGGGCAAATCAGCGTCGTTTCCGACACCGTCGATCCCGTCACCCGCACGTTGCATGTGAGAGTGATTCTTCCAAATGCGAATATGCACATCAAGCCGGCGATGTTCGGTTCCATTCGCATCCTACGCTCCAATTCTCAAGGCATTCTGGTGCCAGCTTCTGCAGTGATACGCGAAGGCACCGAAGCATATATTTTCGTTGACCGGGGAAATGGAAAGTATGAGCGCCGGAACGTAAAGCTGGCCCGTTCATTCGACGGCTCCCTCGAAATTACGTCCGGCATCGCGGCAGGCGACAAGATCGTCTCCGAGGGAGGGCTTCTCCTGCGCGAAGGCACGCAGGACTAGCCGCCGATGCGCAACCTGATCGCTTCGCTCCTCCGTTACCGGCCGCTGATGATCGTTGTGCTGGTGGCATGGATTGTCGCCGGCTTCGTTCTTTTTCTTCGGCTTGATATTGAGGCATATCCTGATCCGTCGCCGCCCCTGGTAGAAGTGATCACGCAGAATCCGTCGTGGTCGGCGGAGGAAATGGAACAGCAAGTCACTGTTCCAGAGGAGGCAGCTCTTTTCGGCATACCGCATCTGGAAGAAGTGCGGTCTATTAGCATTTTCGGGCTCAGCGACGTGAAGATGTATTTCAGCTATGGCAGCGACTATTACTGGGATCGCCAGGAGGTTTTGAATCGCCTCCAATTGATCCAACTGCCGTCGGGCCTTTCTCCGCAACTCTCGCCCTGGTCTCCGGTAGGAGAAATCTATCGCTATCAACTGTATGGCCCGCGGTACAGCCTCAACGAACTGAAAGCGACGCAAGCATGGTTTGTCACTCGCGAGATCAAGCAAGTGTCCG
>DATGGT010000058.1:0-1619 GCA_035308395.1 Terriglobales bacterium
TGGCAAAAGCCAATCTCGCCCCCCTGCCAGTCGCATCGCCGGCCGCATCAGCAACCGCATCGTTACCAGCGCCAAGTGCAATTCCCGTCTCAGCCCGGATTGCATCGCCAGGAGCACAGACAGCCCCGGCGCCAAGCACAACCGCAAACGCCAGCTCCGACGCCTGTCACATGTAAACGCCGCCCCATCGTTCTCTTGTAGCGCCGGCATCCTGCCGGCTCTTTTGACGTTGAAGGTTGCTTTTGATCTTGCTATGTCTAGGTAGCCACGACGACGCCTTCCTCGTCGTGAGCCTTTCGCCTCATTTGAAATCTGAAATTTTGATTTCAAATTCTTCCCGCCTCTCCCCCAAGCCTGTCATCCCGCCTGCCCTAAGGAACGAAGGGACCGAAGTGGAAGGATCTTTCTCCGGTTTCGTTCCCGCCTCCCGTTTCCACTTCCCCAATCTGTGCGCTAAACTTACAGCGCGCCAAATTCCTCTACTGCACCATCGAAAGCGAGCATTCCGTGCCAGAAACATTCCCCTGGGTCGCAGAAATGGCCGGCGTCCTGGAAACCATCAATCAGGGCGTCATCATCAACGACGACTGTGGCTACATCGTCTTCGCCAATCGCTTGTTCCTGAAGATGATCGGCATTCCAGAAGATGAACTGATTGGCCGCAAGATTCTGGATTTATATCCGCCCGAAGACGCGGCGATAGTGCGCAGCCGCATCCAGCAGCGGCAAACGGAAGGGCATAGCCAGTACGAGTTCTATCTTCCCCAGGCGAACGGCAATCGCCTTCCCGTTCTCGTCACGGCGCGCCAGATCGAAGATCCCGACGGCAACGCTTTCGCCGTGATCACCGCCACGGATATCACTGAGCAGAAGCGCGCTGAAAACTCTCTGCGCGAAGCAAATGTGCAGCTTGAGAAACGCCACCAGGAAATCGAAGAGGATCTGCTGCTCGCTGCCCGAGTCCAACAAAGCCTCGCGCCCACAGGACTCACCTGGGGCGGCGTCAACGTCGCCACCTACTATCAGCCCGTTCGCACCATCGGCGGCGATTTCGGATTGGTCGCGCCTCGGCACGATTCGCTTAGCCTCTTCGTCTGCGACGTTTCCGGCCACGGCATTGGCTCGGCTCTCGTCGCTAATCGCATCTACACCGAAACCATGTCGCAGATCGAACGCGGCGTCGCGCTCGGCCCCATGATGCACCACCTGAATCGCTTCGTGCTCCGCAACATCGGCTCGTCTGTTTTTTACTTCACCATGGTCGCCGCGCGCCTCGATCGCGACAACCGCACCCTCGAATTCGCCAACGCAGGTCATCCTCCCGCGATGATTGTTCAACCGGGACAAGCCCCGCGCCTTCTTGAATCTGGCAGCGCCGTTCTCGGCTTGCTCGAAGATGCTGTGGGCAAGGAAGCCACCGTATTCGTTCCAGTCGCGTCTGGCGATCGACTGGTGATTTATACCGACGGGTTCACCGAAAGTTTCAACCAGCAGCGCGATATGCTGGGCGTCGAAGGCCTCAGCGAAATCGTCCGCGAGACCTCCAAGTTGCCGCTGCAGGAAATGAAAGAGCAGATTCTCCATCGCGTCACCGCGTGGCGCCACGGTCCTCCCGACGA
>DATGGT010000059.1:0-1512 GCA_035308395.1 Terriglobales bacterium
ACCCCACGCAGGCCGTCCTGCTCGATCAAGCGCGCGAGTTCTCCCGTCGAGATCAGGTTGCGGCGGATATAGTCGAGCCACACCGATTGACCGAATGCATTTAGTGCCTTTAGTGGATTTTGCGATTTCTTCGAATCAAATCCCTGTGGGGTTGCCGTTACGCCAGTGCTCATCATCGTCCTCTTTTCGCCGCATCTTAAGAATACAATTTGCGAATGCAGCTCCCAACTAAGCCCGAACTCCGATTCTACCCCACTCGGGACGTGGCCGGACGTGAATCCAATGTAAAATCTGCCGGCGACGCGGCAGCGGGTCTACATGCTTTTGATGCTTTTGTATTCGTAATTTGGCTTTTGCGCTAGCCGTGGAAATGGCTGTGGAGTGATTTCGCTCAGGAGGAAGCCGACCCATGATGCTGCGACGAAGTCTGTGGATGTTAGTGCTCGGAATCATCGTGATGGGAGCACCGTGCCAGGAAATATATAGCGCAAGCACGGGATGGCTGCCGGGCATCTCGGCGGCCCCGTCTGAAGAAATTACGGTTTCAGCGGCAATCAGCCTCAAGGACGCGCTGGATGAGATTGCTCATCTTTACAGCACCGAGCATCCAAACGCGGAAGTGCATTTCAATCTCGGCGGTTCAGGCACATTGCAGCGTCAGATCGAGCAAGGCGCACCGGTCGACATCTTCATCTCCGCTTCCCCCAAGGAGATGGATTCGCTTCAGTCGCAGGGGCTGCTGCTGCCTGACACCCGCAAAAATCTGGCGCGGAACAGCGTCGTCCTCATCGTTCCAGCGGGAAGCACGAGTATTTCTGGTTTTCAGGACTTGACGAAAGCAGTAGTCAAAACGGTAGCCGTTGGCGAGCCACAAACAGTGCCGGCCGGCAAATACGCGCAGGAAGTACTCACGCATCTGGGGATATACGACCAATTGAAGCCGAAACTGGTGCTCGCAAAAGACGTCCGACAGGTGCTCACCTACGTCGAGACAGAAAACGCCGACGCCGGAATCGTCTACGCCACCGACGCGAAGATATCAAAGAAGGTGACCGTGGTAGCGACAGCTCCAGAGGACTCGCATTCGCCCGTGGTCTACCCCGCTGCCGTGATCAAGAACTCGAAGAACGCCGCCGCTGCGAAAGCGTTCCTCGATTTTCTAGCGAGCGAAAAGGCGCGGACGGTTTTTCAAAAGTGCGGCTTTATTCCGGCTGGAAACTAAGACGGTCTAATCAGTGCCATGCCAACTCACGACCAGCCAGCGCCGATCTAGCCGCCGATTTAGCCGCCGATTTAGCCGAAGACAAGATGCTTCACAAAACGAAGGGGTCCGTACAGTGCGAAGCTCGCGCTCGAAAAGCGAGCAATCAAACGTCCCAACATCACGCGGCCGATAGATCCCATATCTATATGACGGTCGCCACGATGCACCCGAATCACGCGGCCTAGAAACTCCGCGCGCGTAACCGGCTCATCCTCTCTATCCAGCGCATCGCCTTTGGTTATCAGCGT
>DATGGT010000060.1:0-2197 GCA_035308395.1 Terriglobales bacterium
TGCAGCGGCCAACGCGCGGCCAGCGACTGCCCAAGCCAATAACGCTGTTGAAGATCGGGCATCGGACGCGGAAGCGGAAGCTGCCGAAGAGAACATGAATACCGCCGATGATGCCTCGACCCCGCAGGAGGCCGTAGATGACCAGTCCGCCAACAATGCGGACCAGCAGGGCAACAACGGAGAACAGCCCGCGGTGAAGACGCCTCAGCAGATGCTGCAAGAGATGCAGCAGCGGCAGATGCAGTTACAACAGCAGCAGGGTGGTCAAGTTCCAGCGGGGTCGGGCATGCCGGCGCATCCGCCACAAGAGCAATAGCTCGGCTCGGGCTTGTTCTTGGGGGACTTTCTTCGGGGAGCGTGCAGGTTAATCGAGGGGCGGGTTCACTACGGGCGCTGGCCGCTCTGCGCCAGAGAGTTGGCGCTTAGCGACGGGATACTCTCAGGCAGAGTCTGCTGCAGCAGCTTCCAATCTCGGGCAACTTCCGATTCGGTAATGGATTGCGCGGAACGGCCGCTCAACTCTGATTGCAGCCGTGCTTCGAGAAGTTGACGGACCAGTTGAGGCGGCGCATTGCCGGCAAGGACGTTCCCGGCCGAATCGCCGACCTGCACCCAGTGTTGTCCCAGGCGCAACTGAAGAAGTGGACGGCCATCGCGGTCAACGGCGGTGGTCGCTTTCGACTGCAGCCGTTCCCAGGATTTATCAACGTTGGGCGACGGACTCGCCTCTGCCACCAGGCGCTTGAGTTCATCACGATAAGCCCGGACATCTTCGCGATTGAGGGGTGCCTGCGGCTCGTCGCCCGCGACAAAAACGCTGGCGCCTCGGACGGGCGCGAAACGGCCGGCGCCCGTTCCGACGTAAACTGCAGCGACGCATCCGGCGAAGATGGGGCTGGCAACGGCGCTCGGCACTATGTATTTCTTCGACTTTAAAAAGGATTCCACAACGCCGTGCACCGGCGTGCTGCGCGGCATGCTGCCGGGCACCTGAGCGATCACCAGGCGCGAAAAACTGACGTCGGGATGGCGCTCGCTGTAACGGGTTAGAAGCTTGGCCATCTGCTTGGGCGTGGTGATTCCGGCATCGGCAACGATGCTGCGATGCAAGGTCTTCGGATAATAAAAATTAAAAATGTCCTTGGCGAAATCGGCACAATTGCGGCGGAGCAAACGGAAATGCGAAATGTTGGAAGAGAAGTTCAGCTTGCGAATGAGCACGTCATCCTGCTCGGGCGTGGTCTCGATCTGGTAACCGTAAATGGTGCGATCGTAGGAAGAGCCGACGAGTTCGTACCAGTTGCCGCCCGGGGCACCGCCGTTCTTAGCGTCGGGAGCGACCTGTTCCAGATATCGGCGGCGATAGTTGTCGCGCAGGAACGCGGTCAGTTTGGCATCGGCAAATAACGGAACATCTTCTGGGCGCTCGACGGCGTACAGATAAGGAATGAGCGGAATGGCGATCCAGTCGTAACCGTTGACGCCGTCGTAGCGGCTGAGGACAACGCCAGTTTCTCCGGGGGCGCAGCGTCGTAGAACAACGGGCGTCTCCGCACATACGTTCGAGAGGTAGACGGCCGCATGGCCGGTCGCGGTGAAGAAGCCCAGCTTCCCGTAAGGCTCTTCCAGAAGCAGGGTGGCGGAAGCGTGGGCAAAAATCGAGCAGGACAAAGCGAGCAGGACTACCCCGCCGAATACGCGCCGCATAAACGGAATGTGGCGTGAAAACTTCACCATAACTCCAAGGGAAATACGAGTGTGAGCCTCTTAATCTAAGAACCCCTTACGCAAAGATTAGTTGCCGTTCGGCGAAAAAGCCAGTTACGGAAGTTGAGGAACCGCTGGCCGCAACCCAATAAATTGAAGGGGTTTGGGCAACCTTATGTGATCAGGACTTCTCCCCGCGGGGTGCGCACAAGCTTCGCAGTTTGTTCGCTGCCCAGCGCGCAGCCTCGGCGACCGACTCCTCTTCATCATGATCTTGAGCCACGCGGTCGAGGATGGGGAGGAATTCCGGGTTGCCGCTGTTCCCCATCGCGGTGAGCGCATTGCGGCGGAGTCCAACTCGCTTGGCGCGGCGGAGCGGAGAACCACGGAAATTGCTTCTGAACTCGTCCTCCGACAGGTTGGCGATCCACGCGAGATCGGGATTGACCAGAGCCGGTCGCGGCTGAAATTCGGCGGCTGACGACGAGGG
>DATGGT010000061.1:0-2321 GCA_035308395.1 Terriglobales bacterium
CGAAACCGTGTACCCCGTCCACACAAAGCAATACTTGATCCTCTTCGGAACGGCTCAGATTGATATGCGCCAACTCTTGTGCGATTCGGCCGACGGGCATCTTCACACCGGTTGCGGATTGCACCCACGTTATCGCAACAATACGCGTCTGCGGCGTCAGCGCTGAAATCACCGTGCCTACTAATCCCTCTTCGGTCACATCATCGCTGCGATCATAGAGCGAGACGGTGTGGACCGGCGTGCCCATGCGTTCGGCACGGAGTCGGAGCGAGAGCTTCGTCATAACATGATCTTGTTCGGTGGACAGGATCTCTTGGCCCGGCCGTAACTTGAGACCGCCGTAGATCGTGCCAAGTCCTTGAGTTGTGCTTCCTGTCATGGCGAAGTCATCCGGCTTCGCGGCGAGATAGTCCGCAGCCGCGGTGCGGACAGCGGCCTCAAGGCGCGGCGCGTTCTCCTCGAAGTATTCGGAGGGACATTCATCAAGCCCTCGCCTGTGCTGTTCAATAGCTTCGCGCACAGGCTTGGGGTGGGACGCATGCCAATAGCAGGACATATTGATCTTGTTGGGAGAGAGATTGAACTGCGAGCGAACATCGTCCCAGTTAGAAAGTGCCGGTTCGGTTGCGGAAGGTGATGCCGAAATCAACGGAAACGACGCGACACTTGCGATCACGCCCGTCCCCAGCATTACCCCCGTTGCGGACATAAAGGTTCGACGGTTCATGCTTCCTCCAGAATCGTACCTGCGCGGGGTCCTGTTTCAGAGGTCAGAGTAACTGTTGGAGGATACACCTGCCGAATTTTCCGGGCCATCGAACAGAGATTTCTGCGCTCGGCACGGCCCACGAGCATCCTGCAGTGCTCACGAGCATTCTGAGAAACCGAATCGGAGCCAAGATCGTCTACGGTATCGACGAGAATTGAATGCGTGGTCTTCTGGAGTGACTGCGGTTCTGTAATAAATGCAAGATGCGGGTGAAGCTGAAGTCAGAGCTTAGTGGGATGAAAGTCCGGACGCAATTCCACCAATAGAACCTGCCTTACGTGTGTACTTAAAAGAATAGAAAAGAGAGACGGCTACATGTCTGTGCGATGAAAAAAGCGCGCGTTATTGATGCTACGTTGACCAGCGACTCGGGCGGCTCTTTCCTGGTGGCGCTGATTGTGACAGTAGTGGACGATCCTCACGGAAGCGCAGATGTTGCACAGGTTGAAGATCAGTTGGCGACGCGATTGGAGTTGCTCGACAAAATTCCGGACGGAATATACATTCTCGAATACTTCTCCCTTAAACCGTTTCGTGGAAAAGCGCGGGTTGTTAACGGGATTCTACAGGTTCTGTAGGGCTTTTTAATCGGAGCTGCTCTGGTGGCATCGGTTGACGCTGTTTGCCTTTGCGACATTACGGAATTAGCTGCCTGCGGCACAGGCAGGAATGCCTGTGCTACTGAAAACGACGGAGATGCGAGGTCTGCGGCGAATTGTCTTCAATAGGTAAAAAGCTCGAGAGGTCACTTGTGGCGGTTCGAGTTGTCGTTTAGCGGCGGGGCCACTCGAAACGGAGGCCGAAGCGGGCGGTGATTGGCAGACCGAGCTGTGTGACAGGTGTGGCGGCGGTGGCCTATTTGACATCGAAGAGATTTTCGGCGGCGGTGAAGAGCTCGACGCCGTGGCCAATGGAACGCCAGACCATGGCGTCGAGAACGAAGAAGCGGCCGAGGGGAAACATATTCTGGTCGTCATCAAATTGTTTCCCGACCATGCGGCCGTTCACCGAAATATTGATGCGCGAGGGATTCAGGTAACGCCCCTGGAACGTGAGGACGTTGTGCGGAACTTGCGCGACCCACAACCCGACGAGCGAGGGCATGGCGTTGGGGAAGCTGGTGACGATCGCGTCGACATATTGATAGCCGACCGACAAACTGAGCTCGCGTGTGAAATGCGCGGTGGCGTCGATTTCAAATCCCGGCGCGCGGGTGCGGCCCAGGTTTTGGCGCTGGCGGGTGATGAGAGTGGGAGTGGAGGTTAGGGTGACGTTGGCAACCGGGTCGATGATTTCATTGAAGAAGAATGTTCCGCGGACTTCGAGTTTGTGCTGGAAGCCGTTTACGGCGAGGCTCGCGTCGCCACCTGTGAGTTCTTCCGAGCGAAGATTAGGATTCGCATTCGTCAGGGTATTGCCCTGGCGGAAAGAGCGATAAAGCTCGTTCAACGTAGGGGCGCGGAACGCGCGGTAGATCGAAGCGTTCCAGGAGACGTTCGGATTGATCTGATGCTGCAGCGTCAGGCGCGGGCTGAACGCGTTGTAGGTGCGG
>DATGGT010000062.1:0-3463 GCA_035308395.1 Terriglobales bacterium
AAGGAGAAATATGAGTCGAACTGTGATGATTTTTTTGGTTCTTTGCGCGGCTGCGTTGGTGCTGTTCATGACGTCGCGCCGCCAGGCGGCCACGGCCGTGGCTGCCGCCGCTGCGACGGCTGCCGCAATCCCTGATCCCGTCATTGATGAGAAGCTGGCCGCGAAGCCTGGACAAGAAACGATCGTCCTCGCGGGTGGTTGCTTTTGGGGCGTTCAGACGGTGTTCAAGCACGTGAAAGGCGTCACGCGATCGACCGCCGGTTATTCTGGCGGAGCGTTGAAAAATCCGGACTACGAAACGGTGAGCAGTGGATCGACGGGACACGCCGAGTCGGTGGAAATTGTTTACGACCCCTCAGTGATCACTCTCGGACAGCTGCTGAAAGTGTTTTTCTCGGTGGTACATGACCCGACGCAACTGAATCGCCAGGGGCCGGACACCGGGACTCAGTACCGCTCTGCGATTTTCTTCAGTAACCCGGAGCAGGAGCGGATCGTGAAAGCTTATATCGAACAACTGACGCAGGCGAAGATCTACTCGCGTCCGATCGTGACGCAAATCGTCGCGCTTGACGGTTTTTATCCGGCCGAGAGCTACCATCAAGATTACGCCGAACATCATCCGGAGAATCCCTACATCCAGATCTGCGATGTTCCGAAGATGAATAATCTGAGGGAGCAGTTCCCCAACCTGTACGTTGCCAAACCCTGAAGGCGCGGAAGGGGAGAGACAACGAGCCTGGGAAGTGGGATGTCAACAGAGCCATTTGAAATTTCAGATAGAAACATGAGAACCCAGCCCTTTGCTGAAGGCAGAGGGTTGGGGGCACCGCGCGGTCTAAGTCCTGATAAATGGGTGTGCGACCGCGCGAATCTGAATAGCCCGGGCAAGCCGAGGCTTATGAAAGCGGCGAGCCGCCCTTCGGTTTGCTCAGGACAAGCCGCACTCCAAAATGGGCCGTGCTGGAGCCTAAAGCTCTGGGAATGAAAAAGGCCTCCCGGATCGGGAGGCCTTTCGAAACTTCTCGGATGAAGCAAATTGGAACTACTGCTTCGGCTGTCCTGGTGTTGCCGGTGCCGGCTTTGGAGCGGCTCTCGGAGGCGCGGATGACTTCGCTGCGCCCGCCTTCACCGGATAGTTCTGGTCGTAGAGGCGAATGATTTCCTGCGTGACGTCGATCTGGTTCGCTGCGTAAACCACGGGCGTGTTCTGCGCCGAGGTATCGAAAATTACGCCGTATCCGTTCTCTTTCGAATATTTATCGAGGACGTCGATCATTTTGCGGCCGATCCGATCGACGATTTCGCGCTGCGCTTCGTTGAAGTCGTCCTGCGAATCCTGTTGCTTGCGCTGGAACTGGCGGCTCAGTTGGTCGCCCTCGCGCGAAAGGCGAGCCTTTTCGTCGTCGCTCAGCGTGCTCGCGCCCGTGCGCAGCCGCGTCTGAATGTCCTCGACCTGCCGGCGGAGGGTGTCGAGTTCCGATTGCCGCGGAGCGAACTGCGATTGCAATTCCCCCGCTGCCTGCTTGCCTTCCCCCGTGCTGGTGATAGCCACCTGCACGTTGATCACTCCCACTTTCATTCCAGCCACGGACGCAGCGCCTGCGCCGCCGGACTGAGCCCACACTGCGGGTCCCGCTAAGGACGCCGCCAAGGCTAGAACTGCCAATCGAATCCTCATTCTCACTCCTTATTCGTAAATTCCATGAAACGCAAACTCGCGATTATAGCCGTCCGCGGAGAAAGCGGTCAATCGGATTCAAGTCTACCCGGCCTTTTCGGATGCGGGGCGAGACTGACGGGTTGGCCCGCGCAAATCCGTCCATCATCGTCAATGCGGAAGAGGTATCAGCAAAACGCGACTGTTGTTCGTATCTACAACAACTGCGAGATTCAACTTCGCATCGATCGCGACAGAAAACTGCTGGTTCTGCGAAAACTTTGCCGAGCTTGGAAGGCCAAAGATTTCGCGTGTTTGTGGAGATGAGCAGGTTACGGGGACGCCGACCGCAGGCGGACACATGTAGTCCAGGAACGACATTGTGTTGCTCGCCGAATTTACGGTGACGAGAGTGCTCGTCTGGAAGTTGTAGTCGAGCGACGTGGGATTGATGCCTACTCGTACCGTCGTGGGTATGCATGTAAGCGGATCAACGATCACAATATTATTTTGCAGGCTGTTGGCCGCAACAAAAACCTGGTTGACGGGATCGAAGACAACGCCGCTTGGCAACTGAACTCCACTTACGCGGCAAGTGACGGTGTTCGAGAACAAGTCGATGATGTCGATGCTGCCGGCCTGCGAGCCAGCGCCAACAGCGACAAAACGGTCGCCGTTTGGATCAGTCGCCACCGACACCGGACTTTGATTCACCTGGATGCTCGTTCCCGCACCTGACCCGGTAGTGGCGAGATGGAGGAAACTCACCTCGCATCCACTGGTGACCGTCGAGCAGGACGAATCCGGCCCTGAAGCGGCAACAATCGCGTTAGCCGTGTCTTGCTCTATCCCGACTCCGGTAGGACCGGTACACCCCGCGCAAAGGGGCACTGTCTGCGGTGGGTTGATCCCATTCTCATCAACAACCGACACGTCGCTGCTGAGGTTATTCGCAACCACAGCCAGACCGAGTCGCGGCAACACAGCAACGCCGATCGGACCTTGCCCAACCGACAAGGGGCTTTGCGGAAGAGTAGTTCCGGTGGTCAGGTCCACCAGCGAAACCGTTCCGTCACCATTATTGGTGACAACGGCGACATCGCGATCCGGATCGACTGCCACGCTCGATGGGAGATTCCCGACAACCACAGGTTGGACAACCGTCAGTTCAGTCGTGTTGGAGACACTCGGCCCCGGGTTTTGAACCGTCACGCTATATCGTCGCGCCGCTTGCAGCAAGCTCGCGGGAACCGTTGCAACTATTTGTCTGCCTCCGTTTGATACCGCAACATTTCCAGGCGGCAGCGCGGTGGTGTCGAGAAAGACCTGAGAGGTTCCAGGCACGAAACCGAAGCCGTTGATGGTGAGGGAGAGATTCGCAGCCGCGGGAGCAAACGCAACGGCGGGATTCAGCGCCGTGATTTGCAAATTCCTGAACGAACTACCAAGCGAGATGACCGAAACAGTGCCGCTTGTTTGATTCACTACGAGCGCCTCGTTTAGTGCTGAGTCTACAGCGACTGCCTCAGGCAAAGTTCCGAGTCCAGAAACTGTGGGCTGCAATACTACGCCGGATCCGAGATCGACTACTGCTGCGGTGGAGGTCTGCGAGTTCACGGCGATTCCGACATTTGTCAGCGGATTTACCGCGGCTGCAACGTAACCCAATTGGCTAACGGTAAAAGAAATCGAGTTCACGGAATTATCGAGCAGGCTGAACGTCCCGAGTGTGCCGCCGTTCGGAGTTGTCAAAAGCACCTGGTGGGTTTCTGTATTGATGCCCACGCCCTGAATGTCGGTTGA
>DATGGT010000063.1:0-1636 GCA_035308395.1 Terriglobales bacterium
AGTTGAGGTGATCCCGCTGACCACTTGTTGCGTGGGGCTGTAGTCGTAATCGAGGATGCGGCCGTTCGGGTAGGTCATCGAGAGGAGGCGGTTGGAGTTGCCGCTGCCGTCGGCGTAGTTGTATAGAGTGCTAAACGTGCCGGCGGTGACCGCGCCGGAGTCTTCCTGATACTCAATCGTTTCCTGGCCGAAGCCATTGTAGCCGAACTGGACCTGATTCACGACGGTCGTCGCGGCGGGGCCATTGCCGCAATTTAACGACATTTTGAAGCAGCCGGGTCCCTCGTTTCTGCTTTCTTCGTCGGCCCGTTTTCATTGGCTGCGCTTAACATCGTCGCTACGATCTAGGCTCTGTCTGAAAACTCTGGAATCTCGTAAACTGCCGTGACGACATGGAGGTCGCCATTTATGAAACGCCATGAGCTCACGGATGAGCAGTGGGCGCTGATTGAGCCGCACTTGCCACTGAGCAGCGCTCGGACAGGACGCCCGCCAAGGGATCGACGAACGCTTATTAACGGGATTTTTTGGATTCTTTGCACCGGCGCGCCCTGGCGTGATCTGCCTGAACGATTTGGTCCCTGGCAGACGGTGTACGACCACTTCCGCAAATGGCGCCGGATCGGCGTCTTTGCGCGCATCATCGAATCGTTGCAGATCAAGCTCGACCAGCAGGGCCTGATCGACTGGGAGCTGTGGTGCGTGGACGGCGCCAATGTCCGCGCCTCTCGCGCCGCCGCCGGCGCAGACAAAAAAGTATCGAGCGGCATCCCGACGAACCGGAGGACCACGCTCTGGGCCGCAGCAAAGGCGGGTTTGGAACCAAGTTCCACCTGGTTACTGACGGCAAGGGAACTCCGCTGACCTTCGAACTGACGGCGGGGCAGGTGCATGAATCGACGCGTTTTGAATCGGTGGTGGCAACGTTCATCGCCTCGCGACAGAAGCGACGCCGCAAGAAGCCCCGCAAGCTTACCGCCGACAAGGCCTACAGTGTGCAACGGATTCGCGACTGGCTTAAGCAGCAGCGGATCGATCCGGTGATTCCACACAAGGACAACGAAACGGCGCGGTGGGACCCGGCCGTCAAATTCGACAAGGGGACGTACCGTCAGCGATCGGTGGTTGAACAATGCGTCGGCTGGCTCAAAGAGTGCCGTCGCATCGGAACGCGATTCGAGAAACTGGCGGTTCACTTTCATGGAATGCTTCAGCTTGCAATGATCCGGCGATACCTCAAACTACTGTTTTCAGACAGAGCCTAACATTTCGTCTCTGTTCTCTCCACCGGTACTCTGGGGGAGGGTTAGGGATGCGGTTCGCGCCTCCCCCTTTCTGCTTCTGAGGATTGGTGTCTTGAACATCGAACGTCCAACGTCGAACTTCGAACTTCGAACTTCGAACGAAACACACAAAGCTTGAAGTCCGCTTGCCGCCTTTATTCCGTTCAGCCCGTTCGAAGCTGGGCGTTCGATGTTGAACGTTCGACGTTCAACTAGTGTAGTGTCACATAATTAACCTATCTTATTTCTGACTGGCGTGTCTTGTCTTCCGACAGGAGGATAAGACCTTGCGCATCGCACCGACAATCACCTTGAACGAAGCGGATCGCCAGACCCTGGATCGCTGGGCGCGG
>DATGGT010000064.1:0-123603 GCA_035308395.1 Terriglobales bacterium
TCGAGGCTTAAGAGTTGGCGCATGGCTTCTGCGCCGCCCTGTTTGGTTCCGACATCTCCCTTGCGCTGCGTGATGATGTAATCGTCGATCACTTTCATCCCGGCTTGCGCGAGGGCCCGTTTATATCCTTCCATCCGGCGAATTCCAGGACTGATCGCCGGTCCACAAATGTGAGCAATCGTTTTGCAGCCGATATCAATCAAGTGCTTCGTGGCCAGCACTCCCACCGATTCATCATCTACACCGACGAAGTTCGCCGAAAGACTCGGCAAGCATCGATCAATCAATACATATGGTGTGTTCTGTCTTTCGATGTGAAAGAAAACGTCTACGGTCGTGCGGCACGATGCAATGATTAGGGCGTCAAGACGGCGTGCCAGCAAGTGATTGATCTCGACCTCCTCAAGATCCGGATCTTCGTCGGACGAGGAGACGATCAGATAGTAGCCGCCTTGTCGCAAGACTTCGGAGAGAGACTTGGCAATTTCCGCAAAGAAGGGATGCAGAAGATCAGGAACAACCAGGCCGACAAGATAAGAGCGGCCGGTCACCAGGCTACGCGCAGCAAAGTTGGGACGATAGTCCAGCTCTTTCACCCGCGCGAGAACCCGCTCGCGAGTCTCTTCTCCGATGTCCGGATGATTTCTCAGAACCTTGGAAATGGTGATCATGGATACGCCAAGGTCTTTGGCGACGTCCTTCATTCGTATGTTCATAGGCAATCAGTCAGTTTTGAAACTGAGATCGTCCTCCTGTGCAACAAACCATCGAACCGAATAGACCCTTACCACAGTAGCCAGTTTCTGTGTCCCGTGCTTCTATGGTTGACATCGATAACTTTACCGACTATTTTGCACGGAGTACAGACATGAGAGCGCTCGTGCTTCGCAAACCAATGCTTTCACCTCGTTTACTCTCAATTCTTAAACTTGGCACAATTTTGTTATTGTCGTCGGCGGCTTCTATGGCGCACGCGCAGAGTGCCACGGCTCCAACCGCCGCTCAGGAGCCGGCTAGCATCGATCAAATCTGGCAGAAAGCGAGCAGCAAATACGATTCAGAGCGCGCCACCTTGCTGAAAAAAGTCGACACCGTGAATCAACAGGGTCCGTTCCGGGCCGACTGGGAATCACTTCAGAAGTATGAAGTGCCCGAATGGTACAAAGACGCAAAGTTCGGCATTTTTATCCATTGGGGAGCTTATTCAGTCCCTGCTTTCGGCAACGAGTGGTATCCGCGAAATATGTACGTGCCGGAATCGCCCGAATATAAGCATCACATGGCGACCTACGGTTTTCAGGACAAGTTCGGCTACAAAGATTTCCTCCCTATGTTTAAAGCCGAACACTTCGATCCAGTTGCGTGGGCTGAGCTATTCAAGAAATCAGGAGCAAAGTACGTCGTTCCTGTGGCAGAGCACCATGACGGCTTTGCCATGTATGACAGCGGATTGAGCGACTGGACCGCAGCCAAAATGGGGCCGCATCGCGACACCACGGGAGAACTGGGCAAGGCCGTGCGGGCTGCAGGACTGCACTTCGGACTGTCATCGCATCGAGTCGAACACGATTTTTTCTCGGCGTGGGCCGCAGTATTTCCTCCGATGTAAACGATCCGCAATACGCAGCATTCTACGGACCGGCTCATAACTGGTTGTCAGCCCCATGGGGCGTTCCTCTTAATGACGAGTTCACTTACGTCTCTTCGGCATGGGCGGACGACTGGCTCGCGCGCGGCGCGGAACTTGTGGAGAAATATCATCCCGACATTGTCTACTTCGACTGGTGGATCGGACAGGCTTCGATTCGGCCAAACCTCACCAAGTTCGCTGCCTTTTACTACAACAGTTCTCTGAAGAACAGTGATCACGTTGGAGTGATCAATTACAAAGACTATGCCATGCAAGAACACTCCGGCGTGCTCGACCTCGAACGCGGACAGCTTGGCGATATCCGTCCCCTCTATTGGCAGACCGACACTTCTGTAAGTAACAAATCATGGGGCTATATCAAGGACGACACGTTCAAGTCGCCCGAGTTCGTGGTCCATCAGCTCATTGATATCGTCAGCAAGAATGGCAATTTGCTGTTGAACATCGGTCCGCGCTCTGACGGCACCATCCCCGAGGAAGTGCAGCAGGTTCTTCTTGATGTCGGCGCCTGGCTGAACGTGAATGGGGAGGCGATCTATGGCACTCGGCCGTGGAGGATCTATGGCGAAGGCCCAACAAAAGTAGCGGCCGGATCTTTTCACGATACCGACACGACGCGCTATACAGCCGAAGACTTTCGTTTCACGACCAAAGGGGATGTACTCTACGCGATTGGGCTCGGCTGGCCGACTAATGGCGAGGCCGTGATTCACTCGCTCGCATCGGCCGTTGGCAACGAACACGTTCGGTCCGTGATTTTGGTAGGCAGTGACGCGAAGCTGCAGTTTGAGCAGCGGGCGGATGGTCTCCGAGTGCGGCTTTCGGACCAGGTTCCGGGCAAATATGCATACGCCCTCCGAATAATGTTCGCCCCCTCATCACCTCAGCCCGGATCTTAGCTTCAATTAAACCCAGCAAAAGAATAGGAAGAGGTGTACTATTCTTTGGCAAATTATCGCTAACTGTAGCGATAACTATGAGTGATGGACTGACACTTCGAGAAATCGCGCGACTGGCCAAAGTGTCCACCGCCACAGTATCGCGCACAATCAATCGCGTACCCACGGTCGACCCCGTTCTGGCCAGACGCATTCGGAAGGTGATTGAAAACGAAGGCTACTTTCCGAACACAAACGCTCGCGCGCTGGTGCGCGGACGTAGTCGTAGCCTCGGCCTTATCGTCTCCGAGATTACCAACCCCTTTTTCCCGGAGATCGTGCAAACCTTCGCGAAGCTGGGCGCTCAGCACAATTACGAAATCTTGTTGAGTTCTATCGACCACGATCCACGATTGTTGGAGATGGCGGCTCGGCAAATGATTGAGCGTAGGGTGGGAGGAGTCGCGATTCTAACCTTTGGCGACGAGCTCCCGCTCATCGACGCCCTAACTGCACGAAACGTGCCTGTATTCGTCGTCGATGCGGACTCATCCGGACCGTTGCTAAAGACCGTCCAAATTGATTATGAGCACGGAATCAGGCAGGCCATACAGCACTTGGCGGCATTGGGACATGAGTGTATCGCCTTTATCGGCGGCCCACAAGATTTGAAAACCGCAACTATGCGCAGATCCGCAGTTGAAAAATGCATGGAGGAGATCGGATTAGAGCTTCGTCCGGAACTGTTCGTCGATGGTAATCATTCGATCGAAGCCGGTATGAAAGCGTTGTCCGCTCTCGCTGCCATGCCTGATCGCCCTTCCGCTGTGTTCTGTTCAAACGACATGACGGCCATCGGCACGATGCGAGCGGCATTCGACCTTGGTCTCAATATTCCGCGAGACTTGTCAGTCGTAGGATTCGATGACATCAAGCTGGCCCAATTCATGGCGCCACCACTAACGACAGTGCAAATGTCGCAGACCGAGATCGCCCGCTTGTCATTTTCAGCGTTGCTCGATTCTCTGGAACCTACCCGCCAGGGAAATGGACGGCAGGTATATTCGATGAAGACTAATCTTGTACTTCGTCATTCGACGGCTCTTGCACCCGGTTGCCTCATGAACAGAGCGGCAACCGCCCGCTCGGAAGTAGATATGGCACTGAAGCTTGCCGAGAAGACCAGGAATAATCGAACCTACACACTTTGAGCCGCATCGAGCAAGACCATTCCTGTTCCAGCGCCTTTAGTACTGGGCCTACTTCGATTCCTTAATGAGTGCGTTCGCAGCGTTGCCGGCCACGACCCAGCTTGCCGACCCGGCCACGACGGCTTCATCCTCAAACCACAGAAATCCGAAGTCGTCGATGCACTCCGGAAAATCCGGCTTGATGATGATGTATCCGGGAATCACGGCGCCAGGAATGTAAGCGTTGTCGGCGCGGTTGTTGCTGTACGTCTTCGTCTTCGAGACCGTACCAACGCCAGCCACATACGAAGTGCTAGATACCGGGTGGGTGCCGAGAATGTAATTGACGGCCCGAAGTGTGTATTCGGAGCTCACAAGATCCGGAAACGTCTTGTGGAGGAAATACATTCGGATAGCCATGTCAACCACTGCGCCCGATCCGCCCCAGGTGCCCAGGCTCGGGGGTACGCCGAACGGGGTCTCGTCGAGCCGCTTGTCCAAACCCGCCATGTATGTCTTCACCGCTTCCCGCATCTGATCTTTTGCGCTCGGATCCAGATAAGGCAATGCCCGGACTGCTTTCCAACCATTGAAGTCCATCTGCTCGGGAGTGATCATCTGAGGGAACAATTTCTTCAGGCGGGACTTGTAGGGCTCGGCACCATTTGTGGCGATGGTTAGTTCCAGAGTCGCGGACCAGTCCATGCCGACGAAAGATCGCCCTCGGCCGCCACCAGCAGGCGGAGTGGCTGATGCGACCGAATTTGTTGGGGCACCCAAGTTGTTCTTTGACTTGGGAGCGCCTTGAGCACCAGACACAGCACCTTGAGACGCTGCCAGCACACCACCTGCGGGAGCCTCTCGGTCTGGCCCGGCGCTCGTCGGATACAGCGTTGGATTCGCCGTGGTGTCCTTCCATGCTTTGATTGCGGTCTCTAGACAGTCTTTCGCTAATGCGTCGTCCCAGCCTTTCAGCACATCGGCCGCTGCAGCCAGCGCTGCAACGGCATTCCACTGGAAATACGGATTGTTCGTAGTGAAGATCCAGCGATCGTCCGGCTTGCCCGAGTAATCGCCCTTCACTTCATTCGGACCGAGCTTCGGGTCGTAAATGCGGCCGTCAGTTTTTGACGCCCCGTCGCCGACCTGCGTGTACTGACGCAAGTCTGGCTCGTGAGTGCCACGGATGGCGTGGCCGATGTTGTGGAACTGCGCCAGGATGAGCAGTGCACCGTGCTTCACTTGCTGCACCGTATCCGGCACGCCATCGGGACGGTGCATCTCAACCTCACGCGCGACTTCATCCACCGTAAGCTCGTCGTACTTGAGATTGAATTCGCGATACGCCAGGGCCAGACTCTGAATCACGCTCAGCTGCGCGGGCTCCTCGAGGTCGTAGTCGCCCGCGTCATACCAGCCGCCCACGTTCATCCCCGGAATGTGATCGCCGCCTTTCCACTTTCCATCCGTTGCCGTAGCCTGATTCCAGCCGTCGAATTGCTCTCCAACCAGGGGCGCCATACGACCATCGTCCAGATGCGAAGCGCCGTGCCATACGCGGTAGCCTTCGCGAACAGAAACATGATCCATCTGCGCCGCGAGGTGATGATCGAGGCTGTCCTGCCAGATGTTGGCGTAAGCGTCCTCTGAGATGGGGAAGGGCGCCGTACGTTGGCCTGCGTACTCGATGACATAAAGTCCGGGGTCGTTCACGGGGGTGAAGTCGAATTTTGAGTAGACATAGCGCAGCCACGCTGTCGAAGGCGTGATCGGGCCCGCGAACACCTGCTTGTAGGATCCGTCTTCCATCAGGCGAAGCACACGGGCCGTCTTCGGAGCGTTGTACTTCGGGTCGAGTTCGAGCACCGCCATCTTTGAAAAGCCCGGAGCATAACCGACCTGGCTGTGCGCGATCACCGGCGGCCGCGTCCAGTTCGGAATCACATCCGGTCTTATGTGCCAGACGATGGCCCCGGTGGTCTTATTCGAAGGGATCAGCGAACGCAACACGAACCAGCCGTTCGGCGCGCGGTCGCGTCCATCGAAGAGCATGAGGTCAGCCGTATCCGATACAACGTTCACCCGGGCCAGTGCGTCGTCGATCCCTAGGGTGATGCTCTTGCCCTCGGCGAATGGCAGGGGCTGTGTGTATCCCTTGGCCTTATCCCAGTCCTCCAGGTAGTACGCCTTTTTCGGCTCGTCAGCCAGGGGCAAAACCTTCGTCATCGGATCATTCGGCGTACGCGGGAAAATGCCGGCTTTGGTTCCGTCGACTAAATAAGCCTTGCCCATGTAGATCGGCGGCAGGAACTCCAGGTTGAACCCGGCGCGCCCGGCCAGTTTCTGCGGTAACGGCTTGTCGAGATTGATGCTGACCTTCACGCCGCCTTGTTCCGCTGCCACTTCCAGTGTGTAACTGAAGTCGAACGTCGGGAACGCGAGGTCAGCGCTGAGCCGGTTGTTCGCCTTGTCGGCATGGCGATCTTTGAGAGTTGCCACCAGGTCCCACTGTTCGGGCGTTGGCATCAGGCGCACGTCGCCGTTGGTCGCGATGCGCTGGCCGTGGAGAATCATTTCCATGGCCGTGTTCTTTTGGTCCACAAAAACCGGATGGTACGTGCTGTCGTAAAGAAAAACGCTGAAGCCTTGAGTGTCGAGATAATTCTTGTCGGTCACCTTCATCGTAAAATCGGCGGCGGACAAGCCTTGGGCCGAGATCAGGGCCAGGAGAAGACAAGCGATGATTCGCGTGAACATAAATTGGGATGAATGCTGCTCCTTTACCGCAACATGATATGACATCGACACCAGGCGGGGCGCCGTGTGTTCATTATCACGGCGGAACTGGCAGACGCAGCGGCCTACCTTGCCGACGCCGCAATTGATTTCTCTAATTGCTTGAGGGCTTGCGACAACTGCTCGGGGGTCATCCTCGACTCGAGTTCGGCCACTCTCCGGTCGCTGTGTTCAACTCCACCGCGCTGCGCCAGTGCGAACCACACGTACGCCGAAACATAGTTGTCCGGAGTATTTCCGTCGCCATACGAACGCTCGCCCATCTTGAATTGTGCTTGCGCTACGCCATCCCGGGCGGCCCTTTCGAGCATGGCCGCACCTTGATTTTCGTCCTTCGGAATGTCGCGGCCTTCAAAGAACGCGTTTGCCAGCTCAAGTTCGGCAGCAGCGTCTCCCGCATTCGCTCTCTGGGTGAGTTCGATGATGTTTTGACTGCCGGTTCCGAACAGTTTGAACCCCAAACTAAGGTTGAGCCTCATCGGCACCGGGCGTCCGTACCTGCGCGCCGGCTCAAATCTCCACTTACTCACGGCCTCGACGGCTTTCTGATCGAGTCCCATGCCGAGCTTTTTGGTCACGACAATGTTAGTGGGCTTGCCGTCGATCCCGATCATGAACGACACGGCGCATGTCCCCTCGAGTTTGGCTTGGCGAGCTTCCTCGGTGTATTCCGGCTGCGGAGAATAGATCGCCCGCGCGCTGACCACACCTGAGGCATTGCCTATGATTTTGGGCTTCGAGGTGCGCGACGCGGTATTCATCTTCGCGCTTTCCACCTCAAATTGTTGTGCTGCCTGCAATACGGTTTGGACCTCGGCAATTTGTTCGGAGGTGTGAGCCATCTTCAAACTCGCTTCGAGTTCCTCGATTGCCTCCCTGTTCTTTTTCATGCCAATCAGCACGTTGGCATCATCAACTCGAAACTCGACGCTGCTCGGATCCAGCTGTATCGCTTTCTGGGTCCATTGGTGCCCTTCCTCGGATGTCTTTGCCCGTAGGCTCAGAAACACCCCGAGAACATCGCAGGCCGGAGCGAACGAAGGACTAAGTTTTATGGCTGTGCGGAGACTGGTCTCGATGGTCGCTAGTCCGGCTGCATCGGGCAGTTTTTTCTGGTCGGCGCTGCGTTTCATGGCGCTGGCCGCAAAGTAATAGTGAGCAAGGTAGCTCTGCGGATCCAGCTGTAAGGCTTGTTCATACGACCGGCGAGCCTCCTCGAAGTTGCGCTCACGGAACGCCACGTATCCCATGCTCTCGTGTGCGGACGCGTTGTTGGGTTCAGCGCGGAGTACGGCCTCGGCCAGGGTCCGGGCATCCTGGTCGCGTCCATTGTGGGCCAGAAAGTCAGCGCGCACTGTGTCCACCTGTGTTTGGGTCAAAGTTCGGACGGCGAAAGTGGATTCATCGACGTCGGTGGACACCGACATCGTCAGAAAAGTGTAGCCGTCGCTCACAATGTATTTGTGGAGATCCGACTGCAGTTGCTGTAGGTCACCAAACGCCTGGGTAGCAGCGGTGATGCTGTCGACATTCTTGTGCACCAGGTCGAGGTAATCAAGCAGACGGTGCGTGTTCTCCTGTACATCTTTCGTCTTCAGGTAGTGAGTTAAGGCCCATGATTCCGCATAGAACATCGAGCCTTTGTCGTCTTCGTGATAGTAGGGCGAGTGGGCATCGACCGTGAACAAAGTGGTGAGAGGCAATAGGGGGTTGTGTGCCAGAAGACCGACCGTATAAGCATCGGCCTTACCGATGCGCACCTCATTGTCGGCGATCTCGGTGTTCTGGTAGAACTCTGCCCATCCTTCTGAGAGCCAAACGGGCATCCAGTCGCCGGTGCTGTTCAGGACGAAGTGTGTGTACTCGTGATAAATAGGGGCGAAGGGATGGAGTCCTGGTGCATTCTGCCAGACCAGAACGTAGTCTTGTTCGGGCGCATGCAGGAATAAGCCGGCGATGTTCACCTGGCCCTGGCGAAGATAGATCTCGGGTTCAAGTGCCTGAAGGTTTCGTCTGTCCTCGACTGCAAATACGAGGATTGGTGTCGCGGTATCAAGATTGGCGTCCGGGAAAACCTTGCGGAAGACCGACCGCATTCGTTCGAACTGACGTGTTACCCGGCGAGCGTCCTTTTCGCTGGAGTTACTTATAACAACGAAATGAGGTGTACGGATTTCCAGCCACGAGTCAGTTTGGGCTTCGGCGAAGGGACCAAGAGCGGCGAACAGGAGCAGCGCTAGAACCATCTGCCGAAAGAACGCCACGGGATAGCCAGAGATAGCCACGCAGTTGTGGCACAGATTCTTGCACAAAAGAGTAGGAGTTAGAAAGGCCAAAGAAAAAGGGCACCGTCCACACGGTGCCCCACCTACCAGCAACTCGATTACTGATTTCTTTTACTTATTTTCGTTGAGCGAACCAGCCCCGAATTCCTTGCGCTGTGCCACGGGACGCGTTGCTCGGGCAGCCGCGACAGCCGGCGTCGCAGCCGCTGCTCCATAGCGTTCGAGCAGCACCGGAACCATCGCGCCCTCGGCTTCTTTTACGAAGGTGAGTTTGCTCTCTCCCAGCATGTCGACGCGGATGAAATCGCCGAGTCTTACCTGTCCAGTTGCGACCAGGTTCGCCAGCGGAAATACCAAGTGACGTTCAATCGCCCGCTTCAGGTGGCGCGCCCCGTACTTCGGATCGGTCCCCTCCGCGAGCAGGAAACTCTTCACTTGCGGCGTGCAGTTGAAGACGAACTGATGCGCGCCAGCCGCCAACAGAACCCGCTGCTGCACCATTCCCAGTTCAATTTCCAGGATCTGTTGCAGATGCTCGGACCGCAGTGTCTTGAAGACGACCACTTTGTCGATGCGGTTCATGAACTCAGGAGCGAATTTACGCCGCGCCGCGTCGACCGCCGAGCGTGTGATCTTCTCGTCGAGTGAGTTGTCGACTTGCACCGCTCGCGGTGCAAATCCCAGGCCGCCGTCCACCAAACCATTCATCTCGGCAGCGCCGAGGTTCGAAGTCATGATGATGATGCAGCTCGAAAGATCGACGCGGCGGTTGTCGCCCAGGGTCAATGTTGCCTTGTCGAGGATTCCCAGCAGCAACTGCCAGAGCGAGTCCGAAGCCTTCTCGATTTCGTCAAATAGCAGGATCGACAGCTTGAGCTTCTCCGTGTGCCACTGATTGAGCGCTTCCTGCGTCAGCAACGGATGGGTCTCACGATGTCCGAGGTATCCCGGGGGCGAACCGATCAACTTGGCAATTTCGTGCGAATGCTGGAACTCGGCACAATCGATCTTGATGCAGGCGCGCGCGTCGCCAAATAGCGATTCCGCAACCGCCTCCACAACCCGCGTTTTTCCGGAGCCGGTCGGCCCCAGGAAAAGCAGATTGCCCACTGGACGCCCCGGCGCATTCAACCCGGCCAGAAACATCTGATAAATTTCCGCGACCTTTTCGATCGCCTGATCTTGGCCCACGATCTTCCGGCGCAGGGCCGTTTCGAAGTCACGGGCATCGTTGCTGCGGCGGCTAGGATCCAGCACGGTTGCAAGGTTCGTTCTCATCGTTTCGGGCCCTTGTTTCCTTTCCGGGAGCTTGCTCTCTTCTGGGAACTGCATCTCTGCAAAACTGCTCATTTTTGTCACTCGCCTGTCACCGGGAGGAAGGTGGGATTTCCTGACCCGCATCCCCTCTTGTGCAAGCGGTTAGCCATCTACCGGAAGCCCCATAAAACCCCGCTTCTCATCGTTTTAGATGCGCCTAGCCTGCTCGCTGCCCAATTCGCCCGTTTACCCACAGTTTCCCCAAGAGCAATTGTTTGCAGACTGCGGGAACTTTGGAGAAACGCTTCCAGCCGCACATGTCCCGTAAGCAGCTACGAGCTTGGCCTGTCGTAACTGGCGGCCCACGTTACCCCAACCCCACAATCATTAGCAGATCGTGTCTTTCCGGAGAACATTCTTGTCCCAACTAACGTCCCGACTGTTGACGTCTCGACTCTCGATGGCAAGCCTTGCCGGCGTCCTCTGCCGCATGACCGTGTCCAGCTTCCTTCTCGCTCCGCCTGCGGCAGCAGTGCAGAATCCGCACGGGGTGCAACTGGTAAACGTCAAAGCGGATACCACAAATCCAAAGAAGCACGAGATTCCCGCGCCCGTCTCCATCGTTGCCCCTCCTGGATCCGAGGTTTACGAAGCCCAGCGCGGAGACAGCCTCCCGTCGGTTGCACGTAAATATCTGAAACGGACAAAATACCTCACCTCATCGGAATTAGCCGATGCCATCCGCGAAGCCAATCACAATCGCCAGGGAGTTTTCCTGAAGTCCGGTGAGCAGATCATCATCCCTGGAATTCTCGGATCGCCAATTGTAGAGAAAACCGTGCCGGTTGCAAGAGATTTCGAAGTGCGCGCGATTTATCTGACCGGAGTCATGGCTGGCAGCGATCACGGGATGCGCATCATCCGGCACTGGCGCGAAGTCGGGGGCAATGCCGTGGTTTTCGATATCAAGGATAGCGATGGCATCGTGAACATCGCCTTCGATAACCCTCTGGCCACCGGTCAGCGTCACTACATTCCAGACCTGCCGAAGTTCACGCGGTTTCTCCATTCTCAAAATATGCACGCCATCGCCCGGATCGCCATTTTCCGCGACGAGCACCTGGTCACGACGCATCCCGAATTGGCGGTACAGTCCCACAGCACTGGAAAGCCCTGGCGCGAAAACGGCAAACTGGTCTGGACCGACCCTTCGAATCCTAAGGTTCAGGACTACGACATAGCGTTAGCCAAGTTTGTGGCGCAGTCCGGCGTCGATGAAGTTCAGTTCGACTACGTACGCTTTCCGGCCGAAGGCGACCAGAAGGACGCAGAATTCAAGTTCCAGAGCGAGCATCTGGACCAGGCCGCGGAGCGCTCCAACGTTGACCACTCCAAGGCTGACCACTCGAGCGCCGACCGTTCAAAGACGATGCAGCGCTCGGACGTGATCGCCCACTTCCTCGACCGCGCCTACGCGCAGATCCATCCGACCGGCGTACTGCTCTCGCTTGACGTTTTTGGGATCATGGCATGGCAGCGTCCCGTCGACCTTTCGCACACCGGGCAGGACATCGTAGCCATGGCCAAGCACTGTGACGTGCTTTCGCCGATGATCTATCCCTCGCACTTCTTTGGCATGGATGGCATCGCTCACCCGGGAGACGCGCCTGAACATTTCATCGGTGAGTCCATGGACCGCTTCAAACTCATCACCAAAGACAGTGGTGTAGTGATTCGCCCCTGGCTACAGGCATTCGCGTGGCGCACCAAGACTTATTCGCCTAAGTATGTAGAAGTTCAAATCGAGGTAGCGAAAGAAAAAGGCGGTGTCGGCTTCCTCTTCTGGAATGCCAATAACGACTACTCGAAGCCTTACGCGGCGATGCCCGAAATGCGGGCAGACAAAGGCCACTACTTCCGAGGGGACGAAGTCGGAGGCCGAGTGAAGACAGAACCTGCCGCAGCGGCTCCCATCGCCTCGAACACGGTTCCGGTCGTGCCGGTGGCCGGCAAGAGCGTCGCGCCGGGTACAGGCGTTGCTCCAACCCCTGGCGCAGAGACGACGCCAGCAGCGGCACCATCACCATCCAACACCGATCCTGCGCATCCTGCACAAAGAATCTGGCGGCACTAGATTGTCAAGGGGGCAAGATCCCGAGACTGCAACTAACTTGATGAAAGCAGAGCCGCTATAAGTCTGCCGCGAATGTCCACTTAGGGTGAAGTGGATTGATATACTAGATATAGAGACACAAAAAAGGCGCGGCCTTGGGCCGCGCCTTTCCTTTTTATTACGGTCTGACTTATAGGTGATGCGGGCGCTTTACCTCCGTTCCTGGAGTTTTCGCTGTGTTGTTCGACGCGTTGCTCGACGTATTGCTCGAGGCCGATGGGCTGTGCGCCGCCTTTTGCACATTGCGTTGCTGCGGCGGTACCAGTGTTGTTCCGGCGATGTTGTTGAATGGTACAGTCGGCGCGAAGGTGGGCAGGTTATGGGCTCGCACCTTGGTCACGGCTTCGAATCCAGAGGCGAGCTTGATGAGGTTCGGTTCGCTGAATGCCGTTCCGAAGAAACTGACGCCTAGCGGTACTCCGAAAGCCATCCCCGCCGGTACCTGAATGATCGGGTAGCCTTCTGCCGCTGCCAGGCTCGACGTGCCATAAATGAAATGGTCGCCATAGAGTAGGTCGGTCGCCCAAGCGGGATTGTCCGTGGCGCTGACGATTGCGTCAAGGTGAAACTGCGAGAGCGCAGCATCGATGCCATTGACTCCCGAAGCCTGATCAATGGCAAGCGCCTGGTTATAGGTCATGCCCCCGAACGCGGGTTGAGGATCGTTCGCTCCCGTGGCCAGAGAAGCAGTCAGATCCCAAATATCCTGATTGAAGAATGGCATCTCCTCGCGGGCGTGGGCGTTGTTGAAAGCAATGGCGTCGTTCAAGGTCTTGCCGGCCACTGGAACTCCCACGCGTGTCGCGAAGTAAGCTTGCACATCATTCCTAAAGTCGAAGCACAGCACGAGCGTCTCACCATTCGCAGGAGGAAACGTAAAGCCGGCGGCGTCGAGGTCGACGATCGTGGCTCCTGCGTTCTCCATGGCGGTGATCGCAGCCTCAAATTGTGCTAGAACGACCGGTGGCGTCGGAAAATTCACGTCGAAGCCGTCGAGCCCAGCGCGAGTTACGCCGAGGACCGCGCCCTGCAGTCCGTTGGGGTTGAGGAATTGTGTGTAGTCGGTGGGGATGTTAGTAGGACGTGTGAAGCGCCCTTGCCATCCGAGAGGCACTCCCCCGGTCGCCGGGTCGCGGCCGTCGTAGGTTCGGCTCTGCACTACGCCGAGCGCTACGGCCGTATCGGCAACGGTTCGTCCGTGCGGTCCAAACGTGTCTTGCGTGTGGGAGATCGGAACAATGCCGGCGCGGCTGGTGAGGCCGACTGTGGGTTTGAGGCCGACAACTCCGTTCGCATTCGCCGGACAGACTATGCTGCCATCGGTTTCCGTGCCGAAGGACACGGTCGTGAAGTTCGACGACACGCCCGCGGCTGAACCGGCACTGGAGCCGCAGGGATTGCGGTCGATGCCATAGGGATTATTCGTCTGACCGCCCCAGCCCGACCATCCGCTGATCGATTCGAAAGAGCGGAAATTGGCCCACTCCGAAAGATTCGTTTTTCCGAGAATGACAGCGCCGCCGGCACGCAGGTTGGCCGCGACCGTCGAGTCGATCAGCGGTGGCTTTCCGACCAGCGCGAACGAGCCTGCGGTGGTCTGCATCTGGTCTCCGGTGTCGACGTTGCCTTTCAGCAGTACTGGGATTCCGTGCATGGGTCCGAGCACGATGCCATGCCGGCGGAGTCGGTCGGCGTTGCGAGCCATGTTAAGTGCGTCGGGGTTGAGCTCGATGACGGCATTGACTCCGGGACCGCTTTGGTCAAGCGCGAGGATGCGAGCGATGTATTCCTTGGTCAGCGCCTCTGAAGTGAGTTTGCCGGAGGCCATTTCTGCCTCGAGTTCGGCCACGGTTGCTTCATTATGTGCATTCGGGACGTTGTTAGGAACATAAGGAGATTCGCTATTGCGCGTGGTGCGACTCTCTGCCGTCGCTGTGGCCGCAAGCAGCGTCGCAAGAAGGAGCGTGCATAGTGCTGGAGTGATCATTTTAGGTGTGATCATGGGGTTCCTCCTGGGGGGATTTGGGCGAGTAACGCCCGGAATATTGCTACCCTGGAATCGGATTGTCAAGCGCATCAAGGTAAATTTTCTGTCTCCAGGAAACACGGGATGGGGCATCCTCACGAGAGGTTCGGGCGTAGTGGGAGCGGAAGAGCGGAGCGCTAATGTCACAAGGATGTCAACTCGGTGTCACGGCGTTGTAACACGAAACGACGTGCGCGGTTTCGTTTTTCCTCGTGGCTCGTGACTGAGAGACTATTCCCGCTGTTCGTCGGGGCGCTTTCTTAGGAAGCGGTCGCCTCTGGGGTAACTTAGGTAATAGTTAGTAACACCTCTCTCCAGTTTCCACTCGGTTTCTTCAGCTGCGAACGCGACCCCAAGAATAAGTCTCGCAGAATCAATAAGACAATTCGTCGGCACGATTTCACGTGATCGCCGGAGTCCGGCCGCTGTGTGCGGGTTCTGGAGTTGCACGCGCGGCGCAAGTAACCTTCCAAGACATCCTCGGTACTCTTACCAGAAGGCCATATACCCTGCGAGAATGGGCCATGTCCTAGCGTTACTGCCTGACTTACTATTTGTTAAATCAACCACTTAGTTACTGGAGCCTGAAATGAAATACCTCCTCTTGATTCTCACGCTGAGCGCGGCCATGCAGGCCCAGAACTTCGCCGTCAGCAGCTTCGCCCTACCCGAGGCGCCCCGTCCGCAGGAGCGTCCTTTCTGGACACTCGAAAATAAGGTAAGCGTCAGTGTTCTGGCCGGGCTTATCACAGCCGATGCAATCACTACGCAACGTGGATTGAGTGAAGGCTTGCGTGAGGCGAATCCGATCATGCGTCCCTTTGTTACGCGTGGATCCGCTGGGGAAGCCGCCGGGTCCGCTCTGGGCTTTGGCGCCGGACTTGGCGCCGTGTATTTGTTGCATCGCACCCACCACTACAAAGCCGAACGCATCACCATGCGTGCCATCGTGGCTGGGGAAAGTGCTGTGGTTGCCAACAACATCGTTGCGATTCGCTAGAACCGAGCGCAACCATCCAGGCGGGTGTCGCGCCCGCAGCTTTGCGATCTGCCGTCTGGGCTTCCGACGGTCCCGCGCACTTGTTCCCGCACTGGCCAGGCCCGCTCCAATTGTCTGCTCCACGCTATAATTGCAAGACAGGAGTTGCCGCATGGCCATTCAGAAGACGGAAAAAATCTGGCACAACGGGAAGTTCATCGACTGGGACGACGCGACCATTCACGTCATGTCGCACGTTGTGCACTACGGCAGTTCGGTGTTTGAGGGTGTGCGCTGCTATGCGCTGCCGAGTGGTCCTGCGATTTTTCGCGCCACGGAACACATGCAGCGCCTCATCGACTCGGCGCGGATCTATCGCATCGATGTCCCGTTTACCCGCGACGAAATCCTGGCGGGAATGCTCGAACTGGTGAAGCGGAACGGCGCATGGCCGTGTTATATCCGCCCGATTGTTCTTCGAGGCTATGGCGAAGCGGGAGTGAATCCGTTCAATTCGCCGACGGAAGTCTATATCTGCAACTATCCGTGGGGAAAATATCTCGGGACGGATGCCAGCGAAGGCGTCGACGTTTGTATTTCTTCGTGGACGCGCATCGCGCCGAATACTCTTCCCGCGATGGCCAAGGCGGGCGCGAACTACATGAATTCCCAGCTGATTAAGATGGAGGCTATCGTCAATGGCTACGCTGAAGGGATCGCGCTCGACGTGAACGGCTACGTCAGTGAAGGTTCGGGCGAGAACCTGTTCGTGGTCCGCAATGGAGTGCTGCATACCGCACCGCTCGGCAATTCCGTGCTCCCGGGAATTACTCGCGATTCGGTATTAACGATCGCGCGCGACCTTGGCATCAAGATCACCGAGCAGCAGATTCCCCGCGAATCGCTCTACATCGCTGACGAGGTCTTCTTCACCGGAACCGCTGCTGAAATCACGCCGATCCGCTCGGTCGACAAAATCACTGTGGGCCCGGGCAAAATCGGTCCGCTGACCAAGGCCTTGCAAGCGGAGTTTTACGGCATCGTTCGCGGCGAGAAGAAAGATCGCTATGACTGGCTGACACCAATCGCGGTGGGCGCGAAACAGCCGGTGAGTGTCTAGCCGCTGAGTTTCAGGGAGATTCGTAGCAACTGCCCTAGCGAACCGGTTGCGGTTCGCTTGGAGCGTTGCTATTCGTTCTTTCGGTAGTCTCTGATCTCGTCCCTCACCACCTTCAGATCGTTTCCCCATAGATTTGCCGGCTCAATCTGGTCGTTCGTGTTGGCGTCAAATCCTTCGTCGGGCTCCGCGAATTCGTTGAACTGGTGAATGATCAGGAAAATGGGATCGAGCTGTTTCGCATAAGTCATGAAGGCATCAAAAGTGGCATACCCGCCGTCGCTCGCGAAACGAAGCGCGTCGTCGGGACAATACGGCAGGGCGTTCTCGTTGGGACAGCCCCATCCGCTTTGTCCCGCAGTGGCGATGGAGGTGGTGAAATTTTCCACCCTGAAACCGCCGCCCGGATTGCCCACCAAGTTGTAAGACGGGTAGTAGGGGCACAACGCCTCGGTGCATGTTGCGTTCAGCCGGTCGACCCAACTCCAAAATCCATACGCGGGACTAATTTCTATGGGACCTGTGGGCGTGCTTTGTGTCGCCCACAGACCGGGCTGGCTGTCGAGATATCCAGCCATCAACTTGAACGTATATTTCTCCCCAATCTCCGGATGGCGCAGCAAGAATTGTTCCAGCCGATACCAGAGCGGATGGTCGGCCGCATTCGGGTCCTGCGCGGCGCCCAGGAAGATCAGCATCAGAGGCTTGCCTTCGTAAATCACACCCAGGTTCGGATATTTCTGCAGACGAGCGCCAAAGTATTCTACTTCCTTCTCGAATGCAGTTTTCCCATCCTCGTCTTTGAGCAAAACATTGGTGTCGATTCCCCCGATCATGGGGATGAGTTTGAGCCGGGTTCCGAGCGCAGACCAGGCCGGATAAAGGTTGCCGGTGTTATCGCGTATGTGCTGGTTATAGGCGCGAAACGATGGCGTGCAATTCTTAATGTATTTTTGAACGAACCATTCGCTGTTGAAAATGCAGCTGACGTTGTTGGTGACTTCGCTGATGGCCGCATCGACTCCCAGGGACTCAAGCCACTTGACGTGCTGCAGGATCACCGCGGGATCGGCACTGTCATAACCACCCCCGACCGTCTGCATGTCGGCGGATTGCAGCAACGGCATAGCCGCGCTGCCCTGGAACGTCGCGGCTTTCGGGCCAAACCAGGCTTCATACTCCATCACCACCACGTGGCTCTTGCTATTTACGACAAGCGGCGAAACAGACGACGCGGTTGCGGCGGTCGCGATGGCGGCGAAAACGATCACGATCGGTAGAGAAAAAACGCGGAGATAGAAACAGCGGACCAAACAATATCCTGAACAGCAAGTCATTAACAACTCGTCATTCGATCATAAACCCGCGCTGCGAAACGAAGTTTCGTCGCGATGCGAGTGAAACCTTTCCCTTCAAAACCGCCGCGGAACCTGATTTGCGCTTCCTCCAGCCTTGCACTATATTGAAGGCCGCTGATCGTAAAACGCTCGTTGTTTTCTTCCATTACCAGCCTACAAGGAGAAAATGTTATGTCTGCTCCCACGCCCGAATTTGTCCAGGGTTATACCGCCATGATGCTTGATGGCCTGGCCCGCGAAGTCGAAACCACTAAGAGAGTTCTAGCTGCCATCCCCGAGGGTAAGAAGGACTATCGCCCCGACCCGAACGCGCGCACGGCTTGGGAGTTGGGCTGGCACCTGGCCAATACCGACGTCCAGTTCATGGACGGGGTCGCGGATCTTAAGTTTGTGATGGGCGCTCGTCCGGAGAATGAAAAGCCGAAGACGGTCGCAGAACTGGTGGAGTGGTACGACAAGAACATGAAGCGTAGCGCCGATCGCGTTCGCACCCTGTCGGGCGCGCAGTTGTCGACACCGATCGACTTTCTTGGCGTATTCAACTTTCCAGCCGCGTTTTATTTGGGGTTTCTAAACAATCACATGATTCATCATCGCGGGGAACTGGCGACGTATCTGCGTCCGATGGGCTCGAAGGTGCCCTCGATTTATGGTGGAAGCTTCGACGAACCGTTCCAGCCGCCGGCTCCGAAAACCAGCGCCGCGTGAGGTTAAGTCACGCATGTAAGTCACACTCTCATGAATGTTCGCTTGATGAAGCCGCCCGAGAGGGCGGCTTTTTCTAGCGCCCGGCCCAGAGGATTTCGACGGGATATCTCTTCAGTTCGCGGTCGGACGTGATTAGAGTCAGTCCTTCGGAGATAGCCTGCGCCACCAGCATCCTGTCGAATGGATCCCTATGGTGGGGTGGCAGTGCGAAGACCGCGAGCGCATGGGGATGAGAAACGGGCAGCGGACGAAGCCCTTGCTGGGCCATGCGTCGCGGCACATACGAGGTGGGTGCCTCCGGCAGCTTCAGTCTGCCTGCCGCCGCTTTTATGGAGACCTCCCACGAAGTCACCGCCGACAGAAAAACTGTATTCGACAGGTCTCCAATCTCTTCCCGTGCGTTCGAAGCAATTCGATCCGGCTCCCAGAGGCTCCACAGCCAGACGTTGGTGTCCAACAGGTAATTCACGCCTTTTTCTTACCCTTCCTGCGAGGAACGGTCGCGGTCGGTTGAGAACCGCGCTTGCTGGGGAAATTGACGTCCGGAATCTCGGCATAGAACAGGGCTTCAAGCTCAGGGTCGGGAGCGTCGAAATCGTCGGAGATCCAAATCTTGCCGCGATCCATGCCCATCGGCCGCGTCCCGCCAGAGGGTGCGATCGCGATGAGTTTCGCCACCGGGACACCGGCGCGCGCAATCGTAATCTCCTCGCCTGCCGTGACCCGCTTCAGCAGCCGGGATAGCTGGGTCTTCGCCTCGTGAATGTTGACTTCCATGGCCTCAGGTTAGCTAAGCGGATAGACTAAGTCAACGCGAATGCCAACGGCGATCTGCTTCTGACTCAAGGGCCACAGGCCCGGAATCACATCCGAAGTCGCGTTACCTCCGTCATCTCGTACCGGGCCCCGGTTCAGGTCATCATAGGGGTGATCTCTGGAGTCCTGCCTGCATGAATATCGATGACCTGCTCCGTATCGCCATGGAGCGCCGCGCTTCCGACTTGCACCTGAAGGTGGGGAACTATCCACACCTGCGCATCGATGGCGATCTGGTACCGCTGACCGATCAGGCGCGGGTGTCCGCCGAAGACATGTTGAACATGGCGTTCAGCATGATGTCGGCGCGGCAAAAGCAGAAATTCAAAGAAACCACGGAAATCGACATGGCCTATGGCGTCGCCGGTCTCGGACGCTTCCGTGTGAACGTATTTCAGCAGCGCGGCAACGTTGGCCTTGTGCTTCGCGTGATTCCCACCAAAATTCGCGCCCTGGACGAACTATTCCTGCCGAAGGTGGTTGAGCAGATCTGCGACATGCCTCGCGGCCTCGTGCTGGTTACAGGCGTCACCGGCTCCGGCAAATCGACGACGCTCGCTGCCATGGTCGATCGCATCAACTCGACCCGCGCCGAGCACATCATCACCATCGAAGATCCCATCGAATTCCTGCACCGCGACAAAAAGGGTTATGTGAACCAGCGCGAGATCGAAGTCGATACGCCGTCGTTCTCGGCGGCGCTACGAGCTTCTCTTCGTCAGGATCCGGACGTGATTCTGGTGGGCGAAATGCGCGATCTGGAAACGATTGGAACCGCGCTGCACGCCGCCGAAACCGGCCACATGGTTTTCTCGACCCTGCATACTCTGGACGCAGTCGAAAGCGTCAACCGTATCATCGCAATTTTCCCGCCGCCCGAGCAAAAGCAGATTCGCTTGCAGTTAGCTGCGGTCTTGCGCGCCATTGTCAGCCAGCGGTTGGTTCGCCGCTCTGATGCTGAAGGTCGCGTGCCCGCGGTCGAAGTCATGGTCACGACGGCTTATATCCGGGAATGCATTCTGGTTCCGGAAAAAACCCGCGCCATCCGCGAAGCAATTTCTTCCGGCACTTCGCAATACGGCATGCAGACGTTCGATCAGTCGCTCTGGGATCTCTTCCAGGCCGGCCTGGTCACCTACGAAACCGCACTCGAAAGCGCATCGAATGCTGACGAGTTCAAACTGCGTATGCAGGGCATTGCTTCGACGGCGGATATTTCGCGGCAATCGATGCAGTCCGCCGGTTTTGGTCGATAGGCAAAAATCGTTACGAGAATTGAGCGCGCCTCGGCGCGCTCTTTTTTATGCTCCCCCGCTAGAACACCCTGCCGAGCTGGAAAAACCATTTCTGGTGACCTGAGTCGCCAACGCTGCCGCCGATAAAAAGCGGTCCCAGGGCGGTTTCCGCGACCACACCGGCCTCGACGTCGTTGGGGAACCCTGACTCTCCAGGGGATCCATACATCTTCGCGAATTCATAGGAACCGACTGCGTAGACCCTTTTGCCGACGAACGGAGGCAGGGTCAAGAGGGTGCGAATGTATCCGACGCGGAACAGGTAATACTGCTCTCCAAACAGTTCGTTCGTGCCGTAGGCGCTGAGTCGGAGCGGAGCGCCAAGGAAGAACAGCGGGATGCCGGTGTTGTGGACGCCGAAGGTCGATCCCCCTTCGGCGGTGGCGAAAACCGACCCTTTTGCGCTCACTGGCTGAAAGCCTTCCAGTTTGGTTACCAGGGCTGGCAGTCCGCTGGCCGCGCCCGGATATGCGTCATACCAATGAAAAGTGACCTCGGCTTTGTAACCCCGTCGCGGCACAACGGGATCGCCAGTGTGGTCGGTGCGGAAACGGAGGTGGGTCTCGCCCAGCCGGCCGCTAAAGGCGGCAAAATCGGGTCGCCCGAGATTGAGTTGAGCATCGGTATACCCGATCTCGTATCCAGCGCGCAGTTCGCTGAAGCGGCTGAATCCGTAGCCCACGTCAACGCCCCCGCTTTCCTGGTGCACGCGGTAGAGCGCCACCGGGTTGCCCTTGTCGAAAATGTCGAAACCCGTGTTGCTCACGCCGACATGGGGCGCAACAAACCACTTGCTGAGCGCGTTGAACGGCCGATACAGCTTAGTCGATATGCCATAGGTATTTCCGAACGAGAAGTCGGTCCGCCACTCCGAGCGGTATCCAGCGACATCGAGGAAGGTTAGCCGCCCAGCCTGGGTAAATGTGACGTTCTTGCTCTCGGTCCCATCCACCACAAACCCCAGCTGCACCGTCGGAGGTGCGTAACTCTTCTCATGGACATACACGATCAGACCCGGCTGACCGTCTTTTTCCTCGAGCCAATAGTCGACCGAATCGAACTTCCCGATGCCGGTGAGCCGATTAAACATGTGTTCCATCGACGGAAGATCGATCGGATTTCCGACGATTGACCGCAAGAAGTAGCCCACGTTTTGCGCCGACTTTGGATCGGTGCCTCGGACCTCGAGGAATTTAGGCACGGGGACTTCGGCCTGCATTTTTTCTTTTCGTTGCTCGATAAGTGAACTCCAGTCAGCGGCGTCCAGCGAGTAAGGCGTCAGGATATTCGCTTTCGCAGTCGCCGCTTGCACGCCGCGATTAATGATGGCCTCAGCCTGGTCGTATTCCAGTGAGGTGAATTCCTTGAGATCGACATTGACCACCAGGTCCGCGCCCGCGAGTCCGTGAATTTCGTTTTGGTGAATGACCACTTCGATCGATTGTCCGAGGACGCTGAACAGCCCTTGCAACTTCGTCGTATCCGTAGGCGCGGTTTCAAGATGGACCGCGATGACCACGTCAGCGCCCATTTTTCGGACGACGTCGGTCGGCAAATTGCCCAGCAGGCCGCCATCCACAAACAGGTCATTTCCAATTCGAACCGGCGCAAACAGGCCCGGGATCGACATCGTCGATCGCATGGCCTGGGCGATGGATCCGTGATCGAAGACGTAGGCCTGCCCCGTCGCGAGATTCGTAGCGACGCAGCGGAACGGAATCGGAAGGTTGTCGAACGACCCGTTGTGGGTGTAGGGGAGGGTTTCGCGATCGATCAGCAGGCTTACGCCGTGACCAGAATTCAGGCCCGATGGCAGAGAGAAGCCGTTTTTCAAGCCGAAGTCGAGCCGGTTCGGGAAGGCGCTGGTGTCCTCTTTACGCCGGAAGGACAGATCGCGGTAGCCCGTTTGCCCGTCGATGATGGCATTCCAATCCTGCTTCTCGACGATGGCCCTCAATTCCGCAGGAGATTTCCCGGTGGCATAGAGCCCAGCCACGAGGCCACCCATACTCGTCCCCGCGACGTAGTCGATCGGGATGTGGTGATCCTCAAACCACTGCAACACTCCGATGTGGGCAAGGCCAAGCGCGCCACCTCCCTCAAGGGCAACCCCGATTTTCAGTCTCTTCTGCGGCGTGCGAGAATCTTGCGAAGACGAGTTCTGGGAAGACGCCACCGAAGAAGAACTAGCGTCCTGGGACGATGCGCTCACCGACAAAAGAAAACAAACTGCAACGGCGGCGAAGGACCGCGAGAGTACGTACATAGGATTTCTCCAGATGTCTCCAGGGATAATTGCGGCTGCTGAGGTGACGGTCAGCGAGAGTTGACGCAAACCTGCCTCAGCCGATTTCTGAGGTTGCCTCAGGCCGTGGGAATTTGCAAGGCATGGGCTATCTATCCCTCAGAGCGCCTTCGACAATTGGACGAGGTGAACCGGCATGTGGGGGATTTGATCCGCTGGGAAGGGCAAAGTGCCATTCTCGACGTACCCGAATTGCGTGTAATAAGCAGCCAGCTCCGGACGCAAGTTGACGAACGTGAGATCCATGAAGTGGCAGCCCGCTTCGCGACAGTATGCTTCTGCGGCCGCGATCAGCCGCACGCCAATTCCAGAGCGCTGGCGACCGGGATCGACGGCAAGTAACCCGAAGTAACCGCGTTCGCCGCGTAGTTCAGCGTAAACACAACCGGCGAGCCCTTCGCCCTCAAGCAGGAGAAAGAACTTTCCCTTTTGCATCAGCGCGGCGACTTTTTCGGGATTCGTGCGATCGGCGGCAATGAAGAATCGTTCGGGACGAAAGGCGATATTTACGAGGCTGGCGATGGCCGGGGCGTCGGCGAGATCAGCGGTTCTGATATGGCAGGACTCGAACACCGAACGAATTTTACTTCAGCGCCGAGCGCAGAGGACAGCGTTTCGCGGGCGGAGACCAAGCCGCCCCGCACCGCCCTAGTTAGGCTTGCGAAACTTGCTGTCGGCCAGATAACGCAGCATGATCGCGTCGGTCGCGCTTTGGAACTGCTGCTCCATCTCGGGGCTGCGCACGGGAGTATCAGTGCGGAGCGTCTGGCGGAACTTCTCGCCCATCTCGGAATCGCTGGTGACGACCTGAGTGTAGAACCAGAGGAAATGCCGCATCTGGTCGAGGGCAGACTTGAGCATCGTGATCGATTCCATCTCCGGAGGATCGGACAGTGCTTCCATCAGTTCGGGATCGGTAGGAGCCTGCATCGCAGCGCAATTGAGTTCGCGCTGGATGACGCGCAGGTCATCCGTGATCCGCAAAATGCGGAGATGAATTTCTTCCATGCTTTCCCGATTCTCGTGGTTCATAAGGTCCTTTCCGACCCGACTTATTTTTCCAACCACAGCAGTCGACCAGTTCGTTCTTACCCAGCTTGTTCTTACGAAGATCGCACTCCGACGCAAAAGCGGAAAGATTCCCCGCGTGCATGAGCTTCGGTAATTGAAGTTACTTAAGGTTGAAAAGCCGCGTGGGATGCGCCTTTTCAGGCCATTTTGCGGACTTCGTCGCGCGCGAGCTGCGCTCCGGTGGCGCGAATCTCGGGGACACTTACGATACGCGTCCCTTGTGTGGGCGATTCCACGGCCTGGACGAGAGCAAGAATGAGTTGCTCAAGAGTAACCAGTCCAAGGCGCTGCGCTCCGGCCCGTGTGAATGGCAGCCACTCACATACTTTGTAAAACGGCAGTAACAGGTAGGGCCAGCGATGGCCGGGGCCGAGCACATACCACGGCCTAAGGACAGTTGAATTCAGCTGACGCGCCCGGATCATTTCCTCGCACTCGGTACGCACGGCGATATAGTCCTTCATGATGTCGAACGGCGCAGGGTGGGCCACGCTGACGTAGATGAAGTGACGGATGCCAAGTTCCGAACACGCGGAAATGGCCTCTCGGGCCGAGACCAGGTCGACGGACCGGAATTCCGCAGCCTTCGCGGGCGACGGATGAGGGACTCCAACCAGGTGAATAAAAGTGTCAGCCGGCCGAATGAGCTGGCGGTAGCTATTCGCGTCGAGCGCGTTGCCAGAGACGACCTCACAGGCGGCTGGCAGCTTGGCCTTCGATCCGGGTCGCACCAGCACACGAACCTTGTGGTCGCGCTCCAGAAGAATCGGGATCAGAGATGTGCCGATGTAGCCGGTTCCCCCGGTGATGAAAACGCGCCGGGAGCCGGGCGATTTGGGTAGGGATTTGACCCTGAGCAACAGCCGGATGTCAGAGATGGATGCAGCCACAGCTTCGTACGCTCCCAGGGGCTAGTTCGGATGGCGCACCGGGCGCCCCTGAAGAAGTTTAATTCAAGGAAGGGCTGGGTGTGATACAAACGGTTCGCGATGACATCACCCTCCCCGCAAACTGGCCTTGCGCCGGGACAACCCGGGCTGGTGCGCGCCATAGGCCGCTGGAGCCTCGCCGCGCTGGCGGTGAATTCGATCATTGGAAGCGGCATCTTTGGTTTGCCGGCCGAGGTGGCCGGACTGCTCGGCAAACGCAGCATCATGGCGGTTGTGCTCGCGGGTGCGGCAATGGGCGTCATCATGGCGTGCTATGCCGAGGTGGCCTCGCAGTTTTCCGAAGCGGGCGGACCTTATCTCTACGCTCGCACCGCCTTCGGGCGCTTGATGGGCATTCTGGTCGGCTGGATGTTGTACCTCGCGCAGACGGCAGCTCCAGCAGCGAATGCGAATTTGTTCGTGATTTATCTTGCGGAATTCTGGCCGGCGGCAAAAGAGCCCTGGCCTCGTTTCATTATTTTGACGGTTCTCGTTGGTCTCTTGGCGTTGGTGAACTTGCGCGGAGCCCGCCAAGGGACCGCTTTGAACAACGTATTCACCGTGGCGAAACTTCTGCCTTTACTGATGGTGGTGTCGGCGGGCGCGGCAGTTACGATCGTTCATCCCGCGCCATGGGCCGCTGCGGGACCCGTCTCGTCGAATACCTGGATGTACGCGATGGGGCTGCTGGTCTTCGCCTATGGAGGGTTTGAAACTGCGCTCGCGCCCATGGGTGAAGCGAAGAACCCAGGGCGGGACGCGGCCTTTGCGGTCTTCGTCGCGCTGATCGCGTGCACCGCGATTTACACGCTAGTGCAATGGGTGGTCGTCGGAGTGCTAGGGCCGGGATCAACCACAGACCGTCCGCTGGCCGAGGTAGCGCGAGTTACGATGGGCAATCGTGGAGCGGCGCTGGTCGCCATCGGTGCATTGGTCTCGGTGTACGGTTATTTGGGAGCCAAGATGCTGGCTATGCCGCGGGTCACTTTTGCGCTGGCAAAAGCAGGAGACCTGCCGCAATTGTTTGGCGCAGTTGGTCCGAGATTTCACACGCCGTGGTTTTCGATTGTGTTCTACGCGGCAGTGGTCTGGGGTTTGGCGATCGGAGGTAGTTTTGCCTGGAATGTGACGCTTTCAGTAGTGGCGCGGCTCTTCTATTACGCCGTAGTTTGCGCCGCCCTGATCGCATTGCGGCGCACGCGACCGCTGGGTGTGGGATTTCGGCTGCCGGGCGGTCCCTTGCTGGCTGTAGTCGGGATTGGGATTGCTTTGACGCTCGCCACCCAGGTCGATTTGAGTAAGTCCATGATTCTCGCCGTGACGCTGGCAGCAGCACTGCTAAATTGGTTTTGGGCGCAAAGAACCAAAAGAGAAAATTAAAGAGACCGTAACCGACAGTGCCCCGGGTTCGCGCCCGTTCTTTGGGCGCTAACCCGGGCCCATTCCGGACCAACGGAGGTATCTTGGAAAAGTTTCAACTCGGTTGGCTGTTGATAATCACCACTGCAATTTCCTGCTTCGCGCAGCGCGAACAGGTGCTGAAACAGATCGATCTGCCGCATCCATACTATTTCCGTGAGATGTATCTGCCGCAATTGACCACGGGACCAAGCGCCGCGGCATGGCTTCCGGATTCTCGTACTTTGATCTATTCGATGTCCGGCTCGTTGTGGCGGCAGGAACTAGGTAGTTCGAAGGCGGAGCAGCTCACTACGAGCGCCGGTTATGATTATCAGCCAGATTGCTCTTCAGACGGCCACTGGGTGGTGTTTGCGCGCTATGAGCACGACGCGGTCGAGCTGTGGTCGCGCGATCTGCGCGATGGCCAAACGCGCCAGATGACGTCCGGTGGCGCAGTCAATCTGGAGCCGCGGTTTTCGCCTGACGGAAAGCGGCTTGCCTTCGTATCGACGTCCTATAAGGGTCATTTCCACATTTTCGTCGGCAGGTTTGGAGACGGGCAGCTCACCGAAGTACGCCAACTTACTCCTGAGAACATCAGCTCCCTGCCTCGCTATTACTACAGTAAGGTGGACCACGAGATCAGTCCGGTATGGACGAGAGATGGATCGGAGATACTATTCGTCTCCAATCGCGGGCACATCCATGGCACCGGCGGGTTCTGGCGCATCAAATCGGAACCCGGAGCCGAGGCGCAAGAGATTCATTACGAAGAAACGAACTGGAAGGCGCGCCCCGATTTTTCTCCGGACGGCAAGCGCATGGCCTATGCGTCGTATCTCGGCCAGAGCTGGCATCAGCTGTGGCTCATGCCCGCAGCCGGTGGAGACGCGTTCCCGATTTCCTATGGCGCTTTCGATAACGTGAATCCGCGCTGGTCGCCCGATGGATCGAAGATCGCCTTCATTTCGAATCGAAACGGCAACACGTCGTTATGGGTCCAGACAATTCCCGGCGGAGACCAGACCGAAGTCGTCGCCAGGGAACGGAGATACATCGCCCCAATGGGCAAGTTGTCACTGCGTATCGTCGACCAGACCGGAAGGCCGGTAGCAGCAAGGGTTTTCATCACCGGCGCGGATGGGCGCGCCTATGCTCCCGACGACGCATGGATGTACGCCGACGACAGCTTCACGCGTTCGGAACGCTCATTCGAAGCCCATTATTTCGATACAAATGGGGCTTCAGAATTAACCGTGCCGGCGGGAACGGTTCACGTAGATGTAATGCACGGCTTCGAGTTCGGATTCGAACAGCGCGACGTCGAAGTAAAAGCCGGCAGCACCGCCAGTCTTAGCGTGAAGCTCAGCCCAAAAATCCCGTACGAACCGGCCGAGTGGATCAGCGGCGACGTCCATGCGCATATGAACTATGCCGGAACGTACCGGAATACGCCGGCTCATTTAGTCGAGCAAGCGGATGCCGAGAATTTGTCCATCGTCGAAGATCTCGTCGTCAACAAAGAGCAGCGCATTCCCGACATGCCGTATTTTTCGCCGCAGCTCGATAAAGCCTCAACTCTGAACCATCTCTTGCTGCACGGCCAGGAGTTCCACACGAGTTATTGGGGACATCTCGGATTACTCAATCTGACTCATAACTTCATTCTTCCAGGTTATGCGAGTTACCCCAACACAGCGGCGGCAAGCCTTTATCCGGCAAATGCCAATGTCGCCGATTTGGCCCATGCACAGGGTGCGTTGGTAGGTTATGTCCACCCTTTCGACACTGTCCCCGACCCTGCGAAAGACGAATCTCTCACCGCTGAATTACCGGCAGATGTGGCGCTTGGCAAGGTCGACTACATCGAGGTGGTTGGCTTTGCCGATCACAAAGCAACGGCCGAGGTTTGGTACAAGCTTCTGAACTGTGGTTTCCGCTTGCCGACGGCCGCAGGCACGGACTTCATGGGCAACTACGCGTCGTTGCGTGGCCCAGCTGGCCTAAACCGCGTCTATGCCGAGGTGAAACCGGGGCCGCTGAAAATCGAACCGTGGCTGGCATCGATCAAAGCCGGACGTACGTTCGCGACGAACGGTCCTCTGCTGCATTTCTCGCTGGGCGGGCAAGGTGTCGGCGGAGAAGTGCAGCTGGATAAAAATGTGTCGGAAAAGAAACAGGAGTTGAAATTCTCAGCGGAGATGTCTTCGATTGTTCCCCTGGATCATCTTCAGATCGTCTGTAACGGCAAAATGGCGCGCGAACTCGACATGAAAGCAGATCGCAAGTCCGCGAAAGTGGACGGCACGATCCCGGTCGACGGGAGCGGCTGGTGCGTTCTCCGCGCTTTCAGCGATAAGGCGGAGTATCCGATCCTCGACTTGTATCCTTATGCTACGACCAGCCCTGTCTATGTGACGGTGGCCGGGGCGCTAGTTCGCAGTGCAACAGACGCCGCGTATTTTGCCGCGTGGGTTAACCGGTTGATTACCGCTGCTCGAAGTAATACCTCGTGGAACACCGACGCGGAAAAGGAATCTGTGCTCAACACTCTGCAGGACGCCAAGGCAAAGTACGCCAGGATGACAGAATGATGACGGCGGAATGATGATGGCAAAATGAGTTGCAGGTCGCATTAAGCGATATCCTGATACGAACCTCATGCGCATCGTCATCGCAGGCGGCGGTACCGGCGGACACGTAATCCCAGCCCTCGCTATCGCCCAACAACTTAAGAACCAATTCAACGCCGAAGTCATGTTCATCGGGACAGCGCGAGGCATCGAAACGCGTCTCGTGCCGCAGGCCGGGTACCCGCTGGAATTGATCCAGGTCGGCGCGTTGAAAAATGTCAGCCTGATGACGCGGGCCAAGACCATGTTCGACTTGCCGCGCGCAATCGCCGCCTCTTCGCGGATGCTCTCCGAGTTCGATCCCGAAGTTGTGATTGGCGTCGGAGGCTACGCCTCGGGACCGGCGATGCTGGCGGCCATTCGCCGTCGTCTGCCTACGCTGGCCTTTGAACCCAACGTCGTGCCAGGATTTGCCAATCGCATGATTGCGCGGTGGGTTTCCGCAGCCGCGGTGCACTTCGAAGAGACCTGCCAATATTTTCCGCATTGCCGCGTGACCGGAGTGCCAGTGCGAGCAGCTTTTTTTTCGATTGCTCCGAAAACTGGCGGCGTCCCAACGTTACTCGTCTTCGGAGGCAGCCAGGGCGCGCGCGCCATCAATCAGGCGATGACAACGCCCGAATCGCTTCGTGGTCTTCTCGCCAAAATTCCGGGGATCCACGTCATTCATCAGACCGGTCAGCGGGACTACGAACAGGTGCTGGCCGCCTATCGCCAGTCGGGCATCTCAAGCGAAGTGCATAAATTTATCGACGACATGCCGGCGACCTTCGCGCGCGCCGATTTGTTGGTTTGCCGTTCGGGTGCAAGCACCGTGGGTGAGATCACCGCCGCCGGGAAACCTGCGATTTTCGTCCCATTCCCCGCCGCCGCCGACGATCATCAGAACGTGAATGCCCGTGCCCTGGAGCGCGCCGGCGCCGCCGTCGTAGTCGAAGAAAGCAATCTTGACGCCGCTTACCTCGTCGACACGATTGTGGCGCTGATGGCAGATCCTCCCCGACTACGGACAATGTCCGCGGCGGCGCGCTCGTTGGCGCATCCGCAGGCGGTCGAAGAAATTGCCGAGATGGTCGCAAAGCTCGCGAACGGCTGACTTTGTCGTTTCTGGCCTGGTTCCCGCGGTGAAATGTTCTATCATCACCATGCGTAATAGCGATCTCTTGTCAGCAAGATATGTTTGCCAAAATTCAGCGCATCCATTTCGTAGGCATCGGCGGCATCGGCATGAGTGGCATCGCCGAGGTCCTGCTGAATCTTGGCTACAAGATCTCCGGCTCCGATCTGAAGAAGTCGCCAGTGACCGAGCGTCTCGGCAGCCTGGGTGCTGCAATCTTCGAAGGCCACGCCGCCTCAAACATCGTCTCGTATAACGGAGTCGCGGGTGCGGACGTCGTGGTCACCAGTTCTGCCATCGCGCTCGATAACCCTGAAGTCGCCGAAGCCAGGCGCCGCCACATCCCGGTAATTCAGCGCGCGGAGATGCTGGCTGAACTGATGCGTTTGAAATACGGGATCGCAATCGCGGGAATGCACGGCAAAACGACGACCACTTCCATGGTCGCGGCCGTCCTGGCTGCGGGAGGTCTCGATCCAACCGTCGTCGTCGGTGGCCGCGTCGGTGCCCTTGGTTCGAACGCCCGGCTCGGCAAGTCGCAATATCTAGTTGCGGAGGCGGACGAGAGCGACCGTTCCTTCCTCAAACTTTCGCCGATTCTCTCCGTCGTCACCAATATCGACCGCGAGCACATGGATTGTTATCGCGACATGCGCGACGTTCGCCGGACGTTCCTAGAGTTCATGGAGCGCGTGCCATTCTATGGCCTTGTCGTCGGCTGCAACGACGACCCCGCGCTCCAGCGTTTGCTCCCGCGTGTCCACCGCCGGGTGATGACCTACGGCACCAGTCCTGGCTCGGATTTCCTGATCCGCGTGGGATCTGCTTCGGTCGCGCCGCCGTCAGCCGTCGGCGAACAAGCCCCGCTGGCTCGCTTTCAAGTGAAATACAAGGATAAGGAGAAAGACCTCGGTGAGTTCACACTCCACGTCCCAGGTGTGCACAATATGCTGAACGCCACGGCCGCGATTGCCGTCGGCGTTGCGCTCGACATCCCGCCTGAGCAAATTCGTTCCGGCCTCGACAGTTTTCGCGGCGTCGATCGGAGATTCCAGCTCAAGGGCAAGGCCGCCGGCGTCAGCGTGATCGACGACTACGGACACCATCCAACGGAGATTCGAGCGACGCTGGCCGCCGCCCGCCAGTCCGGATTTCGCCGTGTGCATGTCATTTTCCAGCCGCACCGCTTCACGCGTACTCGCGACCTGATGGATGAATTCGCGACCGCGTTCGTCGACGCCGACACGGTGAGCGTGCTCGATATCTATCCGGCAAGCGAAAAGCCGATCGAAGGCGTCACGGCCCAGGCGCTAACCGAACGGATCGCGGGGGCGGGCGCGGGAACAGGGAAGAAAGATGTTGCCTACGCTCCGTCTTTTCCCGAAGCCGTTGCCGCCGTCGCCGCGGCCGCGCAACCCGGCGACATGGTGCTGACTCTGGGTGCTGGCAGCGTCTCGCAACTAGGGCCGATGGTCTTAGAAGAGTTGGAAAAGCTGAAGAAACCTTCGCTGGTCGTTGGTCGATAGTCGGTCGTGAGCCGGAAAATGGCCGCTCGGTTTTTCCACCGACTGTTGTGTTGACCTTTTTCCGGTCCACTCGTCCAACGTCCATACCGTGAGGACCACGTTTATGGACACGAACAAAGCCACATATTGGATCGCCCTGGGAGTTCTGGTGCTGGGTCTGAATAGCCAATACCGCCAGGGAAAGTTTGTGACTCTCCATCAGGTAGCCGACCGTGCCGAGGTTGCATTGTGCAGGGCTTCGACCCATGCCGAGCGCACCCTGACGGCGGCTCTGCAGCTGGTGGGCCGCGAAGCACGCCCCTCGGACGACTTGCTGGCCTCAGCGCGCAACGCGGAGTTTGACGCGGATTCTCACAAAGAGCAGGCCGAGGTCCTTCGCGAGCAGGCCCAGGACGAGGCCGAGCGAGTTCGTGAGCAAGTCCAGGTGCAGGTTCGGGATCAGATTGTGGCGCAAAGAGACGCGATGCGTGCGCAGATCGACATACGCCGCGCCGAGATCCAGCGGATACGCGACAGTGCTCGGTCACAATTTCGGATGGTGCGCTCCGCTGACGGCCGTATCACCATGACCTACCCGAGCATGATCTGCCCCAGGACAAAGACACGGATCGTTGTCAATGATAGTGATGCGTCCGATCTCGCCGACAATTTGCCGTCTGTTGAGTAGCCGATGTTGAGCAATGAGGTAGAGTGAGATCGGTCGTCTCGGAAAAACTTCTCATCACGCTCGCGTTTGAACCAACTTGGCACTGTCTCAATTCTCGAAAACCCGTTATAGTAATTTTGCTCAGCGGTTTTCTGTCGACAACTGAATTTAAAGAGTGGCGCGGAAATCCAGTTCTACCGCCGTCCAGGAAGAGTTGTATCCGCTGCCTGGCGTCGACGAACACGACGCTTCCGAGCGCTATGCTCGCGAACGTGGATCGACTGGGCGCGAGTCCTTTGACGACGCACGTCTCGTCGACCTCGAAGCGGAGCAGGAATCCCCATTCCTGCGCGGACAAAAGCGTGTCTCAGTCCGCCGCGGGACCATCCCTCCAAAAGCTGCCTATCATCTGAAGTGGGTCGCGCTTGCGCTCATCGTTCTTGCGCTCCTCGGAGCCGCGGGCGCCGGACTCTACGCCTATGGCGAGCACTCCTGGCGCTTCCGCATCGATTCGAGCGATCAGATTGAAGTGGCCGGCGCCGAACACGTAGCGCACGCGCAGATCATGGAAGTCATGGGCGGCGATATCGGCCGCAACATTTTCTTCGTCCCGCTCGCCCAGCGCAAACAGCAACTGGAGCAAATTCCATGGGTCGAATCGGCGAGCGTGATGCGCTTCGTTCCCAACCGTCTGCGCATTCAGATTCACGAGAGAACGCCGGTGGCCTTCGCCCGGATCGGTTCGCACGTCTCTCTCATCGATGCGGGCGGAACATTGATGGAACTCGCTCCGGGCGGGAAACGCAAATATTCTTTCCCGGTCATCGCTGGCATGAATGCTGGCGAGCCCCTCTCCACCCGCGCGGCGCGTATGGGTAGTTACAACGCGCTGGTCCGCGATCTTGACTCCAGCGGCGCGCGCTATTCGCAGGAATTGAGTGAAGTCGATATCAGCGACACCGAAGACGTGAAGGTGCTCGCGGCAGACGCGAACGGCGACGTGCTCGTGCATCTGGGCTCGGGAAATTATCTGCAACGCTACAAGACGTACGTGACTCACGTGCAGCAATGGCGGCAGCAGTTCGATAAACTCGAGTCGGTCGACTTGCGCTATGACGGACAAATCATCGTCAACCCCGACCTCGACGGAATGCCGCGGCAGCCTGCTTTGACGCAAGCGGCTGCGAAAGCGGCCATGGCTGCCGGAGTGAAGACCGCGGCCATCGTGAACTACGAGAAGTATGTGACGCATCCGCCGGCGGCGACTCCTGCGAAAAAGGACGCCAAGGCAAAAGCGAAAGCCGCCTCCAAGTCCGCGCCTAAAGCCGAATCTCACGCAGCGCATCAAGCGGCCGCCAAGCCAGCTACAACCAAGCCAGCGCCGGTAAAAACCCAGGCGAAGGCAACGCATACTAAGGCAGTTCCAACTAAATCAGCGCAAGCTAAATTAACGCAATCTAAATCAACTCCGCCGAAGCAGTCGCCGGTGACGCAAGCCGCGATCAAGACGCCGGTAAAGGCCACGCCGCCGCCGACTTCGAAGAATGCGCGGCTGCACGCGCCAGCACCAGTGGTGTCGGCGGCGTCGACGCCAACGCCCGTAGCAGGTTCCGGAAACAAGAAACCGAGTCCTTCGATTCCAAAGGAGGCTCCGCAGAACTAGCAGTCTTTAAATTTATAAGCGAATTGATACCCAATTTATATGCCGACTCAGGATCCAAATTTCGTAACTGCAATTGACGTAGGCAGCGCCAAGACTGCCGTGTTAGTGGCCGAAGTAAGCGACAACGGACTGCGCTATCGTGGCCACGGTATCAGCGAATCGCGCGGTCTGCGCAAGGGTGTCATCACCGAACTCGACAAAGCAGTCGGCTGCATTCAAAAAGCGGTGGAGCAAGCCGAGGATGTCGCTGGTGTCGCCATCGAGCACGCGCTGATCGGCATTGCCGGGGCTCATATTCGCGGCATGAACAGTCACGGTGGAATTAGCTTTGGCGCTCGGGCGAGAGAAATCGGCCGCGAAGAAATCCGCCAGGCCGTGGACAAGGCGCGCACCGTGCCCTTACCCGGCGATCGCGAGATTCTGCATTTGCTCCCGCAGGAATTTATTCTCGACGATCAGCCGGGGGTTCAGGATCCGACAGGCATGATGGCAACGCGGCTCGAAGTCCGCGTCCATATCGTCACCGCGGCTTCAAACGCGACGCAGAATCTGGTAACCGCCGTCAATAGGGCTGGAGTTCATGTCGATGACACGATCTTCGAGCCGCTCGCCTGCGCCGATTCGGTGCTGCGGTCGGATGAACGTGAGCTTGGAATCTGCCTCGTCGATCTCGGCGCGGGTTCGTGCGACTTGATCGTTTTTCAGCAGGGAGCGGTCGCGCACACGGCGGTGATTCCGATCGGTGGCGACCACTTCACAAGTGATTTGTCGGTAGGAATGTGCACCGGTCTCGCGGCTGCCGAAACCCTGAAAAAGAATTTTGGTAACGCCGTGCCCACATTGATCCCCGAAGGCAACGAAGTCGAGGTGCCGTCGGTCGGAGACCGTCCGTCGCGCATGATGTCGCAACGGCTGGCGGGAGAGATTCTCGAGCCTCGCGCTCGCGAACTCTTCGAACTGCTGCGCGACAACCTGCGTCACGCCGGAGTTCTCGAACACTGCATCGCCGGATTCGTGCTGAGCGGCGGAGCGTCACGACTTCCCGGAATCCTGGACGTCGCGGAATCGGTGTTGCGAAAAGCAGCGCGCCTCGCGTGGCCTGCCCCAATGGCAAAAATGCCGTCAAGCCTGGCCGAGCCCGAATTCGCAACGGTGCTTGGCATGGCCTATTACGGCCATCGCGCGCGGTTGGCGAGGGGTTTGCAGGAACCGGGTTTCGGGTCGCGCATGAAGGCCCTTTTCGCAAGAAAAGGCGCATAGGATTTTGTTTTTTCTGAGAACTGGCAACTGAGAACTGAGAACTGCACCACGAGGTGAATCATGGAAGACAAAGGACTCCGCATCTGCTTTAACGAAGAAGCTCGCAACGACGCTCGCATCAAGGTCATCGGTGTCGGCGGCGGTGGCAATAACGCTGTCAATCGCATGATTGACTCGGGCATGGAACACATCGAGTTCATCGTCGCCAACACCGACCTGCAGGCGTTGCGAATGTCGCGCGCTGCGACCAAGATTCAACTCGGCGTGAAGCTGACGAATGGCCTCGGAGCGGGCGCGAATCCGGAGATCGGACGCAAAGCCGCGCTCGAAGATTCCGACAAGATCATTGAAGTGCTCGAAGGCGCCGACATGATTTTTGTCACCGCCGGACTCGGCGGAGGCACGGGCACGGGCGCTGCTCCGATCATCGCCTCGCTCGCCAGTGAAATGGGCGCGCTCACCGTCGCTGTCGTCACCAAGCCCTTTGCCTTCGAAGGCAAACGCCGCATGCAGCAGGCGGAGCGCGGCATCGCCGAACTCATGGAGTCGGTCGACACCACCATCGTCATCCCCAACGAAAAGCTGCTGGCGGTCGCCGAAAACGCCGGCTTCTTCGAATCGTTCCGGATTGCCGACGACATTCTCAGGCAGGGAGTGCAGGGAATTTCCGACATCATCACCATCCCCGGCATCATCAACCGCGACTTCGCCGATGTGAAGGCGATCATGGCCGGCATGGGCTACGCCGTGATGGGCACGGCGACAGCGTCTGGCGATCATCGCACGGTCGAAGCCGCGCGGCGCGCCATCGCCTCTCCACTGCTTGAAGCCGGCGCGATCGACGGCGCCCGCGGCATTCTGATCAACATCACGGGGTCGAATTCCCTGAAGCTCGCCGAAGTGCAGCAGGCGTGCACCATCATTCAAGGCGCAGCCCACGAAGACGCCAATATCATCTTCGGCGCGGTTCTTGACGAGAAAATGAAAGACACCGTCAAGGTCACGGTGATCGCGACCGGTTTCCGCGAAGCGGACATGCGCCGCGCGCGGCAGCATGAAAATTACGACCCGGTGATCATCTCGCGCGAAAGGACTCACCACGTGTCGCGTGAATTTTCGCTCGACGATTTCGACGAACCGCGGCCACAGGTTCAACCCGAACCGGTCTTTGAGCCAGAGACGGCTTTCATCCCTGAGTCGGCTCCCGTCGCATTTCAGGAATCGGTTTCGACGTCGGCTGCGGCCTCCCATTCAGCCGATGTCATTTCACTCGATGCCATGCGTTCGGGCGCGCCGAGTTATGAGGAAGACCTCGACGTCCCGGCTTTTCTGCGGAAGCGCAGCGAAATTATGTAAGCCATCGTTGCCGACCGGCTGAGAATGGCGCACGGCGAAATTCATGGCGACTGGCTACAACCGGATTGCGGGCCAAAGCGTCGAGCGCCTGGCGGCGCTCAGCGACGGCATCTTCGCCTTCGCGATGACCCTGCTCGTACTCGATCTTCGCGTTCCGGCCCTGGAGGCCGTGCACAACGAGAGCGAACTCTGGCGCGGCCTCACAGCGCTAGCGCCAAGGCTCCTGATGTACATGATGAGTTTCTTGACCCTGGGGATCTTCTGGAACGGACAGCAGGCACAACTCAATCATCTCGATCGCTCCAACATCCGCCTCACATGGATCCATCTCGCGTTTCTGTTTTTCGTGACGATCACTCCTTTTTCAACCGCGCTGCTGGCTGAGTACACGGGCTTCCGGCTCGCGCTCATCGCGTACTGGCTCAACATCGTTTTCCTCGGCGCCATGCTCTATCTCAGCTGGGGATGCGCGACGCGCTCTGGCCTTGTCAAAGACGACATCCCGCCCGAAGTTCCGGCCGCCGTCTGCCGCCGCATCGTGATTGGGCAGGCGTTGTATGCTTTCGGCGCGGCGCTCTGTATCATCAGCACCCGTTGGAGCATTGCGGTGATCGTCACAGTGCAGCTTTACTATGCTCTAGCGCCACGGCTTCCTCAAGTGCCTAAGATAAAATCGGCTCGATGACTCGTCTACCATGACTCGTCTCTCATGACTCGTCTATCCACAAGTTCAAAATCCCTTCTGATTTTGCTGGTCTTGCTGTCCGCGTCGGAATTCGTCGTTCGTGGCCCCGTCCGTTTTCTTCGCGCCAACGATTTCAACGATTTCATTTCGCCTTATATCCAGTCGCGAGCGCTGGTAAAAGGAATGGATCCCTACAGCCCGCAAGTCCTGGTTCAGCTCTGGCCGACCCAAGGTGCGCGGCGGCCTGACTTCGTGGCCAAGGATATGGCGGATGGCACGTTGATCATGAAGCGCGGCATTCCCACCGCCTACCCGCTTACCTGCCTGTTCCTGCTGGCTCCGCTGGCAATCTTGCCTTGGCCTGTTGCCTACATGGCATGGTTGATCATTACGATGGGACTCGTGCTGGGCGCGATCTGGTCTCTGCTTTCGCTTGTGGGGTTCGACTCCCCTATCGGGTTCGACTCCCTTGTTGGGTTCGAATCCGAAGACTGGCGCGCATACGTGTTCGTGGCCTTCGCTCTGGCATTAGCGCCGCTCCACACTGGCCTCGCCGCTGGCAGCATCGTCATTAGCACGGTCGCGCTTTGCGTAATTGCCCTCGTGCTTAACGAACGCGAACCCGGACGCGCCATCGTCGCCGGAATCTTATTTGGAATTGCAATCTGCCTGAAGCCGCAGATCGGATTGCCATTCTTCGCTTACTACCTGCTGCGACGCAATTGGCGTCTTGTAGTCACGGCAGCCGCCGTTGTCGCGGCCGCCGGACTACTGGCGATCGCGCGGCTGGCGGCAAGCGGCACACCGTGGCTCGAAAACTATCGCACTGACAACCGAGTTCTACTGGCCACCGGCATCCTCAGCGATTTCACCGAACGAAATCCGATTCGCTTCGGACTGATCAATCTGCAAGTGCTCGTGTATGCCATCGTCCACAACGCAGGCGCTGCGAATCTGCTCGCGTTTGGCCTCTCCGCCATCCTGTTTGGCATTTGGGTAGTGCTCCTGCTACGGAGCAAGTCTGTATCAAACGACGTTCTGCTGGCGATGGGTACACTCGCCGTCCTAAGTTTGTTTCCTGTCTATCACCGGCTCTACGATGCATTCTTGCTGATCATCCCAATCTGCTGGAGCCTCCGGGAGTTCCCCCGAAACCGGCTGGCTCGCGCCGCGTTTTTTCTGATGCTGCCCTTCCTTATCCCTGGCGGGACGATGTTGGAGCAACTCCAACTTCAGCACCCAATTTCCCCCTCAATTACGCACTCGTGGTACTGGACCGCCATCGTCATGCCTCATCAGATATGGTTCCTCCTGATGCTGAGCGTCGTTCTATTGCTGAATATGGCTGGATATGGCCGTCCAGACCAAGACACCCGACCCATTCTGCAGGGCGGCGCAGGGCCAGCGCAGTAGAGTAACACCAAGCAAAATGCCTCTAAGGTTGTTGTATACTCCAAACGCAATACGATCGGTGCAATAGCGTTTGGTTCGAAGCCAGACGCGGAGGTCCCGTCCCGGCGATGTTAAAGTATCGCGCGTCTGCGCTAGCGGCGGCGGCACTTCTCATCCTGGGACACACGGTCCTTCTGTTTCTCCGCTCCGGGACTAACACCGCTTCCGTATGGGGAGACTGGTTCGGGGCCGCGGCCGCTCTGCTGGCCGTTCTGGCTTGTTGGTCTGCTTCCCGACGATCCGGCGCTTTCGGCAGGCGTGTTTGGCGGCTGATTTTTCTCTCCATTTCCCTGGCTTTCATCTCCCAGCTTTTCTTTATCTATTACTACGATTACTCGCATTCTTCTCTCGCCGTTTTTTGGCCCAGCGACGTGCTGACTTTTTTCTGGGCTGTCCCGGCGATGATGAGTCTTTTCTTGAGTCCACGGGATCCCAATAGCGGATTCCGCTGGCTTCGCACTTGCGATTTTGTGCAGGTCTGCACTCTGGTGCTGGCCGTCGAATTGGCAGTTGTCTATGTGCCCTCCCGGTGGCAGGAATCGACGCACGCCATGCACCACCGCGAAGTCGTGGCGGGCATCTTGTTTTTTGGTCTTCTAGCGGTGAGCTTCCTCGTCCGCGGTTTGTCCACCCCCTTCCGCACGTCTCGCCGCTTGTTTCTTAGGCTCTCGGTCTTCTTCTTTCTTTTTGCGATTACAACGAACATGACGCTCGTCGCCATGTCGGCTCCCAAATATCAACAAGGGACGTGGCCGGACCTGCTATGGACCATTACCTACTGTGTCCTTGCCATCGTCGCCGCTACCTGGACCGGCCCCGAAGAGCCGTTGGATCACGTCGATTCGCGTTCCCGTAAAGGCGAACTTCTCTCCCAGTTTTCTCCATTACTGATTCCGGCGATCGTATTTGCGCTCGTTCTGCGGATTGCCCAGGAACAGTTCGTGTGGTCCGTCCTGCTGGTGCTCATCTCGTTTGCGGCCGCTAGCGGACGCTTGTTCCTCGTGCAGAATCAACTGCTCGTCAGTTCGCGCGAGCTCCAGAAAAATCTCTCATTGCTGCAAGGCATCACTGAGGGCACCACCGACTCCATCTGCGTCAAAGATCTTCAGGGCCGCTATCTCATGATGAATCATGCCGGCGCCCGTCAGCTCGGCCGCAGCGTGGAAGAAATTATCGGGAAGACCGACGTCGAACTTTTTGGTCCCGAAACCGGCCGCCAGATAATGGAGCGCGACAAAAGAGTTGTGGAGTCGGGCGTGGCTCAGACGTATGAAGAGACCAGGTTCGACGGCGATGGTTTGATCTGTCTTTCCACGAAAGGGCCGTACCGCGACGCGCATGGGCAGATCGTCGGCCTGCTCGCGATCTCGCGCGACATCACCGACCGCAAACGGGCGGATGAGGAAATCCGCCAATCGCAGCAGAGGCTGCGCATTCACCTCGAACACACTCCGTTGGCAGTGATCGAATTCGATACCGATTTTCGTGTGGTCGCCTGGAACCCCTCCGCCGAGCGCGTCTTCGGATACACGCGAGCGGAAGCGATGGGACAGCACGCGAACTTCATCGTTCCGCAATCGGCCCGCGCGCACGTGGACCAGATCTTGCAGGGGCTGAGCCATCAAACTGGTGGAGCGAGAAGCACGAACGACAACCTCACTAAGAACGGCCGCACCATCACTTGCGAGTGGTACAACACTCCGCTGGTTGACGACACCGGAAGCGTGCTCGGCGTCGCATCGTTTGCTCAGGAGATTACCGATCGCGTCGCTTTAGAGGAAAAGCTTCGCCAATCTCAGAAAATGGAGGCCATTGGCCGCCTCGCGGGCGGCGTCGCCCATGACTTTAACAATCTACTCACCGTGATCATCGGCTACAACCAGATCCTGGCCGATGGCGTCCCCGCCGGCAGCCCGCTGGCCAACAGTGCCTCCCAGATCAAATCGGCTGCGGACCGCGCGGCCGGAATCACCCGCCAGTTACTCGCCTATAGCCGGAAACAGGTGCTCTCTCCACGCGCCATTGATCTCAACGACATCATGCTGAACCTCGATTCCATGCTCCGCCGACTTATCGGCGAAGACATCGAAGTGCTGACAGTTCCTGCGCGCGACCTCGGCACCGTAAAGGCCGATCCCGGGCAGATCGAGCAGGTCATCATGAACCTGGCTCTCAACGCCCGCGATGCCATGCCGAGCGGTGGAAAGCTCACCCTAGAAACTTTAAATACCGATCTGAACGACGATTACGCCCGTGAGCACCCATCCGTTGAATCCGGCCGTTACGTCATGCTTGCCGTCAGCGATACCGGGGTCGGCATGACTCCCGAAATGCAGTCCCGTATTTTCGAACCCTTCTATACCACCAAAGAAGTTGGGAAAGGTACTGGTCTGGGGCTGTCGACGGTATTTGGCATTGTCAAGCAGAGCGGCGGTTACATCTGGGTTTACAGCGAACCGAATCGTGGCACGACGTTCAAGATTTATCTTCCACGTGTCGACCAGCCGGCGGAAAAACTTGGCGCGGACAAGCGGCCTGCCGTGCAACGTGGCAACGAGACAGTTTTGCTGGTTGAGGATGACTGGCAATTGCGCCAATTAAGCTCCTCGGTCCTCGAACATTGCGGCTATCAGGTCATGGTTGCAGCCAATGGCGATGAAGCGCTGACCATCTGTCGGGCGCAGAATCGCCATGTTCATCTACTCGTCACGGATGTTGTTTTGCCGGGAATGAATGGCCGCCAGTTGGCCGACCAGATTGTCAAAATTTCGCCGCAGGCGAAGGTCCTGTATGTCTCCGGATACACCAGCAACGCGATCGTCCACCACGGCGTGCTGGATGACGGCTTATGGTTCCTGCCGAAGCCTTTCTCTTTGGCGGGACTGGTAGCCAAAGTCCGGGAAGTTTTGGACTCAGGCGGCAACGGCAACCTGGGCGGGGGCGGCGGGTAGGACACTAAAACCAGAGCGACCAGATCGCATCGACGCTAGCGTGCGTAATCGCGGAAGCAGGCACTCGCCGATCCTGCCGCCACGCGCGCCCATAAAAAATTCCGGCGATCGTTGCCAATATCACGTACCGCCAGTTGAAGTGCGTCGACCGTTTATTAAAGTGCGACAGACCGAATAGAACGCTGGCAATCACCAGAGCGCCAATCCGCGCCAGGCGAGGTGCGCCCTCTGCTCCGAACCGGGCCTGTGCCCACGGTCGCAGCCGATTTTCAAGCAGGTTCTGAACCCACGCCCGAAAAAAGAGTTCCTCGGGCACGGCGACAAAGACAAAGATATAAACCCAGAGACCCAGCGCTGTTCCTGTCGACGACACTCGCAGCGGGTGGGTATGAGGATGCAGAAATCCCAAAGCCAGCCCAAGCGCGATGACCAGCGGAGCAAAGAAAGCTAACTCGCGCAGTCCCGTCTTCCAATCGCTCCAGCGAAAGTGAAAATCGAATCCGGACCCACGAAGCCGCCGGACCACCACGAATCCATAAAGTGCCGCGTCCACCAGTAGGAGCTTCCCCAGCCCCGCGAGCCCACTCGGCCACAATCCTTCCAGCCAGCGCAAATCCACAGCGAGCCCCAGCACCAGCAGGATGATCGCGTCGCGCCAGTTGCCGAGTTGTTCCGGATCGGCCGCAGCCGCGGCTGTAAGCAGCCACGCGATGATCACAGGAAGCGTCAAATACAGAGCACACCACTTCCAGGAAAATATGTGGTGCGAACAGGAAATCACGACGTAAGGCAACACGCAGAGTGCCGGAAGAAAAATTCGCAAGGCACGCCGCCAGTTCTCAGCCACACGCGCTGCCCGCTCCCCCGCAAGCCCAAACACAGTCGCCGGAATGAGTTCCAGCGCCAGCACCGCGACGTCCAGGTTGGTATAGTTCTGCATCGCTACGAATAGACTTCACGTTCTGAAAGGGCACGGCTTTCGCCGCTGAGGGACTGCCCGCTAATACCGCAAATATCCAATCCCCACTCGCATATGATGCAGCAAACTATCTGGCATCGTCAGCGCCACCGTCAGTCCCAGAACCCCGTGAACAATCGCAATCGGATAGATACTCCGATACCGCCGGAACATCTCGCAAAAAAACAACGAGGCAATCAAAGTGAACGTCGTGAGAAGAGGACTCGGCAGGTGTGCCACTGCAAACAAAGTAGCCGCGACCCAAACCGCGGCCGCGCTCCCAAACAACTCCTCACAGCGCGTGAAGAAAAACGATTGCAGAACAAATTCCTGCATCAGCGCCCAAATAAAGTATCCCCAAGCCAGGTGCAAATTGGGCCAAGTCGGATTCGCCGGAATCGCCCCTCCAGCCCACCGCACACCAAAGACGAGCACCATTACCGCTGCAAAACCCACCGCCACGATGCTGGCCCCAAGAGTCGTGGGCAGCTCTAATCCGAGTCGTCGTAAGGATGGCCGATCCAGAAGCACAAAGACAAGCACTGCAATTGCAGCCACCGAACCCCATTGTCGGCTGCCCGCCGACGTGGGAGCCCAGAGCGCGCACTCTGTGAAGATGTAGACGACGATCAGCTGAAACCAGGTGAAGGAAACCCGGTATCGCGGCGGAATCTCAAGTGGTAACTGCACAGCTCTAGTTTACGTCTACGTCGCTGGCATGGCCGTGGGAGCAGTCGTTACTTCCTCTCCTTACTTCCGCTCTTTAATCCACCCGTCAATCTTCCCCTCCAGCAAGTCGAGCGGCAGCGGCCCCTGATCGAGCACTGCATCGTGAAACGCGCGTATGTCGAACTTCTTCCCCAGTTCCCGCTGGGCTCGCTCGCGCAACTCCAGAATCTTCATCTGTCCCATCTTGTATGACAGCGCTTGCGCCGGCCACGCGATGTAGCGATCGACTTCGGTATTGATGTTCTCGTCGTCCATCGCTGTATGTTCATGGAAGTAATCGACCATCTGCTGCCGCGTCCAGTGCTGCGAATGCACTCCGGTATCGACCACCCAGCGCACCGCGCGCCACATTTCATTTTGCAGCCGGCCGTACTCGCTGTAAGGATCCTGATAGAACCCCACTTCTTTCCCCAGTCGCTCCGAGTAGAACGCCCAGCCCTCAGTGAAAGCATTCAGATCGAGGTTAAACTTACGGAACGGCGGCAGCCCCGTCAGTTCCTGCGCAATCGAAAATTGCAGGTGATGGCCCGGGACCCCTTCGTGGTACCCAATCGCTTCCACATTCAGCAATGACCGCTTCTCGGGAGCATACTCATTCACGTTAATGCGCCCCGGCCGTGAGCCATCTCCAGCACCGATCGAGTAGTCGGCTGGCGGCGCGGACGCGGCGCGGTAAGACTCCATCGGCACAACATCTAGTTTGTTTTTCGGCAACCGCCCGAATAACTCGGGTAACTTGCCATACATCTGGTCGCGATAGTGAGTATAAAGATCGAATAACTGCTGGCCCGACGTGGCAAAGAGCTTCGGGTCGTGCCGTATGTGTTCGTTAAACGATTTCAGGTCGCTGAATCCCTGCGCCTTGGCGATCGCCAGCATCTGCGTCTCAATCTCCGCAACGCTCTTGACGCCAAGCTCGTGAATCTTGTCAGGGTTGAAGTCAGTCGTCGTCTGGTGCCGGACCGCGAAGCGATAGCGCGCCGCTCCATCTGGCAAGGCCCAGACGCCGGGATCGAGCCGTCCATGCGGCGCGTAATCATCGCGAACGAATTTCGCAAACTTCGCGTACGCGGGCGCGACCTCGTTCTTGACCGCAGCCTCGATGGCCGTCGTCAGCCGCTTGCGATCTGCGTCGGCAATTGACTCCGGAAACTTTTTCAGCGGCGACGTGAAAGGACTTTTCTCCAAAGTGTCGTCGGCAATCCCCTGCGCCTGGCTCGAAACCTTTTCCAGCAAATATTTCGGCGGCATGAGGTGATCGCGCAATCCATCGCGCATGTGTCCCATCGCCTGATCGAGCACGACCGGGAGCTGGTGCAGCCGCGCCAAATAGTCTTCGTAATCCTTCAGATTGCGAAAGGGCGAATCGAATGGGAGCCCGGCGTATCCCAGATGAATGCCGCCAAACTGGGTCGCCGGCATTTCCCAATCTTTGAATTGCGCGCCGTCAATCCCTTCGCGCAAACTGCGCACCATCAGCGCATGATTCAATCTTTCCTGCTCAGGAAATCCCGTGACGTCGATTGCCTCAAAACGCGCGAGCGCCTGGCGAGTGTGTTCGATATCGTCAGCAATTGCCTTGTCCGAAAAATCGCTCAGCCGGTCGTTATAACGATCGTCGCCAACCTGCGTGGCCAGTTCCGGAGAAGTTCGCAGTGTGTATTCCCACTCGTCGGCGAGCAGACGAGTGAGTTCGGCGCGTCGCGCTTCGAGCGTCTGTTGCGCAGATTGAGCCGCAGCTTGAGCAACGAGAGGAACAACGAGACCGAGGACAAGAGAAACAGAAACAATGACGAGTGAGTTTCGAAAAATCAAAGCGAATGACCTCCACTGCAACCTGCAACCCGCCTCCAACCAACGACGAATCCGCCGTCAAAAAATAACAGAAAATCTCTCGCTCCGTTGCATCCCGTGACAAAGTTGAATCACCGTGACAAATTTGAAGCGAAGCCCATGTCCGCGCAGTGCGCAAACAATTGCAAAACGCCGGCATGTTCACGTGGTAACACTACGCGGTGATTACCAAAGTGTTGCTCCCTTCACGGAAACCCCATTAACCGCCGCTTATTCATAGAGTTATCGTCGAAGATTCCACCTCTCCCAACCTCCACTTTGCGATTGCGCGAAACCACGTAAATCGCCTACTATCGGACAGTTGCAACCGATTCCCGTCATTTGTGGGTAATTTGGCGAGACTATTGCATCTCAAACACTAAGCCGATAGATGGATTGGCAAGTTCCAACCAAGCCAGACACTAAATTGGCCGGTTATCCGGGGATGGTGAAGTGAAGTTCAGGGCCTGTTTTCTTCGTGTTGCATTTCTCCTGGGATTGACGCTGTCGCTCGTAGCCAGTGGCATGGCGGCGAGTGTGAGTCCTTCCACGACCACCCCGCACCGGAAATCGCGCACCGTCACCGAAAATCAGCGAGCCAAAAGGCGCATGCGGACGCTCGCGCACAGCCGCGTCCCAGCCTCGCACTACGCTGCAACCTCTACGGCCGGCAGCGGTTCCATTGCCCGTCGACACCATCATTATTACGAGCGTTTCCACACTAGTTCCTTTGCCTCGGATATCACTGAAGGCGATGTCACTGCCGGTGAAGATCCCGTGGTCCGCCAGGCTGCCATCGACGCTCTCGGCAACATGAACGGCACCGTCGTCGCGATTGAGCCGACCAGCGGACGCATCCTCGCCATGGTCAACCAGAAGTTGGCTCTGTCGAGCGGCGCGCAGCCCTGCTCGACCATCAAATTATCGGTCGCGCTGGCCGCACTCAGCGAAGGCGTGATCGACAAAGAGACCGAAGTCTCGCTCGGGCGTCGCAGCCGTATGAATCTGACCACGGCCCTGGCGCACTCGAACAACGCCTACTTCGAAACCGTTGGCCGAAAACTGGGATTCGAAAAAGTGCAGTACTACGCCCACCAGTTCGGTCTCGGCGAACTCGCCGGCTATCACGTTCCCGGAGAGCAGCTCGGGTCTTATCCTGAAGAGGAAATTTCTCCGAAGCTCGGCGGCGTCGGCAAAATGTGCTCGTTCGGTGAAGGCATCTCGATGACCCCGCTGCAACTTGGCGCACTGGTCACAGCGATCTCAAACGGAGGCACGCTCTACTATCTCCAGCATCCGATCGGCGCCGACGAAGTCGCGAACTTTCAACCGCGCATCAAGCGTCATCTCGACATCGAACCTGTGATTCCGGAACTCTCCGACGGCATGGCCGGAGCGGTCGAGTATGGCACCGCCCGCAGCGTGCGCCTCAACTTCAACGAAGAATCGATCCTCGGCAAGACCGGAACCTGCTCTCATGCCGGCACGCGCTTTGGCTGGTTTGCCTCCTACGCCAACACCGACGTCGGACGCATCGTCACGGTCGTCTTCCTGCAAGGCGGACGCCCCACCTTCGGCCCGAAAGCCGCTGAAGTCGCCGGCCGCATGTATCGCAATCTCTACGATCACAACTTCTTCGTAGCCGGCACCACCGATCCGAACGCCGCTCCCGATCTGCAAAAGATCCTCGCCCCGGCCACGGCCCGGCAATAACCCTGGCAGATCTCGCGCTCGGCTGTTGCTTCGCCTCGTCGCAGGGTTTTCTTCGCGTCTTATGCGGTGCTCCTTCAGGCACTCCGCGATGCCATGTTCGGCCCAATGACTATCGGAACCAAATGTCTGCCGTTCCTTCTCGCTAATCCTTAATCGTTGGTTCAAAATTGTAGTACCCATGAGCTCGTCGCCCTCGGCCGCCGTCACGAAACGATTGGAAGGATCGAAAGCTCCAGCATCCTCTGATCTGTTTCGTATGCCCGCCGAGCGCACTCTCGTGTTGTGCCTGCTGCTGGCCGTGATGGTTCTCGCAGCCTACAACCCAATCACGCACAACAGTTTTCTGAACTATGACGACAACGGATACATCACCAGCAACCCTCAGGTAAAAGCAGGCCTGAAGTGGTCGACGGTGAAGTGGGCGTTTGGTACTTATGCCAAAGCGAACTGGCATCCGCTTACCTGGATTTCCCACGCGCTGGATTGCCAGCTATTCGGGTTGAATCCTGCCGGCCATCATTATGTGAGCGTCCTGCTGCACGCCTTGAGCGCCATCATTCTGTTTTTGCTGCTCCAGAGCGCCACTGGATCCCGTTGGCGCAGCCTGATGGTGGCCGCTCTCTTCGCACTGCATCCCATCAACGTTGAATCGGTCGCTTGGGCAGCCGAGCGCAAGAACGTTCTGAGCATGTTGTTCTTTTTGCTCGCCCTCTACGCCTACGGCTGGTATGCCCGCCGGCCAGGGGTCGGTCGCTATTCAGCCGTGGCCGGGCTGTTTGTCCTCGCGCTGCTGTCGAAACCGCAGGTAATCACATTTCCGTTTCTTCTCATCCTCTGGGACTACTGGCCGCTGCATCGAATCGAAGACCGGGCCGAGGACCGGATCGAGATTGCGTCTCAGACCTTGACGCCGCAAGCAGCGAAAGCAACGGAAATAACGACCGTCCCGAAGCGGCCGTTGACATGGCTGATCGCTGAAAAGTTGCCGCTGCTCCTGCTCGCGGCTGCGAGCGCCGCGATCACCATGAGAGCGCAGAAGGCCGGGTTGGCCGTGCGGACGTTCTCTGAATACAGTTTCTCCCTGCGCCTCGAGACCGCGGTGATCTCCTATGTGCGCTATCTGGGCAAAGCGCTGTGGCCGTCAAAACTGGTCGGGATGTATCCGCACCCTTCGAAACTCTATCCCGCGTGGCAGTTAGCCGCAGCCGCAGCCTTACTCGTAGTTCTCACAGCTTTGGTGCTTCGCGCGCGCGATCAACGGTACCTCGTCGTCGGATGGCTCTGGTTCCTGGGTAGCATGGTGCCGATGATTGGATTGGTGCAGGTCGGCGCTCAGGCAATGGCCGATCGTTACGCCTATATTCCGTTCATCGGCCTGTTTCTGATGTCTACATGGGCGGTCGCTGATTGGGCCGGTAGCCATAAAATCTCTGTCCGATGGCTTGCCTTGGCTGGCGCCTCCAGTCTACTGGTGCTCGGAATTCTCACCCATCGCCAGGTCGGCTACTGGCGCGACCCCGAAACCTTCTGGCGTCACACACTCGCGTTCACGCAAGAGAACTATGTCGCGGAGGTCAATCTCGGAGACGCGCTCTTCAGCCAGGGCCGCAGTCAGGAAGCAGCCGACCATTTCCGCACCGCGCTTGCGCTCTATCCAAATGGACTTGATGCCAACCTCAATATGGGTGCGTACGAGGATTCCCGCGGAAATCTGCCAGCTGCGATCGCACGCTACGAAGTTGTGGCGCTGAAGGCAACCGACGTGAACATGCGCGTCGCCGCCTGTAACGATCTCGGATTTGACTATCGCGCACTCGGGGACATGACCAAAGCGAGGCAATACTTCACGATGGCGTTGCAGTCGGCGCCTGACTCAGGCCGGGCCATGACCGGCCTCGGATTACTGGCCGAGGCAAATGGTGATTTGCCGGAGGCGATTCGCCAGTATTCGCATGCGCTGGCGGTGCAACCTACCGACGTTGGGTATTTGCTGTTGGTGCAGGCTTTGCGTTTGCAGGGGCGATTTGCGGAGGCGAATGAACTGTTCGACCACGTGGCTCATTCATCGCCAAATTTAGCGGATGCGCAAAAGGCGGCTCACGATTTTCTTGTGGGCAAATAAAAGCTAAATTCTCCGCGACGGAACCGGCTAGCGTCCTTCTTTTACTTCATCCTTCGCCACGACACCGTCCTTAATGTAGATAATCCGGTGCGCGTACTCGGCGATGTCGTGCTCGTGGGTCACGAGAACAATCGTGTTGCCTTCCGAGTGCAGGCGATCGAATAACGCCATAATCTCGTTGCCGGTTTGCGAGTCGAGATTTCCAGTCGGTTCGTCGGCCAGGATGATGGCCGGCTTATTGACCAACGCGCGTGCGATAGCGACGCGTTGGCGCTGCCCGCCTGAGAGTTCATTCGGCTTGTGGTTCATGCGCGATTCCATGCCGACCGCGGTAAGGGCCGCCTTGGCGCGTTCGGTGCGCTCTTCAGAGGCAACGCCTGCGTAAATCAGCGGCAGTTCCACATTGTGCAGGGAAGTGGCGCGGGCAAGCAGGTTGAAGGTCTGGAAAACAAAGCCGATTTCCTTGTTCCGGATACGGGCCAATTCGTCGTCGTCCAGTTCGCTCACCAGTTGTCCGTTGAGCCAGTATTGTCCTTTCGAAGGCGAGTCAAGGCAGCCGATCAAGTTCATCAGCGTCGACTTGCCAGACCCAGAAGGTCCCATAATCGCGACATATTCGTTCCTTTGGATACGCAGGTTGATGCCGCGCAGCGCGTGCACCTGTTCCGACCCCATGTCATAGGTCTTCCACAGGTCTTCCGTCGAAATCATGTAGGAGTTGGGGGCAGCCCAATTCGCGGGTCGATCGATCGGCAATACTTCGGCAGTCGCCATCTTGCTCTCCTTAACGGGATCGGGCTCTGGCACGCACGCTCCTATATCCGTTCTACGTTGGACGTTTTAGCCTGTTAGAGGTTAGGTCTCGAGTCTTTAGAACTCGGTTTTCCTGAGACCTGACACCTAAGACCTGACACCTTGCTTCTTAGCTTTCGTCTTCCTTCTTCGGAGCCGAATTATCTATTTTGACGCTGGTTCCCGGTTTCACGGTACGCAAAACCTTGTAGCTTCCCGTGATTACTTCGTCACCTTCCCGCAGACCCCTGAGAACTTCAATGTCGGTTGTGCCGCTGACCCCGGTCTCCACCGGTTCGAACTCAGCCTTCTTGCCCCGGATTACGAACACGCCCTGCACTTCTTCCTTGAGCTTCGATGCGTCCGCCGGAGCGCTCGCAGCCTGCACCGAGCCTTTGCCGCCATCTTTGTCTTTCGGGACAAGATCGGCCCGCGTCCGCACCGTGAGCGCCTGGATCGGAATGCTGAGCGCGTTGCTTCGAGTTGCGGTCGTAATCTTCGCTGTCGAAGACAGCCCCGGGCGCAGATCCGGTGGCGGGTCCGTAAGCGTCACGACGACCTTGAAATCCTTCGCTTCCTCGCTGGTCGACGTCGCCTGCGAGGTAGCCACGCCGGTCGAACGCACAATGGCGTTATCCCCGATTTCGCTGACCACTCCGTGGAAGACTTTGTGCGGAATCGCATCGATCGTCACGTCCGCCGGTTGCCCGAGGCGCACGTTGACGATGTCGGTCTCGTCTACCTTGACCTCGGACGTGATCACGGACATATCTGCCAGCGTCATCAAAGTGCTGCCGGGCGAATTCTGAATTCCGATCACAACCGTCTCGCCCTCACGTACGGGCAAATTCGTGATCACTCCATCGAAGGGCGCTTCGTAAGTGGTCTTTTGCAGAACGTCGGACACGCGCGTCAATGTCGCCTCGTTCTGCGTGATGTGCTTGTCCATCGAATCTTTTTGCGCTTTGGCCTGCGCAACGTTGGCCTCGGCCTGCGCCAATCCGGCGTCGGCCATCTCCCACGCAGATTTCTTGACGTCGTAATCTTGCTTGGCAATCAGCTGCGCCTTATACAATCCCTGGGCGCGCTCCCAGTCAAGCTTGGCATGCTCGGCGTCTGATCTGGCGCGATTAAGGGAGGCGATCGAAGTATTCACCGCAGCATCCGCGGCAACGGCGTCAGTCTCCGCCGACTGCACCGACGCGCGCGTGGCATTTACGTCAGCCGAAGATTGCACGTTCTCAAGCTGCGCCAGCAACTGACCCTTCTTTACGTGATCGCCTTCCTTGACGTGCAGCTTAATGATCTTGCCGAAAGCGTTGGCCCCGATGTTCACGTAAGTTTTCGGTTTCACTTCACCGGACGCGCTCACCACCGCGGCAAGATTCTGCTTGGCGACTTTCCCAGTCTGCACCGTTACCAGATTCTTCTGGCTCTGGTACACGGTGACAGAAACAATGATGATGAGCGCCAGAGCTGCGCCCACCGCGATCAGAATTTTCTTCCAGGTCTTCATTGAATATGGATATCGCTTCGTTTCAAGGTATCGCTGCAATTCAGATCAGACCAGGCCCGGCGCGCCCCGTTCGCATGGAAGTAGTTACGCGCGAACTGACCGAAAAGTTCCCGAACCTCTCGAAAACGGCTGTCCCTTGGCTGTTATTCGATTGATGATGTCAGAAAGGCGGGTATCCGCCAGCCAAACTGATTATAGCTTGCCCGCACCACTTCGCGGCAGATCCAATCCTCCCGCCGCCCATTTGCAAGCAATGGATTCTTAAGGGATTAGAACCTGACTCCCGTCCAGGAAATCTTTTTTTGTCAGGCCACTTCCGCTTGCCTAGATGTATCCAACCAAATAGAATTGTGCGACTGACGTCTCGCGCGGGAGTGCCCCTTCTATGTTTACCGCAGGTCTTCGAAATCGTGGTTTTCGTCCGATCGGCTTTTTGGACCGGTGTTCCGCCGTCGTACTGACCGGCGTTATGGCCCTTGGTGCACCCGCAGCGACCCTCGCACAAGACAAGGATTCCAAGGCCGCCGACACCTCCCAAGTCGACCCCCTGAAGCGCCCGGTCCCCGATAAACAGAGAAAAGCCAACGCCAAGGCCCTCAAGATCGAGTTGAGCAAAACCTACCGAAAATGGCTCGACGAAGATGTCCGCTGGATCATCACCGACGAAGAACAGAAAGCCTTCATGCAGCTCTCGAACGACGAAGAGCGCGACCAGTTCATCGAAGCCTTCTGGCAACGCCGCGATCCCACGCCTGATACCGAAGAGAACGAGTTCAAAGAAGAGCACTACCGCCGCATCGCCTACGCGAACGAACATTACGCCGCTGGAATTCCCGGCTGGAAAAGCGACCGCGGTCGGATCTACATCGTTTTCGGCCCTGCGGACGAGGTCGAGTCCCATCCCTCCGGTGGCAGCTACGAGCGCCCAATGGAAGAGGGTGGCGGCGAAACCTCCACGTTCCCCTTCGAACAATGGCGCTATCGGTACATCGAGGGCATTGGTCAGGAAGTCATCATCGAGTTCGTCGATACCTGCATGTGCGGCGACTACCACATGACGATCGACCGTTCGGAAAAAGACGCCCTGAAATACACCCCGAACGCCGGCCTGACCTTATACGAGCAGCTCGGCATGACCAATAAGGCCAGCCGCTTCACCGGCGGAAACGGCCTCGAGCAACTGGGAACTTCGCCCTTCAACAACGATTTACAAACTAAGGAATTCGATCGTCTGTCGCAGTTCGCCAAACTCCAAGCCGCCCCGGCCGTCAAGTTCAAGGACCTCGAAGAAGTGGTCAGCCACCACTTGAGCGTTAACCTGATGCCCTTTGACGTCCGCGCCGACTTCGTGAAGGTCACCTCCGACACCGTCCTCGTCCCGGTGACCATCCAGATCAAGAACCGCGACGTCACCTTCCAGAACAAAGACGGCGTGGAACGCGGCACCGTCAACATCTTCGGCCGCGTCACGACGCTGACCGGCAAGATTGTCCAGACTTTTGAGGACACCGTCCAGGTCGATGTGCCCGTCGAACTCCTGCCCAAGACCGCCGAGAACTCTTCGGTCTACTGGAAGGCTCTGCCTCTGCGCATCAGCCAGAATCGCTACCGTCTCGACATCGTAGTGAAGGACGTCAACGGAGACCGCGCCGGCAACTGGAGCCACGCCATCCAGATTCCCGACTTCAGCGAAGATCGGTTAAGCAGTTCGACCCTGATCATCGCCGACCAGATGGAACCGGTCGCGACCAAGAACGTAGGCACAGGCAACTTCGTCATCGGGACGACCAAAGTGCGGCCCCGCGTTGCCCCGTCCGACGGCAAGCCCATAGCCTTTAAGAAAAATCAGAAGCTCAATTTCTGGATGCAGGTATACAATCTCAGCGTCGACGAAAAGACGCATAAACCTTCGGCCACGATCGAATACAATGTGACCGACGCAAATAATAAGGCCGTGATTCACACCGTGGAATCGACCGACACGATGGGAAATGTCGGTGATCAGGTCACGCTGCAGAAGACGCTCTCCGCAGCCAACCTGCCGGTGGGCCTCTATAAAATCGAAATCAAAGTGAACGACAACCTTTCCAAGCAGACGGTTGGCCCCACGGCTACCTTCGCCGTGGAGTAAGGACGAGTAGAATCTTCTGCCTGGTTTCTCAGGGGTGGTGGGGCGGGATGTTCCCAAAGCTCGGGTTCCTCATTTCTAGAGGATGTGTCTCGGCCGTTCTTGTCTCGGCTATGGCCTTTCCGGCATGGTGTCAGACGACCTCTGCCGTCAAAGGGGCGATCTCGGGATACGTTCGCGACGGCACCGGTTCTCCGCAAATGGGCGCCGCCGTTGAAATTCTTGGATCCGCGGCCCAAGCCCTGAAAGTCTTCACCGACGATCGCGGATATTACTCCGTAGCCAGCCTCTTGCCCGGAACCTATAGCGTCAAGGTAAGCGAGCCTTCGTTCCTGCCTTCGCTGCGCGAAAAGATCGACCTGCGTGCCGGCGCAAAACTGGTCGTCAACATCACCATGACCACGTTGTTCGAAGCCATCCAGTTGGTCCCCACGCGGACCCCCGTCGATGACGACGACTGGAAATGGACTCTGCGCTCCGTCGCCAACCGTCCCATTCTCCGCGTTCTTCCGGACGGCACGACCGTCGTAGCGCAGAGTGGCGAGTCGGCCGCCGACCGCGAGTTGAAAGGCAACGTCATTTTCCTGGCCGGATCGCCCGGGGAAGGTTTCGGCAGTCCTTCCGACATGAGCGCGGGCTTTTCCGTGGAGCGTTCGTTCCCATCGAGTGGCAAGGTTCGCTTCAACGGCAACATCGGATATGGAGCCGACGGCCAGAGCGTTCCTGAAGCCGTTCTGCGCACGGCCTACAGCAGCCGCTTTAACGGCATGTTCGAGCCGTCCATATCGATCACCGCCCTGCGCCTGAATTCGCCAGACCTGAACACCATGCCCGGCGCTACGCTCCAAGCCCTGTCCGTGACCAGTTCCGATCGCGTCGTGATCGGCGACAGGCTGGAAGTGACAGCCGGCAGCGAATTGCAGGCCATTCAGTTCCTCGGCCGTGTGAACGCCTTCAGGCCCTTCGGTTCGGCCGATCTGCATATCACGCCTGACACCGTGCTCGAATATCAGTACGCGAGCGCCGTCCCAAATCGAGGACTGCAAAATCGTCTCGGTGACGATCGCTTCGATTCCGCCTCGGCCGATCTGAGCGAAACCGCTCCCCGCATGAGCATCACCGCATTCAACCCGGCGGTCGAGCGCGCGCATCATCAGGAAGTATCGATCTCGCAGCGCATCGGCAAGAACAACATTCAGGTGGCGTACTACGCCGACAGCTTTGCCGATCCGGTTCTGACCGGAGTTGGCGAAACCACCGCCGAATCCGGCGAAGTGCTGCCCGACATTTACTCCGGCACATTCAGCTATCAGGGCAACGATTATTCGGCCCGGGGAATGCGAGTGGTGCTGCAGCGCAAGCTGATGTCCGATCTGACGGCGACTCTCGATTACTCCTACGGCGGAGTCCTCGATCTTCCGCACTCTGATGTCCAGCTTCTTGACGCTCGCGATTCGATCCGCACCCAGCGCCGCCAGGCCGTGACCGCAAAATTCAGTGGAACCTTGCCCAAGTCGAAGACGCGCTGGATCGCCTCCTATCGTTACACCGGCAGCGGCACGCTGACTCCAGTCGATCAATTCAACACGTCGGCTGGCCAGGCCGATCCTTATTTGAACCTCTGCATCCGCCAGCCCATCCCCGCCAACTTCCTCGCCGGACACATGGAAATTCTCGTGGACCTCCGAAACCTCCTCGCACAAGGATACGTTCCAGTCATGGGACAAGACGGTCACACGGTATACCTAGTCCAATCCGCCCGCTCCGTCCGCGGCGGCGTAGCTTTCAGCTTCTAAGACTCACCTTCATCCCTGAACGCTGTTACGCTCCCAGTTTCCGTACCCACCGATCCGCGATTCCATATACCTCGCATCGTCACACCGCAATCCCTCAAGCGCTCGTTCGGAACACCGATGCACCCCATCACGTCTTTCAATGACATTCCTCACTTTTCTTTTCCAACTCGTCGTTTATAATTCCGCGATCCCAAAAGGAACTGTGTATGCTCCAGGCGTCAGGTATTGCGCGCCTTTCTGAACCTCTCAAGGAGAACAACCGATGACGAAGCATCTGCGAAGAATGTTTGTGGTGGTGTTGCTGTTGGTCGCCGGCGCGCTCGGACAGAGTTTCCGCGGTGGAATCGTCGGGACTCTCACAGACGCGAGCGGCGCCTCCGTCCCCGGCGCAAAAGTTACCGCGACCGATACCGGCACCGGCCTCATCCGCGAGAGCGTCACCGACGCCGATGGCAACTATGCCTTCACCGAATTGCCGCTTGGCACCTACACCGTCACCGCCGTCAAACAGGGCTTCCGGACCCAACTTGCCACAAATATCCAGGTCGCCGTCGAAGGTCCCCAACGCGCCAATCTCACGCTGTCTCCAGGGCGCGTGGATGAAACCGTCCAGGTTCAAGCCGACGTTCCGCTCGTCGAAACCAGCAGCAACACTCTCGGCGGCACCATCCAAGCCGAACAGTTCGAAGACCTGCCCGTCAACGGCCGCGACTACATGAAGATGCTTACCGCCATTCCCGGGGCGAATGCCGATCCCAGTTCCGTCAACGATTCTCCCGGCTCCTTCGGCGTCTTCTCCGTCAACGGCAATCGCGGACGCTCCAACAATTTCCTCCTCGACGGCACCGACGAAAACGACGGCTTCCGCAATGACAACGCCATCAACGAGGGCGGCGTCTTCGGTATTCCTGCGACTCTCCTGCCCATTGATGCAATCCAGGAAATGGCCATCCTTAACAACACCGAAGCCGAATACGGACGGAACTCCGGTTCCATCGTAAATATCGTGACCAAATCCGGCAGTAACTCGCTGCACGGCACTGCCTTCGAATTCTTCCGCAACAACGCGCTCGACGCTCGCAACTATTTCAACTGCTCGGTCAATCACTGCGACCCTGTCGTCGGCTCCGGCCCTGGCGCCGGCGGCCCGCAAAATCCGTTTCACAACAATCAGTTCGGCGGATCACTCGGCGGCCCGATTATTAAGGACAAGACTTTTTTCCTCGTCGCCTATGAAGGACAGCGCGAACGCGTTGCCTTCCCGGCGCCCGCCACGATTCCGTCGCAAGCCGAGATCGCCGCGAATATTCCAGTCGGTGGCATCAACCCCATCATCCAAAACATCCTCAACACCAATCCCTGGGGAACTCTTCCCGCCACCGGCAGCAATCCCGATTTGTCGCAAAGCATTTTGGTGAACACGCCGTCCACAAACCGCCTCGACAGCTTAATCGCGAAAATCGATCAGCATATCGGCAATGATGACATTCTCACTGGCCGTTACTTTTTCGGCGATAGCGCTCAAAGTGCACCATTGGCTATCGTCGGCGGCAACGTCCTCCCCGGCTACAATACGGTCGTTCCCACCCGCGTGCAGGTCGTTTCTCTTTCTTACACCCACGTAATCTCGCCCCGCCTGTTGGCCGAGTTCCGCGGCGGCTGGAATCGTTTTGCCGAGCAGTTTTCCGCACAGGACTCCAAACTTGATCCCGCCAGCCTCGGCCTCAATACATCGAATGCCAATTTCACCACCCGAGATTTTGGCTTGCCTGTCATCAGTGTCAGCGGTCTCGCCGGTCTCGGCGCCAACAAATCGAACCCGCGCGGGCGCTACGACACCAACTGGCAATACCTCAACAACTTCTCCTTCAATCAGGGCTCGCACAATTGGAAGTTCGGCTTCGAATTCCGCCGCACTTCGGTCAACCAGTTCTTCGATTTGAATCATCGTGGCAAACTCACCTTCGATTCTTTCCCAGAGTTCCTCGCCGGGCAGCCCGACAGCGGCGCTTTTTCTACCTATCAGACCGCAGGCAACTCGCATCGCGACACCTACCAGAACAATTTCGGGCTCTATCTTCAAGACTCTTTTCGTCTTTCGCGTCGAATCACTTTGAATTACGGCCTGCGCTGGGATTATTACGGGGTCATCGGCGAGAAGAACGATCTGTTCAGCATTCTCAATCCCGCGCTCGCTCTCGTGCAGGTCGGCACCAACGGCGGTCCCAGCAGTCTCTATCCGAAAGACTGGAATAACTTCTCGCCCCGCATCGGTATTGCCTACGACGTCTTCGGCACGGGCAAGACCGTCGTGCGCGCTGGCTACGGTTTCGCTTACGATGCTTTCTCTCAAGACTTCTTTGCTGGCCAGATCCCCTACACATCCCTGAACGCAGGCCCGCTGTTTAATGACATCGGATCGAGACCAATCTCTTATGGCTTTCTCGACGCCAACGCGTTCCTGCCCGTCGCTTGCGGCACAACCGGATCGATTCCTGTGCCCAACAGCAGCGCCTGCACCGGGCCGATCTACAGCGGTTTCGGTCCCGAAGATGTCTTCACCGTCGATCAGCGTCTGCGTACCCCCTACGTCCAGAATTACAATCTGAATATCGAGCAGGATCTCACCCACCGGACCGCGCTCTCCATCGCCTACGTAGGGTCGGCCGGCCGCAAGCTGTTTCGCTTCACCGACCTCAACCAGGCGGATCCCGCCACCGGTACCCGCCCTCTGACCGCGCTCGGGTTACCCTACTATTACGTGCTCGACTTCCAGTCCACCGCCATCTCCAACTACAACTCTCTTCAGGTCAGTCTGAAAACCCGCAACTTCCGGGGTCTCACCTCCACCGTCAACTACACCTATAGCCACTCCATCGATACCGCCAGTGACGGACAGGACTATGCCCCCTTCCAGGCGCAGCCCGACAACAGCTTCAACGTGCGCAATGAGCGTAGCAACTCCGGCTTCGACGTCCGCCAACGCTTCAGCTGGCTGTGGGCCTACAAAATCCCCGAAATGTCGTCGATGAAAATGCTTACCAACGGCTGGGAGGTCAGTGGCGTCGTATCACTCGCTACCGGCATGCCCTTTTCGCTTCTCGACTACAACAGCTACAACACTAACAACGAAAACGGCGAATTCTACGAGCGCCCAGACGTCGTCAGCAAACCGGTCATCCACGGCAGCAGTCCTTCCACGTTCATCAACCTCGATGCCTTTGCCGCTCCATGTGCAGGCGCTTCCGACGGTGCGGGAGGCTGGAACTGCTCCGGTAACTTTCACTTCGGCAGCTCGCCCCGCAACGGCTACTACGGCCCTCACTATCGCAACTTCGACCTTTCTCTCGGCAAAGACACGCATCTCACCGAACGCGTCAGCATGAAGCTCAGCGCCGATTTCTTCAACATTCTGAATCACCCGAACTTCGCCAACCCTCTACTGCCGAGCTTCAACGTCCTGTGGAATAACAACGGAATTTCTTCCACGGGTACTGGCATCAACTACTTCCCGCTGGCCGCCACTCCTGACGTCGGCGCCCAGAACCCGTTCCTCGGTGGCGGCGGCCCGCGCGATATTCAACTGTCGGTACGTTTCTCGTTCTAGAACATCCTGCACGAGTTTCTTCCCCGGGCTCCTTTCGGCAACATCGAGAGGAGCTTTTTCCTTCTGACTCGGCAGGTGGCGCGGATTAAAATGATGTCTTGTGGCCTTTTCGGCAATCTCTAGATGGCGGTCACAGTTTTACCTTGACCTAGTCGAGAACGTTGGTTGAAATGGATGAAAGCTGAATGGTGGGAACGGGCGTGAGATCGGTTGTAAAGTATTCTAAAATATAGGCTTTCTTGTAAAGTACTCCAACGAAAAGACTTATTAATTAGTTTGCGGGTAAAAGCGAAAGAAAGCAATCATAAGTCCAGTGTTTTGAAGATTTTGCCTATAAGTCATTATTATTGAATATTTTGCAGGTAGCTCATGCTCTAAGTATATGATTCTAATATACCGGCTGGGGGAGGGGGGTACCCCAAGGCTCGGTGCATTTTCACTGATGATTTCAGAATCGGGAACCGAAGAACCTCCAGAGCAACCACATGACTCAAACTGATGATCGCCGCCGCGAACCCCGTACTCCGGTAACTGTGCCGGTCAAAGTCCGCGCGCCGGGCGGGGATGGTCCTGAACAAAGCGCGTTGACCCGCGACCTCAGTTCGTCGGGAATCTTTCTCTATTCCGAGTCGCAAATGAAAGCCGGAGCGAAACTCGAACTCGTTATCATGCTGCCCGCCGGTCTCGGACTTGGACCCGGAGGTTGGACGCTCTGTGAAGCGTCCGTCGTGCGCGTCGAAGAAGGCGATGGGAAGGGAATCGGCGTCGCCGCGACGATCGATCGCATCGCGTTGCTCCCGGAAATCACCTAGCGAAAATTATTTGTACTAAAAACAAAAAGATTGCTTCCCATGGCCCCTCCGCTGGTGCAATAATGCCCGCTCCAAAGCAAAGCTGCTCAAGCCTTTGCAGGGTAGGCCCGGCACATGTGGATTGAAAAACTCGCCGAAGGCGTCCTCGAACTCGACACGCCGATCGGTCCTCGCTACGTAGAGCTTAATTTTGCGCAGCGCGCATATCTGCTCTGGACGTTCCGCAATTTTTTCTCGCTTCCGCAACAGGTATTGCGCCAGTGGGAAGTTCGACTCCTCGATCGTTTATTGGCCGAGAATAATTTTGTCTCGCTGGTCATCGGCGAGCGCCAACGGCCAGTGATCGGGAGAATCGAGCGCCGCGTCTCCGCGCCCATCGCTGTTGCCGAAGTCCTGCCGTTCCGCAAACCGCCGCTTCGCGACGTGTCGATCACCGACGCATCGCTTCGCCAGAGTTCAAACTCAGCAGAACCGAGCCAGGAAGCCGCTTCAGCTTAAGCGCGTATCAATTTAGCTGCATATCAATCCGGTTTTGCAGTCTCGTCCGCATCGTCTTCTTCCATCGGATGTCCCTTGGTTCCGCTCGTTCCATGATTTCCACCTGACATCTCGCCACATGGACCGCTATGTCCGCTTCCCGCATGCGCTCCACCGTGTCCAGCGCCATTACGCGACTGCTGACACGACTTCATCGCCTCCTGCTGCGAAGGCGAAATGATCCCCTCGACTTGCTGCTTCACCCGTTCATGAATCTGCTGGATCTGCTGCCGCTTCTGTTGCGCCGAAAGCGAAGAGTTCGCGCACACCGATTCAATCTCCGAATGCGCCTGTCGTTCGAGCGAGCGACGCTCTTGGATCGCCGCTTTGGAAACGCCCGCAACTTGCCAACATGGTTCAAGCCGCGGTTTCGCAGGATTGGCTCCAACAGGTCCCGTGTGAATCGGAACCTGTGCATGAGCGCTCACGCCCAACATCGCCGAGAGCGCGATTCCAGCGAGCAAGCTTGAGAATGCAGTTTTGGTGGTCATCATGGCGACTCCCCTCCGAAAACCCACAACCCAGCCTAGTCCGGAAAGTTGCACGAGTCACACAATATTTCGCCGACGCCCGCGGAGACAAATAGCGAAGCGAACGCCCGATGAAGCCGATGATATAATCGCTGTTTGTCCCCACGCAGTTGAACCCCGCAGCGGGCGCGTAGCTCAATTGGCAGAGCAACTGACTCTTAATCAGTAGGTTGAAGGTTCGATTCCTTCCGCGCTCACCATCCTATGGCGAATATTCCATTCGCCGCGCGTGACGGCCATGAAGGTAATCCGGCGCATTTCGCGATTATCGATTCAAGAATCTTTCCGAGATCCCGCAACCGTTGCAGTGATCGGAGTTTGCTCCGGCAACCTATTCGTGCGCAAGTGCGGCATCGGCCGAATAAGCACAGAACCATAATCTGCCGAAGAAGCTGCACGCTCATTTGTAGGACTTTGGAGGTAGCAGGAATTGCAACCCGAAATAACCGACGAAATAAGGCTGATTGGGGCGAGCCGATTCCAGACTTCGTCCCGCCATGAAGAGCAGAATTACTGGGCGATGGATCTTGTAGCGAGCGCCCAACTCGAGCGTCGGCTGCGCTTCGCCGGGATGGAACGTGCCTTGCGAGTAGAACTCGATATCCCCTTCGAGCTTTGGAGTGAAATCGTGGCCCACCACCAGACCGGTCAGCCAGCCGTCTGGTCCTTTGTGAACAAACTGATATCCGAATTCCCAATTGACATCGACCGGCCCAAATTTTCTGGAGAATTCCAGGGGCAGTAGAAAGCTATCGTTCGCCGACGTAATCCCACGTCGAACGGCGTCGTTGGGATTATTGAGAAATAGTTGCGGAAAAACCGAGATATTCAGGCCCGACTCTCCCGAGTCGTAGAAGCGCCATTTGACCCCAGGATTGGATTGACCCACACCAAACTTGGTCGGCGATGACGGATTCTGCACTCGCAACCAGGCATTTTCATAAGTGAGTTGGATGCGATCACCAACCCCAAAATTAATGTCGAGGTCAGGCACGTGGGATACAGATTGACCACTGTAGAAAAATGGCATGTAGCCCAGATTGATTTCCCAGTTAAGATTGCCGGGAGTGCCAGGATCGTTGGTGTAGTAAGGTGGGCCACCTTGCGCCAAGCCCGGCAACGACACGGCCATCATTAAGACCAACAACGCTACGACCAACAACAGTGCCCGACCTGGAACTGTTATCTCTAGACGTGCCAAGACGTCAATCACGAGCGAATCTTGCCTTCTCGGGTCCGAAACAGTCACCGGCCTTGCGCTGCACCTTTCGTGGTTGGTGCCGAAATCGTGACCGAATCGGGCTGAGTCCAGACAGGCGCGCGACTTGTTAAATCCAAGTGACGCATGCTGGCCTTCACGTTGCTCCGATCGACTTCGACCATAACGTAATGATAATTCACTTCTTTGCTTTTGGAAGGGGTCGTCCGATCGGCAGCTTTTGCAAGATCTTCATTTAGCGTCCCACCATGAGCACTTCAAATTGTCCCGCTTAGAAAAGCTGCCTCGCACGCTCGCCAGGAGACCAGCGATGGCTTTCATTGACCGCCCATATAAGCTAAGATTTTGCGCTAATGATCGGCCAAACGATCTCGCACTACCGCATCGTCGAGAGGCTGGGCGGCGGTGGTATGGGTGTGGTTTATAAGGCCGAGGACACCGAACTTGGGCGCTTCGTCGCGGTGAAGTTTCTTCCCGAGGACCTCGCCAAAGATCAGCAATCTCTCGAACGCTTCCGTCGGGAAGCACGCGCCGCTTCCGCCCTGAACCACCCCAACATATGCACGATCTATGAAATCGGCAAGAACGACGGTCTGTCGTTCATTGCCATGGAGTTTCTGGATGGCGTGACCCTGAAGCATCGCATTGCCGGTCGGCCGATGGAAACCGAATTGATTCTGTCGCTGGGCGTCGAAATAGCTGATGCGCTTGACGCCGCTCATTCCAGTGGAGTCGTGCACCGCGATATCAAGCCCGCGAATCTCTTCATAACCAAGCGTGGACATGCCAAGATTCTTGATTTCGGTTTGGCGAAGGTCAGTGTTCTAAATACCTCTTCCGGCAAGATCGCGTCGCCGAACACGCAGACAGTTTCGGTGGATGCCGATCATCTAACCAGTCCAGGTTCGACGCTCGGCACCGTTGCCTATATGTCACCGGAACAGGCGCGAGCAAAAGAACTGGATGCCCGAACCGATCTGTTTTCGTTTGGCGTTGTCCTTTATGAGATGGCCACCGGCCAATTGCCCTTCCGTGGAGAAAGTTCCGCGGTCATCTTCAAGGCCATTCTAGACGCCACTCCCGCGCCCGCAGCGCGGTTGAATCCTGATCTGCCCGCGGAGTTGGAGCGGATCATCAACAAGTGCCTGGAGAAAGATCGCACGCTGCGGTATCAGACAGCTTCCGACTTGCGGTCTGACCTCGAGCGTCTCACGCGTGATACCGCTTCAGGCACCGGCGCGCCGGCTGCTGCTGCCAGGGGACGTTCGCATCGTCTGCTGGTCCGCGCGGCCTTTGGCGTAGCGGTCGCGGCACTGCTCGCCGTTGCACTGCTCCTCTATCGCGGCAGAAAGTTCGCGCCTCCGTCGCCAGCCGAATGGATCCAGCTCACCGACTTCACGGATTCCGCGGTCGCACCGGCGCTTTCTCCCGACGGCCACATGCTGGCCTTCATCCGCGGCTCGGATACGTTCGCGGGCCCAGGGCAGCTGTACGTCAAACTGTTGCCCGGCGGCGAGCCAGTACAGCTTACCCACGACGCGCTGCCGAAGATGAGCCCGGTCTTTTCCCTGGATGGCTCGCGCATCGCCTATACGGTCCCGTGGGACACCTGGGTTGCGCCCGTACTCGGCGGCGAGCCGCGCGTGTGGCTGCCAAATGCCTCGGGTCTCACCTGGATCGACGAGCACCACCTGCTCTACTCCGAAGTCAAGACCGGCATCCACATGGCCCTGGTGACGGCGAGCGAAAGCCGTGCCGAGTCCCGCGACCTCTACGTCCCGGCGCGAGACCGCGATATGGTCCACCGGTCTTACTTATCCCCTGACCGTAAGCAGGTACTGCTGGTCGAAATGGAGAGTGGAGTTTGGCTGCCGTGCCGGCTGCTCCCTTTCGATGGCAGCTCGACAGGCAAACAGGTTGGACCTCACGGAGCGGCATGCACGAACGGCGCGTGGTCGCCCGACGGGGAGTGGGTCTATCTCAGTTCGAACTCCGGAGGCAACTTTCATATCTGGAGGCAGCGTGTAGCGGGTGGCGAGCCGCAACAGATCACCTCCGGGCCTACCGAGGAGGAAGGCATCGCGATCGCTCCAGATGGTCGTTCGCTGATTACCTCTGTAGGTACCGCAGCGAGTGCGGTGTGGGTGCACGACTCGCGCGGCGATCGTGAAGTCTCATCCGAAGGCTATTCATCCCTTACCCCAACGGGCGCGGCATTCTCTCCCGACGGGAAAAAGCTCTACTACCTGGTTCATCGCGGAACGTCGCGTGCTTTTTCGGGAGCCGGAGACCTTTGCGTGACCGAGCTCGACTCGGGTCGCAGTGAGGTTGTCCTGACAGGTTTCTCAATCACGGCCTACGCCATCTCTCTTGACGGAAAGCTCGTCGCGTTTGTGGCCGTCGATGCCGCCGGAAAAGCGAGTCTCTGGGAAGCTTCTCTGGATCGTCGCTTTGCTCCCCGACAACTTGCTCAAACAATCGCTGAGGCTCGCCCAATTTTTGACAATGCAGGCCAGTTATATTTCGCAGCTGCCGAGGGCAAGGTCAACTACGTTTATCGCATCCAAGCGGACGGAACGGGACTACAGAAGGCGATTCCAAATCCCATCGTTTTCTTCGGCGGAGTTTCCCCAGACGCAAAGTGGGTGTTGGCTCTTGCTGCCGCTCCCGATGAGTCAGCGTCGGTAGCATTCATGGCCTATCCTCGCGAAGGAGAGCACCAATACGGCTTTGTAAACGGTGCCGGCTCCACTGGACGCCAGACGGGAAACTCCTCTACGTTTCGTTTCTGACCTGGGAAGCGAACGGGACCGACCAACCGAGGAGTGAAAAAAAGAACCAGACCTTCGAGCTTCCTTTGACTCGCAGCCAGACTTTCGCCGATCTGGCCGCTCATGGGTTCGAACCCGATGAGCTGGCTGCCATACCAGGAGTAAGAGTGATCGATCAGCCATTCATCACGCCCAGTCCTGACACTTCCGTCTATGCCTTTTCCAAGGAGACTGTGCACCGCAACCTGTACCGTGTCCCGCTGCCGTGAAGGTGTGACTAGCGGAGGATGCGCCATTTTCGTGACGTTCTCCGGCTACACCTTTACTCATCGAGTCAATCCCCACCATAATGGACGCTGCCAAACCCTAATTCATGTCGATCACGCGCCGTTCCTTTATTTTATTTTCTCTTTGCGCCTCTACCGGACGAGTGCTGGGCCAGGGGATCGCTTCCCGCGATGCGAAGGCTCAGGCCAAGCCAACTGCCTCCGGACGCCCATTTCATGCCCACTTCACCGATGTTGCCGAGGCCGCGGGCTTACGGGCTCCGGTCATTTACGGAGGAGTGAATTCCAAAAAGTACATTCTGGAAGCGAACGGTTGCGGCTGCGCATTTATCGATTACGACAATGATGGCTGGATGGACATTTTTCTGCTTTCCGGCACCCGCCTGGAAGGCGCTCCTCCTCAAGCCACCAACCGCCTGTACAAGAACAATCGCGATGGGACGTTCGCCGACGTCACCGAGAAGGCGGGACTGCGAGCCGTTGGTTGGGCGAACGGCGTCTGCGTCGGGGACTATAACAACGACGGATTCGACGACCTGTTCTGCACCTATTTCGGGCAAAACGTCCTCTATCGCAACAACGGCGATGGAACGTTTACCGATGTAACCAAACAGGCAGGACTTTTGGAGGACGGCCCGGCACGCTGGGGAGCGGGATGTGCTTTCGTCGACTACAACCGCGACGGCCATCTCGATCTTTTTGTCTCCAACTACGTCGGATTCTCGTTCGAGCATGCGCCGGCTCCCGGCGAAAACGCCACCTGCGACTGGAAGGGAGTTCCTGTCAATTGTGGGCCGCGCGGACTTCCCACTGGAAAACACTCTCTGTATCGAAATAACGGGAACGGCACGTTTACGGACGTCACCAAACAATCAGGCATCGGCGCAACCGAGAGCTATGGGATGACCGTGGTCACAGCTGATTTTGACGAAGATGGCTGGCCTGATATTTTCGTCGCCTGTGATTCCACGCCCAGCCTTCTGTTCATGAACAATCATGATGGAACGTTCCGCGAGGAGGGCGTCATGCGCGGCATCGCTCTCAGTGAAGATGGCATGGAACAGGCGGGGATGGGGGTCGGCATCGGCGACTACAACCTCGACGGACATCTCGACTTGTTCAAGACTCACTTTGTCGGGGACACAAGCGGCTTTTACCGGAACGACGGCAAGGGTAATTTCGAAGACGTGACCCGATTAACAAAAGTAGGGGTTGAAACGCGATACACCAGTTGGGGTGCGGGTGTTGTGGACCTCGACAACGACGGCTATCCCGATGTGCTCTTCGTTACCGGAAGCGTTTACCCGGAAGTGGAGCGCAAGCTGCCCCAATATCCTTATAAGACCCCGCGAGTCTTGTTTCGCAATCTAGGCAACGGAGTCTTCGAGGAACTCGAGTCGCAGGCCGGCCCCGGCATCAGCACGCCTCACAGCAGTCGCGGGTGCGCGTTTGGAGATTTTGACAATGACGGAGACATGGATGTCCTGATCATGAACATGAACCAGCCGCCCACGCTCCTCCGTAATGACCTGGATTCGAAACAAGGCTGGATCAAAGTAAAACTGGAGGGTGTCAAGTCCAACCGGAGCGCGATCGGGGCCAGAGTGATTGTGCATTATGGCGGCAAGGCCCAGGCGCAAGCCGTCGTCAGCCAATCCAGTTACTATTCCTGTAACGACCCGCGCCTGCATTTTGGTTTGGGTGCCGAGAACTTCGCGGATGTCGAGGTCCACTGGCCCAACGGTCTAAACGAACAATTCAAGAAAGTCGCCGCGAATCGGTTGATCACCATCCGCGAAGGTGTGGGGGTCATCGCCAACCGCGGCTGGAGCCGTAGCTGAGGGCCTTGCTATGTTTCTGTGGTTGGTTTGTCCTTGTCATTGTCGCGAGCTGCGGCCTTAGCTTGGCCGTAGTAGGCGTCTTGACCGTGTTTCCTTAGATAGTGTTTATCTCGCAGGGCTTTTCCGGCCGGTGGTGCGGCGGCATTGATTCCGAGCGTGAAGTAGGCCATTCGTGCAATCGATTCAAGAATGGCGGCGTTGTGAGCGGCCGATTGAGCGTTCTCACCCCAGGCGAATGGTCCATGATTCGCAACCAGAATGCCCGGAGTCTTTGAACCACCGGCGTGACCTAAAGCACGAACGATGGCATGACCCGTATTTTTCTCGTAGTCGTTGGCGATCTCGGAGTCACTCAACTCCTCGGTCACCGGCACTTCACCGTGGAAATAGTCCGCGTGCGTGGTGCCAAAGCAGGGGATCGGTCTGCGCGCCTGCGCCCACGCGGTGGCGTATTCGGAATGGGTGTGAGCCACTCCTCCAATTTCTGGAAATTGTGCGTACAACACGAGGTGTGTGGGAAGGTCTGAAGAAGGCCGCAAGTTACCCTCGACCACTTTGCCCGAAAGGTCGGTGATCACCAGATGGTCCGGCGTCATTTCCTCATAGGGAACGCCGCTCGGTTTGATTACCACCAGTCCCTCTTCGCGAGAGATGCCACTGGCATTGCCGAACGTGTACAAGACAAGGCCCCGCCGGACCAGTTCCAGATTGGCTTCAAGTACCTGTTCCCTTAAACGCTGCAGCATTCCATGTCCTGGCGGTCTTTGCTGGAAATATCCATCGAGATGGGACTGTTGGGAGACAGAGACATCGAGCGAAGACGGATTTTACCATGGGCTGATCGGAGTCTTAGTTCACAGATTGGAAAACTTGGCCGATACCCTCGGCAGCCCATTGCGAAGCTGTGCGGTCGCGGCTTACTTGCTCAGTCTAAGCGATTCTTGCTATCGTGATGTATTGACGCCGTTTCGCTGGGCCGTGTCCCTAAATCGACCTTGGTATTTTTGATGGAGCTTTTTCTCAATCTCTGTTGGTTGTCGTTGCTGCTGCCTGCCTATTGGTTGTGGCGGCGAGAGCTAGCGAACGCCTCGGGCCGTCTCGGGAAAAACCCTCTTGCTCCTCTCGTTTTCGCATGCGTCGTCGGTTGCGCGTTGGTTTTGTTGTTCCCGGTGATTTCGGCCAGCGACGATCTTCACGCCATGCGTTCTGAGATGGAAGAATCGGAACGCGCGTTCCGCCATACGAGCCACGGCGGTCCCACCCTGCACGCGCCCGCTTATTTTTCGCATCCGGTTTTGCAGGCGTCGAGCGTTCTGACCGTTGATTTCGACCAGAGTGGCATGGTTCTAACTCTTCTGTCGCCGCACTACAGAATTTCCCTTTCCTCTGCGGTCGCCGGCCGCGCTCCTCCTCTGGACCAGACCACCCTCTAGGTCAGATTCCGTTGGGTTCTTAACGGAGAGTCTTCAAGTTTTTCGTATACTCGTGTATTTGAGAGATCGGTTCCTCAATGCGCACGGAGCGAATGATGTTCAAGTTGCCCAAATTCTGTTTAGTCGCATGCCTCTTCGGAGCCGCGACTGGCCGTGCGTGGGCGCAGTCGCCAAGCTACACCTGGCAGGAGATTCGCGACAAATTCGAAAGCACGAACCCAACTCTGCTCGCGGATAAGTTGGCGGTCGACGAGTCACGAGCGGAAGAGATCACCGCTTTTCTGCGTCCGAACCCCACTCTGAATTTGTCCGTCGATGGCACCCAGATCGTTCCCGAAAAGGGGGTCTGGAAGCCCTTCGCAGGCACGTTTGAATCACCCGGAATAAGCTACCTCATCGAGCGGCGGCACAAGCGCGCGCTACGCCTCGAAAGTGCCCAGAAGGCCACGCTGATTGCCGAGTCGAACCACGCCGACATGGAGAGAACGCTACTCTTCAACTTGCGAAGCGCTTTTGTTTCAACTCTCCAGGCAAAAGCGGTCTTGCAACTCGCGAAAGACAATCTCGATTACTATGACAAACTGCTCGACATCAGCCGCAATCGCTTTACTGCCGGCGACATCGCGCAGATTGATCTTGACCGGTTAGAACTGCAGCGGGTGCAGTATGAATCAGATTTGCAAGCAGCTGAAGTAAATGTGCAAACAGCAAAGATCGATTTGCTCACGCTTCTGAATTCACGAACTCCGATTGATCAATTCGACGTGACCGGCCCCTACGATTTCGGCGATGAACTTAAGCCGCGTGACGAGTTTCGCAAAATTGCGATCGACATGCGGCCCGATTTGAAGGCCGCTCTCCAAGCAGTCGACAAAGCTCAAACGGATTACAAGCTGGCCGTTTCTAACGGTTCGACCGATCCCACCGTCGGCGCCTGGTACACGCACAACTCTTCCACCAACAATCCGTTCGGCACCAACACTCTCGGTGTCAGCGTGAGCATTCCGTTGCGCATTTTTGATCGCAACCAGGGAGAGAAGCGGCGCGCGCAAATCGAGATGCGGCGCTCCGAGCGATTGCACGATGCCGCCGAAGCGCAGGTACTGAGCGACGTCGATTCGAGCTACGCCACACTTGAAAGCACGTTGACCCTGCTACGGCCATACAAAGCCCGGTACCTGCAAATGTCGGTCCGTGTGCGCGATACGATGACTTTCTCCTACCAGCACGGCGGGGCTTCGTTGCTGGATTTCCTGAACGCCCAGGCGGAGTACCGCACCGTGCAACTGAACTATATCAATCTGGTGGGGTCGTACCTGACGGCTGCCAGCCAATTGAATCTTGCCGTAGGCCGCGAGGTTTTGCCATGAATGTTGCTCAAGAAGCTGGCCGAAAAAAACGCTGGCCCGATCTCGCTGCCCTGCTCGCTGGCGTCGTGGCGATCACTCTGCTGGGCGTCTCCTGTTCTGACAACACGAAAGCTGCGCCGACCAGGACCGAAGTCACCCTTGATCCAAATCTCTATACCATCGAGCATCCCGAGCTTTTCAAACTCGCCAAGGTCGAGACTCGAGAACTGCCGTCCACATTGACTGCGAATGGAACGGTTACGCCCGACGTTAACAGAACAATCCACGTAACCTCGCAAGGTTCGGGGCGTGTTGTCGAATTGCGAGTGCGCCTCGGCGATCACGTCAACAAAGGAGAGCTTCTGCTCACCGTCCGCAGCACCGATCTGGCGAGCGCGTTCTCCGATTATCAGAAAGCGGCGGCCGACGAACGACTGGCGCAGAAAGCTCTCGATCGCGCGCAGATGCTCTATTCGCATGGCGCGCTCGCGGAAAAAGATCTACAGCTAGCCGAGGACACCACGGAAAAAGCCAAGGTCGATACGCGGACTGCGGATCAGCACGTCCGCATTCTGGGCGGCGATCCGGCCCATCCCGGTTCGCTGATTGAACTTCGCGCTCCGGTTGCAGGGACGATCGTCGAACAAAATGTTTCGGGATTCGAAGGCATCAAGAGCCTCGACAATACTCCGAACCTTTTCACGATCGCTGATCTTTCGCAGGTGTGGGTGCTGTGCGATGTCTACGAGAACGACCTCGGCGACGTACACGTTGGCGATACAGCAGAGATTCGGTTCAACACGTATCCCGCAAAGGTCTACCGCGACGCGATTGCCGACATTTCGCGCGTCCTCGACCCGAACACGCGTTCGGCGAAAGTGCGCATCGTGTTGCCGAATCAGGACGCCTCACTCCGCCCCGGAATGTTCGCCGCGGCGACGTTCCGCTCCCGCAAGTCGCAGTCAAGGATCGTGATTCCTTCGACCGCCGTCATGCGCCTGCAGGACAAGGATTGGGTCTTTCGCAAAGACGGAGATCATCAGTTTCGCCGGGTTGAAGTGCACGCTCTCGGGGCAACCGCCGACGGCGCGCAGCAGATTCAGGATGGAATCAAAGTCGGCGAAGAAGTGGTGGCGAACGCTCTGGAATTTTCCTCGGCAGTAACGGAGCAGGGCAAGTGATCCGCTATCTCATCGATTTTGCCCTGCGCAATCGGATACTCGTTTTAAGCGTCGCCATTGTGCTCTTTATTTGGGGCATCATTTCTTTCCGCAACCTCCCCATCGAAGCTTATCCCGACGTTGCCGACACTTACGCGCAAGTCATCACGCAATGGCCGGGCCACGCAGCAGAAGAAATCGAGCAGCAGATCACCGTCCCCCTCGAAGTGACACTCAATGGTGTAGCGCACATGACCCACTTGCGTTCCACTTCGCTCGCTGGCCTTTCGGTGATCACGATTGTCTATGATGACGAGACCACTACCTTTAACGCTCGTCAGGAAGTCCTCGACCGTCTGCAACAGGTCACCCTGCCAAATGGAGTGAATCCGTCAATCGGCCCGGATTACAGTCCGACCGGGCAGATCATGTTCTACACGCTCCAGAGCACGAATCCGAAATACGACGCGATGGAACTGAAGACACTGAATGACTGGTACGTGGTCAATCAGCTGAAGTCGGTCCCGAATGTCGTTGACGTGAACGTGTTCGGAGGCCCCACTCGCGAATATCAGGTCCAGATCGATCCCGGCAAGTTGGTTTCTTACGGACTCTCATTGAGCCAGGTGGAACAGGCCCTGGCCGCCAACAATACGAACGCCGGTGGTGGCTTCATCGAGCGCGGCCAGCAGGCGCTCAATGTTCGCGCCGTCGGCTTAATGCAAACCACGGACGACATCGCCGCAACGGTTGTAAAAGTACAAAACAACACGCCGATCCGCGTGCGCGATCTCGCTACGGTGGTGCAAGCGCCAAAAGTAAGGTTGGGCCAGTTGGGCAAGACCATCCGTCGCGAGGATGGCACCGTCATCGACGACGACGAGGTCGTCGAAGGTATCGTCCTCTTGCGCAAGGGCGCGGAGGCCGACGCTACACTCGACGCGCTCCACGAGAAAATCGCCCAACTCAATGGGCATCAGCTCCCGGCCGGGGTCAAGATCGTTCCACATCTTGACCGCAGCGACCTCGTTCATTACACAACGCATACCGTGCTCCGCAACCTCACCGACGGAGTTCTGCTGGTCACACTGGTCCTATTCCTGTTCCTCGGCAATGTGCGCAGCGCGCTGATCGTCACGATCACGATTCCGTTCGCGCTGTTGTTCGCTGCGATTCTCCTGGACCTCAGCCACATTCCGGCGAACCTGCTGTCTCTCGGTGCGCTCGACTTCGGCATGGTGGTGGATGGCTCGGTCGTCATGATCGAGAACATCCTGCGTCATGCCGAGTATGGCCGCGGCAAAAAATCTTTCCAGGAAATGATTGCGACCGCGGCTCACGAAGTGCAGCGCCCCGTTTTTTTTGCCCGCATCATTATCATCGTTTCCTATCTTCCAATCTTCACGCTGCAACGCGTCGAAGGCCGCCTCTTCCGTCCGATGGCCTGGACGGTGGCGTTTGCTCTGCTGGGTGCCTTGCTCTTCGCGCTCCTGATAGCGCCAGTCTTGTGCACGCTGCTGTTCAAAGACGAAATCAAGGAATGGCGTAACCCGGTTTTTCATTGGCTGCAGGAGCGCTATAGCCGCCAGCTCGACTGGTGCTTTGACCACATGAAGTTCACGCTTGCCTTGGGAGTTGCGGCGCTCGCGGGCATGTTGTTTCTGGCCTTCAGCGGAGTGGTCGGGTCGGAATTTCTGCCTCACTTGGACGAAGGTGCGATATGGGTGCGCGGCACCCTCGCTCCGAGCACGGGCCCCACCGCAGGAATCTCGCTTGCCCGCAGGGCTCGCAAAGTACTGGCCGATTTCCCCGAGGCCAAGCAGGTCGTGAGTCAGGTTGGTCGTCCCGATGACGGCAGCGACGCCAGCGGTTTTTACAACACGGAATTCTTTGTCGATCTGTTACCGCGATCGAAGTGGCGTTCCGAGTTCAAAACAAAAGATGATCTCATCGCCGCCATGGACGCGGAACTGAACAAATTCCCCGGCGTGGACTGGAATTTTTCGCAGCCAATCTCTGACAACGTCGAAGAGGCGGTCAGCGGTGTCAAAGGCGAACTCGCCGTTAAGCTTTTTGGCAGCGACCTCAAAATGCTCGAAGCCAAAGCGAATGAGATTCAAGACGTCATGAGCAAAATCCCGGGTGTGGCCGATCTCGGTACCTTCCAGGTGCGGGGCCAGCCAAATGTGAATCTGGTCGTCGATCGCGCTGCCGCCGATCGTTTCGGAATCAACGTCAGCGATGTGCAGGATGCCGTGGAAACTGCCGTCGGCGGCAAAGCTGTCAGTCAGATTCTGATTGGCGAACAACGCTATGACCTGACCGTCCGCTATCGAGAGCCATTTCGCAAGACTGTGGAAGACGTCGCGAACATCCGAATCCTGGCGCCCTCAGGCGAGCGCGTATCGCTCGGCCAACTCTGCGAGATCAAGCTCGAAGACGGCGCGTCCAACATTTATCGCGAAGGCAACTCGCGTTACATCGCGATCAAATACAGCGTCCGTGGACGCGACCTCGGCAGCACGGTGCGCCAGGCCATCGAAGATGTTGGGCGCAAGGTAAAGCTGCCCGAGGGCTATCACCTTGATTGGACCGGCGAATACGAAAGCCAGCAGCGCGCCAACCGTCGACTCGCCGTGATCGTACCCATCACCCTGCTGCTCATGGCATTCATTCTTTACTCGGCATTCGATTCCTGGAAGTGGGTTGGACTCATCCTCGCCGTCGTAGGATTGTCGCCCCTCGGTGGATTGCTGAGCCTTTTGCTTACAGGCACGCATTTCTCCGTATCGTCCGGCTTGGGATTTCTGGCCTTGATCGGCGTGTCGGTGGAAATCGGCGTGATCATGGTCGAATACATCAATCAGCTACGAACCCGCGGGCGCAATCCCCGCGAAGCCGCCAGAGAAGGTGCTTCGCTGCGTTTGCGCCCCATCATGATGACCATGCTGGTCGCGACTCTCGGCCTGCTGCCCGCCGCCATGTCTCACGACATCGGTTCCGATTCGCAGCGGCCCTTTGCTATCGTGATCGTCGGCGGACTGATCGTCGAACTCTTCATCGCCATCATCTTGCTGCCGACGCTCTATGTCTTCTGGGCACGGACGACCGACAGACTGCCTCCCGCTGAAATCGGGTTTGTTGAAGATGGGGAGCACGTAGACTGAGTCGCTGACAACGGTTGCTAGCCGCGAGCCGACGCGCTCTTCGCTCGAGGACTAGCTGCCAGAAGTTTGAGCATCGCCTGCTCGTCAGCGGGGCGAGAGTAGAGGTATCCTTGCGCCATTTCACAGTTCAGTTGCTTGAGCTGATCGACATGCGCCTGGGTTTCGGTTCCCTCGGCAACAACTTTTAATCCAAGGTTGTGGGCCAGCATGATAATGACCCGCACGATCTCAAGGCTTTCCGGATCGCTGTCCATCTGCGAGATAAAGGCGCGGTCGATTTTCAAGGTATCGACCGGAATCCTGCGCAAACGGCTGAGGGACGAGTACCCGGTGCCAAAATCGTCGATGCTCAGTCGCACTCCGAGCGCTTTCAGTTCCGAGAGTACATGGCCGGATCTTTCCGCGTCTCCCATGGCCATCGTCTCAACGATTTCGAGTTGCAAACAGCTCGGATCGAGGCCGGTCGATTCAAGAACCTTGCGGATTTCACTCGCCAGATCAGGTTGAGAAAACTCTTTGGGAGTGATGTTGACGCTCATCGTCAAGGCGGGACTCGACGGAAACTGAGACTGCCATTCCAATAATCGTTGACACGCCTCGCGCAATAGAAGCCGGTTCATTGGGATGATCAGGCCAATCTCCTCGGCTACGCCAATAAAATCAATCGGCGAAAGTATGCCCTCCGGGCGCTGCCAGCGCGTCAGAGCCTCAAAGCCCGTGATCCTTCCCGTCAGTAACGACACAATCGGCTGGTAATAGACGCGGAACTCGCCCTGCTCCAGTGCCTTCCGCAAGTCCGTCTCCAGCTTCAATCGCTTGACGGCGTTCGCGTGCATAGCCGTATCGGAGACTTCGCAGCGAGCCTTGCCGCCTCGCTTGGCGCGGTACATGGCGATATCCGCATCGCGCACCAGATCTTCAGCTTTCGAGTGTGGACTCGTGCTCGAAGCGATTCCGATGCTCACCGAAATCACGATTTCCTGATTATTGATGGAGAAGGGAACTGCCAATTCCGTTTGCACGCGCTCCGCAACCCGTACCGCCTCGATCGGATCTCTTAGATCGTCCAGCAGAATCGTGAATTCGTCGCCGCCAAGTCTGGCCAGCGTATCGTCGTTCGCGGGCCTCTCTGTGACGCCACCGACGCGTTGTCGCGACACCGTGTCAGCCCGTCGCACTGACTCTTTTAACCGCCGCCCGACTTCGATGAGTAGCTCGTCCCCGGCTGCGTGTCCCAGGCTTTCGTTGATGATTTTGAATTCGTCGATATCGATGAGCAGGACCGCGAATCTATAGTTCGCGTGTCTTTTCGAGAGCGTGAGTGCCTGCTGCAATCGGTCGAGGAAAAGCGCGCGGTTCGGCAGATTGGTCAGCCCGTCATGAAATGCGTTATGCGCCAGCATTTCTTCGGCGCGTTTCCGCTCGGTGATGTCGCGGTTGACGATCACCAGTTTGTCCGTCTTGCCTTTAGCGTTGCGAATCGCGTTGGCCGTCGATTCCAAAGTGCGCCATGAACCGTCTCTGTGCCGTATCCGGTATTCGACCCGTTCTCCCTGGCCGCTCAGGCGGGCTTTCTCCGCTGCCTGCAGCACTTTCGCCTGGTCTTCGGGATGGATGTCGTCAATTGGCGCGGTCGATTTCAAATCTTCCGCGGAATACCCAAGGACTTTTTGATAGGCAGGGCTGTTGTAGAGCCGGCGTCCATCCTTGTCGACCAGTGCAATCATGTCGGCGGCATTCTCGCTGATCAGTTGGAACAACTGATCGCGCTCGGCAAGTTGGCGGCGAATCCGGTGAAGTTGAAGGTGTTGATAGACTGCGTAGAAGTCGAACAGCAAAACCAGAGCCGCCAGGCCGCGAACCCATTCCCTGAGATCAAACAGGTAAGCGTCATTCTCGCGATTGAACCACGGGAAGGTGAACGAGACGATTCCCAGTGTCAATACCAGTGTGACGATGACGGCGAACGCCCACAGCCACCATTCGTGCCCTTCGATGCGGCGCATTTCCGCCGGAATCGTTTCGGGACTGCTCTGACTCACTTGCTGGAATTCCTGCTGATCCATGACCTATGGCTAGTCTCTCGTTAGTCTTACAAGTATTCTAAGTTCATCAGTAACCAGAAGAAGAGTTACGAAAGTTGGGCCATCGGAGTGAAGAAAGTGGTGAAGAAAGAGAGCAAAGTAGGTCTGGCACGAGCGCTTTCTAAGCTGGGATTTTGCTCCCGCTCGCAAGCGATGATCCTGATTCGCGATGGGAAGGTCGCTCGGAATGGCCGAATCACCCGAGATCCAGAGACTCCTGTCCGGTTGCCACAGGACCGGATCGAAGTCGCCGGCCGTCGACTCGCTAAGATGCAGCCGATCTATCTCCTTATGAATAAACCGAGGGGCGTAGTCACCACCGCGTCTGATGAAAAAGGCCGCGCGACGGTTTACAGTCTGCTGGAGTCAGGGTTGCCGTGGGTGGGGCCGGTCGGGCGGTTGGACAAGGCGAGCGAAGGCCTGCTGCTCCTGACTAACGATACAGAGTGGGCAGCGCGGATTACCGATCCCTCGAGTCACCTCGAAAAGAAATATCACGTCCAGATCGATCGCGTTGCCGACGCGGACCTCCTGGGGAGAATCACTCGCAGAAGTGTGGCGGATCGCAGCTCAGGCGGAGAATCCGGAGTCGCCGCCTTAGGTGCAAAACAAGCGCGCCTTCTCAGTCATGGCGAAAAAAATAGCTGGCTGGAAATCACCTTGGACGAAGGCAAGAACCGTCAAATCCGGCGCTTGCTCGAAGGGTTCGGTGTGCGAGTATTGCGTCTGGTGCGGGTTTCGGTTGGCCCGCTTGAACTGGGAGATCTGAAAAAAGGCGCTACACGTCGCCTGACGGCTGACGAAAAGAAAGGGATTGATCGCGCACTAGATCTCGCACTAAATCGCCGCACTAACCTGAAGCCGACAACCCGTGGGCTTCCAAATATTCCTTAGCCTGCCGAACTACCGCGCGTTCATTGCTATAAGCCAGTTGCTTTGGCGCATCCCCCAGCGGCACCCATAATGCTCGTTTCACTTCGATACGCATGTCTGCAGCGATGTCATCGATTTCACCAGAGACGTAGCGCATCAGATAGAAGCTCACGATTTTGAAGACGCGTTTTCCGTCGCCCCATTTGCGAACGTAAACATACTTGTTGTCGCTGAGCTTGGTGACAGGCTCAGCCACGATCCCCGTCTCTTCTCGCACCTCGCGTATAGCGGCGTCTTCCGGTCTCTCTCCGGGATCGACCAGTCCTTTGGGCAGAGCGAGCAGCGCGCGGCTCCGTTGCCGCGGAGCCTTTGCGGTAGTTGGAGTCTCTGTCGCTGAGGAATCTGTGGTTGAAGTAACTAAAAAAGCTGCCTCTTTATTAGGCTCGATCAGCGCAACCTGCCAGACATCGGAAATCTGCCGCAGCACGACACCGCCAGCAGAAATCTCCCGCTCCATCCCGATCGCTTTAACCGACACGCGGATCACCCACTTCCAAGCTTCGATGTCTCTTGCTGGATGCGTTGCCACGCACGTTCCACATGGCGCGCCTGCGTGTTGGTCTGCCCCACGCAAAATCGCAGTGTGAATTTGCCGTCGAGTTTGGTATGCGTAAGATACAAATTGCCGCTCGCGTTCAGCCGGTCCATTACAAGCTGAGTCGCCGAATCTCCCGCGCGTAGCCGGAAGCAGACGAGGTTGAGTTGCGCCGGCGCGGCCAGTTCCATGCGCGAATCGTCGCGTACCCAATCGGCAAATTGCTGGGCCAGCCGAACATGTTCGCGAATGTGGTGTTGCAGTCCTTCAATGCCGTAATGCCTTATCACAAACCAAAGCTTGAGTGAACGAAAGCGGCGCCCAAGCGGAATGTGCCAGTCCCGATAGTCGATGACAGCTCCAGATTCCGTCGCCTGATTGCGCAGGTATTCCGGCAGAACTGACAGCGTCTGGATCAAATGTTTCCGGTCGGCAACATAGAAAACGCTGCAATCGCAGTTCGTGAACATCCATTTGTGCGGATTAAAGTTATAACTGTCGGCAAATTCCACGCCGTCGTTGATGAAGCGAAACTCCGGACACAGCGCCGCCGTGCCGCTCATGGCCGAGTCGACGTGCAGCCAAAGATTGTGATCTTGGCAGATGCGGGCAATTTCGCGGACGGGATCAACCGCGAAAGAAGAGGTTGTTCCCACAGTCGCGCAAACGAAGCAGGGCAGTAGTCCTGCTTTGATGTCGGACTCGATCTGGCGCGCTAGAGCTTCGGGTCGCATCGCAAAATCCTTATCGACTTCTATTTGGCGTAGATTGTCCGATCCCATCCCGGCCACCTTCATCGCTTTTTCAATCGACGAATGCGTCTGCGTCGAACAGTACGCGACCAGCCGTCCATCGCCGCCTTTGCGGTTGCTGGCAAACTGAGTCGCCCGTTCGCGCGCGGCGAGCAATGCGCAGAGGCACGCGCTCGAAGCAGTGTCCTGGATCACGCCTCCGCCGCTGCGGGTGGAAAGAAATTTCTCCGGCAGGCCGAGCATCCCCACAAGCCAGTCAAGGACGTGCGTTTCGACTTCCGTGCACGCCGGACTCGTCGACCACAACATGCCCTGGACGCCCAGTCCCGCTGAAAGCAGTTCACCGAGAATCGCAGGCCCCGATGAATTCGACGGAAAGTACGCGTAGAAATTCGGCGACTGCCAGTGCGTGATGCCAGGCAGGACGACGCGCTCCATATCAGCCAGAATCTGGTCGAAAGGCTCCCCTTGCTCTGGAGGCTTCGCCGGCAACTTCGAGCGAATTTCTCCCGGCTTCGCGCGTGACAAGACCGGAAAGCTCTCGATGCGGGAATGATAGTCGGCAATCCAGTCCACGACAGCGTGGCCCTGGCGGCGGAACTCCTCAGGAGACATGTGGAACGATTTTGGTTCAGACATGAGAATAGGTAACTTCTTTCAACCGCTTAATCGGCCGTAAAACACGCGTGTCTTGTATTCAAAAGCGACCCGATCAGCCTTCTGATGGGCGCCGAAAATTTGTTGTAGTTCCTTCATCATCGGTTCGTAGTTTCGATCACCCGGGCTCGGCGCGTACGAAGAAGAAAGCAGGCGTCCCGCGACTCCCTGATAATCAAATTGCTGTCGCAGAGCGAAGGCTCGCTCCTGGCACTTGTCTGGAGCAAAAAATTCCGGAATGATTTCAGTGGTGCGTTCGTGACGCACGTCCTTGTAGTCAGTCCCGTAGGTCAACAACAGTTGCTCGTAGTCTCGAAGAAAAGCAGTCGAACCAGTGTCGCGCTCGTTCCAGATCAGGACGCACCATCCACCCGGCTTCAGAATGCGCACGAACTCCGCCCGAGCGCGTCGTAGATCGAACCAATGGGCAGCCTGCGCGGCGGTAACGAAGTCGACAGACGCGGCGCTCAGCGTCGTTTCCTCGGCCGTTCCCGCGACCGACACCAACCGCCGCTCCGACAAAAAAGACTTCAGCAATCGCTCGCCCGTTTCCCGCATTTCGGCATTCGGTTCGACGGCAAAAACGCGGTTCCCGTTTTCGAGCAGCAGACGGGTAAAGATACCCGTGCCGGATGCGATATCGCCAACGACGTGCTTCGGTTCCAATCCGCATTCTCTGGCAAGTAGACCGAGAACCTCAGGCGGATAGCCGGGACGGTAGCGGACGTAGTTCTCCACTCGATCGGAAAAACGAGCGGTTGGTGCCTTATTCATCACTGTCCAGTGTAACGCGGCCAAACCGCGGCCCGCTCTGCGCGATACAATCTCGTTTTGCCGATTTGTGTCGAATCGTATGCCCGAACATCGATTGCGCGGAGTTCTCGGGAACGCAGCCCACGGCGTCAGCGTTGGCGACGCCGCGCCTGATTTCGAACTGCCGGCGCTGATTGCGGGCGTGCGCCAACCGCTGCGTCTAAGCGCATATCGAGGACAGAAAAGCGTTGTGCTGGCCTTCTATCCTTTTAACTGGCAGTCGACGACCGCAGCGCAGTTGATCGGTTATCAGGCGCGCCGCGCGCAGGTTCTGGCCAGCAACGCGGAAACCGTTGCGATTACGGTCGATTCCATCATGAACTCCGCGGCCTGGGAACGCGAAATCGGTCCTTTCGATTTCCCGATGTGTAGCGACTTCTGGCCGCACGGTGAAGTCTCTGAACGCTACGGAGTTTTGCGCAAGTCCGGCGAAGATGCCGGCGCCAGCGAACGGGCTGTCTTTGTCGTGGATCGCGGCGGGAGCGTTCGGTTTCGCAAGGACTATGGCGACGATCAGTCGGCGCCGATCGAAGATGTCATGGCGCTGCTGGAGCAAATCTGACTCATCTTTTGTACGACCGGGCATGACCGGGTTTTAAAGCTTTCTATAAGGAGCACAATGAAAATTCTTTCGGGTGCGATTCTGTTCTTTGTTCTTATTGGTTCGAACCTGCCGGCGTTTGATAGCTCTGCCAAAGTGAATGCCAAGGAAAAAGAAAAAGAGCAGCCAGACAACTGGTCAATCAGCGGATTCCGCGACGTGACGGCCGAGCGTGAAGTCGAAAAGAAATTTCTGGCCGTTCCAGACGCACGGTTGGCTGAGGAGCATCTCCGCATTCTGACGCAGGCGCCCCACATCGCCGGCTCTCCCGAAGACAAAGCGACCGCCGACTACGTCGCCAAGAAATTCCGCGACGCCGGACTCGATACCGAGATTGTCGAATACAAGATATGGATGAATTATCCGGCCGAGATCAATGTCGACTTGACCGCGCCCGCCGGAGTCGAGATGCACGGCCCGCGCCGTGAACATGTCGACGACGATCCCTTTCAGGACGATCCGCGCATCGTGAACGCCTACAACGGCATGTCGCCTTCAGGCGATGCCGAAGCCGATGTTGTTTATGCGAACTATGGTTCGCCCGCCGATTTCGACAAGCTCAAGCAGATGAATGTCGATGTGCGCGGCAAGATTGTAATCGTGCGCTACGGTGAAAATTTTCGTGGCGTGAAGGAATTCGTCGCGCAGGAGCGCGGCGCGGCCGGCGTCATTATTTACTCTGACCCGAAAGACGATGGCTATTACCGCGGCGATGCCTATCCCAAAGGGCCGTGGCGCCCGGCAAGCGGCGTGCAGCGCGGATCCGTTGGCTTCATGTTCCAGTTTCCCGGCGACCCAACGACTCCGGGAGTCGCGTCGACGCCGACGTTGCCCGATGACAAACGCATCGCTCCATCGGCATCGGAGCAGCTACCGAAGATTCCCGTGACCCCTCTTTCTTACGCCGATGCCTCGCCGATTCTCGAGCATCTCGGCGGTCCGCCCTCGCCGCGCGAATGGCAGGGAGCTCTGCCCTTTACCTACCACGTTGGTCCCGGCCCCGCGAAAATCAAGATGCACCTTAAGCAGGACTATCAGTTCCGCACGATTTGGGATGTAATCGGGAAAGTTCGCGGAACCTCCGCGCCCGACGAGTGGGTGGTTGCCGGCAATCATCGCGACGCCTGGGTGTACGGCGCTGTCGATCCGAACAGCGGCACGGCGGCGATGCTCGAGTCGGTTCACGGATTGGGCGAGTTGCTCAAATCAGGCTGGAAGCCGAAGCGCACGATCGTGATTGGAAGCTGGGACGCCGAAGAAGAAGGACTGATCGGCTCGACCGAGTGGGGCGAGGACCACGCGCACGAACTCGGTAACGCTGCCGCTTACTTCAATATGGATGTCGCGGTTGCCGGCAAAAAGTTTGGAGCTTCTAGCGTTCCGACTTTGAAGGAATTTATCCGCGAGATCGCGAAGGCCGTGCCTTCGCCGCAGGGCGGCACCGTTTACAGCGTCTGGAAGAAGGCAAGCGAGTCCGGTGCGGAAGGCAACCGTTCGCAGGAAACCAGCACCTTCCGTCCGGCGCCAAATGCACCGCAGGGCGATGTGCCGGTTGGCGATCTGGGCAGCGGGTCAGACTACACGGTCTTCCTCCAGCATCTGGGCGTGCCTTCGACAGACGTCAGCTCGACCGGCGATTACGGCGTGTATCACTCGGCGTTCGATAACTTCGCTTGGTTCAAGAAGTTTGGCGATCCCGACTTTGTTTACGAAAAGCAGATGGCTTGCGTCTACGGTCTCGAAGTGGTGCGCATGGCGAGCGTCGATGTCCTCCCGTACGACTACGAGGACTACGGAAAGGAAATTCTGGTCTATCTCGAAGCGGCCCGGGCCAAGAGTAAAGACCGCTTCGGAGATAAAGCACCCGACTTCTCGGCCGCTGTCGAAGCCGCGCGACGCCTTCAGGAAATGGGCGCAAAAATGCAGCAAAGGCAGCGGAAGTTCCAGGGGGAGCCAGACCGCCTCAACGTGAAGCTACGCGACGCGGAGCGTTCTTTATTGATTCCAGAAGGGTTACCGAATCGCCCCTGGTTTCATCACGCGATCTATGCTCCGGGACAGTACACAGGATATGCAGCAGTTGTAATTCCCGGCGTGAACGAAGCCATTGATCGTGGGGACCTTCATCGCACCGAGCAACAGATCGGGGTACTGGCGGCAGCGTTAAACCGGGCCTCGAAAGCTCTGGAGTAAGAGTTCTAGAGTACAAGGTGTAGGATTGGCAATGGGCCGGTAGTTACAACTGCCAATCTACTGCCAACGAAGAGCTGATCGCTACGAGCCGATCGGAGCGAGTCGAACGAAAGGCAGGCGCGCCGTTTGAGCGCCCCGACATAAGTTATGGCCCTGGCAAGAATCATTACGCGATCTCAGGCGTGCTCGCGAGAGCTGGCGCTCGATCTCCTTGCCCGCGGTTATGCCGTAGAAATCGTTTCTCCCGACGCCATCCCCGACAACATTGCTGATCTCGAATTGCGCGTCGACGCCGGTCCCGGAGACCAGGTAACGGCCAGCGTCGAGGCACACGGCCGCGATCATTCCTCTTCGCTTGATTTTGTCCACCATTTGAAATCTCCAATGGTGGACTTCATGCGCCGTCCGCCCGAGCCGCGCCAAGCGTCCCGTTTTTCCCAGGCGCCGGTCAGTTTCGACGCGGAGCAAAGCGTCGAAGACCTCGAGATGCCGGCGCAACTTTCGCATCCGGCGGCGCAAGACGTCGAAGTCAACGTCGATGCTGCCAGTGCCGACGGAATTTTCCTGGATCATTTTCCAGAGATCGAAATCGAAGAAAGCGCGCGTCTCATTGAGCCCTCGGAACCTCCGGTCTCTCAACCGAATTCGTCTGTCCACCTCGCGCCCGAAGCATTGGCACAGAGAGAGTTGATGGCCGAGTCGCCGTTCGTGACGACGACTGAAAGGCTGTTCGAGCCGTCAGTCGAACCCAGCGTGCTCTCGCCCTCGGATATGCCGGATACGCCGCAATGGCGCGATCGTCCCGCGGGATGGTTCTGGCGAGTTGGAGTCGCTTGTGTAAGCATCTTCGCCTTGGTTCTGCTCGGATTTGGTTTTCTCCAGAACAGCAAGGCCGCCGGAAAGATCACGCCCGATAATGTTTCGCTAGCGCCCCAGGAAAAAGAGATAGCAAGAGTTTCGCCGTCATCCGCATCTTCATCTTTGCCGGTCGCCAAACCGCAACCGACCTTGGCGGACACTCAGCAGTCGTCTACCGGAGTCGTGCCGCCTGCGACGCCGGTTGCCCCAACAATGATTGCTCCAACTGCGACTGCCTCAACCGCCAAATCGCCTCGCAAACATGACGAAGATTTGATCGCGCCCAACACAGTCACCTACCTAGACAAGCGGTTTGCTCCCGCGCCGTCGGGCCGTCGCTTGGCAAAAACAAAGACAAATCCAAAGTCAACCAGACCCGTGGCCAGCCGTCACACCACTCCGCACTCGCATCGCGGATCCGTGGTTGCAGCCAACAAAGTCACCTACCTCAATCAGAAGCCCGTTCCCGTTCCGAAGACAGACAAACAAGACCCCGGCACGAGCCACGCGAATCTGAACTAAGCAAATGTTCGGATTTCTTATTCTGGCGATTGCGGTGCAGTTGGTCTGGAACGGCGCGTCGGATTTTCGGGGCTGAAGCTCTACGCTAAAACGCTATTTGGTCCGCGCTTCTTTTTCCATGTACCGGCCGACGATCGCGGCGCAGGATTCAATGAATCTCTGCTCAGCCGGCGGGAAACTGTCCGCAAAATAGCTTTCGATACAAATCTCAGCCATTACGCGGGCCTTCACAGAGATCGGCACGACAATATTCGACTTCACCAGATCGGATCCAAGGTAGCGGGGATCGGCCAAAACATCATTGACCACAACAGTTTTTCCGGAAGTGGCCGCCGCTCCACACAACCCTTTGTCGAGCGGGATGCGCAATGTCGGCATGAAGCTGCCGACGTAGGGCCCAAGCACCAGAGCCTTGAAATCAGGCGCCTCCATCAGATAAAAGCCCACCCAGTTATAGCGCGCCATCGCTTCATGCAACCGCTGAGCGCAATGCTGCATGAGAGACTTCGACCCATCGACAGTGCAGGCGGCCGTGCGGGCGGAGTTCTCGAACTCTTCGAGCAGTTCTTCGTACTGGGACATCGGGAGCGGAATCTCCTTCGTCGACCACTTTTATCTTATGCTCGCTTGAAGCCTATCTTAATGCCTGGCGATAGATGGGGCTTGCCTATCCTTTCCGCCATTCCAACCCCTGCGGGTGCCCCGTCCTTGTCGCGTTCTCTGCGACAGGGCGGGGGCTTTGACTTTCCCAATTGCGGAAGAAGAATGATGAATATTATCAGCTGCCACCTCGGATTCCGAGCTCCGGGGGTTACGATGCTGACATGCCTTGGGGCCTTAAGCACTTTCAGGAAGCACGTTGTCTGCACTTTCTGACCTTTAGCTGCTATGGACGCGCTCCCCTTCTAGGCACAGCGCGAGCCCGCGACATCTTCGAGCAAACTTTCGAGCAGACGCGACAATGTACGGATTCTACGTCTCTGGATACGTGGTTATGCCCGAACACGTTCATTTGCTGATGAGCGAACCGGAACGGGCGAAGCTCTCCGTCGTGTTGCAAATGCTCAAGCAGAATGTGGCGCGGCGTTTGCGCTCGCCCGAGGGTGGTCTGTTGTGGCTGCCGCGGTATTACGACTTCAATGTGCGGAGCGCGGGCAAGCGCATCGAGAAGTTGCGTTACATTCATCGCAATCCGGTGAAGCGAGGCTTGGTGCAGAGCCCGGAGGATTGGGCATGGAGCAGCTTTCGACACTACGCTTCCGGCGTTGAAGGAGTCGTGGAGATCGAGTCGCAGTGGACGGCGCGGAAGAGGGAACAGACGGGAGTCGTGGTGGGGATAGGGAGTCAAGATCCCCGCCCTGTGTCTGCACAGAACGCAGACACAAGGACGGGGCACCCTCGCTTTACTTGATCGTAACCAACTTCTCCACCAGCTCCGAGTAATCTTTCTTTTCCAGCCCGTGAACTTGCTTGTTATATTCATCCACTTTGCTGGAGTAATTCATTGAGCAGAACTTTGGCCCGCACATGGAGCAGAACGCCGCCGTTTTGTAGCCTTCTTCGGGCAGAGTTTCGTCGTGCATCGACCGCGCCGTCTCGGGATCGAGGGATAGTTCAAACTGTTTTTCCCAATCGAATTTGTAACGGGCATAACTCAAGGCGTCGTCGCGGTCGCGTGCTCCGGGACGTCCACGGGCCACGTCGGCTGCATGCGCGGCGATTTTGTAGGCGATGATTCCGTCTTTGACATCTTTTTCGTTGGGCAGGCCGAGATGCTCTTTGGGAGTCACGTAGCAGAGCATCGACGCGCCGTACCAGCCGATCATCGCCGCTCCGATGGCGGACGTGATGTGGTCGTAACCAGGAGCGATGTCGGTGACGAGCGGCCCGAGCGTGTAGAAGGGCGCTTCGTCGCACCACTCATTTTCTTTTTCCACTTGCTCCTTAATCTTGTGCATCGGAATGTGGCCCGGTCCTTCGATCATCACCTGCACGTCGTATTTCCATGCGATGCGAGTCAATTCGCCCAAAGTCTTTAGTTCGGCAAATTGCGCTTCATCGCTGGCATCGGCAAGACAGCCAGGACGCAGGCCGTCTCCGAGTGAGAAGCTCACGTCGTACTTGGCAAAAATCTTGCAGATGTCTTCAAAGCATTCGTAGAGGAAATTTTGCTTGTGGTGGTAGGCCATCCACTGCCCGAGAATTGCTCCGCCACGGCTGACGATTCCCGTGATGCGCTTCGAAACCATTGGCAAATATTGAATCAGCACACCGGCGTGAATGGTCATGTAATCCACGCCTTGTTGCGCCTGCTCTTCAATCACTTCGAGCATCACTTCTTTGTTGAGATCCTCGACACGCTTTACCCGCGAAATCGCTTCATAGATGGGCACAGTGCCGATCGGGACAGGCGAGTGCCGGATGATGGCTTCGCGAATGGTGGGGATGTCGCCGCCGGTCGACAGATCCATGACCGTGTCGGCGCCGTAGTGGACAGCGGTATGCAGCTTCTTAAGCTCTTCGTCAATATTTGATGTGACGGCAGAATTGCCGATGTTGGCGTTGATCTTGCACAACGACTCGACGCCGATGGCCATGGGTTCGAGTTCGGGATGGTTGATGTTGGCCGGGATGATCATCCTGCCCCGCGCCACTTCATCGCGCACGAGTTCGGGCGCGATTTTCTCGCGGTGGGCAATGTAGCGCATTTCCTCGGTAATTGCGCCCTGGCGAGCGTAGTGCATCTGCGAAAAGTTGCCGTCTTTATTTTCGGTCTTGCGTTTCGCCAGCCACTCTGCCCTCGGCTTAAGAACCGAGTCGAATCCGTTACCGTTCGTGCCGCTTCCCGAACCATTGCCTGCAGACATTTTCGCTTGTACCATCCTTCACGAAGTATTGATGAGAAATTATACGCCGCATCTGGGGCAGGCCTGTTTTGTGGAAATGAGGACCGGGCAGAGTCCATCGAAAGTTCAACGGAAAAACTGAATCTGCTTGTCAGGGTAGGGAATCGAAGTATAATGTCGTTATAACGACAATCGGCGATGGTCGTGTGGAAGTCCAAATCAAGACCGATCCCGGGGAGGATACGACGATGAAGAAGATAATGAGCACGAGTAACGATGTGGCGTTGACGGTGTTGCGCATGGTCTTGGGTGTAGTTTACTTTGCGCACGGTGCGCAGAAACTACTGGGCTGGTTTGGGGGCTACGGGTTTCATGGCACGATGGGATTCTTTGAACACCTGGGCATGTCCGCTCCGGTGGCGTTCCTCATTATCTGCACTGAATTCTTTGGCGGATTAGGACTGATCGTCGGACTACTCACCCGCATCGCCGCTCTCGGAATTGGGGTCGAGATGATCGGAGCCATTTTCCTGGTCCACCTGTCGAATGGTTTCTTTATGAACTGGGCGGGGACGCAGAAGGGTGAAGGGTTCGAGTACCATCTGCTGGCAATCGCCGCGGCGGCAGTACTGCTGTTGCGCGGGTCGGGAGCATTCTCGCTGGACCGAACGTTGTCGAAATAATGTTTTAATTCCTCAGCGTCTTGCCCGTCTTCAGTGTGAACTGGATTCTCTCCTGCGTCTTCTTTTCGCCGCAGAGCGACTTGAAGGCTTCACGCTCGAGATCCAGCAAATACTGTTCGCTGACCGGTGTGCCCGGAGTCACGTTTCCGCCGCAGAGGACCTCGGCGATTTTCGTGCCCAGCTTCTGTTCGTGATCGCTGATGTAGCCGCCTTCACGCATGAGATAGACGCCCATCTTGAGTGCGGCCAGAATATTTTCGCCAGGTGCCGGAATGTTCGTGCGCATCACGGGGGGCTCATACCCCGCCCGCGCCAATTCCAACGCACGCGCCTTGGCGTCGGTGAGAACGCGCTCGCGGTTCATGGTGATGCGATCAGAACTCGACAAAAATCCGAAGCCGCGCGCTTCGTTCGCTGAGGTGGCCACCTTGGCCGTCGCGATGGTTTCGAAGGCCTTTTTCATCGCTTCCATCGTTTCGACGGACTCGCCGCGGCCATCGGGACGAATCGAAGCCGCGCTGTCGACGGCGCGCAGCAACATTTCTTTGCAGCCTCCGCCTCCTGGGAGGAGTCCGACTCCGACTTCGACCAGGCCCATGTAGAGTTCGGCGTGTGGTTGGCGAGCGGCCGCGTGCAGCGAAATTTCGCACCCTCCACCGAGCGCCAGTCCAAAGGGCGCAATCACCACCGGCTTCGGAGAAAACTTGATGGCCTGCGTCATGCCCTGAAACTGGCGTATGGCGAGATCAACTTCGTCCCATTCTTCTTCCTGCACAGACATCAGCAACAACATCAGGTTCGCGCCCACGGAAAAATTCGTGGCGTCGTTGGTGATGACGAATGCGTCGAACGCGTCGCCAGGCCCTCCGGGTTTCAGTGTCTGCAAGATTAACGAGATGATGTCCGCTCCGAGCGAGTTCATCTTGGAGTGGAACTCGATGCAGGCGACGCCGTCACCGAGATCAACCAGCGAAGCTCCCGAGTTTTTCTTGACGATGCCGTTCGCCTTCTTGGCCACGGCGACCGACCATACTCCGGCCGGAACCGAAACTACTTCCCAGTTCCCACCGCTCAGGTCCCAGTAGCTTCTGCCCGACGGGGCTTTCGGAGTGTCGCTATACCAGTTCTTTTGTCCCGAAGTCAGCAGCTTTTCTGCATTGGCGGCCACCGGCTTTCCTTCTTTTTTCATGCGCGCGACGGTCGCTGCAACGCCAGCGGCGTCCCACATTTCGAAGGGGCCGAGTTCCCAGTTGAACCCGAGACGCATCGCCTGATCGATCTCGACGACGGAATCGGAAATTTCCGGAATGCGATTCGCGGAGTATGTCCACAACTCCGACAAAGCGGACCAAAGAAACGTGCCGGCCTTGTCGGGTTTCTGCGGCGCGCCACCCGCGTCGTTCATGCCGAGCAACATCCGCACGCGTGCGCCCGTGTCTTCGACGTTCTTCGCCATATCGAGCGCTGCGAACTTTGGCTTCTGCCGGGGATGATATTCCAGCGTCTTCCAGTCGATCGCGAGGCGCTCGTCTTCTTTTCCCGCGTCTTTTCCCGCGCCGGCCTTTTCCTTTTTGTAGAAACCGCCTTTGGTTTTGTCGCCGAGCCACTTACGCTCGAGCATCTGGCGATAGAAATCAGGCAGTTTTAAATCACTGCGTTCGTCATGCCCGTTCTTGGTCATGTTCGACACCACGTGGCCGAGGATGTCGAGACCGACAAGATCGATCGTCCGGAACGTGGCCGAGCGCGGCCAGCCCAGAGCCTGCCCGGTGAGGGCATCGACCTCTTCGATCGTCAAATCCATTTCCTGCAGGAGTCGGATCACATTGAGCACGGAGAACGTGCCGATCCGATTGCCGATGAAGTTGGGAGTGTCTTTGGCGATGACGACGCCCTTGCCCAGTTGCGTGTCGCAGAAGTGTGAGATGGCCGCGATCAGCGCAGGATCGGCTTCGGGAGTCGGGATCAGTTCAAGCAGCCGCATGTAACGCGGCGGATTGAAAAAGTGAGTGCCGAACCACGAACGCCGGAAGTCGTCAGAAAAACCCTCCGCAATCTTCGCCACGGGAAGTCCGCTGGTGTTGGTCGTGATAATGGTGCCCGGCTTGCGCACCATTTCAACTTTCTTCAAAAGCGAGCGTTTGATGTCTAGGTTTTCGACGATTGCCTCGATGATCCAGTCGACTTCCGAAAGGCGTTTGAGATCATCGTCGAAATTTCCGACGGTCACCAATTGCGCAAGCGACGGTTCGAAAAATGCGGCAGGCTTCGATTTCCTGGCGCCGTCGAGTCCGGCAGCCGCGATTGTGTTGCGTGCCGGCCCGTCCGCGTCAGGTGGGACGATATCCAGCAGCAGCGACGGCACTCCGGCATTGGCGAAATGAGCCGCGATGCGAGCACCCATCGTGCCCGCGCCGAGGACTGCGACTTTGTGAATACGTTTCATGAATGAAAGCTCCACCAAATAAGAATTGCTCTTTACTCTTCTTTAGTCTTCTTTTCTCTAGGGAAGTTTATCTACCACCCAGTCGTTCTTGCCACTCTCGATCAGGATTATTTCTGACGCTCGTCGCGTCACGTGGGATCCTCGCAGCGTGACCAGAACGACCGGAAAAACGTAACGTCCCTGATGTCCCTTGCCGCGCGAAAGCTCGAAGGCGCGATCGCCGCTGGAAAAGAACTCCTCTAGTTTGTCGGCGTTGTGCGAATGCCGGATATTGTCGCTGAGCAGAACCATGCCGTCTTCGAGATCGGCCGTCTGCCAGGCGTGAAGGAAATGGCTGGCAGCGGCGAGCGCATACACGTAGCCAGGATCGGTTGGATTTTCCTGCTTCGCTGGTTTCGCTTTTGATCGCGCCCAAACGGGTGTTGGAAATCCGATCGGAGTAACAACAAAAACGACAGCAAGAATGACAACGAAAACAGTCGTCAAAAATCTCGAAAAGTTCCTCATGGCTTCCAGTGATGAAGTGACCCTCTACTGTACTGGAAAACGGCCTTGCGCAAGGACGAAACCGACCTCTCATTGTCCTCTCGTTGACATTGACGCGAGAGGGCTTTGTGCGGTTGGATGGAAGCAGCGTGCCATCCGCGCCTCCCATCTTCGATCCTGAGTCCCGGCGATTCAGCCGCCTTGACGCGGCATGGCTCGCGATCTGGCTCATCTTCCTCGCTGGGCTCGCAGTCTTGCCGCCGCAATTCGAATGGCACAAGCAGTTGATCATCCTCGCCATCGGCGCCGTGCAGCTTTTCGAGACGAAGCTGATCTCGTACTTCCCAGAGCGCGGCGTGTCTTACGTTGTAACGCTCAAGATTTTGTTGGCCACCGCGCTCATCGATCACACCGGAGAAGTTGGGATCAACAGCAGTTACTATCCTATTTACTTTCTTCCCGTTGTCACCGCGGCACTGTACTGCGGACCATGGCTGACGCTGGTTTGGACTTTCGTGGCGTCCGCTGCCTACTGCTCCTATCTGTATCCGGCGATGCAGGAATACGACTTGACTCCGGATGCTTTTGGGATCCTGGCTCTGCGCGTCATGTTTTTCTTTCTCGCGGCCATGGTGGTCAATCGCTTCTCGCAACAGAGCCAGCATCAAACCCAGCTCTACCGCGAACTCGCCGAGCGACTCGCGGACACCAACCGCTGCCTCGAGCAAGCCCAGGCGGAAGCACGGCGCTCGGAGCGGTTGGCTGCGCTCGGCCAGCTCTCGGCAGGATTGGCGCACGAAATCCGCAATCCGCTCGGAGTCATCAAGGGCTCGGCTGAAATGTTGACGCAAAAATTGCAAGCCTCCGACGAACTGGCCCGCGAGTTGGCCGGATATATTTCGACCGAGGTGAACCGGCTCAGCGCGCTCGTCACAGAGTTTCTAGACTTCGCGCGCCCTCTTCATGCTCAACCTCATCCTGCCGATCTGATTGCGCTGCTTGATCGCGTGCTCGATGTTGTGGCCGCGCGATTTGCCGGCAAGAACGTGGTGGTGGTTCGTAACTATGCGACTGGGCTGCCACTTGTCCCGCTCGATGAGAGTCTGTGCGAGCAAGCCTTCCTCAATCTCGTGCAGAATGCTTACGAAGCCATGCTCGATCAGGATCCGGATCATGGTGGCACGCTTCGAGTCGATGTCCAGCGTGCTACGGTGAATGATCGTGAAGGAGTGGAACTTCGCTTAGCCGACAGCGGTCCCGGAGTTCCCGACAAGTTGCGCGAGGAAATTTTCAATCCGTTTGTTACAACGAAGAAAACCGGTGTAGGGCTCGGGTTATCCATTGTTTCTAAGATCGTGGACGGCCATCACGGGTCGATCCACGTTGAAAACGCTCCCGGAGGTGGCGCGGTGTTCACGCTTTTCTTCCCACTGGAAGAATCCGGCGAGCCCGGCGAGCGGGTGACAACTGCGGAGTTGCATTCCACGAACTGATCCGATGCCCACGATTCTCATCATCGAAGATGAAGCCAAAATGCGGCGGCTGCTGGAGCTGAACCTCGGCGAAGACGGCTTCAAAACACTCTCCGCCGGCGACGCCGAAACCGGATTGAAGCTGCTTGCTTCTGAACCGGTACATCTTGTACTGACCGACCTCAAGCTCCCCGGCATGAGCGGCCTCGAATTTCTGCAAACGGCAAAGCGGCAGAATTCCGCGTTGCCGATCGTGGTCATGACCGCTTTTGGCTCCGTCGAGACCGCAGTTGAAGCGATGAAAGCGGGCGCGAGCGACTACGTGCTCAAGCCTTTTTCTCTCGCCGAAATGCGGATGGTGGTCCATAAGGAACTCGACCACTCCCGCCTGCGCGAAGAGAACCGTTCGCTGCGCGAAGCTCTGGGACAGAAGTACAGCCACCCCAACATCGTGGCCGTCAGTCCGAAGATGCAGGAAGTGTTAGCCACGGTTGAACGCGTCGCGCCGACCAACTCGACCGTCCTGCTGGGAGGCGAGAGCGGCGTGGGCAAAGATCTGATCGCGCGAGCCATCCATGAAAAGTCTCGCCGCGCAACCGGCCCGTTTATCAAGATCAACAGCACTGCCATCCCCGAGAATCTGTTGGAGAGCGAACTCTTCGGCTATGAAAAAGGCGCGTTCACCGGAGCCGCCACCAGCAAGCCGGGGAAATTTGAACTTGCCGACAAAGGCACGCTCTTTCTCGATGAAATCGGAGACGTCCCACCCGCCATCCAGGTCAAGCTGCTGCGGGTGCTCCAGGAGCGAGAGTTTGAACGCCTGGGCGGGACGCGAACCATCAAAGTCGACGTGCGCTTGATCGCCGCCACCAACCGCGACCTTCGCGCTGCCCTCGAAGAGGGCACATTTCGCGAAGACCTCTATTACCGGCTCAACGTCGTCCCAATCGACATTCCTCCGTTGCGCGAGCATAAAGAAGATGTCCCCGGCCTGGCCAATCTTTTTCTTGCCCGGTTCGCGAAAGATTCGGGTAGAACCGAACCCTTGACCGGCATCTCATCAGCAGCGATGCAACTTCTGGTGAGCCACTATTGGCCGGGCAACGTCCGCGAATTGCAAAACGTTATCGAACGCGCCAGCGCTCTCGCGTCGGGCAGCCAATTGGAGCCGAGCGATATTCAACTCGATTTGCCGCGCAATCGGACGTCTGCCGCGGCCTCCGACCGCTTCCTCCCTGACGGTATGACGCTCGATCAGTGGGAAGACGAAATGATTCGCGAAGCCCTGAAACGCGCAGGCGGAAACAAGTCGCAAGCGGCTCGCCTGCTCGGGCTTTCGCGCAATGCACTGCGCTACCGTCTGTCGAAGATCGGGATTGAGGACGAAGGTGAGGCCGGGCCTGCGGGAGATCGATCCGGCGGTTAACCGCTATCGGAGCAACATTTTCGCCCGAGTCGGGTTAGAAGCCCTGTGGATGGCTATGGTGGACCATGGCGGACCATACATAACGGTTAACGGGGCACAACCCTTGTTCCAATCGTTTAAAGTTCTGGTTGTATATTTCGAGAATCAGCTAGAGAGACCTGGAGGATGTAATGAGTTTGCGAATCCGTAGTGGCAGTGTCCCGCGGAAGTCACTTTTAGTCTTGGCATTGATGGCCATGTCGGTCATGGCATTTGGAGCGGGCGAGAAAGAGTCAAGAGAATCGAAGCCGCCGGCTCACGCGAGCAAGCCGCCAAGCCGCCCTAGTGCTCCGAGTCATGCGAGCCGCCCCAATCAAGAAAATCATGGGAGCGCGCCAAGTCATACGAGCCGCCCCAGCCAGGGTAATTCGTCTGGCAATCGGCCCGCAGGTACGCCGGCCAACCGCGGAGGAAACAACGCGAGTCGTCCTGAGAACACGCGTCCCGAGGGCAGGCCCGCCGATCATGGTCAAAATTCCGGAGGCAACCGAGCAGGAAACCCTGGCGGAAACCGTGGTGGCAACCAGCCCGGCAACCGCGGCGGCAATCCCGGTGGCAACCAAGGTGGCAATCGGGGCGGAAATCAAGGTGGCAATCGCGGAACAAACAATGCCGGCAACAATGCCGGGAACCGCGGAGGCGCGGGTAACCGTCCCCTTCCTGGCCGCACGGTCTCTTTAAAAGGTGGCGGTTCGGCCAGTCTCCGGCCAAACGGGCAGATCCGGTCCATCAATCGTAACGGGATGACGATTCAACACAATCTCCGCGGCGGCCGGACGATTGTCAGCGAGCGTGGCGGAGCGCGCATTGTGACCACAGGCGGAGGTCGCGGCTATGTACAACGCGCTTATATCACGCGCGGGGGCCGATCCTTCTATTCGCGCACCTACTATAGCGGCGGGGTTTACCGCGTGGGAGTCTACCGCGGCTACTACTGGGGAGGCCGTCGCTACTATGGCTACTATCCTGGCTACTGGTATCACCCCGGCTTTTACGGCTGGGCGTACCGTCCGTGGGGCTTCTCAGTCGGATGGGGTATTGGAATCGGTGGATGGGGCTGGGCCGGATCGCCATGGTATGGCTACTACGGCGGATTCTTCGCGCCGTATCCAGTGTATCCATCGGCCGCATTCTGGCTCACTGATTATCTGATCGCTGCGAACCTGCAGGCAGCCTACGCGAACCAGGCGGCAGCCAACACCGATCCCGGATCTTACGATCAAGGCTCGGCAAACTACAGCGACAACGGCGGTGGGGCAGCAAACACTGCATCCAGCGGCGGCCAGGTTGTTTTGACTCCCGAAGTGAAGCAGGCGATTGCCGAAGAAGTAAAGGCACAGCTGGAGGCTGAACAACAGCAGTCGCAGAATCCCCCTGCGGACGATCAAAACTCAGGTGGACAAATGCAGAGCGGACCAGCGCCGGATTCGGCGCCAACCGCCACCGAAGTACCACCGGCACTCGATCCAGCGCGTCGTACCTTTGTTGTCGCTAGCGACATCACGGTTACGTCCGATGGCCAAGAGTGCGGACTGAGCGCGGGCGATGTGATTACGCGGCTCACGGACACTCCGGACGCCGACCAAAACGTTACCGCGAGCGTCTCTGCGAGCAAGAAGAATGAATGCGCTGCTGGCAAGCAAGTGGCGGTCTCGGTCGACGCTCTGCAGGAGATGCACAACCACTTCCAGGAACAACTGGACGCCGGCATGAAGGCGCTGGCGGAAAAGCAGGGAACAGGCGGGCTGCCGAAAGCTCCGGATACGACCACCACGGCCTCCGATGTTCCGGTTCCGCAACCTGACAAGGACGCAGCAAAAGATATAAGCGATCAAGAGGCTGCGGCCAACCAGACCGAGACGGAAGTGAAGCAGGAAGCTGTCGCCTCACCAGGTGGGCAACCGTAGCAAAAAGCAAACAGCTCCGAGCGCCCAGCTTCGCAATCCGAGGCTGGGCGATTTTGTTTGTTGGCAAGCCACGCCGTTGCCGGCTGGCCGAAAACCACCACATCGGTGGAACCGGGCCACCAAGGTGTCCGAAACAGCCTCGCTTCCGGACTGCCACCAGCGATCTAACATCCTCAAATACATGCATTTGCGGGTTTCACAACCGATCGCTCAGCCTTGGCATTCGACCTGCATAAACACAGGCGTAGCTTTGCCCCAGCAAAGTGGAGGCACTTTAATGAAGTTCAAATTCATAACCGCATTTTTAGGATCATTTCTGGCATTGATGATGACGATCACGTTTCCGAGCGTGGTCTTTGCCCAATACTCGGCCCAAAACTCTGCCCAATATCAGGACGAGCAGCAAGACCAGATGGCGAAGCCTTCGCCCAACATCCAGATGCAGAATCCGCCTGATCCTGGTTACTCAAATCAAGGTTCTGCAAATCAAGGTTACGCGGGCGAGAACGGCGAACAGGATTCTATGGGTTCTGGGTCGAATCAGAATCCGAACGGATTTGGTCCGAATGCCGAGGGCTCGAACGAAAGTCCGAACAACAGCTCCGAGGAGCAGAGCTACAACACGCCAGCGCCGGAAGAAAAAAACGGTGTCGCGCGCATCAGTCTGATCAAGGGCGACGTTTCCACCCAGCGCGGAGATAACGGTGCCTGGTCGGCCGCAGCGCTCAATGCTCCCGTTCTCCCCGGCGATCGCGTTTCTACTGGCGACAAAGCTCGTACCGAAGTCCAACTTGATTACGCCAACATGCTGCGCCTGGCCGAACATTCGCAGGCCAATATCAACACGCTGACGCGCTCGCAGATCACCCTGCAACTCGGCCACGGGATGGCGAACTACTCCGTATTTGGCAGGAGCGACGCCGACGCCGAAATCGATACGCCGAACGTCGCCATTCGCACCGGACGACGCGAATCGAGTTTCCGGATTCTGGTTACAGCCGACGATCACACCGAAGTTCTCGTGCGTAAAGGCGAAGTCGAAATCACGACTCCCCAGGGCGGCACGCGCGTTTCCCAGGGCCAGTTCATCACCATTCAGGGCAACGGCGCTGACGAACAATACAAGATTGGCGAAGCCCCGGCCCGCGACGATTGGGACCAGTGGAATACGGATCGCGACAACACGATTCGCAATGCGGTTTCACGCAAACGCACCAACGACTATTACGTCGGCAGCGAAGACCTCGATGGAAATGGTACGTGGTCCGAGGTCCCCGATTATGGTCAGGTGTGGCGGCCTTCTGTCTCCGATCCCGATTGGGCTCCCTATCGCAACGGCCGCTGGGTCTACGAACCTTACTGGGGATGGACTTGGGTCTCGTACGATTCATGGGGCTGGGCGCCGTATCACTATGGGCGCTGGATGAACATCGACGGCGGCTGGGCATGGTGGCCTGGTCCGGTCTACGGATATCCCTTCTATCGTCCCATCTGGGCGCCAGCGTACGTCTCATTCTTTGGATGGGGCGGCGGCTTTGGATTTGGATTCGGGTTTGGCGGTGGCTGGGGTTCGGTGGGTTGGCTTCCGCTTGGTCCTTGCGACCGTTTTCACCCCTGGTGGGGCGGCTATGGTGGGCGCTACGGCTACGTTCACGGATTCGACCGCGGCGGATTCGCTCCGCTTCATGGTGGCAACCGCTTCTCGAACGTGAACCTTGCGCTGCATGACCAGCATTTCCGCGGTGGCACCACGGTTTCTGGCCGCGACTTTGGCCGGGGCAACGTGCGCGGTCAGGCTATGAATCATGCGCAGTTCCAGAATGCGCGTTTCACGTCGGGCAGATTGCCCGTGGCACCGGGCCGCGAAAGCTTCTCGGCCAGCGGACGCCCGGCAGCGGCGTCAACGACGCGCAACGTTTCACAGAACCAGCACTTCTTCTCGGCGCATGGCAACAGCCCGACGTCGACGCGCATGGCTGCGGGGAATGGCCCTTCGAGTTTCAATTCGCGCTCGAACGACGGAAGGAATAATTCTCCGAATAACTCACAGGGACGGCCCGAGCAGCGAATCGACTCCGGCAGGTCGTCGTCGATGTCGTCTCATGAGAGTGGGAACAGCGGCGGATGGCAGAAATTCTCGCCCATGGCACCACGCTCGTCGGAGTCAGCAAGGTCGGAATCCATGAGGTCAGGATCAACGAGGTCAGAGTCGATGTCAGGGCGTGCGGGCGAAGGCGGTTCCTATGGAAACCGCGGTGCCTACAACTCGCCGCGAAGCTCCGGCCCGGAATCTCGGAACGACGGTCGGAACGAAGCTCGGAATTACGGTTCTGAGGGCCGCGGATACAGCGGATCTTCCCGTCCTTCGCTCAACATGAGGCAGCCAATCGTCACTCCGCGCTCTTATGGCGGTGGACCTTACGGAGGCAGTCCCTACGGTGGAAATCGCGGCGCTTACGGTGGCGGACGTCCGTCTCCCGCGCCGAGTTACGGTGGTGGCCGCTCCGCCCCGAGCTTCGGCGGTGGTCGCTCTGCGCCTAGCGGCGGATCGCACGGAGGTGGTTCCTCGCACGGGGGCGGTTCGTCCCACGGAGGTGGCGGATCCCACGGTGGAGGCGGTGGGTCGCACGGCGGTGGTGGTGGTGGCAGACATGGGCGGTAACTCTACGCTCGCTTCCTTCCGAGCGTAGCAACGCAGCACAGCAACACTCTCCCAGCAGTGAGACGCGCAACCCGCGGCTCACTGCCTTTTTTTTGGCCACGACAGCGCTGCGACCGATAAGATTGGAATCGCCGTCGGCGCAACGAGAGAATGTATGCGAAGGAAAGTGCAGTGAACTCCAATCATCCGCCAGACAACCCGGTTCCCGAATTCAAGGAAATCGTCCGCAAAGAGTGGACTAGCGCGGCACCTCTCTGGCAGAAATGGAACCACAAATTCGTCATTCAGACGCGCGCGGCAACCGAACTGGTCGTGCGCGGCGCGGAACTCTCACAGGGCATGAGGGTTCTCGATCTAGCCAGCGGAACCGGCGAGCCCGCGCTCAGTCTGGCGAGAGCCGTGGGGCCCCAAGGGCACGTCGTCGCCACCGACCTCGTTCCGGAGATGATCGACGCCGCGCGCCAGAACGCCGCTGCCCAGGGACTCACCAACATCGAGTGCCGCATGGCCGATGCCGAAGCGCTGCCGTTCTCGAATGGCGAGTTTGATCGCCTCACCTGTCGCTTTGGCATCATGTTCTTTCCCAATATCCCGAAGGCGATGGCCGAAATCCGACGCGTGTTAAAGCCAGGCGGTCGCGTTTGCTTCGCCGTATTTGCATCGCTGGCAGAAAATCCTTTTTTCGGCGTCACTCTAGGACCGTTCCTCAAGCGCGTCAAAATGCCTCCGCCACCACCGGACGCGCCCCATATCTTCCGTTTTGCCGACAAGTCCAAACTATCGAGTGCGCTGTCGACCGGCGGTTTCCGCGAGGTTTGTGTCACCAAACAGCGCGTCACGTTTTCGTGGCCCGGTCCCGCCGAAGAAGCATGGGAATCGACCAGAGAACTGGCCGCACCGTTCAAAAAACTAATTGAGGCGATTCCGCCGGAGCAGATGGCGGAGGTCGTTGGTGAGGTGCTCGACGGACTACGCCGCTTTCAAGTTGTCGACTCGAAAGGCGAGCGCATCGATCTTGCGGCGACTGTGCTCATCGCTGTGGCCGTCGCCTGAGCAGCGACCGCTACTGGAGCCACTCCGTGCCCATGTTGTCATCCGTAATGATGCGCACTTGAGAAGTGCGAGCGCGAATGTGCGCCGCGGATTCCAGAGTGAAGGGGCCGGCAAGGTTGCGGTCCATTGTGCCAACCATCGACATCACTTCCATCAGGCGTTGCCGCGGCCGCTCTTGCGTTAAATCAAATTCCGGTTTCCCGTCGATGCTGTAGTGCGTGAGCACATCGAACCAACGCTTAGGGTCAAGCTGCAAAGGCGAGTCGCTCACCACCATGAAGTTGGCAAGCCGCATGCCGTAGGGGAAGACTTTGAGTCCAGTCGCGAGCACTTCGTCAGACTCGGTCGTGTTGTATGCATGCACGCCGCCCGGATTCAGATGTTTCCGCACCAACTGCAAAAAGTCAGTCGACAAAATATTCGACGTGTTCGAGCGCCAGTTGTAGGAGGTATTCATGATGATGGCGTCAAATTTCCGGTCCGCATTCCGGACCAGCCAACGCCGGCCATCATCAATCTCGATATGCACCTTCGGATTCCGGAGCAGGCTGGCAACGTCGGAAGCCCGCGGAATCAGCTGCAAGTACCCGGGATTGATTTCAACAATCGTCAGGTGCTCGATCTGTGGATGATTCGCCAGAACCTGAGCCCACGATCCCGACGACAGGCCGATCATCAAAACTTCTTTCGGATCGGGATGAAAATAACTCAGCGAGTAAGCGCGCTGAATCCCATTGCTATCATCGACCAGGCTCACGTTGAAGCGACCGTCGTAAATTCCTCCACCGAAAAGTGTTCCCGCCTGCGTAACCGCGATCACACCGCTGCGAGTCTCGACGAGCGCGCCAAATTGCGCCCCGGAAACATACTTGTCCTTCATCAGCATCTTTTCGTACATTGCGCGATAGAGCGGATCAGCAGCGATCACGACAAATAACGCCGTAGCCAATGCAGCAAAAGCAGCTCCAGCGAAGTGGTCTCGAGCGAGCTTGGTTTTTAACAACAGAGCGGCGCCGAGTCCAAGACCAAGCAGAGCGAGTATTTCGCTGACTTGCTTCAAGGGAAGAAAATCCATCAGCACGAAACCGGTGAGATAGCTGCCGAGTGCCGATCCGAGAATATTGCTCAAATAGAGATAGCTCATGCGCGCGCCGCTGCGCGCGTCCGCTGGCATCGAAACATGGCACAGCATCGGAAACACTGCGCCCAGGCAAGCCGCGGCAATGCCGATCGGTACGAGCGTCCACAGATACGAAACGTGCACCACGAGAGCGAACAGGATTGGACCAACCAGAAAGCCAAGCAGGTTCGCTCCAAACACCGCAGCCACGAGGATGCGCAGGAAGCTCTGCGGATCGGTGACTTTATTGCAGACGCGATTGGTAGCCAGCGATCCGAAACCGATTCCCGCCAGAAAAGCTCCGAGCATAAAGGCAAAGCTCTTGGCTAAACCCGCGGTCGTAAATGAAAACAGACGGTACCAGACAATTTCGTACCCAAGCGAAACGAATCCCGCGACGCCGGAAGCGATGAGAGCCGTTATGAAATCAATGCCGAAGTCGATGCTGGAAGCGGCGCTCGGGCCGCACGAGTCGGGCGTCGCCGATCTGTCTGAGATTTCGCCATCCAAAGCCCGTTGCGACCGTCGGCCCAGAAACTGCCACATAAGCACGGTCGCGCCCACCACCGCATTGAAACCAGCGGCTAACGCGACCGTTCCCGACTGCCCGAGCCATCGCATCAGAAACAGTCCAGCGCAAAAGCACGCCACCGCCGACCCCAGAGTATTCGCGGCGTAGAGCGCGCCCACCGAACCGCCAACATTGCGCGAGAAATGAACGGTGTAAGAGACGAGGATCGGCAATGTCGATCCCATCAGAGCCGTCGGCACGAGCACGAGCGCGAATGCAACGACTCCAGTTTCGAATGGCGCCGATCCAGCGGTGAAATCGGCCGCGTAACGAAAAAGCCGCAACGAAAGCAATCCGTAGCCGGCGATGAGCAGTTCGACCGCGCCAAAGACGGCAAGCAGTGGAAGTTGCTGGTACCGCGAGACCCATCCCCCGAGCAAACTTCCGAGACCGAGTCCGAGCATGAACGCAGTGACGACCATGGTCACGGATTCGATGTTCACGCCATACAACGTAAATAAAGCGCGCTGCCAGACGATCTGATACAGAAGCGCCGGGAATCCCGAGAAAAAGAAAAACAGATACCACCAGGGAAGAGGATTCGCAGACACAGTTGCGCCTCGACGAGGTACTTCAAGTGCCCGCACTGCGGCCGTGGCAGTGGATCCGTCCATCTCTTCCTTCCTTCTTCTACCTTCCTGAAAATAGACTCCAATGCCGAGTCTATCGCGGCCGAGCCGCGCTCGAATTCTCCCGAGTCGCGAGGTCAGAACGAAGGTAATTAGGCTTGGTGCGGCGAAAACCGAGTGTCTATCCGCGAAATAGCCCACGATCTCGACTTATTTGGCGATCTCAACTTCTTGCGGAATCGCCGGAAGGGCGAAATGGACCCTCACGGTTTTGATTTCGTAAGGCTTCGTGCGCACTGACACCACGTTGCCCTGAACCGGAAGCGCAGGTCGATCTAGCGGTCGCTCCATGAGATCGGCATCCTGGGCGGTCTGCGCTCCCGGAGGAAGTTGAATCTTCAGATCGGTGTCCTTGCCTGCCCATTCATAGAATCGAAGGATCAAGTCGTCGTTGTCTTCCGCTCTTTTCACAGCGGTGAGAACCACGTTTTCCGGCTTCACGTCGACAAAAGCGTGTTCCGCCGGAAGCGTTCCCTGATGTTTCTCAGCCTGCAACGACAGCGGTTTGTAATTTAATTCGTATCCCTGACGGACCGTCAGCGCTTCGCGCCAGGTTCCGGCGTGAGGATAGACGGAATACGTGAATTCGTGGTGGCCCTCATCGGCGTGCGGGTCGGGCCATTCCGGCGAACGAAGCAAAGAGAGCCGGAGCACGTTGCCCTTGGCGTCGTAGCCGTACTTGCAATTATTCAGCAGACTGAGACCGTGCTTGCCATCGGAGATATCCGCCCAGCGAAGCGCGGGTACTTCGAACTGCGCTTTTTCTGCGGGAGTGTTGCGCGTCGTCGGCCGTTCGACCGATCCGTAAGGAATTTCGAAAGTTGCCTTCTCACTATGAGCGCTGACCGGAAACGCAACCTTCAGCAGAATGTGCTTCTCGTGCCACTCCACCTGCATATTGACGTCCACACGCGGCGTGGAAGGGTAGAGCGTGACGTCTTGAACGAAGGTGGAGTTTTGAAAATGTTTCCTGATGCGAATGACAGCGCGGAGTGGACCCGCCTCAACCAATTTCACTTCATCGGCCTGGTCGAGATCCCAGTGCTGCTTTTCGAAGTCGGCGTCAATGTTCCAGGCATCCCAGCGTTGGGGCTTATCGGCAAAAGTTTGTAGCAGGTTGCCGCATATCGCGCCCGTCGGGCCGCCGCTGTCAGTTTCTGAAGGCGCGAGCGCTTCCTGATTTTGCCGCTTGTCAAACAGGCTGGTCATGCACCCAGTGTGCGCATCGATTTTCACCCGCAGAAATTCGTTTTCCAATTCCAGCGAGTCCGCAGTTGCCGTCAGCGTCGATGGCTCCCGACCGGAGCCGGTGGCGGCGCGAACGAAGTAAGTCTCGTAGCCAAACGCGGGAGTGCCAGCGAGAACCAGGAAACGTGCACGATGTGTGGACGCATCGATCCTCAGCAACTGCGATTTCGCTACATTACCGGCCGCATCCGTGACGACGATGTTCTTCGCTGCGCCGGGGAGCTGCGCTTCCAGTTCCACCACTCCGGTGCGTGCCCATGAAAGCGAATTGAACACGACCACCGGTACTCCGTCGCCCCGAGTAGTATTGATATGCGCGGCGATTTCGCTCAGCGAATCTTCGATCACTTTGTTCCCGGCGAGGCCAACGTCTTGGAGGTCGCGGCGTGCATCCAGATAATTCACCCCAATGCCCGATCCCGGCATGATGTCGTGGAAATCATCGAACAGAAGCCGTTTCCAAGCGCGATTCATCTCCCCCTGCGGATACGCGCGTCCATCGAGCAGCGCCAATGACGCAAACTTCTCGGCATTGAGCATGATTTCTTCACTGCGCCGTATCCTCTGCTTGGTCTCGGCCTGGGTGGTGAATACTCCCCGATGATATTGAAAGTAAAGTTCACCCGTCCATGTCGGTACGTTCATGGATGGCAGCTTCTTTTCCAGATCGTCAAAAAAACCCGACGCCGCGCCCAACTCCAGTCTTGGATAAACAGTGTTCGGAGCCATCAACTGCTCCGCGTTGTCGAGCATTTGGCGAGTCGGGCCTCCGCCGTGATCGCCCACTCCATAGAGGTGAAGAATCTCGGGCGCTGCGCCGGCCGTAGACGCACGAAGAGTCGGACCGAATATCGCCGGAGCCCACACCGAGAGATCCTTGGCGATCCCCGGCCCTTCGATGCTCGCCGCGTAATCACGCGGAAAATAGGTCAAGAGGCGGCTGCCATCCGGCGCCTGCCACCAAAATAACTTGTAAGGGAATGTGGTGAATTCGTGCGCCCACAGCAGCTTCTGGGTCACAAAGTAATCCATGCCAGACTTCTTGTAAATCTGCGGCAACTGCGCGTTGTAGCCGAATGAATCCGGATTCCAGCCGATCTTCACATCGATGCCAAAGCGACTCTGGAAATAATGTTTGCCAATCAAAATCTGGCGAGTGAGCGATTCGCCATCCGGCATATTCAAGTCCGGCTCAACCCACATTCCTCCGATCACTTCCCATCGCCCCTCGCGCACACGATCCTGAATCTGCTTAAACATGTCCGGATACTTCTCTTCAATCCATTCATAAGTTCGCGCGGATGACATAGCGAACTTGAAATCCGGATACTCGCGCATCAGATCCAGAACACTCTGAAAAGTGTTCCGGACAACTTCCACCGTTTCCGTCCAGGGCCAGAGCCATGCCATATCGATATGCGAGTTTCCGACTGCGTGAATCGTGAACTGCTGCAGCCAGGGCTTCAGCACCGCAAGCTTCGACTGGGCATCATTCAGGGAGCGATCGAATCCGCCCTGATCGCCACGGTCGAGCATGGAGAAGTCGACGGCGGCAACCGCGGCATCGAGTTGCCGGATGCGTTCGACCTTGCCGTCTTCGTAAGCACCGATCACAGGCTGCGCCGAAAGCACTTCCATACGAAACAGCGACGGATCTGGCCGACTCGATGGCGGCGTAATCGTCAAAGCACTTTCGGAGATCCCGGTCTTGGATGTGGCGCAATCGATGCGGACCGCAACCAGAAATTTCTGACCCGGCTTCGCGCTCTGAGTGAGCGGAATCGGCTGCTGCATGTCCTCATCGCCGCGATAGACGATGTTTCCGTTGGAGAAGATCGCAAGAATCAGCGCATCATGGCCGCGTATCACCAGATTCAAATCCACGCGCGCACCTTCAGTCGAATAGCCGTTGATCTTGTCCGGAATTTCGATCCACCGCCTCAGGACGCGCGATCCCGTCTCCCACTCGTTGCCGGCTTTCACGATCTGCCATTCCGCGTCGGCCAGATTGGGATCCTCCGGATGCGGCACATCGGCATGAAACCGCCATTCTGGCAGCGGCATCGTAGTCAACGATTGCAGGCGGTCGAGTACCGGTTTGTATGGATCAACTGGAGCGTTCGGCGGTGTTTGCTGAGCGAAAACTGTCGCGCTAAAACAGCAGCACAAGAAGAACGAGCCAGCAAAGATCCACTTCGTGAGCCTCATTGATTGTTGTCTCCGGAAAAGTTTGGCGCGCCAAATTGTACCGCGAGAGGGCGAGGATGGTTACGGTATGGATGTTTGCTGTTTAACTACGACATAGTGCTCGATGAACTCGGCAGTGGCGTTTGGTTCGAGGGGGCACGCCAATTAACTTTCGAGTTTCTCGTCATTTGTCTTCCGATGCTGCGCGGAGGTGGCATCATCCTTCATGAATCTAAGGCCGAAATATCCGAAGGCACCCAATGCGGCTCCAACTGGAACCCCTAACCACATGCCGTCTGGGCGAGCATCGAAAGAGTCATGAAACCCCGCGTGTTTGCCCGACAGGATTTCAATGTCAATTGCTTCGTTTTTCAGGATTCTTTTGCTGTCTTGGAGATACACAACGCGGAAGGTGCGTCCATCGAAAATCGCAGGAGTATTCCAATCTGGAAGGATGATTTGGGTTTCAAGGTTGACGGGTTCCCCGCCGTCAGGCACGAAACGAAATCCGTTGTAAGTGTCTCTCCCCCGTCTCATCTCCACGTGGTCGAAAGCCTTGCCGACGATCGTAACCCGGCGTGCGAGCGAGGGCGCGGTCGAGTGGGACAGGCCATACATGCACGTCATGGCTCCCAGGATTAGGCAAAGCCACCAGACAACTGCCGGAAGGCGCGCTCTTCGTTTAGCTCCGAGTGGAAAGAAAACAGCCATTGCTGTCGCCAGCCCAAGCAGACAACATCCTATAAACGTTCCTCGGTCCATCCGACTCTGTCCACTCCCATGGTTTGGTTTTAGCCATGATAACGCGGTCGAGCTTCCGAGTTCCGCGGTTCCTGGTCCGCAGTTCAATGATAAAGAAGCTGCCGGTCAGGTACCTGAATCTACGAAGCCGCAGGTTGGGCGTGTCGGCTGATCGAGTCGGCGACGACCCAGCTCGCTCCCACCAAAGCGATGGAGATCGCGTTGCCCGACCAAAAGAAGTGATTGCTTGACCCGGGGGCGAGTTTCGGAAGCCAGACCAGCAACTCGAAGGTCACGATCTCCGCGGTGAGAAGGCGCGCGGCCAGCGGAGCCCTGATTCCAGTGAGGATGGCTACGGCGGCCCCGAAAAACCCAGGGTGGTGGCATAGGCCCAGAACATTTTGCTCGGCGGCAGCCAACCTGGGATCCAGCCCAGCAGTCCTGGCATGCCAACGATGTGGACGATGCCGAAGGAAATCGGGCAAACGCCGAAGAGGAGCACAAAGAAGCCCCGGTGGCGCGCAAAAAATGAACCGGCAGGCGAGAGCATCGCGCAGAGCACCAACCCACCGGCGACCAGTGCGAACTCCTCAAAGACATTCCCGATGGGGTCGTAATTGCCAAGATTCACAAACGCCTTGGGCACCCAGATGAGCGTGAAAACGGAGTAGACAATCGTCAGGGTCAGAGCGCCGATGCGCGCAGTCTTCGGCCAAAGGAGCGCGATCCCCGCAGCGAGTTCAATGACCGCGGTCAGATAGGCGAGCGGTACCCGCAGAGGGATGTTGGGGCCGACGTTCTGCCAACCGCCGGCGAAGTCGCCGGAGACCAAGCCCAGCACGCCGAGAAAGATGCCGCCTCCCGCGTAAACGTAAAGCCCCAGATTTGATGTGATGCTGCGTGCCATCGTGTACCGAATTGTGCAGTATCTCGTGGCGAGGTGCGGTGGGCAATATCCACTTTGCGCGATTTGAGTAAGACCACTTTTGAGTCAGACCAGCTGAGTCATACCAGTGGCGACAGGTTGGATCACACGTGTCCAATCGCGGAGCGCAGACAGACCGCAGGGACTGGTTAGCGCGGCCTACTGTGTTTCCTTTAGATCGCCCTTGATCGTGCGAGATGTGCGAGAACTTTCGTCGTTTGAAGCGATTCGAAAGTTCACTGTCATGCGCCCTGTGAGTTAAGCACAAGCAAGAAAATAAGGGCTTTGGGAATGTGGCATGGTTCTTGCGGGTCCGCAAGGATGTTCGCTGATTTGGAAGAGGGGTGTTTATGAAAGATGCCAAGAACAAAAGTGAATATGACTTGAATTCTGCGATCACGTTTCTCATGGTTGGCCTGGGTATCGGGTCAGTTTTGGCTCTCGTTTTCAATCCGAAACAGAGAGAGGAAATCGACAGGGGGCGCAGGTCAGAGTTTCGACTACGACGAGAAGAGGAACGAGTAGCATGACGGACTGCGGGGTGTTGGAGTCCGCCCGGAATCCTGTCGGCCCGACTGGCCTTTAGGCCCGATCGTGCACGCGACCCGATACCGTACCCGACCCGTTACCACACCCGAATAGTGCGCGCGAACTTTTCCCTGACTGAACCCCAGATATGTTGTGGCGGAAGCGTGTGTGAGTCGAACACACCGGCGACATCGTAGATGCCGCCCGCCGGTTTTGAAGACCGGGACGATCACCGGACCGCATGCGCTTCCGTAGTTCGCGCACAATTCACGCGAGCAAGTTCGTCGAGAACTCGTCGGAACCTAACACGCTCTACTTCGGCTGCGCCACCACTCGCAGATAGGGTTTCAGCGTTTTGAATCCTGCCGGATATTTCTGTTTGGCCTGGTCATCGGAAACAGAGGTTGGAATGATGACATCGTCGCCGGGCTTCCAGTTCACGGGAGTCGCCACGCTGTGCTTGGCGGTGAGTTGCAGGGAATCGAGGACGCGCAGGACTTCGTCGAAATTGCGTCCGCTGCTCATGGGATAGATCAGCATCAGCTTGATCTTTTTGTCGGGACCGACAACGAACACGGTGCGCACGGTGGCATTGTCGGCGGCGGTGCGGCCTTCGCTCGTTGCGCCGGAGGCTTCGGGAAGCATGTCATAGAGCTTCGCCACTTTGAGTTCGGGATCGCCAATCATGGGATAAGTCACCTTGTGTCCCTGCGTCTCTTCGATATCGGCCGCCCACTTGCCGTGACTCGTGACAGGGTCGACGCTCAGGCCGATGATCTTCGTGTTGCGCTTGGCAAACTCCGGTTGCAGTCCGGCCATGTAGCCGAGTTCGGTGGTGCAGACGGGAGTGAAATCCTTGGGATGCGAAAACAGGATGGCCCAGCCGTCGCCAATCCACTCGTGAAAATTGATCGTGCCCTGCGTAGTTTCGGCGGTGAAATTCGGAGCTTCGGAATTGATGCGTAGCGACATTACGTCCTCACTGTTTCCAGAAAATTGTAATACGAAATTGTGATGCGAAAATTGCGTTACCGCATACCCTACTATATCAGTAGGGTATAGAATAGCGAATCCACCGAGACGCGTCAACCGCTACGCAACGAATCATGCCGCGACCGAACCTCCGCAGCGGCTAATGGTATCGCATCGGCGACGAACATGTCGTCGAAGGTCGTGCATTCGAACCTGCAAGCGCGGAAGAAGACTCGCGCGAGATAAAATATCGAGCATGGTCGCCTCATCAAAAACCAAAAAAAAGCCAAATTCTAAAAAGCCGGGAAACAAGCCGAAATTAACAAAGCTTTCTATGGTACAGGTCGACGTCTTCACCGATCGAGCGCTCACCGGAAACTCGCTTGCCGTGTTTCTCGATGGACGCGGTCTCAGCACCAAGAACATGCAGGATCTGGCGCGCGAGATGAATCTTTCCGAAACCACGTTCATTCTTCCGGGCGATGCGAGGGCAGAAAAGGCGCGCGGGATTCGCGTACGCATCTTTACCGTTCAGGAAGAGCTACCGTTTGCCGGACATCCAACGCTCGGGACGGCGTTCGTGCTGCGCGGGAAGAGTGGCGCGGCGGAAGTGCAACTCGAACTGAATGTCGGCACGGTGCCGGTACGCTTCACCGAGAAACGCGGAGAGCCGGTGTTTGGCGAGATGACGCAGCGGAATCCAGAGTTTGGGGCGGTCCACAACGTGGAGGATATCGCGCGCCTGACCAACCTGAGCCTGTCGGACTTCGATCCTTCGGTGCCGATTCAAACGGTTTCGACGGGGATGCCGTTTACGATGGTGCCGCTGCGGTCGTTGAAGGCGATCGAGAAACTGCGCCTCGACCTCGACCGCGCCGGTGAGTATCTGGCGCGCAGTGGAGGCAAGTTTTTCTATTTCGTCAGCCGCGAGACGATCGATCCGAAGGCACGGCTGCATGCGCGCATGACTTTTTATAACGGGGACGATCCCGCGACGGGATCGGCCGCCGGCTGCTGTGCGGCGTGGATGGTCGCGCACGGCGTGGCGGCGAGTGACGAACAGGTTTTGATCGAGCAAGGGACCGAAATGCACCGTCCGAGCAGCATTTTTGTGCGCGCCACTCGACACGATCAGAGCGCAGAAAAAGCGCGTGATAATGATCCTCGTAACTATGTTGTCAATGTGCGTGTCGGTGGAAATTGTGTAGAAGTTCTCCGCGGCGAAGTTGCGATTGCGATCTAGCGTAACGAAACCCTGCCCCAGTCGCGGCTCTCCACTGGATGGCACAAATTTCCGAAGCACGAGAGTGCCATTGGCGAGCGCGCTACTTTACCGCGACGATGATTCTCGTTAGCATTCACCTCGCTCCGATTCTCAAAAAAAGAAATCAGGTATCGAATTCAAAACTTATTTGTGACGACTTTCTCCCGGTTGGCCCAATGAAGCCCAAGAAAACAATTCTTTGCGTAGACGATAATGAACAGGCACTTTCGATCCGTAAGGTGATGCTTGAAACACGCGGCTATCGCGTCCTCGCGTGCAATAATGGCGCCTCCGCGCTTGAAGCTTTCCGCCGCGGCGGTGTCGACCTCGTGCTCACCGACTTGCTCATGCCCGGAGTCGACGGTTCGCGGCTGATTGAGGAAGTGAAGGCTCTCTCTCCACAGACTCCGACGATGCTGATCTCAGGACGCGTCAAAATCTACGAGCGCGAAACGCAAGCCGACGTTTTCCTGCCGAAGGGGATGTATGAACCGGCGGAACTGCTGGAGCGCGTACGCGTCCTGCTGGTGCGCAAGCGCGGACCGAAGCGCTCGGCAGACGTTGCCGCGCGAAGAGCAGACACGACGCACGCGAATGTGGCGTAAGAGACCAATCGCGCTGCGCTGTGTGATATCGTTTTTACTGGATGTCGGCCTTCATTGAAGCGAGAGAACTCCGAAAAACCTACCGCGTTGGCAAGGTGGATGTACCCGCCCTGCGCGGTATTTCTTTCAGCGTCAAAAAAGGTGAGTTCGTCACCATCGTGGGTCCTTCGGGCAGCGGCAAGTCGACGCTTTTTTATATGCTCGGCGGATTGACCCGCGCTGACTCGGGGAGCGTCATCATCGATGGTGTGGATTTCGCAACGCTTTCCGATGGCGAGCGGACGCGGCTGCGCAAAAGCAAAATCGGATTCGTATTTCAGAAATTCAATCTTTTACCGACGCTGAGCGCGCGGTCGAATATTGAGATCGCGGTTGACATCGCGGGCCTCGGCAAGCCTGATCCGCAGTTTCTCAAGAAGATCACCGACATGCTCGGCATCGCGCAGCGCCTCGATCACCGGCCCAACGAACTTTCAGGAGGCGAGCAGCAGAGAGTGGCGTTGGCGCGCGCGCTGATCAATCGTCCGGCGATTGTGCTGGCCGACGAACCCACGGGCAATTTGGATTCGAAGAGTTCGAGCATTGTCCTCGACATGCTGCGGCAGTCGAATAAAGACCTGGGGCAAACGGTAATGATGATCACTCATAATCCGGAGGCCGCAGCCTATGGCGATCGCATCATCCACATGCGCGACGGACAGATTGTTGCGCCCGATGAAGATCCGCAGTGGTCGCCGGTTGTACATCCTTCGGCGGAAAGTTTGCAGTCTTAAGCGTCAGTCTCAATCGACAGTCCTGACAATAGTTCTGGTCAGCATTCCTGATTCGCAGGTTCCTCATGGCACATCGCGACGAATTCACGAAACCGATTCTTCCGGGCAAAGGCGCGACCGACTACGAGCGCTATCTGCACACCGACGAGTTGCTGGCTCTACAGAAATCGCCGGAAGAGCTGCTGCACAAAGATGAAATGACGTTTCTGGTGGTCCACCAGAGTTCAGAATTGCTGATGAAGGGCGGAGCCTTCGAGCTGGGCCGCGCCCTCGAGGCGATCGAGGGAGGAGATTTCGGCAACGCGACGCGGCTGATCCGGCGCGCGATTTCGCTGATCGAACCGACGATCGGATTGCTGCATATTCTCGAAACCATCAGTCCTTATGACTATCACCTGATTCGCGCGGGACTCGGGCACGGCAGCGGGTTGGATTCTCCTGGGTTTCTTTCTCTGCTGCATATCGGTCCGCGCCTGGGCAAAGCGTTTCAAGAACAGCTGACTGCGGCGGGCATCGATGCAGGGGAACTTTACCGGCGTCACGAAGAATTCTTCGGGCTGCACGATCTGGCAGAACGGCTGCTCGACTTTGACGAGCGTATGCAGCTTTTCCGCTTTCACCACCTCAAGCTCGCAGAACGGGTGATTGGAGGGCGCGTCATCGGGACGATGGGGACACCGGTCGAGATCCTCCAGCAACGGATGGAAAGCTTGCTCTATAAAGATCTGTGGGACGTACGCAATCAGATCACGGCGGCCAATCCGGCACCGACGGGGAAGCAGTATTAGCTCGTTCGTCTGGCCGCGCATTCATGAACTCTTAGGCCGTGCCACAACGAGCTATTTGATGTCGTTGACGAGGTAAAGATCGGAAAGGGTGCGGCCGTATTCGTAGACGTAGGACCCGCCGTTGGGCGTAATTAATATTGGTCCCAGGTCCGTGATGCCCGCAGCATCGACTGGCATCAGCGTTTTCCAAAGTTGTTTTTGTCCTGTCGTTAAATTCAGCCGGTAGACTTTGGCCGGAAGATCGCCAGGGTTGTAGAGAAAAATGGACTGGCCGTCACTGGTCCAGCCCAATGGAACATCTCTCGATGCAAAGCCGTTGATGGCACGCGGATCGCCACCGTCAATCGGGAACAGATATCCCTTATTATCGGCCGCGACTGCCGCGACCATCTTCCCATCGGGCGATGGCACCCACTGCGTCGATTGAATGCCCTCGGGCGAAATGGCAGTTGGATTACCGCCGTCGATATTCTGGACCCACAGCCGCAAGCCCCGATCCTTTTGGTTTCCGAGGAGTACGAATCGTTTACTGTCGGGCAGCCAGTGCGCTCTCACGAGTGTCACGCCGGCGTGGCTGAGCTTGCGGCTTTCGCCGGCTCCGGTGGGCAGAAGCGTGCTTTCAAGGGGAGTGCGCACTTGACCAGCGATAACCCATTTCTGATCCGGAGAGAGAGCGTAGGCGGCTCCGTCACCCAGTCGTACGGCTGGGGAGCCATCAGTATTGCGGATGTATGCACTGTAGTTTTCACCGCCGCCCTCGCCTGATTCCAGGAACAGCAGCGTCTTCCCATCGGTCGAGAGATCGGTGGGTGCCGACCAGTCGAGCCACGATAGATCGGACTCCTTGGTGGCGCCCGGCCCCATGCCGACCATGCCGACGCGTTGCACGTCGCGAGTCAGAAGCACGCGTCCGTCGCGCCCCACATCTTGTAGCGTCAGCGTGCCGGGTTCCCGCGCCAGCAGGCGCTCCACTCCAGCAAGAGTCACCGCATTGAGATAGCGGTCGTTACCAACATTCGTGCCAGTAAACCAGACCTCGTCACCTCGGGGAGACCATGCCAAACCTTGAAGCGACTCCCATTCCGACGAGATATCTTTCTCCTTGCCCGTCATGTCAACCACCGCAACGAACCCCAGGTCATCCCGGCGTACCGGGTGATCAACAAAGGCAATCCACTTTCCATCGGGAGAAATACGCGGATGGCTGATCCAGCCCGCGGTCTTAAAAAGAACTTTGCCGACCGGATACTCCAATCGGTTCTGGCCCTCGAGATCGCGAACGATGACGAAGTTGTTGCCATCGGGACCCCAGTCCGCCCACTGCACACCTTCGAGAACTTCGCGCGGTGCGCCTCCGCCCAGCGGAACCCGTGCCAGCGTGCCCGCGTTGATAAAAGCTTCTGTGTTGTGGCTGTGCAGCAGAACCGCCATTTCTCCCTGAGGAGACACCGATTGCACTTCCGCGCCTTCGAGGCCGAAGGGGCGTGATTCCGGACTCTCCGGACGAGTCGTATAGATCTCGATGGGTTTCTCTTCCCACGCGGCACTGTAGAGCACGGTCTTTCCGTCGGAGGCGAAGCGTGCCATGCGGATTCCACCGTGGCGGAAGGTTAGCTGGTGATACGCCGGCGGCGTCAGCGGCACGGGCTTTGCTGTGAATCGTCCGACAAAAAATCCCGCAGCGAGAGTTACGGCGCCCACCGCGGCCATGGCCCAAAGCGACTTCTTAGCAGCCGTCGCCGGCTTCTGCGGCGACGCCACAGTGGCGCCAGCGGCCGACGATGTGCTCGTACTGGTCGCGACCCGACCTGACTCTTTGTCGCGCTTCAGCCGCTTCAGATCTCCGCGCAATTCGGCAGCGGTCTGGCAGCGCAGGTCGCGATCTTTCTCCAGCGTCTTGTCGATGATCTCTTCCAGGCGCGCCGGGACTTGCGGATTCAAGGTAGAAAGCTTGGCCGGTTGATGCTCGAGGATCTGATTGAAGATCACGGCCGAGGTGTTGCCGACGAAGGGTTGCCGTCCGGTCGCCATTTCGTAAAGGACGACGCCGAACGAAAAAAGATCGGTGCGCGTGTCGAGCGGTTCGCCACGAGCTTGCTCGGGTGACATGTAGGCCGCGGTGCCCATGGCCGTTCCGGGGCTGGTCAGGTTCAGGTCACTCGCCGCCGTGGCCTGCGTGTTTGAGTCACTGGACGCGGTACCGGAATAGACCTTCGCCAAGCCGAAGTCGAGAATCTTCACCGCGCCGCGATTCGTGACGAAAATGTTTGCTGGCTTGATGTCGCGGTGAACGATGCCCTTGGAGTGCGCAGCATCCAGTCCGTCGGCGATTTGCACCCCGAGATCGCAGATCGTTTCGAGGCGCTGCGGCTGATTCTCAATGCGATGCTTCAGCGTGACGCCATCGAGAAATTCCATGGCAATAAACGCTTGGCCCTCGTGTTCTCCAATGTCGTAGATCGTGCAAATATTGGGGTGGTTCAGTGCCGAGGCGGCTTGAGCTTCGCGTTGAAAGCGGGCAAGCGTCTGTGGGTCCCGCGAAACATCGGGTGGCAGAAACTTAAGGGCGATGAACCGGTGGAGTCGGGTATCCTCGGCCTTGTAGACCACGCCCATTCCGCCGCCGCCAAGTTTTTCGATGACGCGGTAGTGGGAAATGGTCTGGTCGATCATCCGGGCGAATCTTACGTGGTCGATCCGTGTAAGTCAACGAAAGGCAGTGCCCCGAAATTTCCACGAGCACAATAAAATTGCAGACACCAAGGTGCCCAAGCCCAGGTGGACACGGTCGATTTTGTGGGATAAACTGACACGGTAAACAAGCGAATTCTGGACGTCAACAGACACCGTGCCACTGAAAACAAAGGCCCAGAGCGCATAGAGATTGAGAATTTTAAGGGCGGGAGTAACTCAGTGGTAGAGTGCGACCTTGCCAAGGTCGAAGTCGCGGGTTCAAATCCCGTCTCCCGCTCCAGTTTTTTGGAAGCCCTGCGTTCGCTGGGGCTTTTCGTTTTAGGGTTTCGTTTTTGTCAAGGGATGGGCGCGGTAGCCAAGTGGTAAGGCCGAGGTCTGCAAAACCTCTATCGTGAGTTCGATTCTCACCCGCGCCTCCAGCATCCAGCTGTCAGCCGTCAGCTCTCAGCTGTCAGTTTCTGACCCGCGCCGCTAAGTTCTCGCCCCAACTCTCTGCATTGTGGCCTGTCGTTCGCTGATGTACGATGTCCAGTCCCTTGACGTTTCGGTCGCACCGTCGTGGTGACGAATTTTCTTGATAGTCCAAGGACATGACCCCCAAGGAGGGGTTTCCTATGCCGCTTAGCAAGAAAGGCAAGCCATCGCTCTCTCTGCTTGCTCTATCCGTTTTTACGCTCGCTATGTTGTCCGTAGCCATGGCCGATAAAGAGCCCAAGACCTATCCAGAATCGGGGAAGGTTATTGGCATCGGTCAGAGTGAGCATACGAAGAACCATCCCCAGACGGGCAACGGTATGGGCGGGGGCAGCTATTCGGTCTACAGCCACACGTACAAGATCGAAACGGACACAAAGATCTACGAGCTGGATTGTGGCAAGACGCCAATGTTTGGCTCCACGGGAAAGGAATGCGGCGGGGACAAACCGATGCAAATCGGCGATGTCATTCACTTCCGGGTTGAGAAGGGGACAGCGCACGTAGCGTTGTCGAACGGCTCCGAACAAAAGCTACGCATCCTGAACGAAGAAGCGAAACCGGAATCAAAACCAGCGGACGCGAAAACGCCTGATACGAAACAGTAGCAACAGTCATTTTGACTTGGACGCGGATTCGATTCTCCCCGCAACTCCAATCCTGCAGCCTTCATGTTTTTTCAGCTCAATCATTTCAGGATGGTCGCTTCGAAGCCTCGACCGCACCGGCAAGCGCCCATGGGCCTCCCCAAAGGGCAACGGCGATGAGGAGGCTCTGCCACTCGTTTGGGTTGTGTGGCGCTCCTGGAATGCCATAGCGGCCCATCACTCTCGGGAGGTGAAGCGTGACGACCCAAATCGCGAACATCAGGCCGATCCCATAGGCACCCCAGACTTCGAGTACATTGAGGCCGATGCTCAAGCCGGCGGCAATGAACCCGATTCCGAAGAAGCCAATCCAAAACATATGCCACGGAATCCAAGCCGGGATCAGTGTGGCGATGAAAACCAGGCCGATCAGGTGGTCGACGCCGAACACTATGAGTGCTAGTCCTAGTAAGTAACGGCTTCCGCGAGTAATCCAACGTGGCAAGGGGTCCGCAACCGGCAAAAGCCAGGCGAGGGTTGCCAGGGACAGCGGTTCAAATAGAGTCGTGCGCAGAGACATGTTGCCCAAGTGCGCCAGGTATTTCGGCAAGTCGAGGATCAGCGCGCTCAGGAATAACAAGGTGCCAAGGATCAACTGCGCTAGGCGGGCAGAGTGCCTCGATAGGAGACCAGCACCGCAGATCACCAATACCGCCCCGAAAGCGATCGCAATCCCGGGAACTGGAGGCAGCCAGGGGAGAACCGGAATGACTCTGTACTGGGGACCAAGCGAATCGGCAGCATACCTCGCGCAGAGCAAGGTTTCAACGCCCAAGGCGGCGATTGCGAACGAGAATAAAGCGCGCCCCACGTTTGGCAGATAACTCAGTGATGGTTTTGCGGAAATTACGCTGGCCTCCAGACCGGCGCTTTGTCGCATGCGAGTGAAGAAGCCGCCAGCGTCGGGTGTGCAAACCCAACCCGTCTGCATTCTCAGTTCGAGCCGCGCTGAGTGCAGACGGGTTGGGGTTTGCACTGCGGCCTAGAAGAACGCCTTCAGGGCCAGCTGGAATACTCTGGGGTCGAACGCGCCAGTTACGGCCCCGAAGTTTCCAGCTCCGAATTTGGTGCTGATTCCGCCGTTATTGCCGTCACCCTTGAACTGGGTGTGGTTCCAAACGTTGAAGCTCTCCGCTCGGAATTGGAGTTTGAAACGCTCGGTAAAGGTAAAGTTCTTCAAGAGCGACAGGTTCCAGTTGTCACGGCCAGGTCCACGTAACCCGTCATAACCGAGATTGCCCCAACAATCAGGGCCAGTCTGACAGGCGGGCGCCGCGAACGACGCCGGATTGAACCATGACGTGACGGTGTGGGGGTAAGAGATCGCGCTGACGACGTTGGGCCGATTCCCGGTATTGGTGCCCGTGCTGCCGCCAGCGTTTGGAATTACGCTGGCTGCGTTGTTCCCGCTTACTCCGAGATTGAGCGGGGCGCCCGATTCGGCCGTGATGATTCCCGAAAACTCCCATCCACCCAAGCCTGCTTTCAGGAAGTGGTTGTCGGCGTCCTTGAAGAACGGGAGCTGGTAGACGAAGTTAATGAAGGCAACGTGGGTGCGATCGTAAGCCGACGGACCGCGATCATAGGCTGCCCCGACATAGGGATTGGTGCTGTTGGAGAGGTCGCCGCCGCTGTTACCCGCGTCACCAACTTCATCGACAGCGTGCGCATAGGTGTAGCCAACCTGGAGTTGAAGGTCACGTCGCACGTTTCCGTGGACATCGACCTGAAGAGAATTGTAGCTTCCATTGGCCTCGTTCTCCGCCAGCTTGATGCCGTTAAAGCCCAGGTATTGCATCACCTGGTTAATTCCGGCGCCGCCTGCTTTAACCAGTGCCGGCACATCGGCGAGTGGAGGAAGATTGACTTCCTGATAGAAATTCTCATGCCGGCTCTGGTTCCCGACATAAGACAACCCAAAGACCGCCCGTGCTCCCAGTGACTGCTGGATGCCTAAGCTGTACTGGTAATTGACGGGAGGTTTGTAATTCTGAGCGATGCCAGTGATATTCGCGGGAAGGACCGGCAACTGGGCAGAGGAAATCACATTGCCGCTGGTGATGTCGAGCCCGGGATTCGAGAGAGAGACATTGTTCCGCGTCGGTTTCAGATCGCCCGGCACATTCACGGCACCGTTGTACATGTCGTTGCCTTGCACGCGCTCGTACATCACGCCGAACCCGCCACGCAGAACCGTCTTGCCCTTACCGGTCAGGTCGTACGAGAAACCAAGCCGCGGACCGAAATTGGCCCAAGAGTCGTTAACCAGACCCTTTGGAATCCCGTTCTTGCCTCCGATACCGATACCGTTGGTGTAAAAATCGACACCGGCCAGGATCGGATTCGCGCTCTGGCTCAGCCCCGGAGACGGTCCACCTGGGCACAAAGTGGCGCCCGAATTTGGACCGCAGATGTTGCCAGTGTAGGCGTGGGTCATGGGATCATACTCGAACGTTGCTGCGTTGGCTGGGTTGTAAAGCTGGGGATAGAAGTTCGAAGACTGCTGGTTGGCCTCATAAGTATGAGGAATTCCGTCCCAACGCAGACCAAGGTTCAAGGTCAGCCGAGGAGTTACGCGCCAGTTGTCCTGAGCGTAGGCCGCCAGCGAAATGTTGTTCCATTGACCGGTGATCTTGACCGCGTCCTCGCTATAGGCCTGCGTATATCCGAGCAGATAGTCGGCGAAGTCGTAACCGCTGTACAAGCCATTAAATGTGAAATTACCCTGAGTGTTGGCGAAAGCTTCCTGGCTCTTCTTGTAGAGAGCCCAGCTGAAGCCAAACTTCAATTGGTGTGCGCCCTTGGTCCAGGAAACGTCATCGCGCAGTTGGTAGTCGTCGGCCTTGTTGTTCCAAGGCGTCCAATTGGCCGTGTACTGAGATCCGGTCACGCCGGACAAATTAATCGTGGGGATACGATTGTCCTGGTTCGGCCCGGTGAACAGGCGGTTGAAAGTGAAATCCGACGGAGCCGAGATCAGGCCGTCTGGGACGATGTGGATGCGGTTGCCGTTGTAGTTAAAGGCAGTCTCGTTGAGCAAGGTCGGGCTAATCACGTACGTTGCGTGAACGACCGCGCTGTAGGAGGGGTTGTTAAACACGTCGGCGATGCTGGGAACGTTGTCGCCGCTCCACTGCGTCGTGCCGTAGGTCTGCGAAACCTGCTCCTGAACATAGTGTCCGAACACGGAGAGTTTCGACGAGAACGTGTGGTCGACGCGGGCAATCTCTTCTGTCAGAGTTGTCGGAGAATTGTTGCCGCCGAGGAAGTTCGCGCCATTACCAGCAGCGCTGGGCTGCGGGAAAATGCCACCGTATTTGCCACCGGCATTCAACAGCGCCGTCGCATTGGGGGCGATCATACAATCGGGAATCGTGTCATTGGGGAAGCGCGAACCCGGTACAACCCCAGCCGGGGCTACACCGCCGGGGCAATTAGCGAACTGAACAGAAGCGGGAATAGTCGTGAGGAGGGGGTCGATCGTATTCGCCGCGATCGTGACACCGTTATAAGTGGCAGGGATGACAGCGCCAGTTCCGGGACCATTCGCGTCAGGATAGGCGGTGGCCGGTGGCACGTTTTGGTTGAGCGAGCCACCATCGACTTCTCGACGCCATTCCTGGTTATAGAAAAAGAAGGTCGGGTGTTCCTTCCAGAGCGGAACCTGCCCGCCAACGTTGAACCCGAAAACGTTGAAGCGCAATTCTTGGACAGGATTCGGAGCGGGGAGGAAGAAGTTTCGCGCATCGAGGGCGTCATTGCGGAAGAACTCCCACGCCGACGCGTGGAATGTCTTGGTGCCCGACTTGACGACGGTGGTGATGGTTGCGGCCGAAGACAGGCCGTACTCGGCGCTGTAGTTCGAAGTCTGGTTATTGAATTCAGCGACTGCGTCGACCGAGGGCATGACACTGGCGCTGCTGCCGCCGCGATCGAGGTTTTCGCCGCCGTCCAAGATCTGAAGATTATGACCGGCGCGCTGGCCGTTGATGCTGACCGTACTGTCACCGCTCACCGGAGTGAAGGCACCCTTGTCACCCTGCAGGCTGGATGCGCCCGGGGTAAGAGCATACAGAGCATAGAGGCTGCGTCCGTTGATGCCCAGGTTACTCACCTGCTCGCCGGTAATGACGGTGCTGACTGCGCCGGTGTCGGTTTGCACACCGACTGTCGTCGCTTCAACCGAGACCGTCTCCGTCACGTTGCCGATTTCCAGTTTGAAGTCAACGCGGGTACGGTCGCCGACGTTGAGCACGATGCCCTTTTCCTCGCCCGACTTGAAGCCTTTGGATTCGGCGCGGACGTTATAGTGGCCGATACTCAAACTGGGAACCACAAATTGACCGTCGCCATTGGTAACGGTTGTGCGAGACGTGCCTCTTTCGAGGTTCGTGAGAGTGACTACGGCGCTTGGAACCACCGCACCCGTCAAGTCGGTGACCGTACCGACAATGGTGGCTTCCTGGCCAAAGGCAGCCAGGGCACAACCAAAGAACAGTACACAGAGTTGCAGTAAGCGAGTCGAGGCTTTCTTTGGGGAGCGCAGAACACACAAAAGCGGCATGGCTTTCTCCTGACGTGATCTCGGTTCGTTTTTCGACGGACGTTGTCGGACGTTTAAACTCTTACGCCTGAAAGTGGTCGCCTTCAATATCCATTTGACTGGAGTTGGTATAACCACTCGTTGTTTTGTTGAGGTAGCAGGAAGCGTACTCATGTGTCCCCTTTTCCTCCGGTAAAGTCGTGCTGCCGAGATGACTGGCGATTTACGCCAGGTACCACTCAGCGCTTGGACAGTCAGCGTGCAATTGGGAGCGGCGTTGACTCACAACTTCACAAACTCCTGCCGAGCGAGAACTGAGAGAGCATGTGGTCTTCCATGTTCACAACGATTACGCGAGACAACACGCCCAACACTTCAGAGTTCGAAAACGAGTGGCGGACTAACAACCTCGTGGGACGAACCCAAAACGGCTGGATCGACTGCTTCTCCAACTTTTCATACGCATAATGGAAAGAGGTTACGGAATTTAACATACGAACTGGTTGGTATGTTGAAAATACACGCAAACGGATGGAAGTCCGAGGCTGATCTAACATACAAACTGGTTGGTATGTTAAACGCACACAATTCGAGACAAAGTTTGAAACCCGAAGCTGATCTAGTTGCGCGATTCTGAGCGAGAAGGGCCACGAGTGGCGCCGTTCGATATGTTGAACCCGATTATGTCGAAACTAATAGCGACCGCAGCTTGCGCACAGCCTTCGGCATGTCTTCGGCGGAAGTGCTGCCAAAACCCAAGATGAATCCGTGTCTGCTCGGTGTTTCAAGATAGGAGGAGGAGAGCGGCACCAACCAGAGCTTTTGCTCGGCGGCACGAGTGGCAATTCGGAGATCGGAGATGCCCTTCAACGCCATCGACAAGTGCAGGCCAGCTTGTCCCCCAGTGACATCGGCGCGCTCTCCGAATTCCTCGTCGATACTGTCAATCAGCACGCGGCGGCGCTCGTTGTAGAGAATACGCATTCTGCGGATGTGACGGGAGAAATGTCCTTCCCGAATGAAGTCCGCCAGGACGCCCTGAAAGAAGCCTGGTGGAGCAATATCCAGTGCAAGTCTCACGGCGATGAAGTGCGGGACGAGATCGGGAGGAACGACGACGTATCCAAGTCGCAGGGAAGGGAACAGGACCTTGCTAAACGTGCCTACATAGATGACGCGGGAATTGGCGTCAAGGCCCTGCAAGGATGCGATCGGCATACTTTCGTAGCGGTATTCACTATCGTAGTCATCCTCGATCACCCACGAACCTGAACTCTCGGCCCATTCTAAGAGCTGCAAGCGGCGAGAGGCGCTCATCGTGACTCCGAGCGGATACTGATGCGATGGAGATACCATCGCAAGCCGAGCTTTGGGGCAGCGCTTGATGCCAGCGGCGACGTTGAGGCCTTCGCTATCGACAGGAACGGGAACGATCTCGCATCCACTGGAAGCGAAGACGGCGCGCGCAAAGCGATATCCTGGTTCTTCCATCCAAACCTTGCTGCGAGCGTCGAGCAGGACGAAGGTCGCGATCTGAAGCGCCTGCTGCGAGCCGCTGACGATCATGATCTGATCGGCTTCGCAGCGCACAGCGCGCGCCGTTCGCAGGTAGCTGGCAATCTCTTCGCGCAGGTCTTTCGATCCCAAAGGATGGCCATAATCAAACGACTTCGGTTGCGTGTTGCGGCAGTGACGCGTCACCAGACTGTTCCAGACAGGAAAAGGAAAATGATCAAACGCTACCTGGCTCACCCCGAACGCTCCCCAACCGCGGTGCCAGGGCCCGGTCTCAACTGAGCTGGAGACTACTGTGCGGGCTGACAACGGACGAGGTCCTGGACTGACTCGCGGAGGGCGGCGGCCGCGCGATTCCGAAACCATCATTTGGTCGGGCAATGACCGGGAGATGACTGTGCCGGCGCCGACGCGACTCTCGAAATATCCTTCGGCCAGGAGTTGAGCGTGGGCGTTGAGGATGGGAATGCGCGATACACCTAACTCCAAAGCCAATGCGCGGGTCGAGGGGACTCGTTCGCCTGCGCGCAACCTTCCTTCCATGATTGCCGCGCGGTAGGCATCGTAGACCTGACGGTAGAGTGGACTCGTTGCATTCCGATCGACAGCAATTACGGGCGAGATTCCGGAGGAGATCCTCTTCATTTCAGGCGAATGATAATGGTTATATCGTATCGCCGTCAAAATGAAGTTCGTGATATCCACTTGGATTCGGACAAAAAAGGCGGCCCGAAGGCCGCCTCTGGAACGCGTTTCAGTTGCTGCTTACAGTCGCGCGCATACTGCTTTGGTCTGCGTGTAGAGCTGGAGAACGTCTTTGCCCATCTCGCGTCCCCATCCAGATTGTTTGTAGCCACCAAACGGGAGAGCCGCGTCGAAGATGTTGTAGCAGTTGATCCAGACGGTTCCGGCGCGAAGGCCGGCCGCGAGGCGGTGAGCTTTTGAAATGTCCTTCGTCCAGATGCCGGCTGCTAGGCCATACATCGAGTCGTTGGCGCGCGGCATCAGCTCCTCGGGATCGTCGAACGGAGTCGCTGCCACCACTGGCCCGAAGATTTCTTCCTGTACTACGCGCATGTTGTCATTTGTATTCACCAGCACCGTGGGCTCGACGAAGTAACCCTTGTCGCCGAGTTTCTTGCCGCCAGTGACTGCGGTTGCGCCTTCGGACAAGCCGATCTCCAGGTATTTGCAAACGCGTTCCACTTGCTCGTCCGAAACCAGCGGACCCATGGTCGTGCCCGGATCGAGACCCGGTCCGACATTGATTTTTTTGGCTTGCGCCGCCACGCCTTCGACGACGCGATCAAACACCGGCCGCTCAACGAAGAGACGCGAACCAGCGCAGCAGCACTGTCCGTGATTGAAGAAGATGGCGCTGGCTGCGCCACCGATGGCTTGATCGAGATCGGCGTCTTTGAAGACAACGTTCGGCGACTTGCCACCGAGTTCGAGCGATACTTTTTTCAGGTTTCCAGTCGCCGCGTGGACAATCAGCTTGCCCACTTCGGTGGATCCCGTGAAGGCGATTTTGTCGACCAGGTCGTGCGATGCGAGGGCCGCGCCCGCCGTCTCGCCGTATCCGGGAACGATATTGACAACGCCGTCGGGGAAGCCGGCTTCCATGATCAATTCGCCAAGACGCAGGGCGGAAAGTGGTGTTTGCTCGGCGGGCTTCAGAACCACGGTGCATCCGCAAGCGAGCGCCGGCGCGAGTTTCCATGCGGCCATCAGCAAGGGGAAATTCCACGGAATGATTTGTCCGACGATTCCGACGGGCTCGCGGAGCGTGTAGGCGTGGTAGTTTGCGCCGGGAGTATAGGGCACGGAAAGTGGAATGGTCGTGCCTTCGAGTTTGGTCGCCCATCCGCCCATGTAGCGGAACATCTCAACGGCGAGCGGAACATCGGCGGCGCGCGCCACGGTCAGCGGCTTACCGTTATCGAGTGTTTCGAGCGTCGCGAACTCTTCCAGATGTTGTTCGAGCAGATCGGCCAGCTTCCAGATCAGCTTGCTGCGATCGGATGCCGTCATGCGCGACCAGGGGCTGCTGTAGAAGGCCTTGCGCGCGGCTTTCACCGCGAGGTCGATGTCTTGCTTATCGCCCTCGGCGATCTGGGCGAGGATTTCTCCAGTGGCGGGATTGTAGGTTGGGAAAGTCTTGCCAGACACGGCACTGACCCACTTGCCGTCGATCAGCATTTTGAGCGGCTTCGCGATGAAGTCGCTGACGCGAGAATCAATTGTTAGCGGGGAAACTGCGATGCCCATAGGGCCTCCTTGAAACGAAGTGCGAAGAGATTGAGTGAAACGAAAGTTGATTGAGAGCGATGGGCAAAATCGTAGTCCTCGGCAAAAGGGAAGGCAACAGGGTAGATCACGTAGGCACGTGATCGATGTCACAAGGTTGATTGGTGCCCCATGCTTTTCTTCACGATGCTTTTCTTCACCGCTCGTTTCTTCCTCACGGAGAAACCGAGAAAACCTTGAACCCACCACGGAGGCACCGAGGCACGGAGAAAACCTTGAGCCTGTAAAAACCATTCAGGGTTGCGATGATAGAAGGCGATGGTTTTGTACCCCCCCC
>DATGGT010000065.1:0-2798 GCA_035308395.1 Terriglobales bacterium
CGAAAATTACGGCGGAAGTATTTCCGTTGAACGCTGCCTGGCCCGTTGCCATCTCGTAGAGCACGGCGCCCAAACTGAAGAGATCGGTGCGCGCGTCCAGCTCCTCGCCTCGGGCTTGTTCCGGGGACATATAGGCCACCGTGCCAAGCGCCGAGCCCGGACTCGTCAGCATCAAATTGTCGGTTGTCGGCTGCGTCGTCGTGTTGCCCGCGCCCACAGCTTCGGCGATCCGGCGTGAGGCTCCCTGTTTGGCGAGTCCGAAATCGAGAATCTTCGCCTGGCCTCGCGCTGTCACAAAAATATTGGCCGGCTTTATGTCGCGATGAATGATGCCGCGGGAGTGCGCTGCGTCAAGCGCATCCGCGATCTGCATCCCAAACTCGAGAAGGGAATCGGTCGCCACCGGACGTCCGCCAATCCGCTCGCGCAGCGTTTGACCCTCGAGCACTTCCATCACAAGGAAAGGGCGTCCGTTGAATTCGCCCACATCATAAATTGTGCAAATTCCCGGATGATTCAGTGACGAAGCGGCGCGTGCCTCCCGCTGAAAGCGCTCAAGAGCACCCGGATCTCGCGCCAGTTCCTCGGACAAAAACTTCAACGCGACATGCCGACCGAGCCGCATGTCCTCGGCTCGATATACCTGCCCCATCCCGCCGCTTCCCAAGGGCTCGATGATTCGATAGTGCGATATTGTTTGGCCGATCATCCGATTTATCCGTGTGCAATCGTAAACAAGTCACGGTGGGTGCGCAAGCCGCGAAGTTCGCTTACGGTGGCGGATCCCTCCACACAAAAAAATGTGCGGAAAACGGCCCGACCCGTTCCCCGCACGATGGTAGTCGCCGCTTCGATTTTACTGCTGGCCCACGAGCGAATTCGAAGGTCGCGGCATCACGGTGACTGTCACTGGCTGCTCAAGTTGAAAGTCCAACCTCGTCTCCGCCGGAATTTTTACCTGCTTGCCTTTTGTCGATCCCTGATAAATAGCTCCGCCCGCAGCTCCAACTCCGGCGCCAATCCCCGCCCCTTTGCCGCCCCCTGCGAGCGCTCCGATGATGGCGCCCAGCGCCGCCCCGCCTCCCACTTTTGCTGCCGTATTCTTCCCGCGCGAGCTCCCGGTGGCTGAATATGTGCTGCTGACGAGCGGATACGATCGTCCCTGAAACTCCATCTTGACCAACTCCAAGTGCAGCTCACTTTTTCCCTTCATGCGTCCTGCTGAACTTGCGCTCACCAAGCGCACGTAAATATCCGCGCCGCGTGGGACCACCACGTCGTTGTCCACCACGAGCGGCGATTCGAGCGACGCGTGAAAGATTTCACCAGCGCTGTTCACCGACGAATCCACACCGTCGATCATCCGCACAGTCAGCGTCGAGTTTGCGGAAACCTCGATCTGTCTTGGTGGTGGCGGAGGAGGCGGTGTGGGCGGCAGCGACGGTTGAGCAGGAGGTGGTACGGGTTGCGCTTGCGCGTCTGGAGTTGGTGGCAGCTCAGCGGACTGCTCTTGCTGGGTGCGGGATGTATTGTCAGCAATCTGGTCATCGCCAGCAGGTTCGGGGGGAGCCTTGACGCGTGCCTTGCGCGGTTTATCAGGCGCGCGGGAAAGCGGGACATCCTTCGAAGCATTAGATTTGGGAGCGGCGCTGCTCGTCGGTGGAGTGGGCCCGAGCATCGGTGGTGGCGCGACGGTCATCTGGTCGCTGACTTTCGTCACACCAGCCGTTTCGTTCGCGATCTTGTAAGCTTTGTAGCGAGCCGCATCGTTCGGCACTGTGCCTGCCAGTGTTACTTGCCCCTCCTTCGAAGTAACTTCCAAGTTTGATGCGTTCAACTGAGGGTCTGAGAACATTTGCGACTTGATCTGGGTCGCGAGCGTCGCATCGTCCACTTTCCTAGAGCAACCCGCGGCGTAAATTGACGCCAGCACCACAACGGAAAGAACTACCCGACGCCCCATAACCACTCCCTTCAACCCTGGCATAAAGCGAAGAAAAAGCGCAACGGCCCGCCAACCGTCCTCGGCAGGCAGCAGCCTACTACGATGCCCCGAGTACCGTAAGTGCTGTCTCAACAGTCACATTCTGGCTCGGGGATTTTGCCCGACGCACCATTCCATGGCCCGCATTCTCGCGCAACTTTCCTCAAGCCTCAGTGTTCATTCTCCAGCAGCTGAATCGGGTGTTGGCCCTAATTTTTTCAAAGCGATTTTCAGTTTAAAAAGGAGATTTGCAATGCGCATTTCGAAAGCTATGGGTGTGTTCGCTTCACTACTCGCAATGCTAGGTCTATCCAGTTGCGGCGGTGGAAGTTCTTCCGGCACTCAGCCCAGCCAGCAGATGGGTAGCATGTTTACAATCGGCACGGACAGCCCAACGCTTCCAAGCGTCGTGTCGGTTCAAGTGCAGATCACGAGCATCACGCTCACCGATGGCACCACCACTGTGAATCTTCTGAACGGTCCGCAAACAGTCGACTTCGCCAAACTGAACGGCTTGCGCAGCCTGCTCGATCTCGAGGATGTACCGGCCGGCACCTATACCTCTGCGAATATCACGGTCGGCACGGTCGTAATCCAATATCTCGACACGGCGCAATCACCGCCTGCGCTCAACACGATTAACGCGATGGTGTCTCCGATGACCGTGACTCAGCCCCTCAAGACGCCTCTTGTCCTGGCCGACAATGATCTGGTGGGTTTCTTCATGGATCTCGACCTGAGACAATCCATCCAGACGGACGCAAACGGCTATGTAACTGGCAACTTCACCCCCACCTTTGATGTGAAAGGCCTT
>DATGGT010000066.1:0-1504 GCA_035308395.1 Terriglobales bacterium
AATCGCAGCGCCCACCGCCACCACTTCGTCCGGGTTCACGCCCTTGTGCGGCTCTTTCCCGTTGAAGAGGTTCTTGACGATGTCCACCACGCGCGGAATTCGCGTCGAACCGCCAACCAGCACCACCTCGTCGATTTTGTCTGCCGTAATTCCTGCATCGGTCAAAGCTTGCTTCACCGGACCAACCGTCCGCTGCAGCAAGTCTTCCATCAATTGCTCGAGCTTTGCGCGCGTCAACTTCAATTGCAGGTGCTTCGGCCCGGATTCATTCGCGGTGACGAACGGCAGATTAATCTCCGTCTCCATCACTTGCGAAAGTTCGATCTTGGCTTTCTCCGCCGCTTCCTTCAGCCGCTGAATCGCCATGCGATCTTTGCCCAGGTCGATGCCCTGCTCTTTCTTGAATTCAGAAACGATCCAATCCACGATGCGCTGGTCAATGTCGTCGCCGCCCAGGTGCGTATCCCCGTTCGTCGACTTCACTTCCACCACGCCTTCGCCCACTTCCAGAATCGAAATGTCAAACGTTCCGCCGCCCAGGTCGTACACGGCGATCGTCTCGTCCTTCTTCTTGTCCAAGCCGTAAGCAAGCGCAGCCGCCGTCGGCTCGTTGATGATCCGCGCCACTTCCATGCCCGCAATCTCGCCGGCTTGTTTTGTCGCTTGCCGCTGACTGTCGTTGAAATATGCCGGAACGGTGATGACCACCTTCGTCACCTTCTCGCCCAGAAAATCCTCTGCGGCTGTCTTCAACTTTTGAAGAATCATCGCTGAAATTTCGGGCGGGGTGTACACCTTGCCGGAAATGTCGATGCGCACGTCGTCGTTCGGCCCTTTCACCACTTTGTAGGGCACGCGCTTCGCTTCTTCCGTCACTTCGTCAAAACGCCGTCCCATGAACCGCTTGATCGAATACACGGTGTTTTCGGGGTTCGTGATTGCTTGCCGCTTTGCCACCTGACCCACCAGGCGCTCGCCGCTTTTCGTGATTGCTACCACCGACGGGGTCGTTCGCGCCCCTTCCTGGTTCGGGATGACGGTTGGTTCGCCTCCCTGCATCACGGCCACCACCGAGTTGGTCGTGCCCAGGTCAATACCTATAATCTTGCTCATAAAATCGCTCCTAGTGCTTTCCGCTCGCCTGAACCTAAGTTTCCGCCAGCCAAAGCAGCCCACATAATACACGTTGAGTGTTGCATTGTCAAATTATCTATGCGCCCGTATTCTGTTGTATCCATTAGCCTTGGACGACTCCAACGCAGAATTAAGCCAACGTCCAGTGGCGCAGGCACTCTTGCCTGCGCGCCTTTACGAGTGGGCGCCTCCCACCGCCAGCCAGCCTCCTCCTTCACCTCCAGTCCCGAATCGAACCAACCCATCCACCTCCGCATCTCACTACCGGTCAGACTGAGCATCGCCTTTGCACCTGAGCACCGCCATCGCATCGCTCAGTTCAAAGCTGAACTAATTCGGGCTACAATAGTCATTCGAATTAAATTCTGAA
>DATGGT010000067.1:0-1766 GCA_035308395.1 Terriglobales bacterium
GTGGGTGAAACGACTGCCGACACAATTTTTTCTAACTCGTGATCCTTCCGAAAATGCGCAAGTGATCCCGTACCCGTGACTGCCTCGACTCGCCGCACGCCCGAAGATACGCTGCCTTCCTTCAGAATCTTGATCAGGCCGATCTCGCCGGTCTGAGCCGTGTGCGTGCCTCCGCAGAGTTCGGTCGAGAAGTCACCGATCTTGATGACGCGCACTTTATCGCCGTACTTTTCGCCGAAAAGCGCCATCGCATGATATTCGTTGATGGCCACGTCGATCGGAACATTCTCGATGACGTCGACCCTGCTGTTGCGCAGCACTTCCCGATTGATGATGTCTTCAATGTCCTGCAGTTCTTCATCTTCCACGCTGGTGAAGTGCGAAAAATCGAAGCGAAGATGATCGGGAGCGACCAGCGATCCCGCCTGCTTCACGTGTTTGCCAAGAACTTCGCGTAGCCCTGCCTGGAGCAAATGCGTAGCCGTATGGTTGCGCATGGTTGAGCGGCGAATGTCGGCATTGACGACGGCATCGACTTTATTGCCCACGCGCATCGCCTGCTTAGCGACCACTTGGTGCGCCCGCACGCCTTGGATCGGGGCATAGCAACCTGTCACTTCGGCGACGACCGTGTTGTGGTCGTCGGAGTAGAACCATCCTTTGTCGCCGACTTGGCCGCCGGATTCGGCGTAGAACGGCGTATGATCGAGGATGATCTCACCCGATTCGCCGGGCTTAAGTTCCTGTGCGCCTTGGCCGTTCTTGATGATGGCGAGCACTTCACAGTTCTCGGAGCGAGTTTGCCGGTAGCCTTCGAAGACTGATTTCGGGAGCTGCTGGTAGGCGGGATTGGCGGTTTGTTTGGCAGCGCCTTTCCAGGAGGCGCGAGCGCGGGCACGTTGCTCCTGCATAGCAAGGTCGAAAGACGTGGTGTCAAAGGGAACCCCCGCGTCCCTGTACGCGTCCTCTATGAAATCGCGGGGAAGTCCAAACGTGTCGTACAGTCGAAATGCTTCGTAGTCGAAGGGCCCGAGCACAGTTTCGACCTCGCCCCTGGCCTTTGCCTCGGCCGTCCGCGTCGAGCGAGCGGCATCAGTATTTCGACCAATCGCTCTAAGATGCTCCTCCAGCTTCTCCAATCCAACTTCCATTGTGTGGTGGAATCTCCGCTCTTCCTCGGCGACGACACGTAGTACTTGTCCACTTGCGGTGAGTTCGGGATATACGTCCGACATCAATCGCTGAACCTCAAGCACCATTTCCGTCAGCACGACCGGACGCTTTTGACCAAGCAACCAAGCGTGTCTCATCGCCCGTCGCATAATTTTGCGGAGAACATAACCGCGACCATCGTTTGAGGGAACAACACCATCGGCAATAAGAAAGGCCGTCGCGCGTGAGTGATCCGCAATCACGCGCAGTGAAGCCGCAGATTTTGTATGCGACTCCTTATTCAATTCCGCTTCAAGGAACGTCCCCGTCAGTTCCGCCGCCCGCTTGATCAGAGGAACAAACAAGTCGGTTTCGTAATTCGAGATCACGCCCTGCAGCACTGCCGCCACCCGCTCCAACCCCATGCCCGTATCGATTGATGGCTTGGGCAACGGATTGAACTTGCCGCTGGCATCGCGATCAAACTGCATGAACACCAGATTCCAGATTTCGACATACCGCCCGCATTCACAGGGGAAATGACACTCCGCATGGCCATGCTCCGAAGCCGCTACGCCCATGTCATAGTGGATCTCGCTGCATGGCCCGCACGG
>DATGGT010000068.1:0-1775 GCA_035308395.1 Terriglobales bacterium
CGCCGGTGTTGCCGGGAGTTTGGGTGAGGCAGCCCGCTACCAATTTTTGCACGCGCTTGAAGTCGGTGGGGCCCAGGGCTGTGGAGATGTATTGCTCCATGGTTCCGTCTTTCGTCCATTTGTCCTGGTTGTCGAAGAGGGCGGCGTCGACGGTTTCAAATCTGCCGATGCGAGCGGCGGCGTTGGTCCAGCGGGCGGCGTCCATTGAAAAGGGGTGCATGGGAAGAGGGAAATCGCGGTGAACCAAGTAGACCTTTCCGTTTGCTACATAGTCGTTGATCATGTAGCGCAAGGTGTTCTCGAAGAAGGAGCGGCAAGCGGGGCATTGATAGTCGCTGAAAACTTCCATCGTAATCGGGGCGGATTTCGTGCCAATGGCTTTCATTGGCGCGGGGAGAGATTCTGCCGCGGCGGGCTTTGCGTGCGCTTTGGTGCTGACGGGCTTGGATTGCGCACGGCCCGCGGGGGAGAGGATCAGCAACAGTGCGAGCAGTGGCAGTGTGTGCGATGCAGTCCACTGCATTGGATGGATTCGAAAATTCAACTGTGCCTCCCGAGCGTAGTCCGCGTGTGGCGCTAATCGCGTCAGAATTAAATTCGAACGACCATTGTAGCCCGAATTAGTTCGCCTTTGAACCGAGCGATGAAGAGGCGGTGCTTAGGTGCAAAGGCGTACTTTAATTTGACGGGTAGTGTGATGCCGAGGTTGACGGGTTGGTTCGATTCGGAACTGGGGCTGAAGGAGGCGATTGGCTGGCGATAGAACTCGACAGTGGCAAAGGCGCGCAGGCCCTTCGGTTCTCAGGGTAAACAGGAGTGCCTGCGCCACTGGGCGGTGGTGGTTTGACGTTTGTGTTGTCTAAGGCTATTAAATGCAGTAGCATGCAGGCGCACAGATAACTTGACAATGCAACACTCAACGTGTATTATGGCGCTTGCTTTGGCTGGCACGGTCGCAGATCGAGGCGAGCGGAAAGCACTAGGAGCGATTTTATGAGCAAGATTATAGGTATTGACCTGGGCACAACCAACTCGGTGGTGGCCGTGATGCAGGGAGGCGAACCAACCGTCATCCCGAACCAGGAAGGGGCGCGGACGACGCCGTCGGTAGTCGCGATCACAAAGAGCGGCGAGCGCCTGGTGGGTCAGGTGGCGAAGCGGCAAGCGATCACGAACCCCGAAAACACCGTGTATTCGATCAAGCGATTCATGGGACGGCGTTTTGACGAAGTGACGGAAGAAGCGAAGCGCGTGCCCTACAAAGTGGTGAAAGGGCCGAACGACGATGTGCGCATAGACATTTCAGGCAAGGTGTACACGCCGCCGGAAATCTCGGCGATGATTCTTCAAAAGTTGAAGACCGCGGCAGAGGATTTTCTGGGCGAGAAGGTGACGAAGGTGGTCATCACCGTTCCGGCGTATTTCAACGACAGCCAGCGGCAAGCGACGAAACAAGCCGGTGAGATTGCAGGCATGGAAGTGGCGCGGATCATCAACGAGCCGACGGCGGCTGCGCTTGCTTACGGATTGGACAAGAAGAAGGATGAAACGATCGCCGTATACGACCTTGGCGGCGGAACGTTCGACATTTCGATTCTCGAAGTGGGCGAAGGCGTGGTGGAAGTGAAGTCGACAAACGGGGATACGCACCTCGGCGGCGACGACATCGACCAGCGCATCGTGGATTGGATCGTTTCTGAGTTTAAGAAAGAGCAGGGCATCGATTTGGGCAAAGATCGCATGGCGATCCAGCGGCTGAAGGAAGCGGCGGAGAA
>DATGGT010000069.1:0-1663 GCA_035308395.1 Terriglobales bacterium
ATGAGAAGGCCCGGTGGACGCGGTAAGCTCCGAATGGCCGATGCACTCAACTGCAGAAAGGAAAACCAACAATGAAAAAGAGGACGGAATTAACCCGTCGGAAGCAGCCCGACCTCAGCCAGAAGAAGCAACTAGACCTGACCATCGGATTGGACCTCGGGGACAAGACGAGCCGCTACTGCGTTCTGGATCGGGAAGGTATCGTGCTGTTAGAGCGCAGCATCTCTACGAGCGAAAAGGGCTTCTCGCAGGCCTTTGAAAACTTGGACGCGAGTCGTATCGCACTGGAGGTGGGTACACACTCTCCGTGGGTCAAACGGCTTCTCGAAACCTGGAAACATGAAGTGATTGTGGCGAATGCTCGGCGCGTGAGGCTGATCACTGAAAGCACGCGCAAGGATGATCGACTCGACGCGCGCACGTTAGCGCGGCTGGCGCGGATTGATCCGCAGCTATTGTCGCCGGTCCGACATCGAAGTGAAAAAGCCCAGGCGCATCTGGTGATGATCCGAGCTCGCGCCGCCTTGGTGGAGGCCCGAACGAAGCTAATCAACTCGATGCGCGGACTGACGAAGTCGTTCGGTCAACGACTCACGAGCTGCGATCCGGACCAGATGTCCGTGAAGCGTTTAGACAGTTTGTCGCCTTCGCTGCAAGCAGCGTTTGCAGGTTTCGTGACCGTCGTGGAATCTCTCACTCGGCAGATTCATGAATACGACGGACGACTCGCTGAGATCGCCCGGACCGAGTATCCGGAGACAGCCCAATTACGACAGGTGACCGGAGTGGGCGAACTGATCGCACTCTCGTTTGTGCTCACGATCGATGACCCAACCCGATTCCGTCGCAGTCGGGACGTCGGATGCTACCTGGGATTCCGGCCGAAGCGACGGGACTCCGGCGAAAGCCGGCCCCAGTTGCGGATTACTAAGGAAGGCGACGGGTATCTACGAAAGCTGTTAGTGCAGGGCGCGCATTACATCTTAGGCTGGCGAGGACCTGATACGGATATACGCCGGTGGGGTCTGAAACTGGCGGAGCGTGGCGGGAAGAACGCCAAGAAGCGGGCCGTTGTAGCAGTAGCGCGGAAACTCGCTGTGCTGCTCCACCGACTTTGGGTGACCGGCCGGCCCTATGAGCCACTGCGTCAGGGGCAGGCTACTCAGAACCCAACGGTCGCAGCCTGATCGACGAAAGCTTCAGCACTTTTCTGAAAATCGCCGAGTTCGGGTGACTGCGAAGGTAGGACTGGTCAAAGCGCGACCTTGCGCTAACAAGACCGCGTTCGAGATAGCAGCACCCGTTCAAAACGAGGACCCCAACTGGCACGGAGCATCGACTCCAATCACAGTGCGGATGGAAGCAGGGCGAAATCGGCGGTTAACCAGATCCGGATTGAGTTGTACGCGGAGCGCGCCACCTGGAAAGCTCAGAGCTCACCAGCAGGAACGTGTTCCCTCTCCGCCGCCCGTCAAGGCTGTTGCGAATACCAGAACGGTGCTCGTCGGCAAGGGTTCGCTCCGCCGCGCTCGCGCGCGCCCTTGCCGACTGCGCTCCGTTCTGGTTGTTGAGATACGTGACGGGCGGCTCCGGCGGGAACACATTCCCAAGCTAGGCGCCGAAAAAACAATTGACATCCATGGGCCTTCTCATGGAAGTCCTA
>DATGGT010000070.1:0-1567 GCA_035308395.1 Terriglobales bacterium
GGTGGCTGTGATTCAACCGGGTGGATCGATGCGCGATGCAGACGTGATCGCGGTGGCGAATAAATTAGGAATGGCTATGGTTTTTTCCGGCGTGCGGCATTTCCGGCACTAGCTGCTGCAGCCGGAGGCTTCTGGCGGTGCAACGTAATTTCGATAACCTGCGGTTCGCCCTCGGCCGGTTCAATCTCGGAGCGCTGGGTGTACGTGTCAGCGTCTACTCGCGTGAAGATCAAGCGTTTCGGTTCACCGTTTACCGCATTTACGAAAGTTGCTTTTGTTCCGTCCATACTTTCGAGTTTCAATACGGTGGCATCGGATTTTTCCCACGGCAGCAACTCAGGTGTAAGGTGCCGCAGGTAGAACTGAATTCCTTCCGGCTTCTCGACGAACGAAAATAATTCCAGCACCAGCGTCTTTTCGCGTTCGATGACCCGGAACAGGCCCGCAATTTCGCCTGCTTTCGGTGCCAGCCATGTCTGTTCGGCCGTGCGCGAACCCCATTCTCCGCGCCACTGACCTTCGAGCCAGCCGAACTGGTCAAGCTGCGGGCGCTGAACTCGGGGCGTAACCTCCTGTCGCTGTGCTGGCGCAGGCTGAGTTTTAGAGACGCCTTCGCCCCCGCCAGTAGTCGCGGGAGGGGAGGTGCTCCCGGGCTTGTCCGTATGGTCAGCTGCACCGCCCGTCGGCTCTTGTGCGCGGGCAACACCAAACGGTATAAGAATACACACAAGGGCAGCGGCACCGAGCATCTGCAACCTACTGAATCCAAAACGTTTCAATCTCCCTCCGATAATTTCGATACCGAAATCCGTACAGACAAGGCCGATGCTCCCTCAACTATCTTCGAAACACAACTAATATTCCTTTTTAGGGTATCCAGAACCGTCCGGGGCGCGTCATACTTGGGTCGTTGGGAAAAAATGGATATTGGCCAGGAACCCCCGCCGGGGAATACTTTGACGCCCTTCCTGCTGCTAGACCATAATGGAGTTTTTGGGACGAGCGCATGAAAACAACTCTAGGCATCGCAATTTTAGCTCTCTTGGGAGCGCCGGCAAGCCCGGTGCAAGCGTCACAGAATTCCAACACGAAGGCTAACCAAGCTTCCGGCAGCAAAGCGACTCAGGCTTCCGCTTCATCTACCAAAATCGCATCTGACACTACCGATCAGGCCGCGCGCGCAGACCTTTACTACTACTTCGCGATGGGCCACCTGAACGAGCAGCAGTATGAGCTCACGGGACGGTCCGAACAGGCCGCTGAGTCGATCGACTTCTACAAGAAGGCCCTGGCGCTTCAGCCTGGGTCGCCCGTAATCATGGAGCGCCTTGCGGAGATCTACGCGAAGTCGCAGCGAATTCGCGACGCGGTTGCGCAGGCGCAAGAAGTTCTGAAGATTGACCCGAATAGCCTCGCGGCGCACAGGCTGCTCGCGCGCATTTACGTTCGCACGCTAGGTGACGCAAACGCCGGGGAGCTGCAGAAAGAAAATCTCGCGAAGGCCGTCGAGCAGTTCAACGCAATTCTAAAACTTGATCCCAAGGATACGAGCTCCGCGTTGTGGCTC
>DATGGT010000071.1:0-2513 GCA_035308395.1 Terriglobales bacterium
CGTGGCTGTCTCGAAAGCGCTGGTCCCGCTAATGTCCGACGGCGGCGCGATCATGACGCTCACTTATCTCGGATCGACGCGGGTTGTGACGAATTACAACATCATGGGCGTGGCCAAGGCCGCGCTTGAAGCATCGGTGAAATATCTCGCCAGCGAGCTCGGTAAAAACAAGATTCGGGTAAATGCGATTTCTGCGGGGCCTATCAAAACGATTTCTGCAAGAGGTATCAAGGATTTCTCCAAGGTCCTCGAGTTCGTAGCGCAGCATGCTCCGTTGCGCCGTAATACCGACATAGCTGAAGTTGCGGATACGGCCGTATTTCTTGCAAGTGATTTAGGCCGCGGTGTGACGGGCAATACGATTTATGTCGACGCTGGTTTCCAGATCATGGCTCTCGACCCGCCGTCTTAAACAAATCACGTCGCCGAGAAAATTCCGCTATCGTCGCGAATCACGATCTTCCGCACGTCCTCCGCGACGTGCTCCAGTTCGATTCGTATCACGGGCCAATCCGTTCGCAATGTAAGTCTCTCCGGCCACTCGACCAACACCACGCCGGGCTCGGACAGCACGTCCTCCAGGCCAAGTGTCTCCAGATCGTGAGAATCGCCGATCCGGTAAAGGTCCACGTGATAAACGCGCGAGCCGTTTCCGTATTTGTGTACGAGCGTAAAAGTTGGGCTCGTAACTTCGTCCTCGCGGGCTGCTCCCGCTCCGCTCACAATTCCTTTTGTCAGGGTCGTCTTGCCGGCTCCCAACTCGCCCGATAATAAAACGAGGACAGGCGGCCTGAGCCGCGCTCCAAGATCGCGGCCGAATTGGATGGTCTCTTCGGAGGAGTGCGTCACGATTTCGCGGCTAGACACGGCCAGACTCGGCGAAAAACACGTGGTAGGCGCGCGGAATTGAGCGGATCAAGTCTGTAGCCATTAGGGGCGCTTCGCCCGAATCTGCGTAGGCTATGTCGCCAGCGAGGCCGTGAAGGTAGACGCCAAAGCAAAGCGCAGCCGCGCCTGCTCCGTGTTGAGCTATGAGACCGGCCAGCATCCCAGTTAGCACATCTCCTGTGCCACCAGTCGCCATGCCGGCGTTGCCAGTGGAATTGATCCAGGCATCGCCGTTTGGAGCAGCAATTACGGTCTGGTGCCCCTTCAAAATGACGAATGCGTTCCATTCCGCAGCAGCCTTTCGGGCGACTTCGAGGCGCCGCGACTGAATCTGTTTTGTATCGCTGCCAACCAGCCTTGCCATTTCGCCTGGATGAGGAGTCACAGCCAACATCTTGCGCGCAGCTTTTAACTCTTGTGCATGGCCGCCGAAGGCGTTCAGCCCGTCTGCATCGAGCACGATTGGTATGTCCAAATACTTTGCGATCACGGTGCGGACAAATTGCACGGTTTCGGTCTGCGTCGTGAGCCCGGGTCCGATTCCAATGACGCTCTTGCCCTTCACAATCCCGTTGAAGCGCTCGTATTCGAGTGCCCGCAAAGAAATGCTGCCTGTATCGGTCGCCGGCAGCGGTTCCGTCATCACTTCTGGATTCGGCGCTGCCACAAGAGGCAACACAGGCTCTGGCACAGCCGCGGTAACGAGGCCCGCTCCAATCCGCAACGCCGCCCAAGACGCCATGACCGCCGCACCACTCTTCCCGACCGAGCCTGCGACGATCAGCGCGTGACCGTAGTTGCCCTTGTTGCCGTCAGGCTTGCGAGGCAGGGCAAATTCAGAAAACTCGCCGGTCTCGAGCCAACGCACAGTCCCCTTTCCGACTTCTTCGACCAATTCCGGGGGCGAGCCAATCTCCCGAACAAGTAATTGACCAACGCTCGCGGTGGCGTTGCCAAGAAACATTCCTGCCTTGGGCGCCGTGAATGTAACGGTATAGTTGGCGGCGACTATATCGTCGCCCGAATCTTTTGTGCGCGCCCGATTTTCCGACGCGGCGCCATCCACATCGGCGGGCAGTCCTGAGGGAATATCGACCGCGATGACAATCCTTCCGCGCTCACGACGGTTCACTTCATGGATCACTTCACTCAGCAAACCTTCAACCGCACCTTTCACGCCAGTACCAAGCAAGGCGTCAACGATGAGATCCGCGGAGTTGACGGAGGCCCTCACCGTTTGCCAGTCGGAAGATGTTCGCACCACGCGAACTTCGCCGCCCGACTTTTGCCAGCGATCTCGATTTGTGGCTGCGTCCCCACGCATCTCATCCTGAGCGGCAATCAGGATCACGATGGGCGTCGCGCCCGCGTCGGCCAGATGTCGCGCAGTTACAAACCCGTCTCCTCCATTATTTCCCTTCCCACAAAGAACGATGATTCGCCGCGATTCGAGCCTCCGAAAGCGTGCGCTCATAAAGTCGGCGATGCTCTTGCCTGCATTTTCCATCAGCGACAGGCTGGGAATACCGTAGCGCTCGGTTGTAAGGCGATCGACTTCGCGCATCTCCGCAGCGGTCAGAATTTTCATGGCCAGAGTCTCATCGTTGCATCTCTGTGAGTATATC
>DATGGT010000072.1:0-249014 GCA_035308395.1 Terriglobales bacterium
GATAACAGACATCTTCACAACGATGCACGTAACCGCTTTCGGTCTGCACAGGCTCGAAGCCACAGCCCCGTGGGGTATAAAACAGGAAAACCAGACCGAAGAAAAAGTCACGCCTTCCGACAAAAAGGTGTCACCCACAGATTTGGCGCACTTCGCCATGCTTTCGCGCGGCGACTGCTGGCTGAGTGTGGAAGGGATTCCGGAGCCGTTTCCCCTAACCGGTGGTGATTGCTTTTTGCTGGCCAGGGGGACTTCGATTGTTTTGCGCGACAGCCCGCAAACACGTCCGAGGTGGAGTTTCCGTGAGATCGCGGCTAAGGCAAACAACAATGTCGCTCATTATGGAGGTGGTGGCGCACCGACGACAATCGTCTGTGGGTCCTTGAGTTTCGATCGCGCCAGCCTGAAGCCGATCACTCAGTTATTACCGAGCTTCATTCTCATTAAGGCCGATCAGGCACGCACCCTTGCTCTTCACCTCACAATGCAAGCACTGACGTCAGAAATGGGAGAGCAGTGGCCGGGATCTGAAGTAGTCGCGACTCGGCTGGCCGAGGTCCTATTTATCCAGGTACTCCGGGCGCATATCGCGTCGGGACCGGAACACAACAGAGGATGGCTTCGTGCGATTTTCGATCCTCAAATGGGCACTGCCCTGAGTGCCATTCACGACAGAGTGAATACACTCTGGACGGTCGAATCCCTGGCCGAAGCGGCGGGCATGTCTCGCTCTGCATTCGCAACACGTTTCAAAGAGCTACTCGGACAAACGCCGCTGGAATACGTAACCGAGTGGCGGATGCAGAAGGCCATACAGCTACTTGAACGGCGTGACAAAAAGCTCCCAGAAGTCGCTCGGTTGGTCGGTTACGAATCCGACGCTGCGTTCGGTAAGGCGTTCAAACGAGTTGTCGGGGCCAACACTGGCGAATACATCAAACGTGCTTTTGAAACATAAACCGTGAACTTGCCTTTGTGAAGCGTTCTGAGACAGAGTCGATGTAGCGACGCCAACGGGAAAACTAAAAGGGCACTATGATCGTCTGTTAACTCCAAACGATAAGTCCCGAGAAACGGGCTTGCCGTCACCGATGAATCCCTGACGAGAAGCCGACTCTGGACTGCAACAACTTCCTGTTTGCCCGTCATTCGATAGTGATCCAATCACGCATACTTCAGTCGGAAAGCCCCACGTTCCAAATGTTGACTAATAGTTCCGACGGGGACACAGGTCCTTATAAATGGACACCAACCTGAATCCTCACTCGCCGCTTCGCACCGACCTTTTACGCGCAGACACCTTCTTGGTTGCCCTCTTTTTCGTGGGCTTGATTCGGAGTGCACCTATGGGCTTCCGACGCGTGGAAACAGCTATCAACCACGCCTCAAACCCAAATTCGAGTCCGCTTGCCGGTTTGATCTCGCCTAACACTTGAGCGGCTTCTAACGCCACGGCTCCATGTAAGAACGCCCAAAGCGCGACGGACGCCTGCGGAGCTCGGTCGGACCCGGCAATTCGTTGCACCTGCTCGACAGTGAACGCCCAGAGGCTTAGGTGTGAGGTCGCATCGGGCCCTGGCGCGTGGAGACTCATCATCGCCTCGTAGAGGTGAGGATTGTCCCTTGCGAACTTGATGTAAGTAGATGACATCTCGCGGATTGCGGTAACCGGTTCGCACCCGTCGGCTGCCTTCCTCAGCGCCAGTTCCAGTTGCTGTGCAGCTTCGTTTGCCAGGGCAGCTTCGAGTGCACCGCGATCTGAAAAGTAACGGTAGATCGCATTAGGCGCTAGGTCGAGGGAAGCAGCGATGTTCCGTAGCGATAAGTTGCGGATACCTCCGTGAACGAGTTCTTTAATCGCAGCCGAAAGGATGGATTGACGGTCTGTTTTCGACGGATACGGCATAAAGAACACTGTACACCTTGACACGCCTGCTGCCAAGCTGTACGCTGTACACATTGAAAATGAACGGTGATCATCTTAGGAGAAATGCAATGGCTAACAGCAAAGATGTCGTGGTCACGGGAGTCTCCACCGGAATCGGTTGGGGAACCACAAAGGTGCTTGTTTCAAAAGGATTTCGCGTGTTCGGTTCCGTGCGCAACCAGGCTGACGCCGATCGTTTGCAAAGAGAGTTCGGTAACAGCTTCGTGCCTCTCATGATGGACATTACGAACGCAGACGCTGTGCATCAAGCAGCCGAGAAGGTCGGCTCCATGATCGGCGACAGGAATCTTGTTGGCCTGGTGAACAATGCAGGAATCGTGGTCAGTGGGCCGCTGCTTTATCTGAAGCCCAGCGAGTACAGGCGGCAGTTGGAGGTCAACATGATCTCCCCGCTTGTCGTAATCCAAGCCTTCGCGCCTCTGTTGGGAACGGATAAGAAGAGGCAGGGGCCCACCGGGCGCATAGTGAACATTACCTCTAGCGTGGCAAGAGTTGCCATCCCGCTTCTCGGTGCCTATAGCGCTTCCAAATTTGGCCTTGAAGGGATGTCGGACGCGTTGCGGCGAGAACTGATGTTATTTGGCATCGACGTCGTGATCATTGAACCGGGTACCGTGAACACGGCGATGTATGACAAGGGCGAAAAAGAAGATCTGAGTGAGTTCAAGCAGACCGAGTATTGGGAGGCGGTGCAGAACTTCCAGAAATTCATCGTCACCGAAGCACGTACGAATGGCTTATCCCCTGAGCGTTTGGGCGAAGCCGTCCACGTTGCACTCAGCACGGCGAAACCGAAGGCACGCTACGCGGTCATTCCGCAACGTTTCAAGAACTGGACTTTGCCCAGACTTCTTCCTGCGAGGATGGTCGACGCTGAGTTTGCAAAGCAGATGAAACTCACAAAGCTGTAAACATCCTCGAACGGGTGGGTGTTCACTTCTCACGACAAGGAGACCCATGACAAAAACAGTGTTTCATCAGCAACGGATCGCTATCGAGAGGCCGACTCTTGGTTACCTATCGGATCTCGGTGAGCGCGTTGGCGATCATGCACTCACAGAGATCCGTCGACTTCAGATTGCCAAGACGAAACAGCGCGATGGGTCAGGGCCTGGGGCTCGCGACCGTCTCGGAGGCCCGGGCTAGTGCTTGCGTGTCGACATACTCCCGGACGTTCGTCAACTTGCCATTCTGAACCGTAATGTCGAAAACCCAGTGGTCCTCGAACGTCCTGTTTGTGGCTTTGATTCTCCCAGTAGCGAAGCCGACGACCAGAACCCGGTCCCCCTGCGCTATGAACTCGGGGGGGCGAGCCACATTGCGGGAACGTGACGCGCAGTTGGCCCAGGCCCGAGAAGATTTGGTTCGCATCAGGGATGAAGTCGCAGTACGAGTGCGGGCCGCCTTAAACAAGGTGGAGCGCACGCGGCAGATGGTCGCGGTCTCTCAAGAACTGCTCGCCACCCGTCAGGAGGCTCGGCGAGTCTCTGCACAGCAGCTAAAACAGGGCACTTATTTGCGCTCGCAGGCTGACGCGACAGCGGCGCAAGAATTCGAGGCCCAGACATTCTTGCTGCAATCCCAACTCGAATACGCTCAGGCACAGGACGAACTGACCGCCGCGATCGGCGCCCCGTAGAGCTGTTGGATTCTCTGGAACGAGCCTGATAATCCCGAAGTTGGAAAAAGTCTAGAGATAACTCGAACCCGCGGCCTCCTGCGTGACAGGCAGGCGCTCCAATTTGGATGAAGCAGCCGTGCGAATGAGAGAAAATTAGCGGACTAACTGTTCCGGGCGAGGAAGCAGTGGGTACTCAATTGTCTTGGGAGTCGGTGACAGGGCAGCGTTCTAAACCAACTAAACTACGTCCCCTACTTGTTTTCTTAACTTTATCGGGAACCCGCGTGTTTAGTGGCTTTCCTCAGGTTCAATAGATTCGCCTGCGTCGCCTGTTTCAACCCCGTAGAACCGAATTCCGAGGTTAATGGACACCATGGACATCATGCTAGCGTTGTCCAAAACAGCACGCTGTTCGAACGCAGCGGTTCGAAAAGGTGAGCAAATGAGGGCTCTCTTGGTGTCCGAAAGCGGCTATTTCGGGACGACCGTACAGTGCCGTGCAGAGTCGTAGGCATATGTACAGCAGAGGGCATTCATCGAGCGACACTATGAGCGCCGAACTGGGCTTGAAACACATGCACGTCAGCACCAAGGGAATGACCCTGGCGGCGATGGTGTCTCCCCACGTCACTTCTTCGTTCCCCATTTTTTTCTCGCATTTCTTCGATAGCTGGAAGCAACACTGGAGCGGAGAGGGAGGTTAGTCAAGACCGCATTCTTTGCGCCGCGTAGCGGTCGGAGCGAAGCGCAGAGCCTTGACTTGCCTCCCGCGCTCCGTACGCTCGCCAGCGGAAAAATGGGAGATAACGCGTTCCCGTAGCCTGGGTTTTTCCCGCTGCGCTATCCTTCTGTCCGCCTGCTGGTGCATCGCACGGTACTCGGACACCGAAGCCTCAGCGACGCGCTTCGTGGTCTTTGAGCCGGTCCATAGCCACCCGGACCTTCTGCCTCTTGACCATGTCGACGATTCCGTCGAACACCTCAGAGGTCACCACCTGGCCTTTTAGCAACGGACCAAGCAGGTTCACCACCAGCAGGCGGCACGCCGTGATCTCCACCATTTCCGCACTGGGTCGAAGGCTCGTTTGGTCCTGCTCGATCTCGCGCAATACCAGCCTGCGGATCAGTTCCGCCTGCGTCTGCTTCCGCTTCGCAGCCAGCACTTCCAGTTGGCGCAGCTCTGTCTCGTTTAGCTTCGTCCCCACGTGATGCACCCGGAATCGCGCCCGCTTGGCCGCTTCCGCCGCTAGGTTCTTCTCATCGAGCAACGCCATCCGCTCCAGACCTCCCGAAATCCGCGTTTACGCATGTATACGCGGGTTTCCTTACGGAACCACGACCGACGCTATCTATCGGATACAAAAATGGTTGCCCGAGAGCACTCGCAGGTTTCCCTACAGTTCCTTCCCAGGGGTGGAGTGTCAAAATTCTTCCGGTGCGAAGCACCGCGTTTACAGTTCGCCATACTCTCTCGCCAACGCGTCCCACAGACGGCGCACTTCCGGAGCCTGCCAAGTACGCCGAAACAGCTTCCGGATCGATTGCCAATGCTCCATCGGGAATCCGAACGTGATTCCGTTCTCACGCGCAAAGAAAAACACTCCCCTCTCGTCGTTCTCCAAGATCTCCGTGTGAGCATAGAAGTAGTACCCTTGCCACTGGCAAAGGTCCCTCTCCAAATCGAGCTCCTCCAGCAGCCTTCGAAACTCCGCAATCCTCGGATAGCCAACCACCGGATACCGCGGCGTAAGGGTTCCGGGAAACTGCAAACGAGGGGAGAATTCATTCCCCTCTTCCCGCACCAGATCGAGGCGGTATTCGCCCTCTTTCAAGGACGGCAATGCTGGCTGAACCGCAAGCTCAAAGTCCTCGTCGTTTGTCTCCGCAGGTGCCTTCTCACGCAGGGGCTTTCGGTGAAGCGAATAGTGGCCGCGCGCGCACACGCGCCACAGGGCCGACCAGTGTGGCCAAAGCACCTCGTTCAGCTTCTCAATATTTGAGAACTTCTCCTCATCGAGAAGCCGGTAGAGATTCCGCACGGCGAGGATCGGTTTGCGCCGCTTTTGAGCCGGGTTCCTCAGCATCTGAATGGTGCGTATAACCACCCGGCGCACGTCATCCATTCCGACATCTTCAGCCTGGGCCTCGACCTGTTTGTCCCCTGGGAGACTCATCAGATATACAAAGTCCACTGGCGACTTCTTCGGTCTCCGCACGATCGCGTAAGCCGCAAGGAATGCCTCAAGGATTTCGGCCAGGGTCTCGTATGAAATCTGGCCTTGTGCGGTATTCATAAATGACTCTGCTCCCACCGCACAGTAATGTGCCACGATGGTCCACTCCGCCTGCGAAAGCGGTAGTCCTGAGTCTGCCTTCCCACGAATTCTCAGCAAGGAATCCGTCGGCTCACTGAGCAGGTTTACCAACTCAAGGCGGTCGTCCCGGGCGGACTCCAGAAGTTGCTTTGCCGCCTCCGATGTCGAAACGTTCTGGCCGCTCTTGAGGGATATGATTTTCCTCAGCGTTTCAAGCCTTAGGCGCAGAGCATCGGAGATGCGAATGGAGATCACTGGCTGCTGCGGTGTCGCGGCGCTCTCTGCCATGCGGTTCCTTTCGGGGATAGTTACAGTGGATAAATAAGTAACGTTACACATTGACTCTATGTAACCGATGGACTATTGTCAAGTGCAGCGACTGGTCCTGCCGTCCGGAAGGCCAAGATCCAGCGCCAGTACAGTCGTTGGGCCTTCAGCTAGCTCTGATGCCCAGAAGGTTGTACACAAATCCCACACCAGCCAGGGGGATAGTCGATGACACTCAGATCAATTCACTATTCACAGACCCAACCGCTGTTCTCGGAGCAAAGTCTGCTAACCGCCCAAGCCGTTGCGGAGCGCCTCGGGGTTTCCGAGCGTTGGGTGCGAGACCATGCAACCAGACGCCATCCACGAATCCCTGTTGTAAAACTGGGACCATTGCTCCGATTCCGACAAGAAGACATCGAAAATTTCCTCGTGTCTCACTTGTCATCCACAGCTTCCAAAATCATGCGGGACAGTGTATGAACAATACTGTTCTCCGCGACCAACGATGGACCAGATAGGAGAACTGCAATGGCAATGGTCTATCAGAAGGGCACCGTGTACCTGCAAGGGGCACGGGAGAAGAAGTGGTATGGCAAGTTCCGGGTGTACCTGAGAGGCCGGAACGGAGAGGAGGTTGAAAGAACCCGAAAGGTGGTTTTGGGAAAAAAGTCTGACCTCCGCAAATGGGAGGCGGAAGAAAAGCTGCAAACCATCTTGCGGCACGAGAACGGAAGGAGCACTGGCTCATTCATTGCGATAGCGGATGATTCCGTGACTCTAAGATGGTTCGTCACCGAGAAGTACATTCCCATGCGTCGCGGGCGATGGCGGCCCGCTACGAAACAGAAAACCGAGTTCGAGATCGAGAAGTACCTGGTCGAGGACTTTGCGAGTATTCCGATCCGCGAGGTTGGACCTTTCGAACTGCAGGTCCACCTCAACAAACTCGCCGAGAGTTATTCGGAATCGATTGTGAGACACACGTTCGTGAACATCCGTTCGATCATGCGTCTGGCGCGCAAGCTGAAGTTCCTACAGGAAGATCCTGCCGAGGAGCTGCAGATGCCCCAGACCAAAGAAGTGAAACGTCCGACCATGACCGCGAAACAGATCTGCGACCTCGTCAGCGTGATCGACGATATCCACGATCTTTGCCTGATGAGTATCGCCCTGTTCTGTGCAACCCGAACTAGTGAGACTCTCGGGTTGACATGGAAGTCGTACTCTGGGGACAAACTAATTCCGCTAAACACCGCGTTCGAAGGAAAGCTCTACGAAGGCAGGGTCAAAACACGGGAGAGCCGCAATGCGATCCCGATACCGGAAGATGTGATACCGATCATTGAGGCTTGGCGTCGCGTGTCGAAAAACACTTCACCCGACGCGCTCATGTTTCCGACGTTCGGTCGTGGCATACGGAAAGGAGAAGTGGTGCCGCGTCAGGGACGGAACTTCCTCAAATGGAGAATCCATCCCATTGCCGACAAGCTGGGTATTCCAAGGAAACTCGTGACCTTCCAAGTGATGCGCCGCACGCTGGGCACCGACATGCAAGGGCACGGGACGATGAAGGACGCGCAACAGATCTTGCGGCACGCTAGCATCAAAACCACAGCTGAAATTTACATGCAGGAGATTCAGGCGAGCGTGCGCTCGGCCATCAACTCACGGACGCGAGAGATTTTCAGCCATCGCACCAAAGAGCTGCATCAACTGGAGAATCCGGTTTCTCATCAAAGAAAGCCCAATTCTCTCAAACCTCAGAACCCAACGGTTCCAACCGGTTCCAAGTTCGCTTGCGGGGTATTTGCAACTGGCTGAAAAGAATGGCTCCTCAGGTAGGACTCGAAACTGCCTGTAAACATCAACCAAAGGACTTAGTGGGCACGGCTGGCAATGTTGGTTCTTCTAAGTGCATGCAAAGCAAGGAACTGATTTCTGGAATCAGTTTGCACAGAGCAGCGCAGCACCTTGGTCGCGGCTATTTACATTCCCAAATGTACTGTGCGGAATCCACACCCATAGTGGCAGTGCAATCCTGGTGGAGGTGGGCTTTGCTAAACGAGCCTGAGGACTTGTGGAATTTGACGTAACCGGACAAACGCTTGTCAGATTCCTTAATTAGATTGACCTGTTCGACCGTAAAACCGCGCTGCTCAAAATGGGTCCTGATATCCGTCTCAGTTTTCGCGATGTCCTCTTCCTTGAACTTGGGACTGGACGAACAAGCGACGGCCGCGAGCAGAAGGACGACCACAGCGCAGAGTGGCAATGACTTCATACGTCACCTCAACAGCAGTGTGCGGGTCCATTGGTGAGTCGGGCAAGGTTACGGGCGTAATGAAGACAGGCCTAGGAACGGCGTCACGCGCCTACTTAGGCAAGCACGGATGTCTTATGAGGTCCTGGGCAACGTTCTGCAACTCTTCCGCTTTGAAAGCCGCCCACGCTACGCGGGTGAATACAAGTTCCGCCGCGTCCGTTGACTCCCTAATCTGATAGGTGTGGAACGGATGGCCGCACATCTTGCGGGCATCGTGTCCGAAAAAAACGCCAACCATCCCATTCGTTGGTCGCGGCACAAGCCTGACCGGTTTTCTTTACCTTCACGGTGATCGCCATGCTCAAGCCCTATTCCGCGTCGCCGTCCGACGCTCCTGCTTCGGCGCTCCTATTGCGGAACGTCAATCTAGCACAAGCCAACTTCTGCGCGATATGTTCGTGCGCGATTATTTTCGTCCAGAATCTCTCGGATCAGAAACTCCACAAACAGCAAGAATTCCATCAATCCGCGCAGCTTCCCCACTCTGACAAGAGCCGTGAGAACCTTGCAAGGCAACAACGCTAACCGCGGTTAGCTCAACTCCATTACCACAATTGCCAGAACTTTTACCTGTTTTATCGCGCAAGGGGAACCCTCACGATTCCAGTCGATGGATAGGTGACTCCGCAGAATATCTCGGAAGGCATCTACCAGCAAATTTCCACAGATTTTATATTTGACAACCGTCTTTGACTGCCTTACTTTTTCATCTCGCCTGAGGGGGCTAATTTAAGCTGTGCACGGAGGAGCTCATGGCTCTCTCGGTATTGATGTGTGTTCGCCGCTCGGTCCGCGATTTGTCGAAACACAATATTGTCGGCAACGTCATTGTGAGCCTGTCCGTTTTATATCTTATATGTACGAGCTTGCCATGTTTCGGACAGGCGATGACTAACTCAGGATCGCCGCCAATGCCGGGCACTGGGCACGATTATCTGCACGGAGCTTCAGAAACCGTGAATCCGGCCAACGGCTCCGTGAGCATTCGAATTCCTATGCCTCTTCCAAAAGGCCGTGGTTTGAACATTCCGTTTGGAATCAACTATAACTCGACAGTCTTTAATGCCTATGAGGCAGCCAACGGGCCCGGGTACCTCAAGAGCTCTCCAGGCTGGACTTACCCCTTGCCGACGCTGTCCTACTCCAAACTGACGAATACCGTTTCAGGCCAGAAGTGCTATTATTATTCTGATTATGTCTTCACTGACATCTTAGGTGTCTCTAACGATCTTTATACGTTAGTTGATCCCTTTCCTGGCGGGGAGCAAATCTGCACACCAAAGACCGTCCTTACAGCTAGTTCCGGTGTCATCCAAGCCGATATCACCACTGGGTTGATGTTCGCAGAGGCTGACGGGACGGTCTATAGCGGGGCCGGTAGCATCGAGGATCGGAACGGAAATATAATCAGCATTGGAGGGACGGGCCAGACTTTAACAACTACCGACACACTAGGCCGCAGTGTATTTTCCGTAACACCTGCGCCAACTTTCCCTGCGACTCCTCCCCCTCCCCCACCTCCAGATGCAAATTATCGCTTCGGTGCAACTGTGGCCACGGTTCCTGCAACGGTGACGATTCCCGGGTTGGCCACCAGTTACGGATTAAACGCCGCCACATTTGCCGCGAGCGGGTTCACTATTACTTGGGACAACACGACGGGTGTTGGACTAGATTGCGTCGCACCTATAAATCCAGTGGGAGGTGGCTCCTTTTCCCTTCTTTCTTCACTCCAGCTTCCGAATGGCCAGTCGTATCAATTTACTTATGATGCTACATATGGTTTGTTGAGCAAAATGATATACCCAGACGGTGCATGGGTAAGCTATACATGGGTGTTGAATCCGCTTTCCGCTGGCGGCTCCTTTCACGATGTGCCAGCTGACAATAATCAATGCACGTATCGGTACGACACGCCTGCCATTAGCCAGCGGCTAGTAAGTTATGACGGACATCATATCGCACAAGAGCAAGATTTCAGTTATTCGACGACTTGGAACGGAACTACAGGGGCGTATTGGACATCTAAACAAACAACAGTGACCACTCACGATCTTGTGCGAGGAACATACTTCACGACGGTGTATACGTACATCCCGACTTACGAGTATGGGAATGCTTGCGGGCCTTTCAAAACAGACTGCGAAATCGCAGGCGAACAGACAATTACTTATTACCAGCAAGCGGTAGGCGGACCGATCTTAAAAACTGAGAGCAAGACATGGTACTCCGCTCAGGAATTGGAAACGGATCAAATTACGCTCGACAACGGCTTGACCTCCTTGACGAAGTACACTTACGGCGCGGGCGATCAAATCACCGAAAAAGACGAATACGATTATGGCGCTGGCGCACCGGGCCCTCTACTGCGTAAGACTGTTTACAACTACCAGAGTTTCGCGAACACAGCGATATTTCCGAATTTAGCGTCGATTTTCGCCGACCCATGCCAGGTGATCACGTACGATGGCAGTGGTGATCAGTCAGCCGAGACAGATACCTTTTACGACAACGCAACCAGCACGACGCCATGTGGGACGGCAGGGACCCCGTCGGTAACGAGCGCAGGTGGGGCCAGCCTCACCGGACATGACGAGACGAACTACAGTGTCTCTGCGACGGGGCCGCGAGGCAATAAAACGCGAGAATCACGCTGGGTTAACAACGGTGGCTCTGTGCTAACGACGGCCTACGCGTATGACGAGACGGGTCAGGTCACATCGATGACAGACGCAAACGGAAATATTACGCAATACTCCTTTGCAGATGACTATCTTTCAGGGACTGGCACACCTCCAGGTATCACAAATGCCTATGTAACCACGATCACTCATCCAACCGTTGGTTCGATAACGTCACACGAGTACTTCCAGTACGCGTATTCGGACGGAAAGCTGACTTCGTCGCAAGATGACAACGATAAGGCCGCGGGGAAAAGCACCGTCTACACATATGCTGATAGTCTGCGGCGATTGACGGAAACCGACTACCCTGACGGCGGTCAGGATAAATATTCGTATAGCGACATGACGTATTCACCCAGCGTAACAGACACAACACTAATTTCATCGAGCCTTTCGAAAACTCATACGACGACGATGGACGGGTACAGACACGTTGTGAATTCGCAACTCACGAGTGACCCCGAAGGGATCGATGCTGCTACCGCGAGTTATGACGGTATGCATCAAGTATTACAGCAAAGTACTCCATATCGAAGTACGAGCGACCCAACGTACGGAGTGACAACCAACTACTATGATCCTTTGGGTCGTCTATGCTTGAGCGTGCCTCCCGACGGAACGTCTCCGTCCCTGCCATCCGGCATGGGATGTCCAACTAGTCGACCAGCGCGCGACACTTTCACGACGTACAGCGGAAACTGCTCAACGGTGACAGACGAAGCAGGGAAATCTCGAAAATCATGCAGGGACGGTCTTGGCAGATTAACTCAAGTGTTCGAGGACCCAGCAGGTCTCAACTATGAAACCGACTATCAATACAACGCACTTGGAAATTTGCTATGTGCGGTACAGAAAGGTACGGATACGACCCAGTTCACGACCTGCGCGGCCGCACCGTTGACTTGGCGTCCCCGCTCGTTTACCTATGATTGGCTGTCTCGAATCACCAGCGCGACAAACCCGGAGACCGGAACCATTTCTTACAGCTATGATGGGAATGGCAATGTTATCCAGAAGACTTCGCCGAAACCGAACCAAACGAACCCTGCTACCACCACGAACGTCAACTTCTGCTATGACGCATTGAACCGTCTGACCAGCGAAGCCTACAACACTGCAGCGTGTCCGCCAGCATCTCCGGTCGCAACGTACACGTACGACCAAGGTACAAATGGGATTGGGCGGCGGACCGCGATGACTGATGTACCAGGCACTGCCGGTTGGACCTATGACTTGATGGGGCGTGTTACGTCTGAATCGCGTGGGACGGCTGGAGCCACAAAAACAACCAATTATGTGTATAACGTAGACGGTTCCATTAGCACCATCACCTATCCTAGCGGACGAACCGTAAACTACACGTACAGCGGGGCGGGAAGTGTCTTGTCCGTGGTGGACCCGACAGGGCCAATCAACTATGTCACTTCCGCAACGTATGCGCCACACGGGGAATTGACAGGATATCTCAACGGATTTGTTTCTGGTGGATTTGCCGGTATCACGAACATCGATGCATACAACAGTCGCCTTCAACCTGTGCTCATCTCGGCGGCAAGTCCGACCGCAACGATTCTGAGCCTCTGTTATGACTTCCATCTCGGTACGCCTGTCAATCAAACGCCGTGCATCTTCAACGCCAGCACGGCCGGCAATAACGGCAATGCTTATCAGATCGTGAACAATCGCGATGGCAATCGCACGCAGAATTTCCTTTACGATTCGCTGAACCGCATCCAGCAGGCATACACGAACGGTAATAGTCCTCTGGCTACAAGTTGGGGAGAGACTTTCGGGCCCACGGCTACAAATCCGGGCACGCCGCCGGCGTCGTCTGGGATTGATCCGTGGGCGAATTTAACAAATCGATCCGGCGTAGTTGGAAAGACAAATTCCGAAGGTCTGGCTTGCCCGGCGAACACCAACAACCAGCTTACAACGTGTTCACTCACTTACGATGCCGCAGGAAATGTGATTTCTGATGGAACGCTCAATTATGTCTACGACCTAGAGAATCGAATGACGAAGTTCGTGTCGTCGAGTACGGACATCTACGTCTACGATGGCGACAGTCAACGGGTGAAGAAAAATGTTGGCCCAGTCACGCTTTATTGGTACAGCGCAACTGGCAATGTTTTGGATGAGACTGACGGAACGGGAACGCTTGTTTCCGAATATATCTATTTCGATGGCAAGCGGATTGCCCGACGCGACGCGGACAATAGTGTCAAATATTACTTTTCAGACAAGCTTGGTTCGGCAAGCGTGATCACAAGTTCCTCGGGCACAATGCCACCGCTGGCGGAGTCGGACTACTACCCCTTCGGAGGTGAACTCCCTATTACGACAGGGGATTCTAATCATTACAAGTTCACCGGCAAGGAACGCGATTCCGAATCGGGGTTGGACAACTTTGGAGCGCGATATTTTACCAGCAATCTAGGCCGCTTCATGACGCCGGATTGGGCGCTCCGACCCACCGCTGTTCCGTATGCGACGTTTGGCGATCCGCAAACGTTGAATCTCTATACATATGTTGAAAACGAACCGTTGAACCGTGTTGATGCTGATGGACACGGTGGCCCGCAAGGAGGCCCGATAGCATACGACCCAGGCACGTTGCAGTCAAACCCCTGCGGTAAGGACGACCCAGGGGGAATGTGCGCCAAGATGAAGCAGGACGCTGCTTTAGCAGAAAAGCAGGCAGCAGACCAAGCGGCGGCGCAAGATAAGCCAGCGGAGTCCGTCACCGCACCCTTCCCGATCATCCCGGAGGCGCCAGCGATTGGCAAGGCATTGGGGGCTGTTCTAGATGTAGTGGGAGATGCCTTGGGATCTGCACTCGGCGTGGCAATTGTGGTGTTCACTCCAACCCGGACAATGAGAGATGAGGACTACCTTCCGATACAGCACAGCGGTCCAAAGGCTGCCGATGCGGCCGGCGTAACAGCCGGTGGCCAAGCAACGGATGTCCACGGAAACAAGTTAGGACCGAGCGGTGACACTCAGGTCGACAGGACAAAAAGCAATACTCGTGAGCGCGCGAGAAACAGAGCTCTTGGCGAAGGTTCGGGAGCGGTTGAACACACCAATCCAACAGTGGGGCGTCCGCATTGGCATCCTAGCGATGCGCAGGGGAACAAGAAGCCGGCCAGCCCGCACCATGAATACCCCAATTGAATAACTCCTTCATGCCTAGGCAGCTCAATTCGAAGCAACTGTGGATAGGCGCGGTTGAAGTCAGACCGCTCCATCCGAATAGTGAAGTCTTGCGAGAGACGAAAGGAGCTTTTGTGAATATCGTCACTTGGGCCTGCGATGCTGAAGAGTATGAAGAAAACGCCGAGCTAGCCGTTGGCAAACTTGGCTTGTTTGTTGGCGAGGTCGTGAATCCCGAACCGGTCGAAAACAGGCGGAAAAGAGAAGGTCGGTTCACCGAGGAGATGGAGGACATCATCTCAAGGGCTGAGGACAATCCGAACGCGATAATTTACGGAACCTTCCACACTTTCGAGAAAGACAATGCTTAGACCCGCACGGCAACTTGTGTTCCTGCGACGCTGGATCGAATATGAGGGATGAACATCGTGATGAACCAAGAAGAAGCTCTGCTGAGGGCGTTTATCGACCCCAACCGAATGGAGCGCTATCTAGGGTTCATCGCCAGCCCTAAGAAGAGAGTCAAACTGATCAAAGAGCTTGCGCATTTCAAAGCTCTGAATCCTGCGTTCCTGGTGCGTCTTCCCGCGAACCAACGAAATGTGTTCGCGATCATCGAGTTGCTCAAGGCAAAGGGCGCGGGACCGAAGTGCTGGGTAATTTCCGAGAATGCGAAGCTGGATGGCCAGGAAGCGGACTTGGAAACTGCATTGAAGGAAACTGTTGGGTACCAGATGGGTACACTTATTTCGTGCGTCCCAGGAAGACTTGGGTATTTCGAGGACGAGGACGGTCGTTGGATCCTAGAACGAATCCGCTAGGCCAAGGACGACTGATGTCGCGCCGCCGCGCGGTTGTGCGCGAACTCCGAAGCGATGTGCCTCTTCGATGCGACTAGTCGCAAGTTCCGCCACTCGGTTGCCATTGAGATGATCCGGCACGGTGCCAGCTTTGAAGACGCGGACGCCGGGCTCAGAAACGCCGTGGCCGTGGTCTCTAGTTTTATTCGCGGGATATGGTCCAACGTCCGCCAAGGCAAGACGGACAAGGGGATACAAACAACGTGGTGACTAACGACACGAGGAAAGAGCACTCTTCAAGAAGCTGACGCTTAATTGCATCTGGGAACGGGTACTACGCCCCGAGGATCGCACACCACAGTGCACGACTGACAGTAAGGCCCTCCGCATTTTTGGCCGCTAGCCTTATAGCAACTGACACACTCCGCTTGCTTCTTAACCTTGTTGGGGCCGCATTCGCAAATGGCCGGTTTCTCGGGGTGAGCTACCGGGCACTCGTTCGCAAAAACAAACGACAGAGAGTCCTTGAAAACAGGGCCATCCAATCTGTCCAAGTATCGGGAATCGGTTTGGATACCCTTACTCTCAGGTTGCTGATCCTGCGCTGAACTGAGACAACGAAACGAGAGGGCACAAACCACAAGAAAGATCGCTATTCCCTTGCTCACGTTTCGACCTCCTTCCTTTTCTGACTCAAAGAGCCTCATGAGCCTCATATAGAAAGAACGAAAACGGCTGCCATTTCCCTTCAAATCACCGGAGTATTTTCTAAAGACTTTGGAGCGGCACTATGCGAAGCGGGTCAAGGGGCACAAGACCCGCTAGATACGCTTGCTGGTACCACGTGGAAACAAGAACGGGTAACCGCAGTCCGGGAACAGTGCGAATTTCACAATGGACACGCGCCCCCTCAGTCGGAGACGAACATGACAGGCTCCTCGGTTGTACTCCTAAATAGCGGACTCCTCGCGTTGGTAACAACAGGTCCCTTGCCGGGAGGTATCACCCGCCGAGCCGCACCTCCTCTACCTGATCCCTCAGGCAGCCTCCGTCGAGCGCTGACACCTCGGACAGAGGGGCTACTGGAGTGCTGGAGTAAAGCCTGCTGATGAGCAGTGCGTGTTAGCTCGGAAAATATTTGGTGATGAACACGCATCCTCGGTGACATCTTGATAGCAATACAGCCTTTGCAATTTGTCTCCTCCGTAGCACGCTCCTCGCACTTCTGGGCCAGGCGGGGCCGCCGGCTTCGGTTTTTTGGGCGGGAAGGAAAAGATCAGCGATACATTGCCGTTTTGATAATTGCGCTTGTGCCCCATGGGTGCATTGTTGGCATAGAGGTTGGTGTCCGCGAGGCTCACGGTCAGCCACTTATATCCGGTCGGAATCTGAAGGGCGGTAAAAGTGCTTATCTGATATGCGTGCGTATCGGTGAGATCGGGCACGAATCCCGCCAGGGCGTACCATATGAGCTTCGGGGGCGTCCCCTTTCCTCCGCCAATTAGAACCGTCAGTTGACCCGATAGCGGTAGCACGAACCCGTTTACTTTGGACTGTGTTTCATAGAGTCGTTGGCTCATAAACCCGGCTCCGATTCCCAAGGAACCAAGGACTCGTCGCTCTTTGTCATCTCGCTTGCTGGAGAGGCAACCGAAGTCGAATTGATATTGAGCAGCGTATGTCTGCTGCAAGCCGATACCTAGAGAGTTGTTATCAAAGAAGTCGGCGTTAGCGCCCAAATAGTTTGGCCCGCCGATGGCCCGACTCACACTGGCCTTCACGTCGTTGCTGTTTAGATAAGTGGGTGTACCGCCGCTCTTTGTTGTCTTGGAGTCCGACGCGGTGGCGTTGAGACCGAAGCCCAGAGCAGAATGGTCGCAATAGGCCGAGGAACGCACCGTCGAAAGCAACGCGCTGCCACCCCACACCGTCTGATCTTGCGTGCCCGTGATCCATGAAAGGGTTGGGGCGACGGTGACCGCCGTGTTAAATGGTGGCGCAGAAGCATTGGACGAGCTGCTAGCTCGTGCTGTTCCGGTACCCTGTGCCAACGCGATTCCAGCAAAGAGGAATGCGACAACAACCGGTCCGATCTTTCTCATACTTATAGAACGAAAAAGCTGGTCGATTCCCTGCATTCGGCAAATACATTTTCAGCACTCAAGACGGGGTGTCGTCTGGGGCCTAGACAAGTTTGGGCAGGCTGATACCTCGGGAAGAGGGGCTGCCGGTTCAAGGATGAATCCGTAGAGCGGCTCGGCAGTGCAGAGAGAGCGAGCAGACATCTCCACCCCGATCGCTTCATCGAAATGTCTGGACAAATCTGTCGACAGTCTGTTAATTTGCCGCGCAGTTCTCAGATCGCAGATACTACATAATTCCCGGTGTAAGACCAGCGCTTTTGAATGAAGGAGTATGCGATGACCTTTCGCATCACGCTTTGTATTGTTCTCCTCGTGTTTTTGAGCCCTGCAATCGCTCCATCACAAGACAAGGTCCCCCAGATCGGCCAATGGGAATGCCAAATTACTGCGGGCCAGGCTAATCCATATATCCCTCCTCACTGCGACGCCGAGGCGGACATCAAACCGCCATTTGGCTCCGACCCTGACATAAATGACGTGGCAATCTCATTTACCAAGCTGCCCGGTTCGGAAATTCAACCCATTGGCCAAGTGAAGGCGACGGTGACTTCTGTAACGGCTACCAAGGTCCAAATACACGTGACCGCCGAACAGGTTCCCGCCTTAATTAGTCACGCGCAAGTTGGGGGGAGTTGGATCGCTTTAGGGTACACGGCACAAAGTGCCACGGTGAAACCGAAGTTCGTAGTTCTGTCGGTAATCTACGCCCCGCCTGGTTCAACCAACAGCTCGGTTACATATCAATCAGGCAGCACCACCAGTACGAAGTTGTCCGTTTCGGATTCTTTTCTTGATGCCCACACGGCTACTGTCGATCTATCGGGGGGGCCGATCTCCGACGAACTTGGCATAACTTATTCAAACAGCACGACCGATGGGCAATCGATCGTTGTTCAAGAGTCTGTGACTGATGCTCTAAAGTATCCTGGCCCGGCCGCGAATGGCTTGAATCACGAATATGATCAATTTCAAGTGTGGGTAAATCCCGAATTAGATTTTAAGGTGACACCGGCATCGGCTAAGTGGACGCTGAAGAACAACGGACAAAATAACAGGTTCGTATATGTATACGCTGGATGTTTACTGCCAAGTTCGACAATCGATCCTTCTTTGTGTCCGGCTGCAATAGCCCTTTTGGCCGGCGCTCAGATTAGCTCTGCGGAATACCCGCAGATTCTGCAAACAGATCCCCTCGTTAGTAATACTGATGTCGATCCCAGTCAGTACGATGCCAAGCGATACGTGGCTTTAAGACTCTCCGACCTTCCGTATCAGTACACACCGGGCGCTCCTAGCCACGCCCTAAACCTAACAGACTCGTTAACCTCGACATTGACATCGGATGAAAAGAAATCCTACGAAGTCGATTCTAGTGTCACTGCTGGGGGTGATGCTCTAGGGTTGAAGATAAAAGATTCAACAAAGTGGACTTGGACGTACGAAACCTCGAACGAAAGATCAAGCGGTACTTCGAGTTCGGCCCTTGCGAATTTCGGTCTTCCGACTGCGGATATGGGAACGGGTAAGAGGTTTGTGCAAGTATATCTCGACACGATATACCGTACATTCACTTTTGCTTTTGTTCCCGATATGCCCGCTGCCGTCAGCGGCACTGTTAAGGGAGCCGATGGAAAACCAGTTGGGGCAGGCACTGAGGTGACATTACGGGAGGAAGGCACGAAACGCCCTACCTACACAGTCTTGGGTCGGTTGCATCGAACTGTCACGAATGCACAAGGTCAGTACACTTTCTATGGCGATCTCAAGGGGACTGTAACAATTCAAGCGGGCAGAAGTTCCAGCTCGGTGACACTTCCCGCAGCAACGAAGATCAATGTCTCTTTGAAATAACTAGAGGCAAGATCGCTAGAGGCTGTGCGGCCAAGCCGTCCGTTCTAGGCGAATGGAAGGCGAATATGGTAATATCGCTCGCTGTGGCTAGGCGACCCAGCGACGAAAAACCGGACGTTCTTGATGAGGGTGAGATCAAGGAACTCCGGCGGAGTCTCGCACACCTGAGCCCCGACGGCGTGCGCCAGTTCTATGAACGAGCCTTCGAGGATTGTCGCCTTGGTACAGCCGGATTCCGAGTCCACGAAAGATACAAACCCTCGTCCAAGCGTGGAAGCAACTCTGGCGGTGGCGAAGGTAATGCTCATGCATGCCGCTGACCTTCGACGCGCTCTCGCGGACCGAGCCAAGAAATATGCGCAGGTCGAATCCATCCCTCATTGCTTGAGCTATGGGGATGAACCCGCAGTGTGCTTCTTTCCGTACGACGGTGACTCGCGCCACGGAAACTTCTTAGACCGAAGCTACAAGGCGATTCGCGCGAATCCTGATTGGAAGAAACGGTTGGCGAAAGTGCACACGTTGGGCAAGCGATCGCTTCCCAAGACCGAACGTGGGCGGTGGATGGAGCTTGATACGTGCGCGAGTTCCGACGCACTTCTGATGAATGTTTTCTGCCATCCCGCTGCATTGAGGAGCGGTGGGGTATGTGGTTTGTTAGGCGCTGCGGCGGACTCGACACCCGTTTTCGGATACAGGGCTCGGGTGCCGCTGGCAAACGGAAGATCTGATCGCACCGAAATTGACATGCGACTGGGAGGCCTGTTGATTGAGGCGAAGCTAACGGAGAGTGATTTTCAGACGGCTGAGAAAAGGACACTTCTCGGATATCGAGATTTCGCAGAAGTATTCGATTGGGAAGAATTGCCCCAGACGGAAACGCGCTACAGCTCCTACCAGCTGCTGCGAAACGTGCTAGCAGCTTATTCCCTGCGCTGCTCGTTTTGCGTCCTCATTGATGCTCGACGGGCGGATTTAGCGGAGGCTTGGTATGCGGTGATGAAGTGCGTGAAACCCGTTGAGCTGAGAACGAAGTTGAGAATTTGCACTTGGCAGGAACTGGCGGGGGCAACGACGCCGACGATTCGCGGGTTCTTACAAGCGAAGTATGGCATCGAATCCGCAGGGTGAGTCCGCACCGATGAGGAATCGATTCGCGGCCTGCGTCTCTTTGAGAGTCTGGCATAATCATTCACATGTGCGGACGATACCGCCTGTCTCGGCGAAAGCAAGTCATCGAGGAACATTTCTCAACCGACTCAGATGAGGTCGGGTGGGTCCCGCGCTACAACATCCCTCCGACGCAGTTTGTGCCGGTAATCCGACAGAATCCCGACAACGACCGACGCCAATTGTCCCTGCTTCGTTGGGGTCTCGTGCCCTCGTGGTCGCGCGATATGTCGAAAGCCGCTTCGATGATAAACGCGAGAGCGGAAACTGCCGACACCAAGCCAGCGTTCTCCGATGCGCTAAGGCTTCGCAGATGTCTGATCCCCGCCGACGGCTTCTACGAATGGCAGAAAGCCGGAAAGACGAAGCAGCCATACTGTTTCGAGGTCGGCGCCGGCGAGCTATTCGGGTTCGCTGGAATCTGGGAGAGTTGGAACGATCCCAACGGAGGGACGTTGGAGACGTTCTCGATCTTGACCACTACGCCGAACGCGCTCACCGTGACGGTTCATGACCGGATGCCGGTTATTCTCCAACCTCGACATTACTATGTATGGCTCAATCGAGAAATTACCGATGCCAAAATTGCGTTGGATGTGGTGAAACCTTTTGAGGCGGAGCAGATGCGGTGTTTTCCCGTAAGTACGCGGATCAATCACGCCGCTAATGACGATGCCGAATGCGCAGCACCAGTCGAGATCATTCACACTCAGAGAAAGTTGTTTGCTTAGGACGAACGTGGCTATGCGCGCGTGCGCGAGCCCAGCGTCGAGGTTGTGAACTTGGCTACGCCGCTGCTGCCGGACACAGTTTTCAGGACCGTCGTACCGTCATGTCCGAAACGATGGACTGGGGCAAAAACCGGCTGGATCACCCCTACATTATGAACGAATCATACCAACTCGTTTTCGCCACGAAAGACCATCGATGGCACGGTATGCGAAGGGATATGGCCAATCTTACTGTCGCTTGATATTTTGTTTATTCTGGTGCCAGTAATTGCAGTGAGCGTCCTGGGGAAGCCAATTCTAGTCCAGCTCAACATTTATTGTTTTCACAGGCGTCTTTACCGCTACGCTCCAACGCCCGTGGTTCTGCGTCAATTGAATGCTGTTCACAGAGGTCCCCAGGATGCCCATGTGACCTGACACTCCAACAATATTATTGAGCGCAAGATCGCCTCCGTTTTCGCTCACATCGAAGCTCATTTCGTGTTCAAACTTGACTCGTACTTTTAGTTGTATCTCAATGGCTTGATTGAGCGAAATGTCGACATGCTCTTCCTGCTTGGAAACAGTTTGGATGGCGTTCACGAGAGGCATCAACACCGGATCGATTTTAATTTCAGAAGTCGCAAGAGCAAGGGTAAGGGTCGAACCCGTTAGTGTCACATCGTCGCCGAGGTTATTGAAAATCTGCATTCCGATCACCATCGGATTCGCACCGCTCGCCCTCGCTCCGGAAATCAGGTCAACGACCTGGCCGAGGGTAAGAGAAACCGCTTCCGGATCGCTCATCATTCACCTTTTTCTAGCTTTTGGATTGCTCTTCGCCACTCTTTTCATGTGGCTTAACAGTTGAACGGATGATGATGAACTTGTTCAATACGTCGAACCAGAAAGGCGCTCCGAGTGAGACAGCACAGGCTGTGATCAACCAGCCGAACAAAGACCATAGACCAAAACGGAGCCACGTTAAAGTATCCTTTGGGGGCAGAGTTTTCCAGCCTATCGGCAGTCTGTAGCTCTCTATCGCTTCAATGTTTGCTTTTAGCGACGAATCCTGCCCTGTTTGCCCATCCTTCGCCGAATGAGTCCCGAGATACCCCTGCGCCGCAGAAACCACTGCATCCCTTTCCGCCTTGTGAATCCAGAGGTCATTGGCGATCGTAATCGAGTTGACATTGATGATCGCGGCTGCGCCGAAGCCAAGCACGAAAATAATCAGCTGCGACCTCCGCTTGTACCAGCCCGACACCCTGTCCATCGTGCTGTTGAACCAGTTCTCGATGCTGTCCCTGAATTTCTGGACATCTTTCCCTCCTACCTCGAACATGGCCGAAAGCGCATTTCGGACCTTGTCGCTTTTTATCTCAGCTATGGAATTCTGAAAATTGGCGGCCGGGTCTTTTGGCGCGACGATTGACATGATCGCAATAGCAAAATTCCGCGACGGGATGTAGGAAGGCAAGTTCGATTTGTCCTTAGCATTAGCATTGTAGTTGCCCCTAAAGAGCCCACTGATCATGCCGTGTTGATACAACTGTGTCACCAGCCCGGTTCCATCCTTATCATCGAGAAGTTCACGAATACCTTGTTCAAGGTCAGTAGCCCTATTCTTCAACTGGCGTTCAATAAGTTCGTTGATCGCCGAGCAGATAAGGCTCAGAAGGAGGTATGTAAAAATCATGCCGATTGCAATGTCCAACATCTCGGACCCGAACATGTCTTCTCCTTTTATGATCAAAACAACGATGGCCGAGCTGTTCCGCCCAGAAGCGACGTGTTGACGTTCGCGATAGTATGAGTGCCCTCGTTGCCGCCCCATGAAAACAAAAGGTAGACTTGAGGAAAGCCACCCGCACGCAGCGTAAGACCGGCTGAATAACTGTGGATCCACGAGCTGGAACCCAGATCTCCGCGAGTTAGCGAAACCTTACCTTCGTCAGCCATTAACGTGAATCCAATCGGCAGATTCCATATAGAGTGTTCAAAGCTCTCCCGAAGGAACATTACGTCGGGAGAGCGAAAGCGATAATCCTGATAGCTGCTCAAGGACGAATTGCTGTTGATGTCCGACCCACCGATTGTCGGTTGAAAATAAAATGGGACCACGTTTCCACCTGGTGTCATAGACAGAGCCGTGAAGAAGCGAAAACCGATACTTCCCTCGAAATTTCGCACATAGGGTTTGGGGCACTCCGGATGCGACACAGAGTCGATAGCACATGCATCGGGACCATTGTTCAGTCTTGATTCGTTTATCCGGCTCTTACTGTGGAGGGCGTACTGAGTTCCAAGATCAATTGTCAAACGCTGAAAAGTGAAATTATCTTTTGCAAAATACTGCTGGTAGCCCGCGCTGTAATTTAGGCGAACGAGGTCGTTATCGAAAACCGGGCGAATCCTTATGCCTTCGCCAAGCTGGAAGGTTCCCGGCTGCTTCGCTAGGCCCGGAGCGCTCGCTTCGGTATAAAGATCTCCAATCGACGGACTTGGCTGCCCGTTACTCTCGCGGATGGTCACAAACCGACCATTAATTTCGCCGAACAGAGATGCGTTCAGGCGCTCAGAAAAGGGTTTAACTACGCTCCCTCCGATGATGGTCTCGGTCATGCCGAAGAATGTGCGACCTACTTCGGTCGTATCGGGCCCTAAACCGAAAAACGTTATTTTGTTAAGAGAGATCGCCTGGGCGTAGAGACCAAATACGGTGTGTTCAGGTAACCCGATCAGGTTTTTTGGCACGGGAGGCGGGGTTCCAAATCGAACGCCTACAGGACTGTTGGGCGTGTGGACGAACCTCATGTAGAATCCCGCGCGCCAAGAGCCATTGTTCGAGCCGATGGCGTCGGCGTTCCAGGTATTTCTCCAGTTGTCGGTCGTATGGTGTCCGACGTAGGCCAACCCCGCACCAAACCCGTCCTGCGGAGCGATGCTCCCTACGGCGATGTGTAATGGCACACCTGTGAAGAGTTCTTCAGCGCACCCGCCCAGCTCAGAGAATGTGAAACTGAAACAGCTCTGCTTTAGTTTGGCCCGCTCACCGGGGGGATCCGGAGAAGGCACGGGCTGCTGCGCTTGAAGGACTTTCGCTGAAAAGAGAATGAGGACCAACAGCGCGCGGCTCATTTACCTGACCGTCTTTTCGGAAGGATTGGGCGCGCGTGTGTGCAGAATCGCCGTAGCCCTTTGAATGTAGGTGCTGACTGCGCCTTCCGTCTTCAAGGTTTTCGGGTCGATTGCGAGAACGTCTGCAATATCCTTAAGGTGTTTCAGTAACGCCTCGCGGAGGTGAAGAGTCTGGGATTGCAGAAGTTTTCCGGGAGGCCGGGTGTGGTTGAACGAGCCCTTTTTCGGCTCGGGCACATCGATCACAATTGAGGCCATTAGTGCCCTCCTAGCGTAAAAAATGGAAGATCAGTGTCTGCCCGTTTATCGTCACCAAGGAGATCGAGGAAGGTGCTGGCAGCAGCTTCTCTCCGTGTGCGTTTTGCATCGCCGTTAAGAAAAAAGCTGGTGACGGTTGCTGGAATGCTGGCGTGCTCGAAAATGCGGGCCTTCGCTCCGGCTTCTGTGCCAGGAACGATTGTTCCCTTCGGAATGTAAGGGGACACCAGGATTGCAGGCACGCGAACACCCAGATAATCGAAATTAAACGGTGCCCCGGTATTTGTTGCCGCAGCGGTTGCTGGATGGTCGTCTGGCGTGCAGTCCGGGGGAGCCACATGGTCGTAAATTCCACCGTGCTCGTCATAGACAACCAACAGAGCTGTGCTGTCCCAGATGACCGGATTCGATCGAATGGCGTTGTAGGTTCTGGCGATAAATTTCTCGCCTTCCTGCACGTTGTGATCAGGATGTTGATCAGAAGCCAGAATCTCGCCGCCGCCCGGCCCTTGATGATCGTTATAGCAGGGCTCGATGAAACAATATTCGGGAAGAGTGTCGCTCGCGCAATCGGAAATGAACTCGTCATAAGTAGCGAAGAGCTGGGGCTGATTCTTCAGAAGATTGACGATCTCCATCGTCGAGCTTTGCTGGTCGTAATAATAGATTTTTGCCGTCTTGCCGGCCGCAAGCATTCTCTCGTAGGAACTCATTATTGGAGCAAGGATGTCGAAAATGTCCATTCCAACCTGTCCGAAGGAGGTTCCGTAATGAGCAAATGCGCGATTGCATATGGTTGGACCCGGAATCGACGAGAACCATCCGTTGAAAAGCGCAAACTGTGTAGCGAGCGTCGAGAGAACCGGTAGTTTGTCTTCCGGGGTGAAATAAGACATGATGTCATGGGATTTATTCACGTTCTTGGTTTGTGTGAAGTAATCCTTCACGAATCCTTGCATGCTGCGGACCCTCCCCGGCCCTTGCGGCGCACCGTTAAAAATCTGCATGTCAACGCCGGGGAAATGGTGGTCGGGGTCGGGATCGAGTTGGCCCTGAAATTTCGCGTTCGGACTGACCTTTACCGGATTTCCGTTCGAGTCAGGATTTGATTCCTCTCCCGTGAGCCCGTTGATACCGGGGTATTTCTTTTGCCCGTTCTCCATAACTAGGCTCAAGCCCCCGAGCATGTGGTCGAAAGAACGGTTCTCCATCATAAGAACGACAAGATGTTTCAATTTGTTGAACCCAACTGTCATGCGCGAATCTCCCGAGCCCGTCTCGCCTGCGACAACGAAGACCCGATCCTGTTTCCTTTTCTCACTTTTAAAGCATTTTTCTTGTTGCTTTGAGCGCGTCCAGTGGCCCTGCCGTCGAGATCCAAGGCTCGACTCGCATTAGGATTTTTCATGGTTGCGACGGCCGTCATTGTTGGACTTTTTAACGAGCGTTGAACGCTAGAGGGTTGCCAAGAACAAACTTGTTTGTGGGTTAGAGCGGCCAGACATGTCACTTGAGGCGACTGATTTGACGGGTACGCTACAGACGATACAGCCGCGAATGCGGCGAAATTGGGATTGCGGTCGAGCTGCCGGATAGTAACGAGGCGTACACCGAACCTGCAGCGCCGCATGAGGGCACCTCAACTAAATAAATAGTACGGTAGGCCCCCTCAAGCAACCGTACGGGGCAACTTTAGGTGAGTTCACTATCTGTGTCAACAAGAAAGCTCATGGTCACCGAAAAAACAGACGAAATCAAAGCGAATACTCATTTTTGATCAGCGGTCCTGACATATAATTGGGGTCCAACACAGCGCGCATCTATTGAAGTGTGTCCAATTCTCGACGCTTGTCCCCTGAGACAATTCTCGCTAGCTGTACCGGAATCAACATATGCCATGGTGAGAACGGATTTGATCGCAAGATCCGTGATCGAAGACTTGTTCGTGGATTACCTGTGAAGCGCAATTCGTACGACAAATTCAAGGGGTTGCGATAAGGTCTACACTACAGAAGTGCGAGGCTAGGAACTTTCAATGAGGTGGAACCTACCTGCAGGGATTCATCGCCTGAGGCCGAGGATACGTGTAGAATTCTTTCAATTTAGCTCTCAAATCCTCTTGAGATGGAGCGTAGCAGGATGAAAACGGTTAGCACCAGAATCGAGAGCATTCCTCTGCTGATAGAAGCTATTAGTGAGAATGTGGAGATTATCGGTACTGAACAATCCGGCCGTCGAACCAAAACTACCAGCATCGAGGATCAGGTAGCACGGGCATATGCCGATGCTAAAGAGACTATAGCCGCAATCGCGAAGGACATAGGCACCCAGTTAAACGACCTAACCGAAGGCTCTCGCCCCGGGCAGGTGGAATTAGAGTTTTCGATGGGCTTTTCTGCAAGTGCCGGTGTATGGGTTCTCACGGCAAAAGGCGAGTCTACTTTCAAAGTAAAGATGACATGGGAAGGTAGCTAAAAGGCATCTCCACGGCTACTCCAATGACTAGCGATGAACTCCTAAGCCAAGCTACTTGCGCCGTCCTCTTCCAAGGGCGCGTCCTGGGGACAGCTTGGCTTTGCAGTAATGTTGGCCACCTGCTCACCGCTGGCCATATTTTGGGTCAGCAGAATCCTTTAGAGAGCGTGGAAGTTCAATTTTTGAACGACACACCACGGAGAGCCCGGAAAATAGCATGGGGCTATTCAAAAGCGATGGCGATTGATTGGGCCGTTCTAAAGTTGGAAGATGCGCCCAGCCATCTCATTCCTATTCCCATGTCCTTCGACTTAGAGGCCAAAGGACCATTCATACTCAGAGGCTTTGGGCTTACTCTTGCGGACATGTCGACTGGCAAAGGTGAATTTGTAGGGACGCTTGATGTCCAGAATTCGACGGAGTTTCGTCTCTTTAGGCTCAGAAGTCAGGAATTAGGTGAAGGGGGATACAGTGGTGGTGCTGTTTTCAGTGAGCGTGTCGGGGCGGTTGTCGCGATTCAAATAGAAGGTCCGTCCGATGAAAAGCTCGTCGGCCGCGACACAGTACTTGCAATGCCCCTCTACCGGATACCGAAAATATGGGAGCGCAAGGTAGGTTCGCTTGATCGTTGGATTGGCTCTCTGGGAGTTCAGCGCATTGGAGCGAACACCAGTCACTTCGTTAAACTGCTAGCGATTGTCTCTGCCATTCTACTTTTGGTGGTCGCTATAAAGTTCCTCCCTGGTTTGTTCTTTAGACCTTTCCCCACGGCCACGCACACTGTTGTACTAGGAGACTTCACAAACAAGACCGACGATCCAGTGTTCGACGGTAGCCTTCGGCAAGCTCTTGTAGCACAATTTGAACAGTCTCCCTGGATTACTCTCGTTCCGGAAGGAAATTTACACAACATTCTGGGTCTCATGGGAAGGGACCATAATGCGCCGCTAACACCGGAGCTAACACTTGATATTTGTCAGAGGGCACAAGCGGGGGTGGCGATCACTGGGTTCATATCCCAACTGGGAGCCGGTTACGAACTGATACTTACAGCCGCCGCATGCCAATCCGGAGACACGATTTCCGTCGCCGCAGAGAGTACATCGGGTAAGGCAGGAATTCTAGCAGCGCTAGGCCGATGTGCGTCCGAACTTCGAGCGAAGTTGGGCGAGTCCCCGATAACGTTGCAGAAGTATGACGTGCGAGTCGAGTTGGCGACTACGCCACTTCTTGAAGCATTGAAAGCGTACAGCCAAGGGCGTGAGCAGATGGTCGGCCAGAGTGACAGCACTCTTGCGATACCGTTTCTAAGACGCGCAATTGAATTAGACCCCAGTTTCGCAATGGCATATGCTGCCCTCGGGACATGCTACTTCAATCTCGGCCAGAAACAATTGGCAGCAGAGAACACGTCGAAGGCTTACGAGCTGAGGAGCAAGGTGAGCGACCGGGAGAGATTCTACATCGAATCGCACTACTACCATCTTGCGACAGGAGAGCTTGACCAAGCTCGTGACGTATATGAAACGTGGTCTCGAACTTATCCGACTGATGCGGTGCCTCCGACGAACCTTGGTGATATTTACGGACTGCTCGGGCGACACGATGCTTCTCTTGAATGCTACAAAAGAGGACTGGTACTCGCTCCCCGATCAGGCTTAAATTTTGGCAGTCTCTTCGATACATATGTCAATCTGGATCGCTTCCAGGACGCCGAAGCGATGCTGGAGGAGATGAAGAAAACGAACACATCCTCCATTGACCTTCGTCTGCACCTTTATGAGGCAGCCTTCTATCGTGACGACACGCGTAGCATGTCTCAGCAAGTTGAGTGGGGGCGGGAAAACCCGGACGACGGAAGTACCCTCCTGCAGTTTGCGGCAGAAACGAGTGCATTTAAAGGACATCTTGGCCAAGCTAGAGAATGGACCACAAGGGCAATTGATTCAGTCAGACGCCAAGACAGAAGCGAATCTCGGGCATCGTTTGAGGCAGCGGCAGCCCTTAGAGAGGCTCTCCTCGGCGATGTCTCCTTGGCCCGTAGATATGCATTCGATGCAAGTAAGATCGATTCCGGACGGGAGGTGCAATATGCTATTTCTCTGGCGCTGGCTTTTACTGGAAAAGGTGCAGATTCTTCGGTTAAGGCACACGTACAACGTCTTGCCAGAACGTTCCCGAAAGACACGCTTGTGCAGTCTCATTTCATCCCTACAATAATGGCCTTGCAACTATTGAGTCAGGGGAAGCCTTCGAAAGCACTACAAGTCCTCCAGACTGCCTCAGCATACGAACTGGGTGTTGCAGGGGTTACAAGCTTTTCACCGAATCTATATCCAATCTATGTGCGTGGCGAAGCGTATCTTATGGATAAGAAAGGTAAAGAGGCCGAGGAGGAGTTTCGGAAAATCGTCAGACATCGCGGTCTGGCCTTCAATGGACCCGTATACATCATGGCACGCATCGGTGTTGGTCGCGCTTTGGCGTTACAGGGGGACGAAAAAAGAGCGCGGCAGTCTTACAAGGAGTTCCTTGAGTTTTGGAACGAGGCAGACTCAAGCATGCCGATTCTCATCTCGGTCAAACAAGAAGCCGCTGCTATTCATCTCAAGAGCAGTTCCCCGGATGTCCCCATTCCCGATTCACGGTAGAAAGCTGAGAACTGTGCATCCCGCTCGCGGGGCGATCCAAATGGACGGCGCTCATCCCGATTCGCACCAATGCAGATTCCGCATAACGCCTTCGTTCGGTTGACGGGTATATACAGCGCGAGGGGATCTTGCTACACCTTGACCGCCACCACTGAATTGGAACCCTGGAGACGGGGTTGCCTTCCTTGAGTCGCGGCAGGCCACTCCTGCCGGGGTCAGCATACGTCTGAACGACTTCAAAACCTCTTAACCCGGCATACTGAGGGATCGACCCAGCTTGATTGTCGAGAGAGTACTCTTGATGGTCGGTGGACATTCTCAAATACTCGGCAACGGGCAAAAGGGCCACGATTCGACCTCCGCACCAATCTAGAGTCATCGTATTCTTGAATGACGTTGAGCAACAGTGCCTTCTATTGGTCTTTATAAGAATCCGAGGTTTGTTGATCACGACGAGAGCTAACAACGCGAACGGCAGAGATAAAATCTACTATTGAAGTTCGCTGCCCTCGTTGTAACCAAGGATCATTTGCCGCGAACTGATAACGAACCTGACCCTTCGTGTCCGGCGCGACGTACAAATCTGTCACTCTTTCATTCCCTGGATCGAGTAAGGCGATCAGAGCGACACAACTGCGTTCACGGGGCACCGGAACCAGAAGCCAGCTATCTTGGTCATCTTTCGGCATACATCGACATACGAAGACGGAGACAAGTTGGTCGAATAATCGCAGTCTGGGGCGAAAGTGGGCGTCGGGCTGAATCACTGCAATATCGCTTGGATACGCCGCGACGATCTCGGCCACGAGCCGGTCCCGCAATGCACGTATGGTTCGTCTCGTCCTTGTAGGGCCTGACCGTTCTCCAACGAATCCGACCTTTTCGAATGCCTCGGAGAGACTGCCAAAACGACTGACAAAGGGCCGAACAGACGGGAGATCGCGTGCCCGATTGACAAGTTCGAGTGACAGCGTACCGCTCTTTTCAAGCAGACTGCGCAAACCCGACAGCAACTCAGCATCCGTCCTGTAATTGTGGAGGTTTTCGAATCGCTTTTTGGCTTGCTCGAAAATCGTCGGATCAACGAGCGGCTGCCACGCTCCAGCAGTGATCGTCCACGAGTTCGGCGGATTTACAATCCTCTTCGTATGCAGCCGGGATGTACTTTGTCCAAAGACACTGCAACCGCAGTATTTTGGGTTCTTGAGAAGGCGGCGAATAGCGCCCCCGTACCAAGCTTTTCTCTTGAAACCCGTGTATGCGACTCCTTCCTTTCTCAACTTCGCTGCAATGGCGGATGGCAACCACTTTGCCTCGGTGAAAAGCCGATAAATCTCTCGCACCCACTGGACTTCATGGTCTGGCCCCGGAACGAGGATTACGTGGTCAGATTGGAGTGCCTTTCTCTCCCGCCGCGAAAGGATACATTTCGCTTCGCGATCTGCGGAGACTAGCAGCCTTCGAAGTCCGTAACCCGCCATACCCCCTGTCCGGAATCCTGCGATAGCCACTCGTTTGCTGCCTTCGTGGACTTTCGTGGACAATTCCCGGCTGTACTCTCCTGCCATGACTCGCTTCAATGCCTTCATCATGGAGTTTGGGAGTGAACCATCGTTGGAGAATTGCTCAGCACAATAGTGAATCCTCACACCCGCTGCCTTGCAGATGAATTCGTAATGCGCCGCCTCGTCCACGTCCTGAAATCGGCCCAGGCGACTCACGTCATAGACCAAAATTGCTTTGTATTCGGCCTTGCCACCGACAACATCGTTCAACAATTGCCGCAGGCCGTCGCGGTGCTTGAGCACGAGGCCACTCTTTCCCGCATCGCTGTAAGTTTTTGTGACTACGAAACCCGCCTTGCTTGCATAGTCACCGATGGCAGCACGTTGATTGTCGAACGAATATTGTTGATGTTCAGTGGACATCCTTAGGTACTGCGCGGCGCAAATCGGTAAACTGTCAGCGTTCATTTTTCCCCTTCATGGTTCGTCGGGTGCCGTTTGTAATGACATCTTGATCCAGTAGGAGAGCGGATGCCGAGCATACCAGCTGCCCAATACCTGCGCATGTCTACCGACCGCCAAGAATATTCACTGGATTGCCAAAGAGCAGGAATCGCGACCTTTGCGCAGCAGCATGGCTTCGAGGTTTGTCAGACGTATTGCGACGAAGCGAGGAGCGGACTGGATTTAGAGCGAAGAGCGGGACTGTCTCAACTGTTACAGGATGTTGTCGCCGGGATACAGACCTACAAGGCGATTCTGGTCTACGACGTGAGTCGGTGGGGAAGATTTCAGGACCCCGACGAAGGAGCGCACTACGAATTTCTGTGCAAGGCCGCTGGTGTGCAAGTGCACTATTGCGCCGAGCTTTTCCCTAACAACAACGAAATGTCTAGCATGGTTCTTAAGACGCTCAAGAGGGTGATGGCGGGCGAATTCAGTCGTGAATTGTCCAAGAAGGTGTTTGAGGGTCTTGTACGTTTGGTGAAGAAAGGCTATCGCACGGGATCGGTTCCCGGTTACGGCTTTCGGCGAATGCTGGTGTCGGCGGACAGAACTCGGAAGCAAGAACTTCCGCCGGGCGAACGCAAGAGCATCGCGACTGACAGAGTGATCCTCATTCCCGGCCCGCCGGAGGAACTCTCTACGGTGCGCGAAATCTACTGCATGTTCGTCGAGAAGGGCAAAACTTTTGTGGAAATCGCCGCAGATTTGGAGACCAGAAAGATCCCCTTTCTTCCGGGAAAAGAATGGAACGATTACGCGATTAAGAGAATTTTGACCCACCCGAAATACAAAGGAACAGCGGTTTTCAACCGCACCACTGAAAGGCTCGGTTCGAAGTCCAGAAGACTTCCCGAGTCGCAGTGGATTCTCGTGCCGGAAGCGTTCGAGCCAATCGTGACACAGGAACTGTTCGAGGCAGCACAGACAACTCTACGTCAGAAATATTGGAATCGGTCGAATGACGAAATAATGGAGCAACTGAAGACTATCTTGGAAACGCATGGCTACCTTTCCCAAGCGGTTCTGAAGTCACACGGTCTGTCTGGGACGAGCGTCGGATATCGGTTCGGGTCAATGCTCAAGGCCTTCGAACTCGCGGGATATACGTCGTCGCACAAAAAGACATCTGAGCACCGACTCCAGAGTCGTCGAATTCGAACAGAAATGATGAGCAGGTTGGTCGAAATGTTTCCAGGCGAGGTCTCCATATCTTCTGGCGCATGGAGGCGCAAGAACTGGCTTCGACTCAAGAATGGCCCTTCGGTCGCCTTTCGAGTCTGTCGGTCGATCAATTTGGCTAAGAAAGGCCGAGCTTGGGTGTTGCAGGCAACGAAGGATCAACATTGCCCGGTCACGCTAATCGGCGTGATGAACATCGATAACACTGCGCTTGAAGCGTTTTACCTGACAGGCCGCCTAACCAATCGTCACAAAATCAACATCACAGAACGTAGTGACTGGTTGAAAAACGGTATTCGGCTCGATGATCTTCGAGCTTTTTGTCAAACAGTTGTGTCTGGAGATCGGAGTTAGCCGTAGCTCTTGGGGCGGCCCTCTATCTCGGTTTAGATCGATTTTACCGTCGGATTAGGCTTTTTAAATCAGGTACTTACAGTCGGAACCCAGTCGCGGGGGGTCGATGAGTGTTATAGGGGATTTGTCGAACCGCCACCCGGCGATTGCCCCCCGACTGACACCCGACGGGGGCAGACATCTTTCATCACAAAGTTGCTGTGACGACCGTCATAGCTTTTACTTCCGACTCCCGGCAGACTAAGTTCGCCATGAAGCTTGCGGAGCAGGAAAGAAACATGCGCTTTATCAATCATGCCAAGGAACAACGCGATTGGCTGGTTTGCGAACTCTCCGGGCTTGTCGCCCAGTCCGAGAATTACCAAAGCAACGAGCGGGCTATTCGCGATTCCATAAAGGAACTCGACAAAATTATTTTGAAAGCGATTCAGTCGCCAGAGACGTGACGATCATTTGACGCTACTCTCCCTCTATCGCCCGGGCTTTGGGGTCTGGGGTGGGGGATTCTAGACACTCGCGGCAGTTCCGGTGGCCTTCCGCTTGGGAATGGTAAGTTGGTCAATATTTGCTCGGTATTCTGCTTTGCACTTTCGTTAGTATTGTGCGGTAGCGTACATTAGAAAGTAATAGGGGCGCTGATACCGGCAACAGACGTTGCAGGGTGTCAGCCCCGCCAGATATAGACCGCAGGGGACATCTCAGTCCCCCCAGTGTTCTCCGACAAAGGTCTAGTGGTTAGGCGGGATCGGAGCCAACGCTGGTTAGTGGAGGTTCCTCGTCGTGACGAAACCCAGAATCTTGGTCGTGGAGGATGACGAAGCGGTTCGAATGATGTTGCACGAAGGGTTGCAACGGGACGAGTTTGAAGTGGTCGTCGCTTCGAATGTGCGCGATGCGCTCAAGCTGATCGCGAACGAATCTTTTGATGTCCTGCTCTCAGACTTGCACATGCCTCTGGCAGGAGACGGATTCACCCTGGTCAGCGCCATGCGGCATACCCATCCGGCTGCGTTGACCATTGTTGTCAGTGGGTATCCGGCGCTGGACGAGGCGATGTCAGCGATTCTGCACCAAGCCGATGAGATTCTTGCTAAACCGGTTCGAATCGGCGAACTCCGGGAGCTGATTCGCAATCGGCTCAAGGACCCGCAAACCAAAATGCGGGTGAAGGCAGAATCTGTCGCATCCATATTGGAGCGTGAGGTGGAAACGACAATTCAGAATTGGCTCGATATTGTGGACCTGGATGCAGAGCTGACGTGTGTCACTCTGAGCCGAAATGAACGCACCGGACACCTTCCTCAGTTACTTCTAGACCTTGTCACCCGCCTGCGCCTGAACTCCAGATTGGATGCTCCAATATCCCAAGCCGCTCGCGACCACGGAGCGATGCGCCTGCGACAGGGCTATACGGCAACCATGGTGGTGGAAGAATCTCGCATCCTGCAAGTGAGCATTTTTAGCACCTTGGAAAGGAATTTGTGCGGGGTAGACTTCAGTAGGTTGTTGCTGGACGTTGTGACCATCGCAGATGAAGTCGATTCGCAGCTAAAGCAAGCAATGTTTAGCTACAACTCGCCGATAGCGTTGAAATCTCAAACTGATCGACTGGCTAGCTAGCATCGAGCACCGGTGGCGACGCCGGGGATGGGAGCCCCACGGCCCCCCCTTTTTTGCCACGGTAATGTGACCGACTCCAAAATCGTTCTACCTCCCGATCCCGAAAATTCGATGGATCGCAGTTCGGCCAAAAGCAATCTCGGTTGAGCGACACGCGAACGAGGTCTTCCCGAATTGACACTTATTAACCAAATCGTTCATACTTTGCCCGCATTTCCCGTTCGCACCAGCCCTTGCGGGTTTCATTGAGGTCACCTTATGTCGAAAACCTTTGGCAAATTGATCATTTCTAGTCTGTCGCTCCTCATGATCACAGTCGCTATTCGAGCGCAGAGCCCTTCCCCCTATCCCAACGCAATCACGGACAGGCTTATTCACGACGAAACACCGATGGCTCCCACACCGGTCAATCTGGTGTTCAATGATCCCGACTTTGGTTCACGTATGGTGCGGGTGACTGACCAGACCACGGATTTCAGGAACCCCGGTAGCTACGTTCGCACTGCCGCTCTGGGAGCTGCTAATGAATGGAGCATAGACGCAAGTAAGTTTTATGTGGTCGGCGCGGGCAATCAAGAATTGGCATTTGGGTTCGACCCTTCGACCATGGCGATCAGCTCGCTTCCGGGCGCACCACAGGGGCGAGGTCTCCTCTTGCCGCTTCGTGCAGGCTCTGCGTTCAGCTTTGTTGATCCCGACTTCATTTATGGAACCACGAGCTCCACACCTCTGACTATTACGGGCTATCGCTTTTCAACCGCTACCAGTTCTACTGTGCTGGACACAACGACCTGCGGAACTCAGCCGCCGCTCGTACCGAGCAGGAGCGTGGTGAGCGATGACGACGTTACGCTCTCTTCCGACGATAGTCGAGTTGTCATTTCAGAGGGTGGACCGCAATCCGGAAAGCATATGTTTGTCGTTGTGTACGACAAGAATCTTGGTTGTCGGTGGTATAACACGCAAACCGGGCAGATCGGCGGTCAGTGGGGTCGTTCTGGGCAGTCGTCTGCCCCACACCCCTACCTAATACGCCACACTTCGATTTCAGGTGATGGAAAATACGTCAGGATTGAGGTCAATCATTTCGGTTCTTACTTTTGGGATGTAGAGAGTTTGGCAGTTGTGGCTTGTGGCGAGAAGGAGGGCATTGAGTGCGGTGGATACGGGACAATTGGTAACCACAGTTATGTCAATTCCCCCGGCTTGATAGATCAAATGAACATCTTGATCCGACCGATCAATAACCTCAATGACTACTCCCAACTCGTGTATCCCCTGGTTCCGCCATACCATTTCGGTCAAGAGAAACACTTCGTTTGGACCGATGGATATTTTGACGACAGCAATCCGGTCTGCGGCTCTAATTACAACTATGAGGGCGACACGGGGATCGACGCGCCTTACGATGGAGAGATTTGGTGCATGGAGACGGACGGCTTGGCATCTACGGTTTGGCGCTTCGCTCATAACCGAGCCGTTTGGATAGCGCCGTTCTTCAATACGCAGCCCTTAGGGAATATGACCGCTGATGGTCGGTGGTTTCTTTTCACCTCGACGTGGGATGGTCAGCTGGGAGTCGATAGCAAGGGCAACCCGCGCTCAGATGTCTGGATTGTCAATTTGGACTGAAGACGAACTCTTTAGCTCGACGGCAAGAATGCTCTGGTACTTCGCGCCGTCGCGTTCAATTCGACCGAACGGCGCAGGGGCGAGGCCCAGCAGCAGCGGCGCGGGCCGTCCTGTCAATTATTGACAAACAATGCTCGGGTTATTCACTGCGGCCTTTAGGCAGTCGGCATATTGCTGCGCCTGCTTAGCGCGATCTTCGGCCGAAGGAGTGGGCGGCTCTGGCGGCGCGGTTGTTGTAGCGGGGGCAAGGGGCGCTGGACTAGTAGCGGTCCCAGCTTTAGACACAGCGATAATCTTGTAGGTCTCTGACTCGATCTTCTTTCCGTCAAGACTAGTTGGCCAGAATAGCTTCGCCTTGTCCCCGTCGAAGGTGGCTTCAAATTCGTCAACCAACGGCACGCGGCAAGAGCGAACATTGCCCGGACCTGCGAACCGTTCTTGAAACTTGCTCGTGCAGTTGACTACGGCGCTGTCGCCGGATGGCAGAACCAGTGTGAATGTTGCACCACGAAGATTCAAGTTCTGCGCAAGGCCATAGCTTCCATTGGCGAAGGCATAGCTGTATGCCACATTGCTGTTGTATCGTGACGTTACTTTTACCGCGACTCGACCCTTGCCACCGGCTACCGCCAGAGATGCCAACGCCAAACTCATCACAAGCAATGCTGGAATACTCTTCATTTATGCTCTCCTGTTTTAAGTTCCTAGGTTCTGGGCGCTAGATTAGAGCGGTTTCGGAATCCGGCTTGACGCCCGAGCATCACACGTCGATGAGATTTTTCATGGAGCGACTTCTCCTAGGGAACCCGAGGAAATCGCGGACCCATAATACGGCTAATCCCGCAGTGTGGAAGGGCACGATTGTGCCGGGTGAATGGCCCCTTTCGGCCCGCCGCCCAATCCTAGCTACGAGAAAAACTTCCCCATGTGAAGGGGTGGGCTTAGAGGCGCAAAGAGAAAACAGTTTTTGCAGATTATTGCGTATGAAGCCTCACCGTATTTGTGGTGATTGACAGCGTTACATAGCCGAGTTGCGGCGCTGTTGCGGGCGTCAGGACTAGCTCAACCTTGTTCCAGCTCCCGGACTGTAAGATATTACTAAACGAGACTTCTTTCTCCTGAATGCCTTTCTGCCACTCGTCAAACGACTCTGAGGTGTATTTGGTGTAGTCGTATTTTTTCCCCCACTTCACTTTCGCTGTGAATCCCGCGAATGAGGCGGAGAGTGGATTGCCAATACTGAGACCAACCTTGTATCCGTCTAAATAGGGCGTGACCTCTTGAACCGAAACCAATAGGAAACCGTTATCCATGTCTAGGCGACCGTAAGCATGGTCGTTCATGTCGAGGGTTACCGAGTCCGAGCGATCCTGTTTATCCTTTAGCAACGCTAGGCACAGCGATAACGTCGATTCAAGACTCGTCACTTTGTCTTTTAACGTCGCCACTTGTTGTCTCAAATCCGCGATGTCGCGTTCGCGCCCAAGAGCAGGCGTTTGTTGGGCAGGGCTTTTCTTGGTTTGAGCTATCAATTGTGCCGGAGCGAAGCTCAAGCCGAGAATGAGAGAAACGACCACCAATTGATTCAAAGCCATTTTGCTACTCCCCCGTGATGTGAACATGTCCCGCTGTGACTTCTGCTGAAACTGTAGCTCCCGTCACGGCATTGGGCCGTGGCACCTTGAGGCGCTGACGAACAATTCTCAGGGCGCTTTACGGTTTCGCCCTTGCTATTAACGTACGTCCCGTTATTGGTGCACTTTGGCTGTGACTGTTGTTGCCGGGTCGTAGGCTGATTAGAGGATTGAGGCGTCTGCGCAAGCGGTGATGGGCACAGTAAAGCCGCGAGCGCGAGGAGGGAAATAAGTCGGCGCATTCCGTGACTCCTAAGCTTGTTCGTCCTTACGAGCAATTGTTTAGCAATCGGAAGTAATCCAGAGGGAGGGTGCACATTTTGCTCCAAGGCGGCCAAGCTGTCAATTGAAACTCGCGTCGCAACTTCCCGTCTAGATACTAGACAGGAGGAGTAGCTGGGGCCGCGATTCGGGGCATGACCTCGTCCATCGTGTATCGGACAAACTGCTTGCCTAGCTCCGTCAATTCATATTCCTCTTCATCGTCGAATGCAGATTTCAAGTTTGGAGAAGATGACCCTCGTCCGCTAGGTTGAGCTGTTTTCTTGATGAAATTGCCGTAATAGTCTCTCTCTCGATGCTGCCGTATCACACTGCCCGTGCTCAAATCGCGAATTAACAACTTGAACATATCGGCTTCTGCCGAGTCCTCCCTTACGACGGCCCCATGCACCCCACTCCAAATTGTTTTGCGAGTGCATCCCGAATGGTCGTAAATCCAGCGGATGACTTTAAAGTGTATCTCTGAATAGTCATCAATCCACTGAATGAACATGCGAACCACATCGTCCGTGCAAATCTTGCTTGCAGCGGCGTTGCTGAGAAGATTGCGAACCAGAATGCGCTTTGCCTCACTCTCGGCGGCGGACCAGTCCCGGAAACACTTCTTAAGAAGCGATAGGTATTCCGGGCTTTCAATGCGCTTGCGTATGCTTTCGTCGTTGAGGTCTAGCCGAGTGAGAATCTCTGCGATGGTAATTCCGATTTCTTTGATTTCGTCCTTCTGTAGCCGCATCCAGGTAGCAGCAACCCGGTTGAAGTGGTCTTGTTCCGACTCGGACCATGCTCCAGCAGCGCCAGACACAGCGCCGCCAAGCAACGGTATGGCTCCGCCGATGATTGCCATTGCTAATCGGGCGACTCTTGGCCCGTAGCCGTGCGTCAACGCTTCGGTCATTTGCTTTTCTAGATCATCGTTACGGACCTCGGATTTCGGTACTATTTCACCTTCCATCGCAGTCTTCCTCAACAATTAGAATTGGACATCTCGGGGCCTTTTGCTACGGACATCGTTAGCACACTTCCCCCCTCTGGAAGGGTGCGGATCGCGTCCACAGGGCACTCCACCAATGCCGGACAGTGTGACGATACCGTCGGCGGGGCTGTGCGGTATAGATTCGGCGTGGCGCTGTGCGATGTAGCGAACAAAAGGCGAATATGGTAATCTGCCCGCCATGGATGAAGGGCGTAAACGGGTGATCCTAATTGCGGCGGCCATCCTCGCTGCGAGGAAGCTAGCGCAGTTTGAGGGTGGCGGCCATGTGCCCGCCACGATTTACGCTATCTCCGACGCCATTATCCGCGCAGAGCAAATTCTGAAAGAGATTGACAAGCGATGGCCAACACCGAAGTGAGGCATTAGCCGAGCTTTTTACATTCGTCACACCGCGACTTGCCGCCCGTGCCGCTCTCAAGATGTTTCGCAAGGATTCTCTTGCCATCGGGACAGTTATCGTGATCGTGATACACATTGCGGTGAGTCGGTGGATACTCTTCAGAATTCGTGTGGTATGCGCCTACCTTTGCCATCGAAGCCTCTTTTCGGGAACTAACGGCTAGAACGAAATCGGCGCGCATTTCCCTTCAAATCACCGCACGTATTTTCTAAAGACCGTGGAGTGGCATTATGCGAAGTGGGTCAAAGGGTGTCGGCCCGACAGGTTGACATGGGGGCAACGTCATTTAGTTCCGAAATGCTTCTTTAGAGACTCCGTCAGAACTGCCGCTCCAACGGATGTGCCAAGTTGTAGACCGTGGTCCCAAACCTTGGTGGCGTTCCGCGCTATCCATTCCTTCACGCGGGCTCCAAACGTCCTTCCGTCGCGCGCGATAGCTTCTGACAACTCGGTGATGTCTGTATCCTGAAGTCCACGCGCTGATAGTGCTTTCTTCAAGTCCTCCCAGTTTCCTTCACCGATGTTTTGCACATTCACGGTCTGTTGGTCACCCACAAATACTGTTCCACCGTAAATATGATTGACGATTATGTGATTCACCTTCTCAGCTATATCCAAGCTGCTTGGCACTTTCTTCAAGTCTGCGTCCGAGTCTCCAATTTCACTCTTGATATCGAGCGCCACATTCAAAACGCGAGTACGCACGGTGCCGAGCAAACCGACAATGGCTCCGGATGAGATGTTTTGCCAAGCCCCAATCAGAGCGTGACCCTGTATGAAACGCTCCTGATAATACGTAACCATGTTCGCATCCCAAGGAATCTGCAATCTGTCTTTAATCTCCGCACTAGCGACTATGCTTTCGTAAGAGCCGATTGGCTCAACCAAACGTACTTCAGTAGCAGCCGACCTGTGGTTTTCGTCCATGAGAAGAGAGGGGATGGGGTGCTTGATTGTCGGAAATGCATATCCGGCATTAAACGACCCCACTGCACCCGCATGGATGACACGATATTCCGGTACCTCATCCTTCTTTCTGTAACCATTTAGCTCGTGGTTAGCCCACGTCTTCAGGGAATCGTTCGAATTAGCAACCAACGAGGACAAGCCCCTTACGGTTCTCCTGCGGCAGTGCGTGATTTTGGGACACGAACTGAAGGCTCCGACTCTGGGCCGATCTAGGGGGTCTTCGATGTTTACGGGGCGGGGGCGGGTTTGCGCGCTTTTAGTTTGGCGGGCATGACATAAACGTGATGTAGGTATTCCCGCGTGAATTCAATAATGTCAGTGGAGTCCTTTTCTTTAACATCGCTGAGGCCATCTTTGTCTGGGTGCGCCCCATCATTTCCCGTCAACCTAACTTCGTGCGCGAAGTCTCATCACAACGCTCGCCCGATAAGATTTGATCCACTCCCCGCCATCCATCGCACAAAACAGCTCGGCGGGACTGCCCACATGCTATCCTTCTAAGTCGGAACCGCGACGGGAGACCCATTGAGTATCGAGAGCATCAAGCAGGAAATCAAAGCTGAGATTGGAAAGTTGCAGCAGATTTTGGCACTGTTGGGTGCCGAAACGGGCCACGGAGTAGTCGCCAAGAACCGCGCAGCAAGCACGAAGCCACGGCGCGGGATGTCCGCTGCCGGACGCAAACGAATCGCAGCCGCGCAGAGAGCACGATGGGAGAAGATTAGGGCGGGAAAGAAATAAATAGGAGAATTACACCGTGCCACTGCCAGATGACTGGGAAGGGACATTCTCCAGAATGGTGTTTCCCGTCCCGGCCTCAGGATGTTCTGGATTCGCCCACCATCCGGACAGTCATCGTCGTCGTGAGTAACCATCGGCCATCTGCACGATTTCTTCGAGATTTTTGACTCTTATACTACAGCCGCTTTAGCATGCCAGGTGAAAATTTGTGCACATTCTGGCATCCGGCCACGTACCTCCGGAATCTAAAAGTTGTGGGATCGAGGTAATTTTGCTAGGAAAAGTGTGCGTAGTTGGCTTATAAATACTGAGAACCATCGGCCCTTACCCACAGCGTTCAAAGCGGAGGCCATAAGATGAAAACGGAGAAAATTGTGCAAGAGGCACTCAAGGTCAATCCCGAAATGCAATTGGTCTTGGATATTGCAGCGCGTGCCAGAGCGACAGAGGCTCAAGCAGCCCCAGCGGAGCTTCGTGCGTCCACCGACGTTGTTGCCATCCCCTCCAAATCGCAATGTGCGGTGTAATTACGGAGTGTCCTGAGTGACTAGCGATACCTGGTTGCCAGACTCAAAGAGCTTCGTTTTTATGTATCCGGCCTGTATTGGAAGGTTCATCTGTACCTCGCACCGGATGTAGTAATCCCAAATTTGTCTCCAGAGTGGATCGTCCTTGCCGAGGACTTCAACTTCTAGTCCCAATCCTTTTGCTGTTGTTCCGTCAATGTAGTGCCCGTGGACAGGGAAAAGCTGTTTTGACAGTAACTTTTCCGCAATGGTCTTGGCGGTCTTGGAACGTTTGGTTGCTGAAGGATACTTCGGCTTTAGCATGTACTTGTCGAGTAAGGTAATGGCAGTTTTCTTTGCGAATCCGATCTGGTTTTCCATCTCATCCGTGAATGGAATGTTGAGGCCAGCGAGCTGCTGGAGTAGGCCTACCGTCGGCTCCTTTTTCTTTGTGGCCTCTGTGATCTCTGCCATGAGTTTGTCTCTGGCTTCAACAAAAGCGAAAGCTGAAACCCATTGAGTCATTCCCGAGACCGCTATAGCTACCTGCGGGTCAATGGGACCCAATTCAGAAAGGTAGCCCATCAGAATCTCATCTGCACCGAGCGCAAAAACCGTGGCAGCACTCTTGGCAATATTAGGCACAATCACACGTAGTTTTCGACTTTGTCCCAATCCTGACAAATGCGCCCTGCACATCTCTACTATTTTCTCAACGATGGTTCCGTCTCCGCCGGGGCTGTGCAGTAATACATTGATCTGATCTGCCCCCGTTACTGAGTTCAAAACGGTCTCTAGGTTTGGTACATCTGCGGTGTGCATATAAGTCCTGGAATGTCCAAATCGCAGCATGTAACTGATGAGTCGGTTCGCGCTTCCGTAGCGAGCAGAGAGGGCTGTTTCTATGTCCAATATGAGCTTTTGACGTTTTTGGAATTGGTCTGTATTTACGTTTAGTTCGTTGAGAACTGCCATGTAGATAGGCGTACTCATATATTTTGCGTTTGGATCGCCTTGAGGCGGAGTACCGCCCGGAGGCTGAGTGGCCATAGTCTTAGGCTCCTAATCTAGGGGGAGGATTGTAAGATTACGCCAGACAAGAGTTAATTGGAAGGTTTTCTTGCTTTCTTCCATCGTGCTTTAGCGGCCTTAGTTGCAACCTTGGAACGCTCGGCTTTTGTCATGGTCTTGAGACGGCGCTTTCCGCCGATCTGACCCCCCTTGCGCCCTATTGCGGACATGTATGCAGATATATCAGTGGGCAACGTTGTGGGCGGTGATGGTGGGTCTTGTGGTGGCTCTGGCGTGTCGCCTGTCGAGCGATCTACAATCCACTTCGCAAGCTGGTTTGGATCAGGCGGACGTTTGCCCTTGCCGATGGTCATGCTCTGTCCTGATTCCGCTTCTCGTGACACTGGTGGACGCACATGATGGGCCTGTCGGGGTATTCGTCGTAATGCAAGATACCGGGACACTCCCAACACTTGCCCGCCGAACATTGTGCAGACACTGTGGTTAGAATTTCCGGTTCTTGGCCGGGCGCGAAGTGTTTCCACTCTGCCATGTCACTCATCATGCCACGGGCATGATGCTAAAGCGAGGCTATGGATATTCAAACTGACCCAGTACCCACGATGGACCGCAGTTTCATGCCGGGCAGATTTGTTCTTATCTTCGACTTTTCGCACCGCATCTGAGCGGCGAAGCCAAGGTATCGCAGCCCCCGGAACCGGCAGAACGGGCCTTCGATAACGTTCTGTGGTGACCAATGTGCCGTTAATTCATTGAAACGGAAGCAGCTTAAAGGTACATCTAAAAGGGACCCAACCGTATAGCTAGAATTGTAAGGAAGTTGGACGCAAAAGCATTTGACATTTCACTTGAACAGAATACAATTGACCCATGAACATGGACTACGAAAAGGCTTGGCAGGAAGAGACCAAAACCCTTGGCGATGCGCTGCAACGCCGGGAAAAACTGGACGCTGAGATTGAGGCAATCCAAACCCGCGTTGACGCCCTTGAAGTTCTCGTCCAGGCACACGACCGGCACAATGGGCGAATGGTCCTAGACCAGCAAACGACCCCAGCAGAAGCCGCCGTAGGCGTGATGAAACCCAGGGTATCCACAGCAGTCAAGAATTTGTTGGGCGCGTCCAATGTCGCATTGACTAGCGCGGAAATTGTAGACGGCTTGAAGAGGTACGGCCACAACCTAGGGCCGGACGGTCAACCGCTGGCGTTCGTCTTCGGGATTTGTCGAAGGCTAGTCGAACAGAAATTCGCTAAACGGGTAGAAAAGGCCGGGAAGGTGGCTTGGATCAAAAGCGGGGCATAAAAATTTGCCTCTTCACTTGATACTTCACTTATACACAGATAGAACAATAACAGCAGAATGTCTCAACGGCACGTCCAGCGGCATATCGCAAGATGATCAGGAAAGGCTAACGCAATGATCACAGCAGCAGATTTTATTGATTTCAAAGTAACGGATAAACCCAGTCAGTGCGCGGGGTGTTTTCCCAACGTACCGAAAGCGACGCCCGTGGTCATCAATGGCAAGCAATATTGCGTTTGGTGCGCCTTGGGCATCGCGGAAAAACTGCTGTCCCCGGACGGCAAAACCCGCCTGGACCGAGTCATCGAGGTTTTAAGCCGGTGACCATTAACGAATTGAAACTGCAAAAACGTTGGGTTTGCTGGCGACTCGAAACCGTCAATGATAAGGAAACCAAAGTTCCCTACCAACCCAATGGTCGCAAGGCCATGTCGAACAATCCGGCGACGTGGAGCACGCACGCGGAGTGCTTAGCTGTATCGTCCCGATTCTCAGGTGTGGGCGTTACGCTGGGCGATGGCGTGGTCGGTGTCGATTTGGATAAATGCTGCGATGCAGTCACGGGGAAATTCACTCCGGCGTCACGGGAAATCGTCATCGCTTTGGATTCTTATGGGGAATACAGCCCCAGCGGGACAGGAGCGCACGTCTTTTGCTTGGCCGATTTTCCCGAAGAATATCGAGGGTGTCACACGGGGAAAAAAGGCGATGCCATCGTAAAGCCGGGGGCCGATTTCAAGCAGATTGAAATTAAGGGGTCCGGTTTCTACTTCACGCTAACGGGCCGTCATCTGCAAAAAACGCCGACGGACTTGATGCCACGACAAGAGCAGATTAACGCTCTGTGCGACCGCATCGCGGCGACAAAACCCGTGCCCTCTAAGCAGGGCATCATGGTTTCGAGCAGCGACAACGAAGAAAAATACAAACGGCTAATGTCGGGCGACCTTAGCGACTTCAATGATGACAAGAGCCGTGCAGACTTGGCACTGTGTAACATCCTGGCACGGAAGCACAACAACAACTTTTTCAAAATTGATGAGGCGTGGCTTGCGTCTCCGCTGTATCGGGACAAGTTGGACCGCACAGACTACCGCTCTGCCACGATTATGAAAGCCATCAAGGCTGAGCCGATCTTTGACGCCGAAGATGACGTAATCGAAGACGACGGCGTAGACGAATACCTTGTCAATGCGCTGACCAAGGACCACGAAGGTTGGTTTCCGAAGGGTGATATTTCGCTAATCGGCGGGTCATCAGGGACCGGAAAAACCTATTGGACGATGGCCGTCTTGGAAAAGGTCCGGCTTGGCGTCGATGTTTGGGGACACAAATCCAAACCGCGTGATTATCGCGTGCTAATGATGGACCGTGGTGCTAAGGCCATGCGGAGAACATTGCAGAAGATGAAACTGCCGCCCGAAGCTGTAGAGCGGATCATCCGCGTTACCAGCAAACAACAGGCGATGGGTCCGGTTGCGGTCATGGATGAAGTGACACAGCTTCACCCTGGCGCTGAAGCGTGGTTTATTGAGGGGTTGGATTTATGGCTCAAGGAATCGGACAAGATGGGCGGGGTAGCTCCTGCTTTGGATGAGTTACAGCGGATTGCAACGCGGAGAAACGTAGCCATCATCGCCAGCGTGGGTACGCCGAAACAGAAAACACAGGAAGGCAAGGATACAGAGCGTTATCGCGGACGGGATACGTTATTTGGCAGCGTCGCATGGGGCAGAAAATCGGAAACGATTGTGCTCATTAGCAAGACGGACGATGACCCACTTCACGATGATTGCCCACGACAATATTCCGTTCTTGTCCGCAACGGTCGATCAGAGCATTTTTGGATGGGATTCAACGGTGATGGATTGTGCATCGTGGATAGACCTGGGCCAGTCGTGACAATACCGCCCAAGACCGACATGCTAAAGCGAAATGTCTTCGCCCGGTTCAAGCCGGGGGAACGCATTAAGTACACGGCGGATTTGGGCGCGTCAGATAAGACCTATTACAAATGGGCAGCCAAGATGGCCCTTGATGGGTTGATTGAGCAGCGCGACGGCGGGTATTGGATATCATCGCCACAGCCATAGCCATAGCCATAGCCACTGCTACTACTAAGAAGAAGAAGTAATTCAATACTAGGAAGAACCTGTGGCAGCGAGGGAAGGGTGGCTTTACGTGGGGAACGCTTGGGGGCGGGATGCCGGTCGAAATCTCGGAAGCCTTTTAGATCGAACGGGCGGAACCCGGTTTTGCACGTCTGCGGGCAGTGAAAAAGTGAAAGTGTGAAGAAAAAGCGAACGTCTAGAGGCATCATATCCGGCCCAATTTAGGGCTATTTAAGGGGACTTCACGATGGCTTCACCGACCGAAGAACGGCTGAAAAAACAACTACAGGAAGCACAAGTCAAGCTCCAGAAACAGCAGAAGGCAGCCAAGAAGACCAAACGCGAGTGGAAGCCGTCTTTCGATGGCCAACACCGGGGCTACTGAGAATCTAGTTTGGCGTCGGGGCATTTGTGCAAGTCGAATTGTTTTTGGAGATTCGCCTGCGCGTCGATGGTCCTCCGGAGGGATGTCATGGGTACTTTGAATTCTTTGCCGCACAGGGAGCACGCACCGACTGCAGGTGTAGTGCTGAGCCACCCGACAACCTTTAGATTGCGCTTCGGCATTGTTCGGTTGGCATTCTAGCGCAACGTTGATATGAACGTTCTTCCTCAATCCGACTGGCTCACGGCAAGAGAGGCCTCCGCGTACCTGAAGGTCAAGCCTCGTTCGCTGTTGCTGTGGGTCAGGCAGGGAAAAGTCCAGGCATACGCTCTGACCGGCACCCATCGCCGTGTCTGGCGGTTTCGGAAGGAAGACCTTGACGCTGCGCTGCTTTCTCGCCCTGTGGTAAGCTCCGATGCGCCAGCCGTGCTCACGGAAAGGCGTATCAGTTGAAACGAGCACGGAAACCAACTGCAATTCGCAACGAGGCGCGGGGGACGTGGGTATTCTTCCCCGTGCTCAACGGAAAGAGGACTACTCGCAAGCTGGGTATCCTTGTGGAACTAACGCAAGAACAAGCCAACCGCCGAGCTGAGGAAATGCTGCGCAGCCTAAAGCTTCAGGCCGGGCGCACATCGCCAACGGTTCTGTGGGTAGTGAATCAATACCGTACCGAGAAAATGCCAAGGCTTCGTCACAGCACGCAACGAGTCACAGAGCTGTGGATTAAGAAATACGTCTTGGCAAATTGGGGCGGGAAACCAATCACCGATTTACAACCGCGTCCGGTGGAGCTGTGGCTTGAGTCGTTGCCGCTCGCTCCGAAGACGCGCGGGCATCTGCGGGAACTGCTACACCGCTTGGTTGACCACGCAATGTGGTGCGGCTCAATTCCTGTGGGGACCAACCCCATTTCGCTTGTCACGGTGCGGGGCTCATCCAAGCGACGGACGAAACCCCGTTGTCTTACCGTGGCAGAGTTTCACACCCTTGAAAAGCACCTAAGGGAACCATTCAAGACCATGGTGCTGTTGCAACTTTGCCTGGGTTTGCGAGTATCGGAGTTGCTCGCGCTCCGATGGCAGGATGTGGACTGGATGGGCTCAAAGCTCAATGTCGAACACGGGATTGTGAATCAGCATCTGGACGCCGTGAAGACTGAGGGCTCACGCAAGACGATGACCCTTGATGCTCAGCTACTCCAAGTCCTAGCGGCATGGAAACAGGTAACCCAGTTTCGGGACGCCGGTGACTGGTTGTTCCCTTCGCCGGTGAAACTTGGTCGCTTGCCATACTCTTACACGGGCTATTGGCGGGCATTGGACACGGCGACCGCACGAGCGGGACTCGCGCACATGGGCACTCACGCATTCAGGCACAGCTACAGGTCATGGCTTGACAGCGTCGGGACCGCAATCACTGTGCAACAGAAGCTCATGAGGCACAGCGACATCAAAACCACGATGAACATTTACGGGGACGTTGTGACCGACGAGATGGAGAGAGCGGGCTCAAAAATTGCTGCCCTCGCGTTCAATCCTGATTCCAAGGTGATTCCAGCAGCGGTAAGCCATTGAAAGAATGGCTCCTCAGGTAGGACTCGAACCTACAACCCTCCGGTTAACAGCCGGATGCTCTGCCATTGAGCTACTGAGGAGTGGGAGCACGCTGTTGCGTGCTTGAGTAATCAAGAAAATCATATCAGAGGCGGTCGCGGATTGGAAATTCTGGCGAAGGTGCTGCGCGGGACGTCCGGCTGCGACTACGGCTTTGCTCTGTGATCCCCGTGGCCACTGTGTTTAAATGTTGTCGATGCCTCCTGAGGGGAAAATCCGCGTGCTCGTGGCCAAGCCCGGACTCGACGGCCACGACCGCGGCGCAAAAGTGATCGCCCGCGCCTTGCGCGACGCCGGAATGGAGGTTATTTACACGGGATTGCGGCAGACTCCGGAAATGATTGTCAATGCGTCACTCCAGGAAGATGTGCAAGTCATTGGCCTCTCAATTCTCTCGGGCGCGCACAACGCGATCGTCCCGCGTGTGATGGACCTATTGAAGCAAAATCAAATGGATGACGTGCTGGTTCTGGTGGGCGGTATCATCCCGGATCAAGATATCGAAAACCTGAAGCGGATCGGCGTGGCCGGAATCTTCCAACCCGGCACCCCCATGGACGACATCGTCAAGTTCATCCGCGAGCACGTCAAGCCGGAAGGTGTTCCGGCGGTGTAGGTGTCGTATCAACTATCAAGAGCCGCTATCAAGAGCCGCCTTGGCTGTCGCGGCGGAGTCGCTGAGCCGTTTCTCGAGCGCAAGGCACGAGCCGATGGTCAGCAAACACAAACTCCAGGGAATTACGGGCGAAATCCTGAACAGGTCTAACCCATAACGTAATAGAGCAATCCACCCCGCCGTCAGAATCGTGCCGACCACAATGGGTACGCGGCGAACCGACGCCGTGAGCGGGACAGCAACAGTCCATGCCGCCTGAAAAATCATCGTGAACGGCACTGCGACTATCAAGTCGGCCAAGTAGTGTTCGCCCAGAGAGAGTGTCGAAAGGATGGTCGCGAACAGAAACAATGCCGCCAGCAGTCTGCCCAATCGTGGCCAGAGGCGCGAGTTCCGCCACACCGCAAGCGCGCCCGCCAGGTGAAGCGACGGCATGCAATTGCGGGGTGCTCCGGGCACGCTCATGGGTTGAATGGCGTTTAGCAAAGGCACAGTTCCCGGGTAGAAACCCGCGAACGCGTGCAATGGACCTGCGGCGGGATAGATCAGATACGGAACAAACCCGGCTACCATCATGGAGAGAAACAGCGCAAGAATCAAAACCGGTTGCCGCTTCCCTGCGCGATTAGAAGCGAGATGAGAGGCATAGAGAGTGCAGACTACGAGAGGGAGCGCGTAATACGCGACCGTCATTAGACCCCATCGGTTCGAACCGACGGGCAGCAGACGCGCCAGGACAAAGCTGGGCTGGAATCCCAGGCTGCCATCGAACGCCAGAAGGTATGCATCGTAGGTTCTTGGTCGGAGCCATTCCGTCGCTGGAAGCGCATCGCCGACCAGCAAACTGCACAGAGGAAAAACTGCGCCGCTATAAAATGCTTGCCGATAACTTATTCCCTTGGCGTCGGTCGATCGACGGCGTGATCGAACCATTTGAACCGCCAGAACCATCATGCTGGTGATACCCAGGAAAGCTCCCCAAGTGATCCACGACACTCCGTAATAGGAGCCCAGGCCACCCATCAGTCGAATACAGGCAACGCGCAATCCGATTGCGCCGATGACGACTGCTAATAACGCCGGCCGCGAAGGGCGAGTCCACAGATAAATAACGAACGTTCCGAGAAGAGTGAAGGAGAAGGTCGGGTTTAGTTCGAAAACGCTAGACATCGTCCGACACCTCCCAATCTCTCGAACCCAAGATTTAGAGAACCAACGACCAATTCAAGAAGGCCCACATCCATGCGAGATTCAGTAGTCCTAAAGTGGTGACATAAAATCCGAACCTGACGGAACTCAGCTTCTGGGCCGCGTATGCTCCCATGGCCAGAAATGCTGGATACATGGGCAACACATATCTTGGTCCGCCCAGCAGCGGACGGCCCGTGTACATCATCATCTGCAAGGTCAATACCAGCGCAAACAGTTTGTCTTCAATCCGAACCCCGCGCCGCAAACTGAAGCCCAGCGCCACAGCCACGAGCGACAATTTAACAGCGAGCAGCAGATCGCGCTGCGCCAGGACCAGCCGCGAGGCTTCGGCCAAACTCGCCCACGGTGGCGCCAATGTAGCGGCTTGGTAGATTCGGTAGGCATCGACCACTGAAAGGCGGCCCGACCACCGCAGCCATCCCCAATATGCCAGCGGCCCGATGGGGGCAAGAATCACGCAGAGCGAGCGTAGTCTACGGCTGCGAACGGCCAGTACGAAGAGCGGGACCGCAACCAGAACGCCAGATGGCCGGCATAGGCCCGCCATGAATCCGCAGACCGCGGCTAGTTCCCATCGTTCTTTCCGCGCCCAGAAGATGGCCCATACGATGAGAGCAAGTGTGAGCGACTCGGCGTAACCTGCGAAAAGCACAAAGCTGCTCGGCCAGGCTGCCAGCACCAGCAGCGTTCGAGTTTGCACCGGTGTCGCGGGGTCAGGCTTCACCAGACGGAGCAGTCCCCAGAAAGAGAAAAAAGCTGCCACTGTCGACACTAGCAAGGCCGCCACAAGCGGCGGCATGGCCACACTCACCAGTCGAATGATCGCTGGATAAAGAGGATAGAAAATGACGGCCATCGGCTGGTCATATCCGTGTTGTGCGATGCGCAGATACCACAAAGTGTCAAAGCGCTGCCAAACTCCCAGAAGCGCATAGTGGATTGTGCCCGGAGCAGGCAGGTTTTCGCTGATCGCGTTGCTGCGAATTGTTGCCAGGCTGGGATGCAGGAAAAATGCAAACCCGGCCGCAATCGCCGAAAAGATGACCCGCAATCCGACGGCGAAAGCCGCGGCGATTTGCCAATCCGCCCACCCTGTGAACGTCGACCGCCGCGTTTTCAACATCGCTCGATTGTAACGTCCTCGATTTGCCGCGCGATTTGCCCTGCTGCCGCGCCGCACTGATATAGTAAGAACTTTCCGAGATAGAAGAAACTCCGTCCTCATGCGCGAACGTATCGACTCCACTGCGATCACCATCAACAACGTTCTCTCCACGAAAGTCGATCCCAGTTCTCTACGCTTCGAGTCGAACATGCGAGCGCTCGCCGATCTCGTTGCCCAGGTTCGCAATGAAGAGGAAAAAATCCGCGAGGGCGGAGGCGCCAAGGCCATCGAAGCGCAGCACGCTAAATCGCGCCTCACCGCCCGCGAGCGCATCAATCTGCTCGCCGACCCCGGCACTTTCTTCGAACTTGGCCTCTACGCCGCGCACAAAATGTATGAAGAATGGGGAGGGGCACCCGCTGCGGGCGTGATTACCGGACTTGCTCGCGTCCAGACCCGCACGGTCATGCTGATCGTGAACGACGCTACGGTGAAAGCCGGAGCTTTCTTTCCCATGACCGCGAAAAAAGTGATTCGCGCGCAAAATATCGCGATCGAAAATCGTATTCCGACGATTTATCTGGTCGATTCCGCCGGCGTTTTTCTGCCGCTGCAAGAGGACGTCTTCCCAGACACCGATGATTTTGGGCGCGTCTTCCGCAACAATGCCGTTATGTCGGCGGCGGGCATCCCGCAAATCGCCGCCATCATGGGCATGTGCGTTGCCGGAGGCGGCTATCTTCCCGTGATGTGCGATCACGTCCTGATGACCGACGGGAGCGGGCTTTTCTTGGCCGGTCCCGCGCTGGTGCAAGCCGCCATCGGACAAAAAGTTTCTGCCGAAGAATTAGGCGGAGCGGCGATGCACTCCGCTATCAGCGGCACCGTCGATTACCGCGAGCCGAACGACGAAGTTTGCATCGGTCGCATCCGCTCGCTTATCGAAAAGTGGGGCTATCGCCGCCAGTCGCTTTGGGATCGCAAGAAACCGATCGATCCCGCGATGCCTGCGGAAGAAATCTACGGCGTTTACGATGCTTCGCCGGCGCGGCCGTATGACATGAAAGAAATCATTGCGCGCATCACCGACGAAAGCCGCTTCGACGAATACAAACCTGAATATGGCAAAACGATAATCTGCGGCTACGCGCGTATCGGCGGCTTCGCCGTGGGCATTGTCGCCAATCAGAAACTCCACGCTCAGCAGACCGACCACGAAGGCCACAAACGCGTAGAATTCGGCGGCGTCATTTACACAGAGTCCGCCGAAAAAGCCGCCCGTTTCATCATGGACTGCAACCAGAATCTGATCCCGCTTGTCTTTCTCCACGATGTCAACGGCTTCATGGTCGGCCGTGACGCCGAGTGGAGCGGCATCATCAAAGCGGGAGCGAAAATGGTGAATGCCGTTTCCAACTCCGTTGTTCCGAAGATTGTCGTGATCGTCGGCGGTTCCTTTGGTGCTGGCCATTACGCGATGTGTGGAAAAGCTTTTGACCCGCGCTTTGTCTTTGCCTGGCCTACGGCAAAATATGCAGTCATGAGCGGAGACGCTGCCGCCGGCACTCTAGTAGAAATCAAGGTTAAACAACTGGAGCGTAGCGGGAAAAAGTTGAGCGACGAAGAAAGAAAAGAACTCTTCGATTCGACCAAGAAAACCTACGACGAACAAACCGACCCGCGCTACGGCGCCGCGCGTCTATGGATCGACAAGATCATCGACCCCATGGAGACGCGGCAGGCGATCACGCAGGCGCTGGAAGCGGCGTCGCTGAATCCGGATGTGCCGGAGTTTAAAGTGGGAGTGCTGCAGACGTGATTCTCCGTGTCTCTGAGTCTTCGTGCTGAAAATGTCCGATTCCGTCAAACTGATCGAATGTCCCCGCGATGCCTGGCAAGGCCTCAAAGGGCAGATCCCTGCCGATCTGAAGACGAATTATCTCCAGGCTTTGATCTCCGTCGGCTTCAAGCACATCGACGCTGTCAGCTTCGTCTCTCCGAACGCGGTTCCACAGATGGCCGATTCCGAGGAGGTTTTGAAAGAACTTGATCCACCGGACGACGTAGAAATCATCGGCATCGTGGTCAACGAAAAAGGCGCGCAGCGAGCGATCGCGACCAACGCAGTGCGCACCGTGGGTTTCCCTTATTCGATTTCACCAACTTTTCTCGAAAACAATCAGCGCCAAACGCTCGAAGACGCGATCGAAGAGCTGGAAAAAATCGAAAAGAAAGCCGATGAAGCCGGGCTCGACACGGTCGTCTATATTTCGATGGCCTTCGGCAACCCCTACGGCGATGATTGGAGCGTTGAAGAGGTGGTCGCAGCCGTCGGATTGCTTGAGATTCAGGAAATCAAAATGATCTCGCTCGCGGACACAGTGGGAGTCGCGTCGCCCGAGAAAATTAATGAGGTGGTGTCTGCGGTGATGGCCGAGTATGGCTATCTCGAAATCGGAGTCCACCTCCACAGCCGACGCGATCAAGCTGCCGCGAAGATTACCGCTGCTTACGAAGCCGGATGCCGCCGCTTTGATTCCGCCATCGGCGGCCTCGGTGGATGTCCTTTCGCACAAGACGATCTAGTGGGAAATATTCCGACAGAAGTTCTTATCGAAACTCTGCGCGGCCAAGGCGCTCAATTGCCACAGCTAAAATCACTGGATGTCTTGCTACAGGCTTCAGCAGAAATCGGCGCGAGATATAAAATTTCGTCCGCGGCAGATTGATCGCATCGCATGACCTACAAAACCGTCCAACTCGCCTTTGACTCCGCCGTTGCCACCATCACGCTGAATCGTCCGGAGAAGCGCAACGCCGTCAGCTATGAACTCATCGACGACCTCATCGCGGCGCTCGAGGAGGTGAGAAATTCTTCGGCCCTCGTTCTGATCGTCACCGGGGCAGGGAAGGCCTTCTGCTCGGGCATGGACCTCGACACTCTCAAGGGCCTGATCGGACGCACGCCGGAGCAAAATCTCGAAGACTCGCGAACGATGGTCAACCTGTTTCGCTCGCTTTACGAGTTTCCCAAGCCGACGATTGCCGCCGTGAACGGCGCGGCCATTGCCGGAGGCACGGGCCTTGCGCTGCTTTGCGATTTCACGCTGGCCGTGCCCGATGCCAAGTTCGGCTATACCGAAGTCCGCATCGGATTTGTTCCCGCGATCGTTTCCACTTTTCTTTTGCGCCAGGTCGGCGAAAAAATCGCTCGCGATCTGCTCCTGACGGGCCGGATCTTCGATGCTGCGGAAGCTCTGAGACTCGGCTTGCTCAACGAAATTGTTCCTCCGGAGAAATTGCTAGAGCGTGCCGGCCAACTGGCTGCGCAATTATCAGAGAACAGTCCTCTGTCGCTCTCCAATACCAAGCGGCTGCTTACCGATCACGCGCGTTCGGAGCTTGATTCGCAAATCGAAGCGGCCGTCCGCGAGAACGCCGGTATCCGGGAGAGCGACGATTTTCGCGAGGGCATCGAATCGTTTCTCGAAAAGCGCAAGCCGAAGTGGACGGGCCGATGACTCGTGCGTTGGATCGAAAGCTGGATCGGAAGGCAACAGTCAGCGAAACTCGCATCCGCGTCCGCTATGCTGAAACCGACCAGATGGGCGTCGTCTATCACGCGAATCATTTCATCTGGTTCGAAGTAGGCCGCGTAGAATTTCTTCGCCAGCTTGGCTTCAGCTATAAAGACATGGAGCGCGAAGACGACTGCTGTATCGCGGTCGTCGACGCGCAATGCCGCTATCGTGCTCCGGTGCACTATGATGACGAGGTCATCGTGCGCACGTACCTGAAACATATCCGTTCAAAGGTGATTCACTTCGGATATGAATTGAGGAATGCAGACTCAGGCAAGTTGCTCGCCGAAGGTGAGACCACGCATGTCGTCGCGAATGCGGAAATGAAGCCGCGTCCGTTGCCGGAGAAGTACATGCGTGCGTTTCGCGCGGCCGTAGCGGGGTGAGGCGGAAAATCTAATGCAAGAGTTCCTTTACAAGCTACAACTGGTCCGCGGAGACATGCTCCGCACCGGCCCCACGGACGCTGAAAAAGCGGTAACCGCCGAGCACTTCGCTTACCTGCAAGGCTTGACCGCTCAAGGCGTGATCATCCTTGTAGGCCGCACTCTGACCACGGACGAGACCACGATGGGGCTTGCTGTTTTCCGTGCCGAATCTGAAGACGCCGCCCGCCAGATTATGAATGACGATCCGGCGGTGACAAAAGGTTTGATGACGGCGACGTTATACCCCTTCAAAGTTGTTTTGCGAGAAAAGCAAAACTGAGAATTGAGAACTGGAAACTGAGGACCGTCTTGCACGCTCAACACATCAACGGAAACGACCTGACGCTGGAAGCTGTGCGCGAAGTGGCGCGCAGCGATGTCCGCCAAGCCGTGCTTCTCGCTCCCGACGCGCGCGAAGCCGTCAATCGTGCCCGCGCGGTTGTCGACAAACTCGTCGCCGGCAACAAGATTTCTTATGCCATCACAACAGGCGTAGGAAAGCTTAGCGACGTGCACATCGTTGGCGACCAGGTTCGCGAACTGCAAATCAATCTCGTGCGATCGCACGCCGTCGGAGTCGGCGAGCCACTGCCGATTCCTGACACACGGGCCATGATGCTCCTCCGCGCCAACTCGCTGGCGAAAGGCAACTCGGGCGTGCGCGCCCTCACGATCGACACCATCTGCGAGATGCTCAATCGCGGAGTGACGCCAATGGTGCCGTCGCAAGGCAGCGTAGGAGCGAGCGGCGATCTCGCACCATTGGCGCATCTAGCGTTGGCGTTGATTGGAGAAGGCGAATGTTTCGACGAAAAGGGTGCACGCATTCCGAGCGCCGAAGCCTTGAAGCGCGCGCAAATCAAGCCGCTCGTTCTGGAAGCAAAAGAAGCGGTGTCACTGATCAATGGCACGCAAGCGATGCTGGCAATTGGCACGCTGATGCAACTTGCCGCCGAGACGCTCGTTGATACTGCCGACGTCATCGGTGCCATGGCCTGCGACGCGCTTAAAGGCACGAACGTTGCCTTCGATGACCGTATTCAGAAAGCTCGCCCGCACGCCGGTCAAATCAAGACTGCGGCGAACCTGCGTCGTCTACTCGAGAACAGCGAAATCCGCGAGTCGCATCGTGATTGTGGTCGCGTGCAGGATGCCTATTCGCTGCGCTGCATCCCGCAGGTGCACGGCGCTGTGCGCGACACGTTGGCCCATTGCCGGGCGGTATTCGAAACGGAGACGAATTCGGCCGTCGATAACCCGTTGGTGTTTGTGAAAAATCCCAAGGCAATCGACGGGGAAGGCGATGTACTCTCGGGCGGAAACTTTCATGGCGAGCCTCTGGCCTTCGCACTCGATTTTTTGGCGATTGCTCTGAGCGCCCTCGCTGGTATCAGCGAGCGGCGGCTGGAGCGCATGGTAAATCCCGCTCTCAGCGAGGGCTTGCCGCCATTTCTGGCGCCGGGCGCGGGAATGAATTCCGGTTTCATGATGCCGCAGGTCACCGCCGCTGCGCTGGTCAGCGAAAATAAAGTACTGGCGCATCCCGCATCGGTCGATTCCATCACCACTTCCGGCAACAAAGAGGATTTCGTTTCGATGGGCATGACCGCTGCCAACAAGCTGCGACGGGTGGTTGAGAACACTCGCAACACGCTCGCCATCGAAGCCATGGCTGCGGCGCAAGCCGTCGATTTCCTGGCGCCGCTCAAGACTTCGAAGCCGCTGCAGCAGGCGCATGGGGCAATTCGTTCGGTGTGCGCGAGAATGGACAAGGACCGCGTGATGTATCAGGACTTCGCACGGATCGCCGACCTGATTGCCCACGGAAAGCTCGCTGACATCGTTCGCTAACGATCCCGCTGACTCGTCCTCGTGTTGATGGAACAATGCAACGATGTTGTGCGAAAGTTTGCGCAGAAAATGAAACGTTCTTGCGCGATCCCCTTCGACTAGCAGTTCGCCGTTTACAGTTCGCCGCGTGATGCATTAAACTCGACGAACTCTCCGCATCTTGCCCCGAGATGCGGTGAGGCAACAGCGTTCCCCGTACGTAATTCCTACCGTCAATCATTAACGATAAGAACTAAGGACCAGACATGTCGAAACTTCGTCAAGCTATCCGCCGCATCGGTGCAGCTTCCGTCTCCGCTGTCACCATCCTGTTCCTGATCAGCGCGAGTGCGCTCATGGGGTTGGCTCAGACTTCGGTCACCACCTATCACTATGACAACTACCGCACGGGATGGAATCAGACAGAGTCGGTTCTGACACCCACGAACGTGGCGAGTTCGGCCTTTGGCCATCTGCATACGGTAACGCTTGACGATCAGGTGGATGCGCAGCCCCTCGTGGTTCCTGGCGTCATGATCACCGCCGGAAATTTCAAGGGCTTGCACGATGTGGTCTATGTGGCGACGGAGGGCAACACCATCTATGCCATCGACACTCATACTCGCACCGTCCTGCTGAGTCCTAATTTCGGAACGCCCGTTTCTTATCCCTTGGGATGCGGAAACAATGGCCCGAATGTGGGCATCAATTCGACACCGGTGATTGATCCACAAAGCAATACGCTCTACGTGATCATTTACACGCAGGATCAGGGCGGCCCAGCCTATCGCCTGCACGCGCTCGATCTCGGGAGCCTTGCTGATAAGGTGACGCCGCAGGTGATCACCGCCTCACACGCGCTGAATAACGGAACCACTTTCAAGTTCAACGCCACCTACCAACGTCAACGCCCCGGCCTATTGCTTGCAAACGGGAGCATCTACGCCGGTTTCGGCAGCTTCTGCGATTTCGCCGCCAATCTGTCGCGCGGCTGGTTGCTGGGCTGGACGGCGGGGTCGCTTCAGCCTTTTCCGTCGAATCAGGTGTTCGATCTCCAGTCGTCTTCGCCCGACAACTTCTTTCTCTCCTCAATCTGGATGTCGGGATATGGCCTCGCCGCCGACGACGCTGGCAACATCCTTTTTGTGACAGGGAACTCGGATTACTCGGGCAACACGTACGACGGAATCACGAACATTCAGGAGAGCGTCGTCAAAGTTTCGCCGACACTGACCACGGTCGTCGACTTGTTCACGCCCAACAACCAGGGGGCGCTCGATCAGTCCGATGCGGACTTCGGTTCCGGCGGATTGCTGGTTTTGCCCGATCAGCCGGGCGCCACGCCGCACTTGGCGGTCGCTAGTGGCAAGGTCGGCACGATGTATCTGATGAACGAAGATCATCTCGGTGGCTATTCACCTTCGACAAACAACGTGCTCGGCAGCTACACCGTCGGTGGATGCTGGTGCGGCCAATCTTATTTCGTCGACCCTTCAGACGGATTGGGAAGAGTCGTGAGCAGCGGCGGCAAGGCAGTCACCTCATGGAGGGTGCAGACCTCTCCCAAGGTCGCTCTCAAGCGAGTGGGCGTCTCTCCGGGGCTCGGAACCTCGGTGCAGGATCCAGGATTCTTCACATCGATTTCTTCGAACGGTACCGCCAACCCCATCATTTGGGCCATCTCCCGTCCCACGAGCAACAGCAAGCCGGTTATCGATTTGATCGCGTTCAATCCGGAAACTGGCAAAGTTGGGATGAAGCAGTTGTTTAAGAAGGCTGCCGGAGCGTGGCCGAATCTGGGAGGCAATGCGAACCTGGTTCCAGTCGTCGCCAACGGTTTGGTTTTTGTTGCCAGCAACCAACAACTCCAGGTCTTTGGATTGACTGGGGAAACCAAACCGCAGCAGAAAAAATGAGCGCGGAAGGCTCAAGCGGGCAACCGCTTGGGCGACTCTGATCCAAGTCGCTTGCTGCGCAGACTATTTTGATACAGAAGAAAAGTATATCCGCCCCATTGCGAACTGCCTGAGAACCCGCTAGCATAGCGGGTTTCAGTCAACAGGCTGAAATCGCCACGGGCCCGCATTCCGCGAGACACTGCAGGTCCACGTCTCAACTCTCATCACTCTGAACTCTACTCTGAACTCTGATTCGGTTCGAACAGCGGGCGCGTCGGTGCGCTTGGCTGTTCGGTTTGAACTTCACGTGATTTTCCCCAGGGAGGACGTAATGAACGCAAAGAGCAAAGCAGAATGTGCAGGTGTCAGTCTTCGGTGGCTATCGTGTCTCATATGCATAATTTCCATGAGTTCTGTGCTGTTGCTGGCGAGCACGGTCAGCGGTAAATCCGTTGCGAACAACACGCCGGGGTATGTCGCGACGGCAAAGAATCTTGGAGCAGAAGATCCCGCAAAGATGATCGAAGTCAGTATTTGGCTACAAGTTCATAACCGCGCGGAATTCGATGCACTCACCGAGTCGCTGTACGATCGCAACTCTCCCAACTACCATCATTGGCTGAAGGCGAAAGATATCGCAGACCGTTTTGCTCCAACGGCACAGGAAGCGAAGACGGTGCAGCAGTTTTTTACCGCACACAATCTCAGTGTTGTGAAGACGGGTCCGAACAACTTCTACGTAAGAGCGCGCGGCACAGTCGCAGATGTGCAGAAAGCGTTCCAGGTTCAACTCAACAATTATCAGGTAGAAAATAAAATCATCCGCGCTAATGCCGGCGACCCTTACGTAGAGGGAGCTGCAGGTCCGCTGGTGAGAGCCGTATCCGGACTCGACTCGGCTCAGTTCGAGCATACTTTGGTCGCACGTCCTGCTGGTTTCGGCGGCAAGTCCAGTGCGGACGCAGCGAAAACCGCACCCGTAAATAGTCCGGATTTTTTCTCGTCACAATGTTTCCCAGGCACGGAGACGCTTACCTTTTCGACCAACAGCGACGGTGAGTTGCCGATCGGGACTTACACGGGGAATAAACTGAATCTGCAGACCCAAACCGATCCGGGTTGCGCCTACACTCCGCCGGCAATCCAGACTGCGTATAACCTCACAGGCTTGTATCACGAGGGATACGACGGTACAGGCCAGACGATTGCCATCGTCGATTGGTGCGGTTCCTTCACAATTCAGAGCGACGCCAACCGATTTTCGGCCAAGTTCGGGCTGCCGAAACTAACTTCCGCTAACTTTGCCATCACCTACACCGCGCCCAGTCAGTGTATTGCTTATGACCAGGTGGAAATCAACCTCGACGTGGAGTGGGCGCATGCCATTGCACCCGGCGCCAGCATCAACCTGGTCGTTCCTCCGTCGGCCGACTTCCAGGATGTAGACGAGGCCGAGTTCGACGTTGCGAACTATGGTCTCGGCAACGTGCTCTCGGGTAGTTATGCTTCGACCGAGTTGTACACCGCGACGACGGAACTGGATACGGAGAACCTGATTTCAGAGCTTGGCGCCTCGGTGGGAATCTCCTTCAACTTCGCGTCGGGAGACTACGGTGACTACCAACTCCAGACGATCCGCACAACGGTCAGCGCTCCCGCAGACTCTCCGTGGTCCACGGCAGTTGGAGGTGTATCTTTGGCGCTGAATTCTGACAACTCGATCGCTTGGCAGTCGGGTTGGGGAAACAACGGCACGCTTTTGACCGAGGAAGGTACGGTCTACAATCCGCCGCAAAGCGGATTTTTCGGCGGTGCCGGAGGCGGCGAAAGCGAATGCGTCACAAAGAATACTCGCTTCCGCCCGCCCGTTTGCACTGGGGGCTTCTTGAAGCCGGCATTCCAGAAGGCGGTGAAAGGAAAATATCGCCAGCTCCCGGACGTGTCATGGCTGGCCGATCCCTACACCGGTGTTGCGATTCTGATCAGTGTTCCGGGCCAAATTCCAGAACAGGTATGGCAGGTGTATGGTGGCACGAGCCTGGCTACTCCGATGTTCTCGGCGCTGTGGGCGATTGCTAATCAAGAATCTTTGGCCGGAGGTGGAACGGAACTCGGCCAGGCCGCGCCTTATCTCTACACGCTGCCGGCGGGAGCTGTTTACGATATCGTTCCCGTGACCTCGGCGACGAACGTGACCGGGTCGATTCAGACCTCCACGGGAACGACCAGATACTCAGCCACAAAACTTGCCGGCCAACCAAGGGGCGAGTTCTTCAGCGCCCTGTGGGACTACTACCAGTTGCAAGATACGGAACTGGTGATCTCATTCGGCACGGATTCTTCTCTAAAAACAGCGACGGGCTGGGATAACGTAACCGGGGTGGGAAGTCCGAACGCGCAGGCGTTCGCCGACTTCTTCTTTGCCCAATAACTTCGGATCTATCTCTGAAAACCCACCCTGCCATCGACCCCGATGGCAGGGTATTTTTATGAACCTTCGAGACCCAGTTGGTTCGCGATTGTCTTCATGGCATCGATGCAGAAAGCGATGTGCTCTTCGAGATCGATCCCTAGATCGGCCGCGCCCGAGATAATGTCTTCGCGGTGCACGCTGCGGGCGAAGGCCTTATCTTTCATTTTCTTTCGGACAGACTTGGCCTCGACTTCCGCCAGCGACTTCCCCGGCTTGACCAAAGCGCAGGCCGTAATGAATCCGGCCAGTTCATCGCACGCAAATAGAGTTTTTTCCATCGGCGAGATGCGCGCCACGCCACTGTACTCGGCATGTGACAAGATGGCGCGGCGCACTTCTTCGGAGTATCCCCGCTCTTTCAGGATCTCGGAGCCGCGGAACGGATGTTCTTCCGCGGTCGGGTATTTTTCGTAATCGAAGTCATGGAGAAGGCCGACCGTCCCCCACAATTCCTCGTCGGCTCTAGCTTTGCGAGCGTAGGCGCGCATGCAGGCTTCGACCGCCAGCGCATGTTTCAATAAACTTTCGGACTGAGTGAACTCAGTTAGTAAACACCAGGCAGCCTCGCGCGGATTCATGCTTTCTCCATTTTTCTCCATGCTTTCCCCACGTTTTCGACCGATTTTATACGTCCGCGTCTGTGTGCGTCCTAATAGGGGTTTGTTTTTCTGAGTTTTGTCTTGACTTCCACAGGTTCGATACCTGACATTACGTTGTAGTTGGCTTTGAGAGTAGCCCGCTCTGGCACTCGCAAAACCTGAATGGCAACCACACTTACCCCCGTGGACTCACGGGAAGTTGTTCGATGCGACCGCTGTCTTTTAGTGCAATTCCGCACAAGCAATAGTCTTTGCCGCCGTTGTCATCTTTCATTGGATGAGGACGAGGCCGAGATTGCCGCCATGACTCCCGCGCCCGAGATGGTGCCTATGAACGTCCATTCCAGCGGACGAGGGCATCTGAAATTGGCGTACTCGATTCGATCGCTACGGCTCCGGAATGGATTGAGTCAGCGCCAATTGGCGTTGCGCATGTCCGTACCGCGAACGTACGTCTCGAAAATCGAAAATGAAAAAGCGACTCCCACTCTCTCGTCACTGGAACGTCTTGCACGAGCACTCGAAGTCAGCGTTCCGGATTTGCTTTCCGGTGGAGAGCGCAACCGCCAGGAAGAAGTTCGCGAGTTGATGGAAGATCAGTTTGTCGCTGAGGTGATGCCGTTCCTGTCGCAACTGAGCGGAATGCAGATGTCGAGCATTCTCGCGCAGGTCCGCGATTTGACGGTGCGTCCGCGCCGAAGCGCCTAAAAAAGGTTTTATCCGGGCACACACCAACTGGACAGCCGGAGCTTTCGAGCTCCGGCTTTTTTTGTGAAATGCGCAATGTTCTGCGATCCGAAAATAGGAAACATGCAGAAGCTTGCACAGTTCAACTTGTTGTGCGCAACAGTTTGCACGCTTCCTTAATATTTTATTGTTATGCACAGCTTTCCCCTTGACCCGCACCGTTTCAGGAGCTAACCTCGCGGCACTCCCCTAAGCTGGGAAAAATAACCCAGCAATATTTCTTGAGGCGAACAGGAAAAACTTCGATGAAAATTTCTCAGATTTGTGCAGTCGTCATGCTGCTGGTCGTTGGATCGGTGTTGGCTTTCGCCGATGGAATCCACGATCCAAAGATCGTCATTCACGGCGTCAATGGTGGCAACGGTCCTTTGGAGACTTGCCCGCCTGCCGGTTGCACCGATGTCGGTTTCAATTTCAACTTTAGCGTTCCCAAGTTTGGCACCGGCCAGGTGTTTTTCACCAACGATAGCGGGAAGAACTGGACTTCGTTGACGCTGGTCGAAAATGGCGTTCCCGCGGCCGATATCAGCTGCGTTCAAACGGAGTTTTTGAACTGCTCGACCAAGACGCTGCAAAACGGTTCGGTGGAAATTATTCTGTCGGGCGTCAGGGGCGGGACGAATCCGCGCAACGGCATCCTGAACGGTCAGAGCTTCGTCATTCAGTTTTCCTGTGTTGGCAACAGTTGCTGGCCGGGCGGAACCGGTTTTTCGGGTCACGCCAGCGCAGCTCCGGAACCGGGGACAGTGGCTTTGATGGTGACGGGACTTGGCGCGCTGATTTCGCGTCGCAAGCAATTGCTGAGCCGCTTACGGTCGTAAGTTCCAGCAGTTTATTTCTTCGTGTACTGCTTCACTAACTGAGAAAACTGCGGCAGGGCCTGGAGCTTCTGGAGTTCGGGATCGCTCCAGGCCTCCTGCGCAGAGTACCCCTTCTCCAGCGCCAATCGCAGCGACTTCAGCGCTTCTTCCGGTTTGCCGATCAACGTCTTCACCTGGGCTTCTGAATACATCAATTGCACATCATCTGGGCTAATCGAGCGAGCCTGGCTCGTGTATTGCAGCGCGTTGGCTGCATCACCCTTTTTTGCGTAGAGCAGGCCAAGGTCTCCCATGATCGACGCCGAGCGCGGATTCACCTGCAGCTGTTGAAACGCGACTGAGATCGCCTTGCCATAGGACTCCACGGCCCTGTCAGAAAAGCCGGACCAGCGGTAGGAGTCGCCAAGATTGCCGAGGTATTGTTCGTCGTTCGGGGTCATGGCGACGGCCTTCTCATACATCATGGTCGCCTGATCGTAGTTCTTCAACCAGAAGTAGGCTGTTCCGAGATTCGAATAGGTTGGGGCATCGGGAGCGAGCGAGAGCGCCTTCTGATACTGAGGAATCGCCTCGCCCCACTTACCCTCCCGCAAATACACATTGCCGATTCCCTCATAACCGATGGGACTGTCGGCGGCGATGTCAATCACCTTTTGAAATTCAGGAAGGGCTCTGGTGTTGTCGCCGAGATTGAAATAGGCGTTGCCGAGCGCGTTGTGATTCGTCCAATAGTAAGAGTTCGCAGCGACCGCTTTCTGGAACGCAGCGATGGCCTCGTCGCTCTGCCCGCTCTGACTGTAGGCGTCGCCTAGGTTTCGGTACGCTTCGTCCGAGTTCGGGGCCAGTTCGAGCGCTCGTTTTAATTCAGTGACCGCCTCTGTATATTTTCCGGTCATGGAATAGACGCTGCCGAGCGACATATGCACTTCCGGCAAATTGTTGGACAGCCGTTCCGCCTGCTGAGCCGCTAGTGTGGCCTTTTGCGCCCAAACTCCATCCTTGGTCTCGCCGTACATGCGCAAACTGGAGTCGGCAAGCCCGGTATACGCCAGTGCGAAAGTGGAGTCCTTTTCGATCGCTTGATCGAATAGATCGACCGCCTTCTTGTAAGTTTCCGGCGTGTGGCCGTTACGCAAAATGTTCCGCCCCTGCAGATACAGATCGTAGGCCTTCACGTTCTGCGTGGGATGCGCGCCCAGGCGTGCCTGCTCCTCCTCGGTGGGCTTCAACGCCAGAGCGGTGGAGACATCCCCGTAGATCTGATCTTCAAGAGCGAGCAGATCTCCGGGGGAACCAGAAAATTCGTTGCTCCAAAGGCGCTTTCCTGTGGCGGCATCCTGCAGATTGAGCACGATGCCCAGCTTCTCGCTATTGCCTTGCACAATGCCCTGCAAAATCAGGTTCACGCCCAATTCACGGGCCAGTTTGGAGACGGGCAAATTCTTTGCAGTGGCCGCATCCACCGCGTCTGATGACGCCAGGTGGACTTCCTTCAACTGAAACAGCTTGGCCGCCAAGGCCTCCTGGATGCCGTCTGCCACGTAGCCGAGGGCCTTTTCGTCGCCCTCCCTTCGCAGCGGCAGAATGGCTACATACTTTCCCTGCTTCAGCGACGGAATGCCCTCCACGATCGTGCCAGGAGCCGTCGCCGTGCGATTCAAAACGGTGCGACCGGCAAGAGTTGCCAGTGCGACGACGAGCACGGCACCGGCGATCCACATCCAACTTTTCCCGGGCAGATCAAGACTGAACCGGGATCGGCGAATGATGGGATGCGCGATCATCTTCGACAAGGTTTCGGCGCTGATGTTGGGGTTGGCTTCCCATGTCGTCAGCTGCTGCAGCAGTTCGACCGCGGAGTGGTAGCGGTTGGCCGGTTCCCGCTCGAGGCAGCGCGAAACGATGGCGCTCAGCGACCGCGGGATAGAAGCGTCAACCTCGGAAGCGGAACGTGCCTCCTCGCGCGTACGCTTCATTAGGCTCGCAATGGCCGTGTCGGCCTCGTAGGGAGCTTTCCCCGTCAGTAACTCATAAAAGATCAGTCCCACGCTGAAGATGTCAGAGCGCTGGTCGAGCGTCGTCCCGAGAGCCTGCTCGGGCGACATGTACTCGAGCGTCCCGACGATCGCCCCCGTCTGGGTCATCCCGGTTTCGCCGAGCGAACGGGCCAGTCCAAAATCCATTACGACGATGCGCCCGTGCTTGTCGCGCATGATGTTCTGCGGCTTCAGGTCGCGGTGGATGACTCCCTCGGAATGGGCCGCATCGAGCGCGCGGCACACCTGCTCGATGACGGAGATGGCGTCTTTGTGCGAGAACTTCCCCTGCCGGCGCAACAGCGTGCGCAGGTCCTCGCCGTCGACGTACTCCATCGAAATAAAGCGGATGCCGTCGGCCTCGCCCAGATCAAAAATGCGGACCACGTTCTTATGGGTGATGTTGCGCGAAAGGATGAGCTCTTGCTTGAATCGCAACAGAATGGCCGGGTCCGTTGCCAACTCCGGACGAATCACCTTTAGCGCGATCATCCGGTCGAGTTCGCGGTCGCGAGCCTGATAGACGGCACCCATGCCGCCCTGACCGAGCACGCCAAGGATTTCGTATCGTCCCCCGAAAAGCACGCCCGGTAGCAAACTGTTGAAGGCCGAGATGCTTTGCGCCGAGGGAGCCCCGGTCGAATGCGATCCGGCTGCGGCCTGCCGAATGTAGGGTAACGCCTGGGTTGCGCCCGGAATCGGCGTCCCGTGCGGTAGGGTGGCGGCGTCGGAAACAGGAGCATTCGAAAGTGGAGGAGGTGTCAGCGCCGCAGCGCCGATGGCATCTTCAGGCAGACGGGTACCCGGCATGGTCGGGCTATCGGAATCTTTGCCCCTGCGGTCGCGCTCATCCATTGGAAAGGCCCGGGTTCGGAGAGCCAGCGGGGGATCGCGCCTCAGTTCTACAAGGCAACGGTCGCATCAGGTTGTCGTGGGGAAGTCGAGAACCCGGCACTCCGGCAATCTCGGAAGTATAACCCGGAAACCCCATTCGGCAAAGCAATGGAGATGCCGGAAACGGTACTCGAAATAAAGGGGTTCTGCGCTTCGCGACGTTGCCCACGACCATTGAGACGGACCTATCCCCCACAAGATAGCCACTACCGTTCAGTTCTCCTCAATAATAGTGATCGTGTCCGCTGGATCGTTGCATTTTCATGAATCGGCGGCTTATTTTCACTGTTCTGGCAGGCGTTGATTAAGGCTCGCCCGTTACTAAGGTTCTCTTTCTTGGCCATTCCAGACGGTGTTTCATAGGTTAGCTCGCATCCCAACCGGTCGGTTCGAGGATTTCGCTCAATGAGCCGTCGCGTGCTTAAATAAAAAGTTGGGCGTCAGTTTTGCGCCATCCCCGCGCGCGGTCTCCCAATCGCAATTTAACGGCAACACTCCGAGCGGAGGATCTTTGGATTTCCAACTCAACGAAGAGCAACTGCAGCTCAAAAAGACAGTACGCGATTTCGCTGAACGGGAGATCGCGCCCAATGTCATGAAGTGGGATGAAGCCAGCGAATTCCCGCTGGCGACGATCAAAGAGTTGGGCAAACTCGGCCTGCTCGGCATGATCTTTCCCTCCGAATACGGTGGGGCCGGCATGGGCTACGTCGAGTACGTTACCGCCATCGAAGAGCTTTCTCGCGTGGACGGATCCGTCGGCATCATCGTGGCCGCTCACACGTCGCTCTGCTCGAACCACATCTATGTGGCTGGCAACGAGTCGCAGAAAAAGAAATATGTGACGAAACTCGCGACCGGCGACTACATCGGCGCCTGGGGTTTGACCGAACCTTCCTCGGGATCGGATGCGGGCAGCGCACGGATGACCGCCGCGCGCGCCAAGGGCGGATGGGTCCTGAACGGCACCAAGACCTTCATCACCAACGGCCACTACGCCGACGTCGCGGTAGTCCTCGCCATCACCGATCGCGCCGCGCACACCCACGGGCTGTCTGCGTTCGTAGTTGAGAAAGGTGCGAAAGGATTTCGTCCGGGGAAAAAAGAAAACAAATTAGGCCTGCGCGCCAGCGACACCGCCGAACTTATTTTCGAAGACTGCTTCGTCCCCGACGAGAATCTTCTCGGCAAGGAAGGCGGCGGCTTCATCGATGCCATGCGCGTTCTGGATGGTGGACGTATCTCCATCGCAGCCCTTTCTCTCGGGATGGCCCAGGGCGCGTACGGGGCGGCGTTGAAATACTCGAAAGAGCGTCAACAGTTCGGCAAGCCGATCTCGGAATTCCAGGCCATCCAATGGAAACTCGCCGACATGGCCACCGAAATCGAAGCCGCCAAACTTCTGACTCTCCGGGCCGCCGCTATGAAAGATGCTGGCATGAAGACAACGCTCGAATCCTCGATGGCCAAGCTGTATGCGAGCGAGGTCGCCGTGAAATGCGCCAACGAAGGCGTTCAGATTCATGGCGGCTACGGCTTCATCAAAGACTATCCCGCGGAGAAGTTCTACCGGGATGTGAAGCTGTGCACGATTGGCGAAGGTACCAGCGAAATTCAGCGTCTGGTAATCGCGCGGCAGTTGCTGAAGGACTAAGAGCGACTTTTCCACAAAAAAATTCCCACCGCAAAGACTCCCCTTGACATCCTATACTGTGTAGCATACAGTGTGTGCCGTACACTGTATGTCGCAGAGTAATGGAAATCACGATCTTTTCGAAAACCTTCGTCTCGAACTGCGCCGCGGCTGCCTGAGTCTGGCTGTGCTGTCGCAGCTTAGAACCGAGCGCTACGGATACACGCTGCGCAAGGCTCTTGCCGAACAAGGCCTGGATATCGACGAAGGCACGCTCTATCCGCTCCTCCGCCGGCTCGAAAGTCAGGGCCTGCTGACCAGCGTCTGGCGCGAAGAAGAGAAGCGGAACAAGCGTTTCTACCGTCTTTCGCCCGAGGGCAAACTCATGCTGAAACAGCTTGGTGCGGAGTGGCAAAGGATTAATGCGTCGTTAAAGGAAATTTTGTAAATGGATTCTGCGAGGAGCTGAACATGGAACTACTCGATCGTTATCTTCAAGCCGTCGAATTCTGGCTGCCCAAACGGCAGCGTCAAGACATCATTGCGGAATTATCGGAGGACCTCCGCTCGCAGATTGAAGACAAGGAGTCCGAACTGGGCCGCAAGCTGACGGACGCGGAAGTGGAGGAGATCTTGAATCGCTGCGGTTCGCCGATGACGGTGGCATTGCGCTATCGGCCACAACAATTCTTGATCGGACCGGCGTTATTTCCCATCTATCGATTTGTGCTGGGAGTCTTGCTGATCGGCTGCATCGTACCGCGGATTCTCATATGGCTGGCGTTCCTGTTGATCGATCCAGTGCACCGCGGCTATCTGCATATGGAGAACTTGTGGGCGACCGTAGTGTTTTTCGTATTCTTTACAACGCTTGCCTTCGCGATATTTGAGAGAAGTGGCGTCAAGCTGGAACTGAATACGTGGAATCCCCGCAAACTGCCGCCCTTGCGCGATCCGAACCGGATATCGCGTTTTGGTGCGCTAACCGAGATCGCAATGGCCGTGATCTTCAACATCTGGTTCGCCGGCGCATTCTGGCCGCAGTCCACCGATCTGGGCAAGATCGGTTTGCACAGACTCGGCCTTGGCGGAGTGGAAGTCACTCTGGCTCCGGTATGGCGATTCTTTTTCTGGAGTCTTCTCCTGGTGGCCGCTGCAAATGTCGCTCTCGCCGCCATGAATCTGTTCCGTCCCTACTGGACAGTGCGACGCGCCACGCTGCGCTTGCTCTTCGATGCCGCCGGAGCGGGACTCATTTGTTGGTTGTTGAAAGCGCAGGCGCTTGTTGGTATCGCCGCCCCAGGATTGTCGGCAGCGAAGGCACTCGTGCTGACCAACTTCATCAACCTGTGGATGGCGAAAATGCTCCCCTGGGCCATCGTCGTCATGGTGGTGATCCTCTGCGTCGACGGATATCGGATTCTGCGTCTGCGTGGCATTTGCGGTGGCGGCAATTCGTTAGAGCCAGTGGTCAAGCAGGTGTCGAACCTGATGGTAAGCGGTCGCTGAGGTTTCCTGTGCGCTCTACGGCGAGAGGTTTTGGTTCCCGCTCGTCTCAGCGCTGCTTTACACTTGAGTGCTTGAACATCGCTGACCAAGATTGGATCGCAAAGCTTCGCTCCGGTGATCCTCGAGCGTTGGCCCGCGCCATCTCGACGGTTGAGAACCGCGCGACCGGCTGGTCCGAATTGTTGAAAGCGCTTTTCCCGCACACCGGCAAGGCGCGAGTCATCGGCTTGACCGGAGCTCCCGGAGCCGGCAAGAGTACATTGGTTGATCAGCTCGCCAAGCACTACCGCAAACAGAATCAAACTGTGGGCATCATCGCTGTCGATCCCACCAGTCCCTACACTGGCGGAGCGATCCTCGGCGATAGGATCCGGATGCAGGATCACCACGCCGACCCCGGAATTTACATCCGCAGCATGGCCACGCGCGGATCGCTCGGCGGCCTTGCTCGCGCGACGGCCGACGCGACGACCGTTCTCGACGCGTCCGGGCGTGACATTGTGATGATCGAGACCGTTGGAGTCGGGCAGGACGAAGTCGATATCGTGCGCCTCGCCGACGTCACGGTCGTGATCCTCGTCCCCGGCATGGGAGACGATGTGCAGACGATCAAAGCCGGCATTATGGAAATCGCCGACATCTTCGTGATCAACAAGAGCGACCATCCCGGGGCTGAGCGCGTCGAGCGCGAGATCCGCGCCATGCAATCGTTGGCAACGCGCCATTCGAACGAGCACTGGACGCCTCCGATCGTCAAGACCGTCGCCAGCGAGGGCGTGGGAACGACAGAGTTGGCGGATGCGATCGCAAGTTACGAGTCATATTTGAAAAAAGAAAACCTGGCGTTCAAAAAAAATGTCCACAACTGGCAGGAGCGGGTGATCGAGATGCTGCGCGATGCCATGTTAGAAAAGGCACGTGTCCAATTGGACGGAGGGAGTCTCGAACGCTACGCCGCCGAGATTGCCGAGCACAAACGCGATCCCTATTCTCTGGTGGAAGAGATTGTGCGCGGCGTCGATCCCAAGTAGATTCGGAAGAGAAACATATGGAATTCAGCATCGATCATCTGGGTATTGCCGTGAAGTCTCTCTCCGCGGCTAAATCCATTTACGAGAAGCTGGGGCTGAACGTTTCTCCAGAGGAAGTTGTGGAGCACGAAAAAGTTCGGCTGGTCATGGTGCCTGTGGGCGAGAGCCGTTTGGAGTTGCTCGAAGCGACTTCCGACGATTCGACGATCGCAAGGTACATCGCCAAGCGCGGCGAAGGGCTGCACCACATTTGTATGCGTGTGCCAGATCTGGAGGCAGCCGTCGCAAAGTTAAAGAGCGACGGAGTGCGCCTCGTCTCCAACGAAATCAAGACCGGAGCCGGCGGCCACCGCTACGTATTCGTCCACCCGCAGAGCACGGCAGGCGTGTTGCTGGAACTGGTGGAAGCGAATCACTGATCGTCTTATTTTGGGCTGAAATGCTTCTCCTTGCGGTCGACACTTCCGGAAAAAATGGGAGCCTCGCTCTGGCCTTCGCGACGCCGGGCGAGAAAGAAATTGCTGTACTGGAAGTCGTCCCTCTCGACGGCGGCGCATTTTCCGCGCAACTGGTTCCGCAGATCGCCGCGTCGCTCGAAAAGCACGGACATAACAAACGCGATCTCGGAGTATTTGCGGTGGTGAACGGTCCAGGTTCATTCACCGGACTCCGCGTCGGCCTGGCCGCTATCAAAGGGCTGGCAGAGGCGCTGCAAAAACCGATCGTTGCACTCTCACTTCTGGAAGCGGTAGCACAGACCGCCGCCAAGCGAGGCCGTATCGTTGCAGCGCTTAACGCGGGTCGCGGCGACGCCTACGTCGGCGACTACGAGATCTTCGGCGACGGGATTCAGAGCAGCCGCGTCGTCAGCGAACGCCTGTTGAGCAGGGAAGAGTTGCTTGCCACGGCTGCAAACGCAACCGCCGAAGGCAGGTCGATCGCGACGCCCGATCTGGCGTTGGCTGATGCGCTTCGGGCCGCGGGAGTCGTAGTGGAGCAAGTCGAGTATCCGAACGCCGGCGTGATCGCCCGCTTAGGTTGGGCGCGCTTTGAACGGGGCGAAACAGTTTCTCCCGATGATCTCGAAGCCAACTACATGCGGCATTCCGATGCAGAAATTTTCTCCAAGCCTTGAGATTTGCGTTCTCGAGCAAAAATGATCGACCAAACATGAATGTCTCCATTCGCAACGCCCGGCTGAGTGACGTGCCCGCGCTATTGGAAATGGAGCGGCAGTCGCCTGGCGCGTCCCACTGGACTCCTGAGCAATACAACAAACTAATTGCCGAAGGTTTCGTTTTCGTCTTTGTCTTTGCGGTCGAGCATGCAAGCGGCATTGTTGGTTTGACCACCGGATTGATCAGCGGTTTCGTCTGTGCAAAAGCCGTGGCAGGCGAGTGGGAGATCGAAAACGTGGTCGTGGCTCCCGCCGAGCGGCGGCGCGGTATCGCCGATGCGCTCATCGGCGAGTTAATCGGGCGAGCTCGGAGCGACGCAGCTTCCGCCATTTTTCTCGAAGTCCGCGAATCGAATCTCGTAGCCCGCCGCTTGTACGAAAAGCACGGATTCCGCGAGACGGGCCGTCGAAAGGCTTACTACACAAGCCCTTTGGATGATGCGATTATGTACTCGTTGAAGTTAAATTCCTGATGGGAAGGGAAAGGACTTAGCACCATTTAGGGTGCATTGTCGCACCTCCGCAGTACCTCCGAAGCCATCCCCCAAACGGTGGAAATCTCCTATGAAATCTCATTGAACGCCTACCGATTCCTGTGCTATTTTGTAACCGCGTAGTAACAATTGAGCAGGAGGTCTAGCCAAGGATGCTGACTCCCCGAGACCCACTCCTGACCGGCCACGACGAGTTCCAACGCCTGGTTCAGGAGCACTCGCAATACTCCCAACGCCTCGAATCCCTCACCGAAAAACGATATCTGACAGACGACGAAAAGCTGGAAGAAGTGCGGCTCAAGAAACTAAAGCTGCGCCTCAAAGACCAGATGCAGTATCTGGAACTGCAAGTTCATCGTCAGTCCGCCTGAAGTTCGTCGGCGAACCGTGACTGGCGAGCAACACCTGAGCGGTCCCCCGGTTGATCCATGTCCTCATGATCGGCGCTTCTAAGCGCCTTTTTTTATTGCAGTTATGTAGAATGCCGCAGCCTCGCTCTATAATCGTTCTGAATTCCTATGGTTCGTGACGGCTATTTCTACGGTATCGGCTGCCTCGTCGCTGCGGGCGTGATCGCGTGGCTCGCTGCGTGGCCTTACGCCGTTCCAGTCTTGCTGCTGGCAGTCTTCTTTCTTCAGTTTTTCCGCGATCCCGAGCGCCAGATTCCGGCTCAACCCGGAGCGGTGGTTTCGCCCGGCGATGGCAAGGTCACCGACGTTTCAGTGGTGAACGCGGATGGCGTCTCGCGGAGCCGCATCAGCATCTTCCTCAGTGTGTTCAATGTGCACGTGAACCGTTCGCCGATCACGGGCGTGATTCGCGACGTGCGTTATCAGCGCGGCAAGTTCGTCAACGCTATGGCGGCGAATTCGGCGGAAGAGAACGAACAGAACGTAGTCACGGTTGAAGGCGAAGGACGCACCGTGATCTTCAAGCAGATCGCCGGCCTGATCGCACGCCGCATCATTTTCAATTTCAAAGTTGGAGACTCTGTGGCTCGCGGCCAGCGCGTCGGGCTGATCAAGTTCGGCTCTCGCGTCGATGTGCTGTTTGATCGCGACGCCGCGATCCAAGTGAAGCTCGGCGATCGCGTCAAGGGCGGATCCACCGTGCTTGCCCTCTTGCCGGTTGCGTCATCGATTGCGCCGCCCGTCGCTGTTGGTGCGGGAGAAAAGCGGGAAGCTCGTTAATACGCCAGAGCGAAAAATATGGAAGATCTAACGCCGCAGCGTCGCGAAACGGACCGTCCCCGCGGAAGACTGCGCAAGGGTATGTACATCCTGCCCTCGCTCTTCACCACCGCGAACATCGCGGCGGGTTTCTACGCCATTCTCGAAACCGTTCACGGAGTCTACGGCGAAGCTCGCCACCTGGATTACGCCGCGATGGCCATCGGCTTCGCCGTTTTATTCGACGGCCTCGACGGCCGGATCGCGCGCATGACCCGCACTGACAGCGATTTCGGCCGCGAACTCGACTCGCTCGCCGACGTCATCACTTTCGGAGTCGCTCCCGCGCTGCTCGCCTGGATGTGGGGATTCCATCTTCTGCCCTCAGCGGACATGAGTCCCGATCTGCATAAGAAGATTACCGAGCTCGGATCGATCGCCTGTTTCGCCTTTCTTATGGCCGGAGCGAGCCGGCTTGCCCGCTTCAACATCGCCAAGAATCCGCAACCCTCAAATCCAGGGCGTCCCGGCAAGAAGTATTTCGTTGGCATGCCGATTCCTGCCGGCGCGGGCGTCATTGCCGCCATCGTCCACTATTCCGCTGGCGCGCCGATCACTTCGTGGATCACATCCATGAGCTGGATGATGATGGTCGTCGTCGTCGGCTATCTGATGGTGAGCACGTGGCGGTTCTACAGCTTCAAAGACATCGATTTCCGCTCGCGTCATCCCTTCCGCCTGATTCTCGTGATCGCCTTATTGTTCGCATCGATCTGGTACTATTCGCGCCCAGCGCTGTTCGTTATCGCGATCCTCTACATGGCTTCCGGAGTCCTCTGGCGTCTGCAATGGATTTTCCACCGCAAGAACCCTCCTGCACCTCCAGCCTACCGTGAGGCATCTCAGACTCAATGAGTAATCTGCCGAAGACCGTCTCCAAGTCCGCCAGCTCGCAAGCCGACCTGCGCGGCACAAACCTCTATCGCGTCGCCATTGTCGGCGCTGCTTCTCTCAAGGGAAAAGAGGTTGCTGAGATCTTGCGCGAACGCAATTTCCCCGCCGTCGACGTTCGCCTGCTCGACGACGATGAATCTCTCGGACAACTGGAAGCCGTGGGCGATGAGATGAGTTTCGTGCAGAGCGTTCGCTCGGACCAGTTCGAGCGGGTCGACTTCACCTTCTTCGCCTCAGACCAGCGGTCGACACGCAATAACTGGAAAGCCGCGCGCGATCTGGGCAACACCATCGTCGACCTCTCTTACGCACTCGACAACGACGCCGAAGCCGGAGCATCCGTCCGTTCGCCTTGGATTGAGCGTCAGACCGGCCATCCGGTTGCGCCTGAACTACAGCCCGGTCCCGTCGTCATCGCTCATCCAGCGGCGACGGTCCTGGCGTTGCTCGCCCTGCGTGCCGAAAAGGCTGCCAAAATCCGCAGCATAGCAGCAACCGTATTCGAACCAGCGTCCGAAAACGGCCAAAAGGCGATGGACGAACTCCACGAGCAGACCGTGAATCTGCTCTCCTTCCAGGAACTGCCGAAGAACGTCTTCGATATTCAAGTTGCGTTCAACATGGTCGCCCGCTACGGACATCGCTCTCATCTCGCGCTAGAAGCCGTGTCGCAGCGAATCCGCCAACACTACAGTCAAATCGCGCGCGGGGCGGTCGAACCGGCTCTGCAAGTGCTGCAAGCCCCCGTTTTCCACGGACATGGTTTCTCGATCTACCTTGAGACGGCGTCGCCGGTCGCGATCCCGGATCTTTCGCAGGCTCTCTCGGGAGAGCACGTGGTTGTCAGCTCCGCCCCCGACGAATCGCCGACGAACGTGAGCGCCGCCGGCCAGGGAGACATTCAAGTCGCCCTCCCGGCTGACCCGAGTCACAAGAATGGCATCTGGCTCTGGGCTACGACCGACAACCTGCGCATCGCCGCGTTGACCGCCGTAGAATGCGCCGAGACCATGACCACATCGCGCCCGCGGGGCCAGATTCAATGATTGTGGCAATGACTGTGGCGTTGACGAAGTCAGTTTCGACGCGGCTCGCGACAGCCGGATTCACGCTCGCGCTCGGCCTATCTAGCCTTGGATGTGGTTACCACACCGTTGGAAGCTCGGTCCAACTGCCGCAGAATATCCGCACGATCGCGATCCCCGGCTTTGTCAGTCAGAGTCAGACGTTCCGCGTCGAGCAGTTACTGACCGATGCGGTCGTCCGCGAATTCGACGCGCGCACTCAATATCACGTCATCCACGATGCCCACGCAGATGCGGATGCCACTCTGAAAGCAACCGTTCTATCTGCCTCTGCGACTCCACTCGCCTACGACTCGCAAACCGGACGCGCGGCGAGCGCACTCATCACCGTCAGCATCCAGGTGAAGCTCACCGACCGTCAGGGCAAAGTGCTCTTCGACAATCCTTCCTATCTGTTCCATGAACAGTACGAAATCTCGCGCGATCTCCCGAGTTTCTTTCAAGAGGACTCGCCAGCGGTCGATCGCCTCTCGCGGGATTTCGCGCGCACGCTGGTGGCGAACATATTGGAGGCGTACTGATCCTCACTCTCTTGATCTTGTCATGCTGATGTTGAGCGCAGCCAAAAAGAAAGGACCTGCTTGCGGCTGCTGCGTTCATACTGCACCTTGATACTGCTTCGGGAATTCTCGTGATGTTAAAGTAGTGAACGGATGCGCGCCTTCACCCAAGCCGACCGCTTCTTCAGCGAACTGGAATCGCGCAAGCTAAAGCCCGCATATGTGCTCGTCGGTGACGAAGCCTTCTTCCGCAAGCGTTGCCGTGATGCCATTCTCGAACATCTTGTCTCTCCAGATTCGCGCGACTTCGGATTGTTCGAATTCGATCTCGCGGAAACCTCGCTCAACGAAGTACTCGATCGCGCCCGCACGCCCTCGCTAATGGCGCCATTTCAGGTCTTCTTCGTCCGCGGCGTGAAGACTCTTTTTGGCCGCGGATCGAACGAGGAGAAAATCGGAGCCATCGAGTCCTACTGCAAGAATCCCAATCCCGACGCGCTCGTTGTCTTCGTCGCCGACCACATCAGCATTCCCGCTGACGCTCGCCGTATGGAAATGACCGACAAGGACCGCTATCAGAAAATTCGCGAAGACCTCGGATCCTTTTGTGGCATCGTCGAACTCTCTCGCGTCGAAGAAGGCGAAGCCGTCCGCTGGATCGGCGAATATTGCGTCACTCGCCAGGTCAAAATCGACGCCGATGGCGCTCGCGAACTCGTCGACGCTCTCGGCGGCGACATGATGATGGTTTCGAACGAACTCGAAAAACTGATTCTCTACGTCGGCGAAAAAAAGAAAATCACGCTGGGCGACGTCGAAACCATGGTGCTGGCGGCCAAGCAGCGGTCGCTCTATGAATTGACGGACGCGATTTCTTCGAAAGATCGCGTCCGCGCTCTTGCCGTCCTTGACGGGCTGCTCGCAAGCGGAGACGGCGAAGACGCCGCCATCGGACATCTCTACATGCTGGCCAAAACCTTTCGTCAGATGCTGGTCATCCTGGAACGCAACGTCCGCGACCAGCGGATGTTGTGGGCCGCCCTGTGGCAGGGGTTTCGCGTCCCTCCGTTTGCGGCCGACGATATCATCCGCCAAGCGCGCCGTTACAAATCGAAGCGCGAACTGACGCGTTCGATCCGGCTGGTGGCAAAAGCCGATTTGGCTCTGCGCTCGAATCCTCCCGGCAAACGGATGGTGCTGGAGAAACTGATCCTCGATCTGGCCAGCGAGCCCAAGCCCGAACCCACTGGCGGATGGCTGCAGGAAGAGTTGCCAGTCTAGACTCGCGGAAAGCCTGTTCGTGGAAGGTATTTCCTAAGGGAAGGAGTGACCGTCATGTCTGTGCAGCAGATCAATCGCGTCACGAGCCGAGTCGTTGTGGCCTTGTCCTTCGTTGCGCTGACTACGGTACTGCTGGGATACACGCAGACTCCGCTGCCGGATGAAGGCGCACTCGCGCATATTTTCCAGTTGTCGATTGTGGCGCTGGTGCCGATGATTTTGCTTTTTGTGGCTACTGCGGATTGGAAGCAGGGTTTGCGGAATACGCGTCCATTGGCGGTTTCAGGAATCGCTCTAGTGCTTGCGTTCGGAGCGCTCTACTATCTTGAGCATTATTTTTATCCAGGGCGTTGATCTACTCGGGCGGCTCGTAGCGTCGACGCCGCTCCGGATGCCGCGGCCGATGAACTCGTTCTTACCCTTTCGCTTCGGCGACGGCGCGCTTTAGTTCCTCGACATCGGAGAGGTTCGGATTCTTCTTGATGACCAGATCCAACTGCTGCTTGGCTAGTTTTACCTGCCCGCTCTTTGCGTAGGCGAGACCCAGGTGACAGTTGTAGAGAGCGTTGTCGGGATCTTTCTTTAGAGCCTCTTTGAAGAGACTGATCGCTGAGGTGTAGACCTTTTTCTGATAGAAAGCCCATCCCAAGGTGTCAGAGAAGTTGGGACTGTCGGGGACTTGCCGATGGGCGCTCTGGGCCATATTGAACGCCACGTCCACGTTGCCGCCCTGCTGCAGCAGCACATAGGCCAGCTGGTTTGAGACCACTGGATTCTCGGGCTCCGCGGCCAGCGATTTCTGATACATCTGCTTGGCTTGCTCCCAATTCTGTTTGTCTTCGTAGATGTTGCCTGCGCGGAAATAGAGGTCGATCGCTTTTGGATTGCTTACGGTTCCGTCGAGATAGGTCTGCAAAGAAGCGTCGATCTGGCCGCGTTCGTGCTGTACCAATCCCAAACCGAGCCAGGCTGCAACGTTGTTCTTGTTGAGTTCGATCGCGCGGCGGAATTCGGTTTCAGCGCCGCCCAAATCCTTCGTCTGGTTCTCGAGGAGCGAGCCCAGCATAACGTGGAACCCGGCGTTGTTCGGATATTTGGCAATCTGAGCCCTGGCCGCGGCAATCGCTTTGTCGGGTTGTTTCTGCATCAGGTCGACGTTCAGAACGCCGCCCAGCGCGTCGGAGGAATTCGGGTCAAGATCGAGCCCCTGCTGATAGGCCTTTTGTGCTTCAGCGTACTGGGTTTGCGCCACGCGCAGGTTGCCAAGCTGCACGTATGAGGCGGGATTGTTGGGCTCGCGTTCGAGCGACTTGCGGATGTATTCGTCGGCGGTTGCGAACTGTTTGCGGTCGATCTCCGCTACTGCACGCAAAAGGTATCCGTCGGGAGCCGCCGGTTGCAGAGCGATGATCTGGTTGGCCTCCTGGGCCAGCGCGCTCGGATCGCTGCGTCGGATGGCTACTCCTGCCAAGGCTCTGTGCGCTTCAACATTGCCGGGGTCGAGACGAACCGCGTTGCGCCACTCCGCTTCGGCGCTGTTGCTGTTGTTCAATTGCTCGAATGCAAGGCCGAGCTGGTAATGAGCCACTCCGCGATCGGGGTCGTTTTTGAGGACGGCTTGCAGCGTGTTGACCGCGTCGTTGGCCTTGCCGCTACGAATTTCAATCTCTGCCTTGTAAATCTGCGCGTCCTCGTCATCGGCTTTGGCTTTGAGGATCTCGTCATTCAGCTTCCGGGCGTCGTCGACTCGGTTCTTCAGAATGAGCAGCTGAATGTAATTCTTCTTGACTACCAGGTCTCTGGGATGTTCCTGATTGAGGGACGAATACTCGGTAGTAGCTTTGTCGATCTGCCCATTGGAGTAATAAAAGTCGCCCAGCATGCGGTAGCCGGCGGAATTATTTGGGAAATCCTTTTTCGCCTGCCGCAGAACTTCCTCGGCCTGCGCCGGCTTGTTCTCAGACACATAGAGTCTGGCCAGACCGAGTCTGGCATCGGGATCGTCGGGCGCGACTTCGACGGCGTGCCGGAATTGCTGTTCGGCCTCAGGGAAGCGTCCCCGGTTCTGGTAGAAGGTTCCGAGCGAGGCGATGGCGTTGGTTGACTTCGGGCTTAGCTCGACGGCCTTCTTGAAGTCCGCTTCTGCGGCGTCCCACTGTTGCCCGTGGACCTCGAGAACCGCGCGATTCAGGTACGAGTCGGAGCGGTTTGGATCGAGTTTGAGAGCCTGCTGCAAATCGGCCAGGGCGGCGCTGATGTTGTTAGTTCCGGCATTGTAATTCGCGCGAGCCACGAAGACGTCAGGATTGTTCGGCTCTTTTTGGGCAAGCACATCCAGTTGCTCTTTGGCGTCGTTGAACTGATGCCCCAGGATCAGCAGATTGGCGAAGTCAAGGCGAGCCGGATAATTGTCGGGCTGGAGTTCGATGGTTTTCGACAGGTGCTGATACGCAGCGGGCCATTGCTGCAACTTCATCGCGGTGAGCGCCAGCTTGTAGTGGGCGTCGGCGAAACGATCATCGACCTGGATCGCGTTTTCGAACTGAATCGCGGCTTCCTGGTACTGACCTTTGTCGAAGTAGCGCTGGCCGCTCTCCAGGTATTTCTGCTTCTTGACCTCCGGACTTCGCGAGCAGCCTGCCATCAATGCGGCCAGCACGCAGGCCGCCGCAATCGCAAACCCTAACCTTGACCGCTGAGTCATTGCCTTGCCCATGTCTGTGAACGCCTCACGTAGAGAGAAGCTCTGTTCTTACTGTTGATTCTTTGTGTTTGATAGTTGTCGCTATCGTTTTCGTTATCAATGCCCTGCCGCACCAAGGTACTCTCTTGGCCCGGTGCGGAAAAGTTACTGCCGTTATTATCGCAGACGCGGAAGCGGCGTTCCGAGGGCCTCCGGTCGACCCAAGAGCCTGCCTTTAAGCATACGCCTGTGTACAGGCGCTTTCGTAATCTGCCCCGAACGGCCGGGCCATGGCATAGTTTGGCTGGCTATGAGTCACTTCCCCCAATCCAAATCCTCAGGGCGTTCGCCTCGCGTACAACTTCACGGATCGGTCGCGGCCGCGGTTATGGCCGAAGGCGGTCAACGGGCGCGCGCAAAACTTCAATCCATTTCGATCACCGGCGGTCTGCTGCAACTGCAGCATGAGCTTTCCACCGGCGATTTCGTCGAGATCGCGTTTCATACGCGATCAGGCGCCATCTGCGGGATGGCCGAAATGCTGCATCCGACGCGTAAGTATCAGAGCGCCTGCCTGCAGCCGTTCCGGTTTATCGCGCTCGGCGACGAGGATCATCGCAAACTGCGCATGGCGCTGGATTCGGCGCTGGACCGCAGTTTTCTGGATCCCGTCTCGGAGCAACTGCAGACGCCTCCCGGCTTCTAGTCGAATAGGCTGTGAGCCTCGAGTTGCGGGCCGTGAGCGGACTTCTGCTCGCACTCCAGTGGCACTCGGGCTCGCAGCCCTTCGCTATACTGTCTCGGCGTGCCGACAACAGAGATCATCACTCACTCGCCCGAGGAGACGATTGCTTTCGGACAGAAGCTCGCGGCACAGCTTCGTCCCCCTCTGGTTATACTGCTGTGCGGCGACCTGGGCGCAGGGAAGACGACGCTGGTCAAGGGGATCGCGGAAGGCTTTGAATCGGCTCTCGCCGAGGATGTCACCAGTCCCACGTTTACCCTCGTGCACGAGTATCGCGGACCACGCGTAACCCTTTACCACATCGACCTTTACCGCATCGAGACCGAGAAGGAACTGGAAACTCTCGGAATCGATGACCTGCTCGCTCCCGACTGCATCTTACTGATAGAGTGGGGAGAGAAGTTTCCGCGGTTGGTGCGGGATCGCGATATCGAAATTACACTCGAAAGAGTGGGGGAAACAGAGCGCAGGATTCAGTTGGTCGTTCGCTGACTCGGCGGTCGCCGTTCGCAGTTGTTGGTGCGCATCCCTTAACTTGCCGAATCGGGGACAACTTTAACTTGAAACAACCGCGTTTGGCACTTGCCAACCTCCTAGGTCTCCTCTTGTGCTACCAACTGACGTCCGCTGTTTTCAGTTGCGCGCAGACGGCGCCGGAATCCCAGAAGCCGCCCTCGGCCAGTGCTCCCAAGCAAGACAGCGCCAGCGACCAATCGCCTGCTCAGGGTCCGCCTCAGGATCAAAGCAGCACAATCCAGAACGGCACGAAAAAAGAGGACACGAAGAAGAAGGAAGATGCGAAGAAGAAAGATGACCGCATGTTTTACGTCATGCCCAACTACTTGACAGTCGATGGTGAAGCTCAAACGGCACCAGTCTCCTGGAAGGAAAAGTTTGCCATGGCAGCGAAGGGCTCTTTTGACCCATACGAATTCTTTATCGTGGGTGTCGTTGCAGGCATTCGCCAAGCGGATAATTCCAATCCCGACTTCGGCCAGGGCGCGGAAGGATATGGGAAGCGATATGGAACGGCGTTTGCCGACCAGGTGGATGGCAATATCATGGTCGGCGGCGTTTTCCCGACGATCCTGAAAACGGATCCCCGTTATTTTCGATTGGGCAGAGGGGCATTCGTCCACCGCTTTGGCTATGCCATTAGCCGTGTTTTCGTCACCCGGAAAGACTCCGGCGGTTCTATGTTCAACATTCCCGAGTTTGCCGGCAACGCGACGGCAATTGCCATTTCCACCACGTATTACCCGGCTTCTGACCGCAGTTTTTCATCGAGTCTCTCGGGTTGGGGAACACAAATGGGCCTGGATGCCTTCGGCAATGAACTGAAGGAATTTTGGCCGGATGTTCACCTCTACCTGCAGAAGAGACACGACCGCCATTTGCAAAAAAAGGCCACTGATTGACCCGGTTTCCCGTTCAAGGTTAGCTGGCTACGACCAAAGGGTGCATCCAAACTCAGGTCGTGGCAATCCAAGTAACTGCCAAAACAGAAAAAGAAGTTGGGCTGAGGGGATGAATTCGGATCGGGAGGGTTAGGATTTGAAGGCAATTCGCTTATTTTGTGCGGCGACGGCCCTGGCAGCTACGTTCGGCGCTTCGCTTCTTCAAGCACAGGCGTTGTCGGAAGCACAGGGTTTAAGGGATACCCGAGGGCAGTCACAAGAAGAATTTGCCCGGCTCGATCCGAATGATGGTGCTTTCTTTACCCAAGACCCTCCGCAGCCAGGCTCGACTTCCGATGGCAAGTCGTCTGACGGCAACTCCTCTGACACCAAACCGCCGGACGGCAAATCGTCACTACCCGATGCGCCCACACCCAAGTCGAGCCAGCCAGACTCCAACGATCAGTTCGGGAAACAACCCAAGAGAATCCTGGGTATCATCCCCAATTACCGGGCGGTCAGCGCGGGTACGCAGCTACCACCACAAACTTTCAAGGAAGGAATGTGGCTGGCGACCCAGGATACATTCGACTATTCCGATTTCATTCTTGTGGCAGCACTGGCGGGAATCGATATGGCTGGCAAATCGGAGCCGTCTTTTGGGCAAGGCGCTGAAGGCTACGGTAAATACTATTGGCACGTTTTCGTCGACGGTGCCATAGAGAACTACATGACGGAGGCGATCGTACCGGCAGTGACGAGAGAAGACCCGAGATACTACACCCTGGGCAAAGGCGGATTTATTAAACGGACTGGGTACGCGGTCAGCCGGCTGTTTGTTACCAAAACCAATTCGGGAGGAAGTACCTTTAACCTGTCGGAGATCGTTGGCGCCGGTGCGTCCGCAGGCATTGGCAATACATATTATCCCCATCAGTACAATCCCTGGGTGAAGACCTACCAACGGTGGGGAACGCAAGTGGGCCTGGACGGCGTTTTCAACACCTTGAAGGAATTCTGGCCGGACATCAATCAAGCGGTATTTCGCGGAAAGTACTAGTCAGCGGTCTTCGCTTCAGAATCATTGGCCGCACGTTCTCAACTAATCAGTTCATGCTTTTGAAAAGAGAATCGAAGATCAGGAAAGCGACGGCTGCGGACGTGGAAGTCGGCCTGATCTGCGCTGACCGCGACGGCAACAGAATTCGCATCGACCACCTGGACCGCGCAAACCAAACCCTCTCCTACCATTTTCTGAACGACGAGTTGCGCGTGCAGGAAGGTATTCAGGAGCGGTCGATCGAGCAGTTTGTGGCGGAGGGTTGGTACATCGCGGCCTCAGGAAGTCCCCTTTAGGCGGACCAAAGCTAGTGTCGTCAGATCGTTTTGTGTGGGAGTTCTCGCTGTGAAGGTCCGCGCCGCCTCGAGTGCCGTCAGGCACAATTCGCGAGCGCCAACTGCGACCGACTGTTCGAGGCTCCGTTTGACTCCGTCCAATCCAAATTCCATTTCAGTGGGAGACTGGCCGGGGCTCGCTTCGACCATCCCGCGCGAAACGGCCAGAAGAGCCGAACCAGCCAATAGATGGCAAACGCTCGCGCTCTGGGTTGTGTGTGAGAACAGGCCGAGAGGCAAGCCGGTCGCCGTGAGCTGGGTGATTCCCGTTTTGTCGCGCAGTAACGCCGGAGTGTGGCCGGCGTTGGCGTAGCAGACCGTGTCCAGATCCTCGTGATAGCAACCGATGAATGCGGCGCAATTGCGAACTCCGCGGAGCAGAATCGTACGGTTCATGGCGTAGCATAGCTCGATCATAGCCATGGTTTCGTTGAAATCCTGACCGGCGAAGAGTTCGGGCGCGACAGCGCGAAACGTCTTCTGCACCGCGATCAGGATTTCTCTGGTATCGGCCCGCAGGCCGGCGATGTCCAGCAGTACAAACAGCATGCGCGATGGCGATACCCGTAGGAATTCATAGAAGTCGCCCGCGATGCGGACCCCACTATAGACAGCGGCGATCTCGGCATCACGGAGTCGAGGCGCGTCGCAGTGTAGAGGATCCACTGGAGGCGGTGCGACTGGGCGCTCGTCGAACAGCGAACGCCAGAAGCCGGATGAAGACGGGGAGGTTTCGGCGATAGCGGCTTTTGATGTCATGGCATGTCTGGTCAGGCCGCGACGATCAGACCGCGGGGATCAGAGCAGTGGAGCAGTGAAGACCTGCCATGTGATCGGCGGATTGGTCCGACAACTTTAGTGCGGAAGGTAGCCAGACTCCATCGGCAGCTTGCCATCGACCCTGATGACGGTCACGCGGTCTGTGATGGAGTGCTCCTCGATGAAGCCGATCGCGCCCGGGGTGGAGGCGACGGCGTCGATGACTTGCGCGTCTGAGCTGACGGTCTGGATCGAATCCTTGTGCGAGGCAAGCAGCGCTTTCACGTCAGCCTCGGACATCTTGCTCAAGTGTTGGAGTGTGTTCATCTCATCGGGCAACGAAGTATGCAGCACGAGCACGACGTTCTTGCCGTCTGGCCATTTTTTAACCTCTCCCTTGATCATGCGACCCAACTGAGCTGAGGTGAGGTTTTTGACGGTGTTGTCTTTATCGACCACGACCGCCATGTGGTGCGCGAAGCAGGGAGTCAGCAGGAAAAGCACCCCTGCGCACAGGCAGAGAATCCGTCGAGTGGTCATATTGATAAGGGTACCTCGTATCCCCGCCGCGCGATTGTCAAAAAGATGTCAAAAGCGTTAGGAGGAATCAGTGTCATCATCGGCGCCGCCTAGAATCCCATGATGTTGTATCCACAGTCGACGTGCATGACTTCGCCTGTGATGCCGGAACTGGCGTCGGAAGCGAGGAACACTCCCGTGTTGCCGACCTCGCTGACTTCAACATTGCGCCCCAGGGGCGCTCTTTCGGCATGGGAGCGGAGCATGTCGCCGAAGCCCGAGATGCCGCGCGCGGCCAGCGTTTTGACCGGGCCGGCGGAAATCGCGTTGACCCGGATCTTGCGGCGACCGAGATCCTCGGCAAGATAACGCACTGTGCACTCAAGCGCGGCTTTGGCCACGGCCATGACGTTATAGTGGGGCACAACTTTTTCGGCTCCGTAGTAACTCATGGTGATGATGCTGCCGCCATCTTCCATCAAAGGCACGGCTGCACGGGAGACCGCAATCAACGAATAGACGCTGACGTCGTGGGCAATGCGAAAGCCCTCGCGGGTCGTATTGCTGAAATCTCCCTTCAATTCTTCCGCCGGAGCGAACGCCACGCTGTGGACAAGAGCGTGCAGCTTGCCGTAGCGAGCCTTGAGTTTCTCGAAGAGCTGCGCGATTTGTTCGTCACTCGAAACGTCGCACATGAAGGCTTCGGCGCCGGGCAGCGACAAAATCAGGTCTTTTGCTTCCATCTCCATGCGTTCGTTTTGATAGGTGATGGCGAGGTTTACGCCGGCGGCGTGCAGTCCCTGCGCGATTGCCCAGGCGATGGAACGCTTATTGGCGACCCCGAACACGACCGCCGTGCGGCCCTTTAAGTCTTCAAACATGAATGCGTCTCCTTTTTCGAAGAAAAAGAATAACAGCATCCCGTCTGGGGTGGACACTGAGACCCTAATCGGCGCCGGCGGCGGCAGCCTTCCGCGCTGGGATGGGCCAGCAGGCGCTGCCGAAGGCCACGGCGTAGACGGCAGCGATGATGGCAAACCCTGCTGGGATGGGCCAGCAGGCGCTGCCGAAGGCCACGGCGTAGACGGCAGCGATGATGGCAAACCCTGCCGCGAGGCTGATCTTGGACGCCACCCAGCCCACGCTCAGGCCGAGCGCTATCTGGAGGAACGTGCCGAAAAAATAGAACGTGTTCTGGACGCGTCCCATGAAATGCTGCGGCACCTGTTCCATCAGGCTGGTATTCATGGCGACGCCGCTGACGCCGCGTGCCGATCCCATCAGCGCATACAGCAGGACGGCGAGCGCAAGCCAGGGCGAAAACGGCGAAAACGCCATGGTAAACGTAAGCAGAAGCATGGCCAGCGCGATCGAACGGCGCGCACCCACCCATGCGATCAAAGCGGGAGCGTAAAGCGCGCTCGCGAATGCGCCGACACCCCATCCGCCATTGAGCCATCCGTAACCCTGGGCTCCGGCGTGAAATACGCGATCGCTGAGCGGCGCCGTGACTACGACTCCAGTCATCATCGCGCCCAGGAATAGCGCCCAGCTCGTGCCGAGAAAAACAACGCTCGGATGGTTGCGCAGAAAAGTAAGTCCTTCGCGCATTTCGCGAATGAATCGTCCGACGGCGGATTCGGCGGCTTGGAGATCGTGGCGAAGTTCCAGCGCGCGCGGGACGACGTGCCGTCCCTGACGAACGGCGAGATAGCAAGAGAAGGAAACGATGTAGGTGCTCACATCGATGAGCAGCACACCGCCGAGGCCGATATGCTCGTAGACGAATCCTACGATTGCGCCCGCGATCAGCCAGCCGCCCTGGATTCCCGCCAGCAGGAACGTATTTGACTGGACGAACTCACCTTCAGGCGTTAGTTCCTGAATTAATGCGGTGATCGTCGGCCAGAACATCCAGAATCCGGCGGCCACGAGCGTGTTCATCAGATAGAGTTGCCACACCTGCACGCGATGCAGGAACGCGAGAACGGTGACGACCAAAATGACGACGGCACGGGTTTCGTCGAGCCACATGACAAGACGGCGGCGATCTTCACGGTCGATGAGAACGCCCGTGAAGGGAAGCATGAGCATCGCGGGGATCGTCTGCAGCGCGGCAAACGTACCCAGGGCCATCTCGGAGTGAGTGCGCTGCAGGATCGTCCAAGCGACAGCGGCAGAGTTCATGCCGCTCCCGATCATGGAGATCACGTTCGCGGCAAATACCCATCGCAGCGAACGTTTTTGCAGAATGGAGCGCATGTCTCAAATCTAGCATGGGAGGAGTTAGCGCCTATCATTTAGTCTTTACCCCTGCATCTAGAGCCCTGGTGTCTAGCGCTTAGGTTGTTGCTGAATGCGACTGGGCGTGAAACGGGTCCGAGGATTCTTGGTGGATCACAACTTCTTTTCCCATTCGTCTGGCGACTTCCGTCACGGTGGCTAGCGTGTCATCGTCCGTTTCTGGAGTGCTCACGACTTCGATCGTTGTCGTTGCGTGTGCGCGATTTCCGAAGCGGATACCTGCGCACCGTTTCGCGCGATAGGTCACGCTCGCGATTTCGGTGACGCTCAGCGATGAGGTCGTCGATACCAGGATGGTGTTGGGGCGGCAGATTTTGTCGAGCATGGTAAAGATTTCGATCTTCGATTCCAGTTCTTCGGGAACGGCCTCGATTACAAGATCGGCCGCGCGCGCGGCTTGCTCGATGGAATCCGCATACTCGAGACAAGAAAGAGCAGTCGTCGCGTCGGCGGAGGTCAGGTTGCCGGCGGCGACGGCTTCGGTCAGTTTGGCGCGGATTTCGGTTTCAGCTTTGCGCAGGGCGTTCGGAAGAAGATCTTCGAGGATGGTTCTAAAGCCGGCGACCGCCATGGCCTGCGCGATGCTCCGTCCGGTTACGCCCGCGCCGATCACGGCGATCGTGTGGACGGCGGTCACGGCTTCGACCGGGGCGTGGGTCGGTACTTCGGCCGGCTGCTCGGCCACTATTTGCCTGCCTGCTCGAGACGTTGAACCACGCTCTCATAGCTCGGTTCGGATTGGCGGATGTATTCGCCGAGTCGGGCGGATTCTTCCTTGGTCATCGCCGGAATGCTGGCGCTGATGCGGCGTAGTGTCGTGGCGATGTCGTCGATGTAGTTCATGAGACGGATAAGTTCTCCGGTTGCGGGCATGAAGGCTCCTTACTATTGTTTGGTGCAGTGACTATTCATTGTTTAACAAGTGAGCGGATTTAGCAAAGAGTACGAATTGTGACGGGGCCGAAGGCGGGACGTCCACGTGGGACAGAATGCAAGATGACGGCGCTAATCGAGTTGGTGAAATCTCCGGAAGGCGGCGTAGCCTTCTTTGCCCATGTAGCGCTCGAGGACGGGAGGATCAGTCTTGCACAGATCGACAATCACCAGGCCATCGACCACGTCGGAAAATTTGCGATCGAGGTTGAAGCCTACAAGACGGCCGCCCAGTTTCATGTATTGCTTGATGAGGATGGGTACGCCTTTGCCGTCTTCTTCCACATCCGAGATCGGCTCTCCGAGTTCGTCGAGATCGCGTAGCAGGCTGCACAGGGCGCCGCAATCCCAGCGGCGAAGCATGGGCGCCCGGAATGGAGTTCGGGCATGGACCAGGTCCGAGAACTCTCCGCCGTCCTCGTTCTCGCGCTTCTCGAAGTAGCGAACGATCATTTCGCGGGAGAGAGAACTGTATTCGTTGCTGATGCTGACGGCGCCGAAGAGCACCGGATTTTCCGGATGCATGGCAACGAAACGCGCGATGCCTTTCCACAGTTGAAGCAGAGGAGCGTACTGGCGCTGATACTCGAGGCGTATGAAGGAGCGGCCGAGTTCAAGCGCGGAACCGATCTTCAAGAACAGCCGCTCGTCGTAGCGGAACACGGTATTTGTGTAGAGTCCCTTGATGCCGCGGTCGCGGATGATTTCGTCCGTGTTGCCGACGCGATAAGCGCCGGCCAACTCCTGTTTCTCTTTGTTCCACAGCAGCAGATGCCAGTAGTAGGAATCGAAGTGATCGAGGTCGAGGCTGCGGCCGGTGCCTTCGCCGACGGCGCGGAAAGTCACTTCGCGGAGACGGCCGAGTTCGTCGAGCGCATGCGGCAGCTCGGACGCACGCGCTGCGTAGACGGCGAATTCGCCGTTTGCGATCAGCAAACGTTCCGGTGCTAACGCCGTGATGTCGTTGCTGACGAGCTGCGGCGGAACCTCCGCGGCGATCCGATCTTGACGCTTGCGCGGAAGGGCTGAACGCATTTTCGTTGGCAGCGAATTGGGTTTCTTGCCGCGATAGGAAAGCAGATACGTCCGCAAGCGCAGATATTCGGTCGCTTCCTCGTCGCTGTCGAGATTCGCGATCAGCTCCGAAGGAATCGCTTTACCAATGCGAACCTTCAGCGCTTTGTCGCGTTGCTGTAGAAATTCCTGCAGCAGGAAAAGCGTTCGCAGTTTGGGGTTGATCATGCCGAGCACTTGAAACCCGACGCTGTTGTGGCCGCAGAAATATACAGGCAGCGCAGCTGCGTCGGTTTTGCGGATCAAACGGGTGGCCATGGTGTTCCAGGCAGGGTCCGTAACCTGTGCCTGGCGGATATTCCATTGCGACACTTCTCCGGCGGGAAAAACGGCCAGCGCGCCGCCCTGGCGCAGCCAGTCGAGAGCCTGCTTCAGCGGTCTCACATTTTTCTCGATCGCGGACGGTGTTTGAAACGGGTCGACGAAGATGCAATGATCGTGAAGTTCCGGGATGCCTTCGAGAAGTGAGTTAGTCAGTATCTTCACATCGGACCGGACGCGAGAGAGGAGCACGGCGAGTGCCGCGCCGTCGAGCACTCCGAAGGGATGGTTCGCCACAGCCACCAGCGCGCCTTTTGCCGGGATATGCTCCAGATCGGCGGGCTGAACGTCGAGTCGCACCTTCATTTCCGCCAGTAATGCCTCGAGGCGGAAGCCGGGCGCGGCCGAGCGTACACGGCGATAGAGATCGCGCGCCTGCTCCAGTGGAATAAATTTTTCGGCGAATGCTGGAAGTCCCTCCAGAAGCGGTGGGCCGGATAAGACATCCGGTTCTTCGTTCTCCGTGAACTGCAGTGGCCGCATGTGTGATCTTGGACATGCGTGTTTTGCGCTTTTATGAAGAGCTGGTTAAAGGTATGTGAATAAGTATCTTGTTAGTAACCTGTGGTAACCAGTTCTCAGTTCCCGGTTCTCAGTTCCTAGTCAAAACACGGCAATGAGAACGGAGAAATTCGAACTAGCTTTCGAGTTTGAAGCGGGTTTCCGCGAGACGATAGAGCCTTCGCCAGACGAGCCGATTGGTCGCGACTACGACGGCAGCCAGGGCGATGGTGCTGGCGAGGAGAAGGTCGAAATTCTTGGCATCCGTCGCGGCGGAAATCAGAGCGCCTACACCAATCGTCGAGTAGGTCTGGCCTTTAAAGTGGAAATATTCCGCGACGATGCTTGCGTTCCAGGCGCCGCCCGAAGCGGTGACCATCCCGGTCACGAGAAATGGAAAAATTCCAGGGAGAATCAGTTTGCGCCAACGCTCCCATCCACGGATTCCAAAAACGTTCGCCGCCTCTTTTAAATCGGTGGGAATTGCCATCGCACCGGCAATTACATTGAAGAGGATGTACCACTGAGTGCCCAGGAGCAGCAGTACGATCGATCCGATTCCCAAGCCACCGCCGAGCCGAATCAAAACCAGCAGTACCACCGGGAACAACGCCGTGGCCGGGACCGACGCGGCAATCTGCGCGAGGGGCTGAGCGATGCGGGCGAGGCGCGGGTTGAATCCGATGGTCACGCCGACCGGGATGGTCCAGAGGGCGCCGAGCAAGAGCGTGAGGTTGACGCGGAAGAAAGTCGCCAGCAGTCCGATCCCGAGCTGATGATATTCCGAAGCATGCAGGCTGGTCAGGATCATGAAGACACGCACGACCGCGTACGCAATCACGGCCAGCGCAAAGATCCCCACGATCCGCCACAACCACAAGGTCGTTTTGTTTTCGCTCGACGATTGCGCGCGCACCTCCTGCCGCCGTGCGAAATAGGTGACCATCCGTTCGCGAAGAGGGCGAACCGCGCGTTTACGAAAGAGCGCTACGCCTCTTGATCGCTGCAGAAAATCGAGCACCCACGAAGTCGGAGCGTTCGTGCTCTCGACTTGCTCCATCTTGAATTTCTCAGCCCACGCGATTACCGGACGCCACACAAACTGGTCGATGAGCACGATTACCGCGATCATCGTAAGAATGCCGAGAAGAATTGAGCGTGTGTCGCCGTCGTCAGCGGCAGTCTGGAGATAAGAGCCAAGTCCCGGCAGCCGGAAGTCGGAGAACTGTTCGCATGCCATCAGGAAAAACCACGCTCCTGCGACCGACATCATGGAATTCCAAACCAGGCCGATGGTTGCGAACGGCAGTTCGATCTGGAGGAAGCGCTGCCACCAATTGAAGCGGTAAATCGTCGCGGCTTCGCGCATCTCGCGCGGAATGCTCTTCAGCGACGCATAAAAGCTGAAGGCCATGTTCCAGACTTGTCCAGTGAAAATCAGCAGGACTGCGCCCATCTCGACGCCCAACTGGCGTCCCGGAAAAAGCGCCGCCATCGCCAGCATCACGCCCGGCAGAAAACTCAATACCGGGATCGATTGCAAAACGTCGAGCAGCGGAATCATGAATTTTTCGGCGCGCGGGCGATAGGCGGCGATGTAGCCGTAGGTGAGGGCAAAGAGCAGGCTCAGGACGTAAGCCAGCGCAATGCGCAGCAGGGAGTATCCCGCATAGACGGGAAGTGCGCCCAAACTGCGGCTGATCTCTACATGAGGAGTGAACGGACCGAGCCAGTTGCGCCCGACTTCGACGATGCCATAGAAGAGCGCGAGGCCGGCGGAAAACATGACCAGGTCGGGCAGGCTGGCTGCGCTCGGATGCGGCAGCGTCGACCAAATGCGGACCAGCGGGCGGAATGAGACTCGTTGCGGGCGTTTCACGACGGCACCGGAGCCGGGCCGGGTTGATGCGGCTCATTGACGGGCTCCGCCAGGATGAGCCTGTGCCCTTCGCGATCAAAATCGAAAATTTCTGCGTAGCGACCCCAGTTCATTGCGGTATCGAACTGGCGCTGCACTTCGTCTTCGCTGAAGTGTTCGTCGAGGATGTCGTAGAAAAATTCTTCGGAAATGGAGTGATCCGCCTTGGCGTGAAGAATGCTGTCGATCTGTTGCAGGATCATGATGTGCTTCAGAGCGGCTTGGCGGAACAGAGTTTTGCGCGCGAGGATGTCGGCTTCGGCAAAGTGCACGCCCTCGGGCGTGATCTCGACGTCGCCTTCGGTCAAGGCTGCGAACCCGAGCAGAACCGACGCTTCGATGATCGGAAGCAGGTCCTCGGCGTCCATCTTGAGTTCCTCGGCCAGGCGATAAATGTCTTCCTTGCCGGGACGGTCCCCGAGTAACTCCAAAAGTCCGGCGATGCCGCCGACGCGGGCATGCGGAATCATCTGGTATTTCACACGAGTAGGCTTTTGTGCGTTGGCGGCCGCGCCGGGTACCGGCAGTGCGAGGTCTGGCTGGGTCATGATCTTGTAGATGTAATCGACCAGCTCGACAAACCGCGGAGACTTGCGATCCCGGAAATGCGGCAGCTCGATATTGAAATCCGCTCGCACTCGCGCCGGATTCCTCCCCAACACGATAACGCGGTCGGCCAACAGCACCGCTTCTTCGATGTTGTGGGTGACGATAAAAATCGCACTCGTTGGCATTTTCTTGCTGAGCCAGAGTTCGAGCAGTTCGTTGCGCAGGTTCTCGGCTGTCAGCACGTCAAGCGCGGAAAACGGCTCATCCATGAAAAGGACTTCAGGTTCGACAACGAGAGCGCGGGCGAAGCCGACACGCTGTTTCATGCCGCCGGAGAGTTCCTTGGGATAAGCGCTTTCGAAACCGTCGAGGCCGACCGTGTCCAAAATTCGCAAGGCCCGCTTGTGGCGCTCTAGTGCTGGCACTCCGCGGGCTTCGAGCGGAGCCTCTACGTTGTCGATCACGGTGAGCCAGGGGAAGAGCGCGAAGCTTTGGAAGACGATCGACACGCCGGGGTTCTGTGACGCGATTGGCTGGCCATGCCAGAGGACTTGGCCTGAGGAAGGCTTGCTGAGTCCGGTCAACATTCGCAACAGGGTTGATTTGCCGCAGCCGGAGGGGCCGAGCAGAGTGATGATTTTTCCGGGCTCTACGTCAAGATTGACGGGCGCGATGACTTCAATGCGGCTGCCATCCGGCTGGGTGTAGAACTTTTCGAGAGCTTGGGCGCTAATGATGGGCTCGGACACAGGATCGTAACTCCAGCAGGATTAGTCAATTTGCCTCGCAGCGAGGATACACTAACTCAGGGCTAAAGCCCGGCGTGTCGACGTGGCTTACGCGGCCCACTCTTCTGTGTCGATCGATGGTAATGGCTGCGGAAGGCGATCGCAGACTTCGGCAAGCGTCGCTAGTTTTGCAGCTATCTCAGGGCGCAGGAGGTCGGCTCGAAAACGCCAGCGCCAGTTGCCTTCGGAGCGGCTTGGAACATTCATGCGCGCGTCGCTCCCGAGGCCCAACACATCCTGCAATGGAACGATGCTGAGGCTGGCAACTGAAGTGGACGCGGCGCGAATCATCCCCCAATTGAAACCGTCATCCGATCGGCCAAGATAGGCGGCGGCTTGCTGGCGCTCGTGATCGGTGGCTCCTGAAGCCCACCATCCGAGCAATGTGTCATTGTCGTGAGTTCCGGTGTAGACGACTTTTTCTTTGGTGAAGGTGTGCGGCAGGTGAGCATGGGCGCCAGTGTCGCCGAATCCGAACTGCAGCACGGCCATGCCGGGGATTTTGAGGCGCTCCCGAAGTTCGTTCACGTCGGCTGTGATATAGCCGAGGTCCTCGGCGAAAAACGGAAGCCCACCTAGGGCCTCGCGCAATTTCACGAAGAGGTCATCTTTGGGGCCGTCAACCCAGCGTCCGTTGATCGCCGTGGGCTCAGTGGCCGGAATTTCCCAGAACTGTGAAAAACCGCGGAAATGATCGAGGCGAATATAGTCGAAATTGCTGGTGAGCCAACGCATGCGGTCGATCCACCAGGAATATCCCCGCTGCTTCATAACATCCCAGCGATAGAGAGGATTGCCCCAGCGCTGTCCACTGGTGCTGAAGAAATCGGGAGGGACGCCCGCGACGACTTCGGGATTGAGCTCCGCGTTGAGTTGAAATTGATCGGGGTGAGTCCAGACATCGGCGCTGTCGAAGTTCACGAAGATGGCGATATCGCCGACGACGCGAATGGAGCGCTCGGCGCAATAAGATCGAAGCGCCTGCCACTGTTCATAGAAGAAGAACTGCACGACGCGGCGGACTTCGAGTTCCTCTTGCAGCTCGACGCGAGCTTTTTCGATGGCGGCCGGTTCGCGATGAGTTAATTCGCGAGGCCAGTGATTCCAACTCTCGAGCTTGAATCGCGCGCGCAGTGCGGCGAAAAGAGCATAATCGTCAAGCCAGCCCTGGTTGGAATTGCAGAAACTCTCGTAGTGATCGCGCATGTTTCCTTGAGCCGCGCGCAAGAAATTTCGCGCCGCTTCAAACAACAGAGGCATTTTCTGGCGGAAGACGGCGGCGTAATCCACGGATTCGACAACGGTGGCGAGGCCGTCAATGCGCGTGCGGTTGAGCCAGCCGCGGTCGGCGAGGCGTTCGAGACTGATCAGAAGCGGATTTCCCGCAAAGGCTGAAGTGGATGAGTACGGCGAACTGCCGTAGCCGAGCGGCCCCAGGGGCAAGACTTGCCACAGTCCTTGATGCGCAGACTTGAGAAAATCGGCGAAGGCGTAGGCCGATGGACCAAGATCGCCGATGCCGCCGCGCGAAGGCAGCGACGTCGGGTGAAGCAGAATGCCGCTGGCGCGCGGGAAGGGCATGAAAGCAGTTCTCAGTTCTCAGTTCCCAGTTCTCAGTTCACGCCGTTCGCTGGGCGCAAAACTGACAACTAAGAACCGAGAACTGACTTTACGCTAGGAGCCTTCTTGCGAGCTCTGCCGCGTCAGATTTTTCATTTCTTCCTGATTGATTTTCAGGCGTTTCGATTTTTCCATCTCTTTGCGGAGATTGCTCACGAACAGACCGAACAAGTCGTTCTGCTTGGCTTCGAGCAGTGACTGCCTGATTCCGTCTTTCTTTGCGGCGAATTCCTGCTCCGTCGGTACCTGCTTTTCGAGGAGTTGAGCGACCACGCCATTGCCTGCGGCTGTGATCGGACCGCTAATCTCGCCAGGATTCATCGAAAAAATCGCGCTGGCGTTGGACAGGGCGCCGATTTCCGGAACCTGTCCATCGGGCTGCACCAGTTCGCTTGTCTTAACTTCGACGCCCATGTCCTTGGCCGCTTTTTTCAGATCGTGCGCAGCCTTGGCGCGTTCGGACAAGTCCTTGGTTTTCTGTTGCAGGAGAAAAGCGGCGCGCTCGTTCTTGAATTGGCCCTCGACTTTCGCGCGAGCCTCTTCGAATGTGGGCGTAGCTGGAGGTTTGATCGCGAGCAACTGGAAAACGACATAGCCCTGCTTCACCCGAACTATGTCGACGGGCGCCTTATCGGCCTCGTTGAAGACCGCTTCCGTGAACTGCGGGTCGGGAGCGAGTCCGGGCAAGGTGTCGGTGCGGCTGATGAACTCTGTGGTGACGGCCGTTTGACCTTTGTCCGCCGCAGCCTTGTCGAGTCCGACGGTGCGAGCCTGGTTGAGCAGCGCATTGGCGGCCGATTCGGTGGCGTGCTCCGCATCCTCTTGCTTTACCTTTTCCGCAATCTCAGGTTTCACTTCAGCCAGCGACTTTACGCCAGGATCGTGCTTGTCTTCGACACGGATGATGTGAAATCCGAAACTGCTCTTGACCAGATCGCTCGTCTGCCCCTTGCCGAGCGAAAAGGCGGCCTTCTCAAATTCGGGAACGGTTCGTCCGCGGCCGATCCAGCCGAGTTCACCTCCGGCTTTCGCGCTGCCAGGATCGTCAGAGTATTTCTCCGCGAGTTTGGCGAAATCTCCGCCGGCCTTGACTTCCTTGAGCACGCCTTCCGCTTTCGTGCGAGCCTCGGCGACGGCCCTGTCGTCTTCCTTGGTGCCCGGTTCGGTTGCCGGCGTCTTAATCAGAATGTGCGCAACCTTCACCTGCTCGGGTACCCGATATTCTTCGCGGTGATCGTTGTAGTATTTCAGCAATTCCTGATCGGAAACCGTGGTCGTCGCTGCAATTTTCGAGGTGTCGATCACCGCATACTTGATCTGGCGCTTTTCGGGAATGGAATTGTTATAGCTAGCCTTGTTCTTATCGTAATAGTCCTTCAGTTCTGCGTCGGTCGGATGCAGTCCCTTGAGGATGTCTGCCTGCGTGATCACGGCATATTCAAACTTCACCTTGGTGTCGCGTCGGTTGAGTTCGTCGCGGACGTCGGTGTTTCCGACAAAGGCGCTGCTCGCGACTAGGGCGCGCAATTTGCGGACGAGGATGAAATCCTTCTCCAGAGCTTCGAACTGCGGCACGGTCAGCTGGTTACTTTGCACAAAGTCTTCGTACTGTTCCTGGCCGATGAACTTGCCGTCGGGAAAGAGCCTTAGGCCAAGCTGGCCGTGTTGAAGTTCATCGCGGAGTTCTTCGTCGCTGGCGCGCAGACCCATGCGGTGGGCTTCCGCGACCAGAGTTTTCTCATTGATCAGTTGCTCGGCCGCCTGGCTGGAAAAATAGGGAAGCAGCATGCTGGCCTGCGGACCGCCTCGCGGAAATTGCTGGCTGATCATGGCGCGGGCTTCGCGCTGGACTTCAAGAACGGTTACAGTCTGGTCGCCCACCGTCGCCAGAACGCCGGCCTGAGTCGTTCCGACGCCAGCATTCGACCCGAAGCCGGGGATCAGGGTGATCGCCATGGAGGCGCAGATCAGGAGAAGCAGCGCGCCAAGAATGATCTTGACGGTTGACCCTGCATTTTGAAGCTGTCGAATCATAAGTTGAATAAACTCCGGTGGATTGCTCTACGCTCGAGGCGAGAATCCTCGAGGAGAGAATCAATGATTATAAACCAGCTGCGAAGATGGCTGCTGGCGGAAGAACGAGTGCAAGTGGGGAAACCCCCTGTTGTGCGCGCTCGATCACGGTTCGATGGTCGAGGTGTGAACGAGCGGACGAAAATGCCCTATTGAATCGAATTAATAAAGATGTTATCAACGTCTGGGCGGTGGTCGTAAGATCCGGCCATCGCGATCACTTTCCGCGAATAGGAAACTCGATGATAGGACACTGCATGAAAATGTTCCGCTTGCTGATCCCGTTCTTTCTGGTCGCGTTCGCTGCAGGCCAGCCTGCCGTTCAGGGTCTGGGTGACGGATGGGCCATCGAATCGTCCACGAGAGTGACGGCGACGGGCGAAGCAATCTCCAGTGAGTCGTTCAAGGCCGGTGATTGGATGAAAGCCGAGGTTCCGGCAACGGTCGTGGCGGCGCAGGTGAAGGCCGGAGTGTTGCCCGATCCTTTTTTTGGGATGAACATAAGGAATTTCCCGGGCGTCAGTTATCCCATCGGCTTTAATTTTTCGAATGTCCCCATGCCGCCGGACAGTCCCTACGCCGTTTCATGGTGGTACCGCAAAGAGTTCTCGCTGCCCGCCGGATATGCGGGAAAGACGGTGTGGTTGAATTTTCGCGGCATCAATTATCGCGCCAATGTCTTCCTTAACGGAAAACAGATCGCGAACTCCAACGAAGTCGCGGGAGCGTGGCGGACCTACGAGTTCAACGTCACGTCGGCGGTAAAGGCTGGGACGAACGTGCTGGCGGTACAGGTTTGGGCGCCAACCGAGAACAGCCTCGCGATCACCTTCGTCGATTGGAATCCATCGCCGCCTGACAAGAATATGGGTCTATGGCGGGAAGTGTATTTGTCGGCGAGCGGGCCCGTGGCTTTGAGGCATCCGGCAGTGATGTCGAAAGTGGATTCACCCGCGAACAACACGGCTCATCTGACGGTAACCGCGCTGCTGAAAAATGGCAGCGATCATTCTGTGCAAGGGACGTTGAAGGGCAAGATTGAGAATGTCGAATTTTCTCAGCCAGTTGAGTTGGCGGCAGGCGAATCGAAAGACGTGGTCTTCACACCCGCCCAATATTCGCAGCTCAGTCTGAGCAATCCGCGGCTGTGGTGGCCGGCGCAGATGGGGACGCCGAATTTGTATGAGTTGCATCTTGCGTTCGAGGTGAACGGCGAAGTCTCGGACGCATCGCGAACGAAATTTGGCATTCGCGAGATTACATCCGAAGTCTCGGAGATTGCGCCCGACCGCATGAAGCGCCTGTTCAAGGTCAATGGGAAAAACATTCTGATTCGCGGCGGCGGTTGGACGCCCGACATGATGATGCGCGAGAATTCGGAGCGCCTCGCCGATGAATTCCGCTACGTGCGCGATATGGGTCTGAATACCGTGCGCCTCGAGGGCAAGCTTGAGACTCAGGAGTTTTATGAGACCGCGGACCGCGAGGGCATCCTGGTCATGGCGGGATGGTGTTGCTGCGATTTCTGGGAGCACTGGGGCAGCTGGAAAAACGAGGACTTCGATATCGCGAAGGCGTCTCTGCGCGATCAAATGTACCGGCTTCGGAGCCATCCGAGCATGGTGATGTGGCTGAACGGCAGCGATAATCCGCCGCCTCCGGACGTCGAAGAGATGTATCTGAAGATTGAGTCGGAGTTGATGTGGCCGAATCCGATTGTTTCTTCTGCCACGGCGAAGCAGACCACTCTAACGGGTGGAAGTGGCGTGAAGATGAGCGGGCCCTACGAGTATGTCGCGCCCTCCTATTGGGTGACGGACTCGCATCTCCACTCCGAAGAAAAAACCTGTAATGCGGGCGGATGTGGCGGAGCCTACGGGTTCAACAGCGAAACGAGTATGGGCCCGGCGGTGCCGCCGATCGAGAGTGTCGAACGCATGGTGGGAAAAGATCATCTCTGGACGCCACAGGGATCGCTCGACGACTTCTGGAGTTTTCATGCAGGCGGAGGTGTATTTAAGAACCTGCATGTATTTACGGATGCGCTGAATGCGCGGTACGGGATCGCGGCCAGCGCGGAGGACTTCACTTACAAATCGCAGCTCATGACTTACGAGGGCGTGCGCGCGATGTATGAGGCGTATAGCCGTAACAAGTACACTTCGACGGGCGTCATCCAGTGGATGCTGAACAACGCGTGGCCGTCGATGATCTGGCATCTCTACGATTATTATCTGCGGCCGGGCGGAGGCTACTTCGGAGCGAAGAAAGCGATGCAGGCTCTGGATCCGGTATATGGCTACGACGATCACTCGATCTGGCTGGTCAGCAGCCAGTACATGGATGCGAAAGGGCTCAAGCTGACGGCGCGGGTGTTCAATCTCGATGGCACCCAGAAGTTTTCGAAAGACATTCCGGTCAATGCGGCTGCCGATAGCACGGCCAAAGTCTTCGAGATCCCGCAAATCGACGGCCTCTCGCCAGCGTATTTCCTCGATCTGCGCGTCACCGACGCGAGCGGCAAGCTGGTCGGATCGAACTTCTACTGGCTCTCGACGAAAACCGAAACCATCGACTGGTCGAAATCGAACTGGTATACGACTCCGACCGCATCGTATGCGGACTACACCGCGCTCGGGCAATTGCCGAAAGTGAAATTGAAGGTAGTGAGCCACAGCTCGCGTGACGGCAAAAATGGAGAGACGCGAGTAACGGTTGAAAATCCCAGCAAGTCTCTCGCGTTCTTTGTCCGGCTGAAGGTAAACAAAGGCAAAGGCGGCGACGAGATTCTGCCCGTGGTGTGGGACGACAACTACATTTCACTGCTGCCGGGGGAGAAGCGAGAGATAACGGCCTCGTATCGAACTTCCGTCGGGGGAACGGCTGAGCCTGAGGTCGAAGTCAGCGGCTGGAACGTGGAGTAATCTTCGCCAGGTTTCTTATTCGTCCGCCGGCACGTCGAAGTTGACCAGATCCCCGCGAAAGCCGCGTGTTTTCCAGGCGCCGAAGGCGATTCCTACGGCCATCCAGATCGTGCCCGCGATCACTGCCTTGCGACTTAGGCTCAACCAGAGTAAGAAGCAAATCAAAAAGCCGAGGACGGGCGGCGCTACAAATGACAGCGTCCACTTTTTGTCGCGCAACACGTAGCGAACGAACGCGGCAGCGTTCACGCCCATGAAAGCGATCAGCGCTCCGAAATTGAGCATCTCGGCGCCGAGTTCATAGCTCATCAGGAAAGCGCCAATCAGGGCGATAGCGCCTACAAACAGCACGTTATTCCGCGGCACGCGATGCTTGGCGTCGACCATTCCGAAAAAAGATTTTGGAAGCGCATTACTTCGTCCCATGCCGTAGAGCAGGCGGGCAGCGCCAATCTGCGAGCCCATACCCGATCCGAAGTTTGCGACGAGAAGAGTGAATCCAATGATGCCGAACATCGGCAGCCATGCTCGCCCCGCGACGTGAACGAATGCGGTATCGACATCCGGGAACGGTTGCGATGCGGGCCAGATCAACTGCGCGGCATAGACCTCGACGGCAGACAAAACGCCAATCACAAGGCAGGTGAGCACGGTTGCGAGCAGGATGTTACGCCTTGGATTCTCCGCCTCTTCAGAGAGTGTGGAGATCCCGTCGAACCCGATGTAGGTAAGTACCGCGATCGAAGTTCCGCCAAGCACTGCCTTCGTGTTCCACAGAGTCGGGTCGTAAAAGGGACGTGTGTAGAAGCCGGCAGCGTCGTGCGGATGCCCGAAAATGTAGCGCGCCGCGACCACAAAAAAGATCGCAATCACCACGCCCATTCCTGCCGCCAGCGCCGAATTTACGCGGGCTGAAGTCTTCACACCCTGAACATTCAGCAGCGTGAACACCAGCGCAAAGAAGACCGCCCACACCGCGTAGGGCACGGCCGGAGCAAACACGTGCGCCTGCTGACTGCACCAGATCGTGCAGATGATTGGGTTAAGCATGTAATCCATCACCATGCTCCAACCGGTGACATAACCGAGTGCGGGATTAATCTCCTGTCCGACGTAGGTGAAGGCCGAGCCGGCGCTCGGATAGGCGCGGGCCATCCGTCCGTAGCTGATGGCGGTAAACAGCATCGCGATCATGGCGATGAGGATGGTCGTGACCACATGCCCGTGTCCGCGGTCGCTGAGTACGCCAAACACCGACATGGGCGCGACCGGCTGAATAACGATGATGCCGTACAGGATCAGATCCCAGAGCGTGAGCGATCGCCTGAGTCGAGGAGCGTCAACGGGCGGTTTGGCTGCGGAACTCATGAAATTGCGTCGTCCTCATCGTCCTGAAAAGGAAAACCCCATTATCCCACTGAGATAACGGGGTCTGGGGAAGGGCTAACTGTGGCTCCGGATCACAAACCCGTCAATCCTGCCGCAGTGCGACAAAATTCCTCTCGAATTCTATACGGAAGCGATATTCTGTCAACATAAAAGCAGGTCGTATTAAAACGATTCTTGCCGAGTATTGGTGAGGCCTGCAAATAGACGGAGATTGTCAGCATCATGAATCATTCCAGACTGCGTTTTCTACTCCCGTTTGTCTTGACTTGCCTGGCTCCGGTTTTCGCCCAAACAGTTCCCGCGACGCCCGGCGCGGCGCAGACTGTACAAGAGCGGCTGGGTTATCCGGCATCGGCACGCCTACTCGTGCTTCACGCCGACGATCTCGGCATGAACCATTCCGTCAACCGCGCCATTTTCGAGGCTCTCGATAAAGGCTGGGTTACCTCCGCCAGCATCCTCGTCCCGTGCCCCTGGTTCCCAGAGGTGGTGAAGTGGGCGAAGGAACATCCCAATGCTGATCTCGGAATTCATCAGGCGCTCAATAGTGAGTGGACGACCCTTCGCTGGGGGCCCGTGAGCCCGAAGGACAAAGTTCCCTCACTGCTCGACCCCGATGGTTATCTCCCGCTCGATACGCCTGAGGTTGCACAGAATGCAAAACTCTCTGAGGTCGAAAGCGAACTGCATGCGCAGATTGACCGGGCTCAGTCTGCCGGGATTCATCTGACGCATCTGGACTCGCACATGGGAGCGCTGTTCGAATCGAATGACCTATACAAGGTCTATCAGAAGATGGGTTACAACTATGCCTTGCCGATCCTCGAGGCGCGCGCTGGCTCTCATTCGGCCAAAGGGATTTCGCCTCCCGAGGAAGAAGTTCTGGTTGAGAAGGTGATCGAGATCGAACCGGGCGTCGACGCCAAGGATTGGGCTGCGTGGTATCGCAAGCAACTGGAACCTCTGGGACCGGGCGTTTATCAGGTCATCGTGCACCTTGCGTATGACGACGACGAGATGCGAGGGGCTACGTTCGATCATCCGGATTGGGGCGCAGCCTGGCGACAACATGATGTGGATATGGTTAAGAGTCCGGAATTCCGCCAGTTTCTCAAGGACCAGGGATTTGTGCTGGTGGGGTGGAAGGATTTAGCGAAAGCCTTGCCGAAGAATTACGGCAAGAGTTACGGCAAATAAGCGTGCAGGTCGCTGAACGCGGCCGTGTCTTGAATTCCGCGTCCTTCGACGATGGTATAGATCTTGTCGGCCGCAATGTCTTTCAGAGTTTCCGTCTTACCATTCGGCCAACGCACTTCGAACAGATCGATCTTGGCCGCAGGGCCAAGTCCGAAGTGCAGGCGCAGATCGTTCTGTGAAAGATAACTTCCGCTGCCGCGCACTTCATCGAACTGAGTGATGCCTTTTGCGTGAATGGTCACACGCGCTCCGATCGCAGCGCGGTTGCTGGTTGTTCCCACCAATCGGAAGAGCACGCGATGATTTTCGTTTTTGTTCGTATTCAGAAGGAATGACGGCGGCGCGCCGACGTTCAGGACAACGATATCGACGTTGCCGCCGTTGGCGATGTCTCCAAAAGCCGCGCCCCGCCGCGATTGCAAGGGCATGTCGGCAAGTCCGGCGGCTTTCGAAACTTCTTCGAAGGTTCCATTGCGCAGGTTGCGGTGCAACAGCATCGGCTCGGCATACGCGGCGCTGCCCTTGACCGTATCCATTTGCGGATAGACATGGCCGTTGGCCACGAAGAGATCGAGCCAGCCGTCATTGTCCATGTCGAAGAACGAAGTGCCCCAGCCGACGAGCGGCAAACTTGCCTGCCCGAGATGTGACTGCATGGCGACATCTTCGAATCCATGCGGACCTGATTTGCTGAGACCAAGATTGCGATACAGCGTGTTGGGCTGGTCGGCAAATTCTGTGATGAACATGGAAAGCCTGCCGCTGTGATCGTAATCGCCCCAGGTCACGCCCATGGAGCCGAGTGCCTGTCCCTCGCTATTGAGCGCGATGCCGCCGACCATCGCGTCATCGGTGAAGGTGCCGTTGTGATTGTTGTGATAGAGGTGATTCGGGGTCGCGTCGTCGGCTACGAACAAGTCGGGCCATCCGTCGTTGTCGTAGTCTCCCCAGGTCGCGCCGAGGCCGTAATACTTTTCCGGATCGTCGACGCCAGCCTTCTTTGAGACTTCTTCGAATGTCCCGTCGCCACGGTTGTGGTAGAGCATGTCGGTCTCGCCCTCCATGCCCCAGGGGCCACACTGCACCGGCGCGCCTTTGAACTGGCAAAATTTGGTCGAGCCGGGAGCGGGCAGGTTGTTCATGTCGACGTGAACATATCTCGAAACGAACAGGTCGACGTTGCCGTCGCGGTCGTAATCTCCCCACGCCGCTCCGGTCGACAGGCCGCCGCCGCGGACTCCGGCCTTGTCGGTGACATCTTCAAAGGTGCAATTGCCCTTGTTGCGATAGAGCACGTTGCCGCCGTATCCGGTGACGAAGAGATCGAGATTGCCATCGTTATCGTAATCAGCGACGGCAACGCCCATGCCCCAACCTTTGCGGGTGAGTCCAGCCTTCTCGGTGATGTCGGTGAAGTGGAGATTGGCATCCTGATGCCAAAGCGTGACTAGAGGATCGCCGCCTTGTTTGTAGCGGTCGACTGTGGATCCGTTGACCATGACGATATCGAGTTTGCCGTCGTTGTCGCAATCGATCAGGCCGATGCCGCCGCTCATGGATTCGATGACGTAGTGTTTTTCAGGCGAGGAAATGTGGGAGGCAGTCAGGCCAGATTGGGCGGCGATGTCGCGGAAGACGGGAACGGGTGCGATTTTTGCGGTCGGGCCACTGGGAGTTTGGGCCATCACCGGGGTCAATAGCGAGCAGACAGCAACTGAAATCAGACGGAAGATACGCGCGGACGGCATCGAATGCGATTGTAGCTGGTGCGTTTTTTCAGATGTACAACGTCCCCCCCCGATTTCCTGTAAAATGTTGAGGGTGAAAGAGTTAACTCCAGACCCATCATTCCAATAGGGTTAGCTCTGGGGCGCTCTCTAAAGTATTGAAAACGCTGGGTCGGTGTTCTTCGCCCTGCACGAGGATATTGACCTGAATTGGACAGAAAACGCATGGAAGAGCGTTCTGAATTGAGCGGGAACTTTCTTATGTCAAAGAATTTGCTTCTATGAATCTATTTTACGCTTGATGTCAAGAGACAGAGAGCGGTAGTGGTTCAGTTTGATTTTCTGCGATCTAGCGCGGGTTGCAAGTTTTGCAATCTCTTCGATGAGGCCGTGCGAACTTCACCTCAGGCGCTAAAGCGCGAAACAGTTTTGGCGACTTACGGCACGACTGAACGTCGTGCCCTTCTCAGAACTTCTGGATCACCTGTGGGGATCGAGAGTTTCTTACGGCGCGGCTGAAGCCGCGCCCTTTCAAAGCAGATTCATCAAATCAAAATTCATCAAGTCGTATCATCTGGGACTCCTGTTTTCGGCTCAACGGCCATCTCCATATTGGAATGAATATCCGCTGGCCTCGTTACCGGACATGAACCGGGTGTTGTATTCGAGCAGGTAATTGAGATGGTCGGCGTCGGTTGGGAAGCTTTGTCCAGGGTAGGGATAGGTGCGCATGTCGCGGAAGGGAAGCGGATCGACCGTGTCTCCGCGATAGGCGTAGAAGTCCATATCTTTTTCGTAGCCATTGGCGATGAAGAAATAATCGCGCACCCAGCCCTGCGACAGCGCAGGCAGCTTCGCGGGATCGAAGTCGAGCGCAACCTCGTCGCCCGATCCGAAGACAACAAATTTGTCGTCGAGCGAGTCGAGCAGCGGGCGCACGTCTCCATAGCGCGTGTAGGCTCCAGCGGGGCGCGTGTAGGGGCCGGTGGCGCTCGTCTTTTCGTAAATATATTTCACGTTGCCCGGGGGCTGATCCTCGATCTTTAGCGGGAAGCCGTGGAAACTCAGATCGGCGCGAGCGAGCGGGACGGAAGTGAGGCGGGCTTGTTCGTCTTTGCTTCGAACTTGATCCGTGCGGCTGATCAGGATGTTGTCCCAGTAGATTTGCAGATTCGTCGTGATGCGGATGCGGCGCGTGCCCGGCGGAAGTTTGCCGGTGAGGTCGGCGGTCATGGTGCGGGTGCCTCCGGCGGGGAATCCCATGTCGTCGACGACGCGGAGCCATTTGGTTTTGCCGTTTTCCGAAACTTGCGCCTCCACGTAGGGAGCGAACGGCCGCAGGTGGGCTTGATCGGCGGCGTACATGCTCGTGGCGGAAAAATATTCGATCTCGCCGTGGAGCAAGAGCCATAGCGGGCCGCCGCCGTAAGCCTCGCCAAGATCGAGTTCAAGCGAGTGCGGCTCGGCGAATCCCAGGAATGGAAGCACCTTGAAGTCCCCGAAATAACGATGAGCGAGCAGATCGGGCAGCACGTTGTGTCCGTGGTCGTCCCAGGCGCCGGCGGGAGGGTGCGTGTTGTTGTTCTCGCTGAACACGACCTTGAACGGCGGGTATGGGGGATTGCTAGCGAAATATTCGTTCGGATCGACGTTCACGCCGTCGGGATGATCGATGGCGAGCAATTTAACCTGATCGAGGTAGACGGATTCTTCGAGCGGCTCCATGAAGCGGAAACTTAGCTTGCCGTCTTTTTCGCGGAGCGCCGCGCGGTCGATTTTGATGGCTTCGGTGGGGCGAGCGATATTTCTTTCGACCTTGCCCTCGGCGGCTGCGATCCAGTGGCCGACGACACCCGCGCCGAGCATGTCGCCGACGAGTTGATATTTTTCGCCATCCCAGGCGAAGAGGGTTGGACAGGAGCTGCCACGCCGGTCGAGTTCCGTGATGCTCTGCATTCTGTTGGCGGGGACTTCGATTTCGTCCTGCAAAACGCCAGTCGGCCACAGCATGCGGACGACATCAGCTTGTTTCGCCTGTCCGAGGCCGATGGTCAGGTAGGGAGAGTTCTGTCCGAGGTAGCCGGACGATCCGTAGACTTCGAACTTCTGGCGCAGCCCGGCGGAGAAAACTTCAACTTTTGTGCCGATGGCCGACTTGTTGTCGTTCAGTCCCTTGAGCGCGAGGCGCAGGGAGTTGTTTTTGTTGCCGCCTTCGTTGCGAAGCAGGACGGCGGGGCCGTGATTCTGCGTGATGAGCAGATCGACGGCTCCGTCGTTGTCGTAATCGCCGGCAATGATGGCGCGGGGATCTTTGAGCTGGATTTTGTCGAGGCCGACGTCGGCGGTGACGTCTTTCCATCCGTCAGGGCCGAGATTGCGGAAGAGGCGGACTTCGCCCGTGTGGTCTTTCGTCTCGCCAACAACCGCAAGATCGACCCGGCCATCGTTGTCATAATCGAGGGCGACGACGCCGTAGGCCCACTCCAGATCAGTCTCCGGCAGCGGTGCCACTTCGAAGCCTTTGCCGTGATCGTTGCGCCAGAGGGTAACGGCGTGCTTTCCAAAATTGGTTAACGCGAGGTCCATCCAGCCGTCCTGATCAAAGTCTAGGACGGCAACGCCTAAAGCGTAGGCCGATTTGGGCAGCTTGTGTGCCGGGAACTTTCCTTCTCGCGGATTCTCGAAAGCCGTGGTAGGCCCCGTGACGACGAGGTCAACTGCGCGATCGTTGTTATAGTCGCTGCCGACGGCCGCCAGTGAGAGGCTCTCACCCGCGAGCCCCGTCGCTTCCGTCTGATCCGTGAATGTGCCATTTCCGTTGTTGCGCCACAGACGGTTCATGGGCGGTGTGAATTCCTCACAGAGTGCACTAGGCGTACATAAATGCCGCTTGGCAGACTGGAGAAGGTAAAGATCCAAGTCACCATCGTGGTCGTAGTCGACGAACGTCAGGGCGTAGCTGGTTCCCTCGCTTTTGATTCCTGAATGCTGGGTCACGTCTTTGAACGACGCACCCTTTTCGTTGTGGAATAACACCGCACGACCGTCCAGGGTAATTGCGAGATCAGTGAAACCGTCGTTGTCATAATCTCCCGCTGTACAGCCGAGCGCATGCGATGTCGGGTCGAGCCCGACCTGTCTCGTTTGGTCTGCGAATTTGTTCCCGAGATTTCGAAAAAACGACATCCCTCCCTCAGCACCGTTGTCCGCAAGGAACAGGTCTATCCTGCCGTCACCGTCGTAGTCGAGAAAGCAGGCTCCAGGCCCATAGCCATAGGGCTCCTTGATGACCTTCTCATCCAGTGATCTCGTCGCAAGGCCCGCTTCCTTCGTCACATCCACGAACTTCACGTCAATCTGCGCAGGTACCTTCTGCACAGCGATCTGCGAGTCCTCCGCGCGCGAATACTTTCCCTGCTCTCCATACGCAAGGCTGATCGGCGCGCCAAGCTTGTTCTGCGTGATGTATTGGAATTTCTTCATCGCATCGTGGGCGGGATCGGCTTGGCCGGATTGCTGGTAGGCACGCGCCAATCCGAATTGGGCGGAGGCGTGATGCGGGTCGAGTTTTAAGGCATGCTCGAAGGCTGCGATCGCTTCGGGAAATTGCTTGAGTTGCGCGTAGGTCGATCCGAAAAAATACCAGGTGTCGGCATCGTTGGGATCGATTTCGGTGACTCGACGGAAAGCGTCGACGGCAGAAGGCGCCTCGGAGGAATTCTTGTACAAGAGGCCGAGGTTGTACCAGGCATTCGCGTCCTTGGGATTGTCTTTGACTGCCTTTTCCAGCTGTGCTTTCGCTTCGTCTAGGCGCTGGAGGTTGAGCAGAGCGACGCCGCGATTGACGCCGACGGCTTGCAATCCCGGATCACTTGCGGCGGCCTGGTCGAACGACTTCAGCGCTTTCTCGAAAAGCTGTTGGTTCATGTAGGCCACGCCGATGTTGTTAAGGCGCGCCGCTTCCTGAGCGTTGGGGCTGCCGCTTGCGGCAAGAAGAGTGATCAGTAGGGCGAGGCAGAACGCGCTGGCGAGGGAGCCGCTTAGGGCCTTCGTCCTCTGGGTCTTGATCATTGTCATTGGGATCAGAACGATTCTATCCGAGCCGATGGCGGGTGGCGGGACTGTGGCGACTGCGTCTATGAAAGAATCATTCGTGGATAGGGCGCCCAGGTTAGCGCCCAACAAAACGGGCGCGAACCTGGGGCACATCCTGATCACTGTCCTGGAGTGATTTTTCTTCTCTGCTCTGCTACCGTAATTAGTTTCCTATTCGTTGTCTGCCCGTCTTGTAGGGAGAGCTTTTATGCCAGCTATTAAATTTCGTGGTGTGGATTTTATCGATTTCGACACGTTGCTGAATGACGACGAACGCCTGGTGCGAGACACGGCGCGTAAGTTCATCGAAGAGAACCTTGTCCCGATCATTGAGGAATGCAACCGGGCCGGCCGCTTTCCGCGCGAACTGGTGAAGCCGATGGCTGATCTCGGATTCTTCGGAGCGTCACTCAACGGCTATGGCTGCGCCGGCATGTCGAATGTCGAATACGGCCTGGTCACACAGGAGTTGGAGCGCGGAGATTCGGGCGTCCGCTCATTTGTCAGCGTGCAGTCGGCGCTGGTGATGTATCCGATCTATGCCTTTGGGTCGGATGATCAGAAAAATATGTGGCTGCCCGCGATGCAGAAGGGTGAAAAGCTCGGCTGCTTCGGATTGACGGAACCAGATTTTGGTTCGAACCCCGGTGGGATGAGAACGCGCGCCCGCAAAGTGGGAAAAGAATATGTGCTGAACGGCGAAAAGATGTGGATCACTTCGGGCACAATCGCCGACGTGGCGGTGATCTGGGCCAAGGTCGAGGACGAAGGCGATCGAGTGCGGGGATTTCTCGTGGAAACGGATCGTCCCGGATTCAAAGCGGACGACATCCACGGGAAATGGTCGCTGCGAGCCTCGGTGACGTCTGGCTTGTCGTTGCAGGACGTTCACATCCCGGAATCGAATTTGCTGCCGGGATCGGGAGGATTGAAGTCTCCGCTGATGTGTCTGAATCAGGCGCGCTACGGAATCTCGTGGGGAGCGGTCGGCGCGGCGATGGCGTGCTATGACTGCGCGCTGCAGTATTCGTTGTTGCGCAAGCAATTCCGCGATCAGCCGATCGCTTCGCATCAGCTGGTACAGGAAAAACTGACCTGGATGATCAACGAAATCACCAAGGCACAGTTGCTGGTTCTGCAAGTCGGGCGGTTGAAAGACTCCGGAAAAGTGCAGCATCAGCACATTTCAATGGCCAAGCGTAACAATGTCTGGATGGCCCTCGAGTGCGCGCGGCTATCGCGAGATATTCTGGGAGCAAACGGAGTGGCCGATGATTATCCGATCATGCGGCACTTGATGAACCTCGAGAGCGTCAAGACCTACGAGGGCACGCACGATATTCACACGCTGATTATTGGGGCGAGCGTTACCGGGATTGACGCGTTCTAGGAGTTTGCACCGGGCGCGCCACCAGAGCTCCAACTTGTCAGCGGTTGCGATCTTTCGCCTGAATCGCAGCCATCAGTTGAGCGGTCGTCGATACGTCGATCGCGGCGCGCTCTCCGCCGCGAATGATGGCGCCGCCGATGGCGTCCAGCTCAAGTTGTCGTCCCGCGGCCAGATCTTTCTGCATGGAACTGCGCATTCCCGGCGGCGCGGCGTTGAACATCGCCTGCATCTCCGCTGTGTCCACCGAGGCTCCGCAAGCTCTCGCCACGGCACAGGCCTCCGCAATCGCAGAAAGTAATTGCGCTTTCCACGCAGGATCGGCCAGAACCTCTCCGATATTCTTACCGGACGCGGACGTCGCCAGCGCGAACGGGCCAAGGAAACAGAGTTTGCTCCAGAGCAGGGTCTCCTCGTTCTCGATGAACTGGCACGTGAATCCGAGACTGCTGAGTCGTTGAACAATTCTTTCCAAGAGCGGCTTGCCGCTGGAGGCGAGGTTAAGCCGAACGAAGGGCGAGCGCTGTATGAATCGCCCCGGAGAGGTGCGCTCCGCTTCCACTGCAATGGTGGCGGCGACAACGCGCTCGCGCCCGAATCTTCCCCTGAGCGCTGCCATGTGGTCGACGCCGTTGAGCAGTGGAATGACACAGCCCGGCTCGACCTGCACTTCACGCAAGGCCGGCTCCAGTTGATACGTTTTGGTCGCGATCCACAGGACATCGACGGGATCGGCAAGGGACGCAACCGCCTTTACGGGCGTCGTCAGAGTTGCGGACGGGCGCTCCAATACTAGGCTCGCCGGATAGCCCGCCAGGCGTTCGGCTCGCACCACTACGATGACATCTTCTCGTTCTCCTTCTGCAAGTCCGAGCGATCCGAGTGCCGTTCCGACAAGACCGCCGATTGCGCCTACTCCCAAAATTGCGTGCTTCATTCGAGTGCTCCCGCACAAACTATACGACGATTTTTGTCACCGTTTCGGAAACCTGAACCGCTTCGAGCCGGAGACCGCTGTGGCTGTGTCCATTCGGTGGGGTTGACCGCCTTTACGCTCAGCGTCGAAACTGTCACACTAATGACGGACCGCCAGCCGCGAACCGCCAGCCACTGAACACAGATTTCCATGGGCAAAATTCACGTTCTTTCCGAAAGAGTTGCCAACCAGATTGCCGCGGGCGAGGTGGTGGAGCGCCCGGCGTCGGTGGTGAAGGAGTTGCTGGAGAACGCGCTGGACGCGGGTTCCACGCGCATCCGGATTAATGTCGAAGCGGGCGGCAAGAAGCTCATCCAGATTACCGACAACGGCTGCGGCATGGTGCGCGACGATGCCATGCTTGCGTTCGAACGCCACGCGACTTCTAAAATCAAGGAGACGGACGATCTCCTGAGCATCGCGACGCTGGGGTTTCGCGGCGAAGCCCTGCCTTCGATCGCCTCGGTCGCGCGTTTGCATCTGGAGACTCGCGCCCCTGAAGACGCCGCCGGAACCGTGCTTGAAATTAACGGCGGCAAGATGATCCGTGTCGAAGAGGTGGGTCTGCCTCTGGGAACTTCGATCACGATCCGCGATCTCTTTTTCAATACGCCGGCGCGCAAGAAATTTCTGCGGTCTGAGTCGACCGAACTCTCGCACATCGCGTCTCTGGTCACGCATTATGCCTTGGCCCATCCAGAGAAGCATTTCGAACTGCACTCGGCCACCAACGCTCTGTTGGTCGCGCCGCCAGTGGCTGGCCATCGCGAACGCGTTTACCAGGTATTTGGCAGCGAGACTCTCGACCAATTGATTCCGCTGGCGGCAGTGCAACCGCTGGAACGCGTCGGCCTGCCGCAACCTCCGCCGTGGCGGCGCGCTGCCGAACCGCGTGGCGTGGACGCCGCCACGCGCGTACCGGCTGCGGATGATTCGGCCGTTCCTCCTTCAGCTCATTTCGACCAAGACCCCACGCGGGCGGGGGCGCCCGCGCCACACGATTTTGGCGAGGTACGGCTGCACGGCTTCATTTCGAAGCCCGAGATCCAGAAGCTGAATCGTAATTCGATTTTTATTTTCGTCAACGGACGCCTCATTCGCGACCGTCTGATTCAACACGCGATCACCGAAGCCTATCGTAATATCCTCGCCCCAACCGTGTATCCGGTGGTGCTGCTTTTTCTGGAGATGCCAACCGCCGAAGTCGACGTCAACGTCCATCCGTCAAAGACAGAAGTGCGTTTCCGCCAGCAGACAGTGATTCACGATTTTGTGCGCGAATCGATCCGTGCAGCCTTGATGAAGGCGCGGCCAGTCCCCCAGTTTCTGACCGAAATTGCAGCCCAGCCCTCGGCGACTCCCGGCCTCACCAGTCCGGGGCACAATCGATTCGGCGAAGGCGGCAACGGTCAAGCAGCCCCGTGGCGCGATTTGGAAGAATCGAATGCTCCCGGCGGATTCGCGTTACAAGCTCCGCCCGTTCCCGCGTCCGCGGGCCGCCTGGAATTTGAAGGCGGAATCGCGGTCGAAGCCAACGCTGCCGTGTCCTTGGAAAGGACGACGACGGTCCCCAATGCACAACCGGTCGCTGATTCACAAAAAGTTCCGGACCACGGTTGCGCGCCGCCGATTGAGCACGAGCCGCTGGCTGCTCCCACGCTGGAGTCGTTGCGAACCCTGCGTCCACTGGGCCAAATTCGCAACTCGTTCATCCTGGCCGTCAACGAAGACGGTCTCTGGATCATCGATCAACACGTTGCCCACGAGCGCGTGCTCTTCGAGCGTATCCGGCGCCAGCGTTCGGCACAGCTAGTGGAGAGCCAGCGCATGCTGATGCCGCTGATCCTCGAGCTGACACCGGCGCAGCAGGCGATCTTCAGCGATATTGCGGAAGAACTTGCACGCAACGGCTTTGAGGCCGAACCCTTCGGAGCGCGTAGCATCGCTGTAAAAATCGCTCCCGCCGGAGTGGATGCCGCGCAGGTCGAACACATGCTGAGCGAAATCCTCGAGCAGCTGACACGGGAGGATCAAGTCCTCAACCTTGATGCGGTTCGGACGCGTATAGCCGCGTCCATCGCCTGCCACGCCGCCATCAAAGTCAACATGCCACTGGAGCAAAACAAAATGGAATGGCTGCTCGCAGAGTTGGCGAAGACGGACCATCCGATGACCTGCCCGCACGGCAGGCCGGTCGTGCTCCGCTATTCCATGCAGGACATTCAGAAGGCATTTAAAAGAATCTAGACTGATAGCCGATAGCTGATAGCCGACAGCGCTGTGTTCTAATCTCAATCATGATCGACTCTGAACTTCTTCAGGTCCGCGAGCAAAAGTGGTGTCTCGACGGCCATGCCGTGCGCACTCTGGACGACGCGCGCGCCTTCCTGGAGTCGGTGGGATTTTGCCTGATGTATCCAATGCGGCCTGCGATTTTGGTGCCGACGTTCATCGGAGCCTGGGTCGGAGCCGATGACAAGCTGCCGATGCGTCAGCACGCTTACAACGATCCTCGGGCGAAGGAAGCGACAGAGTTGATGGTGCGGGCGCTCCGCGACAAAGCGGCCTACGAGGCTCCTTTGATCGACGAGAACAATGCGTTTCTGCTGGCAGCGTCGGTGTTTCCCTACTTTTATTCTCTTGTGGGCGAGCGTAATCCGAAGCTGCCGCCAGCTTCGGGGCCGCGGTCTCCGTATTCTCCCTTGTCCTGTGATGCCTTTGAAATCATCCGGCGTCGGGGGCCGATTTCGAAATCGAAACTGGGCGAAATGCTGGGAGGCGCGGTGTCGAATGCCGGCCTCGATCGCGCCCTGAGCGAACTGTGGGCGAAGTTGCGCATCACGCGCGTCGACTACACGGTGGAAGAAGGGTCGGTGTGGGACGAGTTGTCGCGCTGGGCGCCCGACGTGGTCCGCGAGGGTGTCGGCATCTCGGTTCCGGAAGCGCTCTCGGCGTTGGTCTCAAAATATCTCGATTGCGTCGTCGCCGTGGATGAAGGAGAAGTCGAAAGCTTCCTTTCCAACTTTGTACCCAGGACGCGGGTGAAAGAAGCCATCCATGCGCTGCTTGCCGCGCGCGAATTGAGCTTCGTGCACGTGGGGAGCAAGTCTCTGCTCCAGGTCACTCCGCCGAAGGTGGCGTATGTTCCCAAGTCTCGCGCCGAACGATTGCGGGAGCGCAGTTCGACCTCATAGTCTTACGCATAGTCTTCCGCTCCCTAGCCATGTAAAATCTCACATTCGCAGATTCACCCATTCGCCAATGTCCGACCCATCTCAGCGGAAACTCATCATTGCCATCGACGGCCCCGCCGGTGCCGGCAAGAGCACCATCGCTTCGCGGCTGGCTCGCAAACTCGGCTACGTCAACCTGGAGAGCGGCGCGATGTACCGCGCCCTCGCGCTGCGGGCGATCGAATGGGATGCCTCGTTTGACGACGAAGCCGCCCTCCTGAAGATGGCGCAGGATTCACGCATTACTCTCGAACGCAACATCGGTGGCAATCGCATCCTGCTGAACGGAAAAGATGTTTCTTCGCGCATTCGCGAACGCGATGTGACCGAAGGAGCGTCGCGCGTGTCGGTGCATCCGAAGGTACGCGAGTGGATGGTGGCGCGGCAGCGGGAGATGGGCCTCGGGGGCGGTGTGGTGATGGAGGGACGCGACATTGGCACGAAAGTTTTTCCCGACGCCGATCTGAAAATTTTTCTCGACGCCGACCCTGTGATCCGCGAGCAGAGGCGACTCGATCAGCAGCGCGTCAAGGGCCCGTCGGCGCAGGCCATCGCAGCCGAACTTCGCGAGCGCGATCACCGCGACCGCACGCGCGCGACTTCGCCGCTGGTGGCCGCCGAAGACGCGGTCGTGCTCGACTCCACGAATATGACTGAGGACGAAGTGCTCGCTCGCATCGAGGAACTGGTGGCGCAGCGGATGGCGAGTTAACAGCTTCAGATTGGTGTCCAGGTCGCAGCACTACGTCCGCTTCACAAACTTCATCGACGCGGAATTCATGCAATACCGAAGGCCAGTGGGCTGCGGTCCGTCGTCAAAAACATGACCGAGATGCGCGTCGCATTCGGTGCATGAAACCTCGTCACGCGTCATGCCATAGCTGGTGTCGGTCGAAGTACGGACATTCTCCTTCGCGATCGGGGCCCAGAAACTCGGCCATCCCGTGCCCGAATCAAACTTCGTATCGGAACTGAACAGCGCGTTGTCGCAGCAAATGCAACGGTAGAGTCCCTTGTCATGCAGGTTGTAGGTGGCGCCAGTGAAGGCCCGTTCCGTCCCCTGCTGGCGCGTCACTTCAAATTGCAGCGGGGTCAGTTGTTTTTTCCATTCCTCTTTGCTCTTGCGGACTTTTGCTACCTGAACGCGACCCAGGTTCTTCCCGTCGTCGCTGAACTGGACTACGGTTACAGGGGCGTTGTCATCGGCTTTGCTGCTTGCATCGGCGACAGCCATCGGCCCTTTGACGCAGGCCGCCAGACCCACTCCCGCGACGGCCAGAGCCGAACCCGCCAGAAACTCCCTACGACTGAACATAGATCCCTCCGCGACTCTTTGCTTGGACTGCCTGCTCACGTTTACGATGCGCGGGCGAAGATAAAGTTACAACTCCAAAACTTTAGGAGTAGCGAATCATTCGAATCGCGGCAACAAAAACGCGGCAGGATGCGAAGCCAGCTTGGAGCCAACTTCCCTGAGGAAGCGGCGTGCTCGGGCTTCTCCGATGTCGCGAGCGCGCACTGCCAACAGGAAACTGAGCGCAAACGACGTGAGAATGTTGAAGATCCCCACCAGCACGACACCGATGCCGGAGTCGATTACGTCCGACAGAGTCAATACGCCGCCGATGTGGGCGGCATCGAGCGCATAGCCGAGCCCGGCCGCGCCGAGGGTTACATGGCGGACCTCGAGCGGGATTCCGAACAGCGAAACGATGATCGGCACCGTGCCGAGCAAAACGCCGAGAACGATGTAACCGACGCTACCCGCCGCGTGATGCTTTACCCAATGTGCGATGGTGTTGGCGCGCTTGGCGCCGATCCGGTTGCGGATGCGCAGGCTTTTCGAGATCGCCGACTCCATTTTTGTAACGGCCACGTAGTTTGCGGTCCATCCGGTCGCGAGGGAAGAGAGCCACAGGAAAACTCCGGTGACGATGGCGAAAGGAATGGTCAGCGAGTGCAACGGAAAGAGCGCGTGGATGCCGTGTTCGGCTTCTTCGGGCGTAAAAAAGGGATGGCCAAAGAAAGCGTTCTCGATCCGATCGACGGCAATCGAGGCGCCAATCGCGCCGATCAGGTTGCCGATCGTCACCAGAACTTGCGTCTGTGAAATGGCCTGCAGGCTGGCCATTTGATCTTTTTCTGGATCGTCCATGGCGTCGACCAGGGTGGCCGCGGTAGCCGCAGGCATTTTCGAAGCCAGCAGAAATCCGCCAGCCTGCATCGCCAGAAAACTGACAACATAATTCACCGAGTGCCAAATCGCCACCAGCAACGGCGCCTGAATGGTGGCCGAGATCGAATATTTGAAAAATGCGGTGAAGCAAGTGATGACGCCCGCCAGGATGGCTCCCCATCCCATCACCTTCCATTGCGCGGCATTGTTTGCGATGTAGTGTTTGCCGACCCGTCCTGTTTTCTCAACCACGCTGCGGGCCAGGCGGTTGGCGCTGGAGTTGAGCACGCTTCCGATGCTTCTCTGGGTTGCGAACCCATCGACGATGGAGACGGCAAACTTCCGCGAATCGGTCCCCTTGCGCTCGAGGTTCAGCACCTGCTGGATGCGGAACAGAAGAGAACGGAGCATGCGAACGCGGAACGCTAATCCAGGTGATGAGCCTCGCTCTTCAAGCGATTTCGTCAGCTCCAGGAGTTGGGCCTCACAGGATTCGCGGCGTGCTTCCCACAGAGGAAATTCATCAGGGTTCCGTGCCACGCGTTCGACGACGTCGGAAAGATCGAAGAAGCTCGACTTCGTGACGTGCTCGTCATCTCCCAGATTCAAGAAATCTCGTGCCAGCGCCACATTCGTCGCCCGCATAGCCAGCAGCGCACTCGAAGCGAGGATCGAGGCGGTCGACGGCCGGAAAATGTCTGCCCACCAATCCATGAAAGAATCGGGCAGAGATGCTACCCATTGGGCATCCTCCCGGCGCAGGCTGAGCGAGTCGAGCAAGACATAGAGGTCTCCCTGCACTTCATCGACCGGCATCATGTGCCGGAACGCTCGCGAGAGGACTTCGCGGAGAAGGAAGGTTTGGTTGGGCAATCCCGCCTCGGTGATCACGCGAATATAGGAATGATGTGACCAAAAATCCCACAAGATGTCGCGGATTTCCTGGCGGCGCGGGTGCGCATCGATCTCGGCAGCGAATTGGATAACACGTTCGGTTCGGGAGGCGACGGGAATGTCCAGAAAATAGCGCAGGGCGCCGTACACCCAGGTAGCGAGCTCGCGCGAGGAGTCGCGGGGAGTGGCCAGCAAATCGTCAAGCTGAGGAGGCGGCGTCATTATTGTTGTCGTTCCCTCGCACGGCGGGCTCTTTGCTGGATTGTACGGGAGACGATCGCAGAAAATGCCGGCGGTGGGTGCGCCGGCATCTTAATCGTTCTCGGAATTCTCCACTGCTGTGGGGGTCGCGATTGCGACTCCGATTATTTCGCCATCTCGAGCGACATCACGTGGACTTGTTTCTTGTCCGGATAAACATGGGCGGTGAGAGTGACGTGGTGTCCTTCGTGTCCTTTGACGGCTTCGGGGTTGACGATTGTCCAGGTCTTGCTGTCGCCGTCGCTCACAAATGTTTTGCCATCGGCGCTGATCTTGCCGGTTACGGGTACGGCCTTTGCAGGCGCCTTCATGCTGTCGTTCTGCATCGCGTCCTGAGCGGACGCAACTCCCGCGGTTAACAAAGCCAATGCGAAACAGATTGCCACTAATTTCTTCATGGTTGTTCTCCTTAAGGTTTGAGGGGTGATCCAGTATAAGGGCCGGAAGGTTTCGGTGCACTCTCGCCCACTCGCCCCTATTTCTTCCCGCTATTTCTTCACGATCCCAATCCCCAAATCGCGCAACTGCGCCGCTGCGACTGGAGTCGGCGCCTCCATCATCAAGTCTTTGGCGGCGGCGGTTTTGGGGAAGGGAATCACTTCGCGCAGACTCTCCGCTCCCGCCAGAATCATCACGATACGATCGAGGCCGAGGGCGATGCCGCCGTGCGGTGGCGTGCCATATTCCAGTGCTTCCAGAAAGAACCCGAAGCGCGAGCGTGCCTCTTCCAAAGACATGCCGAGCGCGGAGAAAATTCGGCTCTGGATATCCTGTCGGTGAATACGGATCGATCCCGAGCCTAGCTCGGTCCCGTTCAGCACCACATCGTAGGCCAACGCCCGCACCATCGCCGGGTCGCTCTCCAGTTTGTCCATGTCTTCGTCGTGTGGAGACGTGAAGGGATGATGCGCCGCCATCCATCGCTTCTCGCCCTCGTCGTATTCGAACATTGGAAAATTCGTCACCCACAGAAACCGGTAATCCTTCGCGGGATCGCCGGTCTTCTTGAAGATGCCGTGACGGTCGGCATATTTTTGAGCCAGCGCGACGCGAAGCAATCCAGCCGAAGCGTAGATGGCCAACTCGGCAGGCGTAACTTTGCGTTTGCTGGCGGGATGGGTGTCCGTCCCCGATTGCACTGAACCGACGACCAGCACGATCAGGTCATCCGGCGCCGCGCCCGATTTCACGCGCACTTTTGCGCCTGCCTCGGGAAACTTATTCTCGATGCGCTTGAAGTCTTCGAACACGCGCGCGCCGCCCTTCGAGACAAACAGCGGCTTGATATCGTCGCGCTCTTTTCGCGACAGCTCGCCAACCTTCGGAATGCGAATCGCGATCACCGGCAAATCTTTGTTGATGGCCAATTGCTCAAGATCGGCTGGGCCAAAACAATCCTTGGCGTCGGTAAACGCGGGCACGCGCAGATCGGGCTTATCGATTCCGTATTGGCGGATAGCATCGTCGAAATCCATGCGCGCGAAGGGCGTCTTGATCTCGTGTCCCGCCGCCTTGAACGCCGCGGTCAGGAAGCTCTCGACCACTTCCCAGACCCGCTCCGGTTGCGGATAGCTCATTTCGAGATCAATCTGGGTAAATTCCGGCTGGCGGTCGGCGCGCAGGTCTTCGTCGCGGAAGCAACGGACGATTTGAAAATATTTATCGAAACCCGAGATCATCAGGATCTGCTTGAACAGTTGCGGCGATTGCGGCAACGCATAAAACATCCCCGGTTGCACCCGGCTTGGAACGAGGTAATCCCGCGCCCCCTCAGGCGTCGATCGGGTCATGAATGGTGTTTCAATTTCGAAAAAGCCCTGTGCCGCAAGATTCGCACGGATGGCCAGCGCCACGTCGTGGCGCAGTTTGATGTTGAACTGCATGGCGTCGCGCCGCAGATCGATATAGCGATACTTCAGACGCATCTCTTCATTGGCAAGCACCGTGTCGGACGGCAGGAACGGCAGCGCCTTAGACACATTCAAAATGCGCAGCTCGGAAACCACAAGCTCGACTTCGCCCGTCGGAATATTCGGATTAATCGTGTCGGCATCGCGGCGCTTGACGGTGCCGATCGCGGCGATCACAAACTCGTTGCGCAGCGCCTCAGCCTTCTCGTGGACCGCGGCATTCAGTTCGTGATTGAAGACGACCTGCGTCACACCGGTGCGGTCGCGGAGATCGACAAAAATAATCTGGCCAAGATCGCGACGACGGTTGACCCATCCCATGAGCACAGCTTGTTTGCCAGCGTCTGAGGGCCGTAACTCCCCGCACATATGAGTTCGTTTAAGATCGCCTAAGAAATCGAGCACTGATTCCGCCTTGTCCTTGTGAATTTCTCTAGATGGATTGCGTTCGTGAACTGAATTGAAGATTATAAATGGCGCGCGCTCGAGCCGAACGCGAGTCTGCCGGCGGCGGATGCGATTGCCGTCCGGTCCGGGAGCGGGTGTTATCTTTAGGAAGGCCGCGAGGAAGGCCGCGAAGAAGATCGCGGACGCGCCGGACAATCACTTCATGGAAGTTCTCCAGAGACTTTTTGAGCAGCACTTTCATTCGCCCGTGGAGCGGGTGGAACCGCTGCAGGGCCAGCTCGGAGGCTCGGGTCGTAAAATCATCCGCCTCTCGAGCCAAAAATCCGGCAAAAAAATCAGTGCGATCGGCATTCTGTACGGCATCCGCGAAGAAAACGTCGCGTTCATCGAATTTTCCCGCCACTTTCGCCGTCATGGCCTTCCGGTCCCCGAAATTTACGCGGAAGACCTGGACGCCGGCGCGTACCTCGAAGAAGACTTCGGCAACACCACCCTGTTCGAATTTCTCTCTGAACATCGCGACGGCGCGGCGGTCGCTCCAGAAGCGGTTGCGGCTTATCGCAAAGTCGTCGCCTGGCTGCCGCGCTTTCAAGTAGAGGCGGGCCGGGATCTTAACTACAAAGTGTGTTATCCGCGCGACAGCTTCGATCGCCAATCGATCGCGTGGGACCTGAACTACTTCAAATATTATTTTTTGCGCCTAGCCGGCGTTTCGTTTAGCGAGCAGGCGCTCGAGGACGACTTCAGCCGGTTGACGGAATTTCTGTTGAGCGCCAGCCGCGATTATTTTCTCTATCGCGATTTCCAGTCCCGTAACGTCATGCTCCGCGACGGCCAGGCCTATTTCCTCGACTACCAGGGTGGACGCAAGGGCGCACTGCAATACGACATCGCGTCTCTCTTATATGACGCGAAAGCCGACTTGCCTCCGGATTTGCGTCAGCAATTACTCGATCATTATCTCGACAGCCTCGGCGGCTTCATCGATCTGGATCGCGCCGAGTTCATGAAGTTCTACTACCCGTACGTTTACGTCCGCATCATGCAGGCGCTCGGTGCCTACGGATTTCGCGGGTTCTACGAGCGCAAAGAACATTTTCTGCAAAGCGTCCCCTATGCTCTGAGGAACCTGCGCTGGCTGCTGCACAACGTTGAGTTGCCAATCGCGCTGCCGACGCTGACTGAAGCTTTCACGAGCATGGTGGCGTCAGAGAAGCTGCAGGGCCTCGCCTCGGAAGAAAAATCGGCTGGCAAGTTGACGGTGCGGGTATTCAGCTTCTCTTTTCACAAAGGCTTACCACATGACGACGCTGGCAACGGCGGTGGTTTCGTTTTCGATGGCCGCAGCCTTCCGAATCCCGGACGCGAAGAGCGCTTCAAAGCTCTCACCGGCAAAGACGGGCTGGTGATCGAATATCTCAATCAGCAGGAGAGCGTCCATCAATTCCTCGCCAGCGCTACATCGCTCGTCGACGCAAGCGTTAGCACTTACCGGCGTCGCGGGTTCAAGAATCTGATGGTGTCGTTCGGATGCACCGGTGGCCAACACCGCAGCGTGTACCTGGCCGAGCAGTTGGCAAAACATCTGCGCCGCCAGGATGGCGTGGAAGTCGTCCTGCGTCATCGCGAGCAGGAGCGGTTGAACGCATGAGAGCGATGATTCTAGCCGCGGGTCTCGGCACGCGCCTGCGTCCGCTGACGGACGACCGGCCCAAGGCGCTCGTCGAAATTGACGGCCGCACGATGCTTGAGATTACGTTGTCGCGCCTGCGAAGGTTCGGCGTGAGCGATGTGATCGTCAATGTGCATCACTTTGCTGACAAAGTCGTCGACTACCTCAAGGCAAACGGCGACTTCGGTATGCGTATCGAAATTTCGCGCGAGGATCGCCTGCTCGACACGGGCGGCGGATTGAAGAAAGCGGCTCACTTTTTCACTGGGGATGCCACTCGTCGCGACGAACCTTTCATCCTGCACAACGTCGATGTACTAAGCTCTATCGATCTCGGACGCATGATCCATGCCCATAACGAAAATCAGGCACTAGCAACTCTCGCTGTACAGGATCGCAGGAGCTCGCGCCACCTGCTATTCGACGGATTCGACGACCAGCTTCAACTCTGCGGGCGTCAGACGGGTGACGGCCCGGCCGAATACGTGCGAGACGCGCGGAATGTGACCCCGCTGGCCTTTTCTGGCATCCACGTTATTTCTCCTCGTTTGCTTTCGATGATGACCGAAGATGGCGTCTTCTCTATCATCGACACCTATCTTCGTATTGCTCACCAGGGCTCTAAGATCTCAGGTTTCTGCGCCGATGAGTATTACTGGCGCGATCTCGGCAAGCCTGAAAATGTGGCCCAGGCCGTCCTCGATCTCCGGCAGAAACTCGTCGTCCAATAGGGCAATAAGGCATCGTCAGCTGCCGCAACTGATACTCTCAAAGAGTCATCCGAAAAGTAGAGTCATCTGAAATTTTCAGGAGATCGCAACGCATTGCCGCCCATTGTCAACGCGCAGGAAATCACCAAAGCCTTCGGAGCCAATCCGCTTTTTCAGAATGTGTCGTTCACGATCTCTGATGGCGACCGCATCGGCCTGATCGGTCCGAACGGGTCGGGTAAGTCGACGCTGCTCCGAATTCTTGCGGGCCAGGTCGATACCGATGGCGGAGAAGTCTCGTTCCGCAAGCGCACACGTCTCGCCTATGTCGAACAGGACTCGCGCTTCGAGCCGGGAGCGACGATACGCTCGGTTGTTGAAGGCGCACTGGACCGCTGCCACATCACGGGCTCCGAACGCGGCGCGCGTTTTGCGGAGACGCTAGGCCGCGCCGGGTTCGAAAATCTCGACGCGCACGCCACGGAGTTATCCGGCGGCTGGCAGAAGCGCCTCGCGATCGTCGAAGCTCTGGTGCAGCATCCCGACATTCTCTTGCTCGACGAGCCGACGAACCATCTCGACCTTCCGGGCATTACCTGGCTCGAAGATCTGCTCGAACAAGCGGCCTTCGCCAGCGTGATCGTTAGCCACGACCGCTATTTCCTCGAGAACGTTACCACCGACACGGTTGAACTGAACCGCATCTATCCCGAAGGCTCGCTGCGCGTCCACGGCGCCTACAGCAGCTTCCTCGAGAAAAAAGAGGCGTTCCTGCACGCGCAATCGAAGCGCCAGGAAGCTCTTGAAAATCTAGTCCATGGAGAAATTGAGTGGCTGCGTCGCGGAGCTAAGGCGCGAACCCGCAAATCCAAAGCCCGCATCAGCAAGGCGGGCGAACTGATGGGAGAGTTGGCGGATCTCAATCAACGAACGCGCAGCGCCTCCACGCAAATCGATTTCTCCGCCACTGAGCGCAAGACCAAACGCCTGATCGAATTGGAAAATGTTACGTGCACCATGGGCGATCGCTCTCTCTTCGAGAGCCTCAACTTCATCCTGACCGCAGGCTTGCGCGTCGGCCTCGTCGGCCCCAATGGCAGTGGCAAAACGACGCTGCTCCGCCTGTTACAAGGAGAACTGGCCCCGACCAGCGGTGAGATTCGCCGGGCCGATTGGCTCCGCATTGTCTACTTCGATCAGACACGCACGCTCGATCCTGACGTAACTTTGCGCCGGGCGCTCGCGCCTGACGGAGATTCCGTGGTCTATCGCGACCGCGTGATTCATGTCGCCGGATGGGCCGCACGATTTCTGTTCACCGGAGAACAACTCAGTCAGCCGGTCGGCCGCCTCTCCGGAGGAGAACGGGCTCGCGTCCTGATTGCGCAGTTGATGTTGCAGCCCGCCGACATTCTGCTGCTCGACGAACCGACCAACGACCTTGATATTCCGACGCTCGAAATTCTCGAAGAGAGTCTGATCGATTTCCCCGGCTCGCTGGTTCTCGTGACCCACGACCGGTACATGCTCGACCGCGTTTCGACTGTCGTGCTTGGATTGAACGGAAAAGGCGGGGCCGATACGTTTGCCGACTACGGCCAGTGGGAAACCTGGCCGGCGCAGCGCTCGAAGTCAGAAATGGCAGCGATGGCGAATTCGCAGAGCCTGGGCGGATTTACTTCGTCTTCTTCGTCAACTTCTGCTTCCGCTTCTTCGTTAACGACGACGCCAGTGAAGAAGAAACTCTCTTATCTCGAAGCGCGCGAGTATGCCACCATCGAGCAGCGGGTGGAAGAGGCTGAGCAAGTCGTGCATGCTAAGCGCGCTGAACTCGAAGACCCCGCCAACGCCACCGACGCCCCGCGTCTGGTAAGCGCGCAATCCGCGCTCGACGCGGCCCAAGAAGCCCTGGATGCTCTCTACACGCGTTGGGCCGAATTAGAAAAAAAGAGCGGCTGAGCGGCTCTGGTTGTAGGCTAGCGTATGCTCACCCATCTGAATCGAGCCCACCGCGCGGTGCCCGTCGCGCTCGGTGCGGTCACACTCGGAAGCGTTGGACTCCTCCTGTCGTGGGACGCCTTTCCTCATCTTTTTCCAAGCGGAGCGCACGACGTTCTGGGAGCGTTGCCGCTCGCGATGATTGCCATCGCTTATCTCGTCTATCAAGCCGAGCGCCGTCCCGCACGCCTCGAATTCGTCAAGGCGCTGTTGCTCGCCATGGCCTTTCTCTTCTGGGCGGCGAATCAACTTTGGCCGGTTGCTCGCTGGGCCACTCTGTGGAACGACCTTGCCATCGCGCTTTTCGTGCTCGACATTTTCCTGGTGATGATTGGCTGGCCCGCCAGTTCTCCGGATGAGTCTTTCGCAGAGACGTATGTTGGGCCGGAGTAGCGTGAGCCGGAGTAAAGCGGGCCGAAAAATAAAAAAAGGGCTGAGTGCAGTCGGCGTGTGTCCGCCTTTCTGACTTCAGCCCAGTCCGCGTGCTCGCATTTCCAACTTCCAGTGGGCGATGAAACTCCTAGGTTCCGGTTCCGGTCAATGCGATCTTCTGCACACTCGTCAGGGACGAGTCTTTGATCGAAAGCGTCCCGGCTTGCGCCCCGGTTGCCGTCGGCGTAAACGTCACATTGACAGTGCAATTCGCGCCGGCATCCAGTGTTTTAGGACACGTATTCGTCTCCGCGAAATCGGCGCTGATAGTGATGCTGGTGATTTTCAGAGGCGTCGCCCCCGGATTGCTCACCGTGACTTCTTTCGAGGCGCTCGTGGTGCCGACTTTCTGAGAACCAAAACCCAGACTGCTGGGCAGCAAGGCGATTACTGGTTCGTTCAGGATGACGGTGGCCGTACCGAGATCGCCGACCTGGCTGCCGTTGGAGTTCGCCAAATCCAGACCGCCGTCCTTGTTGAAGTCGGCTGCGACGATCCCCGATGGCGTTGTTCCCGACGTGAGCGTCACCTCCGGACCAAATGTTCCATCGCCGTTGCCGGGCAGTAGTGTGATGAATCCGAAACTTCCGCCGCCGTTGATCCCGACCGCCAGATCGATCTTTCCGTCATTGTTGAAGTCACCGGCAGTGACAACGTAGGCATTGTTCAACGTGTCGTAGGGTACAGCTGTCTTAAATGTTCCGTCGTTGTTACCCAAGAGCACTTCGATTCCGCCGAAAGCATTGTCGGTGGCGATCGCCAGGTCGAGAACACCGTCGCCGCGAAAACTCCCCACCGCGACCGAAAGCACCGTGCCTCCGACCGTATATGCCACCTGAGGCTTGAACGTTCCCGAGCCATCGGCTTTATTGAGCAGAATCGAAACCGTGCCATCGCCCTGGTTGGTAACCGCCAAGTCCGGCCATCCGTCGCCGTTGAAATCGCCGACGGCCACGGCATATGGAAGATTTCCCGTAGCGTAAGTTGCAAATGTTGGGAACGCCCCGGTTCCGTTGCCAAGCAGCACCGATACGGTTTTGGCGTTGATGTCGGTCACCACGATGTCCTGATTGCCGTCTTTGTTGAAGTCAGCCACGGCAATGCCATAGCCGTAACCGTTCGTGTTGTATTGCGTGAATGCGGGAAAAGTTCCGGTGCCGGAGTTCAATAGGATCGAGATGCTACCGGAGCCGCCGAAGTTCGCGATCGCGACATCCATTTTCGAATCGTTATTGAAATCGCCAAGTGCGACTGCATCCGGATTCGTCGGCAGTGCGTAAGTCGCAAAAGGTTTGAAGCTTCCGCTGCCTGAGTTGATCAGAACGGAAATTTGATTCGCGAAAGTGACCGGAACAACCAGGTCCGGCTTGCCGTCGCCATTAAGATCGCCCGCTGCAATGCCGCTATACGCGCCGCTGGTCGCAATAGTGGTCAATTTGTAGTCGGTTCGCGCGGCTAAAAGTTTGGTGCCATTGCTCAACAGAACCGAGACGTTGCCGATGGTGATCCCAAATGGGCTGCCGCTATTCGCAGTGACAAGGTCGGTCCTGCCGTCTCCGTTAAAATCGGCCGCCGCCAGCGCCGTCGGACCAAAGTTTGTGCCAAAGGCCACAGCCGTCTTCAGTGTTCCCGTACCGGAGCCTTCGAGTACCGATACCATGCCGCTGGAACTGCCGTTGGTGGCCGCTACGTCAAGTTTGCCGTCTCCGTTGAAGTCCGCCGCTACGATTTTGTCCACGCCGGCCGGAACTTTGTAGGTCTTGGGCTTCGTAGAAAAAGTCCCATCACCATTTCCCAGGAAAGCCTCGAGTACACCATTGCTCTGGCATCCTGCCACGATGTCAACTTTGCCATCGTTGCGCAGATCGCCTGCTGCCAACGTGATACAGCCCGGCTGGCTGGTCGAGTATTCAACATGGGCCCCGAACTTCCCGCTGCCCGTACCGAGCAGCACGGAGACACTTTCGCTGCCGGAGTTGACCGTGGCGAGGTCGAGTTTGCCGTCTCCGTTAAAGTCCGCAACCACCACCTGCCGCGGATCGCTGGCCGTGGCGTAAGGAACTGCCGCATTAAAAGTCCCGGTCCCTTTCCCCAGCATCACATCGACACCTGGAGTTGAGGACTCGTTATCGGAAATGGCGACATCGAGTTTGCCGTCACCGTTGAAATCTCCGACCGCGATGCTCTGGCCTGACACGCCCGCCGTGGTCGAGACGAAAGGCTTGAAAGTTCCGTCACCCTTCCCTAAGAGGACGCTCACGGTACTTCCAGATCCGTACAACACGGCAATATCCAGTTTGCCGTCGCCATTAAAGTCGCCTACCGCGACACCGAGGGGCGTGCCCCCGGCCGCATAGTCAACTGCCGGAGCGAAAGTGCCGTCCGCTTTACCGAGAAGCACTGACACAGTGTCGGAGGATGAATTCGTGTTGCCCGTGACGATATCCATCCGGCCGTCGCCATTGAAGTCGCCGACTGCTACGGTTTCCGGACCCTGACCGGTGGCGTAGTCGGCGCGATTGAACATATAGGTCTGCGCCAACGCCGGCACACCGAGGAGGGTGAACAGGGCAATCAGACTTAAAGCTGAGGTGAGATGAGGACGCACGACGGCACAGAGCGATGAGACTACCCGGTTCATAAGTATCTCCAGGCCCTACATGGTGGGTTCTAGCGCATTGGGCATGCTGAGCAACAGAACACGTGGCTGCTCAGCATGCCCTGCGGTTTGCTCGCCAAGCTGTCCGCCCTTCCCCAAGCGCGAACCACTCAGCTGGCAACTCGTCGGCCTCGCTCCGCCGAGAATGACGGAGGAACGGCCCTAAAGTCTTAACTCCTACGGCTCGGTGGGCCGGATGGGCCCCGGCTTCTCCGGCAAAAAAGCTCTAGCTCTAATGACCGGTGCGTCTGGTGCGGCTTTCCCAGCGTTCGCCAATTGCAACAACGACTCCAGGCAAACCCTGGGAGAACCGTCGGCGAAATCCGACAGGTGCAAACTCTGTGGCAGTTCACCGTTCTCCAGAACTCCCAGCATCGAGTTGGCCAACAAGCCAGCTGTTTGAATAGTGACAAACTCCCGGTCAGCGTTACATTGCCTGCACCAGGTTCCGCCCGAGCCGGTGGCATAAATCACCAATCGACGGTCGGTCTGGATGGTGATTTCGATCTTTCTTGGTTTCGCCAACTGGTTCGTTTCCTTTGTCTGGTGCCGCTTCCCGTGATAAATTCGCTTGAACTGCTCGGGGCTTCTGGCCTAGACCGCCTCAACCAGCGGCAGAATGCCCCGGAGGACGTTTCAAAGTCCTCAGGAACAGATCAAAAAGTTCTCAAAAGTCCCTCAAAGCGGCTATGAGTAAGGAAAATAAGCAGTTCTACGAGTTCGGCCCATTCCGAATCGATCCCGATGAAAGGTTGCTGCTGCGAGAGGGCCAGCCCATTGCGCTGACTCCGAAGGCTTTTGAGACGCTTCTGATCCTCATTCGCAGCTGCGAGCGGGTCGTCCTGAAGGACGACTTGATGAAGACTCTTTGGCCCGACAGCTTTGTCGAGGAGTCGAACCTTACACAGAACATCTTCACTCTGAGGAAGGCCTTGGGCGAGAGCGCTCAGGACGCCCGCTACATCACGACCGTGCCCGGCCGGGGATACCGCTTTACAGAAAAGGTGAAGTCCGTCCCCGAGCATCAGGACCAGGAAATCGTCGTCGAGAGCCGTTCCATCACGCGGGTGGTGATCGATGATCCGGGCACACCCGACCGGACATGGCTCTGGGTCGGCCTGACGGCGGTCGTGGTCGCGGCCATGGTTGGCGGTGGCTTCTATTGGAAGTCGTCGCGGCAACCTCGCTTGGCGCCGATGCTCTCGGAAAAAGACAGCATCGTGATCGCCGACTTTAACAACACAACCGGTGATGTTCTGTTTGACGACATTCTGAAGCAAGGCTTGGCCATCCAGCTAGAACAATCTCCGTATCTGCGCGTTTTGCCCGACAGCAAGGTGAGAAGCACGTTGAAATTGATGAACCGCCCGGCGGGTGAGCGCATTCAGCAGGACACGGCTCGCGAAGTCTGTCTGCGCAACAATGGCAAGGCGGTTCTCGAGGGTTCTATCGGTAGCGTTGGAACTCACTATCTCATCGGACTTCGCGCGTGGGAGTGCCAATCCGGCGAAACTCTGGCCAGCGCCTCAAACGAGGCCGCTAACCGCGACGGTATTCTTGCCGGCTTGGGCTATGTCGGCAACCGGTTACGCGAAAAACTCGGTGAGTCACTGACCTCGGTTGCGAAATACAACAAACCCCTGGAACAGGCGACGACCTCGTCCCTCGAAGCGCTCAAGATTTACACCCAGGGTCAGATGGCGATGAGCAAGGGAGACCAAAGCGCCGGGGTGGCGTACTTCAACCGCGCCATCGAACTCGATCCCAATTTTGCCCGCTGCTATGCCTCGTTGGGCAGCGCTTACCACAATCTCCATCAATCGGCGCATTCCATAGAAAGCTACAAAAAGGCATACGGTCTCCGCGATCGCGTCAGCGACCGCGAACGTTACTACATCGAGGCCAACTACTACTCGCACGTCACCGGCGAAGCCGACAAATCAATTCAGACGTATCGCGAGTGGATTCAGAACTACCCGCAGGACATGGTGCCGCACTTCAACCTGTCGGTGCGCTACGGAGCGATCGGCAAGTATCAGGAAGCTCTCGCTGAAAATCTGGAAGTCTTAAATCTCGCTCCTGACGACTCCGGCGGCTATGCCATCCTGATGGGTCTTTATCTTGCGCTCGGCCGCTTGGACGACGCGAAGAAGGCCTACGACGAGGCCCTGTCGCGAAAGCTGGAAAGCTCTGTTCTGCACGAAAACGGTTACGACCTGGCCTTCCTTCAGAATGATTCGGCCACGATGCAGAAACTGGTGGCGGGCGCTTCAGGGAAAAGCGACGAGGAAGACTTGCTGCTCTCTCAACAATCCGATACCGAGGCTTACTTCGGCCGATTTGCGCAGGCCCGCGAGTATTCGCGACGCGCCGTCCAATCTGCCACGCACGCCACTGAAGATGTGAAAGAGTCGGCCGCCTTCTGGCAAGCCAAGGCTGCGGTGCGCGAAGCGGAAGTCGGCAACATGACGCAGGCCCGCAAAGAAGCGCAATCGGCCATGGCGCTGGCGCCGGGCTTGATCGTGAAGTACGCGGCCGGCTTGGCCTTTGCCCGCGCTGGAGACTCCACCGAGGCGCGGAAAATCGCCGACCAGCTCGACAAAGAGTTTCCTCAAGGCACGGTGGTCCAGAAATTCTACCTGCCAATTTTTCGCGCTTCTCTCCTGCTCCACGATCACGATCCGGCAGGGGCAATTCGCGAACTGGAACCGACGGAGCCGTACGAACTCGGAGCCAACCGGACCATGTATCCGGACTATGTTCGCGGCTCCGCTTATCTCATGGAGGGGAAGGGAAAGGAGGCGCAGGTCGAATTCCGCAAGATTCTTGACCATCCCGGAGTCGTCTGCAATTTCATTCTCGGATCTCTCGCCCGTCTGCAACTGGGGCGCGCCCAGGCCATGAGCGGAGACAAAGATGCGGCGCGCGCGTCATACCAGCAATTCCTTACGCTATGGAAGGATGCCGACCCCGATCTCCCAATCCTGCAGGAAGCGAAAGCCGAGTACGCCAAGTTGCAGCCTTGAGCCTGATTTGTAGTCCGCTCGAAACCTCAGCCTTCGCTCGTTCCCGCAACTCCCTTTGCAGGCTCCGGCGTCTTTTCATTCGCGGAGACCGCTGTCTTGAATCCGCGAATGCCCTCGCCAATTCCTTTCCCCAATTCCGGAAGTTTTTTCGGACCGAAGATCAGCAACGCCAGTCCTGCGATCACCAATAGATGCATCGGTTGAAACAATCCTTCAAACATTCAATCCTCCAATCTCGAAACGGATGAAACGGAGAGGCCTGAATCGTGCCTCGGGCCTCTCCGTTGAAACGCAGCGTGCTTTCATTCCTTAATCTGAATCCTTACTTCCTACATCACTCGCTACTTCGGCGGCAGCGTGCCGCCCACCTTCAGCCAAACGCTGGAAGCATTTCCCACTGCGTTCTGAAACGAGAACGCCGGACCAGTCGCTGCTGTCAGGAAAGGTGTCAACGCCACGACCGCCGAGTGCGATCCGTTAAATACGCTTCGGATCCCATCGACCGCCGCATAATTGCGGTTGTTCGCCGGAGTCGCCGATTCGATATCTCGTCCCAGCGCGCGGTGCTCGCATTCGATTCCCATAATGCATGCCGATACCTGCGAAAAGTACGACAGCTGCGAAGAAGTGAAGTCGGAGTCATTCCCGGCCACCGCCGCCATGCGGGCAAACTCTCGCACTGCCGCCAGGTACGCGCCGATGAAGGCATTCTCCAAGGCTTCGAGCGTGCCGATGAAAGGAGCAAGAGTATCGAAGGTTCCCGCAGGAAAATAGAAAGTTTGGACGGGATCGCTGCCAGACCCGGAAATTCCAAGCAGGTCGCGGAGCAGGTTCGCGTGTGTGATTTCTTCAAACAATGCCGCGCGAATGTAGTTCACATTATCCTGGTCGCCGTTCGGAGCATGCGTGACCGTCCCTCCGGGGCCGGCAAGGGCCGGATCTTGCAGCACCGCGCCAACCAGTCCGTTGTAGTAAAAGGTCGTCGCCAGATCTTCGGCGATCAGCGCAGCCGTGAAAATCTCCGCGGGTGTGTCTTTGGTGACTGGATCTGTCACCTGGTTCGCATTCGTTTTAGGACTTAAGCCCCGGCTCAACTCCTGGCTGGCGAAAGCAACGGCGCTTCCGCCAATGAAGCTGGTTGCGGCGACGCCAAGGCCCGCAATGCTACTGGCCCGCAAGAATCTGCGACGGTCAAAGTTCTTCTTCATGATTTCCACTACCTGGTCAATTTCCATGAGACTTCTCCTCAGAATGGGATCTTTGAGCCACCGCTAAGGGAGCAACTGAGCGGCAACTGTCCTGAGTACGCGAGACGGGTAAGAATGGATTGCTTCGATCTTGCTTAGAACGAACGTCTTCTGTGGTGCTTGCTCGAAGTTGATGCGAGCAGTTGCGTTCGCCGAGTTCATCGAAACTATGATCGAGATTGCCGCAATGCTAGGCCGCCCAACGGACCGTTTCTCCAAAAGCCGCAACCGGCGCGGGAACTCGCGCCATAGCACGATCAGGCTAAGGACTTTGCCGAATTGGGAATTTAAACACTCTAACTGCCATTTTGGGCGAAATTCCTTGCATAACTCTGCTAATATGAGCTGGCTCGAACGCTAAGTTCCTGCGTCCGAATCGGTTCTCGGGGCCGTTTTGGATACCTGAATGCTAGCTGTTTAGTTGGCTCTCCCTCAGCCACCCACTGGTCCCTTGTCGTAGGAGTGCTTTTGACCGACGGAGTCACAAACAGAACCACGATCACACCGAAGAAGGGTGTGCGCCGCCGCCGCAGCTGGTACCGCCGTCGCGTGCGCATCCAAAGGATGCTGGTCGCGGCTGCGATCGGCGTGTTGATCGCCGGTGCGTTCTGGCAGAATTTGGCGCGGCATTTCTCCTTGCCTACCTTGCACGCTTCGCAAGTGCTGCCGGATTCTTTCTGGGCCCGCCAGAATATCCGCAAAGAGCTGTCTGCGATGGCGACTCGTTCCGTCCGCCCTGTACATGGTCCCCGGTCGTCGCAGGTGTATGCCTATTCCGTGATTCCCGGCGGCGTCAAAGATGTGAGCGATCTGCGCTATGCCGCCGCGCGTGATTATGTGGTCCGCCGGCACTATACGCACTTCGATTTCGAACATGCCCGTTTGATCCGCGCTCGAGAGGCTCGCGAAGTCTATCTTTCGTACCGCATTCGTGACACCGTTTATTGGACGCGCAAGAAAATTCGTCTGCACATGGGCGAGATGCTGCTGACGGACGGAAACATCATCGCGCGCGCGCGTTGCGGGAACCAGATCTCCGACACCGCCAAGCCCGAAGTGTCGAACGACGAACCGGACCAGGATGTTCTGGATACCCCCGTCGCCGAACTCGAACCGGGCCCGTCTTTTCCGGCCCGGCCCGCGCTTGCTCCGCCGGACCTGCCCGTCGGGCAGCCGATTGCCCCGAAGCTCTTCGCCAATTCATTCATCTTTCCCTACGTTCGGGTCGGCCCCCCGCTTCCCACTGACATTTGCCGCGGCGAGGATGTAGTCACCAACGGGAAATGCCACCCCAAGCGGCCTCCACCGACCCCCGAGCCTTCCACCATTTTTCTAATCGGCGCCGGAATGGCGCTGATCGTCTGGCGTTATCGCCGAACCTTCGGCTCGGTCACGTCGTAGCGCCAGATCGCGCCCTCGTTTTTAGTGAACAATCCCTAATCAATCCAAGCTGACGGAACTTCCGTCTTCTCCCATGCGTATCCACAACCAGACATAGCGGGAACGCTAAGCCCGCAAAGGAGCGGACGATGGACGGAAACTTTATTGGTTTAGTAGCAGTCACGCTGTTTTTTGGAATTCCGCTCGCGGCGATGTACACCTACTTCCGCATTCGCAAGTTGAAAACCGAAGAGCGTCTGGCCGCAATCGCACGCGGCGCGAACGTCGCGATGGAACCGGATCTTTCAGAGGCCGCGCACTCGCGGCGTTGGGGAATCCTTCTCTCTGCGGTTTCGCTCGGCTTCGTCGCCATGATGGCGATCATCGCGCGGACAGAACCGGACGCATGGAAAGCTGCCGCCGCCGGACTTGTTCCCCTGGCCGCCGGACTCGGCTTCCTGCTCGATTCCGCCTTGATCCGCCGCGACCTGAAGTCGGCAACTACGACCCACTCGTAAACGGCGGGATTCTCAAGACTGAAGAGGCCCCGTCCTTGCGCGTTTGGTGCGCAAGGGCGGGACACGCAACCAGATCTCGTATAGGATTTCCTGAGCCTGACCACCGACCAAAAAAAGCCGCAAATAATTGCGCAACGCCGCACCAGAAGCCCCATTTCAACTTGCTTTTGCCGATCACTGCCTTCATCATTATCGACTGACGTTGAAGGAGTCAGTCGAATGAAGCGTTCCGCAATCATCTCCGCAGTCATGTCCGCAATCGCGGTTGGGTTCCTTTTTATGGCGATTGCTTCGTCTAGCGCGTTCGCCCAGGGCCGCTACGAAACAGTGTTCAACGGACACCGAATCATCTACCCGGAATCGAGTCTTCCTGTCCCCGGACGCCATCATACGAACTACTTCTTCGTCGACTCCGATATCCCAAACCCAACCGGCCCCGATCCGAACGCCGAGACGCCTTCGTCGCTCGCCTGCGTCTACAAATTGGTGGCCGGACCAACCGGTTGCCCTATCGCGACGACCAAGAATCTGCCCACCGGCGGCTGGGGCGCGATCGCCATTGTCGATGCCGGGGACTACCCGACCGCTGCTTCCGACCTGCACGCGTTCTCCAGTTATTTCGGAATACCGGACGCCAACCTGACCGTAACCTGGTCCGGCAAGACCAAGCCTCCGGTGTATTCGGATTGGCTGGTTGAAGAAGCGTTGGATATCGAATGGGCCCATGCCATGGCCCCGAACGCCAAGCTCTATCTGGTCGAGTCTGCGCAGGTCAATACCGACCCGACGTGGGCCGCCGTCCAACTCGCCGCGAACCTCGTCGCTAAAGCTGGAGGCGGTGTGGTCAGCATGAGCTGGGGAGATCCCGAAGTTGCCAAGGAACTCAATTGGGACCACTACTTCACCAAACCCGGCGTCGTCTACTTTGCCGCCAGCGGTGATTCTGGCCTTGGAGTTAGCATCTATCCGGGCGCGTCTCCGAACGTGGTGTCCGTTGGAGGAACCTACTTCAACCGCAGCAACGGCAAGTTCGTGAACGAGGTCTACTACACTGGTGGTGGAGGCGGCGACCTCAGCCCGTTTGAGCCCATCCCGAGCTATCAAAGCGGGGTAGCCGGAGTCGTCGGAACGCAGCGTGGATATCCCGATGTTGCATCTGATTTCTGCTGCGCCGCGATCTATCTGCAGGGCGGCTGGACAACTGTCGGTGGCACCAGCTGGGCCTCGCCAACTTTTGCGGGCATCGTAAACGCGGCGGGGAACAAGCAGCAATCCAGCGTCGATGAATTGACCTGGATCTACAGCGAATTGGCTAACCACGCGCAATATAAAGCCGACTTCAACGACATTACTCTCGGCGGATCGCAATGCAAGGTCGGTTTCGACCAGTGCACCGGCATCGGTTCGCCTAAAACTTATAACGGAAAATAAGACGCACGTTGCGGTGCCGACGGCGTTGTGCGGAATCGCCCTGAGTCCGCGCCAGCCACGCGTCGACGGCATGGGTCGACGGCATAGCAAAGACCGGTGCGGAAGTGCGCACTCGCCCGTCCCAACCATGGCCGGAGGTCGACACCCTTAGGTAATTAGTGCTACGACTTCCGATGCGAGCGGCGCTGGCGATAACTGCTAGACTTTACGCAAGACCATGCCACGCCTCTCCTATTTCGGAGCCCTGCTGGGCATCGCGACGTTGTCGTCTGCGACGATCTTCACGCCGATGATCTTCGCTCAGACGATGAGCGGCCAGACGGCCGCTCGCGTACAGCATGTTGTCGTGCGCGGCAGCGGAGATGATCTCGAAGTTGAAATCCAAACTTCCGGACCAGCCGTAGCTCCCGACACCCAAGCCATCGCTGGTCCTGATCGCATCGTGGTCGATTTTCCCGGCGCGCTTCCCGCCGCCGAGTTGCATGCTCTCAAAGTGAATCGCGGCGCACTGAAAGCCGTTCGCTCAGGTTTATTTTTCAGCAACCCGCCCATCACGCGTGTCGTGCTCGATCTCACCGAGCCTCAGGACTACCACATTTCTACGGCAAATAACGCCATCATCGTGAAGCTTGGCGGCTCCGTTGCGGCTCGAAGCAATACGCAGTCGATGCCCACAGTCGGTGGCGTGAGATTGCAAAACGCATCGCTGTCCACCGGATCCAGCGTGTCCAGTGTTTCCGCGGCCCGAGTCGCACCGGCCGTTGCCGCGGCAGTAGCGAGCCCCGTCACCAGCATGGCCGCGCCACCCGTAGTCAGCGAAGCGCAGGCGCCAGTTCCGCCTCCGCCGCCTCCAGTGATCGTGACGTTCGAAAACGGGATGCTGACGATCCGCGCCGAGAGAGCGACGCTCGCTCAAGTACTGTTCGAAGTGCAACGCAAGACGCAGGCAGAAATCGCTATCCCCGCCGGCGCCGAGCAAGAACAGGTGGCCGCTGAGCTAGGTCCGGCCCCCGCGCGCGACGTGCTCGGATCGCTCCTGAACGGTTCTTCGTACAACTTTATTTTTGTGGGAAACGAAATGAAGTTAGAGCGAGTCATTCTGACTCGCCGCGACCCGAACGGCAGCTTCTAAAAGCGCGCCGAAAAGCCGCTATGCCGCCACTGGATCCTGCCCCGGAACCCTCTCCTCGAACGCCACCGGCACATGCCGCCATACTTGAATCGCCAGCACTACCGTCGTCGCGAGCAGCATCGCGCCCACCGCAACATGCACGACCGTCGAAATCACCATCGGAAGTTCGGGCTGCGCCGCGTCGCGTCCCCACATCACGCGGGTGATGAAGGCCAGAAACCCGAGACAAAGTTGCGCGACCATCAATCCCAGCATCGCCACTGCCGGACGCCGCACCGCGTCCACCTGGGGATAAACCGTAATCGCGCGTACTGCTGTCCACGAGAGGACGATGGCGACAACTCCCGCATTCACGACGTGCGGCCACCAACTCATCCCGTGATGGCGAAACATCGCTCCGAGAATCAGCTGCACATAGAGGACAAAAATCGAAAGCAGGGCCAAAGTAAACAGCGCAGGCCGGCGCTGATCGAGCTCAGTTCGCGGATGCTCTTCCACCCAGCGCCGTCCAGTGAAGACAGCGATCGAGACGGCGATGCAGAAGAAAGTTTGTGCAACGGTGGCGTGCGCCGTCGACACCCATGGCGGTTGAAATAAGAGCACCGTAAGCCCGCCTAGAACTGCCTGCGTAATCACCGTTGCGAAGGCTGCGATCGCCAGCCATTTCATCCAGCGGCGGCGCTCGGCCAAAAACGTCCAAACAGCGATCGAAATCGTTAGCAGAATGATCGAGCCGGCAATGGCGCGATGGCTCCACTCATATTGCACTCCCCCGCGCAATTCCGGAACGCTGAACGATCCAAACGATCTAGGCCAGTCGGGGATGGAAAGCCCAGCATCATTGCTGGTCACAAGCGCCCCCGCAATGATCAGAACAAGAGTCGCGCACGCCACGAAGACGGCAAAGCTATGCAGCCCGCGATTGTATGGAACCTCGATGCCCTTCAGAAAAGCCTCCCACGGAAACCCGGCAAAGAATGTAAGTTAGTTTCCGAAAACGGGTTAGTTTATCAGACGAACGCCGCTTCTGCCGGTGGTTTCCGTCGATCGTTCCAGTCAATCGTTCCGTCTCTCTAGTGGAACGGATTTAAAACTTTAACGCCATCGATTTCGCGGCCATCTTGGAAGTCTTCGGAGAGCAAAACACTGCAGCCAGCCTGCTGTGCCGATCGCAGAATCAGAGCGTCCCAAAAAGAAAACCCATGCAGTTGGTGGAGGTCAATGGCTGCGATGATATCGGCTACTTGGGGAGTGGCAACGTCAAACTCGGAGAGTATCTCCACCTTGCGGCGTGCTTTGCGCGAGTCAAACTTTAGCTTCCGCGTAGCCGTGACGAAATACTCTTGCAGCACCTGCAGCGAAACAACCCCGGTTCCAGCACGACGATGCTTGCGCCAGAGATCGCGAGCGACTTGTTGTTTGGTGGGTGAGTCGTCATCATCCGCATACACCAGGATGTTGGTGTCGAAAAAACTACGATCGCTCATGAATCTCGTCGCGATTAAATTTCCAGCCTTGCGAGTGTCCGCCGCCGGAAAGGCGCTCGAACTCCTCGATGCTCCGTTCCACGTCGTCTGAGCCGGCCAATTTCTTGAGGTATTCGCGGATTACTTGATTGAGGCTCGTGCCCATCGCCTCGGCCCGTTTTCTAGCCCGGGCCACCGTCTTTTCGTCCACGGAAAGGGTGATATTCATGAACACAGTATATGTGCGCACATATACTGTGTCAATTAAGAATCGTAGAGCTTTCAGGTAAAGTAACCGATTGTAAGTGATCAATAATAAGATAGTTAAGCTTTACGACCCTGCGGGCTCGCTGCCGGCTCCTGCACAACGTTAGGGGTCTCCATCGCCTGAATAATCGCGTCCGCAAATTCCGACGTTCCGGCTGTGCCACCCACGTCTCGCGTGAGCTTGCTGCGGTCGCGGTAGACTTCGTCGATGGCGTTGCGGATTTTCAGGGCCGCTTCGTGCTCTCCGAGATGGCGCAGCATCAGCAACGCCGAGCGCAATACCGCCGTCGGGTTCGCGATGTTCTTCCCCGCGATGTCTGGAGCGGAACCGTGGACCGCTTCGAAGATGGCGCACTCGTTACCGAAATTCGCCCCCGGAACCAGGCCCAGCCCCCCGACCAAGCCCGCGCACAGGTCGGAGAGGATGTCGCCGTAGAGATTCTCCATCAGCAAAATGTCGTACTGATACGGATTCATCACCAGCTGCATACAGGTGTTGTCGACGATATGCTCGCCGTAGGTGATCTCGGGATATTCCTTCGACACGTTTCGCGAACAACGCAGAAACAATCCGTCAGACAGTTTCATGATGTTCGCTTTGTGGATGGAATGAACTTTCTTGCGCTGGTTCTTGCGCGCATATTCGAATGCGAAACGCGAGACGCGCGTCGATGCTTTCTCGGTAATGATCTTCAGGCTCTCGACTACTCCCGGCACGACTTCATGTTCGATCCCCGAATAAAGTCCTTCGGTATTTTCGCGGACGACAATCAGGTCGACTCCCGGATAACGAGTCGGAATGTGCGGCAGGTTGCGGATCGGCCGGAAGTTGGCAAACAGCTCAAAGCGCTTGCGCAGCTCGACGTTGATGCTGGCGAACCCTCCGCCAATCGGAGTCGTCACCGGACCCTTCAGTCCGACACGAGTCCGTTCGATCGATTCGGTGAGTTCTTTTGGGATGTATTCTTTGTATTTCTCGAAAGCCTCCGCACCCGCCATGAAGCTTTCCCATTCAAACTTGACGCCGGTCGCCTCGAGCATACGGACCGTTGCCTGCACCACTTCGGGTCCAATGCCATCGCCCGGAATAAGAGTGATCTTGTGTGCCATAAATTAAGTTATCAGGACTTCGCGGCCGTCTTGCCTTTCGGCTCAGGCGCGTCTTTCGTTTTCAGTAGATCCTTCAACTCTGCCATAAATTCCTGCACGTCTTTGAAGTCCAAATAAACCGACGCGAACCTGACATAGGCGACCTTGTCATAGCGGCGCAGGCGATTCATGATCAGTTCACCAATTTCGCTGGTCTTGCGCTCGCGCTCGGCCGACTCGATGACGAAGGTTTCGGCTTCGTTCACAATCTGCTCCAGCTTACTGATCGGCACGGGACGCTTTTCGCATGCGCGCATCAACCCGTTGAGCACTTTTTGGCGGTCAAAGCGCTCGCGACGGCCGTCTTTTTTCACCACCATGTAGGGGATTTCGTCGATGCGCTCGTAGGTTGTGAAACGCTTCTCGCATTTCAGGCATTCGCGGCGGCGGCGGATCGAATCCGCTTCCTTGCTCTCGCGCGAATCGACGACCTTGTCATTCTCAAACCCGCAAAAAGGGCATTTCATGCTGGATATTGTGTTGTACGGATTCGCTGTACCTACAAATTGTAGCAGGGTGCGACGGAGGCTCAAGTTGCCCGAGAGGGCGGAGCAACCTTGGCCGAAGATCAGCGGCCAGATCCGCGGCTAGATCCGCGCTGATTTTTCTGAATTGCAGCCCGCCTCGAAGCCGCGTAGTTTCAACGTGGGCACCTGGCTCCGCCCAAAAGCCGTCGCTCGGCAGTAACCTACGATGGTTCCGCGCATCCAAGTAAACGGGCGCTCAGAATGTTATACTTACGCTCAGATGGGGGCCGGGTCCCTCCACGTCCCCGCCCGAGGATTTTGAAACATGGCTGGTAGTTCACGTCGTTCTCTCTTCCTGATCGTCTTTATTCTCGCCACGTTCGGCCTGCTGGGAATGTTGTTTGCGCAGAAGATCAGCCCGGCGGCTACGCCGAGCAGCGATTCCGACGTGCGCGACAGCTTGAAGCAGTTCACCGAGGTCTACGAGACCATCGAGCAGAACTATGCCGACCCGGTTAATCCCGACAAGGCCATTTATAACGGCGCGATCCCGAGCATGTTGCACCAACTTGATCCCCACTCGAATTTTTTCGATCCGAAGTCTTACTCCGCGCTAAGAGAAGAGCAGCGCGGCAAGTACTACGGCGTCGGCATGACCGTCGGCCCGCGTAACAATAAAGTTATCGTCATCGCGCCCTTCGTCGGAACCCCGGCGTATCGCGCCGGCATCCGCCCTGGCGACATCATCGCCGCCATTGACGGCAAGCCGACGGACAACATGACCACATCCGACGTCGCAGATCTGCTCAAGGGGCCGAAAGGTACGACCGTCCGCATCACCATGTTGCGTGAAGGTTCGGAGCGACCGCTTGAGTTCGCCGTAGTCCGCGACGAGATTCCGCGCTATAGCGTCGATCTGCACTTCATGATCAAGCCCGGCATCGGGTACATGCACGTTTCCGGATTCCAGGAGACGACCGAACATGAAGTTGCCGAAGCGCTCGATCAGATGGGCGATCTGAAGGGGCTGGTTCTTGATCTTCGCCAGAATCCCGGAGGCCTGCTGAGTGAAGGCGTAGGCGTAGCCGACAAGTTCCTCAAGAAGGGACAGCTGATCGTCTCGCACCATGGGCGTTCTTCTCCAGAGAAGCGCTATGTCGCGGCCCGCGGCAATGGTGGAAGAGATTATCCGCTGGTGGTGCTGGTGAATCGAGGCACAGCTTCTGCTGCCGAGATCGTGGCTGGCGCCATTCAGGATCATGATCGTGGCTTGATCGTCGGCGAAGTAACGTTCGGCAAGGGCCTGGTGCAGACGGTCTATCCGCTGACCGAAAACACGGGTCTGGCGTTGACGACCGCGAAGTACTACACGCCCAGCGGACGCCTGATCCAGCGCGATTACACCAACCTCTCGCTCTACGACTATTACTACAATCGTGAAGGCGAAGAGAATAACGCGAATCACGAAGTGAAACTCACCGATGGCGGACGCACGGTGTATGGTGGCGGCGGAATTACTCCTGATGTGAAGTTGCCGCCATACAAGGCGAACAAGTTCCAGGATTCATTGCTCCAGCACTACGCGCTGTTTAATTTTGCCAAGCACTACGCGATCTCGCACAAGATTACGCAGAGCTTCGAAGTGGACGACGCGCTGCTGTTGGAATTCCGCAAGTTCCTGGATTCGGAAAAGATTCCTTACACCGAAGCCGAGATGATCGAGAGCAATGATTGGCTGCGCTCCAATCTCAAGAGCGAATTGTTCGTCGACGCATTCGGTCAGGAAGAGGGATTAAAAGTGCGCGCCGAAACCGATCCAGACGTGATTAAAGCTCTCGACCTGATGCCGCAAGCCCGCGCCCTGGCAGACAATGCCAGGAAAGTGGTCGCGGAGCGATCTCTGGCGGCCCCAGTTTCACGCTAGAGCGATCTTGAAAACATTCAACTCAGGCCCGGGCAACCGGGCCTTTGTTTTTGCTCTCTTTACTGTTGCTCTCTATGGCCCGTGTATCCGCATCCCGAAAACTCGGTCGCCGGCTGTTCCTCGTCGCACTGATGTCCGCGATCGCGGTCGGTGGGGCTCAAGAGTCGCCGAATACCAAACGGAGAGTTGCCCCTCCTGCTAAGCCCGCGTTCGGCCAGAAGCGAATGGTCAGGGGGATTAGCGATTTCGGTGAAGTTACACCTACTCTTTTTCGCGGAGGGCAGCCCACCAACCACGCCTTCGAGTCGCTGGCGAAAATGGGCATCGCCATCGTTGTCGACACGCGAGGCAACCGCGCCGAAGGCGAGGGAAGGGAGGTCCAGCGCCTCGGCATGAAATACGTTTCGATCCCGTGGCACTGTCCGTTTCCTCACGACGACATCTTTGTAAAATTCCTGAAGCTTGTGCGCGACAATCCGGAGAAAAAGATATTTGTTCACTGCCGATTGGGAGATGATCGCACCGGAATGATGGTGGCCGCTTACCGCATGGCGCGCGAGGGCTGGAGCGCCGACGAAGCCATGCTCGAAATGCAGCATTTCGGGTTTTCTTCAGCTCATCATTTCATTTGTCCCGGATTGGCATCCTACGAAAGAAATTTCCCGAGACACCTGAAGAGCAATCCAGACTTCGACGGCCTGCATTGATGGCCTGCGTTGAATAGACCGGCCCCACTCCTTGGTTTCCAGGTTCGAGCGCTTTCATTGAGAACCGCCATGGGAACTTCCCCCTTGAGTGTCGTCAACGAAAGCCATAAAGTACTGGAAGCGAAACGCGCGGAGGCGCATGCAATCCGCATCGTGGGTTCTGGCAGTAGTGGTGGCGCTCTCGGCGGGCGTTCTCGACTGGCGTTACCGCCGGATTCCGAACTGGCTCACGGTGTCTGCGCTTGCCGCCGGCGTTGCGGTGAATACGGTCCTGTACCGCTGGCCGGGATTGAAAGCGGCGCTGCTGGGTACGCTCGTAGGCTTGGGACTGTTGTTGCCCTTCGTGCTCGTGCGCAGTCTCGGCGCGGGCGACTGGAAACTGGCAGGAGCGCTCGGAGGCTGTCTCGGTCCGCGGCAATTGTTGGCTGTGTTGGCTGGGACGATTCTCGTGGCGGGAGTGATGGCGCTGGCCGTCGTCATCTGGAAAGGCAGACTGAAGCGAACGCTGCTGAACATTGCGCATTTACTTGGTTCTCTGTTGAGTCTGCGGATGCCCGGAGCCGCGGTCTCACTGGACGATCCGCAGTCGACGAAGATTCCCTTCGGCGTGGCAATGGCGATTGCGGTTTTGATGTGCGGGGTGGGCAAAGCGACGGGGAAATTATGATTCGCGATCGGAAAGGATCTGCAGCTTGCCGCTGATAGGTCGTATATCGCGTCAGCTCTCGCGTCGCCTCGTCAGCACCGACGGTGCTGAAATTGCCGAGGCGGCGCTCGTGCTTCCGTTGGTATTCATGATGTTGCTCGGCATTGTCTGGTTTGGTCGCGCCTTCAATATCTACGCGACGATCTCCCAAGCCGCGCAACAGGGAGCGATCCTGGCGGCGCGCCCCTCGTGTGCCACTTGCGCGGCAGGGAATACATTTCCCACCGACGCATCGGTCGCTGGTGCGGTAAAAGCGGTGATGCAAGCCTCAAATCTCGATCCGACTCAGATCATCAATCCCGGTCTTCCCGCGCCAACGTTGTGCGCGAATCCGCCGGGCGCTTGCGCGACGAACAGCAACATTTCGATCTGCCGGAACGCCACACTCAACACTCCGGTGGGCACACAGACTCCGCAATGCGGAACCGTGGTGAGCTTTCAATATCCTTTCAAGTTTTACCTGCCTTTCACGTCGCTGAATTTGAATCAGATCGTCCTGACCGCTAACGCAGAAAGCCGGATGGAGAACTAGAATGTCGAGCCACCGGTTTTCGCGCGACTATCGAGTTAATCGGGGAGAAAAAGGCGCGGCGATTTTGGAGTTCGCAATCGTCCTTCCGCTGCTGGTGGTTTTCGTCGTAGGCATCTACGACTTCAGCGGCGCTTTCAACCAGAAACAAAAAATTGCTCAGGCGGCGCAGGAAGGCGCGATTCTGACGGGCGCCCAGCCGACCAACGATATCGCCTCGACGAACGCCAATCCAGAATCTCTGCAACCCGTCGTGACCGCCATCTTCAATTCGCTGACCGGCAGTGGCGTCATCGCCACGGGGGCCTGTACTCTGCCCGCCACCGCGACGGGTCCGGTCAACCTCAAGTGGACTTACATCATCTCGTGCTCCCCCGACAATCTCGTCATCGCGATCGATCGGGGATGGGTCGGTGCGGCGGGACCGCCCGTGGCATTGGGTACGGTCGTGACGGTTTCTTATCCCTATCACTTCCGGTTCAATAGTGTGATTCAATTGTTGTTGCCGGGCGCGACTTACGCGGCCACAACGAACTTGACCGAGAGCGCCGCGGTCCACACCCAGATATGAAGATTCTGCGCTGCCATCGAAGGAAATCGCGGGTTCGAAACCGAGCCCGAAATGATGAGAGTGGAGTCATCATCGTTCTCGTCGCTGTCGTCATGCTGGGCGTTGTAGGCGCAATGGCGGCCCTCTCGATCGACGTCGTGACCCTCTATACCGCTCGCAGTGAAGCGCAGCTGGCCGCCGATGCCGCGGCGCTCGCGGGAGCACGCGCGCTCGCCAACTCTGGAGCGACCTCCGATACAACCGGCACACTCATGCCCGCCGCACAGGTCTTGGCCCAAACCGTGGCTCTGCAGGTCGCAGAGCGCAACCAGGTGGGTGGGGCGTTTCTGACCGCTGCTAATGTGACTCCTACCTTTGGAGGAACGAGTCCAAATGCAAATCCGACGATTACAGTCAAAGTGCAGGTAACCAATTTGCCCGCATTTTTCGCTCGCATCTGGGGAGGCGGTCTGCTCGGTGTGACGGCAACGGCGACCGCGGAGGCCTACAATCCGTCGGGAGGAATCGCGGGTGCGGCGACCAGTGGACCTCCGGTCGCGCCGATTTGCGTGAAGCCGTGGTTGATCCCCAATATGGATCCAACGAGTGCAGCCACGCCACCCACGACGATTTTCGATCGGGCGACCGGCACGATCACGAACCCGGCGCTTTTGGGATGGCAGTCTGACAATGCCACGCCCTCCACGCAACTGAGCGACGGTAGCGCACAAGGCTCGATGGCGCCGTGGAAGTTTTATCCTGGAGATGCCGCTAGCACCTTCGCGCCGCCAACTCAGGGATTGCCCGCATGCAACCCGGTGATCACGACCGCGTATCAGCAAAGCGTGGCGGGCTGTATTCCGACTCCGATCTCATGTAACAGCCAGGCCAACCTGGACCTCTCCAAAACCGTCACGGGAAACGAAACGTCGCATGCCGTCAACTGTTTAGCGCATTCGAAGAACGACAAAGGGGACATCTCGAACAATCCCTACCCGCTGGCTGCGCCTTTCGAATTTACGGCCGGGGACGATAATCCGGTTGCGCTTGCTGAGCCAAAGTTTGCCGGAGAAGAAGTGATGACCAGCGATTCGCTGGTCACGGTACCGGTTTTCGACAATGGCGGGAGCACGGTGCCGCCAGCCAGCAGTCAGGTGCAGATCATTGGCTTTGTGCAGTTGTTCGTCAATCCGACGGGCTTCCACACCAGGAACTTTGGGCCGTTGGCCGGCTTTATCGACACCCAGATCGTCAACATGGTGGGCTGCGGAACGGGCACTACCGGAACACCCATCCTCGGCAATGGCGCGTCGCCGGTAGCCGTGCGACTAATTTCGCCCTAGCAAGGGCCCAAAAAACCGCGGCAAAAAAAACGGCGCGAAAGAGGACTGTCGCCCTTTCCGCGCCTGTCAGAAGCTCAGTCTCAGTCGTAGTATTCCAGCCCGAGGTGCGTAATTAACTCCTCGCCCCTCAAGTGCCGCAGCGTGTTCTTCAGCTTCATCAGCTGGATAAACAGATCGTGCTCTGGATAAAGCCCCGGCGCCGTCATCGGAGACTTGAAGTAGAAGCTGAGCCATTCCTGGATTCCAAGGCGGCGCAGTTCGGGCGTCCGCTGGGCCAAGTCGAGAAACAGCACCAGATCGAGCACGATGGGCGCTGCCAAAATCGAATCGCGGCACAGGAAATCGACTTTGATCTGCATGGGATAGCCGAGCCATCCGAAGATGTCGATGTTGTCCCATCCCTCTTTGTTATCGCCGCGCGGCGGGTAATAGTTGATCCGGACTTTGTGGAAAATGTTGCCGTAAAGCTCGGGATAAAGAGTGGGCTGCAGAATATGCTCGAGGGCGCCCAGCTTCGATTCTTCCTTGGTCTTGAACGACCCAGGATCATCGAGCACTTCGCCGTCGCGATTGCCGAGGATGTTGGTGGAATACCATCCGCTCAGGCCCAGCAGACGGGCCTTGAACGCGGGAGCCAGCACGGTCTTGATCAGAGTCTGGCCAGTTTTGAAATCTTTGCCGCAAATTGGAACTTCGCGCTCGCGCGAAAGTTCGAGGATCGCGGGAATGTCCACGGTAAGATTCGGCGCGCCGTTCGCGAAAGGAACGCCTTCCATCAAAGAAGCGTAAGCATAGATCATCGAAGGCGCGATGTTTTTGTCGTTCTCCATCATTGCCTTCTCAAGCGACTTCACAGTCTGATGAATCGCCTTTGGCTTGATGAAGCTCTCAGTCGACGCGCACCAGATGGTGATCAAGCGACTGGCGCGGCTGGTTTTTTTGAAATCGCGGATGTCCTGGCGAAGCTGCTCGGCCAGATCCATCTTGTTTTTGCCCTTCTTGACGTTCGGTCCGTCGATCTTCTTCACGTAGTTGTGATCGAAGACCGCCTTCATGGGAGTGATCGCGCTGAGACGTCCCTTCACTTTGTCGAGCAGGTCGCGCTCGAGCACTCCGGCGTTGCGCGCGGCGGCGTACATGTTGTCTTCGAAAATGTCCCAACCGGTGAAGACCAGATCGTCGAGGGTGGCGAGCGGCACGAAGTCCTTCACTTTGGGCGAACGGCCATCGGTGCGCTTGCCCAGACGAATCGTTCCCATCTGCGTCAGCGAGCCGATAGGATGCGACAATCCTTTGCGGATGGCTTCGACGCCGGCAACGAAAGTGGTGGCGACCGCTCCCATGCCCGGAATCATGACGCCAAGTTTTCCCTTTGCCGGCGCGATGCGGTGGTCGTGCTCAGCACCGCTTGAAGAACTTGAGGACTTGAACTCTACTGTCGACGAACTTCTTGTTGCTGACTTCGCCGCCTTGACGCGAGACGTTTTCACCTTCGCCATATTTTGGCTGCTTCCTTGTAGGAACTGTGGGATGTATGCAAACTAAATATCTTCTCGTATCCGAAGAGGTTCTTGCAAACCCCGGTGCCCGAATCCGCAGGAAAGCAGGTTTAATGGTGTGTTCGCCGCATCGGGCGGCGATTCGAGTTTGTGAGCGTCGGAGATCGCGTAATTACGCATTACTAAAGTGACCACTGTTCGCGAATCCAACGCATCGATTTTTTTCGTTGGACGCCGGCGTGAACTTCCTTCATAGTCTAGCTAGTTCGAAGCCTGCAAAGCATGCAGGTTCGTCGAAACTGATTTTTGCGTTCAGCCCTGTACGCTGCGTTGCAAATCCGCTGACCTCGTTGTTCTCCACCTTCATCGAAGCGCGCACCACTCGATTGTGAGCGGCACCGCGTTAAGAAAAAGAACAGGAGACTCTATGAGATCGTTTGGCAAATTGCTTAGTTCGAAATTACTGAGTTCGAAATTGCTTGGTTCGTCTCTCACCTCAACTCGTACGTTTGCATACGCTGCGCTTCTGGGTTTGAGTATGTTCACCATTCAACCGACGCTGGCTTCCGCTGAGGATGCACACGGCAAGTTCACTTTGTCTCACGAAGTGCACTGGCAGAACGTCGTGCTTCGCCCAGGGGAGTACACCTTCTCTGTCAAGAGCGTTGGGCCGTCGGAGTTTCTCGTTGTCCAGGGCGTTGGAACCGGTACGGACGCCATGATGATGGTCAACGATGTGGATTCCATGAAGTCTGACAGCAGCAAACTCGTGCTCGTATCGCGCGACGGCCATAGCTTCGTCAGCACCATGGCCCTGCCCGAGTACGACATGACACTGCACTTTGCGGTTCCTTCGGAGAGTGCGTCGAAATAAGTTCGTCCAAGTACGAACGAGCGGGTTTTCAGCCGCAAATCGGGCCGCGGCCCACATCCATGGCTCGATTCGCGGTTGATGCAACCGGGAGCAGATTCCTCATCGTCTGCTCCCGGTTTTTCGTTTGATTGGGTGTATGGGTTGTCTTATCTGGTTTGCCTTGCAGGATGCTTCTCTAGACAGCCGAGCCGCGAGTATTGGCTTTCACTTCTTCGCTCAGAATAATCGCTTCCGCGATGTCTTTCATCGCCTTGCGTTTTTGCCGGCTTTGCTGTTGCAGTGCGAGATAAGCCTGCTCCTCGCTCAGTCCGAGGTCGCGCTGCAGAATTCCTTTGGCGCGCTCGACAAGCTTTCTCGTTTGTAACTGGTCGGTGAGGTTCGAATTGACTTCCTCCATGCGTGCTAACTCGATCTCGGCGCCCACCAGGAAACCGATTGCCGAAATCAGGCGGACTTCTTTGCTCTTGTAGACGTGAGGCCGGCGATGTTGCAGGTTGATCGCGCCCACGACGCGTCCGCGGCAGGTCAATGGCACGGAGAGAAATGCCTCGTAGCTGTCCTCAGGCAGTTCGTGGAAGAACTGGAATCGCGGATCCATCGCCGCCTTTTCCGTGATCGCTACCGGCTCGTGATGTTCCGCAACCCAGCCTGTAATGCCTTGTCCCACGCGGAGTTTGAGGCGGTCGACAATATCGGGATGCGCGTTCTTGGAAGCGCGCAATACCAGCTGGTCACCTTCGAGAACATAGATGAGGCAGGAATCACACTTCACCAGCGCCGAGGCGAATTCCACCACCCGGTCAAGCACGTCATGAAAGGCACCGGCCGTCGCCAGGCGGCCACCAATTTCGTGGAGTAGATCGACGGGCGAGTCTTCGAGAACCATTAAAGTATCCATGAGTTAGCCTAGCGGCATATTGCGGCTGCGTCTAACTCCAAATTCTGATCGGACCTATAAAAAGTTCCTCGCCGGGATTCGCCATTTTTTAACATCTTTTCGCTATACTGTGCATCCGTCACGCGGCATCACGAGCGGCCGGCGGCTACTTGGTGTCCAATTCAACAGTCTTGATGGGCACGTCCCAATGCGCATCAAGGATTTCGAAACGGCGCTGCTCTTCTTTCCCGTAAGTCGCCTGATCCGGCCAAAGCTGTTTCTTGATTGCATCTTCATCGAAGGGCTCGTTGGCGGCGGCCGAATTCTTGAACACAATGGTGACGCGATAATCCCAGCGCCCGTCTTCGGTGGAGTGGTAGCGGGGCTGATCGATCCAGACCTTGAGCATGCGCCCCATTTCCACCTGCTTCTTCAGTAGCGGATAGTGGTTTTTCTTGAATAGCTGTAGAAATTCGTCGGCGTGGCCCCACTTGGCTTTGTAGTAGTACTCGATGACAAAGGGTTTGCCGGGTTCGGGTGCAGGTTGGGCCGGAACAGAGACCGGCAGGAGCATCAGCGAGAAGAGAATCAATCGGACTGTGAGCTTCATCGCTACAATCTATCTCAAACGCGCGCATAAAACGCGATTTTGGCGCGCCGATGGGCGATCTTCTTGTGATCTTCCCGGAATCCCGCGAGTGTTAAAATGACACGTGACCGCATCTCCGCTCCGCCTCATTGCCATCGACATTGATGGCACCCTGTTGAACCCGGAATTCCGCATTTCTGAGACTGATCTCACCACCTTGCGGCGGGCGCATGCGCAGGGCATAGAAGTCATCCTGGCCACAGGACGCCGGCACGCTTTTGCGCTACCGATTGCCCAGCAACTGGGATTCGATCTCTGGTTAATCAGCTCCAATGGCGCAATCACGCGGTCACTCAGCGGAGAAACGTTTCATCGCGACATGCTCCCCGCACCCACTTGCCGCGAACTGGTGACCGTGATGCAAGAATTTCGCGGCCAGACCGTTCTGACTTTTGACAGTGGCACGGCCGGGACGATTGTCCTCGAGCGGCTGGATGAGTTAGAAGGCAGCATCAAGCATTGGCTTCAGAAAAACATGCAGTACATCCGTTTCGTGGTTCCAATCGAAGACGCACTCACGACCGATCCTGTGCAGGCGATGTTTTGCGGCCCCGTGGCCGAGATGCAACGGGTCTTGCGGATGCTCGAAAGCAGCGGTCTGCCCGTCACCGTGCTGCGCACGGAGTATCCGGGCCGAGACCTGTCGATTATCGATGTGCTGAACACCGGCTGCTCCAAAGGGCACGCGCTCAAGCGCTGGGCGAATCATCGCGGGATTACGCCTGAGCAGGTCATGGCCGTTGGTGACAACTACAACGACATCGAAATGCTTGCCTTTGCCGGCCATCCTTTTATCATGGGGAATGCGTCGGAGGAATTGCGCACTTACGGCTGGAAGCTGACCCGTTCGAACGCAGAGAGCGGCGTGTCGGCAGCCGTCGAGCATGTGTTGCACGGAACCGCGCTCGATGTCGAAGCGGGTGAGCAGATTCTGGGTCCGGCGATTGTGAACAGCTTGTGATGGCAATGCTTGCGATGGCAATGACGGAAAGAACTCGATTACGCGGTGCGAAAAAAGCGGCGGACGCAATTCGTGTTGCCGTCTTCGCTGTTTCCTCCGCCATCGCTCTGGTTTGGCTCGCTCTGCCCGCAAGCGCAGCCGAGTTGGCGATCCTGCGCAACGGCTTCAACCTCCGCCATGACCATCATCTGGTCATGGGAGAAACGACTCGACTCTTCTTGGCCGCTGACGATTCCAATTTCATGGATGTGCCGACGTCAGAGATCACGGGCTTCGAAAAGGATCTCGCGTTGCCCGTGCCGCCGCCGGCGGAACCGCGCGCGACTCCATTGTCTTCTCAATCATCCTCTCCATCGCCCTCCGCGAACTCAATCTCGCCGCTGCCTCTCGATCAAGTCGTGAACTCGGCCAGCGCCGCCTATCATCTCGATCCTGACCTCGTGAACAGCGTGATCCACGCCGAAAGCGGATTCAATTCGCATGCGGTCTCTCCAAAGGGCGCTCAGGGCCTGATGCAGTTGATGCCCGGTACGGCCAATCAACTCGGCGTGGTCAACGCTTTCGATCCGCAGGCGAATGTTACCGGCGGAAGCCGTTATTTGCGCGAACTTCTCGAGCGCTACAACTTTGACCTCGTGAAGGCCCTGGCCGCCTATAACGCGGGTCCCGAAAGAGTCGAACAATATGGCGGTGTCCCTCCCTTCCATGAGACACGCGCCTATGTGGCGCGGGTCGTGCACGAATACAACACGAAAAAGATCGCGCAAGAAAAACTGGCGAAGCAACAGCGGATGGCTGCGCTCGCGAACGGAACAAATACAAAGAGGACTGGCGCCAGCGTGAAAAAAGCTTCGAGCAAGGATGCAAAAGGCGTTCAGCCCCCACTCAAACCGGGGATGACCGTGATTGCGGCGCAATCCGCGCAAGCAGCCTCGCGTTGACCCGTATCACATTGACCCGTATCGCATTGATCCGCACCACATTGATCCGCACCACATTGATTCACAGCACGTTGACCCATGCTGCTCTCTCATTTACCTTCACACAGGCGGTTGCTGGCCTTCTCTCCAACAAATGAATAAAAAGAAGTATTTCGTTTTCGCAATTATTTTCGCCGTATTGTCGGTGCTGATCTATTTACAGTTCCGAACCTGGCGCAATTTCGATTGGGCCAAACTCCTGCACTATCCGCTGAATCCTTGGAACATTCTCGGCGGAGTTTTGCTGATTTACTTTGCTTATTTCCTGCGCGCTCTCCGGTGGAAGATTTTCCTTCAGCCGGTGCGCAAGCAATCCTCGATCCTCGGGCTGATCCCACCGACCGCCATCGGATTTGCTGGTCTTGCTCTGCTCGGGCGCGCCGGTGAAATGATTCGTCCGTACCTCATTGCGCGCAGGGAGAAGCTGCCGTTCGTCTCGCAGATCGCGGTCTGGCTGGTAGAGCGAATTTTCGATTTCGCCGGTGTCGCGCTCCTGCTGGTCTCGGCGATTTTCTTACCAGTCTCCGATCTGAACTCGTTCACACGCGTGGCCGAACCCAAAATCAGGCACGTCATCCAATTCACGGGAGTCTTCCTGGTTACGTTCGTTCTCGGACTTCTTTTGGGGGCCTTCCTGATTGCTTACCGCGGAAGTTACATCGCGGACTGGGTGGAAAAAACGTTTTCCCATCTCAGCGCGAATCTCGGTCATCGCATCGCCCAGAAGATTCGCGAATTCGTTGTTGGACTGAATACGATTCAAGGGCCATTCGAGTTTCTCCAGCTTGCGGCTGTGTCAGTCCTGATGTGGGTCGTCATTGCGCTGGCCTATAAACAGGTGGCACTTGCGTATGGCGAGCCTCTGGAGGTCATTAGCCTTGCGAAGGTGCCCCTACTGATGTTTTTCAGCATGCTAGGCTCGATGGTGCAATTGCCGGGCGTAGGCGGCGGTTCGCAACTGGCCACGATCAGCGCGCTCAGCAGCGTCTTTCATATCCGTCAGGAACTCGCGGTCAGTTGCGGGATCATGCTTTGGCTGGTGAACTTTGTGGCAATCGTCCCCATCGGACTTTTCTTTTCCCGCCACGAGCATCTGTCGCTACGGAAGCTTTCCGAGGAGACGGCGCACGCAGAGGAAACTGAGCCCGCGCCGAGCACGTCCTGACAAAAAATTCGGTGGGTTTATTTGCTTTGCACTGGAACTGCGGTTGGCAAATGCAGAGTCCCCGACGAGCCGTCGGGAATTTCGACGCTCTGACCTTGCTTCATGTACTGCGCCAGCACCGCCGATTCGGACCAATCCAGGTCCCAGCCATTTTCGATGGCGATCACGGTGTAGGAGCCGGGGATTACATTGGCTAGGCTGAAGCTTCCGTCAAGATCGCTTTGATCGCGGCGGAAGCGGTCGTGATCGGCCTCAGGATTCTTAGGCACGAGCACAATCATCGCGCCCGGCGCCGCTTTGCCCTCGCGCTTGGCGAAACCCTCCACCGTCGCCGAGCCCGCGACTAAGGCCAGCGCAATCGTGAGCGATGCGCCCGGCGGCACGGTGATGGAGTGTCCAGCAACTGTACCCGTCTCGGTTGCAAAGCGGGCCACCGAATAGGCTCGCATCTGCGACCATGCCACGAGGTCGTACTTGCCCGGGATCACGTCCGAGAAGCTGGCCTGATTCGTCATGTCCACCGGAACGCTCTCAATCCGCCCTTTGCTGTTGCGCAAGCCGATTCGTAATTGCGACGGAGCGCTCGTCTCGCCTGCGATTTGCACCGTGGCCTTGATCTTGCTCGTCGACCGGCCGGAGGACACATCCAGATCGCCGCTGTTGAGATTGACTTCCGTCGGTTCCTGGAGTTGCCCGTTCGCATCGGGCACGCGGACGGTGTAGCGCCCGGCCGCGATTCCGCTTAGCTCGTAGGCTCCGGAGCCAACACTCTGCATCTGCGCGTCCTCCACCGGTTCGAAGCCGTCGAAAGACGCTCGCTGCAGTCGTGGGAGATTGACGATATGCCCGCTGCCTTCCGGAACGTGGACGATCAGATGCAGCGAAGGAACTGGAGACAAGTGAATATTCGCCTCCAGCCGGTCACCGCCGCGGACAGGAATCGGAGCCGCATTTTCAGATTCGGTGGCGTCGCCGTAGTAGGTAATGGCATAGGCGACGTCGAGCGCCGAATCCACTTGCGAAGGCAGTGCACCACCCTCCTCATTATTTGACGCGGGGTGCACTGCGTACCACGGAGAAGCTTTTGCAGAGACAAAATAAATTCCCTCGTCGAGGGGCGCCACTTCATAGCGGCCCTGATCATCCGTTACCGTGGCGCGGTATTGTTCGATGCGGCTCACGCCCTGGACATGGTTCTCGCGATAGACGATGACTTCCGCGTGGCGGACCGGATCCTGGAATTCATCGAAGACCCCGCCGGCGAGTACCGCGTTCGGCGCGAGACGCAGCGTGAGGTTTTCGCTGTCGATGTCGCCATTGGTTACGATGGCGGTTGAGTATTGCTCGTGTTCGTTGTAGGCAGCGGCGATGTAGCCACGCTTCGCGCCATTGAGCGAATATTTCCCAGCGGGCACGTGGAACTCGAACCGTCCGTCGTCGCCGGTGATGACGGACTGCATGCTCTGGCGGCGTTTGACGTCGGCGATCGTGACGCGCGTCCGCACCAGCACACTGCTGGTTTTTGCGTTGACCACGATTCCTGCAATGCGGTAAGGGCCGGATGGGATCGGTGTGCGATCAGAAGTGCGGTCGGAAGTGTCGATCTGTGCGAATCCTGCACCGCAGAAAACGAGGCACGCGACGGCCAGAACGGTCGAGCGATAGTTTGAGCGGAATCTCGATGGCGTGGCTACGGTCATTGCGCGCCCGCCGAACCGCCCGAGGAAATCAGGTGCAGTTGCACACGTTCTTTTTGTCCACCTGAAACGCGCACGACGATCCCTTTGGAATCGTAGTTCTGCATCGCCTCCGGGTTGCGATACTCGATATCGCTTTGTTCATGATCGAAGGCAAGCAGCCGGTAAGCACCCGGAGCGACGTTCTGCGAGACGAAGCTTCCATCAGAACCCACCCACATCTCGGTGAACTGTCCGGGGCTGTCCGCAAGGGGAATGCAATACACATGCGCCGCGGATTGTGCTGACGGCTGCGGCGATGCCGACGCTGGCGTCGAACCAGTGCTTCCAGCGGGACCACCGGCCGGCCCGGGCGCTGTCATTCCTTCGTTCATGCCCTCGATCGTCCCGCTGATCTCTGCGAGGTCGTCGCGCATGGTGATTTCGATCGGCGAAGTCGCGCCTCCTTCACCAACGACCAGCGGTTGATGCAGCAGATCGAGATTGCCCGAACGCACGGAAGCGGCGTAGCCCCGGAGCGAACGAATCCGGACCCAATAACGCCCGGCGCGAGCACCCTCGATCATCAAAGAGTCATCGGCCGAGCCGGTCGGATTTCGCAGTGTAAACGGCGTTCCCATGCCTAATTCGTCGATCGGTTCCAGGAAAACCCGCAAGTAAACGCGGGGTCCCTTGGTAAACGTCACATTGCGGCCATTGCTCCCAAAACTCGATGTGCCGTTGAAATTGTTGCCGGTAAATTCCTCTTTGACCGTCACAGGGATCACGCTATTCGGCGCGAGCGTCAAGCTTGCGCTTTGCACAGGAGAGCCCTTAACAGTGATCGTCTGCGATCCGGACATCCCGTCCGGTCCGAAGCTGGAGGCTTCGACGGTGTAGGTTCCGTTGGGCAGCGATCCTTCGATTGTGTGATGTGCGTTGTTGTAACCGAGAGTAAAACCGGGCCCCTTGTGTCCGTTGGCGTAAACATTGACCTGAAGCCCGTTCTCCGCGCCGCCCGGCGCGGGATCGATCGCTGCGACTTTAACCCTGTAATAAGGCTGCCTGGTCACCGACAGCGAGACGACGCTCGTCTGACCCGGCAACAGCTGAATCGGGGTTGCCGATTCGAAGTCGGAAGCATTCTGGTAATAAGCAGGCGGATATCCAAAGAGTGGTCCGCGAACTTCGTTCGTAATCGGGTCGAAGTTCTGCGGATCCGCCGTCAGCGGATCGCGGTCGAGTAACTCGCGCGTTAAGATCTTGTAAGTCCCAGCCGGCAGATCGGCGAAGCGAAATTGTCCTTCTGAGTTAGACTGCGTGCCGCCCGCGGGAAACCAATGTGCCGTCCCCTCCTGAATCTGGCGGCGATAAATCTGCAGCGTCATACTGTCGGGCGCTTCCGACGTGGCCAGACTGACGGTTCCAACGATGAGTCCCTCGGGTACGAGTTGCAGAGTCAGGTCTTTCCCCCGATTGCTCTGTACGTCATGCCAGTTATCGTTGGGATCGGACTGGAAGCCTGGCTTGTGGGCCGTGAGGTGGTTCGGGCCATCGATGATTGTTGTTCCGATGGAAGCCGGATCGTTGCCCACGGGACCATTCGGATCGTTCACGGCAGACGTATCGACCTTGTGGAGGGCGAATTCGAATCGTCCTTCGTTGTTCGTGAGCGTGGCGAAGCGATTGTCGGGAGAAGAAACCAACGCACGGGAGATCGGTTCGTGCGTCACGCTGTTGATCACGACGCCGTGGACCGTGTCTGCATCGTCGGAGGGCGATTGTGCGAATGCGCCAATCACGCATGCGACGGCAAGCACGGTCACGGCGAGGTGGGAGATGGTTCGCGGCGAGATCGTTGACCGAAGCGACTTCAACGGGACTGCTCCAGGGAAAGATTATTCTCAATCAGGGCCGAGCAAAAACACAATTCCAGCGCCGCGTGGAGCCAGCCTCGCTACAAAGTGGGAACCATAAAGGCTCTCCGATGGTTGCCTGTAAGACTATCTTTAGCCGCTTCGCAGCCTCGTGAGTTGCTCGATTACTTCCCGATGCTGTGGATAGCGCTGCGTTAGTTCCTCCCGCTCCGCCAGTTCGAAATCGTCGAAATCGAAGCCTGGAGCTACGGTGCATCCGACAAGCGCGAACGAAGCCTCACTAATTGCTTTAGACACCAGGCGCGATCCGAACCAGCATCCCGCCTTTACCACCGCCTGAAACACCTCGCCAGCCGCGGGATTACTGCCGAGACGAATTTCCGAATGCCGGCCATCCTCTTCAATCACATGGACCATCAGTGGCGCTCCAAGATAGAAGTGCCACATTTCGTCGGAACGCAAACGATGAAACGCGGAGAAATTCTCTCCGTCGAGCAGGAAATAAATTGCGGTCGACGCAGCCCGTGGCCCGGTAAACGGGCCGGGCAAAGCCTGTTTTGCGAGCACTAGGTCAGAACGGTAGGTCTGGCGGTAGTAGCCGCCCTCAGGATGCGGCTCCAGTCCCAGGCGATCGATCCAATAGGCCGCGTCTTGGGTCATCTGTTGTTCGTGGACTCGCTTATCGGACTCGCTGGCAGCGATTGCCGGCCGCTAGAAAAATCGGGTGACGCCCTCTTCGAGCACGACCACTTTGTCCGCCACCCCGGCCGCGAGCGCCTCGCGCTCCAGCAATTGCAACGGTTCTTCGATCGGCTCGTGTGACAGGCGGAAGGTGCCGTAGTGCATTGGGACCATCCATTTCGCGTTCAAATCGACGAAGGCCCGCGTAGCGTCGCCGGGACTGGTATGCACGTTGCGGAAACTCTCGGGGTGATAGGCGCCAATCGGGAGCAGCGCCAATTCCGGCGACAGGCGCTTGCCGATCTCGCGAAAACCCGCGAAGTAGGCCGTGTCCCCGGCGTGATACACGGAATGCTTGCCGCTTTTGAGCACGTAGCCGCCATAACCGCGATGCGAATCTTTGATGATGCGCGCTCCCCAATGCCGCGAGGGGACATGGGTGATATCGAGCGTTCCGTGACGATAGTTGTTCCACCACTCGAGCTCAACGATTTCATCGAAGCCGAGGTCGCTTACCAAATCGTAAAGATGATGCGGCACAACCAGCGTGGGCGCTTTCCCGGTCTGGCGGCGCGTTTGCCGCGCGATCGTACGCAACGACTGCCGATGCAAATGATCGAAGTGCGCGTGTGTCACCAGAACTAAATCCATCGGAGGCAAGTCGCGCAGGTTGAGTCCCGGTTGCCGGAGGCGCTTAAGCACGAAGAGCCAGCGCGCGAAATTGGGGTCGATGATGACGTTTTGCCCGCCGATTTGGAGAAAAAAACTGGAGTGGCCGATGAAGGTCAGGCCAAGCTCCCCGTTGGCCGCGAGGCGCGGCTTGTGGGTCTCGCCCGTGACTGGAGTGACGGCGGAATGCCGGACCAGACGCGTGAATTGCCCGGCTCGCTTGCGCAAAGCCGGATTTTTTAATGAAGCCTTGATCATCCCTTGCTCAGATCATCCCTTGCCCAGAAATATGATTAGAAACGTTTCGCCAGCCGCAAAACAATCCACCACTACCTGCAGGTCTATTATCCGCTTTGTTCTCTGAAGTCTCCAGCAGATTTCGATGCTCTGCACATGGCGGAGGAAACACGGAGGTCCAATTTCTTTGGTACTGCCAGTACGGCTGTTGCATGACTTGATGATTGCCGAGCCAATGATTTGCCGACCCAGTTTTTCGTTTACATTCTCAACGTCAGCTCGGTCGTCCTAGTTATAATCCAATGCCTGACGAAATCATCTTGAAGGAGCAACCGCGATGCGCGTCGCATTTCTGGGCATGGGGATTATGGGACGGTCGATGGCCGAGAATCTCGTGAAAGCGGGACACGAGGTCGCGGTTTGGAATCGCACTCTCACCAAAGAGAAGGAAGTGGAAGGCGCGCGCACCGCGGCGTCTCCGGCAGATGCGGCGCAAGGCGTCGAGGTCGTGTGGATGTGCGTCTCCGACACCAGGGCGGTCGAAGGCGTTCTGTTTGGCGAAGGCGGAATCGAATCGGTGTTGACGCCGCGCATGACGATCGCTGACTCGAGCACGATTTCTCCGTCGGCCACGCGGCGTTTTGCCGAACGCGTGAAGCAGCGTGGTGTCGATTGGGTAGACGCGCCGATGACGGGATCGAAGATCGCAGCCGCCGCAGGAAGCCTGATCTTTATGGCTGGCGGCGACGAAGCCGTGCTGGCCCGCTTGCAGCCGCTGTTTCAAGCCATGGGCAAACAGGTCTTCCACATGGGCGAGACCAGCAAAGGCCAGGCGACGAAGCTGGTGATGAATCTGCAGATCGCGCTCATCTACGAAGGCTTCGCCGAAGCGCTGACCCTCGGCGCGAAACTCGGCGTCGACGTCGAGAAATTGTTGCCGCTGGTGCAGGCCTCCATGGTGCGTTCGGGCGTGGTGGACTACAAAGCCCCGTTCATTCTGAAGCGTGACTTCTCGCCAAATTTCCCTCTGCGGCTGATGCTGAAAGATATTCGTCTGGCGCTAGATGCGGCCAAAGAATCGCGCGTGCGCCTGCCCGGACTTGAAGCCGTAGAAGAGGTATATGACGTCGCGGCTGAAGAAGGGCAGGGCGATCAGGACTACGCTTCGACGCTTACATTGCTCGAAAAATGGGCAGGGGTGGAAGTAAAGGCGGCGTCGAATTAGGCGGGGACAGCCGCCCCTGTCCGGCCCCGTCTTCGAAGCAGATGCTTACTTTTTCGCGAACGCCCTCACGTAATTAACCATGTTCCAAACATCGTCATCCTTGGCGCGGTTGTCTTCAGGGGGCATGTCTCCTTTGCCGTTGCGGGTGATGTAGAAGAGTTCGCCGTCGGAGCGTTTCTTCATTGCTTCCGCATTGGTGAAGTCCGGGATGGTCTTGTAGTCCCCTCCTAAGTCGCCCTTGCCGTCACCTCGTTTTCCGTGACACATTTCACAGTCGACGCCATACATCTTCTTTCCTCTGGCCAGCGATTCGTCCGTAGGCTTCACGGGATTTGCTTTGGCAGCAGCCTCGGGGGGAATTTTGTATTCGGCTGGAGCCGCGCTTTTCTCGTCTTTGGGTTGTTGCGCCCAAAGGGTTAAGCCGAATACGAAGACAAATGTTGCGAGAAAAACCAATCCGGCTCGCTTAAAGCGCGCGGAATTCCATCGTTTATGTTTCAACGCTGACCTCCTGTTTCAATCGCGCCAAACATACTCCCTTTTTCGAGGATGGTCGCGAAAATTTGCGGCGAAGTTCTGGGCGGGATGCCTTTTGACTCGGCGTTTGTCCGGACTTTCAACTACACTGCCTGCCAACGAAATGCCCGGTTTGACGGCAAAATCGACCTCAAAAGCCAGTTACCGTTACGGTCGTAACCCCTTTATCCAGCGGGGATTACAGAAGTATTACAAAGAAATCGGCGGACTCTTGATATTGTCAAAATAGACCTCAGCCATGACGCTGCGGGGGGAAAACGAATGAGCCAGGCAGTGCGCGACACCATCAGCGAAGCAACCAGCCAACAAATGAACCAAGCCGGAGACGGCGTCAACCGCCGCGAACGTTCCAGCCAGGACGGTTTTAATTGGGTTACCGGAATTGCCATGGGCCTATTTCATGTGGGCGCCATCGCAGCATTATTTTTCTTTACCTGGAAAGCACTTTTTGTCGCCATTTTCTTATGGTGGATTTCGGGCAGCCTTGGAATCGGCATGGCCTATCACCGTTTATTGACGCATCGCGGCTACAAAACGCCGAAGTGGGTCGAATATTTCCTGACCTGGTGCGCGACCCTCGCGCTCGAAGGCGGACCGATTTTCTGGGTCGCCACGCATCGCATCCACCATCAATTTTCCGACGAAAACGGCGATCCTCACACTCCTCTCGATGGCAAGTGGTGGGCGCATATGGGATGGATTCTGAGTGGCAAGTCGATGCATCACGACACCACGACGCTGGCCCGCTACGTCCCAGATTTGACGAAAGACAAAGTGCACGTCTGGCTCACCAAGTATCACTGGACTTCCAACGTCATTGTGGGCGTCATCCTGCTGGCGATTGGCGGATTGCCCTGGCTTTTCTGGGGCGTCTTCGTCCGCGTTGTTGTCGGTCTCCACGCGACCTGGATGGTGAACTCCGTCACCCATCTCTGGGGATCGCGGCGCTTTGCCACCAAAGATCTATCCACCAACAACTTTTTCGTGGCCATGCTGACCTTCGGCGAGGGGTGGCACAACAATCACCATGCCCACCCGGTCTCCGCGCGCCACGGCTTGAAGTGGTACGAAATTGACATGAACTGGTATGGCATTTGGGCCCTGAAAAAACTGGGCCTGGCGCGCCACGTCTACAAAGTTGAACTGGACAAGTTGCCGCCGAAACCAGCGCTGACGCGGGATCTGCGTGCAGCCGAAGTTCTGGCGGCAGCCGCAGGAAATGACTAAAACGAGGTCTCAGGTGGTAGGTGTTAGGTCTCAGGAAGGTCAAAAGCTAAACTGGTCTTCCGAGAAACTGTGACTGCTTTTGATTTTCCTGAGACCTAACACCTAGGACCTGAGACCTGCTTGGTGATACCTTTTTTCTGTGCGGATCATCAGCCGGCAGAAGGCCATCTACTTCTTCATCACGCTGGGCGTTTGCCTGATTGCGGCGGCGCTCGCGCTGAACGTCAGCTGGGTCATCCTCTACTGGCGCGAAGGCCTCAAACTTTTCTTCGGCGGCATACTTTTTCTCGTCATCATTGCCGGACTCGTTCTCAACACAATTTTTCTGGTCCGCGAAATTCGCCGGAATGAGCAGCACGACAGCTTCATCAACGCCGTTACCCACGAATTAAAGACTCCGATCGCATCGATCCGCCTGTATCTCCAAACTCTTCAGCGCCGCGAGGTTGGAGAGGCGCAACGGAGGCAGTTTTACGAACTGATGCTGCTCGACACCGATCGCCTGCTACACACTGTCGAACAAGTTTTGAAAGCGGGCGAAGCCGCGCAGAAAAAAGCGCCGGTGCAGCGCTTGCCCGTGGACTTCGACGCGCTCGTGCGCGACTGCATGGAATTGGCGAGGACGCGGCATCATCTGCCCCCGGACAATCTCGAATACCGCGAATCGCAGGCGCTGCAATCGCAGAATGGCGCCGGCGCCCGTGTGCTCGGCGACCCCGAGGAATTGCGCACCGCAGTCTCGAACCTGCTCGACAACGCGGTGAAGTATTCGCCCGACGGCGTCCACATTTCAGTCGAGTTGGATGCGCCCGACGACAAGCGCCTGGCGCTGCGCGTGCGTGACCTCGGCGTGGGCATTCCGGAGCAGGAGCTGAAACGCATCTTCAAACGCTTTTATCGCGTGACGCAGCGGTCGCTGTCGCAGGTGAAAGGCACAGGCCTCGGATTATTCATCGTGCGCTCAATCGCGCGCAAACACGGCGGACGCGTCTTTGCGCAGAGCGAGGGCGCAGGGAAGGGAACGACTGTAACTCTGGAACTGCCGCGCCGTTTGCCGCGAGGTGCGGCATGAGCCGCGTGCTCGTGGTGGAGGACGAGGCGCACCTGGCCGACGGCCTGCGCTTCAATCTCGAGGAGGAAGGCCACGCCGTGGAGGTTGCGGCCGACGGCGAATCGGCTCTTGAGAAGCTGGTTGAAAGAAAAGAACGCTTCGATGCCGTCGTCCTCGATGTGATGCTGCCCGGCAAAAGCGGCTTCGACGTAGCGGCGCTGCTACGGGAGAAAAAAAACTACGTCCCGATTCTTATGTTGACTGCCCGCGGCCGTCCAGAGGATGTGCTAGAAGGATTTGCGGCTGGCGCCGACGATTATCTCCCCAAGCCTTTTGAATTGGCGATCCTTATCGCGCGCCTCGAAAGCCTGCTGCGGCGCAGCGTGTGGATGAAAGATGCGGGCGAGAAAAATCATGGCTCTGCTGCCGCAACGGTTGGCGCAGTCGCTGAGGTCCAGCCGGTGACGTCTACGGAAGAAAGCGGCACGGAATCCATCGCCGACACGTTCAACTTCTCCGACAAATCGATCGACTTCCGTGAGTTGGAACTGCGCACCTTGGGAAATACGATCCACCTCACCGTCATGGAGGCCGATTTACTTCGCTACCTGGTGCACAGCGAAGGCCGCGTGGTCTCGCGCAAAGCGATTCTTGAAGACGTGTGGGGATTGCATGAAGACACCGATACGCGCGCCATCGATAACTTTGTCGTGCGGCTGCGGCGCTACATTGAAGAAGATCCGTCGCGCCCCAAGCACCTGCAAACGGTGCGCGGCGTCGGCTACCGGTTCGTGGCGGAGCCGGAATAGTGTCGGTTGCCGCACACAGTTGGAAGCGATTGGACGGCGTCGATGCGCTTCGCGGCCTTGCCATTCTTTTCGTCTTGCTCAATCACATTCATATGCGCTTGTTGCTCGCGCATATCCCTTACACCAGAGGCCTGCCGGATCAACTTGTTTCGTCACTCGTATGGAATGGCCAGCGCGGCGTGCAGATATTCTTCGTTGTCTCCGGCTTCCTCATCACTTCCACTTCGTTGCGCCGTTGGGGCACGCCGTCGCAAGTCGGGGTGCGGGATTTCTATCGTCTGCGCTTCGCGCGCATTGCACCGCTGCTTTTTCTTCTTCTAATCGTGCTCAGCACTCTGCACCTCGCCCAAGTTAGGCATTTCGTCGTCTCCGAGGACACAGGCGGCCTCGGACGTGCCCTCTTTGCCGCCCTCACTTTCCACGTCAATGTGCTCGAGGCCCGTCGCGGCTACCTTCCCGGCAATTGGGATATTCTGTGGTCGCTTTCTGTCGAAGAAATGTTCTATCTCTTCTTCCCTCTGGTGGCGCGCTTTCTCGGGCGCGCGAAATTCTTCATCCCTGTTTTGTGCGCCTTCGTTTTGCTCGGACCCTTTGCCCGGACGGTGCTCGCGCATGGGAGCGAAATCTGGCGTGAATATTCCTATCTGGGAGGAATGGACGCCATCGCTCTCGGCTGCCTCACGGCGCTGCTGGTTCCGCGAATCCATTTCTCTCGCGCGAGGCTATTCGCGGTGGGCGGCGCTGGCGTGGCGATCTTGATTGCATGCCTTTGCTTCTCTCTGCAACTCGATGGCTGGGGACTGGAGCGCAGCGGTCTCGACATGACCATTCTTGCGCTCGGCACTTGCCTGGTCATCATTGCGTCGGCCGAATCGGGATGGCGTGCTCCGCGTGTTTTCACTCCGCTTCTCAGACTCGGGCAACGCAGTTACGAAGTCTATTTGACTCACATGTTCGTCGTGTTCGCGCTCTTTGCCTTGTTTACGAGTGTTTGGTCCACCAGTGTTGGGTCCGGCGGTCTTGAGCGGCCGATCTATGCGGTGCCACTGTTGTTTGTCCTCGTGATTGCAAGTGCCGCTGTTTTGGGGAGCCTCGTTGCGCGTTTTTATTCCGAACCGATGAATCGCTTTTTGCGCCGACGTTTTGGGTCGGCTGGCAGCGATCTCGGCTCACTCGTCGGTGCCGGGAGCGTCGAAACCAAAATCGATGAGAACGCGAAACCGGACATTGTCAGGAGCGAAGCCGAGGCGGCGACGGGGAGAATGGATTGAATAGAATAAAGCGCGTTCTTTTTCGCCTCGCGATTGCCACGCTGGCGTTACTGATGCTGACCTACGCCGGCGACTACCTGGCCTTGCACTATCAGATTCCCGGTGGCCGTCCGCAATTCGGACAGGTGAACGTAGATGTCCTTTACGCCATCCACCAGAAGATGGGAAAAACTGAATACCAGATGGGTCCACAGGAAACTGATCAATGTGTGCATTCGCTATTTCCGCACTTCGGATGCAATCCCTGCTGGTACGTCACTCGCCGTACAGAGAAGCAGATCGATATCTAGTTTTCGATTGTTTTCAGTGCTGTTTGGCGGAGGAACTAGCCGCCAGTTCGCGAAAAAGCCCAAGCAGCGCCGATGCGGCTTTCTGATCGGAGAGACTCTCGAGCGCAACCGTCGCCGAGAAATGCGGCGCTTTCGAGTTAAAGCGGACGCCGACGAAGTCCTTGTCGCGCCACGAAGCCAGGGCGTTCACGACCGGGCTCAATTCCACCGGCCAATCTTCTTTCGTAGTGAGAATCACCGGTCCCGGATGGGTGATGGTCCAGGCGCGTGTGCCTTTTTTCGTCTTCGCTCCGGTTTGCCCCGACCAGCGATGGCGGATGACATCGAGATGAAATCCCGGCGGAAAGCCCATATTGGCTTCGAAAGTAAGCGTCTCCTGCTGCTGACGCCATCGGCTTAGCGCCCACTGCACCGGCAATGCCCGCGGCAATAGCCGTATGGTGAGATTCGCGTCTTCGAACCAGCGGGAAGGGAGATTGAGATTGGCCTTGAGGCGCGAGCTGCTGCCCTGCCACCGCACATCGTCAATGTGCCCTTTTCCGAGGCAAGCCGCCTGCACCCATCGCAGCACATTGCCCGCCCGCCTCCGGTTGTAATGCACGAACCAGGCGTACCACAGGACGGAGAGCGACACCGCCAGAATTGCGTCAATGAGAATGAAGCGCCCCACGTTGCCTCGTGGCAGAAATCCTACTTCTTTAAGATGCAAATGCGCAAGGGGAGGGATGCGGAAAAAACGGCGGCCAAAATCCTCGTTCGCGGCACTATTTTCCTGGCGGCGGAGCCGCTGGTGTTTTGCGCAAGTCGAGGTTTTGACTCTTCAGGAAGTCGTCGACCATCGGCGTCCACAGCGGAATTCCAGCCTCGGAAAACAGTCTGTGGCCATCGTCGCCAAAGGGCTGTGCCCTGATGAGTTGGGCCTTTCCCCCTGCCGAAGTGAATGCCCGGTGAAATTGCGAGGCGAGCTGCGGCGAGAAGAAGTGATCGTTCTCCGCATAAACCCACAACATCGGTACCCTCGATTTCTTGCCAAAATCACGAAACGCGTCAATCAGATAGGGCGCGTTGCAGACCTCGTCTTTCGCGGGCGAGCCTCGACCCCCGGCGAAGCTGATCGCTGCCACCAGACCTGCGGGAGGGTTTGCCGTGAGCGCCACCGTGGCAAATCCGCCCGCCGAACGCCCGACACTGATGATGCGTGACGCGTCAACTTCAGGAAGCGTTGCCAGGTATTCGATCGCGGCGCGCAGATCTTTGGCCGACTCGACTCCCGACCCGTAAAAATCAGGAAAGCGGCTGCAGGCGCGCGCATCCTCGTCGAACCCGCCACCGGAGTCTCCGTAGCCGCGCCGCATCACGAGCACGGTCGTCCAACCGCGCCGCGCGAACTCTCTGGCCTGCGGCAACATGTCGCGAGGCGACATCTTCCGCCGGTCGCCGCCATTTCTCGGAGCGCCATGATTGATCAGCGCCAGCGGATGCGGTCCGGGATCGCTCGGACGCACCATGAGCGCCTCAAGCCCCTTCTTTCCAGCCCAGTTAGCGGGAATGCGAAGCTCCTGCTCAATCAGTCCCTGTCCGTGGACGGACGCGGACAGCAATAACGATAGCCCCAGCGCTAACAGCGCCATCTTCGTCGTGCGCAATGGCTGGGAGGGGTTCACTGAATCGTCGTGAGCGTGAGTGGTTGCTTGAAGAGTACGCGATCCTGTCCGTTGTTATCCAGCCGCACGTAATAAAGGTAAGGATTGCTGCCGATGATCGAAAAGTTCAGGTCGGGCGCATTCGGATCGATCAACGAAAAATACGCGTAGAGCCAGTTTCCCTTGGGATCGTTCTTGAGAATATCGGCCAAGGTGACAACCAGCGTGGGCTTCGTCCAATTGATCATATCTGTCGAAGTCGTCAGATACATTCCCGGAGGGCCAAGTTCATGGTCCCAATAGTCCCATAGAGTGGCGACGGCCACGGGAGATTGAGTTGGATCCGGCTGATAAATATTGAGTCCGGTCACGGCAAACATGTACGAAATGGGAGTATAGACATGCTGTTCAGGATGCGAGACCGGGCCCAGATACGGATCGACAAAGGCCACGGAAAAATCGGTGCCGTTCCAGCCGCGCCATGAAGTCGGATCGAAGACGTTGGTGGTGCGAATTGGCGCTCCGCCACCCTGCACGACACATCGATGCGGTGGTGTTACCCCGGTACAATTCAGCGGCCAGTTGCCGTCGCTCGTGGCCATCGCGTAATACCATCCGCCGAACTCGACAATGTTGGTGTCGACGCTGTAACCGACAGCGCCGTTATCGATCACATACTGAAAGGGAACTCCGGCCACAAAATTCTTCGGAGCTTTCAGCGAAGTGAAGTGGTAGCCGCCATCGTTCGACTCGTGATACGTATCGGAGTCGTATTCGCAATTAAAAATATTCTGCGTGTGGCACTCGCCGGGATACAGCCAGCCGTGATATTCCGTGTGCGTAAGCGCGGCGATCTTCATGCCGTCGAACGTGTAGAAGGAGTCGAGCCAAGTCGCGTCATTGTAGTCGGCTGGATTCGGGTCGTCCGCCGAATAGTGGGCGGCCTCGCAACTGTGCGTAAGGCTGTCGAGCGAGGGGCCGAGGCTGGCGAACATCTCGGAACTGGCGGCCACGAAATGGATTGTCCCCGTGTAATCGCGGAACGCCCGCGCCATGGCGTCGGGAATGTCGTTCGGCGAACAGGAATCCTGGGGCGTGGAGAAGACCGCGGACCGCGGTCCGTCGAGAGTCGCGTTGATCTTCGGAGTCTTCGCGGCTTGGGTCGTAGGGGACGCGGTTTGGGCGAGCGACATCGTAGCCAAGGCCACGATCATAGCGAATCCACATAACACGGGGAGCGTGCGTCGAAACATAGTGTGTCCTTGTATTGGTTGACTAAATCCGGGCTTACTAATCTTGGCTTGCTAATCTTGGCCTACCAGTGCTGCTTACTAGATGTAAATGAACCCTCGCGGTCGCGGAAACACTCGCACAATCTGAATTATTTTTTCAATTATTTTTCCGCGATTCCTGACTCGGTGCCGTTGATGGCACGCGATCTAGGCCATGTTCCCAGTACAATTGGCGGCGTGGCGTTCCGTCTGCGACCGTTTGAGAAAGCCGATTTCGATACCCTCTGGCGGATCGACCAGGCCTGCTTCGATCCGCAACTGGCCTACTCGCGGCCAGAGCTGGCGTTTTACATGCGAAGGCCGGGATCATTCACGTTCGTGGCCGAGGACGTTGGCGGTAACCACGAAACCGGCCTCATTCTTGGATTCATCGTGGCTGAGACGCGCCGCAAGGTCGGACACATCATCACCATCGACGTGGTCGCCGCAGCGCGCCGCAGCGGTGTCGGTTCGCTGTTGCTGGATGCAACCGAGAATCGCCTGATCCGCGCTGGAGTCGCAACCGTCGCTCTTGAAACGCCCGTAAACAACGAAGCGGCAATTCGTTTCTATAAGAAAAAAGGCTATTTCGTCGAGAAGACCGTCGCTGGATACTATTCGGGCCAACTGGATGCGCTGATCATGACCAAAGAATTGATGGCCCTTGAGGCATCTGGTTTAGAAGCGAAAAAGTAGAAACGAAAAAGTAGAGACGAAAACGGAAAGACATTCATGAAAATTGCCATCCAGGGAGAACTCGGTTCCTTCAGCCATGAGGCGGCGGAAACCATGCTGCCCTCCGCCACGTTGGTGCCTTGCGCTCGCTCACTCGACGTCTTTGACCGGATCAAGCGCGGGACCGTCGATGGCGCCGTAATTCCAATCGAGAACTCGCTGGCGGGCTCGGTCGCCGAGCACTTCGATTTGCTGCTGAGCCGCGACGTCCATATCGAGCGTGAGTTTCGTCTGCGCATTGTGCACAACCTGATTGCGTTGCCGGGAACGAAGTTGCGCGACGTGCGTCGCGTCTTCTCGCATCCCGTGGCGCTCGATCAATGCCGCGATCTGTTTGCGAAAAATCCAAAACTCGAGCGCACGCCTTTCTACGACACCGCGGGGAGCGTGAAGCACGTGGTGGCGGAAAAATTGCCCGACGCCGCGGGCATTGCCAGCCGACGCGCCGCCGAAGTTTATGGTGGCAAGATCCTCAAGGCTAGCATCGAGGACGACAAGAAGAACTTCACGCGCTTCTTTCTCATCAAGCGCGGAAAAGCGAAGGCCGCGCGTGACGCCAACAAGACTTCGCTCGCCTTCAGCATGAAGAACCTTCCGGGCGGCCTCTTCAAAGCGCTCAGCGTCTTCGCGCTGCGCGACATCAGCCTCAGCAAAATCGAGTCGCGGCCCATGCGCGGACGTCCGTGGGAGTACGTGTTTTTCGTTGACCTGCTGCGCGGAGACGATGAAGCTGCCCGCAATGCATTGCACCATCTGTGCGAAGTCGCGGAGTTGGTGAAGGTGTTGGGGATTTATCCAGGAGCGTAAATTCCAGGTCTCAGGTCTTAGGTGTCAGGTCTCAGGTCTCAGTTAAGACCGCAAAGCAAAGTTTCCTTTTTTCGTCACATCCGCCCCGTGACCACCATCACAGACTTTCATCCGCACCCAATGCAACAATCAACCCCAGATCGGGATGGGGAAGCGTGTGTCCGCCGCCAAAAGCGGCCAAGCGCCCTCTGAAATTTCGATTCTCCGATCAGGCCCTTGACAAAATGATCGCGACAAAACCGGGGTCTTGACGACGAGAGCAGATCGAAAACCCCGTAAGTCCTTATTCCGGAATACTTTGATATAAGTCCTTTTGTTTCAAAGACCGAGTCAAAAAAATCCCGCTAAGTCACTGATTCCAGATACCGAGGGGGGAGGGGGGTACGGGTACTAACCAGTAAACATCGAGCCATTTCCGGAGTAATCCTGGCCCGGCAGCGACTTCGCAAGAAAAGTTTATTTTCAGCCGGAACGCTCCAGATGGCACAACCCAAAAACGAGAGGTCCGTGGTTCCCACTCTTGCGCACAGAACACGCAAGAGTGGGGCAGCCTCCGCGGAACAAGATGTCGGCGAAAATTGTGTTCTTCGTGAGAACGCCTTGCGGCGGCGGTGCACGGGGAGGGGAACGCGGGGTCCTTCGACTGCGCGCCGCTCGCTTCGCTCACGGCGCTCCGCTCAGGATGACAATTTTGTTGGGATCAGAAGGCGAACCGGCCTCCGATTACCGGGGCGAAGTTGCTGTTATGCAGATAGGGGACGCCGGGGCCGTGGGGGATGGCGATGGATAGGCCTCCGGTTACGTAGGAATAGGCGATTCCGGCGAAACCGTCGAAACGTTTGTTGAAGTGATGATCGGTGTAGAGGGACGTCTCGTTGAGGGTGCCGGCGCAGGAAGCGCGGAACCCGGCTGACACCGAGCAGGCGGGCGGAACGCGGAAATCGTTCTGGCGTTGCTGATACCAGGATAAAGTGATGTCGGTTTTCTTGTCGAAAGAGTATTTCGCGCCCGTCCACCAGATATTGACCAGCTTTTCAGAATCAAGATTGTTGTTTTCGACTCCGCTCATGACATATCCGCCCTGATCGGGAGCACCAACTCCGAGGGGATTCGCCGGGTTGTTTTGCCAGATGTATTCGTAGCCTGCAAAGAACTTGAAGGGGTTCCAGGCATACTTGGCGGCGAACATGATGGCGTTGTTGTCGGTGACGATGCCGTAGACGGTGTTGTCGGTCGAGATCAGATTGGGGCCGAGGCCGTCGCCGCCGTTGATCGGGAGGGTATTGATGCTGTTGGTGAGCGACTGCGTAAACCCAAGATGCGGTGTCGCCGGGCTCTGGGGGCCGAGCAAGGGGTTCAGGACGCTGATGGCCTGGTTGTAATGCTGGAAGACGAAGTCGGCGGAGAATTTCCTGTCTCCACCGATTTCACCGCCGAGGTCGAATCCGTAGGCGTTGTTGTGCGCCGATTCCGGCGTGCAATCGCCGGCAGTCCAATCGGCGGTGCCGGAGTAGCAGCCACCGGAACCTTCGGCGAATTTGTACATGGCTCCGAAATGGACGGGGCCATAGGCGATGCGATATTTCACGGCGTCATCCCAACGGCTGTTTTCGGTGTCGCCGCCGCCGGCCATGGTTCCGTTATATCCGATGTAAGAGAAGGCATAGGCGCCTCCGGCGGGATCGTATTGCAGCATGGCATCGGTACCGAGAGAGCGTTGCCGACCGAAGGTCAGCGTGCCGAAAGTCTTGGACGATACGCCTCCATAGTATTCGTCGTTGAAGGGCTGGCCGGCGCGCGCGCCGTCGATTGCAAAGGAGTAGCTGCTGCGGGGAAGTCCGTTGTTGACGATCTGAGTGGCCGATGCGTTGGCAAGCAGGCCGGACTGGGGATTGATTCCGGTGGATGCATTGAAGACGACGTACCAGCCCTCCGCAAACTGTACTTTGCCCCTGATACCCAGACCCGACTGCTGCAGGTTATTCGGTGCGGCGAGGAATCGGCGTTGATAGCCGTTGCGGTTTACCAGAGATTCGCCTTCGTAGTTATGGCCGTCGTTCGGCAGTCCGTGACTGACCCAGCCGAGGCCAATGTCATACGCGCCGTAGAGCGTGATGCCGTGCCAGGTCAGCGTGCAATCGGTGGTGGCGAATTCGTGGCCGCTGGCGCACGGGTCGGGAGTGTTGCGCTGCAGCTTGATGTCGACGGTTGCGTCCCGGCCGGATGTCAGGGTGATTCCGGTGCGCATTTCCTCGGCGAAGCCTGATTTTGCTGCACGAATCTCGATGCGGCCGAGAGGGAGGCCGGATGTCTGATAGCGCCCTCCAGCGTCGGTTGCGATGGTGCGCCTTTCACCGGTATCGAGGTTCTTGATGGTCACTTCGACACCGGAAAGGGTTGCGCCGAACTGGTCTGTGACAACGCCGGAAAGGCTTGGTCCGGGTTGGGCAAGGGCCGGGAACGCCCACATTGCAAGACACAGCGCAACGAAGAGCAGAACGACTGTTCGCACAGGAACTCCTCCAGAAACAAAAGTTGCTTTCGACAAGAATTGAGAAGTGTACAATTAGTACGGTTTGTATGTCTAATGCGATGCTGTTTTATACACTGTGGCGTAGTGGGACCGGCTGTCTTGGCGATCTCTCGGCAAGTTGACCGTCTTCTCCAGAGGCGGTAGGATTTCGGTCCGATGCGCGTCCGCGGCCAATCCGATCGGAAGTCGGAAGAAGTGCTGAAGCTGCGCGACGCAGCCCTGGATCTCGGAATCAGCTTTCCGACCATCAAGCAGTGGATCTACAAGAAGAAGATTCGCAGTGTCAAGACTGCAGGCGGACACCACCGGATTCCGCAGAGCGAAGTGGACAAGATGCTTTTCAAAACCCGGGGCAGGACGGAAAAAGAACGTCAGGGAGTGATCCGGCGCGTCAGCGGACGGAATCAGTTGGTGGGCCGCATCGATTCAGTTCGCATCAGCGGATTGATGGCAGAGGTAAAGATTTCAATCGGCGGCCAGCAAATCACGTCCATCATCACTTCAGCTTCGGCTCGCGAGATGCAGTTGAAGGCCGGACAGACCGCGGCCGCGCTGATCAAGGCAACGGAAGTCATGATTCTGCGGATCTGACACGGGCACTCATCATGCGAAAACGCGCAATTGTTCTAGGTCTCGCCACGCTGACCATCGCGTTCGCGTTGCCCCGGGTCGCCGTTTGCCAGCAACTGACTGTGCAGGACGACGCTGGCAAGGTGACGGTCTTGTCCAGGGCTGACATCGAGGCGCTGCCGCATGTGAAAGTGAGCGTGGCGGGAGGGTCGTCGATGGCATCGACACCCACGACATCGACATCAGCGAACAAGGTGGCCGCAACCTATGAAGGCGTCGCACTTAAGGCGGTTCTCGAAAAGGCGGGCGCAGGGTTCGGAGAGTCTCTTAAAGGCAAACGCATGGCGTTGTGCCTGCTCGCCGAAGCGGCCGACGGATATCGCGTCGTACTTGCCTTACCCGAGCTTGACCCGGCCTTCACCGATAAGCAGATTGTTTTGGCGTATCTCAAAGACGGCAAACCGCTGGACGAAAAGGAAGGCCCCTACCGCGTTGTGATCCCGGACGAAAAGCGCATGGCGCGGTGGATCCGGCAGGTCATCAAGCTGAGAATTGTGGACGTTCATTAGGACCGGTCCTTTAGCGCGGGACGCAATGGCGCGAGCCCCTGAGAAATTTTGTGGTCCCGCTCTTGCGCACAGAACGCGCGAGAATGGGACAGCCTCTTCGGAACTAGCTGTCGGCGAAAATCGAGTTCATCGGGAGAGCGCCTTGCGGCGGCGGTGCATTGGGAGGGGACCGCGGGGTCCTTCGACTGCGCGCTGCTTCGCTTTGCTCACAGCGCTCCGCTCAGGATGACAGAGTTGGGAGGCGCAACTTTCCGCCGATTTTCATCACAAACCGACGTGAGCCTGTGCACAGCTCTCCGGTATCGTGTCACGTATCGTGGTCTTCCACAGGCCGCCGTTACCGCAGTGAGGCCCGGGTACTTCCGAGCCTTGCAAAAACGAAAAAAGGGTCTAGAATTCAACAACCTAGACGCAGAGTTGCATCTTTTTGGTCTGGTCAGTCATCAAAGTTGAGTGGAACTCACTCAAGAGAAAAACATGAGCGATCTTATTACTTCTTCCGAACATATTGCCTACGAACCCAGTGAGCGGTCGTTGCCGATTCTGCCTGTCCGCGACACGGTGCTGTTTCCGCACGCGGTATTGCCCCTGACGGTGGGCAGGGAAAGCTCGGTTCAGCTGATTAACTCACTTGGCGAAGACAAAACCATCGTGGTTGTGGCGCAGCGCGAGGCGCGTGTGGATTCGCCGCAGCCAACCGACTTGTACGCAATTGGAACGCTGGCGGTGGTGCACAAAGTCGTCAAGATGCCGAACCAGAGCCTCTTCGTTTTTGCCGAGGGACTGGAACGGGTGAAACTGGCGGACTTTGCCCAGCTTTCGCCTTTCATGCGAGCGCGCATCACGACGATTCCAGAGGTGATTCCTCCGAAGGATTCCGAGGTCGAGGCTCTACAGCGCAACGTGCTGACGCTGTTCCAGCAGATCGTTGCCGGTTCGCCGACTTTGTCGGACGAACTCTCGACGGTCGCGATGAACATTGAAGAGCCGGGGCGCCTGGTGGACTTCATCGCCTCATCGCTGCCTTCGCTGTCGACCTCCGACAAGCAGGAGACGCTCGAGACGACGGACGTCCGAGTGCGTCTGGAAAAAATCAACCAGCATCTGGCCAAGGAACTGGAAGTGCAGCAACTGCGCAACAAGATCCAGTCGGAAGTGCAGGATCGCGTGCAGCAGACGCAGCGCGAATACTACCTCCGCGAGCAGATGAAGGCCATCCAGAAAGAACTGGGTGAGCAGGATGAAGGCGCGCGCGATACCGAAGAACTGAAGCAGAAGATTGAATCGGCGGGCATGCCCGATGAAGTGAAGAAGGAAGCGCTGAAGGAACTCGGCCGTCTGGCGCGGATGTCGCCGATGGCAGCCGATTACTCGGTCACGCGCAACTACATCGAGTGGCTCGCCGTGTTGCCGTGGGCGAAGACTTCGGGCGGAGAAATTGAGATCCCGAAGGCGAAAGAAATTCTCGACGCCGACCACTACGATCTGCAAAAAGTAAAAGACCGCATCCTCGACTTCCTGTCGGTGCGGCGTTTGAAGCCGAACATGAAAGGGCCGATCCTGTGTTTTGTCGGGCCTCCCGGCGTGGGTAAAACTTCGCTCGGCAAATCCATCGCGCGCGCTCTGGGACGCAAATTCGTCCGGCTGTCGCTCGGCGGAGTGCATGACGAAGCGGAAATCCGCGGCCATCGCCGCACTTACATCGGCGCGTTGCCTGGACAAATCATTCAAGGCATTCGCCGCGCGGAAACGAAAGACCCGGTCTTCATGCTCGATGAAATCGACAAGGTGGGCCGCGATTTTCGCGGCGATCCGGCGTCGGCGTTGCTTGAGGCGCTCGATCCCGAGCAGAACGCAACGTTCCGCGACAACTACCTGGACGTGACGTTCGATCTATCGAAGGTGCTCTTCATCACGACTGCGAATATGCTCGATCCGATCGCCGAGCCGTTGCGCGACCGCATGGAGATTATCGAACTGCAGGGCTATACGGAAGAGGAGAAGGTTCATATCTCGTTCCAGTATCTGATCCCGCGGCAGATCGACGAGAACGGAATCACCAAAGACCAGATCGAGTTTCCGGAAGAAGCGGTGAGCTACATCATCCGGCACTACACGCGCGAAGCGGGTGTTCGTAATCTCGAACGCACCATCGGTACGATCTGCCGGAAGCAGGCGCGGCGGTTGGCGGAAGGGAAGACCGAGAAGCTCGTGATCACGAAAGAAATCGTGCAGGAGTTTCTTGGCGGAATCAAGGTTCGGAGCGAAGGCGAAATTGCTGAGCGCACCAAACGCGCCGGGGTCGTCGTTGGACTAGCCTGGACTCCTTCTGGCGGCGACGTGCTCTTTGTCGAAGCGAATCAGATGAAGGGCAAAGGCGGGCTCACCATCACGGGCCAGATTCAGGACGTGATGCGCGAGTCGATGCAGGCGGGATTGAGTTGGGTGCGTTCGAACGCGAAGCACCTCGGCATCGATGAGGAATTTTTCGCGAACCACGATATCCACATCCATGTGCCGGCGGGAGCGATCCCGAAGGATGGTCCTTCGGCAGGCGTCACGATTGTGACCGCACTCGTTTCGTTGCTCTCGGGAAAGCAAGTTCGTCCCCTGACCGCGATGACCGGAGAAATTACTCTGAGCGGCAATGTTTTGCCGGTCGGCGGAATTAAAGAAAAAGTGCTCGCTGCGAAACGCGCCGGTGTCCACGACGTGATTCTGCCGGCGGAGAACCGCACCAATGTCGAAGAAGACCTTACGCCCGAGCAGTTGCAGGGACTGACCACGCACTACGTCAAGACCATCGACGAAGTGCTGGCCTTCGCGCTGCCGAGTTCGGTACGTGAGGAAATCGCGGATGCTGAGGAGCGGGAGAAGGTGTTGAGCACGTAACTGCTTTCGGCTGTCAGCTATCAGCTTTCAGTTTTACTGCAATTTAGTTACTTGAATGCCAGCCTTTCGGGGCTGGCATTTTTGTTTCTCGGGGCTGCATTCGACTCCTCTGGGATTTATCGCATCTTAGCTCGCGACTTTTGCTGTTGCCCTGGGTTTGATGTGCGTATCGAGAGGTCTCTTGCTTTTGGAGCCTCACGAGAAGAAGAGTCCACCTCCCATTTCCCGTCAGACTTCAGACTAAGGAGAGTCGAAAATGAAGTTTATCCTCAAGCTATTGCCCCTTCTCTCGCTCGGAGTGGCTGCGATTCCAGCCAACGCCCAGTACGGTACAACTCCCATCAAGCATGTGATTGTGATTTTTCAGGAGAACCGCACTCCCGACAATCTGTTTCAGGGATTGTGCACCGCAAATGGTGGTGTGCCTGGGTGTAGTGCGTCAGGCACATCGAATTACGATATTGTCTCGACTTATGTGAATGCCGAGGGGCAGACCGTGCCCTTACAGCCCGTTGGACTGGCTACGAACTTTGATCTCGACCATAGCCATGGCGGGCCGAAACTCAATGCAACGATCAGTGGGTGGAACTTCGAATTCGAGCATCAGGGAGTCACCGGCAAACCGGGAGTGAATGTTCCCGCGGTTTGCGGCGCGAACATTTTTGGCTGCGTGGTGCCGGCCGCTAACGACTCTCAATTCATGTATGTGTACAACACGCCCGTGAAGAACAGCAACGGAAGCAACGGTGGGCTGCTGGACCCCTATATCACGCTCGCGACAACCTACGGGTGGGCGAACAAGATGTTCCAGACCAACCAGGGTCCGAGCTATCCGGCGCATCAGTTTATTTTTGGTGCGACTTCGGCTCCGACGGCGGAAGACGACGCGGCGGGTATTTTTGTCTCTGAGAACGCTCCCGGCAATTACGGCTGCGGTGGAGGAGAATCCGTGCAACTCATCCGGCCAAATGGCAACGGCTCGGCGCCGTTTGGCACGGAGACTCCGGGCGATGTGACGCCGGAATGCTTCAACCGCAATGCGATGGATTATCTCTTCAGCCAGCCGAGTCCGAAGATTACCTGGACTTACTATGCGCAAGGACAGACGAGTCTTTGGGTTGCGCCGAACTCGCTTTCGAATATCTGCCTTCCCGTAGGTGGACTTTGCACCGGGCCGGACTGGACCAAAGGCGAGTCGAACGGATACGTCGACACCGCGCCGCCCGATGCCTTAACCGACATCGCCAGCTGCAATCTCTCGCAGGTAAGTTGGATCACGCCGGCTGGGCAGTATTCGGACCACCCGATTAACAGCGGCCAGGGGCCTTCGTGGGTCGCGGCCATCGTCAACGCGATCGGGACAAACACGAACTGCGATGGCGGCACCGGCTACTGGAAAGACACAGCCATCTTCATCACCTGGGACGATTGGGGTGGCTGGTACGATCACGTGCATCCCGTGTTCCAGACTGGCGCGAACCAGGACGACTATCAATTGGGCTTTCGCGTGCCGCTCATCGTCGTTTCAGCGTACTCGCCGAAGGTTGGATACATCAGCAACCTGAAATATGATTTCGGCAGCATTGTGAAAGGAATTGAAGGCATCTTTGGCCTTGGCAGTCTCGGTTTTGCCGATGCGCGCGCGGCGAATGATCTGCACGAGTTCTTCAATTTTCACAATACGCCGACGGTATACAAGACGATCCCGGCACCGCTCACTGGAACCTTCTTCATTGATGAGCTCACGAAGGAGATCGATCCGCCGGACAATGACTAAGCGGCGACTAGGTTGCGACTAAGCTGGCACGAATCAAGCAGGGTGGTCTCGATCTTGGTCGGGGCTGCCCTGACCCTGCCCTGGTCGTACCTCGACTCTGGAAACGATCCGAGTGAGAAACATCGCTGAGACTGTCAGCCCCTGCTGTAACTATTGAAATCGGGCGATTTCAGTCATGAGGATCGGCCGGTCGCGGTTAATCGGTGTAATCGGGATGTTTCGCCAGTTACCGTCGCGCTTTGCGTTCCTCACTATTGCGATTCACCTTGCCGCAGTGCTTTTTTAAAGCCTGTCAACGACATCCGCGACCGTGAAGCGCGCCGACGGTAGCCTGTCTGTCATTAAAACAGAATTGGTTTTACATCTGGATGATCTTTGACCCATGCGTCAGCTCTGCTTCGAGCCTCAGCCAGCTTTGGCGGGGACATTCTTGAATCCAGATCCGTCAGTGCTTTCTGACTGGGCACGTATCCGAAGTGGGCCGCAATGAGAAGCCACATATAGCCCTTTACCTCATCTTTTGGAACGCCGATCGCTCTTGCATAGATCAGTCCTACGTTGTAGGCGGCAGGTACATCGCCTTGCTCGGCAGATTTCAGGAATAAATGAAGAGCCTCTTGATAATTCTTCTTTACCCCCTGACCGCTTACGTACATCACACCCAAGTCCTGCTCGGCTTGCGGGTTACCCTGATCGGCTGCTTTTTGTAGCCAATAACGAGCCTGAGTGTAGTCGAGAGGCACACCAGTTCCAGAGTAATAAGCTGTCCCAAGGTTTACCTGGCCCTTCACCGAGCCTTGATTCGCGGCAGCCCGTGCCCACCTTGCCGATGCTTTTGCATTGGTTTTGAAGATGTAGCCATTTATGTAAAGTATCGAGAGGTCGTTTTGGGCGTCCACGTCCCCCTGTTCCGCCCTGCGCTTAATATCCAGTGCCCGCGATTTCTCTTCGGCAGTTGCGGTCGGCTGAAATTCAGAGTCGTTGAGATGAGGAGTCTGTTGCCCTGGCGAACTTACTTCCAGCACTGCAACTGCGACCAACAACAGAGCTATTCGGGGTGTGTGCTTCACGCCAGCACTCTACCTGAATCGTCAAGCGGTTCCAAGACAACTGTTGTAAGCAGGCGATTGCATTAACTGAGATTTTCGACCAGTAGTTGGTGAAATCTCGATTTTCGCCAATTGGGGTTTAGTGGCTAATGGGGCGCCTTCGGGTCTTTTCTAAGACAACGGTCAAGCAGCAACGCAAGAATGATCACGCAGCTGGGGTCAATCAGGAGAGGGATAAACGCAAAACGTCTCATGCTGGGGAGCAAGGGTAAGCCAACGCATCCGAACAGCCCCCCGAGAATTGGAATGCACGAGAATCGCACGCGTTGGCGTCTAGCCTGCGCAATGCCTCGGTAGTTCCCCACCGTGAAAAGGGTGCCCGAGGCTAGGAGCACATCTGCCGTGATTGCTACTGCATGCACATCACTCAGCACGTCCAAGTTGGGTGAAGTTGCGGCGTTTCTGTCAACGGGGTAACTGGGATGTTACGCCAACAGACTGGTCATTGCGTAGTCGGTTTCAGTTTGAATTCTGGTACAGGTAGAGGCCAATAAAGAAAATACCACCTGCAAAATAGATGACAACATCCCACCAAAAGCGTTTCGGTTCTTCGGCACGGGAAATAATGCCTTGGCGCTCTAGAGTTTCCCCGCTGAGCGTGAAGACTGCCGTCATGACTAACAAAGCGATTCCAATGAGCAGGAGCCTGTGTTGCCGATCAATCAGATATGAAAAGTGGTACATTGCTCTTCGCACCATGGTCTCAAGGAAGCGGGGCTGCCGCAAGATGAATCACTCCGCGAGCACGACGAAAGGTTGGGGTTCGTGCACTCTGATTGTCGAACCCAGGCGATTTGACTCAGAACCAGGCCGCCGGTCTCCGGCCCAGCTGCTCTAGAAGAATTCCCCTAAAGAAGCGACAATAGCAACGGATGACAGCTACGGTCGCCAGTCCGCTTACGAAGCCTGAAGGCGCGCACTCCGCGGATGCCAAGCCCAAGCTCGGGCTGCGTGCATGGATGGAGCGGGTTCTGGTGGAGTGCGGCCGTGCTGCGGCGGGGTTTGATGCGGACCCGGTGCACGATCTCCGTGTGGCTCTGCGGCGCTGCCGGTCGCTCGCCGATGGCATGATCGCGATCGATCCCGATGCTTCATGGAAAGACATGAAGAAAGCGGGGCGGAAACTTTTTCAGGCCCTCGGGGAACTCCGCGACATGCAGGTGATGCAGGAGTGGATCGAGAAGTTGAGCGGCCTCGATCATCTGACTGCGGACCATCTCAGTTCCGCTGATTCCACTCCGCGCGATTTGGGGCTGCGCGATGTCAGCGACCCTATCGTCGATCCGGCCGTGGTAAAGCTCTTCGATCACATCCACGCCCGCGAAATGGAATGCAAACAATTAGCATTCAAAGATCTCAATCAGTTTGATCGCAAGCAATGGCGCCAGTGGTCAAAGAGTCTGCCGCAGCGGGCGGCGCGAGTGAGGCCAGGAAGCGCCGTATACCTGCATCTGGCGCTTGAAAAATGGACAGCTGCTTATGACCTGCATAAGCACGCTTTGCGGACGCGTTCGCGTGTAAGCCTGCACGCGTTGCGCATCGGAATCAAACGCTTCCGTTACGCGGTAGAAAATTTTCTGCCTCGCCAGCATGCTCTGTGGGGCAGTGATCTCAAAGAACTCCAGGACCTGCTGGGCGAAGTCCACGATCTGGATGTTTTATTGGCGAAGGCGCTCGAAATCCACGCCTTTCCGGACGCTGCAAGCCGCGACCGCTGGCGTCAGAAGTTGAACACCGAGCGCGCGAAAAGAATCGATCGTTATCGCGAAATGATGGTCGGTAAGGATTCGTTGTGGCGAGTCTGGCGCGCCGAGCTGCCCGTGGGCCCGGCATTGCGCGCGGCTGCGATGAACCGGCTTCGTGTGTGGGCCGGATATCTCGATCCCGATTTCCAGCACTCCGAGCGAGTGGAGCGATTGGCACTCCTCTTATATGACGGATTGCTGCGCGCCGGCTTGCTGGCTGCTGTGCATGCGGCCGAGGGCGGCGCTGATCGCGATCCGCGCGCGATCTTGCAGGCTGCCGCTTTGATGCATGATGTCGGCAAATTCAAGAATGACCAGAATCATCACAAGGCTTCGTACCGTATGATTCGCGGCCTGGCGCGGCCTCTCGGATGGAGCGCGCGCGAGCTGGAACTGGCCGCCGTCATTGTCCGCTATCACCGCGGCGCGTTGCCGCATCCGCGGGGAAAGACGGTGCAGTTGCTCGACCTGCCGGATCGTCCGCTCGCAATGGAGTTGGCGGGCGTTCTTCGGCTAGCGAACGCGCTCGATATTAGACATGGGCATGGGCAGAACGATCATCATTATGACACCGAAGTCGCTCCCCGGCTGGAAGTGAGTGTCGACGTTAGTGTCGACGTTAGTGTCAAGGATCGTTGCATCGTGGTGCGAGTCCCGGGATATTCGCCCCTGGACCGTTCCGCGCAAGACGTGGCGGCAGCGCGGCATCTGATCGAAACCGTCCTGCGGCGGCCGGTACTGGTGAAGGCACTGCGAAGTCAGGGGTCGAACGGATCCGCAGGAAGTGCTTCACCAGGGAGGCACGGAGTCACGGAGAAAACCTTGAACCGGTAAAAACCGTAAAGGGGTGGATCTTTTTTTTGGCGACACTTTTCTAGCGACACTAGTCTGACACTTCTCACCACCGGTTTTCGCTTCCACACTTTATTTGTGAATCACGCAAAACTAGTTTCGATGGCAGTGCGGTGGCTGCGGCAATATCGCTGCGGCGTGGTGCTTAGCGAGCAGGCTTGTGTTAGTGGAGAAATGCCCGACGCGATTGGCTGGAAGAAGGCTTGCCACTCGGTGCTCGTGGAATGCAAAGTCTCGCGCGGCGATTTTCTTGCCGATCGCGACAAGCCTTTCCGGCAAAAGCCGGAGTCCGGCGTCGGTTGTGAGCGCTATTATCTGGCTCCGCGCGGGCTCGTCCGCGCGGATGAAGTGCCGACGGGCTGGGGATTGCTCGAAGTCGAGGGCCGCGAAGTTGAACGCGTGAAATCATCGGCCAAGAACTTAAGATCGGAACTTGGTTTCAAGAGCGAAATGAATCTCCTGCTTGCAAGCCTGCGCCGCGTAGAGATCCGAATTGAACCCGAGAGCATCACAGACTTCCTGAAATGGAAAAATCGCATGGCCGAGTACAACCGCGGAAGTCTGCCTAAAGGATTGGTGGCTGAGAAGGAAGAGCCTAACGGATTCCTGCTAGAGGCCGCCGGAGATTAGAACCTGCGACGTGAGACCTGACTTGAAAAAAATGAAGCCGGGCTTTTGGCCCGGCTCCGATTGCCTCGGCTGCGATGCGGTTACATCGCGAGCCTCGGCGCTAAAAGTCGTCAGGAGCGAGAATGCAGTCGCACCATTCGGAGCAAATCGGTGCCCAGTTTAAAACTCCATTCGATGGTTTAGATCTAGACTCGCAAACTACAGAATCTAAAGATTTATTCGGCTAACCTCGTCGCACTAACAAGGGGATGGTTTGGCGTCCGGCGATACAGGGGTGTTGACAACTTTTGCACAGTTTTGTGTGCGGCCACCTCAAAAGCTATCGACTCAGTCCGTGAATCTGTATAATCCGCGATAAGAATATCTGAGTGACGGGGCGACGAGTCTGTTTTTGGGGTGGACAATTTGATGGCGATTGGGGATCCAGCGGGACCCGCTGCGGATAAACGCACTCAGAAAGAGCAAGTTAAGAAACCCTATTCCAAACCCGTTTTCCGCTTCGAACATGTCTTTGAAACGCAGGCTCTGAGCTGCGGGAAAATCCACGGCCACGGGGGCATCTGCAACATCAGCCGTAAGACTTCCTAGTCGCTCTGTTAGTAAAGAGCGAATCCGCACGGCATGAATCCATTCAAACTTTGACCGCGGTCCGTCGTCTCTCGACGTAGGGACTATTGCAGGCCGCTCTGGGTCAGCTTTATGGCGCAGTAGTCCGCGCCTCCGCAGTTGGTGGCCAAAGCGGCGGCGAGGAACGTGACATCGGTGGTAGCCGGCAGGGTGAGGGTGCTGACGGTTTTATTTGGGTTGATGGCAAAGGCGTACCCGTAGACATCGAATGTCCGGTTGTCCTTTGTGCCGGCCGATGTGTTTCGGTAAGCCATAGTTTTCGCGATGGACTCTCCATTGAAGCCCAGTGGGTTGAACCAATCGCTGAAATTCTGACTGAGGGTGGTGCTGGTGCCGTCGGTGTAGTTGACTGCGAACGATTCGACGATTCCTGTGGAGGTGACATCCACTGCCGTCGCAAGAATGATCAGAGTGCTGAATTTACCTGACGGGAGAGTGATGGTGGTATTCGTCCACACGTCAGGATTGTTTGCCGGGCCGACAGTGAAAGTGTAGCCATTCCACGTCACTGAAGTGCCGAGCGCAGTGGCCGAATAGGCCGAGCCTGCGCCGTCCAGTCCTCCAGTCGCACTGAATTTCGTGCCATCGGTGTAAATTCCCGTCAGGTTGTAGGGGGTTGTGGTGGTGACCGGCGTGACGGTAGAAGCCGATGGTGTGGATTCGGTTGAGAAGTAAATGCTTTCGGCCTGGGCGGTGCTCGAGGCGATGTTGTCGGCCGCGATGCCGCTCGATCCGCCGTAGTAGTTGACGGCCTGGGCCGTGTAGGTGGGCATGGTGCCGCCAACGCCGCTCGTGTTGGTGAGGCGACTGGTGACGTCCCACATGGTGACGACGTTGGCTCCGGTGGTGGCAGCGGGCTGTCCCATTCCAACGAAGATTCGATCCGTGGTTCCGTCGTAGTACTCGGTGATGGGCGAGCAGACGCCATTGGCGGCTGCGCCCGGGTTCACGTTTTTGTTGTCGGACATGGTGGGCGTCGTGTTCATCGCTCCGGTGGAGGCGTTGAAGCTGATGGAGAACAGACCCTGCGTCGTCGCCGTCGAGTCGGTGCCGCAGGTATACATGGTGGACGCGGAATTCTTGGGACCGAAAGTGTAGTAGTTGTTGTCGAATGCGCCGTCGAACAGAATTTTATTGGTGTTCGTGCTCTTGGCTCCAAGCTGTACTACCGTGCCCGAGCCCGCCGTCAGAGCCACCGGAAGCTGCGTCACCGATGTGTTGCTGGCCGCGTCGTAGGTCGAGAACAGGTAGAGATAGCCGTTAAACGGATCGAGGATCGGTCCCGGCCCGGTCACATAGGTGTAAGTGCTTGAAGCGTTGCCATATGTGTACGACGCCGGAGATGCGGCGGTAAACGACGTGGCGCCGACGGTGAAGGCGTAGACCTTTTCGGAATCGGTGATGAAGACTTCGCTGTTTGTCTCGTCGTACAGTGGGCCGCTCATGGCCGGCTTGTTGGCAGTCTCGAAAGTCGTATTGACCGGGATGCAGAAGTCGACGGACGGATTCGTCGTCGTGCTGAACATATTCTTAATGTGGTAGAGCAGGCCATTGTTGGCGCTGATGAATCCGGTGTTGCTTGAGTAGTCGACGTAGAGTTCGGAATGGGTGTTCTTAGTCGCGTGGGCGGTGGTGCATCCAGTATAGGTAGCGTTGGTGTAATCGAGGGCGAAGTCGCACGACGTGCCGGCCGTGGCGCATTGTCCACTGGTGAAGCCGCTGACCGGTGTAATCGGAGAAGTAGCAGTGGCGCCCTCTTTGGCCCCCCAAATCGTGACGTGTAAGATGGCGTCGCCTGACGAAGCGGTCTCGATCCAGGCGATTCTTGACCCGTCTGCCGAAACGACGGGTGAGAGCGGTGAGCCGCCGGTTCCGATCGCGTAAGAAAACAGGAACTCAGGGCCGGTGCCTGCACAAAATCCAGAGCCGTCGCCGGTGGTATAGAGATTGGTTATGCCGACGAGGTTGGCCTGGCCGGGAGCTGTGGTGGTGGGAGTCGCGTTGATGGTATAGACGGCGAAGTCGCCGACGGTGGCCGGGGTCGCCGAAAGATTGCTGCAACTCGGCGAAGTGTAGTTATAGGTGTAGATCGCCGGAGTTTCACCCATGGCCATGCCGGAGTTAGGCCCAAGAGAGATCGACCAATCCACATTGGAGTTCTTATTTCGGCGACGGAAGCTGAAAAGGTCTGGGGTCACTTTAACGAAGCCGGCATCGCCATCAACAGTTCTCAGCGATCCATTGTTCAGCAATTCATTGTTCAAAGAATTCGAGGTTGCGAACGGCGAGTTCGGTGTGAAGGGAGAGCTGGGGGCGGAAAAGCGTTGTGCCTGTTTGTCATGCTCCCGCAGATAGCGCAGAAGAGTGCTGTGCATGAAACGCGGATTGTCGCGCACCTTCAACATGTCTTCTTCGGAGCCGTTGCGGGTGAAGATGACCCGCCGGGTGCTCCAGTCCTGCATCACGGGAATACGCTGTGGAGAGCCGGGATCGGCAGCGGTCTCCTGGGCGCACAGAGTGCTGAGCGCGAGGCAGAGGACGGCGGCGGATAGAGCGGTGGCTCGAGCATTGGTTCGAACTGCGGCTCGGACAACACGAAAGGCGGATCCCATACTTGCTTTCCCCAATTGAGAATTTCTCCCTTTGGGAAATTATAGGAAGGTGCAATGAGCCGGGCTAATGCCTTTGGTAACGTAAAAAGCGGGCGCGACGCGGGTTTTGCCGCGAAATGGGAACTTGGTTTGCTCGAAGGGTCGAGTAAGTTGCTGATAACTATGGGGAAACCATGACTATGTCGTCCGGGCGATGCGGGATGCTGTGAACAATAATCCCCCGGCGGCTAAAGCCGCATCCTGTGGCTGGCTTTGGCGGCACCCTTCGGCTCCGCTCAGGGCAGGCTCTGAAGCCGTGCCCTTTCAAAGCGGACGACCTAATCAGCGGCTCCATGATCGCCGGGGCTTGCCGGAGGACGCACACTTACATGTCTCGACGTCCTTCCATGGCCTTCAACATCGTCACTTCGTCGGTATATTCGATATCGCTGCCGACCGGGATCCCCATGGCGATGCGGGTCACCCGTAACCCCTGGCGCTTTAGTTGCTGCGCGAGATAGGTCGCCGTCGCTTCTCCTTCGACGGTGGGATTGGTGGCTAGAATGACTTCCTCGATTTCGCCGCCGGCCACGCGGCTGATCAGATTCGAAATGCGCAACTGCTCGGGCCCGACGCCGTGGAGCGGAGAAATGGATCCATGCAAGACGTGGTAGACGCCGTTGAAGTGCCGCGTCTTTTCGACCGCGGCAATGTTGGTCGGCTCTTCCACGACGCAGACGATTTTCTGATTGCGCGTGGGACTGCTGCAATAGTCGCAGGGATCGACGTCGGTAATGTTGTTGCAGATGGAGCACAGGCGCAGCTTGGCTTTCACGTCGTGCACGGCGGACGCCAGCGCGTCGGCGTCATCGGCGCTCGAGCGCAGAATGTGAAACGCCAGGCGCTGCGCGCTCTTGCTGCCGATCCCCGGCAGTTTCTTGAGTTCGTCGATGAGCCGGGTCATCGGTTCAGCAAATTTAGACATGGGGAAATTTGTGATTGGTAATTAGTGATTTGTGATTGGTAATTGAAGGGCGACTGCGCCGCGCCTTTCAATTACAAATTACAAATTACAAATTCAGTCCCATCCCTCCCAGCATTCCGCCCACGCTCGATTGCATCGCTTGGTCCACTTTGCGTCCGGCTTCATTGACGGCCGCCATCATCAGGTCCTGGAGCATCTCGACATCGCCATCCTTGATGGCCTCGGGATCGATCTTGATTGCGACGACCTGTTTGCGGCCATCCATTTTTACCGTGACCGTGCCGCCTCCGGCCGAGGCTTCGACGGTGGTCTGCTCCATCTTTTTCTGGAGCGTTTCGTACTGCTGCTTGGCCTGCGACATGAGTTCCTGCAGATTGAATCCAGACATAAGAGAACCTTTATTCGCTATCCCGTTCACTGCCCCGAACGTTACGCGTTATCTTTTTCGCGGTAGTCGATCACGGTGCGAATTTCCGCTCCGAATTTTTCCTGCATGCGTTGCACAATCGGATCCTGTTCGGCGCGGCTGCGCGCGCTCCCGTTCGACGCCTTGCGCGGCGCGGGTGCGGTCTGCGCTACGCCACCCGGTTCGGCCACCACCTTGATCGGGCGACCTGCCACGCCGCTGGCAGCGGCGCTAGCGACGCGGCGCGCGTCGTTTGTGAACGTCATCTCAATCATGGTGCTCGACGCCGCAACTTTTGCGGTCAATACGTTGCCGTTGAGCGCCCATTCAGCGCTGCCCAACATCGAGACCAGCATTTGCTGGTTGCTGAGTGCGCCGAGGACGGCATCGCGCAGTGAGTCAGCGCTTGCATCCGCCCTTAGCTCGCGCGGTACCGGCTGTGGTTCTTGCGCAGGCGCTAAATCTTCAACCGCCAGCGCAGCCGATCCCATGATTACAACATTGGCATTTGTAGTTGCTTGTGTGGAATGGACACTCTTGTCCGCGAAAGCTGCGGGTTCGCCCGACGCCTCCGCCTTGGGCGTCCCTTTACGCGCTGAATCAGCCGCAAACGGTGATACAGAATTTGACCGCGCGGGCTGGGAAGGCTGGCTGAACCGCGTATCCGCAGATGCCGCAATGCTGATCCCCGGCCGAGGTGCGGTGCGCGCTGGTCCAGAAACCGGCAGCGCAGCATCGCTGAGCAGCTGTTCGATCGGCAGCAAGCGTTGGGCGTGAGCCATTTTTAACAACCCCAGTTCCAGATGAAAACGCTGTTCCTGCCGGTACCCCAGTTCCGCATGCGTGCGCAGCATGATTTGCAGATGCCGGGCCAGATCTTCTTCGCTGAACAACTCCGCGATGCGCCAGACACGAGCCCGCTCATCGGAGGAAACCTGCAACAACGCGGAATCTTTGCCTGCGATCTTGGCCACCGTCACATTGCGCAGAAAACGGACCATCTGCCGCGCGAAGTGCGTGGGACTGTGGCCTTCGCCGATCAATTCATCCACCAGCACCAGGATTTTCTCGCTCGAACTCTCCGCGACAGCCTGCATGACAGTTTCGAGCGCGCCCGCAGGCGCCGAGCCAATCAGGCTGCGGACCGAATCGAGCGTGAGGTGGTCTGCGGTGGACGCGATCGCTTGATCCAGAATCGATAGCGCATCGCGCATCGATCCATCGCCTGCCTCGGCCAGTAGAGCAAGAGCGTCGTCGTCCGCGGGAATATTTTCTTTGCCGACGATCTCGCGCAACTGGTCCATGATCGCGTCGAACTTCATGGCGCGATAACTGAAATGCTGGCAGCGTGAACGGATGGTCTGGGGGATATCCTCGGGCTGAGTGGTCGCCATCATAAAGATGACGTGGCTCGGCGGTTCTTCCAGCGTTTTGAGAAGCGCGTTGAAAGCGGCATCCGTAATCTGGTGGGCTTCGTCGAGGATGTAAATTTTGAACCGGTCGCGCGCGGGGCGATAGCGAGCGGCTTCGCGCAATTCGCGGATTTCGTCGATGCCGCGATTGGTGGCGGCGTCGATTTCGATTACGTCGACGGAATTGCCGGCGCGAATCTCGGTGCAGGATTCGCAGATGCCACAGGGCTCGATCGGAGGCTTGCCAGTGGTGTCATTCGTAGAGCGGCAATTCAGCGCCATCGCGAGAATTCGAGCGACCGTGGTTTTGCCGATTCCACGATGGCCGCTGAAGATGTAGCCGTGGGCGATGCGCTCCTGGGCGATGGCATTCTGGAGAGTGCGGGTAACGTGCTCCTGGCCGATCACCTCGGAAAATTTCTGCGGACGGTACTTACGCGCCAGGACCTGGTAGCTCATCGGAATTCTCGATTATACAGTCTGCGGCGGACGCGGTTTGAACAAAGGGAGAGACTACGGCAGACACGACGGTGGATGCTATGGAAGGGAATCGTCGAGAGAAAAAAGCTTGGCAGCCCGGCAGGGATTCGAACCCCGATACTCTGCTCCAGAGGCAGATGTCCTACCGTTGAACGACCGGGCTATGTCCGAATTCTAATTCATTTTGCGGGCGCTGCAAAACTGCAAAAGCCCGCGTTAGAATCGCCACAGCGAGGAACACTCGCGGTTCCGACGGAGTGCAATGGGGGAGAGCAATGGCGAAGCCCACGGGCGAAGGCTTAATAGGATCGATCTCATTCGGCGGCAACTTCGCCGACGCCAACTTCGATGCCAACTCGACCTACGCCGAAATGGCACGGCGTCCGCTTGAGGCCGAGCAATGCGCGCTGGTCGTCGTCGATATGCAGGAAAGATTGCTGCCGCCGATCTGGGAAAAGCAGCGACTCGTGCGCAATGTCCAGTTGCTGATTCGCCTCGCGGGAATCCTGAAGATCCCCGCCATTGTGACGACGCAAAATGCCAAGGGCCTTGGCCACACCGTCCCCGAGATCGCTTCGCTCCTGCCGGAGTCTCCGTCGATCGACAAGCTGATGTTCTCCTGCTTTGGCAGCGATGTGTTCTGCTCGTTGCTGAAGCGCTTGCCCGGGCAGCGAACGACGGTCCTGCTCTGTGGGATGGAAACACACATCTGCGTGATGCAAACCGCGCTCGGAGCATTGCGGGAAGGCTATTTAGTGCACGTAGCGTCTGACGCGGTCAGTTCACGCACGGAATTGAATTGGAGAATCGGTCTCGACCGCATGAAGTCCGCGGGAGTGATTCTCTCCTCGGCCGAGATGATGATCTACGAACTGCTGCGGACGTCAGGCTCGCCCGCATTCAGAGAACTGCTGCCGTATCTAAAGGGGTGAGATCAAAGTCGAGAGCGCTCTTACTCCGCAGCGCCTTCTTCTTTCTGCTTCACCCGCACCACCGTGATTTTCGAAAATCCCTCGTCGAATGTCGGAGCCTTCAACTTGCTTGCCATCTTTCGCATGATGTCTTCTGGGACAGCCCGCCCGCGGCGCTGGTGCCGTTCCATGCAGACCTCGAGCGGCACATCGAAAAACAATCCCTGCACATCGTAACCATAATCCTTCGCCAGCTTGATCCAGCTATGGCGGTCGTGCGGAGTGAGATTGGTCGCGTCCACATAGTTCATGGGACGCCGCGCGATCAGACGGGCCTTGAGCATCGAGCGCAGATTGGAAAACACGAGGTCCTGAAAGCGCTGTTCCTGCGCGTCATCAAACAGCAGTTCGCGCAGCAGATCGCTCGACAGCGGATGAATGCTATGTCGCTTGAACCATGAACTCTTGCCCGACCCCGGCAATCCGATGGCGAGCACTACGGTTCCCTTGGTGGCTCGCACGGGAGCCGGAGCTGCCCCGCCAGCCGGAGCGTGTGAGGGCGATGCTACGGGTGTCGCTTCCGATGCTGCTTCAGATGGATCAGCGATAACGGTGGGAGCTCCCGCTGGCGTCCGCTGACGGGATCCGCCACGACCTCCACGGCCGCGTCTCCGGCGAGTTGGTCGAGGTCGCGATGCGCCCGGAGTTGACGCTGGCTCCGCCACGCTTCCTGCTTCGGATGCAGCCTCAGTCGTGGGTGCTGGTTCCGGTGTTGAGCTTGCCACTCGGGATTCAGCCCGGCGCGACGTTGCTTTAGGCTCGCGATCTTCGTCCTTGTCTTTGTGATGCTCGACTACTGGGGACTCGACGACTGTTTCCGGCCGCGCTTCAGCCACCGCTGGTTGATCGTCATAGAATCTTGGCTGCAAAGGCTCGGGCGCCTTGGTGGCTTCTTTGGGAGAATCGGTTCCGCTCTTTTTCCGGCGCTTCAGGCGCTCGGTCATCCATTTCCGCATATAGCGCTTGTAGCATACCCGCGCACGCGGGAGCAATCAGGCCCCGTGGCAGATGGGATACCGGGAGGGACCGGCTGATTGAGTCATTGAACGGCAAAGGCGCTTCTACTACTCAATGACCCGATCCTCCCATGCCCCGATTTGTTTTCCCGATTTACAATTGCTGCCAGGTGACTCTATGAACCCGACCCATCCTGCTACCGTCCCGGTGGCGGCGGATCAACTGCCCGCGGTGCCCCTCACAATCGAGGGGTACGCGACGCTTCACCAGATGATGCGTTTTCGATGGACGGCATGGCGCGCGCTTGCAAAGGAAGACCGCCGAGCAATCACGAATCAAGCTGCGGAACTGCTGGCCGCCATGGAAACGAAATCGGACGGCCAGTCGGCTCTGTTCTCGTTGCTCGGACACAAAGGCGATCTTATGCTGGTCCACTTTCGCGAGACCTTCGACCAGCTCAACCAAGCCGAACTCGACCTGGCGCGCCTGCGGCTGAATGATTACCTGGAGCCGACCACCTCATATTTATCGGTGATTGAACTGGGCCTTTACGAGTCGTCGCTTAAGACCTACAAGACACTCGCCGAGCGCGGCGTAGAACCGCATTCGGCCGAATGGAAGAGCGCCATCTCCGAAACCATTGCACGCCAGAAGGAAGCGATGAAGCCGCGGCTGTTTCCGTCGATGCCGCCCAATCGCTATGTCTGTTTTTATCCCATGGATCGGCGACGCGGCGAAGACAAGAACTGGTACACGCTTCCGATGGAAGAGCGTCAGCGCCAGATGAACGAGCACGGCATGGTCGGACGCCGGTATGCGGGAGAAGTGAAACAAATCATCACCGGCTCCATCGGCTTCGACGATTGGGAATGGGGCGTCGATCTTTTCGCCGACGATCCCTTGGTCTTTAAGAAACTGATTTACGAAATGCGCTTCGATCATGTGAGCGCTGTTTATGCGCTATTTGGAACTTTCTATGTCGGGCTGCGCTGTCACGCGGAGAAGCTGCATGAATTGCTGGACGGGAATTTGCCGAGGTAGAGCGGTAGCCAGCTCTCAGCTCTCAGCTTTCAGTTCTCAGTGAAAACCGTTCTTACTGGGAACTGAGAAGCCATCTCACGAACGACCCAAGGAATGGACTGCGGCGTCCCTCAGGGGCTGAAGCCGTGCCCTTTCAAAGCCATTTATGAGATAGCTCTTTTTCGAAGCTATTTGTGAGATCGTTTCTGAGAACTGATTTTCGGGAAGTGGAACTCGTGCTTCTTCATGTCTACTCGCGACCCACGGAATGTAACGCCTTCCATCTGTAGACGAAATTTCTGCTCGGCGGCGTATTCGCCGGTTGTTTTGATCGCTCCGCCTGAGCCTAGCACCCGGTACCACGGTAATCCTGGGACGTCGCGCAGAACTCTTGCCACCTGGCGAGCCGCTCTTGGCCAGCCTGCGGCTTTAGCGATCGCTCCATAGGACGACACTTTTCCTCTGGGCAGAGAGCGTATGCAACGGACTACGCGAACGCGCCTGGCGTCTTTTAACTTTGCCGCTGGCTTTGGTTCTGATTTCGGCTTTGGCCTGCTCGCGCGTTTTGCGGCCATACGCTCTACGCCTTTCCGTCACTCGATTGATCAGGAAGTCGTTGTTCGCTAGTCGTTTTCGCGATTCGCGGATGACCCAGGAGGGTTCTGCTAACGACCAGCGACTAGCGACCAACGACGATTTTGGTCCGTGCCGCAACTAGCTCCCAATCCTTGGCTATCGTATACTCAGGTTCACCGATACAAATATTTACATAGGCCTGAGAAACCAGGGATTACGATAATCGCATCCCATGTCATTGCCTACCACCAAAACTGCCTTTGGAGAAAAAAAAGAATATGTTGCGCTTCCTTAAAGCGTTGTCCCTCGCGTTAGCCTTTGTGGCTCTCATCATAGTTGCGACCAGTTGCGGTTCGAGTTCGGCGAAGGCTCGTTTCGTCAATGCTATCGCGGACTCTAATGACTACCACAACGAGGGATTGGATATCTATTTTGGCAGTACCAAGGGGTTCACAAACATTGCTTTTGGCGCGACTTCGGGGTCGAACTACGTGTCCGTGCCCTCTGGCGATCAAACGGTTGCGGCGTATCTGTCCGGCCAGCCCACGACATCGACTCCAGTCTTCACCCACCCCGGGGTTAACCTGGGCAGTGGCTCGCTATACACTTTGGTTGCGACGGGATCTGCGGCTGGCACCGGAAGCAACGTGGTCATCCTGAACCCGACGGATAACGACACGGCACCGCAAAACGGCAACATAAATTTCCGCATCATCAATGCTTCACCCAGCGGACCCACCGGCGGCGGATCGACCCCCGACATCTACCTCATCCCGAACCCTGCCAGCGGTGTCCTGCCTTCATGCACCACGGCCAACGGCTGCGTTCAAGCGTTGGCTTACCAGAGCACCAGTCCATATATAACCCTTCCAATCAATACCGAAGGCAATGGTTGGCAGCTGGTCGTCACGCCAACGGGAGGTCAACAACAATTCAGCACGACCATCAACGGTTTCGGCAGTTCAGCCGAGGGAGCGATTTGCACCATCGTGCTTACGGACCAGCAGAACGGATCGATCATGAGTTCGAATCCGATCCTGCTGAATGACCTCAATGGATGCACCAACTGATCGCGATTCATCGTCAGGGAGGACGCTCGCCGCAGCTTCGTGTTGCGCCGCAGTTTTGGCGGAACTCTCTGCGAAACTTGCAGCGAAAAGGGACCGGGTGTCGGCCGAGACCCGGTAATCCGCTCGACAAGCTGATAAAATCCCTTTTGCTCACGAAGCCTTTTGGAGAATCTCGGATGTTTCGCTGGTTGCTTGCTTTACCCCTCACGCTGGCACTGGTGGCGTCGAGTATCTTCCTGGCCAGTTGCAGTTCGAACGGCACCTCGCAGGTTCGCGTCCTCAACGCCATCTCCGACGGCCCAGAGGTTGACGTATCGGTGAACGGAACCAAGAGTTTTACTCAACTGTCGTTTGAAAGCATCTCTCCGGGAACGCAACCGGGATACACGAACGTGCCGTCGGGCGGTGTCACGGTCCAGGCATTCCTGGCCGGCACGTCAAACCCAGCTCCGCCCGAGAGCAGCTTCACACTCAACGGCTCGACGCACTACACCGTGATACTGATGGGTTTCAACAGCGTGACTCAGGGCACCAACGAGCCGACTGCCGTGCCCATCACCGACAACAATGCCGCGCCGCCTTCGGGAAATCTGGAATTCCGCATCATCAACGCCTCGCCCAGCTCTCCGGGCGGTCTGGTCGATGTCTATATTGAACCCAATCCCTTCAATGGAGACCTCAGTGGTCTGACTCCGCAAATCCAGGCGCTGGCCTATCAGCAGTCGAGCCAGTACCAGAAGCTGACCGCGAATCCGAATGGCAGCGGCTTTGCGGTGATCGTGACGCCTTCGGGAAATCAGACGACGCAGGTAATCCGGCAAAATTATCCTTCAACCACCACTGGCGGAACGATCACCACGCTGGTGCTGGTCGACGTGCTGAATGGTGGAGAAATCTCGCCGACGCCGGTCGCGATCGACGATCTGTTTTGAACGCGATCTGTTTTGAACTAGTGTGAAGAATTGGTGTGATGAATTGACGCAATGAAGACGGGGGCTGCGGAAGCGCTTCTGGGAGAAAATAAAAGAAAGATGTTGTGCCGGTTGAAACTCTTGCTCCTCACGTTGCCGCTCGCGGCTGTGTGCCTCGTGACCACTGGTTGCGGCAGCGGCAGCGACCAGGCGCAGGTGCGTTTCGTCCACGCCATTCAGAACGTCGGCCCGATGGACATCGATATCACCACGCCACCCAGTATCGTCCCGGTGCAAGTCTTCACCAACGTCTCATTCCTTGGAGTTCGGCCGAACCAGCCTGGGTACACTCCGGTGGATTCGGGCACCGACACGATTGCTGGTTTCCTGACGGGTACGCCGAAGGTCGCGTTCAATAGCACCGCTCTCGATCTGAACGGTTCGCAGCAGTACACCGTGATCGCTACTGGCGTGGTCGCCAATGGTCAAAACGCATCGATCTTGACGATCCCTGACGACATACCCAACCCGGTGGCAACCAACCTCGCATTTCGTGTGATTAACGCGTCGCCGAGTGGACCGGACGGCACCCAGGGCGCGGTCGATGTTTATATCCAGCTGAATCCGACCAACGGCCCGAGCGGCTCTCCGGAGTTCAAGGGTGTCGCTTACCAACAGTCCGGTGGATACATCACGCTTCCCTACAACCCCAATAACGATGTCACTGCACCCGGCTACACGGTGTTCGTGACGAAAGCTGGAAGCACAACGCCTCCCTATATCATTGCGCAGGGTCTGTCGCCGACGAACGGCGGCGCTGTTCGTACCATTGTTCTCACGGATGTTCAGAATGGAAATACGATGAGTTCGACTTTCCTGGAATTGTCCGATCTCGACTGACGCTCGCGCCTGGGCGGCTTACATCGTGCTCTAGCGATACTAAACAATCGAGATCGAAAGCGCGTTCAGGGGCTGGCTTGTTTGCTAGGTTGTGCCCTTGTTGAAGGACTTGGCTGCCGTTTCTTCATCGTCGAACACTTCAAAAATCGTGAGCAACTTCGTAACCTGAAGCAAGTCGCCGACCCGCTGACTCAGACTGGCCAGTTTCACGGCTCCGCCGGCGCTGCGGGCACTGGTATAGAGCGAAACCAGCGTTCCGAGGCCGCCGCTGTCGATGTAATTGACTTCGCGCAGGTTCATCACGACGTTTGGATTCTCGGCCAGCAGTTTCTTGACGATGTCGCGAAGCGTGGCGGATTCTTCGCCGAAGACGACGCGGCCGCTGCAATCGACGACCAGTACACCCTCCATCGCTCGCGTGCTCATTCTCAGTTGCATAGCGCAGGACTCTCCCAGTTGCCAGATACTGAATGTATCAGGCTACCCCCGTCCCCGCACGCCGCGCAAGCAGGATGGTCGCTCAGGGGTGGAAAAACAAATTCAGGGTGGTACGGGTAGGTGGGGGGTGTCAGCTTTGAGGACGCGACGTGCGGGCAATTCCCGGCCGGTCGGGTGCGGCGGTCACAAATGCCTGATTCACGGCACCTCTGACTGCCCTACGGCAGACGCAGCGATTCGCGCGCGGACCCGAACCTCGTGGATGTTGGGATACAGGCTCAAAAGCGAGCCTTCTCACCGCGGCTATCGGCGTGCAAGCACTCCGTCATCAGCTTCGCCTGGGGTGGTCTGGCCACGAGTCTTACAACTTTATGCGTTCCATCGTCGCTCGCCAGCCCGTCGTGTACTTATCGCAGCGAGAAGATGATGGAGGAGCGCTTGTGACGTCTGGCATGAAGTGTGTGGAGAGTTGCCTCAATTGCCATTTGCGTTCCCACAATTTTTTTTGCGAGCTTTCCCAATCTTCCCTCGATGCCTTCAACAAAATAAAACATGCCGCCGTTTTTCCCGAACACGCGGTGGTGCAGGTCGAGGGCCAGAGTCCGTGGGGGATTTTCATTCTCTGCCAGGGCCGCGCCAAGCTCTCCACCACCTCGCGCGAGGGCAAAACATTGATCGTACGCATCGCCGAACCGGGCGAAGTGCTCGGTCTGCATGCGATCATCACCGGCGGTCCTTACGAGTTGACGGTTGAGACGATGCAACCCTGCCAGCTGAATTTCGTTGGGCGCGAAGATATGCTGCGTTTTCTGCGAGAACATGCGGACGCGAGCTTTCATGCCACCGAACATCTCGCTCGCGATTGCGCCGATGCCTACGGCGTGGTGCGTGCGATCGGACTTTCGCACTCCGTCTCGGAACGGTTTGCCCGGTTCCTCCTGGAGACCGCGGCCGATGGCCAGATGAGCAATGGAACCGTGCGCGTCCGCCTGGCGATGACCCACGAAGAAATCTCCCAACTCGTCGGCACCAGCCGCGAAACCATCACCCGCCTGCTTTCCGAGTTCCGAAGGAACGAAATGGCCGAGCTGAAAGGTTCGATGCTGATCATCCGCAACCACCCTGCCCTCAAGAACATGGTACGAGCCTGACATGCTGCGAGCCTGAAATGACGCGGGCCTGAGAGTGCCGCGCTGCCGTATGACGGGCAGTAACGTGTGAGTCAAAATGCCCGCACGACGGTAACTTGGACCAATCCCCCCCTTAATAGAAAATTAAAGCGACGCAGCATCCCCTCCCGACGGTTACTACCCCGCGGGATGTGCGCCCTCTAGCGAGGTACCCATGGCGGCAGCGAAGATTGAGAAGGCAGGCATAAGTTTTGCCATCAAGCGGCAGGCGGGTCCGATCGTAGTCGAGCTGCGCCCTCACCACGACACCATCGCCGCATTTAAAGGCGTCGAGGTCACGTTCGAGATGCTCAACGGGATGACGGCGGACCGGGCCAGGAAGATTCTCGACGTGCTTAACGAAAACCTTGTAGGAGTTGTTGTGACCACGGCGTCAAACGACAAGTCGGAAGCGGCGTCAGTTTGAATGACTGGGCGATAACTCCGACCTCTATATCGAACCTATGGATGACCGCAAGGCCGAGCGCTTTGGACGATACGAGATCCTGACCGAACTCGGACGGGGCGCCATGGGCGTTGTCTATAAGGCGCGCGATCCCAAGATCAACCGCGTGGTTGCGGTCAAGACAATTTCCCTGGCTGGCCAATCTCCACAAGAAGAATCTGAATATCGCGAGCGTTTCTTGCGAGAAGCGGAGGCCGCTGGCCGCTTGTCACATCCTGGCATCGTCACCATCTTCGATGTGGGCGAGGAACCTGAGACTCGCTCTCCTTATATCGTCATGGAGTTTGTCGGCGGCCAGTCTCTCGAACACCTGCTGTCGCGTGGCGACCACAAGCTGCCGGTAAAGACCGCGTTGCAATTGACGCTCGAACTCGCCGAGGCGCTCGATTGCGCGCATGGTCAGGGCGTGGTTCATCGCGATCTGAAGCCTTCGAATATCCTGTTGACCGAAGACGGCCACGCCAAGATCGCCGACTTCGGAGTGGCGAAACTCAATCTCGCCAATCACACGCTGGCAGGACGCGCATTGGGCACGCCCGCCTATATGTCCCCTGAGCAGTTGAATGGCGACGCTGTCGACGGGCGATCGGATCTGTTTTCGCTCGGTGTCGTCCTCTACACAATCTTGACTGGCTATCGGCCGTTTCAGGGCAATAGCGCGATGACGGTTTCGTTCAAGGTCGTCAACAAAGATCCGATTCCGGCGACTCTACTCGATACCGACTTGCCTCCCGGGCTCGACTACATCATTCAGCGGGCCATGGCCAAGGAGCCTGCGGAGCGTTACCAGCGCGGCATGGAGATGGTTCTCGACATCCAGCACTTGCAGCAGGGCCGCGAACCGTGGAGCAAAGCGAAGCTGCCGGGCTCGAACACGCGTCGAGGCGGCCCCGAGGGTGCGCATCAAATCGCAAGGTCGGCTCTCGGTGAACCTCGGATTGCCGCGAGACTGCTGGCGATGGCGCGCTCTTTGAGGCAGCGTCCGGGGCGCGGCGATAGCGACGAGACGCCGGAAGGGAAGCGAACGCAGTTGACGTTTTCAACCCGCGCAGCGGTTGCGTTCGGTCTTGTCGTCCTTGGATTTGGACTGTGGGCCGCTACATTTGGCCTTCGCGGAGCGCTTCGCACTGCCGGACCAGTGCCTTCGGTGACAGAACCTGTTCCGGACAAATCAGCTCCTGACAAATCAGGTTCGGACAAAACTGCTTCGGACAAATCAGGTTTCGATAAGGCAGCCGCGCCGGCATCCGCTGCAAACACGACCGCTGCGATGGTGAGCGGCGCGCCGATCCAGACGGCCCGAATCGTTGTAGGAAACCCGGCCGCGAACTCGGTCGCAAATTCAGCCGGGAACTCGGCAAGCAGACACACCGGGAATTCGTCGCAACCTGCTGCGACTTTGGTCATCGAGGTCGATCACAAATTTGCTGACGCTCAGCTGTCACTTTGGGTGGATGATCGCCTGGCTTACACTCAGCGTTTGGCAGCCACCAGCGAGAAACGCCTGGTCGTGTTTAACCACGTCGAGGGACACGAACTACATTCCTTGCAGATCCCGTCGGGCAAACATCGTCTCCGAGTACGAGTGGCCTCGGGCAGTGCCACCGCCGATCGATCTACTTCTGGTCAATCTTCTTCAGATCAAGCTTCTTCTGGTCAATCCGGCACGCTGGCCGGGGATTTCCCGAGCGATCGGCAAAGCGTTCTCCGGATCAACTTCAGCAAGCGCGGCGAGATGAATCTGGTCCTACAGCAAGCGAAGCAGATGTAATTGCGGAAGGACCCGTTGCTGCCCTATTTGCGCTCCTCAACTCCGATATAATCCACAGCTTCAGATGGCACTCGCTCCCGGCACAAAGCTAGGTCCGTACGACATCCAGTCTCTCGTTGGCAGCGGAGGCATGGGAGAAGTGTATCGAGCGCGCGATTCGCGTCTGGACCGCATCGTCGCCATTAAAGTTCTTCCCGCGTCTTACTCCGCCGACGCTGAGCGCCTGCAGCGTTTCGTGCAGGAAGCACGCTCTGCCGCGGCTCTGAATCATCCCAACATACTTTCGATTTTCGATATCGGCGAGGAGCGCGGCGCGCCTTACATTGTCTCCGAATTGCTGGAGGGGCAGACACTGCGGGAGCGCATCCGCAACGGACCGCTTTCCACGCGCAAAGCCATCGACTACGCATTGCAGGTCGCGCGCGGACTAGCCGCGGCCCACGAAAAGGGAATCGTCCACCGCGACCTGAAGCCCGAAAATCTGTTTGTCACGAGCGACGAACGCGTGAAGATTCTCGACTTCGGCCTGGCAAAACTGACGCGTCCAGAAAACAACTCCGGAGCCGACGCGCCCACTGTGCAGGTGAATACCGAACCGGGCCAGATCATGGGGACCGTCGGCTACATGTCTCCCGAACAGGTGAGGGGCAAGGCCGCCGACTATCGCTCCGACATTTTTTCGTTCGGTTCGATTCTCTACGAGATGCTCTCGGGCCAGCGCGCGTTTCGAGGAGACAGTGCGGCTGACACCATGAGCGCGATTCTCAAAGAGGAGCCTGCCGAACTTTCGGAGTCGGCGCGCACCGTTCCCGCGGCCCTCGAACGCGTGGTACGCCATTGTCTGGAGAAAAATCCGGCACATCGTTTCCAGGCGACCGGAGATTTGGCCTTCAATCTCGAAGCCCTCACTGACAGCTCGGTTGCGGGCAAGACAACTTCGCAGCCCGCGATCACAGATGCAGCGGCAACAACGCCGGAAATCTCGGGGAAAATTGCGGCGCTGCCAATCGCGGTTACTTCCCACAACCATCTCCGCGACCTGGCGGGTGCGCTGATTCTGGCTGTGCTGGCGCTCAGTCTCGGATGGCTCTGGGGACGAGGCAGCGTTTCGACGGCCCTTGCCGAGTATCAGCCGATTACCTTTCGCAACGGCTCCATCGGCAACGCGCGCTACGCGCCGGACGGCAGCATTGTCTACAGCGCTTTGTGGGATGGCGGCGAACCCCAGCTCTATGTCGGCCACACCGACAACCCTGGCGCACGCGAACTCGGCGTGAAAGATGCGGAAGTGCTCTCGATCTCGAAGACGGGCGAACTCGCAGTGCGCCTCAATGCGGTGAACCTGGGCGGCTATGCCATGACCGGAACGCTCGCCCGCCTCCCGATGACTGGAGGCGCGCCACGTGAAGTTTTAGACAACGTGCAGGATGCCGACTGGGCCGCCGACGACGAGAGCATGGCGGTGGTTCGTTACGTGCCTGAGAGCAGCCACTGGCGTTTGGAATATCCCATCGGCAAAGTGTTGTTCGAGGGTATCAACTGGATCAGCCATCCGAAAATTTCGTCAGACGGAAAGTGGGTGGCGTTCGCGGATCACCAAAACGCCATCGGCGACGATCAAGGTTCGATTGCCGTAATCGCAGCCGACGGAAAGAGCAAGGAAAAGATCCTTTCGTCGGATTGGGGGTCGATCCACGGACTGGTGTGGTCGCCGACGGGAACTGAAATCTGGTTCACGGCCGCCAGCAGCGGCGGCGCCGAGAACATGCGCGCGGTATCGCTTGGGGGCAAGGTGCGCGCCCTGACCACCGTTCCTGGAGGCATGTGGATCGAAGACATTCGCAATGGAGTTGCTCTGGCTGTTACCAATCAACGCCGGGTTGGCCTTCGCGGCATGGCTCCCGGGTCGAAAGCGGAGAGCGAATTGGGGTGGTTCGGTTGGTCGATTCTGAGTGACATGACGCCGGATGGACACAAAGTTCTGTTCGACGAGGAAGGCGACGGCGGCGGGCCGAACTACACTGTCTTCCTGCGCGACACCGACGGCTCACCACCCGTACGAATGGGGGATGGAGCCGGCCTGGCGGTTTCTCCCGATGCGAAGTGGGTGATCACGCAGGCGGCAAAGGGAGGAGCGCTTCGCCTGGTGCCAACCGGAGCGGGCGAGGCCCGGCAGTTGACGCACGACAACGTGAGCTACAAGAAAGTGCGCTGGCTGCCGAATGGGAAAGAATTGCTGGCGAGCGGAATCGAGGCGGGGCATGGCGAGCGCGACTACCTGATCGATGTGGGCAGCGGCAACTCGAAGGCAATCACTCCTGAAGGCATGGCCGGAGTGCAGGCATCGCGCGACGGCCGTTACGCGGCTCTTCTCGGGCCGGATGGAAAATGGGGAGTCTGGCCCCTCAACGAGGCTGCGACCTCCGCCAGTTTGCGTCCGATTCCGGGACTAGATTCAAACCAGCGCGTGATCGGCTGGTCTCCCGATGGAGAGTCGGTATACGTAGTGTCCATCCACAGGGCCATGAGGGTACAGACGATTAATAAGGCAAATATAGTCTCCGGAAAAACCGAGCCCTGGAAGACCTTCGGAGACGGGTTGGCTCCCGGAGCCGTCGCTTCACCGGGGACCTATCTGGCAGGCGACAACGGATCATATGTCTATCTCTATGACCAGATGCTATCGCGCGTATATGTCGTGCGGGGAATGAAGTAAGTCGCGGAGTTGCACAATGACAGGAAACAAGACTACAAGGATCAAGACGTCAGAGAACAAGACCAAGGCGACAACTTCGAGCCCCGCGGCATATATCGCCGGGCTCACCGATCCGACGCGACGTTCAGACGCAAAGCTACTGGTTCAACTCATGCGACGTGCCTCCGGCGAAAAGCCGGTCATGTGGGGACCAGCCATCATTGGCTTCGGCAGCTGCCACTACAAATACGACAGCGGTCGTGAAGGAGATATGCCGCTGATCGGCTTTTCACCGCGTAAGGCGGCCAGCGTTCTGTATGGCTTGCTCGGCCCGAGCGACGCCGCGGTCCTCTTGGCCAAGCTGGGAAAACACTCCACCGGAAAAGGCTGCCTTTACATCAAGAAGTTGGCCGAGATCGATCCAACAGTCCTAGAGACACTGATGAAGAGCGCCGTTGCACATCATCGTGCCGATGCTCGCAATTCGAAAGCGAGTTGACCCCCGAAATTATAGTGGGACCGGCCACCCCAGTCGTTCAGCGAGCCGTTGAGACTGAGGTCACTTGCGGGTCCTTCTCATTGGTAGTGCAATTCAATCCATGAAAAAGCTCTATTCCATAGCATTGATCTTTTTGTTGACGACCTCCGGAATGGGTGGCGAACTTGCTGGTTCTTTCAAGGAAGCTGTCGCGCTGGCAGACACAAAAGATGTGGATCGCGCAACTCGTATATATGGTGAGATTGATCTGAAGGACTACTACCAACAGAAATATTCGCCTATCTTCGTGTCTTGTTTAAAGTCAACCGAACGCCCGGACACATCGACGTTCTCGTTTGTTCTGGCGATTGGAACAAATGGTCGCGTGCTGCGATTCTATGCGGACCACGAAACCAATATGCTTGCCTGTGTTCGCCCAACTCTATTAAAGGACGAGTTTCCACATCCCCCATTTGCTCCCTACTACATGCACGTCACAATGAACTTTTCTAAATGAAGTGGGATTTCAAGTCTTAGGTGAGCATTAGGGCATGTGTCCGATACAGCAACTGGTCGTTGTAGTTCTCGGCCCCCCCAAAAAAGCATTAGTCACGTTGTTTGTGGAGTCAAGAGATGAATTGTCGGGTTGTCTGGGCACTAATCCTCTGCTCGTGTTGTTTGCCGCTGGCATCGGCACAATCGACTGATACCGCCACGGCTGATCCGATGAAAGAGCTTTCAAAGACCTTCCCGGATACAATCGAGATCAAGAACAAAGGGCACTTGTTGGAGTTCTGCCCAGACGGAACATGTGACGGCTTTGTCGCGTCTGGCAACATGTCAGTTCCCGCATTGAAGGACTTCGCTTACTTGTACGTTTACTTCTTCTCGGACTACACGTTCCTTGATGAATGGCGCAATAACGAAGAAGCCAAGGACACCGGCAAGCGCATACTCTCGAAACCTGAGTACCGCGGTTGCAAGCACGAGAACAGCCGTGAAGCGGCCCGCTGCGTGCTACGTGATCTCAGCAAGGGCGGAAGCGTCAAACTCATTTTCGTTCGCTATGACGAAGGCGAACGACACGTATTGCCGACGGATATAGCTAAACATCTGTCAGAAAAGCAAGATGTGTCGCATAGCAAATGACGCAAACGGCACAACCTTCTCCGTAATCCCGCAATTGCAAAATTTTCCCCAAGGGAGCCCAAATTCGTCGTACACTTCACTGGCTGGCCCTGGTCATCATGAACGAAATATTCCGACTGCTTCTGGCATCTCGTAAGATCCGGCTCGGTCCTCTTGAAGAGAGGCTCCTGTCCGCCGTGTGCCAGCGGCCGGACGGAATCACGATACGCGAACTCCGGGAGAGCACCGACGGGCGCGCTTATATAACCATTGTGACCACCCTGAATCGTCTGCGGAAGAAGGGACTCGTGGGCCGGATCGCAATGAAAGGAACCAAGGTTGTGACTTTCCGCTACGTGCCTCGGTTCACGATGGCGGAAGTTGAACGGGATGTCGCCGGCCATGCGATTCGTCAGGTGCTGGGTCTGGAGCTGTCGGGTCCGCTGCTGCTTTCGCGAATCGTCGAAGAAATCGGCGAACACGACGCCGAGCTGCTTGAGGAACTGGGCCGCCTGGTGGATGAGAAGCGCCGTAACAGCGCCCGGAACGGAAACGAGTAGGACCGGGACCGAATAAGAATCGCGTAAGCTGTCGTACGTAAACTTCGTGCCGTAAGCTGTCGTACGTAAACTTCGTGCAGTAAGCTGTCGTGCCGCAAGCTAATGTTTGCCTTGCTTAAAGTCGCGGTTTCGCTCGATTGTTTCCTGTTGCTCTACTGCCTTCTGTCGGTGCTGGTGGAGACGGTGTGGCGTCCCGTCAGGCCTTTGCATGTCGCGCAGCGAAGCGTTGCCACCATCCTTTTCGGGTTGCGGATTCTGCCGCTCGTTGGCTCCCTGATCATCACCTTCGCTTTGGTCGTGCCCTCGTTTCAGCTGATGGGGCCGATTCCGATCCACGAACACATGGGCGCGGTTCCGCTCGCATTGGGAGTTTGCGCTCTGCTCACGATTGCCTGCGGCGTCTTCCGCGCCATCGCCGCCCAAACCAGGACGACTCGTGCCGTGACCTGCTGGCTCGAAGGCGCACGCCCTCTCAAAGTGAAAGCCGATTCCGCCGTCGCCTTTCAGTCTCGGCGTGAGAGCCCGCCGCTGATCATCGTCGGCGTCCTCCGTCCGAGAATTTTCGTTTCCGAGTCGACGGTTAGCCTGCTCAGTCCCGAAGAACTCCGCATGGCACTGAAACATGAGCAAGAGCACCTGAAGTCTCGCGATAACCTGAAGCGCCTGATCCTGACTTTCTGTCCGTTTCCGGGCATGGCGAGGTTAGAGAAGGCCTGGTCGCAAGCGACGGAACTTGCCGCCGATGATGCGTCCGTCTCGAACCAGCGGGATGCTCTCGACCTGGCAGGAGCCCTGGTCAAGCTTTCTCGCCTGGTTCCGGTGAAGGTTCCTGCAAAAGCGGCTCCGCTCTACGGCACAGGCTTCGTTGCGGGCTCGATCAGCGAGCGCGTCGCGTTTCTGCTCGACTGGGACGAGGCCAGCAAATCGCGGCGCGTGCACATTCGCGCCTGGTTCATCGTTCCGTTTGCAGTGGCCGTTTCGTTGTTGGTCTCGGTCGCGAACCGTCCGGTTCTGACGCTTACCCATCAGATTACCGAGTGGCTGGTGCGGTAGGTATTGCCGGCTCGTTGTCTGCGCCCCGTCAATCCCGCTAGGAAAACGCCAATTCCTTGGCCCGCTGGACCGCTTTAACGACCGCTTTAATCAGCGTCACACGCAACTTGCCTTCTTCCAGTTCCATGATGCCGTCGATGGTGCAGCCGGCTGGAGTCGTTACTGCGTCTTTCAACAGGGCAGGATGATCTCCGGTTTCGAGCACAACCCGTGCGGCTCCCATTGTTGTCTGAGCTGCGAGCAGAGTCGCGACGTCGCGCGGGAGTCCAACTTTCACTCCGGCCTCCGCCAGTGATTCCAAAATAATGTAGATATAGGCCGGGCCGCTGGCGGAGAGTCCGGTCACCGCGTCCATATGCTTCTCGTCGACGACGACGGTGCGGCCAACTGCGTCGAAAAACTTTGTGGCCGTCTCCAGATGCTGCTTGCTGGCAAACTTACCCTTGCACAAGGCCGTCATACCCGCGCCCAATACGCACGGAGTATTCGGCATGGCGCGCACCACGGGAACCTCTTTTTCGAGAGCGCGCTCGATCATCTCCGTTGGAACTGAAGCGGCGACCGAGACGATCAGCTGCTTATCGTTCAAGTGCGCGCGAATTTCGCGCACCACGTCGGCGACTACCTGAGGTTTTACGCAGAGAAAGATAATATCCGCATCTTTCACGGCCTCGGAGTTGTCGGTCCCGGCGTGCACCTTCAACTTGTCCTTGAGGAGCCGCGCGCGCTCGGGATGAGCCACTGTTGCCCAGGTCTGAGGAGGGGAAAGCAATCCGTCGCGCAAAAAAGATTGCAGCAGGATCGCTCCCATCTTGCCGGCACCCAGGACCGCAACTTTCGTCTTTTTTAAATTTGGACCCGACTTTGAACCCAAGTTCTGCGCCATGTGATTCTCCAAACCAGATTCCGCGGGATAGACGCCGCGTGCCGCGTCTCTTATCTATCCGCGCGGAAAGATTACAAGACTATACCAGCCGGGGAATCGTCGGCGCTGCTTACCGGTTCGTGATCTCCGCGGGAATCATCTTCAGAATCTCGCGGCCGATGGGCAAAGACGCGGTTGCCGCCGGAGATGGCACGTTGAGCACATGCAGGAAACGCTCCCGCGAGACAAACTTGAAATCGTCAACCAGCGCGCCGTCAGGAGTAACCGCTTGCGCTCGTACGCCGGCGCCGCCCGGCGTCATGTCCTCCATGCGAACCTCGGGCAACAGGCGCTGGCACGAGGCGACAAACTCGCGCTTTCGCAGCGATCGTCGAAATTCCGCCAGTCCATTATTCCATTCCCGCCGCGCCATCGCCCGAAACCCCTTGTCCCGCGCCACTTCCAGCGCCTCGCCGAAATCGATGTCGCGCCACCGGTAACCTTCGCGGCGAAACGCCAGCACCGCGTTCGGGCCGGCATCGACAGTCCCATGAATGCGTCGCGTGAAATGGACGCCCAGAAATGGATAACGCGGATCTGGCACTGGATAAATCAGCCCGCGCACCAAACTCTGCCGTGGTGACGCCAGGTCGTAATACTCCCCGCGGAAGGGCACGATCATGATTCCCGGATCGTCTCCCGCCATTCGCGCGACGCGGTCGCTGTATAACCCCGCACAATTCACGACATACCGCGCGGAAAAATCTCCCGCAAGCGTGCGCAGGATCACCTCTCGTGCACTGCCGGATTTAGCTGCTCGATCCGATCCAAAACCGACGACGCCAGCCTGAGCGCGAACCTCGACGCCTCGCGCAGCCGCAATCTCGGCGTACTTCGCCGCCACCATTGCATAGTCCGTGATCCCTGTCGATGGCACATGGATCGCTCTCAAACCTCCAGCATGCGGTTCGATTTCGAGCATGGCTTCGCGCGCCAGCACCCTTAGACCTTGCAGTCCGTTCGCGACGCCACGCGCGAGTAGATCGTCGAGTCTCGTCGACTCCTCCGGGGTCAGAGCAACGATCAGCTTTCCGCAGATCTCGTGTGGGATCCCGTGACGCGCACAGAACTCCACCATCTCGCGCGCTCCGGCCACACACAGCCGCGCCTTCAGCGATCCGGGTTTGTAATAGATTCCGCTGTGGATCACTCCGCTGTTGTGGCCTGTCTGATGGCGAGCGACTCCCGCTTCTTTTTCAAGAACGACGACGCGCAGTCGTGGGAATTGTTCCGAAGCCTGCATGGCGAAGGAAAGACCAACAATGCCTCCGCCAATTACTGCGATGTCATATGTCATGATTCGTGCGGGAGTGCTCGCGTTCACGGTACATTCCAAGCAGACCCCAGAAGATGATCCTATCTCAGGGGTTTAGTCTGCTGTTTAGTAAGCGGGGAACATCTGTGATCGGGAGTGACAGAGACGGCTTACGACTACTGCACAACCAGCGTAACGACATCGCCATGGGACGCGCCGCCTGCCTCAGTAGCGGTCACCGTGATCTGTGAAGTGCCGGGTGGAGTTACGCCGCCTCCGCCACCACCGCCCGCGACCGCGCCACAGGAGATGGTCGCGAGCAATGCGATTCCGAGAAGAATCATCCAGCAGAGACGCGGCTTGCACCGACCGAGGCCGAGTCCGAAAATCCCCACTATTCCGAATGAAAGCATGAAGTATGGTCGGCTGCTTGGGAATGTGCCAGCCATTCGGCCAGCGGAACTCGGACCTGTCGTCGACACAGTAACCGTAACAGGAGTCGTCACGGAGCCCGCGACGATCGACGACGGAACAAACGCGCAGGTGGACAGCTGGGGAAGTCCTGAGCACGCGAAGCCAACCGTGGAAGAGAATGTACCGCTTCCGGGCTCTGCCGAAAACGAATAGTTCGCGCTCTGTCCGGCGGAAACCACAACTGAAGTTCCGCCTGTGTCGGTCCAGGTAAAGTCTGTGCCCACCGTCAGCGTCTCGGTCGCGGTTGCGTGGGTGCGGGTTCCATCCGTTCCCAGAAGGGTGAAGCTAAATACTCCTGTCGTCGCACTTGCCAGCGTCACCGCAAAGACAGCTCCGTTCGGAGTTGGCGTGACGGTCGAGGGAGTGATGCTGCATGTGGCTGGCGCTCCGGCGGAACAACTCAAATGCACGCTCGAGTTGTATCCGTTGAGCGCCGTCAGTGTCCCGTTCCAAGTCACGTTCTGATTGACCAGCGTACTCGTCGGCGTCGCCACCACTGCGATTGCAAAATCCGGGGTTGGGCCGGTCACGGTCAAGCTGAAGGTCTGGGTCTTGGCAGCCGGTGCTCCCGTCGTCGTCGCCGAGATCGTTACTGTCGTCGGACCGCCAACGGGAGTTCCCGCTCCAGCGGTGACGGCCAATTGCACCGTCACGGGAGTCGAGGCCGTTGGACTGAGGGGTCCCGCGGGCGAGAATACGCAAGCCGCTCCCGCAGGAAGACCGGACGGACAAGTGAGGGCAACCGTCCCCGCAAAGCTTCCCGCGGCGGTTACCTGAAATGTGCCCGGCGCCGATGTACCCCCAATGTCGACGCTCAGGGCGTTCGGGACGGGCGCGGTCAGGTCGAAATCCACAATATGAAGCGTAGCCGGCGCGTCGTGCGTGATTGAGTCTCCGTCCGTGCCAACCGCGTGCGCGTTGAAACTATAATCGCCGGCGGTTCCGCTGGCGTTGATCGCGTAGGCTGCGGTCGGAGTCACCCGCGCGGGTTGCGGAGTACAAGTCAAAGGCGCAACGCCGGTGCAAGTTAGATTCACGGAACTGGCGTATCCATTCTTGGCCGTCAGGGTGCCGTTGAATGTGGCAGTTTGCGTTGCGAAGATCGTTTGCGGAGAATTAGAAATCGTGTTGCTATAGTCCGGCGAAGTTACCAGTGCATAGTTCCAAATCCCGCGTCCGTAGGTCGAGGCCACCAGAGTCTTCGTGCCCGCGTTCGGATTGAACATCTGGAGCGCGGTGACCGGAGCGTCCGGCAGAAATCCCGAAGTGGTCGGACCTGGAGTTGGTCCCGCTTCGATCCATGAAGGTGTCGCTGTCGAACTCACGAACACGCCAACATCGGTGCCCGCGTAGATCAGTCCCGCTTGCGCGTCAACCAGCAGCGCGTTGACTGGGCAATCTGGCAAGCCGGTTCCGCTCCAGTCTGCCCAACTCGCGCCCGCATTGGTGGTCTTCCACACATGCGATGTCGGAAATTGCGGAGTGCTGAAGCCCATGATCCCCACGTAAGCGGTCTGACCTGTTGCGTCGGAAGGGTCGATCGCGACCGACGAAATTGCATAGCCATTGGGATTCACATTTTGGGTTTCATTTTGCGTTACATTGGCCATGGCCGTCGTGCCCGCATTCGTCGTAGACCACACCTCGCCTCCCGGCATTCCGCTGAGCGGCCCGTATCCATTCGTGACGGCGTAGACCACTGTGGAATTGCCATTTTCATCGGCGGGGCCGCTCGCGGCGAGCCCGTTCACCAGATTGATTTCATTACCTGTGCACGAACCCGTCCCCAGCGTGTCGAAATCGTTGCTCAGTTGCAGGGGTGCGCTTCCGCTCGTGCTGACCCTCCACACACGGCAGGTGCCGACGAGCAGCCAGCCGCTATTTTGCGGATCGAGAATGTAAGGAGTGTAGAAAGCGCCTTGATCTCCACCGAGAGTAGCTGAACTCACGACTTGGAAAAATCCTGCGTCGTTACAGTCGGTGCCGAGTTCACACTTCAAAATTGTGACGTAAGGATTCGACGCAAACCACTCACTCGGGTTCGCAGGGTTGATGGCACTGAATCCGCCATCGCCGCCAAGCGCATTCTGCCAGGTCGTGCTGCCGGTCGCGCTACTGGTTTTGGGAGAGCCGTTATCCTGTGTTCCGCCGAGCATAATGTCGGCGTCGGTCGGATGAATCGACAAACTGACAAATTCCGTCATTGAACCTAAACTCTGGGACCCTAAACTCTGGCTCAAACTGTCAAACTGATTCGTCCCGGTACAGCTTCCCGCATTCAGATCAGAGTAGCCATCGAGCGTGCGACTGATTCCCCCGTCGTGTGCGAAGTAGCCTACGGCCTTGCTGCTCGCTACGAGAAAGGCAATGCCGTGCTGGTCGGGATGCACGTGAGCGGGCGCGCCGAGCGGCCCCGGGTTGCATCCATAGACGTGCGTCAGATTGATCCAATCGCCCTGTGAACAAGTCGTTCCCCCTTCCAGCGTGCACTTGTAAAGGTTGACCGCGCCTGCGTAGATGTCGGTTCCGGGACCATCAGGGATTGCGGCGAGATCGAGGTTGTACCAACCTTGTTCGACGCCGCATCCGCTGTCTGGGCCGAACGCGCTGTCGCCGCAATTGGTGATGCCATTGTCGGGAATCTGGGTCCAACTCGTTCCACCATTCAGCGTCTTCCAGATGCCCTCGTCGACGGGCGCTGGATTGCCGTTGTCATCTGGTTGGACATCGACGACCCATGTATACATCTCGTTGCGTCCCGGAACCACGGCGAACTCGCCGCGATAAATCAGACAGCTGCTGGCGTTCGATCCGGTGGGGCAGACGCCCGACACTGTGCCGGCGGTTGGTTGCGTGGCGAGCGGCGTAAAGGTTTGGCCGTCGGTCGAGGAGTAGAGGCCGTGCCGTCGAATCCATGCGTAGAACGTTCCGCCCGATCCGGCCTTCGGGTCGTAGAGCACGGAGGTGACGGAGGCGGGAATTGCGCCGTCCGATAGCACGACTCGGTTCCATGTCGCGCCGGCGTCGAGTGAAGAGTAGAGTCCGCGTGCGGTTGAATTGGCATCTTCTTCCAGCCCGAGATCGAGACCGTTGTCTCCGGCTGTTCCGGCCACGACTACGCTCGGATTTGACGTGCTGAATGCAATCTTGCTGAAGCCGATGCCCAGAAAAGACTGGCCGCTTGCCGCACTCGTGATCTGGGTCCAAGTCACGCCTCCGTCGGTGGAGCGCAAAATTCCCAGACCGTAGTAGGAGTCGCCTGAACTGTTTGTTTCTCCGGTTCCGACCAGAATCACGTTGCTGTTCCGAGGCTGCAAGGCAATCGCGCCGACTGCCAGAGTCGGCTGGTCGTCGATCAGGGGCGACCAGGTAACCGAGGCTGGATTGGAACTAAGACTCCCGGCGTTGGTTGATCTCCAGAGTCCGCCATAGGCTCCGCCCAGCAATACGGTGTTGCCCGCGGCATCCGCGGGATCGATCAGGACTGAGGTGGCGCGCCCCGAAACCCAGTTGTAATCCTGTTGGCCGTCGCCGGTGGCGTCGGAAGCGAGCGGAGCGGGGCCGGCCGAGGTCCAGGCGATCGAAGTCGAGGGCGCGGATAACGGAGCCGATTTGCGTGCTGCGGCGCGTTGTTCCCGAAAAGCCATCTTCTGCCGATAAGCGCGATATCGCAGCGCCGCCGCGGACTCTCCTGGAGGCGCGCTCCGTCCTCGGAGATTCCAGTTCGAATTCAGCTGATCTCGGAGATAGGGACGATTTTCCTGGCGTTCTTGAGCGGAAGAATGCGTCTTCTTATCTGGCTCTTGAGCGGCGGTGACTATTGAGAAACCTGTGCCGAAGACGAGCACCAGAAGAAAGGAACGAAGGAAGAGCACAAAACTCGAAGAGCGAGGATTCCGGCTGGACATGGTGAAAATGCAACTCGGCGCCGCGAGAGGGAGCGGCGCGGCGAACTATCCGAGTCTCACCGATTAAAGGAAGATTTCCACGTCCACGAAAGTCTCCCCTTCGTTGGTGGATCAAGTGAACCGTGAGGGATCAGGTCGGGGATCAGCCACCGGCCTAAACGGCCCACATCCGATATACTATTCAAGCCATGTCGGTGATCAAAAACATCGGAGCCATCGCTCAGGGGATGACCATCACCTTTAAGGAGATGTTTCAGCCCACGATCGTCGAGAACTATCCGGACGGTCCCGGCCCAACGAAAGGCGCAATGTTTCAGGAGCGCTTTCGCGGCATGCACGTTCTGCAGCGCGATGAAAATGGGCTGGAGAAGTGCGTGGCCTGCTTTCTTTGCGCGGCGGCTTGCCCGGCGAATTGCATTTACATCGAAGCCGCGGAAAACACGGAGCAGAAGAGAGTTTCGGGCGCCGAACGCTACGCCGAGGTTTATAACATCGACTATAATCGATGTATCTTCTGCGGTTATTGCGTGGAGGCTTGCCCGACCGACGCGATTACACACGGCCACGGATTCGAGCTGGCCAGTTTCAACGCCAGCAATCTGATTTACCGCAAAGAGCAGATGTTGGCGCCGGCCCCGGCTCATATGGGAGCCAATCAGGTATTTGCGCAATCGGAAACGGATGCCGGCGTGAAGGGATAACGAAGTTTTGGATTCTTTACCAAACGCCGGTCCCCCATCGGGACCGGCGTTGTCGTATAGGGAGATTGGTTTTCGCTAGCGACTAAGACTAACGATCCACGAACTGAGGAACGGATTACGGAGACAAGATGACAACCGCTCACCAACATCCTCTGCAAAAGATTCTCGAATCGCGGATCGCCATCATTGATGGAGCGATGGGCACGACCATCCGCACCTACGGGATGAAGGAATCGGATATCCGCGGCGAGCGCTTCAAGGATTCGAAGAAGGACTTGCTTAACAACGGCGATCTATTCTCGTTGACGCAGCCGAAGATGATTGGCGACATCCATCGCCGGTTTTTGGAAGCCGGGGCGGACATCATCGAAACGAATACGTTCGGCGCGACCAGCATCACGCAGAGCGAGTTTTTCGTGGACGATCCGCGCGAACATGGTGGCCGCAAAGACCCCGAGTTCTACCAGAAGATCATCGACGATTCGTTTCTTGGCGACCTGGCTTTCGAAATCAATGAGAAGTCCGGGCAACAGTGCCGCGAGTGGGCTGATCGCGTCGCGAGCGCGACCGGACGCCAGCGGTTCGTGGCGGGCGCGATTGGGCCTCTGACCGTGTCTCTGTCGAACTCGCCGGATGCCGATGACGCTGGCTTCCGCGTGGTCACTTTCGATCAGGTCAAGACTGCGTATGCGCAGCAGGTGCGGGGCCTCATTGCCGGTGGCGTAGACCTGCTGCTGGTCGAGACCATCTTCGATTCGCTCAACGCCAAGGCGGCGTTGGTCGCCATCCGCGAAGTGTTTGATGAGGATGGCAAGAACCTTCCGGTGATGATCTCGGCTGCTGTGGGACGAGGAGGCGAGACGATGATCTCGGCGCAGACCACCGAGGCGTTCTGGAACGCGGTGTCGCACGTGAAGCCGCTGTCGGTGGGGCTCAATTGCTCTCTCGGCCCCGATCTGATGTATCCGTTTCTGAGTGATCTCTCGGAAAAAGCCGACGTTGCGATCTCCTGCTATCCAAACGCCGGTTTGCCGAACCCGCTGTCGCCGACCGGATTTGATCTCGAACCGGCAGACATGGCGCGCTATCTCGGCGACTTCGCCCGCGGCGGGCTGATCAACATTGCCGGCGGCTGCTGCGGAAATACGCCCGAGCACATCGCGGCGATTGCGAAAGCGCTCGACGGACTGCCTCCGCGAGAACTGAGGGTAGCGGCGGGAGCGGCGCGGTGACCTTGGACACAACCCAGAACGCAATCGATGTTGAGAACGATCGGGAGGGTTCCGAAACGCGACCTCTGCGCCTGTCGGGATCTCAGCCGTTCACGCAACAACCCGGCGTCTACATCATGATCGGCGAGCGGACCAATGTGGCTGGTTCGCCAAAGTTCGCCAAGCTGGTTAAGCAAGGAAAATTTGAGGAGGCGGTCAGCATCGCCCGGCAGCAAGTCGAGAATGGCGCCAATGTGCTCGACATCTGCATGGATGAGGGCATGATCGACGGCGTCGCGGCGATGACTCGCTTCCTGCAACTGCTGGGCAGCGAACCTGAAGTTGCCAAGGTTCCCTTCATGATCGATTCCTCGAAGTGGGAGGTTATCGAGGCCGGGCTGAAATGTCTGCAAGGGAAGGGAATCGTCAATTCAATTTCTCTGAAAGAGGGTGAAGAGAAATTTCGCCGGAACGCAGCCACGGTCCATAAGTACGGTGCTGCCGTCGTGGTCATGGCCTTCGATGAGAAAGGTCAAGCGGCAACTTATGACGAGAAGATCCGCATATGCGAACGGGCATATCGAATCCTCGTCGATGAGGTAGATTTTCCGCCCGAAGATATCATCTTCGATCCGAACATCCTCACCGTGGCCACAGGCATGGAGGAGCACAACAACTACGCCGTGGATTACATCAACGCCACGCGCTGGATCAAGGCCAACCTGCCGCACGCGAAGGTGAGCGGCGGAGTTTCTAACATCTCGTTCAGCTTTCGCGGCAACAATAAGGTCCGCGAGGCCATGCACTCGGCGTTTCTCTATCACGCCATTGCCGCGGGCATGGACATGGGGATCGTCAATGCCGGAATGCTCGAGGTGTACGAAGAGATTGACCCCGAGCTGAAGGAACTCGTGGAGGATGTGCTGCTGAATCGCCGTCCCGAAGCGACCGAGCGGCTGGTCGAGTTTGGCGAAACGCTCAAGAATGAGGGATCGGTAGTCAGCGAGAAGAAGGCCGAGGAGTGGCGGCATGGCACCGTCGAGGAGCGTCTTTCGCACGCGTTGGTCAAAGGCATTGATACGTACATAGAAATTGATGCGGAAGAAGCTCGCGTCAAGCTGGGCCGGCCTCTGCTTGTCATCGAAGGGCCGTTGATGGCCGGCATGAGTGTGGTCGGAGATTTATTCGGAGCGGGCAAGATGTTCTTGCCCCAGGTAGTGAAGTCGGCTCGCGTGATGAAAAAGGCCGTGGCGCACTTGACACCGTTCATGGAGGCGGAGAAAGCGTCGATGGTTGCGGCCGGCGAAGTGGTGAAAACTCAGGGCAAAATCCTGCTCGCAACCGTAAAGGGAGACGTTCATGATATCGGCAAGAATATCGTCGGTGTTGTGCTCGCCTGTAACAACTACGATGTGATCGATCTCGGCGTCATGGTCTCGTGCGAGAAGATTCTCGAACGTGCCAAGGCGGAGAAGGCGGACGTGATCGGCCTGAGCGGTCTGATTACTCCGTCACTTGACGAGATGGTGCACGTCGCCCGCGAGATGGAGCGCCAGCATTTCAAATTGCCGTTGCTTATCGGCGGAGCGACCACCAGCCGGGCCCATACCGCGGTCAAGATTGCGCAGAATTATAGTGAGCCAGTGATCCATGTACTCGATGCCAGCCGGGCGGTACCAGTGACCAGCAGCCTTTTGAGCGAGGACGGCAAGGCGGCGTTCGTGGCTCAGGTTCGCGCGGATTATGACGCTCTACGGAAGGCGCACTCGTCTCCGCGGCAGAAAGGAGTGTCGCTTGCTGTCGCGCGCAGTCGGCGAACTCCAATCGCGTGGCGCGCTGGAGACATTCCGCAACCGGAGTTTACCGGTGTGCGAGTTTTAAAAGATTTCCCTTTGACGACGCTCCGCGAATTTATCGACTGGACGCCGTTCTTCCATACTTGGGAATTGAAAGGTGTCTACCCTCGTATTCTTGAGGACGAGAAGCAGGGTGCGCAGGCGCGGCAGATCTTCGCCGAGGCCAACCACCTGCTGGATTCGATCATTGAGAAGAAGCTGATCACGGCACGCGGCGTCTACGGATTCTTTCCCGCCCACAGTGCGGGTGACGATATCGAGTTGTACACGGATTGCAAGCGCGACAGGGTGCTTGAGCGATTCCACTTTCTCCGTCAGCAAGCAAACCGCGAAGGCAGTGAGCCGTGCCGGTCGCTCGCCGACTTCATTGCGCCGAAGGAAACAGGACTCCGTGATCACGTTGGAGCGTTCGCCGTAACCAGTGGCATCGGCCTGAAAGAATTGTGCGACCGCTTCAAAGCCGAGAACGACGACTACAACGCGATCATGGCGGAAGCCATCGCCGATAGGCTGGCGGAAGCCTTTGCCGAATGCCTCCACAAGCGCGTGCGCGAAGAATGGGGTTACGGGCGCGAGGAAGGACTGAGCAATGCGGAACTCATTCACGAAAAATATCGCGGCATCCGGCCGGCTGCGGGTTACCCGGCATGTCCCGATCATACGGAGAAGGGCACACTCTGGCGGCTGCTCGACGTGCAGGCGAACACCGGAATGCAGATTACTGAGTCATTCGCAATGTGGCCGGGCTCGAGCGTGAGCGGTCTCTACTTCGCTCATCCGCAGTCGCGCTATTTCAGTCTGGGCAAGATCGAACGGGACCAGGTCGCCGATTATCACGAACGGAAAGCCATGAGCATCGCCGAGGTTGAGCGGTGGCTTGGCCCCAACCTGAACTATGACCCTGCGGAATAAATGCGAGCGCTCGCCGCGCGAATCCATGCTTGCACGCTGACAACCTCAAGTGACCTGTCGTCAATTAGTGAGTCCCGTATTTCAACAACCATCAGTCGAGTTTATGCCCGGTGATTAAGGTCATTAACCACGCAACCACAGCCCACGCACCGGGCAATGCGGTGAGAATTACTGAGAAGACCACCCCCGCTTTATAAAGACCGACTCGCGGACGGCTCTGAGACGAAAGGGTATCCGCGATCCAACCAAGAGTGTAACAAGCGTTCGCAAACATAGCGTATATGGCAGGCCCGAAGATCATGGCTAACGGTTCCTCAAAATCCTCGCCCGGTTTAACCGCTGCTGAGCCCGCAATCAACACAAGGAACCATGTGATGACGCCGACCACACCGACGTAAACATTAAAATGCAGCCGACGTGCTTCCCACCACCGCACGATGTCGCTGCCACTGAATTCTGCCGCATCTTGTGTTGGCCAGCTAAAGAGCGATTCCATCGCCTACTCCCAAGTAAATCCTAACGCATCGGTCACTTGCTTCAATCGGATGATTTCACCAACTAGACAGTGCCGTCCTACGGAATGTAGACGGTGGCCAGCAAAGTATTGTTCACTGAGGACAGGTTAGTGGATGCGAACCGGTTGCGCATAGAGCTGTGCGGTGCTTGACCCTCGTATTCCAAATGACTATAATGACCATGATGACTATAATAGGCTGAGCGGAGGTTCGTGTGGCGGATCATGCATGGAGCGTGGCGGAAGCCAAGGCCAAGTTCAGCGAAGTGATTGAAAAGGCGAACTCCGAGGGACCGCAGACCATTACTCGCAACGGCCGACGTGCTGCTGTACTGGTGGCGGTTGAAGAGTGGGAGCGGAGAACGAAACGACAGGGGACTCTGGCTGATTTTTTTGCCGCCTCTCCACTGCGCGGTTCCGGAATTAAGATTGATCGCCTGCCCATGCGTTTGCGCAAAGTTGACCTGCGCGAGGACGACTAGATCTGCATCGTGAGTTTCTTACTCGATACCAACGTAGTTTCGGAGTGGCTCAAACCCCGGCCCAATCCGGGAGTGGTTTCATGGCTGGACGTAGCCGACGAGAACCAGACGTTTCTGAGCGTGGTGACCATCACGGAACTACGATATGGCATCGAGCGCTTGCCGACGGGCGCCCGGAAACAGCGGCTCGATCACTGGCTGCACCGAGATCTGCTCACTCGTTTTGAAGCGCGAATCCTTCCCGTGGACCTTGCCATCTCGGATGAGTGCGGGCGGCTGGTAGCGCGCAGCGAAGCAGTTGGGCGCGCCATTGAGGCGCGGGATGCATTCATCGCAGCCACCGCCGAGGTCTACGGCCTGACCCTGGTGACACGCAACGTTGCGCACTTTCAGCCGGCGGTAAAAGCCTTATTCAACCCCTGGACGCAATGAGGTCGAGGTCGACATTCTTACGTGTCGGCCCGACCGTACTCTCCACGGTACGATATCGCACACTGTGAAGGCTCCGGAAGGAGTAGAGTAAAGAGGTCTCTTCTAGCATCTCTCCGTCGCAACCTACCTGACGGCCCCTTGCGAAAAATTGACAGCGCTACGCTGTGCAAGGAGCCGCCATGGCTGTCAAATTCCGTCCACCCTCGAAGTCCGCCACGACCACACGAACCGTTGGTGTTGATGGCCACCCGGTTCACAACGATATATTGCTGGCTATACCAGCGAAGGAACGTGAGCTGCTGTATCCGAAACTGGAACTGGTTCGTCTGAACACTCACCACGTCTTACACGAGCCGGGCGATTCACTGAAGTCGGCTTATTTCTGCAATAGCGGGCTGATTTCGATCCTTAGTGTTTTCCCGGACGGCAAAAGCGTGGAAGTTGGTCTGGTCGGCAAGGAAGGTTTCATCGGAGTGCCGCTGGTAGCTGGATTTCGAACCGCTCCCACGCGAGCGATCGCACAGATTGAGGCGTCCGCGTTTCGCATTGATGCCGAAACATTGATGGGACTTTTGCGGCAGTGCGTCAAACTAGAACGAAAGCTCCAGCAGTTTTCGCAAATCATGGCGATGCAGGTGACGCAGATCGCGGCTTGCAACCGGCTGCATGAGGTCAACGAGAGGCTCGCCCGGTGGCTGCTCATGAGCGCGGACCGTATCGGATCGAATTCCGTACCACTGACACAGGAATTCCTGGCCCAAATGCTTGGCACTCGACGCTCGAGCGTCACGGTGGCAGCGGGCATGTTACAAAAGGCGGGACTCATCACGCACAGTCGCGGAGACGTGAAAATCGTCGACCGTCGACAGCTGGAAGAGGCCGCTTGCGAGTGTTACGCCATCATGACGCAGCAGATCAAAGAATGGCAGGGCGAAGCGAACTAATCGACAGCCAGGTCTTGTGCGCGCCAGCGCACATTCAGTAGTGAGCCGCCGTACCGACACATTGCTGGCTTGAGCGTAAGTTGCAGCCAAGCGAGCAAATCCATGTTGAATCGAATCACCCCTCGCGTCGGAGTGGAATCGATCGTGTCAGACGCCGACCTCATCGATCTCGGTGATAATCGACATCTGCTCACCTGCCCGCACTGCAAGAAGCAGACCGCGCACCGCCACGCGGGAAGCGTCATCCTCTTTGCCACCACGAAATGCGAGCATTGCGGCCAGGAATTTGTCGTCGCCATGAACGAACCGCGCACATAAGCGCACCGTCAGATCGACTTCAACCAAGAACTGGAATTAGAAATCAAACCTCTTCAGGCGGCAGCGGCCCTTCGTCGCCGGAACCATTCGTTACACTAGCGCAGCGCATTTCATTTTGACTCTGGAGTTAGCGTTGGCGAGAATGGCTAATATTTGGGCGGGCGCGGGTAACTTGAACCTTACAACTTGGAGAGGAAAATTATGACGAAGGCGATTATGGTGTCAGTTATTTCTGCTTGTCTCTCTTTTGCAGCCGGAATCGCGGTAGCCGAAAGAGTTCACGACTGGCACGATCTGGATGCGGTCCATGCCCACGTAATGGAAGCGATCGGTGAACTGGATCGCGCTCGCGCTGCCAACCACTACGACATGAAAGGCCACGGCGCGAAAGCGGAAGAGCATCTGCATGCCGCCGAGCACGAACTGCACGAAGCCGTCGAGACCATGAGGGCAGAGCGCTAGGTCGTAGGCGAATCCACTGAGACATAGGGCAGTGAACAACAGTTTCCCGCATTACACGTGCAGGCCCTTCGGCCTGCATTTTTTTGTTGCGAGCACCCTCCGTGGAGCCGGAGGGTGCTTGTGAGCGAGTGTCTCGGAGGGGATTTGACGGTGCGAGACTGGTCAGGCGAGAACCGAAATGGGTGCGCCAATCTGCGGCCCCCCAGAGGATCCGCTGATCGCGGGAATCGGCGCCCCGACCGGCGGCAGCGTGAATCGGCCACCTCCGACCTGAATGGGAGGCTCCGTCACCCGCGAGTTCGACCCTAAGGAACCGGTCGAACCGATCGAGCCCGTCGAACCGGTCGAGCCAGTCGAGCCCTCGTCCTTTAAGTGATGATTACGAAGCTGGTGAAAGCCATTGGTTCGACCCGCGCCTCCTTGCCCCTGCAGGTCTTTCTGCAAAGTGGCGAAGTCCGTCTGCGCGGCGGAAAGATTGCCCGACTGTAGATCCTTGCTAAGTTGTTGGAAGTCCGCTTGAAACGGGGTTTGGGTGGGACGGGCTTGGGTAGCGGAATTGAGGAGACTGCTTGAAACCGCGGAAATGGACATGGTTGTACCTCAGTGCAAGATTTGAAGATCAGTCGGCGGGAATTGCTCCAGCGGAAAATGTCACTGGCCGCCGGGGAAATTCGGCGCGAACCATTTCTACAAAAGCAAACTCGATTCCAATCGTCGAGGGGATGTCCAGAGGGGCGACATTCAAGCGTTTGGTTGGGCTTGGCGGAGGTTTGCGCTTGCGTACCCGAGGATGGCGGCCGCTGATCGGCAATGGATGCCGCGCGAACCGGGCAACGTCTGCCGGGAAACCCGGCGCGGCGTAATTGACCGGGCTGAGCGTCGAGGTGTAGCCGGGCGAAGTTACTTCTGGGCGTCGGCAGTCTTGGCGTCCGCGGTTTGAGCGTCGGCGCGAGCGGACATGGAAACCACGACATAGTCGCGCTCTTTGGCAGACTCTCCAGCGCGCAGCTTGACGTAGTTCTTTTCAAGCTGGAACTCCGCCTTGGCACCGACTTGGAGAAGGGTTGGGTGTTTATCGTCTTTCGGGCGAATGTGGTAATTGATGCGGTCGGTCTGCAAAACATATTCCTGGCACAGCAAGGTGTGCGTCTTTTGATGTTTGTCTTTCTGGTCCGTCCCGCAATTGACGGAGTCCATCTGCAAAATGGTGCCAGACTGAGGGCCTTGATGGTCGCGGGCATGGGCGAGAGAGGTGCAGACCAAACCGGCGCAAATCACGGCGAAACACGCAATTCGTTTCATAAGTCTCCTCGGTGTTGAAAATTAATTAGACTGCTTTTGCCAATGACAGGAAATGTTACGAAGGTATCGAGCCAAGCGGCGTCGAGCCGCTACCCCTACTTGAAAGCAAGTTAAGAATCGGTACACTTGTCCGCATGGCACGTAAATTCAAGGACTTGACGGAACGCGAGATTCTGGCGCTGGCGGTTTCGCTGGAAGAAGAAGATGGCCGGGTATTTGCCGATTTTGCCGAGGGGCTGCGCGAAACGTACCCGGCGACGGCGAAATTGTTTGATGACATGGGCGCTGAGGAGTCCGAGCACCGCGCCATGCTGATCGAAACCTACCGTGCTCGATTCGGGGAACACATCCCGCTGATCAGGCGCGATGATGTGAAGGGTTTCGCGCCGCGTAAATCCTATTGGCTGGCGCGCCCCTTGAAAATCGCCGACGTCCGCAAACAGGCGGAATTGATGGAGCTGGAGACACGGCGGTTTTATCAGAAAGCGATCGAACAAGTGACGGATGCGGGCATCCGGAAACTGCTGGGCGATCTGGAGGAAATGGAGCGGAAGCATCAAACCACCGCCGGCGCGATGCAGGAAAACATTCCCCAATCAGTTAAAAAGACCGAGGAAGAGGCGCAACGGCGTCTGTTTGTACTTCAAATCGTGCAACCGGGCCTTGCAGGTTTGATGGATGGCTCCGTGTCGACGCTGGCTCCGGTATTTGCGGCGGCATTTGCGACGAAGAGCAGCCACGATGCATTTCTGGTCGGTCTCGCGGCTTCGATTGGAGCCGGCATCTCGATGGCGTTCGCCGAGGCGCTCTCAGACGACGGCTCGATGACCGGACGCGGTCGTCCGGCGTTGCGCGGCGCGGTGACTGGATTGATGACGGCAGCCGGGGGGATCGGCCACACATTGCCATTCCTTCTGAAAGACTTTCACGTCGCACTGGTGGCTGCCGTGATTGTTGTAGCCGTGGAATTGGCGATCATCGCATGGGTGCGCAACCGCTATATGGATACTCCGTTGCTTTCGGCGGCCTTTCAGGTCGTCGTCGGCGGAGTTCTGGTGTTCGCGGTCGGGATTTGGATTGGCAGCTCGTGATCGCAGCTCGTGCGTGATCAGCGGTTCGCGATCGACGGTTCCTGATAAATGGATGATTCTGGAGCGGGTAGAGCAGTTCTTCGTCTGAACGCGATTCCTGTCGGCTTGCTATAATCTTTGTTCTTGTTCTCACACTCTGCTCTCACATTCCTGTGCTTGCAGTGCGTTTTGTTTGCATCCAAGTGTTTATCCCATATGAGGTTGGAGTCCCAGGTTTGAAAAGAGTCCTGATCCTGCTATTTTCCCTGCTGCCCGCCGCTCTGGTGTTGGTGAGCTGCGGTTACAATGCTTCAGGCACCGGCACCACAGGCAGCGGGCTTAAATACCGCGTTTTTATTTCGAACCAGGTGTCGGCCGGCACGGGGACCGCTGGCGTCTACATTCTCAACGCGCAAATCGACGAGAAGCCAAACATCGGGGCGATTTCGGCTGGAAACGCCCCGGGGATGATGGTTCTCACTCCCACCAAGGGCCAGACTCTGGTTTTCAGCAGCCTTGGAACCCAGTTCTCCGATAACCAGCTGACGTTTATTAATAACGCAAGCGAAAGCGCCTCGGGCCACCTGACTTTGCCGGGTTTCACAGAGAGCATAATCGTATCCCCTGACAGCTCCACCGCTTACGCTGCCGTACCGACCGCTGCGGTGATTGGGCAATCTCCGGGGGCTGTGAAAGTGATGGGGCTCAGCAGCGCGAGTTTCGCCGGGGAAGTCGATATCCCGGCAATCCACTATTTGTCGATCAACAACGGCGGCAGCCGAATTTTAGGGTTCACCGATGTTCTGTCAACGCTCGGGGCGCCATGCGTGCAGACACCGAGCTACCTGTTTGTGATCACACCGACCCTGGTGGGGAATCAGCCCTGTCCGGCTGTGCCACTTCCGGGCATCAATTTTCCTTTTGACCACCCCGTCGCTGCATTTTTCAGCGGCGACGATACGACCGCCTACGTCATCAACTGCGGTCCCGAGTGTGGTGGGGTGCAATCAAGCGTTCAGAAACTTGAGATGACGCCGTCGCAGTGCTTGCCTGACGGAGCGTGTCAGCCGGTCCCGGTGACCGCGGCCAGCGAGGCTCTGATGGTCGGATCCACGATGTACCTGGCAGGTTCGTATGCGAATGCAGTTCTGCCGCAACAGCCTTGTCCGGGGCAAACTGCCTTTACGCCGACGTGTGGATCGCTGACGATTTTTGACCTTGGCAGCATGACCGCAACCACTTCTGGAATCGCCATCACAGACGGTTTTCATAACCGCATTGGGTTTGGGCCGAATGGACAGCTTTTCGTGGGCGCTCGCACGTGCACGCAAAATCCGGGTGTCAGCGGCTGTCTTTCCATCTACAACACGCTCTCGACAGCAGTGGGACCTGTGGCGCCGGGAGGAGTGCTGATTCCGCCAGCACCCGGCGACGTAACCGGCATTGAACCGATTGGGAAACGCAGCGTCGTCTACGTGGTTCAGGGAGGAAGTCTCTGGATCTATGACACTCTGACCGACGGACTGCAGACCATACAGAATAATCCAAATAATCCGGGGCAGGTCTTCGCTCTGGTCGGCGATTTCGCAGACGTCAAGCTGGTCGATTTCTAGAGAACTGGTTCTAGAGAAACTCTGATTCAGTCCGGCCCCAGCGAGGCGTAAGTCCGCTTCCCCTGGGGGCTGAAGCCCGCGCAGATTTCAGACGGACGCGACCCTGAAGGGCCGCTCTTCCACGGTAGTACGAACATTGGTATCGCGAACATTCCTGAGTGGGTATCGTGGGAAGGTCGCGACTTCCCCCTTGCCTTTTCAAAGCGGTTTAGAGACCTGCGAATTCCGTATAACGGCTCGCGCTTATTTCGGCTCGAGCGTCATGGCATGGGCGCGGTGTTTCTCGACCGCAGCCTCGGTAAACGGAAACGCGAAGGTCGAGCCTTCATACCAAGCAGACCACTGGTCCATGTAATACGGACTCAGGAATATCCCACTCTCGCCCGTAACCAGGTTCAACGTACTTTCGTCGAAGTTGGCGAAGTTCCATGTGGCACGCTCCGACGGTCCAAGCGAACGGTTCACCTGCTTCACCGTGTACGCGGCGCCGCTCAAGGGATGGCGTCCCGGTCCTGTGAAGCGCCCGATCAACGGAAGATGGTTGAGCACGAGATGATTGATCTCGACGGTATGACTGTCTCCCCACTTCCACTGATTCAGGTCGGCTGGAGCGCGAGTATCCTCCTTGGAGGGGCTCTGTGCCGACGATCCCGTCTGTTTCACGACGTTCTCAAGCGCGGCCGTCAGTACACTTTCGTAGTCCGAATATCCGGGAGGCAGCCAACGAGTCGGTTGCTTCGTCAGAACGTTTTCGAGCCAGACCGAAGACATCGACCAGCGATAGGTCTTCCAATTCAGATCACCATCAGGCCCTGAAGCCGCCGCACCTAGTTTCGGCTCGAGCAGCATTCTGGCCAGTTCCTGGCGCGCCTTTGTCTCAATGGTGGGTGCGGCGGAATCGGCGGACATGCGGCCGTCCCAATCCCTGAGAATTTCGGCCGCTCGCTTCGCGCGGTCGGATGCCCCGTTCGCGTGGTCAATCGCGTAGACGAATTTATCGGCGCAGAAACGGTCGAAGGTTGAAGACACATCCATCTGCAACGCCAGCATGTCGGCCGGCGCAAACTTCTTGCCTGATTCGAGCACGCGGTAGATGCGGTCGGTTCGCCACGGTGCGTCCCATTCCGTGCTGATCGAGTACTTGTAACCATCGGGAGTGATGCGGCCGTTTGCGGTCGCCAGAATTCCGGACGGCGGGTCGTAAACATGCGGCATCTCGTCGTAGGGAATCCAACCTTTCCACTCATGGGCGTCGTCGCTGCCGCTGACCGGCACACTGCCGTCGCCCGTTGTGCGGATGGGCACACGTCCGGTGGCCTGATAGCCGATGTGGCCGTCGACGTCGGCATACATCGCGTTCTGCCCGGGAGCGTAAAAATTCGAGAAGGCCTTGCGAAATTCGTTCCAGTTCTGGGCCGAGTTCACATCGAAGAAGACCAGACCTTCTCCGTCCTGGAGGGTCCAGCGCAAGGCAATCTTGCGGGTCTCCCCGGGAAGCAGTTCGGTGATGATCGGCCCGTGACGGGTTGTGACTACATCGAGCGTCACATCCGGCTGTCCTTTGACGTGAATCACTTCCTGCCGATGCTGCGGATCGACCCATCCTTTGGGAGTCTTGTATTGCCCCTGCGCGTTAAACTCTTCGATGAAATTGTCTTCCACCGTCGGTCCGACGTTGGTAAATCCCCAACCGATGCGCTGGTTGTGTCCGACGATGACGAAGGGAACTCCGGGCAGAGTCACTCCGGCGACGTCGAAGTTTGAGGACTTCGCCACCAGGTGCGCGGCAAACCAGAGATTGGGCATCTGGTGATCGATGTGCATGTCGTTCGACAGCAGCGGTTTTCCCGTGACCGTGTGCTGACCGGATACCACCCAGTCGTTCGATCCGGGGCGAGACAGGTAGGCTTCTTCGGAAAGAAATTCACGGGTGAGAAATGCGGGAGAAAGAAATTCACGAAGCGCTGATTGTTCCGAAAAATATGGGGCGGGTGACGCTGCAGGAGGCCGCGCTGAAGTCGTCCGGCTGGCACCGCCCTGAGGATCGACCTCTTCGTCATCATCATCATCTTCGTCGCTGTCCCCGCTCCTGGCGGCGGGCTCTTCGTCGATGCGCCGTATGTCGCTCGGCGGACGATCTCGCCACGAGGAATTTACGTAGAGGTCGGCCGTCAATTGCGGCCCGAGCTTGGCCAGTATCTTCTCTCGCTCGAAGGCATGGGCGTTGTTGTAGTGGTTCAGATTCTGCACCATGCGCGCGCCGACCAGCAGGGAATCGGTCACGGTCCACGGCTTCGGTGTGTATTTCAGCAGGCGGAATTCGAGCGGGAGCCGGTCGCGATGCGATTCGAGAAAGGCGTTGACTCCACGGGCGTATGCCGCAAAAAAGACGCGGTCACGGTCTGAGATCATTTTCTCCGACACTTCAGCCGCCGGCCGCAGACCGAGAATCCTCTGCTGGCGATCAATCTTTAGAGTGTCAGGACCGATGACTTCCGAAAGCTCACCTGCGGCCGCGCGCCGCATCATGTCCATCTGCCACAGGCGGTCTTGGGCGGTGACGTAGCCCTGCGCAAAAAACAAATCTTCGAGAGTGGCCGCTTCGATCGTCGGAAAGCCATGCCCGTCGCGAACGACACTCACCTTGGCTGAAATTCCGTGGATCGCGATGCTGCCGTCCAGTTGCGGCAAGGGTGAACGGGCGATCGCATAGAGCCACCAGATGCCGGCGATGAGCGCCAGCAGCACCAGACAAACCGCGTAGTACAAGATGCGGAGGGCGGGATTCGGTTTCCGCGTGTAGGAGAGCGGCGTTTCTGGCAGGGAAGTGGTCAAAGACATTACTCAAAGATTGTAGGGGCGTGTAACGCAAGTGACAACCGCGCGGCTTTGCAACATCGGAGGCCCGAGCCCGGGAGAGATCAAAAAATCTGCTTGAGAGTTGCAAGCGGATGCAGACATAACTTTCCCGGCCGAAGCCAACGAACTAGATGCAAGTATCGGCCTGTTAAGGGTTTACGACGAGATTCCCGCCGGGCCGCTGTTGGCGCTGCGATTGCGATAGTCTAAATGTTAAGAATGTCCATTATAGTAGTGGGCTATTATGTTTTAATCTGTGATCGCTTCTGCCGTCCCGCCGGACGGTGTGTGTAAAGGAGAGGTTCGATGGCAACCGACAAATCCTCAAACGCCGCGAAAGGATTATCGCTGTCTCTCGACACCTGGGCGGTAATTGTCGCGCTCTTGCTGGCGCTCGCGGTGAAATTCAGCATTCTTAAGAGCGTGCCCTGGTAGCGAAGTCGCCACGTCAATTGAGTAGCGAAGTCGCTTGTGTGCAAGTTAAATCGCTTGTCGATCGCTTATCTGTGGAGAAACAATTATGGCCTCGTCAACAACCGTGTCGCCGGTGGAGTCAGAGCAGCGGATCCCGAATGCGCTAAGCATCGTCCCCGGCGTCTTGCTGCTGGCTGGGATCGGATACGCTGCCAAGACTCTCGAGCGGACGATCAACACCTACGCGAAAGTCCACCAGTGGACGTTTCCTAACATCGAGTACGTGCTCTGGGCGATTCTGATCGGGCTGGTTATCTCGAACACTCTCACGATCCCCAAAGTCTTCGAGTCGGGCATAGCTACCTATGAGTTTTGGTTGAAGCTCGGCATCGTGTTGCTGGGCGCGCGGTTCGTTCTGGCGGATGTGCTGAAGCTCGGCGGCATCAGCCTGGCGCTGGTCGTCGTCGAAATCACACTCTCGCTGATTTTGATGACGGCGCTCGGGAAACTTTTCAAGCTGAAACCGAAGCTCACCTCGCTCCTCGCCGTGGGATCGTCGATCTGCGGCGTCTCTGCCATCATCGCCGCCAAGGGCGCGATTGATGCCGATGATGAGGATTCCTCGTTCGCCATCGCGGCGATTCTTGCACTTGGAGCGTTATCGCTCTTTACTTTTCCGGCGATCGCGCACTCGTTGCATATGAACGATGTTTCCTATGGCTTGTGGGCTGGCCTGGGGGTGGATAACACAGCCGAGGCAACCGCCGCTGGCGCTTTATATTCCGACGCGGCCGGCAAGGTCGCGGTGCTTGCGAAAACGGCACGCAACGCCATGATTGGTTTCGTTGTCCTTGGATATGCAATTTACTGGGCTGGGCAGGGTCAGGCGAAAACGGTGACGAACAAAGCCGTGTTCCTGTGGAACAAGTTTCCGAAGTTTATTCTGGGATTCCTCGCGATGTCGCTGCTGGTCGGGTTTCACACGTTCGACAAGGGACAGGTCGCTTCACTCGGGAATCTATCGAAATGGGCATTCCTGCTCACCTTCGCCGGCGTTGGCCTGCGCACGAACTTTCGCGAGATGTCGAAGCAGGGCTTGCGTCCGTTTGTCGTCGGCGCTCTCGGAGAAATCCTGATCGCGTGCCTGACGCTCGGTCTGGTGGTTGGAGCAAACCGCATTTGGGGACTGTGACCTCCCTTTGGCAGAACCAGATTTGGCGTCTCTATGTTTGGCGTAATTAGTCTTCCCCCAGTATCATGTTGACGACCCCAGGGCGCGCCTCGGCATAGCCGCTTCGCGCTCCAGCCAACATGCTGCAGAAACGAATCGACGATCAACCGACGATCTCGCGTGAGAATATCCGTGAAGCCGAAGGAATTTTTCTTCGGCACCTCAAACGCGTCGGTCTGAAGCAAACGGAACAGCGCAACGCCATCCTGCGCACTTTCCTCGAAACTCGCGAACATCTGTCGATCGACGAACTGCATCGTCTGGTAAAAAAAACTGACCCGCGCATCGGATTCACCACCGTCTACCGGACGCTGAAGCTACTGGCCGGCTGCGGCCTGGCGAGCGAAGTGGCTTTCCACGACGGCATTGCCCGTTACGAGCACCAGTACAACCGGCGCAGCCATCACCACATGGTGTGCACGGAGTGCGGCGCGTCGGTCGAATTTTTCTCCGAAGAAGTCGGGGAGATCGAGCGCGAGATTGGACGCAAGCACCGTTACCTAACGACCCGGCACACTTTCCAGATTTACGGCGTGTGCGAAGACTGCGGCGGCCGAAAAAACGGGGCGCGCCTTGTCTAGCTCTGGAAACTTTCCGGCCAATCCCGAGGAAACAGTCCCCGAGGAAACTCTTGAAGAGCTGACCTGCCCGGCTTGTGGCCGCGACATGCCCGCGGACGCGGCATACTGTCCCGATTGCCGCTGGCCGATGAAACCGCTCGCGCCGGCGCAGCGCGCGATTGCGGCAGCGGCCTATCTCCCGTTGATTCCGCCAGCGGTAATTTTGCTGCTGCCGGCATTTCGCCGCGATCGCTTCGTCCGCTTTCACGCGTGGCAAAGCCTCACGCTCTGGACTGTTTTCTTTCTTCTGACCATCTCCGCGCTTCTGCTGTCAAATGTCGCGGCCGCCATGCTCTTCCTGGTGCTTGGAATTCTGGTGTCGCTGGCCATGCTGTTCCTGTGGTTTGTTCTCTCGTTGAAAGCCTGGCAGGGTGAACGCTTCGAGCTGCCGCTGATTGGATTGCTGGCGGCGCGGATGACGTAGAAGGGTCTGAGGCGTCAGGTCTCGGATCTCCGGAACCAGCGACCTCGCTCCGCGATCTTGCTAGAATCATTGATTCACCATGCACTGCAGGAGAGTTCGCTCCATCGATGAATACAACCCAGCTTCAGCGCGTTAAGATCAGCGCCCTTGGCACCTACGTTCCGCCGCGTCTTCTTACCAATCCCGATCTCGAAAAGATGGTGGATACCAACGACGAATGGATCATGAGCCGGGTTGGTATCAAGGAGCGGCACATTGTCGACAAAGGTGTTGCGACGAGCGATCTCGCGGTGGAGGCCGCGAAGGCGGCATTGGCGCAGCGTGGGATTGAGGCGAGTGAACTCGATGCCATCATCGTTGCCACCGTCACGCCCGACATGTTGTTTCCCGCGACCGCGTGTCTGGTACAAGACAAACTTGGCGCCAAGGGAGTTTGGGGGTTCGATTTATCGGCGGGGTGCTCGCAGTTTGTCTACGCCTTGCAGGTTGGCGCCCAGTTTGTGGCGAGCGGGGCGCACAAGAAAGTCATGGTGATCGGAGCAGACGTCATGTCGTCGGTCATCGATTACACCGACCGCGCGACCTGCGTGCTCTTTGGCGATGGTGCGGGAGCGGTGATCCTGGAGCAGGCTGACGACTCGCTCGGCCTGATCGACTTTCTGCATGAGGTGGATGGTTCCGGCGGTTCTTCGCTCTACATGCCCGGCGGTGGGAGTTTGAATCCGCCTTCGCACGAAACCGTGGATAAGAAGATGCACTACGTTCATCAGGATGGAGCTGCGGTATTCAAGTTTGCGGTGCGGAAAATGTCGGAATTGTGCAACGATATTTTGACGCGCAACGGACTGACAGGATCGGACATCGATCTGATGGTCCCGCATCAGGCGAATTTGCGCATCATCAACGCCACCGCCGAGCGTCTGAAGCTTCCAGCGGAGAAGGTCGTGATCAACATCGACCACTACGGCAACACAACGGGAGCGACGATTCCGCTCGCGATGAGTACCGCGATAGCAGATGGACGGCTAAAGAAGGGCAGCTTAGTATTGCTCGCGGCGGTGGGCGCTGGATTTACAAGCGGCGCAACGCTGCTCAGGTGGGCCTACTAAAGCAGGTCGCAGTAAGCGGCTTTGGTTTTTCTGAGACCTGAGACCTAACACCTGAGACCTGATTACTTCTCTGCCATTGCTCCGACTAGAGACTCGAAAATCTTGAATCCGTCGACGCCGCCCAGTTCCGTTTCTGCGGCGCGTTCTGGGTGGGGCATCATACCCAGAACGTTGCGGCCGGGGCTGCAGATTCCGGCGATATTTTCTAGTGAGCCGTTGGGGTTCGATTCCTTCGTGATTTTGCCTTCCGCGTCGGAATAGCGGAACACGATGCGATTGTCGCGCTTCAACTCTTCAAGGGTCGATTCGTCGCAAAAGTAGTTGCCTTCCATGTGGCCAATCGGGATCGTCAAAACCTCGCCTTCACGGCACGTGTTCGTGAAGGGCGTGTCGTTGTTCTCTACTCTCATGTGGACTGGCTTGCAGACATATTTCAGACCGACGTTGCGCATCAGCGCTCCTGGCAGCAATCCAGCTTCGCAGAGAATTTGGAAGCCATTGCAGATGCCGAGGACTAGTCCTCCGCGGTCGGCGAACTTGCGGACGGATTCCATGACCGGCGAAAATTTCGCGATGGCCCCGGTGCGGAGATAGTCACCGAAAGCGAATCCTCCGGGGACGATGATGGCGTCACAGTTCTGGAGGTCGTGCGAATCGTGCCAGAGAAACGTGGCGGGCTGCTTGGCGACGTGCCCGACTGTCCAGTGAGCGTCGTGATCGCAATTCGAACCGGGGAAAATGATGACGCCAAATTTCATCAGAACCTCTTGGAAAGGGAATAATTGATAGTGACAAGGCCTGTCAGCAGGGTCAAGGAAAAAGTAAAGGCGCGACTGGAATGTGTCGCGCCTTGATTACAAGCTGTGCAGACCGCTTCACTACTGTGTCAAATTCGCGTGGTGCCGACTGTGATGCCAACGTGCGAAGTCTGTGACGGCGCCGGCGAATTTGAGGTCGGAGCTGTACTGTCCGGCGTAGCTTCGGGAGGCTGTACCGGGCCGTTGTCATAATTTGGAATATTGTTCGTAAAATCGTTGTTCGTACTATCGTTTGCAGTGTCGTCGGAATCGTTCGCTGATCCGGACACGCTCATGTTATTTGGGTCCTGATTGTTTTTAGGCCAGGAACCTGGGCGATACGGGGGCGGACTATTCGACCAGTCTTCGCTGTAATCCTGATAGCCGTCGTAGCCGGGGTAGTAGCCATAAGCGTACGGAGCGTACCAGTACGGGCTATACCAATACGGGTTGTACCACCAGGGATTCCATCCGAAGGCCCAGAATGGGTATCCGTAGCCGAAGCCGAACCCCCAACCGAAGCCCCAGCCAAATCCGAATCCTGACCGGAAACAACAGCCTCCTCGGAATCCGAATCCTGAGTGGAAGGATCCGCCGTGAAAGTTCGACGCGACTCCCAGCGAAGCTTCGCGGGATGACCCGAAACCGTGCCAACTGCCATTGGAATTTCCGGCGCTACGCGCGACGAGATTCGAGGAACCGGCCGACGCATGGGCCGAGGCGCTGTTGCCGAACGAATGCCACTGGCCATCGTTGATTGCGGGACGAATGTTGGACGAGCGGCTATCAGGCGCGCTTAGATTGCGGCCACTCTCGTTTGCAACGCCACGAGAGCTGCTGCCGGCACCGGATCGCGTTCCACCACGCATTTCGCCATAAGACCCGCCGCGCGATTCTCCGCCGCCCTCGCGGCCATATGCGCCACCGCCTTCGCGGCCATAGCTTCCGCCACCATAGCCCCCGCCGTGATAGCCTCCGCCACCACTGCTATGAAAGCCGCCTCCGCCACCGTGAGAACCGCCGCCTCCGCCGGAGTGACCTCCGCCTCCGCCGTGTTGGGCGATTGCGAATGGGGTTAAGGCCAGGGAAAGAAATGCGACGAGAGAACTACGACTGAAACGATTCACTATCTCCACCTCCCGTCGCAAAGCGACGAACGTGGCACGCCCTTATTGAGTTCGATTCTACGCCTATGCATTTGGTTGCGCATGGTTCCATGAGTGCCAATTGATCTCGAAAATCAGAACATTGTAGTTGCGGAACTGGCGAAGACGCGACCAGATGAAACACGCCTCCGGGGATTTCTTGCCTCCGGGTACCCCCCACCCCCCTTACCTCGGTATATTAGAATCAGGACTTTAGCGAAAAATTCTCGCCAAAATCTTCAAACCATGAGACTTACAGGCAAAGTCTTCAAGAATAAAGACTTATCGCTCCGAGACTCGGTCTCTCCGGGTCTATTCTGGGCACGGTGAGCCGAGTGTGGCAAGGATGAGGGCTTAGGTCAAGGGATTCTTACGGTTGGTAGTGCGTCAGTTGGAAGTCAAGCGTAAAGTACGCGCAATGTACTAATACTTTCACTAAGGTATCCGGTATTGTATAGTTGTTATCACGCAAGGAGCGGTTAATGGCAGACAGCACGGCGCACCCCAACGGCATTGATGAGTCCATGCGGCTAAGAACTGCCGTGCTCACGGCATTTACTCCCGGCCTCCCGGTCAGTCGTCTCGACTTGCTGGCCGGACGAGCACAACAGATCACTAAGGTTCTAGAGGCCGTAGTTTCGCCAGGGCAGCACGCCGCAATCTATGGGGAACGCGGAGTCGGCAAGAGCTCGTTAGCGAATCTTGTCTACGACATGGTATTTGCTTCAGGGCAACAGAACTACCTTCCAGTTCAGCTCAATTGCAGCGTATCGATGACGTTTACGGAAATTTGGCTGGAGATATTTCGACAATTGGAAGAGATGACTAAAACAAATGAGCTAATCATGTCTCTCCCTGAGCACAATCCCAATGGAGAAGACATCCGGAATATTCTTCGCAAAGTCACCCGCCCAAGCATCATTGTGATCGACGAATACGATCGGGTTGATGAATCAGTCGCCGTCGGCATGGCAGACACAATAAAGACCCTCTCCGACCGAAATGTTCCTACGACCCTTGTACTTGTTGGCGTTGCGGATTCTGTCGAACAACTCATTCGCGAGCACAGTTCCATCGACAGGGCGCTAATACAAATACCCATGCCGAGAATGTTGAGAGTTGAGTTGCTGGAACTCATCCAAAAGGGAATGGCACGTCTCCCTGAACTCACATTGGAGCAGGGACTAGATCAACGGATTGTTGATCTTTCGAAGGGCCTGCCGCATTTTACACATTTACTTGCGAAGCATTCCCTCCTCGCCGCGATTGACGCAGGTCGTCGCCATGTTACCCGGCATGACTATGAGACGGCTCTCAAGATTGCAACAGACGAAAAATCACAGAGCCTTGGAACTGCCTATAGGCGTGCTACTCATAGCGCCATGGAAAGTACTTTCGAAGAGGTTCTTCTAGCCTGTGCGCTTTCAACAGACGAACACGGACTATTTGGGGCCAAGGATGTGCGAATCCCCCTATCTAAAATATTGAAGAAACCAGTAAAAATCGAAGCCTACATCAGGCATTTAGACAAGTTTTCACAAGATGAGCGCGGGCCTGTTTTGAAAAAGGAAGGTAAGAAGCGCAGATTTCAGTACAGTTTCGTGGAACCGATGATGCAGCCTTATGTGCTAATGAAGGGTCTGGCGGATGGGAAAATCATCGAGGAACACCTGAATGTTCTTTCAGATGCTCCGACTTCGCCTTCCCTTTTTTCTCAGTCATTGAATGTTTCCGCCGAGCAGTAGCCGCTTTTTGTGCAATTATTCGCCGTTGAGTCGGCATGAGCGCAGCCGCTCTTGCGGGACCTCCCTTTTTACCGCTAGCCTGCCGCCCCGATGGACGACGCTTCGATTCGCTGATGGTATCCTCAGCTTCGCCGATAGCAATATCGAAGACCTGCTTGGCTAGCTGGGCGGGATCACGCGGACGTTTGGCCACGAAACGAGCATCGCATAGGTCGCGCCGTCGATCTACTCTCTGAGATTTCAAACTGAGGCACTACCTGACGCTTGTATGCGAGCGCTGAGGTTTGAGCCCCCCTATTACTACCCAAACGCAGCGCTGAAGCGCTGCGCCACCCAAATGCACACACATTTCGCGGACAGGAATGTCCGCGCCACACGGTTATTGACCGGCCACCTCGTTCCATAGGAACGATAATTCGTCGGCGGTGTCTGTAATTGCTTGCGTGACGGAAACGCCTCCGCTGTGGCCGCTGACGGTTTGATAGTGGAGGAGAATTGGGCGGTCGTTGACGTTGTCGGCTTGAACGAGTGCGGTCATCTTGCGCGCGTGGAGAGGGTCGACTCGGGTGTCGCTGTCTCCGGTGTTAAACATGATGGCGGGAAATTTCATTCCGGGCTTCACGTTGTGATACGGCGAGTATTTCAGCAGGTAAGGGAACTGGTCTTTATTGTCGGATGATCCGTATTCGGTCGTCCACCATTTGCCGACCAGGAAATTCTGGTAGCGGATCATGTCGAGCAGCGGGTAGCCGCACCAGATGGCTCCGAACATTTCCGGGTGTTGGGTCATGGCAGCGCCCATAAGCAGGCCGCCGTTCGAGCGTCCGCGAATTGCGAGACGATCGGTGCGAGTGTATTTTTCGTCGACCAGAAATTCAGCGGCAGAGAAGAAGTCGTCGAAAACATTCTGCTTGTGTTCAAACATTCCCGCCTGATGCCACTTCTCTCCGTACTCGCCGCCGCCGCGCAGGTTCGGCTGCGCGTAGAAGCCGCCCTGTTCCATCCACCAGGCGTATTCGGGGTTCCACGCTGGAGTCAGGTCCACGAGAAAGCCGCCGTAGGCAAACATGAGCGTGGGCGTGCTGCCGTCGCGCTTTACTCCTTTTTTTGACGAGATGAACATTGGGATGGTGGCGCCGTCTTTCGACTTGTAGAAGACCTGCTTCACTTCGTACTGATCGGAAGCGAACGGCACGTTCGGCTTGGCGAAGACTTCAGTCTTTCCGGTGGAAACGTCGTAGCGATAAATGGTTGGCGGAATGATGAAGGACTCGAAGCTGTAGAAGCCTTCTATGGAATGCGAATCGGCGTGGCCCGAAAGGGAAGTGGCGGATCCGATGGTCGGATAGTCGAGATCTCCGATGTGTACGCCGTCGAGGGTGAAGATGCGGGTGTCGGTCGCGACATCGTGCAATCCGGTGGCGAAGAGTTTTCCGCCGACGATCGAGATGTCTGAGATGACCTCCTTGCCTTCAGGCACGATCGTCTTCCACTGCTGCGGCTGCGACTCAGCCAAAGACATTTTTACGACACGATAATTCGGGGCCTGGTAGTCGGTGAGAACAAAGAAGTCGTCCTCGTAGTTCGTGGCATTGAACCGGCTGTCGATTCCGTGGACCAAAGGGCGGATCGGCGAATCGGGCTGGCGCAGGTCTTTTACATAGATATCGACGCGAGTTGGTGGGACGCCGTGGATCACGACGATCATTAGATAGCGTTCGTTTTCGGTAACTTCCGTGCCGATCAGTTCCATAGGTCCTAAAGTTTCGCCATTTACACTCTTACCGAAAATCAGATCGTCGCTCTTTGCGGAGCCGAACCGGTGATAGAAGACGAGGGTTCCGGTGGGATCGAAGCGCGCGTAGTAGAGGCCTTGTTTGTCGGGGCTGAGTTGAACTCCCTGATAGCGAGCGGAGGGAAGAGTGTCGGCGAGTTCGTGATTCTTTGCGACATCATCTTTGTCGATCACCAGAAAGTGGACGGACTCTTCGTCGGCGCCGCCGGAACGAATTCCGTAAACCAGGAGAGTGCCGTCTTTGGAGACGTCGTTGATTTGGACGGAGGTGTTCTGGTCGGTGCTGAGTTTGGTGGCATCGACGACTAATTCATCTTTGCCGTGCAAACTCCGGCGGATGTAGATGGAGCCCTGGTTCTCATCGGCACTGCGCTTTTTGAAGAAATAATTCCCGCCGCGCTCGAAGGGGATGGAGAAAGTCTCGACGCGTTCGAGCTTGGTGAGTTCACTGACGATTTCCGGCCGGATCTTGACCTGCGAAAGATACTTCTCGGTGTACTTCATCTGCTCGTCGATCCAGGCGCGGGTCGCCGGACTCTTGCCATCTTCAAGCCAGCGATAGGGATCGGTGAGCTGAACGCCTTGCACGGTGTCGGTCACCGGCTGTGCTTCGGTTGGAGGCGGCGGAGGAAGGATGATTCCGTTGCCTCCTTTGATCTCGGTGGGCTTGTCGGCGGCTAGAGCGCATACGGCGAGCAAGCAGAAGAAGACGAAGGCGGCGGCGTTATGGACGAAGGATGCGGTTGTCATAATTGTGAAATTCGGTGTTCGGACATTCGGAGCGTGGACATTCTAAGTTTGGACGTTCGACGAGGTTCTTTGTCTCTATCTGTACATTCTATGTCTGCACATTTTATCGCGCCTGCGGAGGCGGCTGCGTTTTGTCCGCAGGTTTTGGGTTTGGCGCAGCTTTGTTAGGCGGCGCCGGCCGGCCTTGGGCCGGCTTCGATGAAGGTTGGGGTTGCTGGGGCTTTGGTTGTGGCGTCGGTTTCGGCGTTGGTCTCGGCTGGGGAGCAGGCTTGGTCGGCGCGGGTTTTGCCGGCATGGGCTTGGGCGGCGGACTCGGCTTTGACGGCGTCGGTGTGGGTTTTGTACCCGGCATGGGTGTCGGCTTCGTCCCGGGTGACGGTGTTGGACGAACCGGCTGAGTCGTTGGAGGAGCGGGTTTGGCCGGAGCGGGCTTTGACGGAGCCGGTTTTGCCGGCATGGGCTTAGGCTGCGGATTCGGCTTTGACGGCGTCGGCTTAGGCTTCGTATCCGGCGACGGCGTCGGACGAACCGGCTGAATCGTTGGAGGAGCAGGCTTGGTCGGGCCAGGCTTAGTCGGAGCGGGCTTGCCGGGCTGCGGCTGTGGAGTGGGGCGATTGTCTCCCGGCTTTCCTGGACGATTATCACCGGGTTTGCCGGGACGATTGTCACCTGGTTTTCCCGGTTTATTGTCTCCCGGCTTTCCGGGCTGATTACCGCCGGGTTTGCCGGGCCGATTGTCTCCCGGAGGATTACCCGGACGGTACGGTGGGCGGTTGTAGCCGGGCGGGCGAGTTCCGGGGCGACCGGGCGGACGATAATTTGGCGGGCGGTAGTGCCAATCGCCACCGTATCCGGGCCGGTTGCGCCACGGGATCGGTCGCGGGCGGTACCAGGGTCGAGGTGGGCGGTAGGGATTGGGTCCCCATCCTCCCCAATATCCGTGGTTGTAATATGCGCGGCGGGAGGTCCAGTTCCATCCCCAGCCACCCCATCCCCAGGGCTGGTTGTTGACCAACAGTGCGGAGATCGTGATTCCGACGCCGAAGGAAATGAGCGAAGCTGCGACCACGCCGCCGGAGGGCGGTCCGACATAGACGACGGTGGGATCGTATTGCGGAAGATAGACGACCTGCGGGTTGGCGGGCTGAATGACGTAGAACGTTTGACCCGCATCCTGCTGGACCACAACCTGCTGCTGGGAATTGCTGCGCAGCGATCCGGCGTTATAGGCCTGGTTGCGCAGGCGCTGGATCGAAGCAGAGACGGCGTCCTGATCTCGCGAAAATTCGTCTCCGATAGCCGCGTAGTCGTCGATGTGCTGCGCCATCATTTCGATGACGTCGGGGAAATTTACAAGGGCGATGAAGGCAGGATCGAACCCCGCTTGCTCGGCCGCAGATGTCAGGGCGCCGCCGGTTAACCCCTGGTTGTCCTGGAGCCAGTTGTCGACGTCGAGGATCTCCTGCGGATTGGTGGACGCAGTTGTGATCTGCGATAACAGCGAATCGGGGTAGAGCGCGATCGGAGCGAGCAACTGATCCAGCTCTTGCGGCGAAAGAGGCTGACTCTGTGCGGCGAGAACGGGACCGAAATCCTGGAGCAGGAAAAGAGCGATCAATAGTACAGCGGACGCACTTTTGAATTTTGGCGGCATGGGGGGTGCCTCTCGACTAAAAGCGAGGGCAATTATAGCAATCACGGGTGCGGAGGTCGATTTGTGCCGTCGATTTGTGGAGTCGATTTGTGAAAACCCGGCACCCGCTCTTGCGAGCAGGTGCCGGACTGATTCAGGCTGCTGGAATGATCAATTCTTGTCCCGCTTTGATCTTGTCAGGATCGGAGATGTTGTTGGCTTTCACAATGGTTGCGTACTTGTTGGGGTCTCCGTAAAACCGCTTGCTGATCTTCGACAGGTTGTCACCGGGTTCCACCGTGTAGGTCTGGTTGCCCTGGCGGAATTGGATGTCGTGTTTCAGATCGGCAAAGGTGGGATCGACCGCTTTGATCGCGTCCCAGATTCGGTTTTTGCTGGCTTCGGAGACTGCGGTGGCTTTCAGATAGAGTTGATTTCCGTCAAGATTGACATTTTGCAGTTCGGCGCCTTCCTTCTGAATCACGTCGAGCACCGGTTGGTATTTTTGTTTTAGTTGTGCGAGTAGATCGGGCATGTGACCTCCTATGTTGCGAACAAATTTCAACCGAGTGAGGTTGAAGACGGAGTGGCCCTGGTGATTTCTCTATTGTAGACCCGAAAGCGGCCGGAGAATTCCCACCGTGCTAGCTCTTCTGCTGGCGGCTCGCATTTGTGCGGAACTTTGTGCCGAACTTTTGTTCGAAACTCTAGTACTTGACGATCGCGGCGAACGATTTCGGATCGAGCGACGCTCCACCGACCAGAGCGCCGTCGATTTCTTCCTGAGACATCAGAGCCTGCGCATTTTCTGGCTTGACGGAGCCACCGTAGAGGATACGGAGTTGGTCGGCGAATTCCTGTCCGAACGAATCGGCGGTTTCGCCGCGGATGATGGCATGAGCGTCCGCTGCCATTTGCGGAGTCGCAGTCTTTCCGGTTCCGATGGCCCAGACCGGTTCGTAGGCGACTACCATGTGGGCAGCTTTTTTCGCCGAGACTTTGTTGAAGGCTCGCAGACACTGGCGGCGCAGCACGTCGTCGGTGAGTCCGGCTTCACGCTCTTCGAGAACCTCGCCGACGCAGACGATGGGGACGAGCCCGGCTTCGAGCGCCGATTTGAGCTTGAGATTTACGGTGTCGTCGGTCTCGCCGAAATACTGGCGGCGTTCGGAGTGTCCGATGAGGACGTGTGTGACGCCGACCGCGACCAACATGCTGGCGCAGATTTCTCCGGTGAATGCGCCTTCTGATTGCCAGTAGACATCTTGCGCGCCTATCGCGACGGCGGTTCCCCTGACGGCGTGCAGGGCAGCGTCAATCGCGAGGTAGGTGGGGCAGACGACGATTTCGTCGCGGTCATGGCCCTGCACCAGGGGAAGGAAATCGCGGAAGAAATCTCGAGTCTGGTCGGGCGTCTTGAACATCTTCCAGTTGGCGGCGATGAGTTTTTTTCTGGTCATATTGCGATTGAAACCTCGTAGGGGTTGCCAGATGCAGGCTGACGTTGGGCTAGAGCGGTATCGGCGAATATGTCGCGCGTGACGTTGTCGAACAGAACGAAGGAAACCATTACCAGATGCTTTGCGGTCGCTAGAGCATCGATGACAGTGGGAATTGCGACCCAGGCAGCTTGCTCAACCGGATATCTGAAAATTCCGGTGGAGATCGCGGGAAATGCTATTGAGTGTAACTCCAGTTCGTCTGCGACACGCATGGACTCGCGATAGCACCGGGCGAGAATCCTGGCCTCGCTGTGGGTGCCACCTTCCCAGACCGGACCGGCCGCATGGATCACATGTTTCGCGGGAAGTAGACCGCCGGTGGTGGCTACGGCGCCTCCCGGCTCTAGAGGCCCGTTTACGCGACGAATATGCGCACACTCTCGAAAAATCTCCGGCCCACCTTTGAAGTTTATGGCTCCGCAGAGACCGCCTCCGGGCAGCAAATCACAATTGGCTGCATTGACGATGGCGTCGGCATCGTATTCGGTGAGGTCTCCTCGGAGGAAGCGAATGTGGTCGGGGTCGCCGATTCGCAACATCATGGTGTAATCTTTGCCGCGCGGTATGATGTCGGATTCAGGCAAGAGGTAATCCTTCGAGCGGCCCTAAAGGGCATTTCGTCAAAGTGCTTGCGGCATGGCTGAAGCGATGCCCAGCTAAGAGCCAAAGGCTAAGCCTACTTCTTGTCGGTCAACGCTTCCACTCCGGGCAGCTTTTTGCCTTCCAGAAATTCGAGCGATGCGCCGCCGCCGGTCGAGATGTGCGTGATCTTATCGGCCACGCCGGCTGCTTTGACCGCGGCCACGGAATCTCCGCCGCCGACGATGGTTATGGCGGCCGCGTTGTCCGCGACGGCCTGGGCGATCTTGAACGTGCCTTTCGCGAACGGCGCCAATTCGAAAACTCCCATTGGGCCGTTCCAAACGATTGTGCGGGCGCTCGCGATTTCCTCGGCAAATGCTTCGATTGACTGCGGGCCGATATCAAGGGCCATCATGTTGTCGGGGATCGGCTCACCCGGTTTAAGAACTTTTGGCGTCGCGCTGGCCTCTACGCGATCGGCAATGACGTGGTCGGTCGGCAGCAGGAACTTGATCTTGCGAGATTTGGCCTGATGCAGCAGGTCTTTGGCGAGGTCGATTTTGTCTTCTTCGACTAAACTCTTGCCGACCGAGTGCCCTTGGGCCTTGAGAAATGTGTAGGCCATGCCGCCGCCAATGATGAGGACATCGACTTTGCTGAGGAGGTTCTGAATGACTCCGATCTTGTCGCTGACTTTCGCGCCGCCCAAAATCGCAACGAAGGGTTGTTCGGGAGCCAGGAGAACTCGCCCCAGATATTGCAACTCCTTTTCCATCAACAACCCAGCCGCTGATTTCTGGACAAATTTCGTGATACCGACCGTCGACGCGTGGGCGCGGTGCGCCGTTCCGAAAGCATCGTTGACATAGAACTCGGCGAGTTTGGCCAGTTGCTGGGAAAAATGTTCGTCGTTCTTTTCTTCTTCAGCGTGAAAGCGCAGATTCTCCAGCAACAGAGCCTGGCCCTTCTCGAGCTTCAACGCCATCTCTTCGGCTTCGGGGCCAACGCATTGCGGGCAGAAGCCGACGTTTTCTCCACGCGACAATTCTTTGTCGAGCAACATACGCAGGCGCTCGGCCACCGGCTTCAGGCTGAGCTTCGGATTGGGCTTGCCTTTCGGGCGTCCGAGGTGCGAGGCGAGAATCAGGCGCGCGCCATGACGCAGGGCGTACTCGATACTCGGGAGAGTTTCGCGGATACGGGTGTCGTCCATGACCCGGCCGTCGTCGAGCGGAACGTTGAAATCGACACGCATGAAAATGCGGTGATCGTTAAGCGGAAGATCGCGGATGGAAAGTTTGGACATGGAAAACCCCGTCGTTGGTCTTTGGTCGTTGGTCGTTGGGCATTTACCGATGGAGTCGTTGGCGTCGTGCCGGTCGCTTGTTATTGGCCGTCCGCGAATCAGAATCGCGAACGACCAACGACAAACGACTAGCGACGATTGGAGTTAGAGACCCTTTGCCGACATCAGGTTGATCAGGTCGCGGACGCGGCTGGAATATCCCCATTCGTTGTCATACCAGGCGATGACCTTGACGCAGTTGCCGCCAACGACCAGAGTCATCGGGGCGTCTACGATCGACGAACGCGAGTCTCCCCTGAAGTCGCACGAAACCAGTTCGTTCTCCTCGAAGCCCAAATATCCCTTCAGCGGACCAGCCTCGGAAGCTTTCTTCAGCGCGGCGTTGACGTCTTCCTTGGTCGTCTTGGTCTCGACCCAGACAACCAGGTCGACCACCGAGACATTAGGCGTGGGCACGCGCATGGAGAAACCGTCGAGCTTGCCAGCCAGTTCGGGGACGACCAGTTTGAGTGCCTTGGCGGCGCCCGTCGTGGTCGGAATCATGTTGAGCGCGGCAGCGCGTGCGCGGCGCAAATCCTTATGCGGGAAGTCGAGGATCACCTGATCGTTGGTGTAGGAGTGAATCGTGGTCATGGTGCCGCTGACGATCTTGAAGGTGTCGTTGATCACCTTGGCTACGGGAGCGAGACAATTGGTGGTGCAGGATGCATTCGAAACGATGTGGTGCTTCGCGGGATCGTATTTTTCGTCGTTCACTCCGAGAACCACTGTGAGGTCTTCATTTTTCGCGGGAGCGGAGATGATGACTTTCTTGACGCTGCCGCGGAGATGCTTTTTGGCGTCAGTGGCGTCGGTGAAGCGTCCGGTGGATTCGACTACCACCTGAGCCCCAACCGATTCCCACGGAAGAGCGGCGGGGTCTTTCTCTTTGAAAACCTTGATAACTTTGCCGTCGATCGAAATGCTGTCGGGGCCGGCGGTAATCGTGTTCGGCAGGTTGCCGAGAATCGAGTCGTATTTCAGGAGATGAGCCAGCGTCTTTGGATCGGTGAGATCGTTCACCGCGACGAAATCCAGATTTTTGTCGGCGAGCGCGGTGCGCAGAACATTGCGTCCGATGCGTCCAAATCCGTTAATACCAACTTTTACGGCCATTGTTCCTCCGAGGGAAATTTGAGTGCTTTGAAAGAATGTGGAACCCTTAAAACAACTTTCGATGGTAACAGGGTGTAGCGGCCACCGTAAACGTCACGGATCACAGCGGGTTGTGTCTGGAGCGAGAGTCGATACTGTCGCTTTATGACTGTTGTTTCATGCGGGAGCAATCTCGATGTATGTATCGGTGTTACGCCAGAGCAGAGGGACACGAGCCAGCCAATACTTGGCATTGATGAGACGGCGTACACGACCGGATTCTTCCGCCGGCAGAAAACACGCGGTCGCGGGAAACTCGGGCCCGGTGATCTTGCCGCGAATCGTGCAGGGAGCGATCTTGACGATGGGGTTGTTGCGGATGCGTTTGCACTTTCCCAGCTTGCTGTTGGTCATGAAATAAATCTTGTTGTTGTCTTCGGCAAACCAGATGGGCGTGTATACGGCCACTCCGTTCTTTCGAAAGGTCGCAAGGCTGATGTATTTCTGACCGTGGATTTCCGCTGGGATGTTCGCCATCCGATTATTGTAAAGTGCATTGTAGAGTGCGGCGAGGAAGTTTTGTGTCGCGGCGCGGGGATGATCTTCATCTTGATCTCCAAATTCTAGCGATCGAGAACTGGTGTGGATGGCCAACCGACTTGACCTGTGATGCGCAACTTCCCATACAATAGCGGGCTGCTGCCATCGGCAAGAAAAAGCGCATTCAAAATTCGGACCTCAAGCGCTGGAGACGAACGAGAGATATGAGCGAGCTGTGGAAGCAATGGACGGGACGCGACGTCGCCGGAAAATTTACGCTGGAAAGCTATCTCGGCGGCTCCGATCACAGCGCTGTATTTCTTACCACGCGGTCGAGCGGGGCGGGTTCTGGCAAGGCTGCCATCAAATTGATTTCCGCCGATCTTTTTTCAGCCGATCGGGGCGCGGAGAAGCAACTGGCGCGATGGAACTCGATTCGTGAATGGAATCATCCGAATCTGATTCGTATTTTTGAAGCGGGGCGGTGCGACCTCGACGGTACACAACTGTTGTACGTGGTCGAGGAGTATGCCGAGGAAAACCTGGCGCAGATTCTGCCCGAGCGGGCACTGACGGCTGAAGAAACGCGCGGGATGCTGCCTCCGGTGCTACAGGCGCTGCAGTTTGTCCATGACAAGGGCTTCGTGCACGGCAGCATTCAGCCGGCGAACATTCTTGCCATTGGCGACGATGTGAAGCTTTCAACGGATTCGTTGCAAGTCGCCGGAGAGAAGGAGGGTGTTGCCAGCGCGCCGCGCGCCATCGATCCTCCGGAAGCGACAACGGGCGTTGCTTCTACGGCGGGCGATGTCTGGCAACTTGGAACGACGCTCGTCGCCGTACTGACACAGCGCTTGCCTGATTGGGATCGCACATCGGTAAAGACTCCAGAAGTGCCTGTGGGTGTGCCGGAACCGTTCCGGGAGATTGCCACGAATTGTTTGCAAATCGACCCAGGGAAGCGTTGGACAGTAGGACAAATTTCCAATCGGCTGGAGCTCGGACGCACTGTGCCGCCGGTCGTGCAAGCAAAGGCGCCGGAAGCGAAAGTCGCAGCGTCAAAGACAGCGCAACCCTCGTCGGCGCAACCAAAAACTGCGCAAGCATCCTCGCCGTCGGGTTCGCCCATCCCGAAATCTTCGGCCAAATGGCCTTATGCGGTACTAGCGGCAGCAGTGGTTATTGCCTTGATCGCATTCGCAGCGCGGCATAAAACTTCTAGCCCATCCGACAACCAATCATCCCAGGCGTCGTCCGGGACCACGGCCCAAACCGCGCCAGTCTCGCCCGAGCCGGGCGATCACACGAGTTCAGTATCCGCGACTTCACCATCCGACAGTCAAAACGGAGTCGTGCGACGTGTTCTGCCCGAGGTGTCGGACCACGCGCGCCGGACGATCCACGGCACGATCAAGGTGCGTGTGCGAGTTACGGTTGATCCCGCCGGCAATGTGGAAGTGTCCAAGATCGAAAGTGGAAGAGCAAGCCACTATTTCGATCGGCTTGCGCTCGAGGCTGCCAACGATTGGAAGTTCACGCCGGCGCCAGCGGGCGAGTCCGACGTCAGGAAATGGATTTTGGAATTCTCTTTCAAACGCGCCAAGATTGACGCTTCGGCAACGCGTGCCACGCATTAGACTGGATTGCGTCTCTATATCTGTAGCCCGAAAGCCTGGTAAAGAGTGGTTGCAATTCCACAAAAAAAATGAAGGCCGCAAAGTGATGTCGTTAAAAAGCCCCAGTTCAACCGCACGACTCTTCCTCTGTCTATCGACCTGTCTTGCCCTCGCGCCCCTGGCCTTTGGTGGCCAAGTCGCCGTCTCTAACGCCGGATCTTGGTCAGGAATCCTGGTCTCGAGCAGTTGCAACGCCGACGAGGCTTTCAACGAATCTCCCGAATGCATGAAGAATGTACCGGGCGCGAAGCTGGCACTCTATAACGATACGACCCGCGTCATGTACAGCCTGGAGCCGCAGGAATCGGTGACGGCCCATGTCGGAGACACGGTGACCGTCCGTGGAACACTCGATGAGGATGCGATTCGCGTGGCGTCCGTGGAGTTGATGTCGATTGGCCTGGCGGTCGGCCAGAAGGCTCCCGCGTTTTCGATTCGCGACCAGTTTGGCCGAACGCAAACGCTCGAGACATTGAAAGGATCGAGCGGCACTGTTCTTCTGTTTTTCCGTTCCGCCGACTGGTGACCGTTCTGCAAAGGGCAGCTGGTCCAGCTGCAGAGTGCGTTTCCGCGATTCGAGAAGCAAGGCGTTAAGCTGGCAGCTATTAGCTATGACTCGGAAGAGATCCTGAAGTTCTTTGCCGATCGCCACAAGATCGAGTACCCGATGCTTGGAGATCCGAACTCGAAAACGATCAAAGAGTACGGAGTGCTCAATCCGGAAGCAACGGGGATGCAGAAGGGTTTTGCCCGCCCCGGATACTTCTTCATCGATACGAAAGGCATCATTCGTGAAAAATTCTTCGATGCGCGATACCGCGAGCGGATTACTGGAAACAGCGTTATTGCCAAGCTCTTTCCGGAATTAGGTCAAGAGGTAATCGAAACCGTCGATGCGCCGAATCTTCAACTGGCGCTTGAACAATCCGATCGCATAGGCGTTCCTGGCACTCGCATCACCATTACTGCCGAGGTGCGTCTGCCGCCGGACGTGCATGTTTATGCGCCCGGCGCTCAGGGCTACAAGCCGATCAAGCTGGTGATCGATCCAATCCCGGAGTTGGAGCTAACACCGCCGACTTTCCCGAAGTCGCAGATACTGTATATGCCAGCGATCAAGGAGCGCGTGCCCGTTTTCGAAGGGACGTTCCGCATCAGCCAGGACGTTAAAGTGAGTTCTGGGGCGCAGTTTTGGGGCTCGCTCGGAAAAGACGGGAGAGTCTTCGAAATCTCAGGCAAGCTCGAATACCAGGCGTGCAACAAGACTGAGTGTTTCGTGCCCAAGTCGGTCCCGGTTAAATGGCAACTGCAAGTTCTTCCGTTGGATCGGACGCGGGCGCCGGAGGAAATTCGGCACAAGTAGGGTTTCAAGCAAACGGTTGGTTGGTACGCTCTCGGCTCCGATCCGATCGCGGCACTTGACGTTGAGGACGCCTCTTCTAGGGCTTGCTGCCGGGCATCTGGCGGCGTGCCTCTTCGTAGGCTTGTTGCGGGTCGCGTCCCGTCACCTGTTTGTACCAGGCGGGGTGGAAAGTCCAAGCCCAAGCTTCGGTGACCGCGCCGCGAATCATTGCCTGGAGAGTCCCGGGTTCGCCGATGGTGCTTTGGTAGATGTGGATTAGGACTCCGCCGAACATCACGATTGCAGCGATGTCGTGGACGACATAGCTGACGGCTACTGCGATTGCGCCGAAGGTTCGGGCGCCTGCCCACATGATGGTTCCACTGATGATGTAAAGAATGCAGCCGCAAACAATTTCCCAGAAGAGAAGTTTTTGACCGGCGTTAAAGAAGCCGGTTTCCGGTGGATCCATTTTTTCTTCGCCGCTGGCGATCTGGCGGACGTTGCGCATCCAGCGCGAATCGTTCGGTTTCCAGAGCATGCGATCGAGCCAGTTCATTACCTGGAAAGCGAAGAAGAAGACGAAGGCTGATCCGAAATAAGGATGCAGGATTCGGGTGAGTTGGCCGCCGCCGAAGAGCGGGGTGATCCAGTGAAATAGGAATGGGAGATAGAGGGCGAAGCCGGTAAAGAGAGCGAGAAAGAAGAAGAGGGCGACCGTCCAATGGAGGACTCGCGTGTAGACGGGGTGGCGCAGTAATTCTCCGCGATAGATGGTGGTGCGGCCGGCGTGCTCGAAGGTTGCGCGGGCTTTGTCATCGAAACGGTCGATTGCGTTAGTGGACACAGGATGCTCCTTCCCGCAAGCAGTTGTGCAGAGGTCCAGACTTTTCGCGGACAGGAGTGTCTGCGCCACACAGGCTAGACATTAGTCATGACCTCCGACATTTACGCCATCCTTTTCGGGAGGCTCAGGTTGCGGCACGCGCGGGCCGTTGGTCACGTGATGAAAGAAGATGCCGAGTCCGCCGAGCAGAGCGAAGGTTCCGAGGACGGGCTTGGCGAGCCATTTCCACCACGTGTAACTCCACGGGATGGTCGGATTCTTGGGCAGGTTGCCGTAGCGCTCGGGATCGGTGGCGTCATGCAAGACGTAGATCACATGTGTGCCGCCGACAGATTGCGGATCGTAGACGCCGGCATTCTGCCATCCGAAATTGTCGCGCAGTTGTTTGGCGCGCTCTTCGGCGATGAATTTCATGTCGTCTTTGCTGCCGAATTTCAGACAGCCTGTGGGACATGCCTTGATGCAGGCAGGTTCCAGGCCTTCGCCAACACGGTCGGCGCAGAGGGTGCATTTGTAAACGCGCTTGGTTTCGGGATTGAAGCGCGGGATGTTGAAGGGACATCCGGAGACGCAGAATTCGCAGCCGATGCAGTTTTCCTGATTGAAATCGACGATGCCGTTGGCGTATTTGACGATTGCGCCATCGGCGGGACAAGCGGCCAGGCATCCGGGGTCGGCGCAATGCATGCACTGATCTTTGCGCATCAGCCACTGGATCGTGCCATCCGCGTTCTGGTGTTCGTTGAACTTGATCAGGTTCCAGAAATGCGCTGTCGTTTCAGGCATCGTCTGGTAGGTGTTATCGAAGGTGGTCGGAGTGAACGGCATGTCGTTCCACTCGACGCAGGCCACTTCGCAAGCCTTGCATCCGATGCAGGTGGTTGTGTCGATCAGCTTGCAGACTTCGAGGTCGCGCTGCATGCCGCGGCCGGACGAGGAGCCGGAGTGGCCCGAGATCTGTTCGGCTTGTAGTGCCTTGCGGTCTGGCATTGTTAGCTTTCAGCTGTCCGCTCTCTGGCGTCAGCTCTCAGCTTCTCTCGAACGCTCGGAGAGCTGATAGCTGACGGCTGACAGCGCTTACACTTTTTCGATCTTCACCAAAAAGCCCTTGAATTCGGGTGTGAACGCGTTTGGATCGATTACGGTTGGCGTCAGCTGATTCGTCAGCGTCTTCGCCGTTTTGTCTTCATCTTCTGCGATGCCTCGGAAGCCCCAGTGAATCGGGATGCCGATCTGGAACGTCTCCTTGCCATCGATTTTCATGGAATGGATGCGGCGCGTGACCATCGCTTTCGCAATGTACGTGGCGCGAATGCTCGAGACTTTTATTTTTTCACCGCCGCGTATGCCCATGCGATCGGCGAGTTCTGCTGGAACCTCGACGAACGGTTCGGGAACGAGCTGGACGTTCATCGGATTATTCTTGGTCCAATAATGGTAATGCTCGGTCAGACGGTAGGTGGTGCAGATGACGTTGTAGTCGCCGCCGACGGGCGCGTACTTGTCCATGTCAGTCTTATATTTTTTGACGATCGGATTGTTGGACTGATTCGGATGCAATAGATTCGCCAGCGGGCTTTCAATCGGCTCGTAGAACTCGGGGAAAGGTCCGTCGTTGAGGCCGCCGAGGGGGACGAACAAACGTCCGATACCATCGGGGTTCATGATGAAGGGGCCCATGTGATCTTTGGGTGCGGAATCCGGTTTGAAATCGGGGACGTCGACGCCCACCCAGCTTTGCTTGGCTTCATCCCACCAAATTTGACGACGTGAAGGATCCCAAGGCTTGCCCGCAATGTCGCACGAGGCGCGGTTGTAGAGGACGCGGCGATTGGCGGGCCAGGACCATCCCCAGTTGGGATAAATGCCGAGGCCGGATGGGTCGTCGGTGCCGCGGCGCTGCATCATGGCGCCAGCTTCGGTCCATGATCCGGAGTAGATCCAGTTTCCGCAGGACGTGGTGCCATCATCTTTGAGCCAGGCGAAGCCGGGGAGCTGTTGGCCTGCCTTGATGGTCGTATTTGTTTTTGGATCGGTGAGGTCGGCGAGCGCTTTGCCGTTGAGTTCTTTCGCGACCTCACTTAGCGACGGGTTATACGGGTTCGTGTAAGCGAAGGTCGCGTTCAGGACAGGATCGGGGAATTTGCCGCCTTCCTTCTTATAAAGGTCGCGAACTTTCAAGAAGATAGTGGCGATGATTTCCTGGTCGAGCCTGCATTGCCCGGGCGTCGGTACGGCTGCATTCTTCCACTGCAACCAGCGGGCGGAGTTTACAAAGGTGCCATCTTTTTCCGCGAAGCCCGCACCGGGCAGCCGATACACGGTGGTGTTGATCTTTTTCTGGTCGTCCGCAGTGATACCGGGAGCGCGCCAGAATTCGCTGGTCTCGTCGGGATAGATTTCGCAAACCACGAGCCAGTCGGCCTTTTTCAGCGCGTCGATGTTTTTGTTGGAATCGGGGCCGATCATTACTCCGTTCATGCCGAAGGCGAAAATGCCTTTGATCTTGCCCTCATACATGTCGTTCCAGATATTTACCCAGGAATAGTTGCGATCGATCTTGGGCAGATAGTGGAAGGCAAAATCATTCTCTTTCGTTGCCGCGGGGCCGTAGAACGCTTTCAGAAGAGAGACGGCAAATTTCGAGGTGTTCGAATAGTAATTGAACGATTGCCACGGATCGGGCTTGGACTCGGTTGGCGTCGTGCGTTTCACAAAAGTGGCCAGGTCCAGGTCGGTGGGATTTGGCATCTTCAAGTAACCGGGAAGGATGTCGAAAATTCCCGCCATGTCGGTGGCGCCCTGAATGTTGGAGTGGCCGCGGAGGGCGTTGACTCCGCCACCGGCGCGGCCGACGTTGCCGAGCAGAAGTTGGACGACGGCGGCGGTGCGGATGATCTGCGTGCCAAAGCTGTGCTGCGTCCATCCGACAGCGTAGATGATGGTGGCAACTTTTTTCATGTCGCCATCTTTGCGTATGGAGGTGAACAGGTCGGCGGCTTTGAGGAACTGATCCTGCGGAATTCCGGTGATGCGTTCGACTATTTCGGGCGTGTATCGCTCGTATTGCTTCTTCAACAGTTGATAGACACAGCGCGGATGCTGCAACGTCAGATCATAGGCAACCTTCGCTGGAAGCGCAGGCGCGGGCGGCGCGGCACCCGGTGCTAGTGGAGGAGTTGGCTTATCCGCGGGCGTGGCTACGACTGTTTTGCCGGCGAGATCTCCACCTTCTTCGTAATTCCATGTCTTTTTGTCGTAGATCTTTTTCTCGGCATCGAAGCCGGAAAATAGACCGTCTTCGGGCAGCGAGAATCCGTCTTTGATGATGAAGGCGGCGTTCGTGTAGTTGACGAGATATTCTTTGGCGATGCGGTTGTTGGCGATCGCGTAGTTGATGAGGCCGCCGAGGAAAGCGATATCGGCTCCGGCGCGGATCTGCAGATACATGTCGGCGTTTGCCGCAGTGCGGGTCAGACGCGGGTCGACAACGATGGTCTTTGCATTACGGTGAATTTTGGCTTCGACTGCCCATTTGAAGCCGCAGGGGTGGTTCTCGGCGGGGTTGCCGCCCATGATCAACATCATGTCCGTGTTCTTGATGTCGACCCAGCCGTTGGTCATTGCGCCGCGTCCGAATGTGGGCCCCAAACTGGAGACCGTTGGGCCGTGTCAAACGCGGGCCTGGTTTTCCAGGTAGCAGACCCCCAGGCTGCGCATACTTTTTACAACGAGATAATTAAATTCGTTAGTGTCAGTGCATCCGCCAGTAAAGGCGATGCCTTCGCAGCGGTTCACGGTCTTACCGGAAGCGTCCTTCTCAACAAATGAATCATCGCGCGTCTTCTTAACTTTTTGTGCGATCTCCGCATAAGCCTGATCCCACGATATGTCTTCCCAATCCGTGCCGCCCGGGCGTCGCACCTGCGGCTTCAACAAACGGCGTTCGTTGAGAATATCCTGCTGCAGCGACGAGCCTTTGGGGCAAAGCGTTCCGCGAT